>NZ_JBXCJB010000004.1:0-869941 GCF_056786475.1 Williamsia sp. Y844
ACGCATTCGATGCCATCCTGGAAGGGATATTTTGTTGTATCTAACCGGCTGTCTCCGTCTCGGAGGCAACTTTTCAAGCTTACCCGACTCGCATCCGGTCCGCAACTCGCTGCTCTCGCAGTCCGTCGCCGCCCGCGTTTGAACCCTCCACCGAAAAGCGGAGCACATTCAACTATGGGCGGTCAACCTTGTTCCTTCAGGAAAAGACTTCCCTGTCGGTGTTCTCGGCTCCCGGCTTCTTGCTCTCCGGCGCCTCACTGGCTGACTTGAAGAAAGTTACGGGAACAAGTCCGTCGGCGTCAAATCGCCTGGTCAGGCACCCTCGACCCAATTCACCGGCCGTTCACCGAGGTGGCGGTTTCCGGGTACTGCACCTCCCCGTACTTCCCCGTCACGATTCGGGCGATATTGCGCAGTGACTCCGAGCCCTCGTCCCAGTACTTGCCGTGTGCGGCGGTACTGATTCCCGAACCGTTGTCGGATGTGAAGACCTGCGCGCCGAACCCCCGGTCATGAGGGTCGGCGCCGTGGACTCCCTCGACCAAGTTGATCCAGTCGTTTCTCGCGACTGTCGACCACACCCGATCAGAGTTCGGCCGATCATCAGGCCCGGTCAAGTTCAGGTCATTCACGTCATCGGGTCCGCCCAACCCTGGACTGGCGATAAACACCAGGTCATCGACGTCCAGCTCCCGGTCGCCACTGGCCGCCTCGGCAGCGACAACGGTCCCGTAGGAATGACTGACGATGGTGTTGTGTGAAGGGCTCGCCCCTTCGTGGGTTGCGCGCAAACCGTCCTGCAGATCAACAAGCGGTTGCGCCCCGCGTGCTGCCGGCGCACCGGAGCCGGCGGCACCGATGTCCTGTGGTGCGTCGTAACCGAACCAGGCAATGGCCGCGGTATCCGTCGTTTCGTGGGGACTGGCAGCGCGGACCATCCGATCCGCGCGGACGACTCCCCCGCTGATCTTGCTGAGTTTCGATCCCGTCCCCGGCACGTAGGTCACCACGTTGGCGGCGGTATCGGGATTGTTGACCGCAATCGCCCCGCGGCCCTGGGTATCGAGCTGCAGCAGATAGCGCTTCCTCCCACCGACCTCGTCCCCGAGTGCGTTCTGCACCGCACTCAGCGCAACAAGGTCCCGCTGCGCCTGGTCACGATGAGATCGCCCCGCCTCAACATTTGCGAGCACGTCACGAGACACCGTTTCCAACTCGAGCAAGTACCGGCGGTTGAAGTGATCACGGTCGGCAACCGGTATCCCGTCCATGTTGCCGAGGTCGCGGTTGCTATTCCACAACGCTGCCTTCTCTGCAGGGGTCAGCCCATCCCAGAGTGTCTTGAGCAGGTACGGATCGCTGGGCAGCTTGCGTCTGCCATCCACCAGTTCCTGCACGGCTTGCCGTAGCGGGACGGGCGCGGTCGCCCGTTCGGCATTGAGCACCAACTCTTCGAGGGTCTTGGTGATCTGGACGGCCAGGGTCGAATCAGCCTGACCGGCGGTGGCCAGTGCTTCCGACAACCACAGCTGATGTCCCGCGGCCTTGCGGTCGGCCAGCGCCCGGGCATCGTGGATCGGCAGACTGGCCGGTATGTCTGTGGGATAGCCGGGCCGGCAGTCGACCGGTGCCGTGACGCTACCGTCGTCGGCAACGAGGTAGCCGATCCATGCGATGGAATTTGCGCGGTCACGGGCAACCCGACAGGAGTGGACGATGTCTGGCCCGAGCCGGTTGATGTCGTCGGCGATGTCGAGGATGGTGATCGCCAAGCGGCTACTCGCCTGCGTTTCTGCGTCAGCGCGGGCCTGTGATGCTTCGGCTGCGTCGCCCTGCCAGCCCTGCATCGTGGTGGTGACAGCGCGTGAGATGTCATTCATCCGCGTGTCGAATGAGTCGACCGCAGAATCGATCTCGGTGGCGGCGTCGGAGAGCGCTTGCGCATGAGTCAACCACGTACGCACTTGTGAGACAGTCGGTTTGCTCATCGTTCACAGCTTCAGCAAGCCGCTGATCGAGTCGGCGTATTGGCCGTCGGTGATGCCATATGTTGTTCCGGCGAACGCGTTCTTCTGCGCCAACGCATCAACACGAGTTGCGACGCGCTCGAGGGCCGACTCGATCTGCTGCTCCGCCGTTTCGCAGGCAACCGCAACGTCGGATCCTGCCAAACCCCGCAGCAGATCCGAGAACGCCGGGTGGATTTCGATCGCGCGGATTCCACGCGCCGCAGCCCATAGATCGGCCGCGAGCATGGCGAGCGCATCACGATCTGCCTTGAGTACTGGTGCCATCAGATTCCCCCATATCCTCGATGAACGAGGTTGAGGTTATTGACGGTCAGCGACCGATCACGGCTGATCTACCGCAATCATCCGGTACCTGTGGACGACTCCGTTTCCTGTTGACAACACCCCTACTGCTGATCGAGCTCACCGCGCCGGAAGCTTGGCGCCCATCTTCTCGGAGAACAGTTGTGTGGCTTTCATCGGGCGCAGCATGACGGTGAACTCGTCGATGAGGTGGTCGGGCGTCTCGTGGATGAAGTCGCACCCCTCGATGGCCAGGCCGTCGACCTTGGCTTTGAATATCAGGCCGGTGTAGCCGTCGAGTGGTGAATTCAGTTCTCGGACATAGGTGAAGTCCTCGAAAGTGTCGAAGGCGGCACGCAGGATCATGTCGACGACGTCGCGTCCCTTGTAGGCATTGAAGGCGACCGGGCTGTGAAAGACGACGTGTTCGTCGAGCATCGCTGCGATGTCTTCGATACGTTGTTCCTCGACCGCCGCGCGGAATGCATGCATGTCCAAGCCTCCTCATAGTCCCCTAGAGCAACAGCTTCTTCTGCACCTTACCCATGGCGTTACGGGGTAGTTCGTCAACTACGCGAATTTCCCTGGGCCGCTTATGGTTCGAGAGCTCGGAGGCAACAAGGTCGATGAGCTCGGTCTCGTTGATGCCATCTCCGACCACAACAGCGACGATGCGCTGTCCCAGATCGTCGTCGGGCACTCCGATCACGGCGACCTCATGCACGCTCGGATGGCCGAGCAACACGGTCTCGATCTCGCCTGCACCGATGCGGTAGCCACCGGATTTGATGAGGTCGATCGAGGCACGTCCGACGATCCGGTGCATGCCATCGGGATCGATGACGGCGACGTCGCCGGTGGCAAACCAGCCGTCGCCAATCCACGATTCCGCGGTGGCGTCGGGCCGATTCAGGTACCCCTGCGACACCATCGGACCACGAATCTGAAGGTTGCTGATGGTTTCTCCGTCATGCGGAACCTCGGCGCCCTGGTCGTCGCGCAGGCGGGATTCGACTCCGGCGATGGGGAAACCGACCCAGCCCGGACGACGTTCGCCGTCGAAACGGGTACTGAGTGTGATGAGGGTTTCGGTCATCCCGTAACGCTCGACGATCTCGTGGCCGGTCAGCTCTTTGATCTTCTCGAACACCGGGACCGGTAGCGGAGCGCTCCCCGACACCAGCAGTCGGGCCGGTGCGAGCGCACGCGCCGACTCCTCGTCGGCGGCGATCCGTGTCCACACCGTCGGGACACCGAAGTACATCGTGCCCGCGGCGGCGGCGTAGTTCTCGGGGGTCGGTTTCACCGTGTGGATCACGGCACTGCCGACTCGCAGCGGACCGAGGATACCGAGGATCAAGCCGTGGACGTGGAAGAGTGGAAGGCCGTGCACCAGAATGTCTTTCGAGGTCCATGACCAGGCGTCCGCGAGGGCGTCGAGGCCGGCGGCGATGGAACGCCTGCTCATCGGGACGCCCTTGGGGAGTCCGGTGGTGCCGGAGGTGTACAGGACGAAGGCCGTCGAATCCGGATGCGGTTCGGGATGGCTGTGCCACGACCGCGCGTACATCCGGACCGGGAGAACCTGCAGACCTGCGGTGTCCTCGGGGGCCGCGCCGAGCCAGGCCTGAGCACCAGAGTCGGTCAGCATGTGCTGCCGTTCGGTCGCGCCCGCATCCGGAGGAACCGGGACGACGGCGACGCCGGCGATCAGCGCACCCACCACGGCGACCACGGTCTGCGCCGTGGGCTCCGCCAGCACCGCTATGCACCTGGCCCCGCGGATCCGCTCGGCGACCGAGGTGGCCGCACCGATGAGATCGCTTCGCGACAGGACGGTGTCGCCGACCGTGACAAAGGCGGGGTCGTCCGCCCTATTGGTGAGGGAGGCCTGGTTCAACGACGGAAAGAGCATCACCCGACCACTTTGTCATACCGCCGCGCCGCGTCATCGCCGATGCGCTCGCCTCCGACGGCGCCGAAATGTCAGACCACCCAGGCACACTGCAGCAATGATCCCTCGCCCCGTCACGATCACCGTCTCCGGTCACGCGAACCGACAGTTCACCCCGAACCGCTGCACTGTGCATCTGTCGGTGCACTCTGACGGCACCACCCGGGAAGGCGCGTCCGAACCGGTGACGGCGGCGGTCACCACCGTCACCGATCTGGTGAAGGCACTCCAAGAGCAGCCCAACTCACCCCTGCAGCGATGGTCTCTTGATCAGCTGCGTCACGACCGGTACCGGCCCTACGATTGGCAAGCCAAGGAGCGCCCGTGGGTGTACCGCTCATCCGCGTCGGTCAGGGTGACGTTCAAGGACTTCAGCGCGCTGGGCGCCTTCATCGATCAGGTCTCCGAGATGGAGGAGGTCGCGGTCGGTCGGATCCACTGGTGGCTCAGCCGCAAGGCCGAAGCAAAGCGAACCGCGCAGGTTCGCGACCTGGCCGTCCGCAACGCACTGGCCAAAGCCCAGGGATACACGCAGGGTCTCGGCTACAGCGAGTTCAATGCCGTGGCGATCGCAGATCCCGGGATGCTCGGCCTGACCACGGGCGGTCAGCATTTCGAGCCGGACGGCGGGATTCCGCGCGCGATGGCCGTGACCGGTGCGCCTCCCGGCGATTCCGAAGACCGCCAGGTCATCGAGCTCGAGCCTGGTCGGGTCACGATCTCGGCCTACGTCGAAGCACGGTTCGAAGCGCTCAAGACCGAGCCGACCGCCGAGGTCTGATGGCATTCTGAACGCCATGCGCACCGCCGGGACCTTCCGTGTTGTCGAGAAGTCCATCGCCGATCTGCGGCTGGCCCTCAACACGGGCAAAGTCACCAGCGTCGAACTCGTCGGGCGCTACCTCGACCGGATCGAACACTACGACCACAACGGCATCCGGTTGAACGCGGTGCCGGTGATGAACCCGGATGCACTCGATGAAGCGCGGACCTCGGACCTGCGACGTCAGCGCGGCGAGGTACTCGGTCCGCTCGACGGCATTCCGTACACCGCGAAAGACAGTTACAAGGTGCGAGGGCTCACGGTCGCCGCCGGTTCTCCAGCGTTCAAAGACCTGATCGCCGGCGACGACGCCTTTGCGATCGCCCAACTGCGTGCCTGCGGTGCCATCTGCCTTGGCTTGACAACGATGCCGCCGATGGCTGCCGGCGGTATGCAACGCGGACTGTATGGCCGTGCCGAAAGTCCTTACAACGCAGACTTTCTCACGTCCTCATTCGGTTCTGGGTCATCGAACGGATCGGGTACCGCGACGGCGGCCAGCTTTGCCGCGTTCGGTCTCGGCGAGGAAACCTGGTCGTCGGGACGAGCGCCGGCCTCCCACAACGGTCTGGTCGCGTACACGCCCTCCCGGGGTGTCATCTCGATGCGCGGCAACTGGCCGCTGTACGCCACGATGGATGTTGTTGTCCCGCATACCCGCACGGTCGCCGACATGCTCGAGATCCTCGATGTCATCGTCGACGACGATATGCAGACCCGGGGCGACTTCTGGCGGATGCAGCAGGTGGTCGAGCTCCCCAAGGCCTCTGCGATCAGACCACCGAGCTATCCCGCACTGACGGTCGCGGCCGCGTTGCAGGGCAAACGCCTTGCGGTCCCTCGGATGTACATCAACAAAGATGACCAAGGCAAGGATCCGGTGCACACCCGGCAGTCGATCATCGACCGGTGGCACAAGGCCCGCAGGGTGCTCGAGTCGTTGGGTGCCACGGTCACCGAGACCGACTTCCCGGTGGTCGAGAACCACGACGAGGACCGGCCCGGCGCACGGAGCATGGTCACTCGCGGATTGGTGCCACCCGACTACTACGCCTGGGAGATGGGTGTCCTGATGATGTGGGGGTGGCAGGACTTCCTCGACGCAAACGGGGACCCGAACCTGTCGACCTTGGCCGATGTCGACGGATCGCAGATCTTCCCACATCCCGACGGCGCACTCCCCGACCGCTACGACGTGGAAGACGAGGACTTCTCGGTCACCGTCGAACGAGCCAAGCAGGGCGTGCCCACGCTGGAGGATCTGCCCCATCTGGGGCAGTCATTGCGCGGGCTCGAAGCCACCCGAAAGCTGGACTTCGAGGACTGGATGGACTCGAACAACATTGATGCCGTGGTGTTTCCGACACAGTCGGATGTCGGACCCGCCGACGCCGACGTCAATCCTGTCTCCGCCGACATCGCGTGGGCCAACGGCGTGCGCTACTCCAACGGCAATCTCGCGATTCGCCATTGCGGCATCCCGACCGTCACCGTCCCGATGGGACTGATGGCCGACACCCAGATGCCGATCGGGCTGACGTTCGCAGGCAAGGCTTATGACGACAGCCTGTTGTTGTCGATGGCGGCGGCATTCGAAAGTGCCGCGGATCCCCGACCGGTCCCGCCGCGCACGCCCGAACTGCCGTAGACGCCCCGAGGTTACGCCGGTCCGGTGGCTACCGGATTGGCCGAATCCGAACTCCACTGCGACCACGAACCCGGGAACAACGTCGCATCGATATCCGCCAATTGCAGCGCCACGAGGTCGACGGCTGCGGTGACACCCGACCCGCAGTACACGCCGACCGGCTCAGATCCGTCGGCCCCGACGCCGGAGAAGAACTCTCGCAACTGCTCCGGTGTCCGAAAGAAGCCCTCGTCATCCAGGGTGGCGGTGCTCGGTGCATTCACGGCGCCCGGCACGTGACCGGCCACCGCATCAACCGGCTCGACCTCGCCCTGGAACCGTTCGGGTGCACGGGCATCCACCAACACACCGGCAAAGTCGCCGACCTGCTCGGCGGTCAACGTCGGCAAGGCGCCGGCGTAGAGGTCCGACTGCGACACCACCACGTCACCACCGACAACGGCGGTCTCTCCGGTGGCAACGGGTTCACCGGCCTTCGCCCACGCACTCAAGCCGCCATCGAGAATCCGCACATCGGAGATGCCCGCCGCACGAAGCACCCACCAGGCGCGGGCAGAACCGGCACGGTTCCAGTCGTCGTAGACCACCACGGTGTCGCCGTTGTTGACACCCCAGCGGCGCAACGCCGTCTGCAGCGCCTCACCCGACGGCAAGGGGTGGCGGCCCCGACCCTCGATCGAGTGGTCGCTCAGATCGGTCTCCAAGTCGACATAGACCGCGGCCGGAATATGCGCTGCTGCAAAGGCTTCGCGTCCGTCCGGTGCGGGCAACGACCACCGCACGTCGAGGATCCGCAGGTTGTTCCGCTCGGATGCCAATTGATCGGCCAACTCCGAAACACTGATGAGAGTCATATCCCTACCTTCTACCACTCGCGCTCAATTCGGTGGCCAGCGCGACGACCGTATCGGAGGCCGTCTGCCGCGATTCGCTCGATGTGTTCGCCTCGGCCCACCAGAACGTAAAGCAATCCCGCTTGACCATCCCAACGCTTCGGTGGAACTTTGAGCGCAAGAACAACAGCCAAGGGGAGATCGTGGATCAACTGAATCGCAAGAAAGAACGCCGCGGCGACCGCGCGCTGCTGAACGAGATTCTCGACGAGGCACACGTTGCGACCGTGTCCACCGTTGTCGACGGATTGCCGTGGTCGGTGCCGATGCTGATCGCCCGACACGGCGACACAATCCTGATGCATGGCTCCACCGGAGCCGGGGCCTTGCGACACATTGCGGCCGGAGCCCCGGTTGCGGTCTCGGCGTTTGTTGTCGACGGACTGGTTGTTGCCGACACCCTCTTCGACCATTCGATGAACTACCGATCGGCGGTGGTGCGCGGCACCATCGAGAACTCCGGTGTCGATCCGCGCGAGGCACTGAACGTTCTCGGCGACAGCATCCTCCCGGGCCGCAGCACCGAAGTCCGTCCACACACCGACAAGGAGATCGCCGCAACGATCGTCTTGTCGCTCCCGATCGTCGACGGCCAATGGATCACCAAGGCGCGCGGCGGTGGTCCCGGCACCGACAACTCTGATACCTGGACCGGACACATACCCATGCGAACCGTCTACGACGGACCCATCACCGAGACCGAAGGTCAGATCCCCGAGTCGGTGCGACGCCTGAGTACCTAGAGCGCGCCGAGCGACTTGGTCATCTGCTTCTGCGTCTCGTCGGCGAGACGCTTGAAGACCATCCCGAAAACCGGATCGGACAGCTTCGCGACTCCGTTGAAGACGACATGCGCGTGGTACGCAACTGACGTCTTCGCCGGACCCTGCGGATAGATCGAAATATCATCGATGCTGGTTGCGGTCTTGTTCACGCCCTCAAGGGTGACCCGATCGGGATCGTCGCGGGTCAGCTTGTATTTCAGGTGGGTCCTGATCCCGGCGATCTTCGAGGTGTTGTCCCACTCGGTACCCAAGACCACCGGCCCGGATCCGACTTGCGTGCATTTCTGCGTTCCAGGGTCCCACTGCTCCGCATTGGCAAAGTCGCGTAGATATGCGCGAACCTTGTCGACCGGCGCTTCGACCGTGAACGTGCGTTGAACATTAACCATCCTTCAACGGTAGACGAATTCCTGCCGCGTCACCCCTGACCTGCACAAACAACTTGGTCAAAGTTCACAATCATCATCGAACGTGTGAACGAGATCGAGTCGGCGAAACCAGCCGTTGCCGAACCCGGGTGCGACGAAAGAAGTCGACTCAGCTGACCGCGTCACCGATCCGGCGTCGACGATCATCGCGGCGTTTGCGGCGTTCATCGATGTCGAGTGTCTTGAGCACAGCAAGCTCGTACTCGAGATGGGCTCCCAGGTCAGGCAGAAAGTCCACCGCCTCTGGATGCGATTCACTGAGCACCACATCAACAATGCCCGATGCATGCAGGTCGGTGGCCCGAATACCCTGCTGCGCAGCCAGATCCGCAGCGTGTTCGGTGTCGCGATAGACGATCAGACTGGCACCTTCGGGCGGTAGCGGTGAGAGCCAGGAATTCTCCATCGCGATCACCCGATCAGCCGGGAACAACGCCAACGCCGCACCCCCGGCGCCCTGCCCCAACAGCACAGAGATCGTCGGCACGGTCAGCGCGCTCAACTCGGCTATGCAATGCGCGATCTCGCCCGCCAAGCCTCCCTCTTCGGCATCGGCGGACAGGTCGGCGCCCGGCGTATCGATCACCGTCACCAGCGGAAGACCCAGACCCTGCGCCAGCCTCATCCCTCGTCGTGCAAGTCGCAGATCCGCCGGACCGATCAGTGCGCCAGGCACCTGCCGATTGCGGTCCTGACCCACCACCACCGCTGTCTCACCACCAAAACTGGCCAACGCCAGAATGATTCCACTTCGGGAATCGACCTCGCCGCCGCCTGCCAACTCGATCGACTCGGCAGTCGACCGCTTCAGCAGATCACTTACCCCCGGCCGGTCGATGGCCCGCGATGCCGTGACCACGGCCCATGGATCCTGCGCCACCACCGGAGCACCGTCTTCCAACACCGGCTGCGTTTCGCCCTCGGACTCCTGATGCCCGAGCAGGCCGACGATGCGGGACGCCGTCGCACCCAGCTCATCAACGCCGACAACCAGATCGATCAACCCGTGCGACCGCAGGTTCTCCGACACCTGCACGCCGGCCGGGAATTCGTGCCCATAGAGCCCCTCGTAGACGCGAGGGCCCAGGAATCCGACCAACGCGCCGGGCTCGGCCAGCGTCACATGCCCCAACGAACCCCAGGAAGCGAACACCCCACCGGTTGTCGGGTGCCGCAAATAGACCAGGTACGGCAGACGCGCCGCCTTGTGATCGACCACGGCAGCGGTGATGTTGACCATCTGCAAAAAAGCGGGGGTGCCCTCCTGCATGCGGGTACCACCGGAAGCCGGAAGTGCCAGCACAGCAAGCTGTTCGGAGGTGGCGCGGCGGATAGCCGCGACCACCCGTCGTCCGGCTTCGCGGCCGATCGACCCACCCAGGAACCCGAACTCGCTCACCACCACAGCTATGCGCCCACCGGACAGGGTGGCTTCTCCACACAGAACCGACTCGTCGAGCCCGGTCTTCTCGCGGGCGCGGGCGATGTCGGCCGCGTAGCCCGGATCGTCCGGCAGCGTCGTCAACTCGACGTCCCAGGGTCGCCAGCTGCCCTCGTCCACCAGCTTCGCCAGCAGTTCGGCAGCCGTCATCGGCTCCGGAGTACCTGTTGTCTCGCCCACGACATCAACCGTAGGCGGTTTTCGGTCAGAAGTACTGAGCACCACCGTCGACGGATACGTGTTCGGCGGTCATGAACGACGACTCGTCCGAGGCCAGGAATGCCACGGCGTTGGAGATCTCCTCGGGTTCGGCCACGTACTGGTTGAGGAAGGGAGTACCCATCACCGCCAATCGGGGGTTGGCGGCGGCGGTCTCCTCGATCCGCGCGACCATGTCCCCCGACCCCATCGGGCTTGCCACAGCACCGGGATGCACGCTGTTGACCCGGATGTTGTGTGCACCGAGTTCCGCAGCAAACGCGCGGGTCATGCCGGTCACCGCGTGCTTACTCGTGGTGTAGTGCACCATGAACGGCTGCACCTTCTTGCCTGCGTACGAACTGATCAGGATGACCGATCCGCCACCACGCTCGACCAGTGCAGGCGCGGTGGCCATGACCGTGTTCCATACACCCGTGACGTTGATGTCCATGTGATCGCGGAACATCTCCGGCGTCGACTCATCCCAGGTCGCCGGAATGCAGATTCCCGCATTGGCGACCACCACGTCGAGTCCGCCGAACTGATCAACCGCGTCGGCTGCCAGTGCCTTCAGCGCATCGAGGTCCCGGACATCGCCCTGCCGCAGCAGCGCCTTACGACCCTGCGCCTCGACCAAGGCCACGGTCTCGGCGAGATCTTCAAGCGTCGCGGAGTCATAGGGCACGCCAGGCAACGGGCCGGCGAGATCGATTCCGACGATGTCGGCACCCTCACTCGCCAGACGGACCGCATGCGCTCGTCCCTGCCCACGGGCTACCCCGGTGATGAATGCAACCTTGTTCTCCAGTCGTGACACCTGCACACCTCTTCTGTCGTAGACAATTCGCCCTGCCGACTGTATGCCTCCGCAAGATCCTGCAGTTCAAGATCTTTCGCGCTGCCGCGGACTACCATCAGGCAATGATCGATCACCTGGCATTGCAGTCACTTGATCCGGCCGCCTGCGCAGCGTTCTACGTCAGCGTCTTCGCACCGCTCGATGTTCACGAGGTGATGCGATTCGAACGCCCCGACGGTCTTGTGGTCGGCCTTGGGACGGGCGACTTCCCGGAACTCTGGTTTGGGCCGCTCGTCGACCCCGGGACCCGACCGGTCCACCTGGCACTGACCGCATCCAGCCGCGAGGCGGTCGACGAAGTCCACAGACTCGCGGTGGCAGCAGGCGCCGAGATTCTGCACCAACCGCGAGTCTGGCCCGAATACCACCCGAGCTACTACGGCGTTTTTCTCCGCGACCCCGACGGCAACAACGTCGAGGCCGTGAACCACGGGTTCTAGTACCGCGACACCAGCGCGGGACAAGACCAGAGACCGCGCGTCACCATCCGTTGAGGTGGATCACCGCGGCAGTAGTTAATCTCCCCCTGATCTGAAGGGTTCCGTCGATCTCGTATCCAGCGGATGCTCACCGTATTCGCCTACCCGCACATACGTTTCGTACGAGCATCGGAGATCACCCTATGAGCAACACCAACCGTTCCGTCGCCATCATCGGAGCCGGTCAGACCGGTATCTCTGCGGCCGTTGGCTTCCTGAACGCCGGATTCGACGTCACCGTCTACAGCGACCGCAACCAGCAGAGCCTGTTTCGCGATGTCTCCGCCACCGGCACCGCGGTCACCTTTGGTTTGTCGCAGGAGTCCGAGGCCGCACTCGGCGTCGACACCTTTGCCGGCCGCGCGCCGCAGGTCACCGGCATCAGTGCCCGCACCATCACCGGCAGCGGCCACGACTACACCGAACTCCTCGACTTCGACGCCGACTTCCCCGGTTTCGAGGCCATCGGAGTCGACACGCGGCTCAAGGTGGACGAGCGCATCACGCAGTTCCAGGAGAAGGGCGGCACCTTCATCGTCGAGGAGGTCGACCCGGACCGGCTCGACACGATCGCCGGCCAATACGACCTGACGCTGGTCGCGACCGGCAAAGGTGGACTGGCCAAGTTGTTCTCGGTGGACGAGGCGAGGTCGCCGTACAAGAGTCCGCAGCGCAGCGTGCTGTTGCTGACCGTCGAAGGTCTCGACCACGGACCCGATGTGTTTGCGCACCGCAGCCCGGCAGGCGGCAAGCACCAGGCGTTCAACTTCGCAGATCAGGGCGAAGGTTGGTGGGGCCCGTATCTGCACAAGGACGCCGGACCGTCATGGTCGTTCCTCGGTTGGGCACAGCCGGGCAGTGAGTGGGAGCGGCGCTTCCAGTCGGTCACCGATGCTCACTCGGCGCACAAGGTGGTCATCGACCTGCACCGCGAGTACTTCGACTGGGACCTGCCCGAGGTGCTGAGTACCCGGGTCATCGAAGAAGATCCGCACTCCTGGCTGCAGGGAGCCGTCACACCGACAGTGCGTAACGCACTGGGCCACACCGCCAGTGGGCATCGTATCGCCGCACTGGGTGACACCGCGGTGGCCTACGATCCCATCACCGGCCAGGGCGCACAGAGCGGATTCATCCAGGCAGCACAGCTGGTCGCCGCGGCCAAGGATCACGAGGGTGAGTTCGATGACGCCTGGATCACCGACACCTACAACAACTTCTTGACCAGCCGAGTCGATGCCGCCAACCTGGCAACCCGAATCTTCCTGCGCGACCCGGTATTCGACGACTATGGGGCCGTCCTGTTCCCGGCCGCTGCCACGAACCCGAAGTTCGGCGCCGCACTCTTCGGACTGCTGTCCGACCCGTCACCGGTCCTGTCGATCAATTCGGTCGAGGACGCGAAGGCACTGATCACCGCGGTGACCGGCGAGGACGCCGATTCCATCCTGGCGAAGTTCGCACCGGCCGGGCGATTCTCCCGATCTGCGCTCAACACCCTGGCTCCAGCGATCTGAAGAACCGGTCACGGAAGGCCCCGTGGCGAAAACCGATGGAGCAAGTTTCGGCGGTGGCGGTGATCTCCCACCGATCACCGCCACCCACCGCTAGCCTCGTCATCATGGACTTCGACGATCAGCGAGCCTCGCTGGTGAGCGCCGCCCATCGACTGGCCCGCCGTCGCCTGGTGATCGGCACCGGGGGCAACCTGTCGATCCGTGTCGGGGACCGGATTCTCGTGACACCCAGCGGTGCCGACCTCGAGTTCCTGACGCCAGATCAGGCGGTGGTCACCGACCTCGACGGCACGGTGGTGGCAGACAGCCCTTACACACCGACGTCCGAACTGCTCCTGCATCTGGAGATCTATCGGTCGACGAGCGCGAAGGCCGTAGTTCATGCACACCCGGTGGCATCGATCGCGGTGGCCAATCTCGTCGATGAACTGCCGGCAGTGCATTACACCGCGGCGCTGGTCGGCGGCGGTGTGAGGGTGGCGCCACACGAGATCTTCGGCACCCAGGAGCTGACGGACGCCGTGGCGATGGCCCTCGTCGAGCGCACCGCCGCGCTGATGCGCAATCACGGATCGGTCGCGTACGGTGATTCGATCGAAACCGCCTGCGAACGAATCGAACTCGTCGAATGGCTGGCGGAGATCTACCTGCGGACCGCAGCGGTCGGAGTCGGTGCGGTCTTGAATCAGGAACAGCTCGTCGCGGTGGCGGTCGCTGCGGCAACGCGTGGCTACTCGCCGATCAGCAGGAGATGACACATGCAGATTGTGACGTTCGGAGCGCATGTCCTCGACGTGGTGGTGCATCCGGTCGATGAGATCCCCGAAGGCCAAGGTGCGCTGCTGGTCCCGCACATCCGGCTGGTGCCTGCGGGTCCGGCCGGGGGCACGGCGATCTCGCTCGCGAAGCTGGGCGCGGCGGTTTCCACGGTCGGCGCGATCGGACGCGACGACTCCGGCGATCTACTGACCACGCTTCTGCAACGACATGGTGTGGTCACCGAACATCTTGTGCACGTGGATAGTCAACCCACATCGATGAGTGTGCTACCCATCCGGAGCAACGGTGACCGACCGGCACTGCACATGCCCGGCGCCAACCTCACCTATCCGCTGGACCAGGTCCCCCTCGATCTGCTCACCAGTGCCGACCACGTGCACATCGGCGCACCCGAGTTGCTCAATCCAACCGAACTGGTGAAGGTTCTGGAAGCGATACATGCTGCGGGGGTGACGATCTCCGCCGATATTCTCGCGCCGGGCGACCCTGGCGTCTTGGCCTGGATCGACCCGGTACTGCCGCACCTGGATTATCTACTGCCCAACGATGAGCAGGTCCTCGGATTCACCGGGGCCACCGATCTGATCGACGGATGTTGCGCCCTCATCGACCGTGGTGTCGGATGCGTGGCGGTCACGGCAGGCGCAGAGGGGGCGTGGGTCGTCACGGCGGCGGCAGCCGAACACGCCGCGGCCACCGATGTCGAGGTCGTCGACACCAGTGGCTGTGGGGACGCATTCTCGGCCGGCTTCATCGCCGGCCGGATGGCTGAGTTCAGTCTCCTGCGATCGGCACAGCTGGGCTGCGCGGTGGCCGGAATTGTGGCCACCGGCCTCGGTAGCGATCACGGCGACTTCGACTGGACATCGCTGACGGCCGCACTGCCCAGCTGAACCGCAGCAACTCCGGAAGGCCACCCCAGTTCCTGTGCGCAATTCAGAAGAAAGCAGACATCAATTGCACGCGGAAATAGAAAACGATCAATAGCGCTGATGTGCCCGCACATCAGTTTGTATTCGATTCAATTCGCGAATTGTCGCCATTTTATTTGACTGATGTCGCGGCCGGCTCCCACCCTCGATCGACACGACTCGGAGCACGAAAGACCCGGCCCGGGCCCCACATGCCTCTCTCGCGGTACAGCCGCCATTTCCGCCGACATCCACACCGCTCGACTCCAGCGCCGCCGCCTACCGGCTCCCACGACTGGCAGAGAACTTTATCGCCCCTACCAGCACCAACAGCCGAAACGCAGAACGCCACCGGACTCCCCTTCCCAAGCTTGTCGGGCTTGTATCTCGACGTGCAGCCATCACGACACCCAACTCACTCGACCGCCAACTTACACGCATAAGTAAACCGTGTGTGGCCTTTCGCCAGATGCACCTGAGCACGCCCCGCCGCCCGGCCGGAACACCCTTCACATGGGCGGGAAAAACGCTCTGGCTAACACCTGAAGTGCGTGATAACGTGAATTTCGCTACAGGGGATTATTGTTTTCCATGAGCTCGAAGTACGGAAATCAACTTCTTTTGTTGCCCGTGCGCTCCTTGCTCGGTGCGGACCGTTTCGAATTCCGTCGCAACAGCCGGCGATGGAATCGTCACGCACCTGGAGTCGATCACGAGGTTGTCCACTTCCCCGCCCGCGCGCCAGAGCGAGCTTGGGCGTATCCGGCGTCTTCATCGGCGTCACGTGAACTCAGCCAACCAGTCGAACAAATGGAGAAGTAATGTCGCTTCATACCACCAGCGCATCGTTGTATCCGCCGGAAGGATTGGCTCCTCCGAAGGATCGTCGCGGCCACGCCGTCGGCGACCTCGGACTCCCCACCGGAACCCAGGTCTTCTCGGCGGACAATCACATCTCACTCGCCGACGACATCTTCTTCGAACGATTCCCCGCGGAACTTCAGGAGAAGGCTCCGCGAGTGTGGTACGAGGAGGGGGCTTTTCAGCTGGGACGCAAGGGAAAATCGTTTCTTCCCGGAGACTTCAGCCACGTCCTGATGCAGTACGACCCCCTGGTCGGATCCGGCAGCGCAAACCTCGAGGCGAGGTTGGACGAGCTGGCGGCGGACGGCGTCTCCAAGGAACTCGCTTTCCCCAACGCGCTTCTGGCACTGCTGTACTACCCGGACCGCGACATCCGCGAACGCGCGTTCCGGATCTACAACGAGTACATCGCCGACCTCCAGGAGCGATCGGGCGGACGGTTCTTCGGAGTCGGGCTGATCAACTGGTGGGATGCCGCCGGCACTCGTCGCACCCTTGATGAGCTGAAGTCGTTGGGCCTCAAGACTTTCCTGATGCCTCTCTCGGCAGGTAAGGACCTGGAGGGCACACCCATCGATTACGGCAGCACGTCGATGATCCCGGTGTGGGATGTCATCGAGGAGTCCGGCGTTCCGCTGGCCCACCACATCGGCGAGGCGCCGCTGTCGAGCCCATGCGAGGTCAACAGTGTTGCCGTCGGCATGATGCACAACGTCGCCCCGTTCCGCGAGATGTTTGCCAAGTACATTTTCAGCGGCATCATCGATCGCCATCCGGGCCTCAAGATCGGCTGGTTCGAAGGCGGCATCAACTGGGTCCCGTCGGCCATCCAGGATGCCGAACACATGCTTGCATCGTTCCGTCACATGTTGAATCGTCCTGTCGAACATGATGTTCGGCACTATTGGGACAACCACATGAGCGCGTCGTTCATCGTCGACCCGCTGGGTTTGGAGCTGATCGACCAGATCGGGATCGATCACGTGATGTGGTCATCCGATTACCCACACAACGAGAGCAGCTTCGGCTACTCAGAGAAGTCGATCGCCGCGGTGGTCGAAGCGCTCGGCCCCGAGGACGCGGTCAAGGCCGTCAGCACGAACGTCTCGAAGTTCCTGGGTCTGCCGCAAGAAAGCGACCCAACCTCTTGACCTCATCTGTCTTGACCAGCAACAGAACCACATTGCGCGTCCCCGACAAACCCGACCTCGCCCGGATGCGACGCGAGGTCGGTGCCCGGATCCGCGCGGAGATGGTCGAGCGCGACATCGGTGCGTTGATCCTCCTCGGCAACAACGCGGTCGCCTACGCCACCGGCGTGAGCTGGCCGCTGGGTGATGCCGGTTTGTCACACGTCGAGCGACCGGTGGCGGTCATCCTGCCCGACGACGAATGGCCCTACCTCTTCCTGCCGATACGCGATGGTGCGCCGGAAGATTCGGTCTTGCCCGACGATCATGTGATGCCACCGGTCTATCTGGAGTTCGATGAGGGCGTCGAGACCTTTGCCCGGGCACTGGCCGACCTGGTGCCGGCAGAGGCCGTCTACGCCGTCGACGAGAGCACCGGGGCGATGCTGCGGGCAGCCAAGCGCCTGTTCCCGTCGGGGCCGCCGCGCGACGCCGCGGTGATCATCGGTGCCGCCAAGCTCATCAAGACCCCAGATGAGCTGTCCTGCATCCGAAATGCCTGTCGCATAACAGAAGAAGCGATGGTCGAGGTCCAGGCGGCCCTGGCTCCGGGGATGCGGCAGATCGACCTGTCCGCCGGCTTTGTCCGGCGGGCATTCGAGCGGGGGGCAACGGCCAACATGCTCGACGCCATCTGGCAGGTGATGCCGTCGAGCAAGGACACCGGTGTCTGGACCACCCACGGCGATCTGGCGCTGCCACTGCTGACCACCGAACGGGAACTCGTTGCCGGCGACGTCCTCTGGGTCGATGTCAGCATCACCTACTCGGGGTACTGCTCCGACTTCGGTCGCACCTGGATCGTCGGACAAGACCCGTCAGCACGTCAGCAGGCACAGTTCCGGCGTTGGAAGGACCTGATCACCGCGGTGTTCGAGACCCTGCGGCCCGGTGTCACGCTCGAGGATCTCGCCACCGCTGCCATCGAAGTGAATGGCGGGACCAAACCCTGGCTCCCGCACTTCTACCTCGGACACGGCATCGGTACCTCAGCGGCCGAAATGCCCATGATCGGAACCGATCTGGGTCCCACCTACGACAAGAACTTCATCCTGCAACCCGGGATGGTGCTGGTATTGGAGCCGGTGGTCTGGGAAGACGGCACCGGCGGCTACCGCAGTGAGGAGATCGTGGTCATCACCGAAGAGGGCTTCGCGCCGCTCACCGACTACCCGTACACGCCTTATGGCGACTGAGATCCTGGCCGATGATCGCGCTCTTCGCACCGGACGGCGAGAACGCGCACTGGCCCAGATGCAAGCCCACGACCTCGACATACTCGTCTTGGGTCGACAGGCCAACGTCCGCTATGTCACCGGCGCAACCCAACTGTGGGTGGCAGGCACACGACCATTCGCACCGAACTGCGTCCTGTCCCGGGAGACCGGTGAGATCCACCTGCTCAGCACCTGGGACGAGGGCATCCCGGACGACATCCCCCACGATCACCTGTACGGCATCGCATGGAACCCGATGAACATCATCGCGGTACTCAAGGAGATCACCGGCGCTGCGACGGCCCGCCGAGTCGGAATCGACGCTCTCTCACCCGGTTTCGCCGAACTTCTACCCCACGCATTCCCCAATGCCGAGTTGGTGGACGCGGAGATGGCCCTACGGACCGCACGCCGGATCAAGACCGATGACGAGATCGCGTCCATCCGTGAAGCACTACAGGTCGCCGAAGTGGGCTTGGCCGCGTCGGTGTCCGAACTCCGACCCGGGATCAGCGAACAGCGACTGACGGGTGTCCTCCTGGAGGCGATGGCCGCAGGCGGTGTCAGCACCCCGGCCACGCAGGACGGGGCCTGGGTGACATCCAAAGAACGCCATGGGCGGCGCGCCAACGGAACCAGTGAGGTTCGCTCCGGTGATCTCGTCGCCTTTGCGGCGGGAGTCCTCGACAGGGGATACACCGGCGAGGTCGGTCGAACGTGGCCGGTGGGTGAGTTCACCGACGACATCCGGTCCCTGTATCGCCGCTCGGAAGCCCTGCAAGACCGCCTCTTTGGCGCCTGTCAGGCCGGCGCACCGGCCGGCGCCCTCCTCTCGGCATACGAGGCGGCCGGTGAGCCATTGCCCCCGACTCCGGTTGCACATGGATTGGGCCTTGGCTTCGACCCACCCGTCGTCTCGCCGCACCTACCGGAGACCAACGCCTCCGAGATACTCGAGCCGGGCATGGTCTTGGCTGTCACGAGCTACGTCTGGACGTTGGGCCTCGGAGCAGTCTTCGGTCGCGATGCGGTCCTGATCACCGACCACGGGCCCGAGGTTCTCACCACAGCTCCCTGGTGGACCGGATAAACCCAGTGAAGGCGAATACAGAGGGAGTCAGCACAGCATGACGGATTCACTTCCCAAGCCCGAGGAGATCATCCTCTTCGAGAAGGACCGAAAGACCAAGATCGCAACGATCACCTTCAACCGTCCCGACCAGCTCAACGCACCGACCGCAGCGGCACGTCTGCGCTACGGCGACCTGATCCACCGATGCAGCATCGATGACGACGTCAAGGTGCTGGTGGTCCGCGGTGTGGGTGACGACTTCGGTTCGGGCGCAGATCTTCCCGAGTTCATGGCGAACCAGAATGCAGACTCTCCGCAGGCCCGGCTCCGCGAATTCAAACTCGACGAAGACGACGTCACGGCGCCGCCGCGGGGATCGTTTCGGTTCGGTGCGTCGGTCAGTCAGTGGTATGCCAATCCGCAGGCCGGATGTCGCAGCCTGCAGGAGTTCAAGAAGATCAGCATCGTGGAGACCAAGGGCTATTGCTACGGCTGGCATTTCTATCAGGCCGCGGACGCCGACCTGCTGATCTCGGCTGACGACACCTTGTTCGGCCACCCGTCGTTCCGCTATCACGGATGGGGTCCCCGGATGTGGACCTGGGCACAGGCCATGGGACTGCGCAAGTTTCAGGAGATGGTGTTCACCGGACGGGCCTTCACCGCCGCCGAGATGGACGCCTGCGGATTCATCAACAGTGTGGTGCCCCGCGCGGACCTCGAGGCGGAGGTCGACAAGTACGCGACCTCCTGTGCGCGCACACGTCCTACCGACACCGTCTTCATGCAGAAGACGTTCTTCGAAATCATGAAACAGCAACAGGGCGAGTACATGGGCAGTCTCATGTCGGCGTTCTTCGAGTCGATGGGCAGCAACATTGCGGCCGACGGCGACGAGGTGATGCTAGAGGACGAGGACACGTTCGGCCGCGGCCTCAACAACACTGTGAAAGGCACCGACGACCAGTACCCGCCGGAGTTCAGGTTGAGCAAGTCCGGTCGCAAGAAGAAGAAGTAGTCCTGATGCCTACTGCCGGTCGCGGATACCCGCTCGACGGATACGTGGTTGTGGATCTGTCGGTGGGTATCGCCGGGGCGTACTGCACCAAGCTTCTGGCCGACGGCGGTGCCCAGGTCATCAAAGTCGAACCACCCGAGGGTGATCCGTTGCGCAGGTGGTCCGCCTCGGGCGCACAAATCGCGCCGGACTCCGATGGTGCCCTGTTCAGTCACCTGGCCTGCTCCAAGGACAGCGTCGCGGTCGACCCGGACAACCCCGACGATCTCGAACTCCTGGAAAAGCTGCTGACCGGGGCCGATGCCGTTGTGTGGTCGCGTGACTCGCGCATCACCGAGCAACCATTGTTGACCGCCGAAGAGATCCATCGCAGGTATCCGCACCTGACCGTCACCGCGATCACGCCATTCGGCTTGGCGGGACCGTGGAGCGATCGGCCGGCCACCGAGTTCACCTTGCAGGCCGCCTCGGGCGGCGTCGTCGGGCTCGGACGAGGATCACCGGACCGGGCGCCCGTCCACGTCGGTGGCCAGGTGGGTGAATGGCTCACCGGCGCTTACGCGAGCGTGGGGACACTCGCATCGAGAATCGGCACCACCGACAGCGGCATCGGCGACTTGGTCGACGTCTCGATGCTGGAAACCGAGATCCTCTGTCTCACCTACTATTCCGTCAGCTTCTTCGATGTTCTACAGCGACCGTTCCGAACCAAGCGCGCCACCAGTGTTCCCGGTGTGGCCACCGCGGCCGACGGGCTGGTGGCGCTCGGCTGCGGCACCATGCAGCAGTGGTTCGACCTCGCGGTCATGGTCGGGCATCCGGAGTGGATTGATGAGGAATCGACACTCACACTCACCGAGCGGGCTCAGCAGCACGCGCCGGACATCTACGCCTGGCTGTCCGAGCAGGATGTCGATGGCATCCGCGACTTCGCCAGTGCGCTGCGCATTCCCAATGCCCCGGTCGTCGATGGTGGGAATGCGACTGCGCAGGAACATTTCCGAGAGCGTCAGAGTTTCACCACGAACCCGCGGGACGGATTCGACCAGCCCACTTCGCCTTTCCGGATGCAGCCGGCGCAACTTCGTCCACCGGAGCCGGCACCTCACCTCGGCGAGCACACCGAGTACCACCGTGCCGAGCCACTGCGCCGGCGCGCAAAACCCAAGAATCCCCAGGCCCAGAAGCAACTTCCTTTTGCCGGGCTGCGGGTTCTGGACATGACCGCATACTGGGCCGGCCCGTCCTGCACGCATTTTCTCGCGATGCTCGGCGCCGAGGTGATCCACCTGGAGTCGACCCGTCGGCCCGACGGAACCCGGCTCATCGCGGGTGTTCCCGTCACCGAAGACCAGTGGTGGGAAAGATCGCCCATCTTCTCTGGCCTGAACACCAACAAGAAGAGCCTGACCATTGACTTCCAGACCGACCGTGGGCAGCAGCTGCTCCGAGAACTCGTGGCGACGTCCGACATCATCGTCGAGAATTACACGCCGCGAGTACTCGATCAGATCGGTCTGGACTTCGCCGGGGTCCACGCCCTGCGTCCGGACGCAATCATGGTGCGGATGCCGGGCTTCGGTCTCGACGGACCCTGGCGGGAGAACCCGGCATTTGCGTACGTCATCGAGGATGCGTCCGGATTGACCTGGCTGACAGGCTATCCCGATGCCAATCCACTCGAGCCGTATTCTCTGGGTGATCCGAATGCCGGAATCCATGCGCTGGGCGCACTGTTATTGGCCTTGGAGCACCGCAAGCGCACGGGAGAAGGTGTGCAGGTCGAGGTCGCGATGGTCGACGCGGCGCTGGCCATCGCCGCCGAGCAAGTCACCGAGTACTCGGCATACGGGAACATCCTGCAGCGGGATGGAAATCGAGGACCCGTGGCCGCGCCGCAAAACCTCTACCTGACCGCCGACGTCGATGAGTTCGGGCGAAATGACTGCTGGATCGCGGTGGCGGTGGCCACCGACACTCAGTGGACCGCAATGCAAAAAGCGCTCGGCGGACCCGAGTGGGTGACGGACCCCCGGTTCGACGACGCCGCCGGTCGTCGCCGCCATCACGACCTCATCGACGCCGAACTCGCCGCCTTCTTCCTGATGATGAGCAGCGAGGGCGCCGTCGAACTACTCTGCGAGGCCGGGGTACCCGCGGCGAAAGTCATGCAGCCGCACCGGACAATCGAAATTCCGCAGCTCGCGTTCCGAGGGTTCTTCGAGCAGGTGGATCATCCGGTCAACGGCCCCGCGGCCCACAGCACCATACCGATCCGGTTCACCGACAGCATCGACCACTTCCATCAGACGCCGGCACCACTCCTCGGTGAACACAACCAGCAGATCTTGTCCGAGCTCGGACTCACCGATGACGAAATCGCCGCGTTGCAGACCGACGGCATCATCGGCACGACACCCGATCGATAGTTCCCCAGCGCAGACGCTCCATCTGTACGAGGACGCTCCACAAATTTGTGGAGCGTCCTCGTACAGATGGAGCGTTTGCGGGGTGGGGTGGGGCGGGTTCGGGCGCTACCAGGTGACCGGCAGCTGATAGACGCCGAAGGCCAGGCGGTCGTGCTTGAATTCGACTTCTTCGAACGGAATGGCCAACTTCAGGTTCGGGATCCGCCGAAGCAGGGTCTGGAAGACGATCTGTAACTCCACCCGCGCGAGCTGCTGACCTACGCACTGGTGAACACCGAAACCGAAGCCGACCTGCTGGCGGGCGGGCCGGAGAATATCCAGCTTGTCGGGCTCGGGAAACTCCCTGGCATCCCAGTTGGCCGGGGCCAGGTCGATGATGATGCCCTCCCCCGCCTTGATCGTCTTGCCGCCGATCTCGATGTCCTCCACCGCAACTCGCCGTTGCCCGTTCTGAATGATGCTCAGATAGCGCATCAGTTCTTCAACAGCGTTGGCCAGCACCTTCGGGTCATCGGAGTCACGCAGCAGCGCAAATTGTTCCGGGTTCTGCAGTAGCGCCAGCGTGCCGAGCGAAATCATGTTGGCACTGGTCTCATGGCCGGCGATCAGCAGTCCGGTGCCGAGCTGCGCGGCCTCCCGCATGGTGATTTCTTCGGCGCGAACCCGCTCGGCCAGTTCGGTCACGATGTCCTCGGCCGGTTCGTCCATTTTTTTCTTGACCAGCTTGATCAGGTACCTGGCCAACCCGGTCCGGCCCTCTGCCGCCTGCTCGGCCGAGGCAAACCGGCTCACCCCCGTGGTCGCGTGCGCCTGGAAGAACTCGTGATCCTCGTAGGGCACGCCCAGCATTTCGGTGATCACCAGGGACGGCACCGGCAGCGCGAGCTCCTCGACCAGGTCGGCGGGTTGCGGGCCGGCCAGGATCGCGTCGATGTGCTCATCGGTGATCCGCTGGATGGCCGGACGCATCGCGTCGACGCGCTTGAAGGTGAAGGGACGGGTCAACATTCGACGGAACTTGGTGTGCTCCTCACCATCGGAGGTGAAGACCGACCGCGGACGCAGATCAACCGTCGACAGCATGCCCTCATTCCAGTGTGGGAAGCCCGGGCGCCTGTCGTCGACGCTGACCCGCGGATCACCCATCAGAGCCTTCAGCTCGGGGTAGCCCGTGACCAGCCATGGAGTGCTGCCGTCCCAGATCCGGACGCGGCTCAACGGTTCGGTGTCCGTGAGTGCCCGCACCTGCGGCGGAGGTGCGAACGGACACTGCGCCGACCGCTCCATCGGGTAGTCCGGAACGTCCCCGGTTCCTTCGATTGTGGTGCTGGGCAGCGAGTCAGACATGGTCACTCCTTTGGGGGGTTATCGGAAGATCGAGGGCGGTACGCGGGCGCTACGGATGCGCTCATTCCTCCACGTGGATGGCCATTGCGGGACATACCGCCGCTGCTCCTCTGACGTGACCATGCAGTTCGACGGGTGGATGATCGTCGAGCAACTCGACGATCCCGTCGTCATCACGTTGATCGAAAACATCTGCCGCCTCGAAGACGCACTGTCCGGCAGCAATGCACTTGGATTGTTCGACCGTCACTTTCATACGGGCCTTCTTTCTCCGTTGCTGTGGGCAGCGGCAGACGACTTGTCCGAGAAGTTCCGCTTCTTCAACGGTTTACCGGCGACCGTGCCACCGTCGACCGGTAGGACCGTTCCCGTCACGTAAGAGGAACGATCACTACCGAAGTACAGGGCAACTTCTGCCACGTCCCCGGGCTCGCCGTCCCGCTTGAGTGGCCGGTCGGCCTTCATGGCCTCGCGCACGCCCCTGGTGAACCGCTCCCCCGCCTCCGGCGGCATCTTTGCCGCGGACGTGGCGAGCAATGAGGTGGGAATGTTGCCCGGTGCAATGCAATTGACGCGAATGTCGTACTCGGCCAGTTCGATGGCCGCCGATTTCGTGAAGTGGATGGCGGCGGCTTTGGACGCCCGATAGGTCATCACACCGCCGCCTGCCAGCACGCCGCCCACCGACGACACGTTGATGATCGAGCCGCCGTTGGCAGTTGCCATGTAGCGGGCTGCGTTTCGGGTACCGAGCATCACCCCGAGGAGGTTGACCCCCATCACATGATGAAAGTCGGCCAGGTCATCCTGCAGGAAGTTCTTGTGCATGACCCCGGGGACTCCAGCGTTGTTGACCATGATGTCCAGTGCGCCAAACGTATCCACCGCGACCGAGACGAGCTGTTCGACCTGCAACGGGTCGGAGACATCTGTCGTTTGGAATAGCGCTTCGGGCCCATACGCGGCGGCGAGGGATTCGCCACCGACCCGGTCGGTGTCCGCGATCACCACGCGGGCCCCTTCGGCAAGGAACCTCTCGACCGTCGCGGCGCCGATCCCCGCGGCCCCGCCCGTCACCACTGCGACCTTGCCTGACAGTTCGCCCATCGCCATCACTTCCGTTGTTCGGTCGTGCGCGCACTCGCGCACTGGTTCTCGAAGAATTCGATGAGAAGTCGGCTCACCGCGGCCGGCTGTTCTATCTGTGGGCAATGACCGGCCTGTGGGATCACCGCCGCGGAGCCCGCCCGCACCTGGTCGGCCAGTTCTTTTGCCCAACCTGGCGGCAGGAGTTTGTCGCACTCACCCTCGACGACCAGTGCGGGCACCTCGATCCGCTCATGGGGCCGACCAGTCGTCACCGGAGGTGTCGTCGCCAGTCCCGGCCGCCGGAATCTGGCTGCCGCCACCGCTTCCCATGCTCCCGGCGCTGTGGCGGACTCGTGGCGCCGACGTACATAGTCGTCATCCGCCGCGTATCTCGCGTCGTGGAACAGTGCTTCCACAATCTGGCGCATCGCCGGCATGGTGGCGTCGTAGTCGTACAGCGCGTGCATGTGTTGGCCCTGCTGGATTTCTCCACCGCCGCACATGGCCACCAGGCTCCGGACCGGTAGCAGCGGACGGTCTGACGTGAGGTCGGCCAACAGCATGACCGCCCCCATCGAGTTTCCGACGAAGTGGGCCGAGTCCACACCCAGCACCCGACACCAGGCTGCGATGTGCCGTATTCGCAGTCCGCGGCCGTCATTGAAGTCGACCACCTTCGCCGATTCGCCGAAGCCCAGCATATCGGGTGCGAGAACATGAAACCGCTCGGCGAGAGGATCGAAAATGCGCTCGAAGCCCAACTCTGCACTGGCACCGAACTCTCCACCGTGCAAGAGCACCACGGTCGCACCCGAGCCGCCTTCGAGGTAGCTGGTCAAATGCCCGTCAACCACCACATGTCGGCGTGAAATATGGTCGGTCGAGCACCGGCCGGCCGAGACCGTCATGACCGCCGCCCACCCGCGCTCGCGAAGGTCAGCACCTGCCCGGCCAGCATGTCCAACTGCCCGCGGACCGCCTCGTCCGTCAATTCGCCTGATTCATCCCAGATCTGGTCAGCGGAGTTGATCGCAACGCCCAAAGGTGTCGGCCAGGCCCGCAACGCGTGCCCAATCGACCGGAGTTGCCCCAGCGTGCCCACGGCCGCCTGCCAGCCGTAGGCGCAAGAGATGCAACCCCACGGCGTGTTGTCCAGGTATGCCCGCGGTTCGTCGCGCAGGTCCTCGATGTAGTCGATCGCATTCTTGATCAGCCCCGAGACGCCACCGTGGTAACCAGGGGACGACACGATCACCGCGTCGGCACTGCGCAGGGAATCAACCAGTTTGCGCGCCTGCGGCGTCCGTTCCAGTTCGTGCGGCGAGTACATCGGCATGTCGAGGTCGGCGCCGCTGTAGATCTCGGTACGTCCACCTTGCCGCTCGATCGATTCGAGGCAGAACCGCAGCACCCGCTCGGTGGACGAATTGGTGCGCAGTGTGCCGCCGAGTCCGACCACCAGGGGTCTGGCTTCGGACCGCACTGCCGAACCGGACGTTGCCACGTTCGGCGCCGTCGCCCTGTTTGTCGCCGTCGTACTGTGTGTCATCGTGGGCTACTTGATCGCTATCGGATTGACCGGCGACCCCACGGCCCCGGTGACGCGCAAAGGTGGCGCGATCAACTGGAACTCGTAGATACCGTCGGCCGCGCAATCGGCGGCCAACGCATTCAGATCCCAGTATTCGCCGAGCATCAACCCCATGTCGCGCAGACAGAGCATGTGCATCGGAAGGAACGTCCCCTCGACTGCCGAGACCGGATCCTCGACCATCAGGTTGTCAGCTGCGACCGCGGCCACTTCGTGATCGTGCAACCACGATGCGCAGGTCCAGTCGAGTCCGGCTCCGGGTTCGGATCCGGCACCGGTGGTGAGGAATCGTGCCCACCAACCTGTTCGGACCAGGACAACGTCACCGCGTCGGATGGTGACCCCCTGAGCCCGAGCGACGTCGTCGAGTTCGGCAGGGGTGATCGTCTGTCCGTGTTCGAGATACAAGTCGGCCCCGCGATGGCGGACGACGTCGAGCAGCACCCCGCGGGACGTGATCCCTTTGCCGTCGACCTTGTCGATCCCACAGTGCTTGGCACCCATGCTCGTCACCGAATCGGCCGGAAAGTTGTTGTACAGCTTGTCTTCGTAGTACACGTGGGACAGAGCGTCCCACTGTGTCGCGGCCTGCAGCGGCATGATGATCATGTCGTCGTTGAACCGGAACGGATTGTCCTCGCCTGCAAAGAAGCCGCTCAGTTCCTGGCCCACCGAGTTGATATCCCAATCCGCGCAGTGCTTGAGCAAGGTTTCGGCGTCGCCGCCGTCCACCGTCATCACGTGGACGGGATTTTGCCGAAATTTGAAGGCACCCTGGGGACCGGACGATCCGAAGTCGACCCCGAGCGGAAACACCTTGCCCTGCTTGACCAGGGACGCCGCTTCGGCCACCTTGTCGGCCGTGATGAAGTTGAGGGTGCCGAGTTCATCAGCGCTGCCCCACCGGCCCCAGTTCCGGACCTCGTCTGCAACGCGGCGAAAGTCTTTCATGGTGGACATCGCAGTCGGTTCGACGGTACTGACTCCGCTGTGGTCGCTCATGTCAATTCCTTGCGTCAGGTGTATGTACTTGTTGGTCGGTGGCCTGGATGGCTCCAACAGGGTCACGCATCTCATTGCTGTTCACGATTCCGCCGTCAACCCAAAGAACTTGGCCTGATACGTAACTGGCGGCATTGCTACCCAGAAAGACCAGAACTGCCGCTTGTTCTTGCGGGGTCGACACGCGCCCCAGCGGTTTCGGTATGTCGTCAAGGTACTCCGGGCCGTACGCCGTGCGCAGCTGATCGAGTATGGGCGTCTCGGTCACCCCGGGAGCCGTGCAATTGATTCGGATACCCTGCGCACCAAAGTATTCAGAGTTTCGAATGCAGTAGTGGATGATCGCCTCTTTGGACAATGTGTAGCCACCATTGGCATGTGCTTCCGGATGGTCTCGACACCACTGCACTCCCTCGGCCATCGACCTGGTTCCGAGCAGTTCGGCAACGGTGGCCCGATTGTCGCGATACCCGGACGCGGCCATCGAAGAGACGCAGGAAATCGAAGAGCCGTCCGGCATCCGGCCCACCAGCGATTCGGTCAGATACCGCATCCCGAGGAAGTTGATCGTCACCACCAGAAGCGAATTCCCGATCCCGGAGGACACCCCGGCAATGTTGAAGAGAGCATCCACCTCACGCTCGCCGATCGCAGCGATGGCGCGGTCGATCGACTCCCGATCAGCGAGGTCCACCTGATGGAACTCGCTGATCGGAAAGTCCTGGCCCGGCGCAGCTATGTCGAGACCGATGACTTCGGCACCCAGCTCGGCACTCTGCCTCGCGACCTGTTCACCGATGCCCGATGAGCATCCGGTGACCACGACACGACGGCCGTCGTAGCGCAACAGCTGGTCTAGATGGCCCATGACCGGAATACCTGCGCCGTGGCAATCACTGTGCCGCTGCCTCCTTTGCGGCCTGCGCCGCCTGGACCCGGCCTTCGTTGATCTCCGCCATGGCCTCGGGAATTTCGCTCGCGGTGAAGCTTCCACCGCGACCGGTCGGCAATCCGCCGAACGAGTAGTTGGGGTCGAACTCCGGCGCTCGCGACTCCGGGCGGCGGGCCTCGACTTTTTCGATGACCGGGGCAAGTCGCTGCGCCTTTGCCTTGACGGCCTTTTCGTCCCGCTCGATGAATTCCGGGAGGACCTCTTTGCCCATGAGTTCGATCGACTCCATCGTCGCTTCGTGACACCTCGGATTGAGCAGCAGGATGATTTCGTCGACCCCGCTCTCCTCGTAGCCACGCAGGAACTCGCGAACCATCTCTGGCGAACCGATGGCCCCGCGGCCCGGACCGTAGGCCAGGGTGTCGTCATTGGCCACCTCTTCGAGGTAGCGTTCCCACACACCGGTGCGACCCGGAACATGCTGTCCGGTCATGTAGTAGTGCATGATCCCGAAGGAGAAGAAACCGCCACCGAGTCCGAGGCGATCAAGTGCCTGCTTCTCCGTCGGCGCGACCATCATCGACAGGTCCCCGCCGATCGCGAGGATGTTCGGGTTGATCTCCGGCGTCGACGGGACGCCGCGCTCTTCGAATTCCTGGTAGTACGAGGCCACTCGGTCGCCCAACGGTCCGGGACCGGTGTAGGCGAAACTCAGTGCGCCAATGGCCTTTTGCGCAGCCATCTGCACCGACGACGGGCGGGTACAGGCAACCCACACCGGCGGATGCGCCTTCTGCATCGGCTTCGGGATCACGTTGCGGGCCGGCATCTCGATGTGCTCACCCTTGAATCCGGTGAACGGTTCCTCGGTCATGCAGCGAATGGTGACCTCGAGGGCTTCCTCCCACTGTCCACGCTTGTCCGCCGGATCGATGTTGAACCCGGCGAGTTCGGCAACGGAGGACGATTCACCAGTTCCGAACTCCACTCGGCCACCGGAGATGAGGTCGAGCGTCGAGACGCGCTCGGCGACACGTGCGGGGTGATTGATCAGCGGCGGCAGATGCATCACACCGAAGCCGAGTCGAATGTCCTTGGTCCGTTGGCTGGCAGCGGCGAGGAACATCTCGGGTGCCGTTGAGTGGCAATACTCTTCGAGGAAGTGGTGTTCGGTGAGCCATACCGTCGAGAATCCCGCCTTGTCGGCGGCCTCCACCTCGGCCAAGCCCTCTTGGAACATCTTGTATTCGTCGTCCTGCGTCCACGGACGTGGCAGCGCGAACTCATAGAACAAGGAAATCTTCATGGTTACCTCCGATGGGAATGAAACGGTTGTGAGAGAAGAACGGAATCTTCGTGCTGTGTAGCGTCTTCGCCGGGTGGTGCGTTCTCCGCGATATGACATGCAGCGACATATCCAAAGGTCATGGCCGGCCCGATGGTGGCCCCGGCCCCGGCGTAACTCCGGCCCATCACCGCCGCGGAGGTGTTGCCCACCGCGTACAGACCACTGACAACGGAGTTGTCGTCGCGCAGGACGCGGGCGTGTTCGTCGGTACGGAGTCCACCGGAGGTCCCGAGATCACCCAGCACCATCCGGAAGGCGTAGTACGGCGGCTTCACCAGCGGATACAGGTTGGGGTTGGGCAATGTCGGGTCGCCATAGTAGTTGTCGTAACTGCTGTCACCGCGGTTGAAGTCGTCGTCATGGCCTCGCCGTGCGAGGCCATTGAAACGCTCTGCGGTCCTGGTGAGTTCGTCGATCGGCACCCCGATCTTGGTGGCGAGTTCCGCCAAGGTGGAACCTTCGTGGACAACTCCTGATTGCAACCACTCCTTCGGCATCTTGCGCCCGGTGAGTACCGGCGCGAACGGAATCTTGGGTAACGGCAGGTGTCCTGCCACGACGTACTTCGCCCACGACCGTGAGTCCGTGATGAGCCAGCAGGGAATGTGGGCAACACCTGTCTTCTCGCCTTCGATCATCGCGTGGCTGAAGTCCATGTACGGCGCCGCCTCGTTGCAGAATCGGCGCCCGGCACCGTTGACCACGAACTGCGACGGCATCATCCGTTCGTTCAGCATGAACTGCATTCGGCCGTCGGGCCATTGAATCGCCGGAAACCACCAGGCCTCATCGAGTAATTCTGTTGCGGCCCCGACTTTCTCGGCCGCCCGGATCCCGTCACCGGTCGCCAACGGATTTCCGAAACTCCAATCGTCTGCCAGGACCGGCTGATGTTCTCGGCGCCAGTTCATGTCGTGATCGAATCCCCCGGTCGCGAGAATCACGGCCCGGCGGGCCCGGATCCGCAACGTGGCCCCCTCGTGTTCGACCACCGCGCCCAGCACCGACCGATCAGGACCTTCGATCAGCTCGATCATCGGCGAATCCAGCCAGAGCGGGATGTTGTGCTCTTTCATGGCCAGCCGGAGCCGCGCCACCAGCGATTGGCCGATGGCGGCGATCCGGTCACCGAATACATGGGCCCGGAACATGCGCCACAGCAGTTTGAACAGGACAGCCTTGCCCGCCCAGGACTGCCGGATCCGGTAGAACGCACGCAGATCCTTCGGGCCCAGCCACACACCCTTCGGCGCAAGCGCCAAGGGCGTCAACAGGTTCTGTTCTTCATCGCCGAGCTCTTGGAGGTCGATCGGTGGGACGTTGATAGTGCTGCCACGCTCGGAGCCCCCCGGCAATTCCGGGTAATAGTCCGCATAGCCCGGTTTCCAGACGAACTCGAGCCAGGGGCTCGACTTCTCCAGGAAGCCCATCATCTCCGGGGCGGTCTTGACGTACTGCGCGATACGTTCGTCACTGACCAGTCCACCGGTGATCGCACGCAGGTACTCCTGCACCCCGGCCGGATCCGGCGCATACCCCTCGCGGCGCTGGGCGGGGGCGCCCGGAACCCAGATGCCACCTCCTGACAACGCGGTCGAACCACCGAATTGCGAACCCTTCTCCACCACCAGGGTTTCCAGACCGGCGTCACCGGCCGCCAGTGCCGCAGTCATCCCACCGCCACCTGACCCGATCACCAGCACGTCGACTGTTTTGTCGTAGTCGCTGCGGGACGTGCTCACCGCCATGTCTGAATCCACCCCTACGTCCTCCTCTCCGGTTGTCGGTTCGCTTGTCATGGACGGACCCCGGCACTGCGCGTCGCAGATCGGATCGCAAATCCGGCAATCAGTTCGGGTGCGGCCCGGTAGTAGCGCACCGGTGTCTCGTAGGGCCCTTGAGTGGCCATCGCCGCGAATGCGGCCACCCAGGTACGGATCTCGTGTGCCGAGTTGCCGGCCTCACTGCTGATCTGCACGTTGGACCAGCCATCGAACTCGTCGAGCCGGCCGGAATCGATGATCTCCAGGAACTCACGATCCCAATCCGGATTGAGTGGTCGAAGCGGGCCACGGCCTGCGGCAAAGTCCTGCGCTGCCTCGATGACGGCACTCTGCCGGGCCGAACGTTGCTCGGGTGTCTGGCTGCCGCCGTGCACCATTCGCTCGCGGACCCCACCGGTTGCCGTGGCCAGCCGCGGTACCGGCGGATCGTGCGACAACCCACCTGAGCCGATGATGAGCACCCGCTGATCCAGACCTGCGAGATAGTTGCCGACTGCCTCACCAAGCGCCCGCACCCGGTACAACGGACCGAGCGGCGCCGCAACGGAATTGACGAAGATCGGTATCACCGGCAGTGCACGCGAGTCACCGAGCAGGCGTTGCAGAGGCTGGACGGTCCCATGGTCGACGTCCATCGATTCAGAGACCGCAACATCGACACCGGCTTCGAGCACTGACCGCGCGCACGCATCGGCAAGGTCTCGTGGGACATCCAGCGGATCGGCCTGGGTGCCGTAGTCACCGACGCCGCGAGCGGCATTGCCGATGCAAAAGGGTGGCATCACCCGGTAGAAGAAGCCGTTGTAATGATCCGGCGAAAAGATCACCACCAGTTCAGGATCCCAACGCCGAACGAAGTCGGCGGCCTCTTCGAGCGCGGCCCCGACGTCGTCGACGAGGTCCGGCGGTGTGCCCGGGAGTTCAAGCAGGGGGCTGTGCGAGACGCAGCAAAGTGCCAGCGGCATCGGTATCTCCTTCCCCTGGTCCGGCCTGCCCTGATCTGACCTGCCCTGCTCCGAGTACGTCTAGCAGGGCAGCACTTGTTTCCGGGGCACGTTGTGCGACGCAGGCTGCGGCTATACATCGGTCCGGCCGCAGGAACAGAACCGAGTCGGTCTGCGTGTCGAACCAGCGCTTCACCTGACCGCTGCTGTCGCCGATCACGATCACGTCGGGATCATCGTGACCGGTCCATTCGAGCTGGCACTGCGGCCGGGCCGTGATGAATCTGGCGCCCTGGGCTTTCCACGCCGCGAACTGCTGATCGCCCAGCACGGTGCGCGGATGGTTGTTCCAGCACAGCACCGCGAACCAGGCACCCAGCACGTCGTCGAGCAGAACCCCTGTGCGATCGCGGGTGTCCACCCGCGGCTGAATGAACAGGGTCCCAACCGCCGACCGAGCTGGACGGGGGTCGGCATGGACCACCGCACCCTGCTCATACCGGGGCATCGGCTTGAAGCGCATGGTCAGCACGTAGTTCTTCAGGGCCGGGAGCACGGACGCACCGCGGATCAGCAGATCACGTGCCGCGGCAACCCGCCTGTTCGTCGGCGAGATGACCTTGCCCACCATGGTCGACAGATCGATCATCGCTCGGGCATGGCTGCGTCGTTCGCTGTCGTAGGTGTCCAGTAGAACGTCATCGGCGCGACCGGTCACCACTGCGGCCAGCTTCCATCCGAGATTGGCCGCGTCGCGGATCCCGCTGTTGTAGCCCTGGCCCTGCCACACCGGCATCAGATGCGCGGCGTCACCGGCCAGCAGTATCCGGCCCTTCCGGAAAGCACTGGCGATCCGGGAGTGGTGCGTGTACACCCGACGCCGGATCACATCGAGTTGATCCGGGTACGGCACGAGTGGCGCAAGCAGTTTCGCCAGAAACTCCGGTCTCTGCGCGTCCTCGTCGCTCTCGCCGGAGTGGATCATGAACTCGAACCTGCGAATGCCGTGGGCGATCGACACCGACACGTTGGGACGCGCCGGGTCGGCGGCCACCTCGATGTTCGGGTGACCGAGCGGATCGGTCGCCAGGTCGACAACCAGCCATCGTGTCGGCGATGTCGTCCCCTCGAACGACACCCCCATCAAATGCCTTGTCGCACTCCGCCCGCCATCGCATCCGACCACGTAGCGCGCTCCCACGGTCCGGCGTCCTCCGGTACCGGCGAGTTCGACCACCACAACGTCTCCGGTGTCGTCGGCCGCCACCATCGGAGAATTCCAGGCCACCTGAACATGATCGAAACGCCTCAGCCCGGTCAGTAGCTCCGCGTCGACAAGAGGCTGAACAAATGCGTTGCGCTTGGGCCATCCGAATGAGGTATCGGTGGGCGCGATTTCGGCCAACAGCCGCCGTTTCGCGTCGACAAACCGCAAGATCTGGTTCGGGCTGGTGTGCGGGAGTACTTGTTCGACCAGGCCGATCGCCTGGAAGGTACGCAGGGATTCGTCGTCCAGACCCACCCCCCGCGGATAGTCGATCAACGTGTTCCGCTCATCGACCACCAGTGTCCGAACATTCTGGAGACCAAGGATGTTGGCAAGGGTGAGCCCCACCGGGCCGGCACCGACAATCACCACATCGAACTGCGCCGTCTGTGGCGCGCGACCGACCCGGTCCTCCCCGATCGTCCCACCGTCGATTGCGGATGACACGCCTCAGCCTCCCAACAGGAACTCGAGGTGGAGCGCGTTGAAGGTCTTTGCGTCCTCGTACTGCGGCCAATGCCCACAACCGGCCATCACCTCGAAGCGCGAACCGGGGATCATGGACGCGATCCGCCGCCCCTCGTCGACGTTCGCGGTCGGATCGTCAGTGGTCCACAGCACCAGGGTCGACGCGGTGATGCGCCCGTAATCGGCCGGGCCCAAGATATTTCGGGCCCTGATGTCTGGATCTTGCAACGCCATGATGTCGCTCATCGCATCGACGAATCCCGGTTGCCGGTAGATCCGCTGCCTGCCGGCGACGATGTCGTCATAGTCCTTCGACTTGTCTGCCATCAGCCACTTGATGCGGGCCTGCACGGTCTCCCAGGACGGATTCTGCGCAGCGGCCATCGACAGATCGATGATCCGTTTCATCACCACCGGATCGGCCTGCGATCCCCCGGCGGTGTTCAGCACGAGCCGGTGGACGCGCTCCGGGTGGTCGGCGGCAACCCGCGAAGCCACCCAGCCACCCAGCGACTCACCACTCAGACTGGCCTGCCCGGCGCCGATGGCATCGAGAAATCCGAGGTAATGATCTACGTAGTGCGGGATTTCGAGCGGATGACCCGGCTTGCCGGTGTAGCCGTGCCCCAGCATGTCGATCGACCAGGTCGAGAAGTGCTCGGAGTGTGCCTCCAGATTGCGCACATAGGCTTCGGCGTGACCGCCTGACCCGTGGAGTAGCACCAGGACCGGCTTGGTGTCATCCCCGGCATGTAGGTAACGGGTCCGAATCCCGCCAACCGTCAGGTATCCCTGCTCAAAGGCAACACCCTGGAGGTCACTCCAGATGCTTTCATGTTCTGGCACTTGTCATCTCCGGTGTCTTGTCGATGCAGTAGACGAGTCTTCGCGATGAGATCAGGTATCGAAGCTCTCGAGAGCCTGCGCTGTCTCGAGATCCGAGTAGGCCACCGAATAACGTTCGGCGAGTGCGATTGCGATGTCCGGCCGTTGCCACAATTCGCCGGCGCTGGCGGTGCACAGCCAAACAGCCAGACCGTGTGCCACCGAGGCGCGGTACTGCCGCCAGACCTCGTTTCGACTCGGAAGCTCGTCGGCGGGGAGCCCGAGCGCCCCGCGATACTCTTCGAGGAGGTCGCGTTCGTGATTGCGGCGGTCGTCGATTGTCAACGCGCCCTGCAGGAAGTAGCCCAGGTCGAGACCGAAGTTGCCGCGTCGAACCACCTGCCAGTCCAGGAATCCCACATCGTCGCCGGGTAGCACATATGAGTTGCCGATGTGTGCGTCACCATGCAGCAATGTCTGGTTCGACGTGGTCAGCGTGCGGATATACGGCGCCCAGACCGTGTTGATGAGATGATCGATGGTCAGCGCCTGAACCTCGGGAGGTGCAGCGGCACCGAGTCGTTCCAGGGCGGCAGGCAGCGGCGCGTATTCCATACCGGGCCAGGGCACAAACGGCTCGACCCAGCTCAATTCAGGGCGCTGAAAACGCACACCCCAGTACGCTCCGTGCAGTCGAGCAAGTCCACGGACTGCGCTCGCGGCCTGCGCCACCGACATGGGTCGGGTCGCGTCGCGCGGATCGGCGCCACGTGTGGTCAGGTCCTCCATGACGAGGACGAAGTTGTCATTGGTCTCGTCGGTCAGCGAGGCGTAGACCGTCGGATGTTCCAGCGGGAGTTCGATGTTCGAATTGAACAGGCGGGGCTCGTGATAGAGCCCGCTGGTGAGTGCGATCAGTTCGGTATGCGCCGGGTCGGCCCCCTTCACGAACACCGTCGCGGGCCCGGCCCCTGACGAGTAGGTCAAACCCAACCGTGCTCGGCGGTTGGTTCCGTCGTCGCGCAGCACCACCTCGACCTGATCCACCACCGCACCCGGGTGATGTCGCGAGATCGCAGTGGTCATCCACTCACCCGTGATCTCGTCCCACGACCTGGGTACGGGCAGCTCGGTGGTTGTCATGGGTTCACTTTCACGTGATCAGCGGATGATGGCGGGCATCGCGTCCCAACCCCGGACCGTCGAGGTCGGGGACAAGGTCGCGCGGGTGAGGTCCACGTCCCATTCCGGGAATCGCTTCAGAATCTCTTCCAGCGCAATCCGTCCTTCCAGACGGGCCAACGACGAACCGAGGCAGAAATGTGTGCCGATACCGAAGGCAAGGTGCGGGTGGACTTCGCGATTGATGTCGAAAACATCACCGTTCGGCGGGAACTGGCGATCGTCGCGGCATGCGGAGGCCAGCAGCAACATCATCACGCTGCCCGCCGGTACGGTCTGGCCGTAGTATTCGACGTCGCGGGTCACATACCTCGACGCATGCGGCCCTGGCGGCTCGAACCGCAGCAGCTCTTCAATCGCCTTGGGTATCAAGGAATTGTCCTCGACGAGCTGGCGCCGCTGATCCGGATGCTCGGCAAGAACCTTGCCGGCCCATCCGATCAGCCGGGTGGTCGTCTCGTTGCCCGCTCCGGCAACCACATTGACATAGGTGAGCAACTCTGCGCGGGTGAGTTTGCGGGTCGTCCCGGTCTCATCTTCGAACTCGACGTTGAGCAATTCGGTCACGATGTCATCGGAAGGATGTTTGGCGCGCCAGTCGATGTAGTCGGCGAATATCTCACCGGTGTCGATCCCTTCCTCGGCGGCCTTCATCGGTTTGCCCGCCTCGGTACGCATCTGGGCATTGGCATGTTCCCGGATGGCCACCTGATCTGCCTCCGGGATTCCGATCAGCATCCCGATCACCCGCATCGGCATCTGCGCGCCGAGATCGGCGACGAAGTCGAACTCTCCGGCACCGATCAATGGATCAAGACTGCGAGCGCAGAACTCGCGAATCTTCGGCTCCAGCTCAAACACCTTGCGGGGCGTGAACATTCGAGCCAAGAGCTTTCGGTGAACGGTGTGAACCGGCGGATCCTCGAAGATCAGCACACCGGGCGGGATGTCGATGTTCGCCCTGATCAGCTCGAGAATCGCACCACGCGCAGAACTGAACGTCGTGGGGTCTGTCAGCGCGCCGTGGACATCGGCGTAGCGACTGAGCAGGTAGAAGTCGTGTTCGCTGTTGTAGTAGAGCGGCACCTCTTCCCGGAGCCGACGAAACATCGGATACGGATCAGCGTTCAATTCCACGTCGTATGGGTCGAAATGCACATCACTACCAGCACTCACCGTCACCGGATTGCCCCTCCCTCTGTGCCGCACACGCATGCTCGGCACGCTTCGCAGACCACTCTTCAGATCCGAAAGTGGCTGATGTTCTTCGCACGGTCCATCCCGGGGGCAGCCACCCGAATTGCGGGCCCTACATGCGCCGGAACACTTCAACTTGTTGCAAGGATTGGTTTTGAACTGATTCGAGCTTTGAACTGACTGTGTACTTTGAACTGAAAGGGAGCTTACACGCGTAAGTGACTCGCGTCACCAAGTTCGCGGAAGTAGTTCTCCGGACAATTTCAGATGTGTTCTGACCAGGCGAGATCAGGTCGACTGGCGCTGGATCAGTTCGAAGACGTTCGCGCTACTGGGATCCTCATCGGGGAGATACCCGAGCTCACGCATCATCGCTGCCACGGCGGCGTCGACGATCGCACCGGCGTGGATTTTCACGGAGGTCAGCGGCGGATTGCTCACCGGCCCGAGCGTGCTGGCCTCACCGCCGATGACGGCGATGTCCTGCGGGCATCGCAAGCCCGCCTCACGTAGCCCGTGGAGCACCACAAACGCGGCCTCGTCGCTCGCGCCGTAAATGGCGGTCACACCGCTGTCCGCCCACTCGGTGACGATGGCCGCCGCATTGGACCCACTGGGCTCGAATGACCCGACTGTGACTTCGGGGAGCCCGCGCTGCCGGGCGGCCGCACGAACGCCGTCACGACGAAAGCCGTTCAGTGCCAGTTGCTTGGGCACGTCGACGCCGGCAAATGCCAGATTGCTGTGCCCTCTGGAGATCAGGTGATCGACGACCAGTTCACCCACGGATAGGTTCAGCGAATCGAACCCCTCCAGGTGGGTACTGACCACGTCGATATGCCGGATACCGGCAGCCTCGACTACCGCAAGCGGTTCACCGGACAGCGGAAAGATGCTGGTCACCGCAATCGGGTTCAGATTTGCGATCGCGCCACTCATGCTCGCCGGATCCTTGGTCTCGAACTGCAACGAAACGACCACGCCGTGTTTGGCGAGCGCGGTTGTCAGGCGACTGCCGACTTCGATCGGCAGCTCACTGAGCGCCATGCGTGGCAGCACGTACAGCACCACACCGCTGCCGCCCACGGCGAGGTTGCGGGCGGCCAGATTGGGCCGGTAGCCGAGCGTCTCGGCGGCGCTGCGCACCACGGCCTGGGTTTGGGCGGAGATCTTCTGACCGGCGACGTTGTTCAGGACGTAGCTGACGGTCGCCGGAGAGACCTTGGCCAGGCGGGCGACATCGGCTTTGGTCGGCCTCGAGGGCCCCTTGACGCCCACTGCCACCTCCGGCCTCACAGTCTGTTCGCCACCGTGGCCCACAGAGCGCGTGTGCGCCGGCGGGGGGTGCCTCGGTGCGAGATTATCAATACACCGGCGACCGCGCCGCGTACGACTCGATCAGAACCCGGCAAATCCGGCAGCGCCCACCTACAACGACGCGCCGGTTGCAGCCCGGTGACCTGCACGAAGCCCCCAGACCATGCCGGGACCGATCGTGCCACCGGCGCCGCCGTACGCGCGTCCGGTCACCCCCGCCATGGCGTTGCCGACAGCAAAGAGTCCGTCGATCACCCCGCCATCGACATGCAGGACCCGCGCATCACGGTCGGTCCGCGGGCCACCCTTGGTTCCCATGGCGCCCACCGTCACCGGCACGGCGTAGAAGGGGCCGGTGTCCAGGGGTCCGAGGGTGCGGCCTGCGACGGTCGGCGCATTCTCGTCACCCCACCATCCGTCATAGGCACTCGCGCCACGGCCGAACTCCGGATCCATCTCGGCCGCGACATTCCGATTCCACTCCGTCACCGTTCTTGACAGGCCGTCGGAATCGATTCCCACCTTCGTTGCGAGTTCACGTAAATCTTGAGATTCCGAAAACCATTCTGGAACCTCATCTTTCGGATCCACTCCCAGAAAACCGAATCGCTTGAAATGCAGAGCGTCGAACACGATCCAACCGGGATCGTTGACGTAGCCGCCTTTGGGGTCCAAATAATGGAACGCTCCGGCCATCGAATTGTATTCTGATGCCTCGTTGACAAAACGCTTACCGGCGCGGTTGACCATGATGCTGCGCGGACGAGTCCGTTCCAGCCGAACGCTTCGGCTGCGCGGTCTGCCCTCGATCAGATCTCCGGGGATCCGCACGATCGGCACCCACCACGCCTCACTCATGTTCCCGAGGTCGGCACCGAGTGCCATCGCCATCCGGAGCCCGTCACCGGTCCCGTTCGGCGGCGACACCGGACCGTGCATCGGCCCGCGCAGATAGGACTTCACCAGCGTCGGATCCCACTCGAAACCGCCGGTCGCCAGGACGACTCCACGTCGCGCCTTGACCGCAAACTCACTGTCCCCCTGGATCATCTGCGCTCCGACCACGCGACCGGATTCAGTGATGAGACGATGCGCTCGGGTACCGGTCGCGGGGACGACACCCACGTCGAGCAATCCCCGGAGCAAGCCCCCGATCAGCGCGGCACCGGCCACACAGATACTCGATGAATCCGAAACATCCACCGCTGCATTGAGTCTTGCTCTCGTCTCGGCGTCAAAGCCGACGTTGCTCCAATCGGCGGGAAAGGTGGTGAGCCGATTCTTCCACTCCCCCAGGCGATTGAGATCAAAGGGGATCGGACTCAGCGATCGCCCGCCCGAAGGCCTGCCGCCGGGTAACTCCGGCTTGTAGTCCGGAAACCCGTCCGCGATCTCGAACCGTAGTGCGCTGTGCGCCTCGACGAAGTCGACCGTCGCCTCACCGGTTCGGACGAAGTCCTCGACGAGGTCGTCGTCCATCGAGTCCAGCGATTGCGCCCGCAGGTAACTCAGGGCGTCGTCGATGGTCAGCTCACCGTCGGGACTGCGGTGATGCGCGGGGATCCAGGCGATCCCACCCGAGACCGCACTCGTGCCACCCACGGTCGCCGCCTTGTCGTAGATTGCCACGGAGGCGCCGGCATGCGCGGCAGACAACGCCGCCGTCATCCCGGCGGCACCGGTACCCAGCACGAGTACGTCAACCTCGCGGTCGTATGACACAGCCTCCGCGCCTGCGGTGCGCTCGCCGACAGGATGACGATCGTAGATGTCTGACACGAGATGTCCTTTCATATTGTTGGCGACAATCGCGCCAATATCGTCGCCAGAATCAGCGCGTTTGCTGCGATTCAAATAGATTCTGGCGACGGATCAAATGCTTTTGCACTTTTCCACTCGGGGTTCGCGGAAAGTCAGCCAATTCGGCGATTTGTTCAGGCCATTTATGCCTGACAACCCCACATCTTTCGAAATGCGAGCGCACATTATCCAAGGCCGGGAGTTCATATCCTTCGCGAACCCGAACCACTGCGGCGGCGTGCTCACCGACCCGCGGATCAGGAACGGCGACCACTGCAACCTCAGCCACCGCAGGCATCCGCAGGAGCACTTCTTCGAGCTCGAGGGCACTGATGTTCTCACCACCCCGAATGATGATGTCGGCTTTTCGGTCCGTGATGGTCAGACACCCGTCAGCGTCGATCACGCCGACATCCCCCGTCCGGTACCACCCCTCACTGTCGAAAGCCGCTGCGGTCAACGCCTCGTCGGTGTACCCCATGAACAGGTCCGGACCTCGGCTGAGGATCTCGCCATCGTCGTCCAACCGGACCTCGACACCTGGCATGGGACGTCCGTCTGTCAGTAGTCGGAATCGCTGCGGAGCGTCGAACGGTGAGCCCGTGATCGACGGATGTTCAGTGCTCCCGTACGCACGAAATGCCACTATTCCCAGGTCAGTGAGCCTTCGCGTGAGCGCCGGGGATACCGGGGCACCACCGAGGCCCACAAACCGAACGTGTGCGAGATGTTCGGCGGTGAAGTCGGGATGATCGAGCAGGCTGGTCACGAAGTACGGCGGCCCACCACCCACAGACAGGCCATTGCTCTGCATCAAGGCCAGAGCCCGCCCCGGATCCCAGACGTCGATGAGGGTCACTGGCTTGCGATTGAGCACGGGGATGAGAAGCGCACCGACCATGCCGATGAAGTGGCCTACCGGCGTCGCCGTCAACGCGGTGCCGGTGTCCTGGGCGTTCTGTGCCACCAGTTGCCGCGTCTCACAGCCAAGGGTCTGATGAGTGTGAACCACCCCTTTGGGCGCGCTGGTCGTTCCAGAGGTGAACGCGATGAGCGCGGGGCCATCGGGATCAACCGGAACCGCGCCGATCATCGGCTCGGCGCCCAGGAGATCGTCGAAGTCGCGGCCGACCACACCGACGATGGGCACGTCGGCCGCGACGTCCGGCTCATAGACCAACCGGCCGAATCGCTCTGCGGTGATGAAGACCGCAGGCCGGGCGACCGCCAAGATGTAGTCGACCTCGTGTCGTCCATAGATGTGGACGATCGGCACGACGACCGCACCGAGCAGGCTCGATGCCCAGAAGGTGGCGGCAGCCTCCATCCAGTTCGGCAGTTGAAACGCCACCACGTCACCCGGCTTGACGCCGCGCGAGCGAAGCCCGGTAGCGAGCCGGCGGGCGATCAGTTCGACGTCGGCGAAGGTCCCCGACCACGGCCTCGACTCGGAATGCACGGTGAACGAAAGGTCCCGGGTTCCGGCCAGGCCGTAGTCCAGCATCTGTCCGATGGACTCCCCGCTCCACCAACCTTCCGCAACATAGCGAGCGCGCACATCACCTGGGATCTCCCGCATCGTCGACGCTCACTCCCTGTTTCGAGACCTATCGCGTGGCGAAAACCGACCACCCACGAGTTGATGAGAATTCAGTACGGATGTGCCAATATCGGTCGAGAATCAACGGTTTACGGCGGATTCGATCACCCCTGCCCGCCGGTCGCGGATGACCAGAAACCTTGTTGCAGAATCGCTCGTAGAGTAGCATTCTCGCAAACCACAAGATCGTTCTTCGGGAATGAAATAACATTCCTAATACCGGGATGGCTTCGGCCGCAGGCCCGTCGATAAAGGTTACCGAGACGAACCGACCGGTGTTTTATGAATAGATCAAATAGGCGAAGGGGACGGGTTTCATGGGACACCTCGACCGCGGCGGATTTCCTCGAGTGCCACGCCAACTCACGGCGCACCCGATCGCTTTCGACACTGTGACGTAAAGGAAGGACATCTCACTTGAGCACCGAACAATCGCCTGACCAATACACCGGAGACCCGACAACACGGAACGGTCTGCACTTCGATCGCCATACGCCCCAGTACCGACTCCAGTTCGAGTCGATCACCTCCGAGATGCATCAAAAGTGCCCACTTGCCTGGACCGAGACCTACAACGGCCATTGGGTGGCGGCAGGCAACAGTGAGGTCTTCGAGCTCGCGCGCTCCACTTTCGTATCGAATGACAACGACATCAACGGAATTCGCAAGGGCTACAGGGGAATCAGCATTCCCCCACCCGAGCACGGGCTGATCACGCGGGGTGGCATGCTCGAAATGGACGAACCCGAGCACCATCACTACCGCCAGGTCCTCAACCCATACCTGTCACCCGCTGCGGTGAAACGGTGGGAACCCTTCATCAAAGAAGTGGTCGACGCCAGTATCGATGAGAAAATCGAAAGCGGGACAATCGATTTCGTTGATGATCTGGCCAATGTAGTGCCTGCGGTGCTCACGCTGGCGATGCTCGGTGTCCCGCTGGACAAGTGGTCCATTTATTGCGAGCCCGTGCATGCCTCCGTGTACACGCCGGTCAATTCGCCCGAAGCGGTCCGAGTCTACGAGCTGTATCAGGAGATGGGCCTGGACCTGATGTCCAATGTGGCCGAGATCCGTGAGAACCCACGGCCCGGCTTGATCCAGGCACTGGTCGACATGCGGATCGACGGGCAGCCGGCACCGGACCTCGAAGTGCTCGGCATGCTCGGTCTCATCATCGGCGGCGGCTTCGACACCACCACGGCGCTCACCGCACATGCCCTCGAATGGCTCTCGGAGAATCCCGACGAGCGGACCCGCCTCAGCGACGACCGCGACGATCTCTTGAATCCGGCCACCGAGGAGTTCCTGCGCTACTTCACCCCTGCCCCCGGCGATGGCCGGACCATCTCGAGTGACTGCACCGTCGCCGGAGCCGACCTCAAAGAGGGTGAGCGGCTGTGGCTTTCGTGGGCAATGGCAAACCGCGACCCGGACCTCTTCCCAGAACCCAACTCCATCCAGCTCGACCGCGGCGCCAACCGGCACTACAGCTTCGGTCTCGGAATCCATCGCTGCATCGGATCAAACGTTGCACGGACGGTGTTCAAATCCATGCTCCTTGCGGTACTCGACCGCATGCCCGACTACAAGTGCGACCCCGACGCAGCCGTGCACTACGACACCATCGGCGTCATCCAGGGCATGCGCCACCTACCCGCCACGTTCACGCCAGGCCCCAAGCTGGGTCCGGGTCTCGACGAGACTCTCAGAAAACTTCAAAAGCTCTGCGCCGAACAGGAACTCGCCGCACCGATCACTGTCCGACGCAAGGAGGGCAGCCGATGAGGACACACCCCGACGGCATCACCACACCCGTCATAGACACCAGCGTGCACATCTTCTTCACGTCGAACAAAGACATGCGCAGCTTCCTGCGAGAACCATTCAAGAGCCGCGGCATCCCCGACGCCGAGATGGATTGGTACGGCGCACCGGGTGGCGAGTATGCGCCCGGCACCCGTGGCCCGGGCCGCGGCTATCCAGGCTCGGATCCGGAACTCGTCGCGCAGCATCTGTTTGACGACCGCGGCGTCGACGTGGCCATCCTGCACCCGATGACCCGCGGCATCCTCCCCGACCGTCATCTGACCAGCGCGGTGCTGGCCGCCCACAACCAGATGATGGTGTCGCGCTGGCTGGAATCGGCCGAATTCGGTGAACGCTTCCGGGGAACCATCCGGATCAATCCCGAGGATGTCACCGGGGCCCTGCGTGAAATCGACCGCTGGAAAGATCATCCACGCGTGGTCCAACTCGGTATCCCACTCCAGTCGCGCGAGCTGTATGGCAAACCCCAGTTCTGGCCGATCTGGGAGGCCGCAGCGGACGCGAATCTCCCGGTGGCAGTTCACATCGAGACCGGGGAGAGCATCGCTTTCCCCCCGACCCCGTCAGGTCATGCCCGGACATACGAGCAATACCTGGGTTTCATGGATCTGAACTACATCTATCACCTGATGAACATGATCGCCGAGGGTGTCTTCGAGCGGATCCCTCGGCTGAGATTCGTGTGGGCCGATGGCGGCGCCGACCTTCTCACGCCGTTCATCTGGCGGATGGACACGTTCGGTCGCCCACATCTCGAGCAGACACCGTGGGCACCGCGCATGCCCAGTCATTATCTGCCCGACCACGTCTACTTCGTGCAGAGCAGCATCGACGGTCCCGGTGACACCGACTTCGCCGGAGAGTGGTTCGGCTTCACCGGAAAAGACGACATGGTGATGTTCGGCTCGAGTTATCCCCATTGGCACTGCAACTCATTGGATACATTGCCCGACTCGTTGAGCACCGGACAACGAGAGAAGCTCTGTTGGAAAAATGCCGCCTCGATCTACGGCATCGATGTCTCGGCCGCACTGGCCGCACCAGAGCCGGCGTGAAGGAGAAGCCATGACCACCACAGAGATTCAGGATCACACACCCGACACCGAGATGATTCCGGTCCGGGTTGTCGACTCCGATGTCCACCCCGTACCGCGACGCGGCGAGCTGGTCGACCACATCCCGGAGCCGTATCGCAGCGAGTACTTCCTCAGCCACAAGGTCGGGGAAACGATCATCTACGACGCACCCGACTATGCGCACTCCTACGCGATGCGGGTCGACTCGTTTCCGGCGGACGGCGAGTTCCCCGGCAGCGACCCGGAACTGGCTTTTCGTCAGCTGATCATCGACGCCGGTTCGGACATTGCGATCCTGGAACCGAGCGTCAAGGCGACGCGGCTCCCCGAAACAACTGCGGCGCTCGCCACCGGGGTCAACAGCTGGTTGGCCGCCCACTGGCTCGACCCCCACAACAACTGGCATCAGCGCTGGCGCGGGTCGATCTGCGCCGGCATCGACGATCCCGCGGCCGCCGTCCGCGAAATCGAGAAGTGGGCCGGACACGAGTACATGTCCCAGATCCTCATCAAGGCCGAACCGCGTCCGGCCTGGGGCAATCCCGCCAACGACCCGGTGTGGGCGACCGCGGTCAAACACGACCTCCCGGTCAGCTGCCATCTGGGCCGCGGGGCATTCGAGACGATGCCGATGCCGCCGGTGGGGTTCCCGAGCTACAACCACGACTTCATGGTCACCTACTCGCTCCTGGCTGCGAACCAGATCATGAGCCTGATCTTCGACGGGGTCTTCGACCGTTTCCCGGCGCTGCGGGTGGTGTTCGTCGAGCACGCCTTCACGTGGATCTTGCCGCTGATGTGGCGGATGGACGCCATCTACGAGGCCCGCAAGTCGTTAATGTCGATCACCCGCAAGCCATCGGAGTACGTGAAGGAACACATCAAGTTCACCACCCAGCCGCTGGACTACCCGGAGGACAAAACCGAACTGACCCGGGCCTTCGAGTGGATGGAGGCCGACAAGATTCTGCTGTTCTCCTCGGACTATCCGCATTGGACGTTCGACGACCCCCGCTGGCTGGTCAAGCATCTCCCCCGGCATGCCCGTGACGCGGTCATGTTCCGCAACGGTATCGAGACCTATCACCTGCCCGAATACGTTCCGGCCCTCAAAGATCAGGTCCGGGTGTTCTGAGATGACAGACGAGACAACACCGGCTGACGCCACACCGCCTCGGCTCGCGCAGGGACGCGAACATGTGGTCGCCACAGTGGCCGAGATCCCGCCGGGCTCGTCGAAGATTGTCCCGATCGGACGCCACGGTGTCGGTGTCTACAACGTCCGCGGCACCTTCTATGCCATCGCCAACTACTGTCCCCACGAAGGTGGGCCGCTGTGTTCCGGGCGGGCCCGCGGCCGCACCATCGTCGACGACAGTGTGCCCGGCGATGCGGTGATGGTTCGAGATATGGAGTTCATCTACTGCCCCTGGCATCAGTGGGGCTTTGAATTGTCCACCGGGACAACGGCCGTGAAGCCGGAGTGGAGCATCCGCACCTACCCGGTGCGGGTTGTCGGCGACGACGTGCTCGTCACCGCATGAGCACAGGAGAAGCGTTGTCCAGTCCATGCATCATGGAGATCAACGGCGGCAACGTCGTCTATGAAATCCTCGGCACCTCAGACGAACTCATCGTTCTGACCCCTGGCGGCAGATTCGGCAAAGACATCCCGGGCCTCCGTCCGCTCGCGCAGGCCCTCGTCGACGGTGGCTACTCGGTCCTGCTGTGGGATCGCCCCAACTGCGGGGCCTCCGACGTCCAGTTCTACGGCCGGTCCGAATCCCACATGCGCGCCGAGACACTTGCAAAACTTCTGAAAGGGCTCGACCGCGGACCGTGCATCGTCGCAGGCGGATCCGGTGGCGCCCGGGACTCGATGGTGCTGACCATCGGATACCCGGAACTCGTGAGCAAACTGGCCTTGTGGAATATCGTCGGCGGCATCTATGGAACGTTCAATCTGGGTGCGCACTATGTACTTCCGAGCCTGCAGGCCGTCCGAGGTCTCGGCGCGGAAGGACTACTACGGCTCCGCGAATGGCGTGAACGGATCGACGAGAACCCGGCCAACGAACAGCGATTGTTGGACCTCGACCCGGACGAGTTCGTGAAACTGTCGCTGCGGTGGCTCGGTAGCTATGTCCCGAAACCGGGCCAGACGATCCCCGGCGTCGAAGACGAATTGTTCGATCGCATCACGGTTCCCACCCTCATCATCCGCGGTGGGGAGAACGATCTCGATCATCCCAAGCGCACATCATTGGAGGTCAGTTGCCTGATCAAAGGGAGCACTCTGATCGATCCACCGTGGCCGGAGGATGCCTGGGAACGTGCGATGGAGGACCGCGCGTCCGGTAGATCCAAGGGATTCAACATGTTCGATACCTGGGTACAGGCCGCTCCCGCGATCCTGAAGTTCCTGGCGGACTCATGAGCCGCGGTGCGGTGCGCTCACACCGGACGAATGTGGACCTCGCAGTTGAGGGAGGCCTCGAGTGCGGTGTGGATGCGGCTCTCGGGAATCCGGTCGAGATCGGTCTCCGGGATGTGGACGACCACCACATCCCAGCCATCCGGTCCAGGTGTTCTCTCGATGTCGGCGGTCAGTCCGAAGCCGGCAAGTACGCCGCGGGCATCGTCATCGGTCCCCCGGCTGATGAAGGTCACCACACCGGCACGCGGAACCACCTCAAAGACCCGCTCACACAGCTCGAGCCCTTGTCGATGCAGCACATCAGGGTTGTCGCCGGACATCAAAAGTTCGACCTCGCGCCGATTGGCCGCGGCCGACACGAGGTCGATGTCGATCAGCTCGGCGCCCAGTTGCGCCGCGCCGGAACGGAGCTGCGCAATGCCGGCTGTCAACTGCTTGGCGGTGAGTACACCGTCCGGATCGACGTTGATCCGCAGCACTGCCGTTCTCATGGGGGTGAGCCTAACCGTGCACTGCTGTGATGGTCGACCGATACCCCAACGCGGCCAGGAGAATCGAGGGTCATGAGTACCACCCCCACGAGAATGCCGACGGGACGCCCGACACACATCGACGTGGCGGTTGCCCCAGGGCTCACACCGCGGCTCCTACATGCCGATCGTCGCGCAGGCGAGATCGAGGATCTGACCGACTACCGCCGCGGTGGTGGATACCGGCCGGTCGAGAATCCGGACACCGTCCTGCGCGAGGTGGAAGAGTCCGGGCTGCGCGGCCGCGGCGGCGCCGGATTCCCGATGGGCACCAAACTGCGGTCGGTCCGCGATCACGGTCTGCGGGCCGGCGCGGCCATCGTCGTCGCCAATGGTGAAGAGGGTGAACCTGCTTCGGTCAAGGACCGCTGGTTGATGCGGCATCGCCCCCACCTGATCCTCGACGGCCTCCGGCTGGCGGCCGCCGTCGTCGGGGCTCACCGGGGTCACGTCTACGTCTCCGACACAGATGCGGCCGGCACCATGGAGCGGGCGCTGACCGACGCCGTCGATCTACTGGGCGACCTCGAACTCTCGGTGCTCGTGGTCGAACCCGGATACGTCAGTGGCGAAGAGACTGCTGCGATTCGCGCGATCAACGGTGGTCCTGCCAAGCCGAGCGACAAACCGCCACGGCCCTACCAACAGGGCGTGGGCCAGATGCCGACGCTGGTCAGCAACGTCGAGACGCTGGCGCACGTTCCGTACATCGCGCACCGGGGCGGTGCGGCGTTCCGGACCATCGGGACCGCCACCTCGCCCGGCACATTTCTGGCAACGGTCACCGGTGCGGGTAAACCGGCTGTCCTGTACGAGATTCCACACGGACTGCCGGTCACCGATCTGCTGGCACTGCACGGCGTGGCACCTCGCCGGGTCCGCGGCGTGCTCATGGGCGGCTACTTCGGTGGCCTGCTCAATCGCGACGTCCTGGCCGGCCACCTCGATCACGACAGCATCCGCACGCTCGGTGGCGGACTCGGATGCGGCGCCATCTCACTGCTCACCGACGAGTGTCCGGTGGCTGTTGCGGCGTCTGTGATGAGCTATTTCGATCGTGAGAACGCCGGCCAGTGCGGGTCGTGTTTCAACGGCACCGCGGCCATGTCGGCTGTACTCGACGCACTCCGCGACGGTGTCGCAACCGAGGACGACGTGGCACGCCTGCAGCGGTGGTCGGTGGTCTTACGTGGACGCGGGGCCTGCGCGACGCTGGATGCGGCAACCAACGTGGCAGGCACGTTGCTGGCACTGTTTCCGAACGCGGTGGCCGATCACCGATCGCGGCGATGCGCCACCTGCGATGCCTCGATCTACCGCGCCCTGCGACCGTTTGCGGCGGAGAACGGAGACGGGCTGTGAGGATACGACTCGACCGTACGATGTGCGACGGGTTCGGCACCTGCGCACGGCATGCGCCCGAATACTTTTCGCTCGACGACTGGGGCTACGCGTCCCTCATCGGAAATGGTGAGGTCCCGCCCGCCGACCGTGATCAGGTCATGCGGGCGCTCTTGGACTGCCCCGCGCACGCGATCATCGAGATGTCAGAGTCCAGCGCAGTCGGGCCAGAGAGACCCGGGAAGTGAATTGCCCCTTGTGTGGCACAGTCTGCCAATGGCACACTATGCCATGTGACCTCCGCCACACACGGCAGGGCGGACCTGCCCAGATACCAGCCCCGGACCACCGAGGAACGTGCCGAAAAGACCCGGCGCGCAATCGTCGACGCGGCTCTGGACGCATTCCGCATCCACGGATATGAGGCAACAACCATGGGCGCGATCGCGGCCCTCGCCGGTGTATCGCCACGTAGCCTGTACCGGCACTACGGAAGCAAAGGCCAACTCTTCGCCGAGACCGTCGCGCTGCGCTCAGAGGACCTCGTGACGTACTTCGTGGCCAATCTGGAACGAATGCCATTGCGTGAGGCGATCCTCGACGCCGCCTGCGGGGCGACAGTCGATGCAGACGAAGAGAATCGCGAGCTCCTGCACCTGGCCACCACCGAACGCGAGATGTCGCGCTTTCTGTACCTGACCACCCAGCGGATGGTGCCGCCCCTGGCCGACATCCTGCGTACCGCGGCCGGCGTCGGCGCCGAGAGCACAGATCCGATCGTGTGGGAGACTCGCGCTGCCGCACTGATCGGCGCGTTGACCTGCGGCTTCAGACACTGGGCCGCCACCCCGGACTCAGATGTCCGAGAACAGCTTTCCCGAGCGGTCGACACCGTCCTACCCATTCTGCAGACCAGATCCGGCAACCAGGAGTCAGTCCGATGAGATATCAACTCAATGTGGTTGCCCGCAGCGTCACCGACGTGGTGCAGCACGCGGGAGGGCTCGTGTACGACCGGGTGATGGCCGGCTGGGACGTCACCGTGATACTCACCGACAGCTGCGACACCCGGCCGGTGAAGATCCTCGGAGCAGACGTCGCCGACCTCGAAAAAGCGCTTGCCACCGAAGGACTCGGCCGCCATCCACAGGCCCTTGCCATTGCCGCCGATCTGTTCCGAAGCGATGATCGAGTTCACGGGGGCGTGGTGAGGGCTCTCGCCGACGGCAATGTGGAGGTCACGTTCTGGGGTGATTCCTGGCCGCTCGATTCCGACACCGCCACCGGCTCCGTCGTTCACCAACTGAGCTTCGCCGCGCAGGCTTTCAAATCTCACGCACTCACTGCGGCTGCACTTCCCGCCGACACGGTCGACTACACCGAGGTGTTCCACAGCAACGCCAGGCAATCGGCCGCCTGACCACCCGCCGACCCGATCCAGCCGTTCACCAACGAAAAGCCGAGGCGCGATGACCAAAGCCGACACCACCGATCTGGCTGTGCTGGAAGCAGAAGCGCTCGCCGAAGCTGCCGAAGCCAGCGCGGTCGCGGCCCGCGCTCGCGCCCGAGCTGCCCGACTACGACGACAATCCGAGGCGGAACCCACAGACATCAAGACCACACCTGACGTGGATGACGTTGAGCCGGAGGCCGTTCAGTCAGATGCTGTCGAATCGGAAGACTCCACCGCGCCTGCCGAGGACGACGGTGTGCAGGAACCATCCCACTCACTGCGATCACGGCTCCGGCTCCGGCGGCCGGGCAAACGGTTGACAGCGATACTGGTTGCCTGCCTGGTGATCGTCGCGGCGCTCGGGGTGAGCGGGTATCTGGCCTGGCAACACCGCGATGTGGCCACGACGCAGGAACTCGAAGCCGAGTTCGACGCGGCGGCGCGGCAAGGCGTGGTCACGCTCACCTCGCTGGACTTCAATCAGGCACAGGCCGATGTCCAGCGGGTACTCGACAACTCGACAGGCGCGTTCTTCACCGAATTCCAAAGTCGGGCCGATGATTTCACCAGTGTGGTCCAGCAGTCGCAGGTCACCACCAAGGGGCAGGTCAACGCCTCCGCTGTCGAGTCGATGACCGACGATTCGGCTGTTGTGCTGGTGGCGGCCACCTCCGAGGTCACCAATGCCGCCGGTGCCAAGGAAGAATCCCGGGCGTGGCGGCTCAGTGTCAACGTGACCAGAGTTGATGGAGAACTGAAGATGTCGAAAGTCGAGTTCGTGCCATGAGTGAATCCAGCAAAGCGGTGACTCTCAGCAAAGAGCACGACGGCCCGGAATCCGATGTCGACGAGCCGGACAATCAGAAGGCACTGCGACGCTCGCGGTCACGGCTTCGACCTCGGCGGGGAACCGTGGCCAGGCCAAGATTCAGTACTGTGGCACTTGCCTTGCTGGTGGCCGCATCTCTGGTCACCGCCGCCGTCACCTACTTCTTCCTGTACGCCCAGGACAAGCAATCCGATTCCGGTGCAAAGGAATCAGCCATCGCGGCAGCGGATTCCGGCACTGTGGCACTGTTGTCGTATTCACCGGGCACACTCAACGACGATCTGGCCGACGCCAAAACCCATCTCACCGGCGAGTTCCTGACGTACTACACCGAATTCACCGAAAAGGTCGTCGCACCGGCCGCCCAAGAGAATTCAGTGGATACCCAGGCCGAAGTCGTCCGATCCGCGGTGTCGGACATCGACGAGAACTCGGCAACGGTCCTGGTGTTCATCAACCAGACGACCACCAGCTCCGACAAACCCGACCCGGCCCTGACTGCCAGTAGCGTCCAGGTCGCATTGACCAAAGTTGATGGCAACTGGAAGATCTCGGCTTTCGATCCGGTCTGAAATCCCTCTCCCGGCGCGTCCGCGTCATCCCTGCGGCAGCATGCCCTGCCACGTCGGCTGTGGTTGTGAACCCGCAAGATCGGTCTGTTGGTACAGCGCCCCATCAGGCCCGACGTACGTGCCGGTGGTCGGCGAGTACTGCGCACCGGCCACGGCGGGGGTGATCCCCTGCGCCTGCAGATTCGGATCCGGCGGGTAGTCGCCGAGCAGGGGTTGCGTCGGAGATACTGGTACGAATTCCTCATCGCTGTTGCACAGTTCGGCTGTTGCTGCGCGCTTACCGGGATTGCCGAGGCAGGGTATGTTCCGCGCACCCCGTACCGCGATGTCGGAATCCTGCGGCAACTTACAGTACAGACCTTCGGGTGTGTCGATGGTGGTCGTGTCCGACGGCGGACGCCACTGATCCGGCGGCAGGAACCCGACGGTGCAGGCAGGCGGATCAGAGATACCGCTGATCCGGAAGTCACCCAGGCCCAGCCCCGACGCGTTGTTCTTGGGCTGGACCGCCTGAATCATCGAGATGGACGGCGGCAGGAGCACCAGCAGCTGCTCCAGAGCCGCGTTGTAGGTCACCGCGAGCTGACCCACCGAGGTCAGATTCGCCAGCAGAATCGGCAAAGTGAACTCGACCGATTCGAGTAGACCGGTCACCTCGTTCGAAAAGCCCGGTCCGGAAGCAAGAATCGCGCGGATCTGCGGATCATTGATCCGCAGTTGATCGGTGACACCCGCCAGCGATCGACTCCAGATCTCGATCGCATCTGCCGACCGCACCTGCGAGGAGAGCAGGGGCTCCGCATCCTCGATCAAGGTCCTGGTCGTGTCCCCCAGGTCGCTGAAGTCGCCGGCGAGCTGCGAGGACGTGTCGATGAGCGATTGGAGCTCATAGCGCTGACCACCGAGTCCCCGATACAACTCCTCGGTGAGACTGTTCAGTTTGTCCTTCGGAATGCTTCCGACAAGGTCACTGAGTTCGTCGAGCATCGGCCCGACCGGCTGCGGGACCTCGGACTTGTCTGAGGTGATCACCGATCCGTCATGGAGATACGGCCCCGAGTCCGTGTTGGGGCGCAGATCCACATACTGTTCACCGACGGCCGACATGCTGCGCACCTGTGCCCGCAGATCCGCGGGGATCCGGGCGCCGCTGTCGATCGACAGCGAGGCCCGGACACCGTTGTCGGTCAGGTCCACCGACACGACCCTGCCGACCTCGGCGCCCCGGTACGTGACATTTCCGAACCGGTACAGTCCGCCTGCCGCCGGTAGATCCAGGGTCACCACCATGCGGCCGATCCCGAGTTGGGTCTGAATCTGCATGTACGAGAACAGCATCACGACCATTGCGACTATGGACATGAGCGCAAAGGCGACCAGCTGGAACCGGACGAAACCCGAGAGGATCACGATTCACCTCCGGTGATCGGCGCGCGCAGTGGATCCCGAACGTAACGGCCATAGCCCGGGTCGCCGACCGCAGCCTGGACAACCGCGTTCGGATCTCCCAGCGGAGTTCCCAACAGGAGTTCACGTTGCAGCCGCTCGACCGTGAGGTCGACCGTGGCATGGAGATTGATGTAGTCGCCGCGGACAGCGCGATCGATTGTCTTCTGACCATAGGGATAGACGGTTGCGTAGGCGATGGCCTTGTCCAGTTGTGGGCCCACATCAGCCAGAGATCGCAGAGTGGGCGCCAGGTTCTCCAGGTCGGTCACCAGATCGTCCTGTACCGCCGTGACGACGCCGGTGGTGGTGTTGCTGAACACCCGGAGCTTGTCGAGCGCGGTGGTGATCTGCGGACGCTCCGACACCAGGACCTCCAGGGCCGGCGGGATCGTCTGCAAGGCCTCGGCCAGGATATCCCGTTGTGTGGCAAACGTTTCGGCGAGCCGATTGGCGTTGTTGATGGTGGCCACTATGTTCGCGCGCTGTTGATCGAGCGCACCGACAAACGTGTCGAGCCGCGTGATCAGGTCACGAACCGCATCCTCCCGGCCGCTCAAAGCCGTGTTGAGGGAGGAGATGATGTTGTCGATCTCCCCCAGACCACCTCCGTTGACGATCGTGGAGACCGACGCGAGGGTTTGCTCGGTGGTCGGGTAGGTGGCCGTGTGATCGATCGCAATCGTGGCGCCCGCGGGCAACTGCCCGGCCGGTGGCACACCCACCGGCGGATTCAGTTCCAGATGGTTGGAACCGAGCAGGCTCGTCTGACCGATGTGGGCCTGCGCGTTCCCGGGAACCACCACGCCCTTCTTCACCCACACTTCGACATTCGCGTGCCAGCCGACGACGGTCATGTCCCCGATGCTGCCGACCACCACGTCATCGATCATCACCGGTGAATTCGACACGAGGGTACTGACATCGGCCATCTGGACATGAAAGAGCTGAGAATCAGAACCACGGCCTTCGGTACCGGGCAACGGCAATGAGTTGACGCCCTGCCAGCTGCATCCGGCAACAGTCAACACCACACATACGATGATGAACAGCATGCGTGGATCGCAGCGTCTGGGTGTCATGACGGGCGCCTTTCGATCGGCAAGAGCAGAGCATCGAGTGGATTCGTCGCTGCCGCCGGCTTTGTGGGCGTCGTCTTTGCCGGCACGAGGTCCGGCTCGGTGTAGATGATGTTGTTCGGATCAGCTGTTGGGCCGAGCACCGGATTGAGCGGGAACGGCAGGTAATTGAACGCCAGGAGCGGTAGGACCGGACCGAGGTACTCGCGACACTTCTTGGCGCCCTCCTCTGAGGTCAGGTTCTCCACCGCCGCAACGCCGGAACAGATGAACTGGATGGGATTCGAGAAGTTGTTCAACGTGAAAACCCCCGCTTCCGTGCCGGTGTCGGGGTTATAGATGTTGTAGAAGTTGGCCATGCTCGTCGGGAACACGTGCAACAACTGCTCGATGTCGGCCCGGTGATCAACCAGGTTCTGCGTCACATTCACCAACCGCTGTACCTGTTCGGTTGCCTTGCTGCTGCTCGATGCCACGAATCGCTGAACCTCCACCACCGCGACAGAGAGATTGGTCAGCGCCGCGTCGAGATCCGACCGGCTCTCATCGAGCACGCTCGACACCGTCGCGAGGCGGTTCTCGAATTGGACGATCTGCTCGTCGCTGTTGCGCAGGGTGGTGGCAAAGGTCTGCAGGTTGCTGATGATGTCGACGATGTCGCCGCTGCCATCGGCCAGGATTCGTCCCACCCCCGACAACTGGTTCACGGTCTCCCTGAGTTTGTCGCCGTTGCCGTCCATCGCGTCGGCCGTGCTGTCGACGAAGCGGCCCACCGAGCTCTCCGAGAGTTCACCACTTGGACCCAGATCTGTTGCCAATCGGGTCAATTGGGTCTTGATCTCGTCCCACTCGATCGGCACACCGGTCCGTTCCAGTGGGATGACACCATCGTCCGCCATGACCGGACCCTCGGTCCGATACGCCGGGGTGAGCGCGACCACCCGATCGGCGACCAGATTCTGGGCGATGATGATCGCCTGGGCGTCCGCCGGGATCTTCACACCACGATCGACCTTCATCTCAAGCCGGACCGAAGTCCCCTGTGGGTGTATTCCGGCGACAGAACCGACCTTCACCCCCGCGACCTGCACCTCGTCGCCTTTGTAGATTCCGGTTGCGGTGGTGAAGATCGCGCTGATAGATCTGGGCCCGAACGTCTTCTGGTAGGCGAACACCGCGCCGGCGAGCAGCATCGAGAACAGCACCACTGTCGCCACGGCCTGGATGATCCGGGTGCGTGTCATCGGCCCGGCCCCGTCGGTGTCTGAGCCGGTGTCTGAGCCGAGGCCCCGACCGGGATCTGTCCCCCTGGGATCGGGAACGGTACTCCCGGTTCGATTCCGAACGCTTTGTTGATGAACGGCTGGATCATGTGGCCGTCGATGAGGTTGGCAACAAAGGCGTTGTAGAAGGGGCCGCTGGAAACCGCCTCACCCTGGGTGAGCGAGACCTTCGCGAGTCCCGGCAGCGCCTGCCCGATGTTGTCCCGGTTCTTCTCGAGCAACGCTGCGACAGAGTTCAATCGGTCCAGGGTAGGCGCCAACTCCGCCTCGTTGTCGGCCACGAGGCCCGACAGCTGCGCAGCCACCGCGGAGGTGTTGGCCAGCAGATCCACGATCTCCTGGCGTCGCTCGACCAGAACACCCAGCAGCGAATTGGCGTTGAGGATCAGCGAATTCAGTTCGTCACTGCGCTCGGCCAGTATCGAGGTGACCTCACTGGTACTGCTCAGCAGGTCACGCAGCGATTCGTTACGGCCGTTGATCGACCGCGACAGTTCGCTCAATCCGTCGAACGTCGGGCCCAGTTGCGGCGCAACCTGATCGATGGTCGACGACAACGTGTCCAGGGACTGGTTCAGGGCATCGGTGTCGATCGAGGTGACATTGGTGGTCAGGTCTCCCAGCGCATCGTTGAGCGAATACGGCGACGATGTCCGTGAGCGTGGAATGACATCCGAGGGATGCAGGACGCCACCACCAACACTGTCCAGGGTCAGCATGCGCCGCCCCAGCAAGGATCCGGTCTTGATCTGTGCGGTGCTCTCGGTCCCGAGGCGAACACCGTCGTCCACCCAGAACTCGACCCGGACATCCCCTTCGTCCAGCGAGACCTTGGACACCGTTCCGACTTTCACGCCCGAGAGCACCACGTCGGCCCCCGATCGGAGACCACCGGCCTCTTCGAACATGGCCTGGTACGGCAAGGACGTGAACCAGGTGATGTATTTCTGCCCCTGCAGGCCCACGGCCACAAACAGACAGATCAAGACCACGCCGATGAAACCGTGTCTGGCAAGGCGACCACCGCGATACTTCAGCATGTCAGGGCGAGCACCTCCCGGTTGTCTGTTCGATCCAGGGCAGCACCACGACCTGACCCGAAGAATCGGTCACGCGCACCGTGATCGCACAGATGAAGTACTGGATGAAGTTGCCGTATGTCCCGGTCCGCACCAGCTTTCGGAAGTTCTCCGGAGCCTTCTGCAGTGCCGTATCGAGACGACCTTTGTCGTCATCGACCAGAGGGGCGAGCCTGGCCAGTTCGTCGACCGATTCGGCCAGCGGTGGCCGCGCCTGCGTGAGCAGATCGGCCACCGCGGCGGTTCCGGCATCGAGTGCCGTGATGGCGGAACCGATCGGATCCCGCTGCTGCGCCAACTCTGCCACCAACTGGTCGAGGCGCTCGACCGTCGCCGAGAACTCGGGTCCGCTGCGTGCCAACGTGCCCATCACCGTGTTCAGGTTGTCGATCAGATCCTCGATCACCACTCCGTTGTCGGCCAGTGTCGAGACAAACGAGGAAGTCTTGGCGAACAGTGATCCGACCGTTCCCTCCTGGCCTTGCATGATCTGCAACAGCGACGACGTCAGATCGTTGACCTCCTGCGGACGCAGTCCATCGATGACCGGCTTCAATCCGCCCAGCAGAACGTCGAGGTCGAGTGCAGGCACCGTCTGCTCCTCGGGAATCTGGCCCCCCGGCGCCAGCATCCGGGTCGATCCGGCCCCGTCTGAGAGGTCGAGGTACCGGTCGCCCACCAAATTGAGGTACTTGACGGTGGCGTGTGTGCCTGCGGTCAGATGTACATTCCGATCCGCATTGAAGGTGACCTCGACGTGATGGTCATCCTGCAGGGATACAGCTTCCACGGTCCCCACCCGCACCCCTGCCACCCGAACGGTGTCCCCGGGCCCGAGTTCCGAAACATCCTCGAAGCGTGCCGAATAGCTGTGGGTGGAGCCGGTCCGGAAGTCACCGAAGACCACCACCAGAAATGCTGACAACACGATCATGACAATCGCGAAGATCCCGAACTTCGCCGCCTGCGGGCTCCGGAGGACACTCATCTCGCCCTGCCGTCCATGATCGGACCGAACAGTGCCCGCTGCAGGCTGTCCACGTTGACCTCGAGGCCGCGTCGGTCGGCCGCAAAGGGATTCGCCCCGACGTCGGCGACCACAAACGGGGGCTTTTCCTGATAGCCGACCGGCAGCACCTGACACTGTGGTCCGCCCGACGCCGCGATTTTGGGCAAATTGTTCGGGTATCTGTACGGCTCGGTGCCCCACAAGAAGTTCGCTGACAGTCCGAGCCCGGGAACGTCGACGGCCGGCGAGTCCGCGAGATAGGCCATGCCATCGAGCGAGCAGGTCAGCGCCTCGTTGTATTCGTTGGTCAGGGCAAGGGTCGGAACCAAGACCGCCGCCGCCGAATCGAGCAGCGGGCCGTTGGTACGCAACACCCTGTCCCCCACGTCCGCCAGCCCGATCACGCTGGCCAAGAACGCATCCAGGTTCTGTTGCTCCTCGACGATCGACTGACTCAGGCCGGTCGCATTGTCAACGGTGGTGACCAGAGCGGGCGCGGCATCAGCATAGGTCTCGAGGACCTCCGGAGCCATCTCGAGGTCGCGCTCAAGCGCAGGCAGCCCCGGTTCAACCGCGGCGAGGAAGGTATCGAAGTCCACCAGCATCTGGCCGACCTGATCGCCACGACCACTCAGTGCCGTGGAGATCGCACCCAGGGTCTCGTTCAGCTTGTCGGGTTCGATCTGGGACAGCACGGATGTCAGCTGTTCGAAGATGGTGTTGAGTTCCACTGTGACCCTGCGGGAATCGAGCACCTGCCCGGCGTACATCGGTTTCGACGATGGGTTCTCCGGGGGCAGGAACTCGACGAACTTCGCCCCGAACACCGTCGATGACGCGATCTCGACACCAACGTTGTCCGGGATATCCTGCAGCTGGGACGGATTCATGTCGAGTTCGATCGAGGCCTGACCGTCGGGCAATGAATCGATCGAACTGACCCGGCCGACCGTGACGCCCCGCATCTGAACCTTCGCGTCCGGATACATGACCAGGCCCGCACGTGGCGACAGGACCGTGACGCGAACGGTATCGGTGAAGCCACCCCGGAACATGGTCACGGCGACAACCAGGACCGCGACAACCAGCAGTATCGATCCCAGACCGACCAATGGTCGAAGAACATTCGGCGACACGCTGTTTCGCCTAGCCCGACAGGTTGAAGTTGCCGTTGGAACCGTAGACGGCCAACGAGACCAGCAAGGTAACCGAGACAACCGCGATCAGCGACATCCGCACCGCATTGCCGACCGCCACACCGACTCCGGCCGGACCCCCACTGGCAAAGAAGCCGAAGTAGGTATGGATCAACATGATCATCAAGGCCATCAGGAATGCCTGCAGGAACGACCACAGGAGATCGATCGGGTTCAGAAAGGTCGAAAAGTAGTGCTGGTACAGCCCCGAGGATTGGCCGAGGATCACCACCGTGGTGAACCAGCAGGCAACAAACGACGCCGTCAGCGCGATCGCATACAGCGGCGCCAGCACGATCATCCCCGCGATGATCCGGGTACCGACCACGTACTTCATCGGGTCGATGCCCATGGACTCCAGGGCGTCGATCTCCTCGTTGATCCGCATCGCACCCAATTGTGCTGTGGCACCGGCACCGAAGGTGGCGGCGAGCCCGATTCCGACCACCACCGGCGCAGCGATGCGCACGTTGATGAATGCCGACAGGAAGCCGGTCAGCGCTTCGATCCCGATGTCACCCAGCGAGCTATAGCCCTGGACGGCCAATGTGCTGCCGGTGGCAAGTGTCAGGAACCCGACGATCACGACGGTCCCGCCGATCACCGCGAGATTGCCTGCCCCCATGCTGGTCTCTGCGATCAACCGGAGCGTCTCTCGTTTGTATTGCCACGCCGCGCGCGGAGACCCGATCAGCGCCTTCGCATAGAAGATCGTGTGATCTCCGATTCCGCCGAGCGTCTTCACCGGCCGGTTCAGTTCCCGGACCGTCCGGCCGTACATCGTGCTCGGTGTCATGCCATCCCCCTCATCCGGCGGTCAACTGGACGCCGACCGCGGTGACCACGACGTTGACCACGAACAACGCCATGAATGCGTACACAACCGTTTCGTTCACCGCATTGCCCACCGACTTCGCGCCACCAGAGACGGTGAGCCCCCGATAGCACGCCACCAGACCTGCGATGAGGCCGAACAGAAGCGCTTTGATCGACGAGATGACCACCTCGTTGATCCCGGTGAGCAACGTGATCCCGGAGGCGAAGGCACCGGGATTGACATTCTGGACAAACACGGAGAAGACATAGCCCCCGACCACCCCGATGATGCAGACAAGACTGTTGAGCAGCAGCGCAACCAGTCCCGACGCGACCATCCGCGGCGTCACCAGTCGCTGCACCGGATTGATCCCGAGGACCTCCATGGCGTCGATCTCTTCACGGATGGTCCGCGATCCGAGGTCCGCGCACATGGCGGTGGCCCCGGAGCCCGCCACGATCAGGACGGTGACCATCGGGCCGACCTGCGTGATCGCACCGAAGGCCGCGCCGGCACCGCTCAGATCGGCGGCGCCGAGTTCACGCAGAAGAATGTTGAGGGTAAAGCTGACCAGAACCGTGAACGGAATCGCAACAAGCAGTGTGGGAACCAGCGATATGCGCGCAACGAACCAGGACTGTTCGAGCGTCTCCTTACCCTGAAAGGGTCTGCGGAACAGGAACTTCACCGCATCCGCCGACATCATGAACAGGCCACCGACCGATTCGAACGGACCGGACAGTTTGGGGCCGCGATAGCCCCCGGACCGGCCGGTGCTACTCCGTTGCCATCCGGCCATCAGAATGCCTGATCCTCGCCGACAGCCTCTGCATGCCAACCAATTCCCCACCCGCTCGACATCCTTGGCGATTGCATCCGCTCACCTCGTTGCGCAAGAAACCTGATTCGGCGGCCACATCACCTCATGCTCGATGACATTGCCCGCCAGCTGATTTGGCAAAACACGCGAAGGCAAACCGGGCCCGGGCTGCGGGCCGTATTGCCATCACACAAGTACGATCGAGCAGACGTCCTCATCATTACTGTTGCAGGCCAGTCGATCTCGACCAGCAGCCAGCCCTGACCACCAGAGGTATCAGCCACCCCTTTCGCGCCCTGAAGACACTCATACCGGCGTGCGCAGCGAGGGCGCGACCCCCTCGCCATCTGCCTGCGAGGCTGAACTTACACGCATAAGTAGATGGTGTGAGCAAAACCGCAGAGATTTTTCGAAACACCGGGGAGCCGCTCACGACCGCATCCGCCGGCACCGTCCCCAGAATCGAAAATACCGGGCACCAACACACGGATTGCGCAGTGTCCCAACAGGAATTCAGTCGATTTCCGAATCCGCCATCAGTCGACGGCTGTCCGATATATGCTCCGCACATCTGCAAGAGCCCAACTCCCGCGTAGGAGAACAGCCCTGCTGGGCCGGTCCTTCCCCTGGAGTCGGCGACGTCCATCGGCGAGATCGGCAGTACGGACGACCGGCACCCGAGAACGCGGCTCCCGCAGTACGGGTCATCTGGACCTGGCCACACCCTGACACCCGAGCCTCCCCAATCCCATCGGGTGTCCGTTGGAGGAGGATGTCAGTTGAGAACACATCGCATGTTTGTCGTCGCGATGGCGGCCGTGCTGCTGGTTGCCGGATGTAGTGATCGCGGCGGAGATGATGATGGTGGAGACGACGGTGGCGGTGGAGGTGGAACCGGATCCTCGTCCGCCGATACGGCCTCATCCACTTTCGGCGACCTGAAGGATGTATGCCAATCCGGCTCGGCCGCAGGCTCACCCACGCAAGGTGTCACCGACACCGAGATCCAGGTCGGAGTCTTCACCGACCTGGGATTCACCCAGAACCCGGAGTTCGTCAACGCGGCGAAGGTCTTCACCTCCTGGTGTAACGCACAGGGCGGTATCAACGGACGCAAGATCGTAGCCAACACGCGTGACGCCAAGTTCATGGAGGCGCGCCAGCAGATGGTGACCGCCTGCAGCGAGGACTTCGTACTCGTCGGTGGCGGTAGCGGCTTGGACGGCCTCGGTGTCAAAGAACGTTTGAACTGCCTGCTACCGAGCTTCCCGGCACAGGTTGCGCAGCTCACCTCTGCCGGTTCCGACCTCGAGATCAGTGCCGATCCCAGCCTCACCCAGGGATACGACCCGTACTACGGATTCCGAAGCTGGCTGATCAACGACGCTTACCCAGAATCAAAATCCGCGATCGGCTTCGTCAATGGCGACTCCCCCGTCACGAAGGTCCTCGGCGAACAGGCCGTCGAAGCCGTGGAGGCCGCGGGTGGCACATTTGTCTACAACGACCTGTACCCGGCGATGGGCGTGTCCGATTGGACACCTTACGCACAGGCGATCAAGAGCAAGGGCGTCAAGGGCCTGCTGTTCTATGGCGACTTCCGACAGCTCGCGAAGCTCGAAAGCGTCTTGACCGGAATGGACTACAAACTCGACTGGATCGACACCAACAACAACGCCTACGGACCGGAGTTCATCGAACTTGCCGGGACGTCGATCGATTTCCAGAACAACTATCTCGATCTCGGCGGCAACCTGCCGCTCAACAGCAACGAGCCGGCAATGCAGGATCTGCTGGCGCTCTATGACGAGTACGCGCCGGACGCCAACCTGACGTTGCCGTCCATCCGCGCGATGTCATCGTGGTTGCTGTTCGCCAAGGCCGCGGCAAGTTGTGGCGACGACCTGACCCGGACCTGCATCTACAACGCCGCCAAAGCGGAGACTGCCTGGACCGGTGGTGGCCTGCACACGGCAAGGAACTTGGCGCAGCCAGTGCCACCGACGCCCTGCTTCAACGTTGCCGAAGCCGAACCCGACGGTTGGACAGCCCCCGATTTCGGAGCGGATCAGGGCCCGTATCGATGCAATATCCCGGTGCACAAGTACACCGGTGACTACCCGCAGCCGATGACGTTGGCAGATGTCGGGAAGAGCATGGACGACGTGCAGTAGCCCGGCGGCGAGATCCCTCGACACCAGAATCGGGGGTTGTGGTGGATCCACAACCCCCGATTCTGACTGTTTTGGCTTGATTCGAGCCGGTCAGACGCCCTTGACCGCGTCCGCGATCGGGGTCTCACCGTTGACGAACTCGATGGTCGTGCCGACACTCGACGGCGTATCGAGAACTGCCGCAATCACCGCTGCGACATCGTCGCGACTGACATCAGCTTGCTCGGCTCCACGTTCCTTGGTCGCGATACGTCCGGTGCCGGGTTCGTCGGTGAGCGTGCTGGGGCCGACAATCGTCCACAGCAGCGTGGTCTTACGTAGGTACTGATCTGCCTGCGCTTTGGCCTCGGCGTAGGCATAGAACGAATTGTCTTTCGGCACACCATGATCTGGCCCCGCACCAAAGTAGGAAACCATCACATATCGCGGTACACCGACCTTCAGTGCGGCATCGATACTTCGGATCGCGGCGTCCCGATCGACGGCGTACGTGCGCTCCGGACTTCCACCGCCGGCGCCTGCGGAGAACACCACGGCGTCGTGGCCCTTGATGACCTCACCGATCTCATCGGTCGACAGGTTTTCGATGTCGGCGATCACCGGTCTCGCACCGGTCGCCCTGATGTCGTCGGACTGGTCGGGGTTACGGATCAGCGAGCTGACCTGGTGGCCTTCGTCGGCCAGCAGCTTCGCCAGCTTGCGCGCAATCTTGCCGTGACCTCCGATGATGGCGATCTTTGACATGTGAATCCCTCCGTCGTCGTTGACTCGCACTCTGATGGGCACTTAGTAGTGCAACAAGGCCCACACCGTCGGCATTCCAGTCATACGTGCCGTGCGGGGGTGTTCAACGACCGCGACACTAGTCGCCGGCACCGTCCTGCGAATAGTCGCGGATAATCTCTTCCAGAACTTCGCGGATGCGATCGGCATGGGTGATGGCGGGACTGGCCGTGTCGGGCCAGGTCTCGATTTCGGCCAGCATCCAGTCGACCCAGGAGATGATGTGGGTGAAGTGGCCGACCATGAACTTCGCGGCGAACGCCAGCAGATGCTGGCGGCTGGGAAACGATCCCGCTCCGGGAACGATGAGCAGCTTCGCGTTGCCGACGAAGATCTGCCGTTTCATTTCGGCCTGTGTACGGACGGTGCGAAGGGTGTTCCGCAAGTCGTCGATGGTGCCCTGTTCCGCCACGCACACCCGCAGCAGACCTTCGAATTCCATTGACGGAGCGCGGGTTTCAGTCGACATCCATTCGGCGAGCGCGGCGCGCCCTTCCGGGGTGATCGAATACACGGTCCGGCTGCGCTGCGTGCCGGTGGGTTCGGTGCGGGCTGACACGAGACCAAGCGCGACAAGCTTCTTGGGGGCGTTGTACCGCTGCCGATCGGCCCGCGGAACGATCTCCGACATGCCTCGGCCGATTTGTTCGGCCACTTCGTAGGCTGACCAGTCCCGAGGTGCCAGTATGCCGAGGATGGCATACGACATCGTATTGAGGTCGCCTTGTGGCACAGCAACCCTCCTGCACGGGCAAATTAATGAAAGCAGTTGTTAGCTTAGCAACAGGAATATGAGGCGCCCGATCGGATCGTCGGGCACCTCATATCGCCTGGTCATCGGTGGTGGCTAGCCTCCGCTGGTGTCGTCGGCGACCTCGTCAATGTCGCCGTCGGCATCCTTCGGCGGCATGACGTAGATGAACGGGACGAGTTCCGAGGCCACGCGCGCGGCGGCGGCCTGGCCGTCGATGGTCGGCGCGAGATTCGCCCACACCACCATGGTCACGTCGTTGACCGGGTCGTAGCCCATGAACGAGTTGTACCCCGGCATCTCACCGATGTGCCCGTACATCGGACCCATTTGAGCGATCCCGTACCCGTACCCGGCACCGTCCGGCTTAGCCGGGTCAGAGGGCTGCACACTGTCTATCCGCAGCTTCTGCGTCGCCTCGTCTAGCAATTCGCCGTCGCCCATCGCCTTCACCCAGGTGGCCAGGTCATTTGCGGTGGCGATGCCCTGTCCGGCCGACCACGTCCACGACGGGTTGTCGTTGGTGGTGACTCGCGGCTGCACGGTTCCGGCCTCGATCGCCGCGATCCGCTCCGGGGACAGCCCCGGTTCGTCGAGCGTTTCGATGTTGCCGCTGTAGGAGTAGCCACTGGCATAGGGCGCGGGGATAGCCGTGTCGGTGTTGGCGGGGAAAGAGCTGCCCGTCATTTCCAGCTTGCTGAAGAACCGGTCCTGGAAGATCTGGGCGATCGGTTTGCCGTCGAGCTCTTCGGCGATGAGTCCGAGCAACACCGTGTTGGTGTTGGAGTAGTGATACCCGGTGCCCGGTGCAAAATATGGAGGATTGGCGAACGCCAGCGCCAGCAATTGCTCTGGTGTCCACACCTTTTGGGGATCGTTGTCGAGCGCTTGATTGAGTTCGACTGTATCGGTGTAGTTGAACAGCCCGCTGCGCATGTTCAGAAGCTGGCCGATGGTGATGTTCTCACCGTTGGGGACGTCGGGACGGTACTTGCTGACCGGGTCGTCGACGGAAATCTTGCCTTCCTCGACGAGCTGCATGATCGCGGTACCGGTCCAGGTCTTGGTGTTCGAGCCGATTCGGACCTTGGTGTCCAGGTTGGGTGCGTCGGTCGAGCCGCTGGCGGTGGTGCCGAACGACTTGACGTACTCACCTTGTGGGGTACGGATCAGCACCATCATGCCGATCTCGCGGTACTCCGTGGCGAGATCGTCGACCGTCTTGTCCATGGCCGCGGTGTCGAACGGCACGAGTGCGCTGTTCGATGATCCGCTCGAGCTCGTGGATGTTCCCGTACTCGCCGCAGTGCTCGACGAGGACGAACTGTCCGAATCGTCCGAGCATGCGGTGGCGACCAGTGCCGCCGACAGCAGCACGGCCAGTGCCGCGGGCTTGGCGCGGCTCGGTCGACGCCGTCGCGTGGCCCGCGGACCTACTTCTAGTGGGGACATGAACTTTCTCCTCGAGTGGTGATCTCACGGACCGCGCTGCGGTGGTTTCCACAGCGTGGAGAACTCATTGCGGTGCTCGCGTGAAGGTGCCGAGGCCGTCTTTGTCGAGATACTCGATGGTCAGCGAACTGGCCGGTCCGGCGACGGTGAACGTGGCACCCGTTGGGCCCGCGGCATTTTCACCGACCGGCTCGAACCAGTAGGTGTCGCCGGCGTAGTGGGTGAGCGGGTAGCTCTGTTGCAGATCTTTGCCGATCCGCAGGACCAGGTTGTTGCCCTCGGCGACCACCTCGGCCGGACCGTAGTACGGGCTGGTGTACATCCCGGTGTAGTCGCTCGCCGGGCGGGCCTGCGCGGCATCGGCCGGTGGGGTGGCGTAGTCGACGTCGGAGCGTTCGGAATCGATGACCATTTTGAATTGCTCGGCGATGAAGGGCGCCCAATCCACCGTCAGCTCACCGTTGCTCACGTAGTCGAGGAACTGAGAGGTGAGGGTCTCCGACACCCCGACCGGGGCCGTGTTGGCCAGCACCACGATCCCGAGCTGCTCACTCGGCAACATCTTGACGTCGGTGCTGGCTCCCAGCGAGAACGCGCCGGCGTGACCGACCTGTACCCGACCGTGGTCATCGGTGTTGACGTTGAAACCGAGGCCGTAGAAGCCATCTCGCGCACCGGGAGTATCCGACGGATGGGCGAAGGAATGCGCCTGATGGGTGAACTGCAGAGCCGCTGGATCGACGATCTGGCGACCCTCGAACTCGCCGCCCGCCAGTTCCATACGGATCCATTTGGCCATGTCGTCTACCGACGAACTCGCGCCGCCTGCCGGCGCCTGCTGCTCGGGATCGCGGACGTACTTCGCCTCCCAGGTCTTCGCCGCGGGATCGACCACCACATGATTGGACGCATGATTGGGCGCGTTGACCCACTCGTCGAACGAGGAGGTCGTGTTGTCCATGCCGAGCGGTTCGTAGATCCTCTGCTCCGACAGCTCTGCCCACGTCATTCCCTCGGCATTGGCGGCGGAGACGCCGGCGATCGAGAATCCGTAGTTGGTGTAGTCGTAGTTGTCGCGGAACCTTTCCAGCGGAACCTGGTTGAGCCGACTGAGCACCTCGGGATAGGTGTAACCGAGATCCTCGAGAGTGTCGCCTGCGTGGTCGGGCAGGCCGGAGCGGTGCGACATCAGATCGGTGTACGTCGCGTTGGCGGTGACATACGGATCGGCCACGGCGAAGCCCGGTTCATGGGTTATCACCGGGTCGTCCCACGCGATCTTCCCGTCGCCGACGACGGTCGCCACCACACTCGATGCCACCGGCTTCGACACCGACGCCAATTGGAACATGGTGCTCGTGTCGACGGGGGCCGGGTCGCCCACCTTCCGGACACCGAAACCCTTGGCATACAGCACTTCGTCCTCGTACACGACCGCCACCGCGACTCCGGGCGCACCGGTGTTGGCCATGATGTCCTCGACGAAACCGTCAAGCCGGCCGATCGCCGCGTCGACGTCTGCCCGATCGAGCTGGGCGTCCGGCACGCTCGGTGGGACCTCGGCCACCGAACTGGCGGACGGATCATTCGACGATGAACTGCAGCCTGACAGCGTGAGTGCAACCACTGTGCCCAAAGCCATTGCCGAGCAGACATATATCCGGGAACGTCGACGTCGATGCGCGGGTGGGTCGAGTGCGGTTCGGGTGACCATGATGCTCCATCTGGCGGCTCCGGCGTCACTGACGGCGCGCGGATTACGGTCCAGCGAGGGCTGTCCTCGGCCACGCCGGTGCACCGACAGTACCCCAGGAAGATGCAAAGTGCAGTATGCAATTTGCAGTAAAGGGAGTACGTTGCCCTGAGATGGAACGTTCGCTCAGTGTGCTGCGCGGCGTCGACCCGACACGGAAAGTTGCTGCCTCATGCCAGGACGACGTCGCCGGACGCGCACAGCTCGAACGTTTCTGGCGGTCGCAACTGCCTCCGGCATGCTGCTGACAGCCGCCTGCTCCGGCGACTCGTCAGGTGAGTCCGAAACGGGTAAAGCCCAGGGCCAGGCGATACCGGCCGACGCCACCGCGATCATGGAAACCGACCCGTACACCGCGGCGCGGTGGTCGTATCTGGTGATCGACCCGGAGACCGACGAGGTCATCTACAGCAATCAAGCCGACACCTTCATGTTCCTTGCCTCGCAGACCAAACACTTCACAGTCGGAACGGTTTTCAACGATCTCGGCGTCGACCGGACCGTCACGACTCCCGTCTACGCGACGGCGGCACCGGCGGGCGGCACCCTGACCGGTGACCTGGTACTCGTCGGATCCGGTGACCTGGCGCTCGGCGGCCGCAACGCCGACCAGGGCCAGTTCGACTTCGCCACAGAGGGTATCGATCACGTCTACGCCGACGCACTCCCCGGTGCGGTCCTGGCGCCCGGCAACCCGCTCGCCGGACTCGATGCGATGGCCGGACAGGTTGCCGCATCAGGAGTCACACGCATCGACGGCGATGTGCTCGTCGATCCCCGGCTCTGGGAAACCTACGACACCGTCGAGGGCATGGTGCCGTCGATCTTCGTCAACGACAACCTGGTCGACATCGCGGCCCAACCCGGTGAACCCGGGCAGCCGGCCACGATCGAGATGCTGCCAGGCAACGGACTGTTCACCGTCGACGCGCAGGTGACCACCGGAGCTGCCGACAGCGACTCCACCCTGAAGGTGGTCGCCGACGAAGCCAATCCGACGCTCTTGCGGGTCACCGGCTCGGTCCCGGCAGGCAAGCCCTCATTGACCGTCTACCGCATTACCGACGCGTCAAGCTGGGCACGTCAGTTGTTCATCGAAGCACTACAGCGCAAGGGTATTGCGGTCGATTCGACGTCGAAGGCCAACAATGCGGCCGCGCTTCCGCCGTCGGGCAGCTATCAGGACAATCTGCGGCTTGCGACGCTCGACTCGGCCCCGCTCGGCGAAGCGGGTGGCATGATCTTGGCGACCAGTTACAACACCGGGGCCAATACGTTTGTCTGTCTGCTGGCCGTCGAAGCCGGCTCCGATCAATGCGCCGACGGGTTGCCCGCGGTCCGCGATCTGGCGGCCGAGGCCGGCGTTCCCGCCTCGGACTTCGTGATCATGGACGGGCAGGGCGGTGACCCGTCGTCCGCGACACCCACCGCCGTCGCCACCTGGCTGAAGTGGGTGAGCGGCCAACCGTGGGCTGACACCTTCTGGAGCGGGCAACCCATTCTCGGCGAACGCGGGTCGCTGTCCGGGGTCGGTGTGGACAGCCCGGCCAAAGGAAAGGTGGTCGGCAAGACGTCCACCTCCGCCGACGTCGAACCGGGCACCGAGCGTCTGGTGATCACCACGCAAGGCCTGTCCGGCTACCTGGACGTCGGTGATGGCCGCCGACTGCTGTTCGTGACTGCGGTGAGCAACGCCGTCTTCCCCGACCTACCGCGCGGGGTGTTCCAGGTCGGCGACGACGTCGGCATGGTGGCCGCCGCTTTCCAACAGGCGCAAGAGAATTGAGTGCGCTGTTTCAGCGCATGGTCGTCGTGCACCGTATGGCATTTCAGGAACTGGTGTAGTGCTCAACTGCCGGTGAAAATAGGCGGGCGTTTTTCGGTGCGGGCCGCCCGACCTTCGGCCATGTCGTTGCTCTGCCACGCGAGCACCATTGCGGCCACGTGCTCGGCGGGGGGTTCGTCGCGCGCGCCATCGTCGCCCAAGACCAACTTGTAGTGCCGCAGCGTCAGCGGAGCAAGGGTCGCGATCATCGCAGCCCACCGCTGGGCCTCCCCGAGATCACCGATCCGGTTGGCGAACCCGACCACGTGCGCCCTCTCGGCACTCATCGATTCGCAGCCGAGCAGGATCCCCGCCGCATCTCCGGCACCGGCCAGGGAGACAAGACGCTTGATCGTCCATTCATCCACCGTGACACCGATTTTCGCCGCCGGGATGGCGCAGAAAGACGACGGAGACATCACCCGTAGATCGGCGGCGAGCGCCAACTGCAGACCGGCCCCGAGCGCAGGACCGTTGAGGGCGGCGATCACCGGCATCGGAACGTCCTCGATCAATCGCAACATCGCCAGCAATTTGTCGAGGAATGACTGCTCGTAGACAGGACCCGAAAGATCGGCCCCGGCGCAGAAAACACTGCCGGCCCCGGTCAGAATCACGGCCCGCGCACCAGAATCGGCAGCGTCGGTCAATGCATCCGCCAACGCCTCGACCATTTCGTGGTTCAACGCATTCCGCTGCTGCACGCGCTGCAATTCGATGGTCAGCACGTCGCCGTCCCGGCTGGTCCCAATCATCAGGTCAGCGTACCGCTACTGTTCGATTGTGAACGCTAACCCTTTCGGCGATTCCACCGAGACCGATGTCCTGGTCATCGGAGGTGGACAGGCGGGGCTGTCCGCCGGCTACTACCTGGGCAAGTTCGGCCTGCAGTCGCGGACGCTGATGGTCGATCACTCACCCGGCCCCGGCGGAGCATGGCAATTCCGCTGGCCGACACTGACTTTGGCCGGCGCCAACGGCGTGCACGACCTGCCCGGATTGGGCCTGTCAGAGGCGCTGGGCATGGAGTGCGATCAGTGGCCTGCGGCCACAGCGGTGCGGGATTACTTCACTCAATACGAGCAGAAGTTCGACCTCGACGTACACCGGCCGGTTGACGTCCGATCGGTGACACACCACGGCGAGGGATTTCGGGTCGCCACCGCCGACGGACACGAGATCTCCGCACGCACCATCATCAACGCCACCGGCACCTGGGACCGCCCGTTCGTTCCCTACGTCGCCGGCATCGAAACGTTCACCGGCACTCAACTGCACACACACGATTACCAAAGCCCCACCGACTTCGCAGGCAAGCGGGTCCTGGTGGTCGGAGCCGGTATATCCGCAGTTCAGCTCCTCATCGAGATCGCCCGCAACGCCGAGGAAGTCCAGACGTTCTGGTGCAGCCGCACCGAACCGCAGTTCAGCGATGCAGCGTTCTCCCCCGACCTCGGACGCGCCGCGGTGGCACGGGTCGAGGAGCGGGTCCGAGCCGGGTTGCCCCCGGGGTCCGTGGTCTCGGTGACCGGACTACCCGTCACCGATTCGATCCGAGCCGCACAGGCAGACGGGATCCTGGACTGGCGGCCGATGTTCACCCGCATCACGCCCGACGGGGTCTGCTGGGACTGCGCGAACGAAGGCGAGGCACTGCAGCATCTGGACGTGGACGTCATTCTCTGGTGCACCGGATTTCGCAGTGCACTCGACCATCTGGCACCCCTGCGTCTGCGGGCGCCCGGGGGTGGAATCGTCATGACGGGACGTCTGGCCACAGTGGTCAAAGCCTTGCCGCACCTGCAACTACTCGGCTACGGCCCATCGGCATCGACCATCGGCGCCAACCGGGCCGGACGCGAAGCAGCCCGGGTCGTACAAGAACTTCTCGGTTGATTCTGAACAACAAAACACATCCCAGTTTGACACTTTGTTGTGTTTTCACAACACTGTGACGGGTGAGCCCGGTCAAGAAGGCAGGACATCTGCCGATATACAACCGCATCGGCGTACTACGCGCCGAGCGGCGGATGTCTCGGGCACAGCTCGCTGAACTGGTGGGTGTCAACGTTCAATCCATCGGATCGCTCGAACGTGGTGACAACTACCCCAGCCTCGATCTGGCATTTCGCATCTGCGATGTCTTCCACCTTCCGGTGGAGGCGGTATTCAGCCGACACGAGTTCAGTGCGATGTCAGAACAGTTGTACCGCAACGACAATGGAGGGGCACGATGAACCATCCGAACTCCCCGATCCCGGAATCGGCGAAGCCCGGCTGGTGGCGTGGTTACGAGTCGTGGCAGGCCAAGAGTCATGAGAAGTTCCTGCGCCGCTGGGGCACCCGCTTTCCCCGCTGGCGCAATCGCCGCTCCGCCAGACGATTGGTCGTCGTGCTGATCGTCACCTGGATACTGGTACTCGCGTGCAGCATCGCCGCCTTTTTCACCAGTTGGTTCGGACTGCCGTACATAGTGCTGATCTGTTTTGTCTTCCTGCCGGTCTTGTACATCTTGCGTGCGATCACCTTGAACGTCAGCGATGCACCTGCAGGAGCGCTCGACGAAATCCAGCTGGCCACCCGCAACGCGGCGCGTTCGCTCGCATACACGGCGCTCTGGGTGACCATGTTCATCCCCTACCTGGTGCTGATCGTGGTCTCCATCGGCGACAGCGTGAGTGGCCAGGTGGTCTACGGCGCGGGCACCCTGCTCATCGTCCTACTGGTGGCCGGGACCTGCCTTCCCACCTGCCTGCTCGCGTGGTGGCTCAACGATCCCGACCCGGAGGACTACGCCGTCTACGATCTGCCGGACGACACGCAAGCACGCCGGCCCGAAGCCCGGAATGTCACCACCACAAAAGGATTGGATACATGACAGACCCGTTGATCGTCGACAGATTGACCAAGCGATACGGATCGCTCACCGCCCTGGACAACATGAGCTTCTCCGTGGCCCCCGGCGAGATCTTCGGCTTTGTCGGATCCAACGGTGCCGGTAAGTCGACCACAATGCGCATCATCCTCGGTGTCCTGTCCGCGGACTCAGGGCGTGTTCTGCTCGGCGACGCCCCCATCGACCTCGACACCAGGCGGCGCATCGGATACATGCCCGAAGAGCGAGGTCTCTACCCGAAGATGAAGGTGGGCAAACAACTTTCGTTCTTCGCCCAGCTGCACGGGCTGTCCCGCCGCGAGGCCGACAGGCAGGTCGGACGTTGGGTCGAGCGACTGGGTATCGCCGAGCGGATCAACGATGACGTCAACAACCTGAGTCTGGGCAACCAACAGCGCGTGCAGTTGGCTGCGGCGCTGGTCCACGACCCAGATGTACTTGTTCTCGACGAACCCTTCTCGGGCCTCGACCCGGTCGCCGTCGACGTGATGAGTGAGGTACTCGAAGAAAAGGCCGCACAAGGTGTTCCGGTCATCTTCTCGAGTCACCAACTCGAGCTCGTGCAACGACTCTGCGACCGGGTTGGCATCATCACCAAGGGCACGATGCGCGCGCTGGGCACTGTGGACGAACTGCGTTCGGTCGGAGACATCCGCCTCGATGTCGTTGCGCCGCAGGCTCCTCCCGGATGGGCCGACCGGATCCCAGGCGTGCAGAGCAGCAACCACAACGGCACCACAACCACTGTCACGATGACGCCTGAGAGCGACGAGCAGGCAGTGCTCACGACCGCATTGAGCACCGGCCCGGTGACACACTTTGCCGTCTCCAAACCCGACCTGACCGAACTGTTCCGAGAGGTGGTAAGCGCGTGACCACGAATAGTCCTCGTACAAATGGCAATTCAACGTCAGCGCACGCTCACCGACTCGGCGCCTGGCGCGCGATCCGGCTTGTCGCCGGCCGTGAGATCACCACACGCGCCGCAACCAAATCGTTCGTCATCACCAACGTTCTGCTGCTGGTGGTGATCGTGGCCGGCATCATCGTGCTCTCGATGTTCGCAGGCAACAGCAAACCCACGAAGGTGGGTCTTGTCGGCGACGACCCTGCCATCTCACAGACCATCGTGGCGATCGGCGACGCTTCCGGCGAGAAGATCGAGATCGTCCCAATCGACAGCCCTGACGACGCCCGCGCGCAGGCCGAAGACGGAGACGTGAAGGTCGCCCTGGTCCCCGGTTCGGGGAACAACTACGAGGCCATCACCAAAGACGATCTCGACGGCACCCTCGAAGGCGTCTTACGGACCGCAGTCAGCCAAGACGGGCTGAGTAAGGCTCTGGCACAGCAAGATGTCGACCTCTCCACCATCAGTGCCGACTCATCCCTAACGATCACTGAGACCAAACCGGCCAAACCCGATGAGGGACAACGTATCGCAGTAGCGCTGACCGGCATGTCGCTACTGATGTTCGCGGTACTGCAGGGCGGCGGCATGGTCGCAGGCGGAGTGGTCGAGGAAAAGACATCACGGGTCGTCGAGATCCTCCTGGCCACGATCAAGCCCCTGCATCTACTGTGGGGCAAGATCATCGGCATCGGGGCGATGGCCTTTGCGCAGGTGATCGTTCTCGGTGGAGCCGCGTTGATCACCGCGCTCGCTACAGGACTGCTCGACGTGCCCTCAGCTGCCGGGTCCATGTTTGTTGCGGTGCTCGTCTGGTTTGTCCTCGGATTCCTGTTCTTCGCCACGCTGTACGCCGCCACCGGCGCAGTGGTCTCGCGGCAGGAAGAACTCGGCTCGAGTTCGGCGCCGCTGACGATTCTCGCGATGGCGGTCATCTACGCGGCGATCTTCGGCATCAACGCCCTCGACAGCACGCTGATGCAGACCCTGGCCTGGATTCCACCGTTCTCGGCGTCCATCATGCCGATCCGCATAGCCACCGGGGATGCGTCGATGTTCCAGATCATCGGTAGCGCGGTCTTGATGATCATCGCCTGCGCGGTGGCCACCTGGTTTGCCGCCCGGATCTACCAGCGCAACGTCTTGCGCACCGGTGCGCGGGTCAAGTGGATCGAAGCGATCAAAGGCTGATCCCAACCCGAAAGCGGTGGGGTTCTGATGGACGTCACCCGGGCGAGTGCTCGCCAGAACCCACCACTTTCGGGGGTCGGCGGATGAGGTAGTCGCCCTCGTCCGGAGCGGTGAGCATCCGTGTCAATGTGGCGCGGTCGAAGGGCCACAGATCGATGGTCTCGTTGTCCGTGAAGTACCAGGAATTGCATCCGGTGTTCCAGACCGTGGGGCCCATCGCGTCCGCGACCTCCCGGTTGAACCGATCGGTGGCCGGCTCTGTGACTTCCACCGCGGTGATTTTGTTGTCCCTGAACTGCTCCAGCCATCGAGTGATGTAACGAGCGGTGAGTTCGGCCGTGTACTGCAGGGATATCGAGCCCGTTGGTGAGTTGGGGCCGAGCACGGTGAACAGATTGGGAAACCCCGGTATGGCGGTCATCCGGTACGCACGCGGGCCGTCGGCCCACGCTTCGTCCAGGGTGATGCCATCGCGGCCCTCGATGCGCATGGGCCGCATATAGTTGTGCGCCTTGAATCCCGTGGCGAGAACGATCACGTCTACATCGTGGTGTGTCCCGGATTCCATGAGGATTCCATCCGGCGTGATCTCTGCGATGGCGCCGGAGGCCAATTCCGTGTTGGCGGCGGTGATCGCCTTGTAGTAGCTGCCCGACAGGACCTGCCGTTTGCAGAGTGGTTGATAATCCGGGGTCAGGTCCTCGCGTAACGGCCGGTTGCCTACCTGCGCTCGCAGCGACCACCGGGCATAGGCCTGAACCAATCGGCGTCGCCACGACGGTTTGGTGACGATATCGGCCAGAATCCCTGAAGCCCAGAGCAATTGCCGATGGACGGAATCGTGGAATCTGGGGTATTTCGCCAAGACTGTCGCCAACGCCGCCGGCTGCGGTAATTGCATCGGCGCCCACAGGATCCATTGGGGTGAGCGGACGAAGTGGATCAGCCGGGCGGCAGAAGGCTGCAGGGCGGACACGATCTGCACGCCGGTGGATCCGGTACCGATCACCGCAATCGATCTGCCTGCGGTGACGAGGTCGTCATCCCAGCGCGCAGAATGTACGGTCGTACCCGAAAAAGACTGCAGCCCAGCAATATCCGGAACCGCAGGATGATGCAGGACCCCGGTGGCACAGATGACGAAGTCGGCGATCTCAGTCGCACCATCGCCGGTCGTGACGTGCCACCGCCCCTCGGACCCGTCGTAGCGGGCACCGACCACCTCGGTGCTCAACCGCAGGTACTTGTCCAGCCCGAAACGGTCGACGACGTCACGGTGATAGCGCTGGATCTCGTCCCCACCGGCCCATATCTGCGACCAGTCCGGATTGGGAGCGAACGAGAATTGGTAGATCTGCGACGGCACGTCGCAGGTCAGCCCCGGGTAGCGATTCCAATGCCAGACGCCACCGACGTCAGTGCCCTTCTCCAGGATCGTGAAATTGGTGAACCCGGCCTTTTGCAGGGTGTAGGCGGTCGCGATACCTGCGACCCCGGCACCGATGATCACCACGCGGGGGTCTCGCTTCGGGGCCGTCATGCGCGTATCTCCGCGTCGGCCAGGGCATGCCGCACGGTGAGGGCCGCGATCGCGCCGTCGACCGGCTGCGTTCTGTTCCTGGTCCCCATCAGTTCCCCCCGTGTACGAACGTGGTGAACTCTGCCGCACACCACTTCGAGTACCGAAGGTATTCAGATACTGTGAGTACGTCAATCACCTCGCACAGCCCGGCTAAGGTTCAACCATGCCGCGACTGACCCGCGCCGAACGACAGGCCCAGACTCGTACAGAGTTGGTCGCAGCCGCCCAAGGCCTGTTCCTGCACCGCGGCTATGCCGGTACCAGCGTTGACGATGTCGCAGAGGCCGCAGGCTACTCAAAGGGCGCCGTCTACTCGAACTTTCAGGACAAGCGTCACCTCTGCCGCGCGGTTCTCGATGCCATCCATCATGAGAAACTCGGAGAGATCGCAGACATCGCCGCCACAGACGTGGACGTCGACAAGCGAATCGACGCGCTGGGCACCTGGATCGAGAACACCGCAGGTGACGTCGGATGGACCATGCTCGAGATGGAATTCGCCGTCCTCTCCCGTAACGATCCCGAACTCGCCGCGATGGTGGTCACCCTCCGCAACGACGCCCAAGAGATGGTCACCGCCGTATTGAGGTCATTTCTTTCCGGCGTCGGAATCGGTGATACCGGCCTCGAACACCTCCCGGTCCCGCTGGACAGCATCGCGAACCTCTTGCTCAGTACCGGAATCGGACTCGGTATTCAGCGCGCTGTCGACCCTTCGGTGTCCGCGCAACCCGCTTCCGAAGCCATCCGCGGTGTGTTCTCCATCTTGACGGGCCTGGCTCCGATCCTCGAATCAGAACAGAAGTAACACGATCCGGCATCGGCGTTTCTCGAAGGCGCTGAACGAGGCATGAGCGCAGTAACGCCGACGTAATCCAGAAGAAACCCGAGCCGCCTACCGTCCCCGAATATGAGCCCTGCCGACTCCATGGGAGCAACACAGACGGACGCACAACCCTCCGTCACCGCCACGAAGAGCCGCCCTTTGGGGACCGGAATCGACATTTCGGGGCTGACCAAAGAGTTCAAGTCCAGTGGCCTACGCGGCGGGTCATCGGTGACCGCACTTCACCATGTGGACCTGCAAACCTCCGAGGGCGCGTTCCTCTCGTTGCTGGGCCCGTCGGGTTGTGGCAAGTCGACGGTTCTGCGAATCCTTGCCGGACTCGAGGAGTCCACCGCAGGCACTGCCCTGATGAACGGACTCTCGCCCAAAGAGCTCCAATCCCAGCACGAACTCGGTATCGCATTTCAGGATTCGGCACTGCTGCCGTGGCGCAGCGTGGAAGCGAACATCAAACTCCCTTTGCAGGTCGCAGGGATGCCTGTCGACAAAGGAGCCATCAACGACCTCATCGAGCTAGTCGGACTCAAGGGCTTCGAGAAGGCGAAACCGGCCACGCTGTCCGGCGGCATGCGTCAGCGTGTGTCGATCGCCCGCGCGCTGGTCGTGAAACCGACCGCACTACTCCTCGACGAACCGTTCGGCGCCCTCGATGACATGACCCGGCAACGACTCAACATCGAACTCCTGCGCATCTGGACCGAGAAGCCGGCGACCACGCTGATGGTGACCCACGGGATCGGCGAAGCGGTCTTCCTCTCCGACGTGGTGGCCGTGATGAGTCCGCGTCCGGGCACCATCCTCGAGACCGTCACGATCGACCTGCCACGTCCGCGGGTTCCGGACATGATGCGGACACCCGAGTTCCACGCCCTGCACGATCACCTCAGTGGTCTCCTGTTCGGCAGCAAGGGATCGGCGGGGGTGGCGTGAGCACCCTGACAGCGCAGAACCGTTCCGCGGGAGCACAGTTCGCCGACCGCGCGCAGCTCGCCGGAAAACGTTGGGGTGCAGGCGTGATCGGCATCATCGCGGTGTTGCTCATCTGGTCGATGGCCGGGCACTTCGAGTGGTTCAAGGGCACCATCCCCACTCCCTGGGCCGTGATCGAAAAGATCAACGACAAGGGTTTGGACTACTACGTCAACAACTTCGGCCCGACCATCGAACTGTCGTTACGAGGCTTCATGTGGGGCAATGTACTGGCCATCGGCCTGGCATTGCTGGTGGTCGTCATCCCGCTGATCGAGGGCGTGGCAACCCAATTGGCGATCATCAGCTACTGCACACCGATCATCGCGGTGGCACCCATCGTCCAGGTGGCGTTTGCCGAGGTGCAGACGATGATCGTCTTCCTGGCCGCCATCTCGGTGTTCTTCACGACGATGATCGGCACGCTATCCGGACTGCGATCACCCCATCAGGCCAGCCTCGATCTGGTCAAGGTGTACGGCGGCGGCACCATCGCCCAACTCGTCCGGGTCCGGATCGTCTCCGCGCTTCCATCGACTTTTGCCGCATTGAAGATCGCCGCTCCCGCCGCCGTGCTCGGCGCCGTGCTCGGCGAGTTCCTGGCCATGCCCGAAAAGGGTGCCGGCCCTGCGCTGATCATCTCCCAGCAGGCCGGTGACATCCCGGCGGTATGGGCGATCGCACTGCTCACCGGCGCGATCGCCGGCATCGGCTACGCCATCGTCGCCGTCATCTCGGTATACGTCACCCGCTACAGCACCGGAATGGCAGGGACCAAATGACCGCCACCACAACAGCTCCCCCGTCGGCACCGGTCCCCGCCGACGCTGCGGCACGGGCGAACTCGGGCAACGCCAAGGCGATCACGTGGGAGATCGGAAAGTTCATCGGCTCGCTGGTGATCTCGTTCATCCTGATCCTGGTGATCTGGTGGCTGTTCCTGCTGGCCTTCCCCGACATCGGACCGATCATCGGCAAAACCCCGATCGATGTCTTCCACTACCTGTTCACCGAACCGACCTCGGCGACCGACCGCGCCGAGATCATGGACAACCTGTGGATCACGTTGAAAGACGCAGGAATCGGCTTCGTCTGCGGCATGAGTGCGGCGATCATCGCTGCCGCCCTGTTCGTGATGTTCCGGCCCGTCGCCCAAACGTTCATGCCCATCGCCATGCTGTTGCGGTCGGTACCCCTGGTGGCGATGACCCCGCTGATCACGCTGGTGGTCGGGCGCGGAGTGGCAGTGGTTGCGGTGATGGGCGGCGTCGTGGTCTTCTTCCCCGCACTGGTGATGATCATGACCGGCCTGGCCAACGCACCTCGCCAGATCAACGACGTGATCATCGCTTACGGGGGAACGCGTTTGACCGCGATGCGGATGGCGTCGCTGCCCTCAGCGGTACCGGCACTGTTCGCCGCTGCGAAGGTCTCGGTGCCCGGCGCCATGATCGGTGCCACCGTGGCCGAGTGGCTGGGCACCAACAAGGGCCTCGGCGCGACGCTGCAGCAAGCGCTGCCTGCGGCCGCCTACAACGAGCTATGGGCATCGGTCCTGGTCATCACGGTCGCGTCGATTGTGTTGTACGCACTGGTCGGTGTCGCCGAAAAACTCGTCCTCGCGCAGATGGGCACCAAGACAACCTGACATCAGTTCGGGCAAAGCTCCTTCGTAACAATCTAATTCGCGCCGGAAATACTGCGGAAACCGAACCGCCCTAACGTCAGCGTCGAGCAATCACAACCAAGGAGTCAACACATGGCCTACACGTTCGACCGCCGATCGTTTCTTCGGTACTCCATGATCGCCGGCGGCGCTGTGGGCAGTGCCAGCGTGCTGGCCGCCTGCAGCTCCGGCGGCAGTGACAGCAACGGAAGCAGCACCACCAACCCCAAAGTCCAGCTGTCGTGGCAGAAGAACATCGAGTTCGCCGGTGAGTACTTCGCAATCGAGAACGGCTACTACGAGGCAGCCGGACTCGGGACGCCAGAACTGATCACCGGCGGCGGCCCGGGTACCGGCATCGAGACCGGACTGACGGCCAACAAGGTGTGGATCGGTATGTCCTCACCGCAGTTGACCGCACCGGTGGTGCTCCAAGGTGCCAAGCTCAAGTCCATCGCCGCAACGTTCCAGAAGAACCCCTTCTGCATCGTGTCGAGTGAGAAGACGCCCATTCTGTCGCCGGAAGACATGAAGGGCAAGAAGATCGGCGTGCAGGCCTCCAACGAGAACGTCTTCAAAGCACTGCTCACCGCCAACGGGATGACCGAGTCCGATGTCCAGAAGATCACCGTCCAGTACGACCCCACGCCACTGACCACCGGTGAGGTGGACGGCTGGGTCTCGTATGTGACCAACGAACCGATCACGTTGGCTGCGGGTGGCTTCCCGAACTCCAACTTCCTGTTCGCGGACTTCAATCTGCCGCTCGTCGCGGAAACGCTTGTGGTGCGCCAGGAAACAATCGACAACGAGCGCGACAAGCTCAAGGCCTTCCTCAAAGCCGATATCCAGGGTTGGTACGACGCAGTTGCCGACCCGGCAAAATCTGCCGAGCTGGCAGTGACCAAGTACGGCAAGGACCTCGGACTCGAGGTCGCTGAGCAGACCCTGGAAGCGCAGGCCCAGAATCTGCTGATCGTCTCCGACGAGACCAAAGTCAATGGCCTGCTCACCATTTCCCCGGCAATGATCGATCTCAACATCGAGGCACTGGCCAAGGCCGGGTACGACGTCAGCGCCGACCAGATGTTCGACATGTCGCTCATCACCGAGGTCTACGCGGAGAGCCCGGACCTCAACAAGCGGGTCTGACAACACCACAGCACCGACATCGCCGGCGCGCCCAGATATTCGGGTGCACCGGCGATCTCGTGTTCAGCCTCTGCCGGGTTGATAGGTTCTGTGCATGCCCATTCGCGAAGAAGTCCACGGACGAACGCTGATCGTTCACCTCGAGCGCGAAGAGAAGCGAAACGCGATCAATGTCGAGATGGCGCTCGGAATCAGTGCAGCCCTCGACCGTCTCGACGATGACCACGACTTGTGGACCGGGATCATCACCGGCACCCCCAAGGTCTTCTGTGCGGGTACCGATCTGCGCGAGGGCGTCGGCGCCCACACCGACCGCGGCGGCGAGTACGGCGTGATCAGACGCAAACGGATCAAGCCATTGATCGCGGCCGTCGAAGGTCCGTGCATGGGCGGCGGTCTGGAGATCGCGCTGGCGTGTGACCTCATCGTCGCTGCGACCACCGCAAAGATGGCACTACCGGAAAGTCGTCGCGGGCTGGTTGCGACGTCGGGTGCGCTGTTCCGGGTCACCCGGGCACTGCCACCGAACATCGCCAAGCAGTTGCTGATCACCGGCACCGGATTGACCGCGCAGCGGGCTTTCGATCTGGGTCTGGTCAACATCGTCAGCGAGCCCGGGCAGGCTCTGACCGATGCGCTGACCCTGGCCGACGACATCAACGCGTCCGGGCCGGTTGCGGTGCGGGCGACCCTTGCAGCATTGGCCGAACTGAACACCGGCGCCGATGCCGCGGGGTGGCAGGCCACCGAGCGCGCCAAAAAGACCATCGTCGCCTCCGATGACATGCGCGAAGGCGTCGAGGCGTTCTTCAGCAGGCGCCTTCCCGAATGGAAAGCGCGCTAGCCGATTTCCCGTCGGTTCAGGGGAGGCTCTTGTAGCGGTCGAGTGCCACTTGGCGCTGCAGTTTGTGGTCGACGATCGGCTCGGGATAGTCGTCGGGACGTAGCGCGCCGGGCTCATGGACCGCGGCTCCGCTGATCCCTCGTAGTTCCGGAATCCAGCGCCGCACGTAGTCCCCCGACGGGTCGAATTTCTTGCCTTGCGTGGTCGGATTGAACACGCGGAAGTACGGGGCAGCATCGGTGCCGCACCCCGCCACCCATTGCCAGCCATGCTGATTGCTGGCCATGTCACCGTCGACGAGCTGTTCGAGGAACCAGGCGGCGCCGCGTTGCCAGGGCAGATGGAGGTCCTTGACCAGAAACGATCCGACAATCATCCGGACCCGGTTGTGCATGAAACCGCTACCCAGCAGCTGCCGCATTCCGGCATCGACGATCGGGAATCCGGTCTTGCCCTCGCTCCACGCGGCGAAATCCGCGTCGGCGTCAGCGCCCGAATCATGTTCCATCGCATCGAATTTCTTGTTCAGATTCCACCAGCTGCTGTCCGGACGCTGATGCAGTACGTCGGCATAGAAGTCACGAAAGGCCAGTTCGCGAACGTATGCCGCGCGGCCCTCGCCTTCGCGTGCGTCGAGGTCGGCGAGCATCGCGCGTGGATGGATGTTGCCGAACTTCAGATACGCCGACATCCGACTGGTCGATGCCAGGTCCGGCCGGTCGCGGTGGGTGCTGTAGTCCACGATGTCGTCGGCCATGAACTCCGCGAAGCGCTCGTATGCGGCTCGTTCACCGGCGGGAAAGTCCAACTCGGCCTGGGCTTTCGGTATCTTGATCCCACGAACTCCGGACACGTCGTCCGGGTTGATCCACGTTGCACTGCCGACGCCGCTATCTGCCGGTGCGCGCCAACCGTGATCGCGCCACCGCCGAAAGTACGGCGTGAACACCCGATAGGGCTCGCCATCGTCTTTCAGGACTCGCCCGGGAGCCACCGCGTACGGTGAGCCTTCCGCCCGCATCGGTATGTCCCCCAATGCCGTTCGAACCCTGTCGTCACGCCGGATACCGTACGGCGCGAAGTCGGCACTGACATGCACGGCCTCCGCGTCGATCGACCGGGCAATCTTCGGAATCACCGTCTCCGGGGCGCCTCGCACGACCAGCACCGAACCGTCGAGCTGATCGTGGATGTCGCGCAACGAATCGTAGAGAAACGACAGCCGGCGCTCACCCGACGACGCCTCGAGCGTCGGGTCGAGCACAAAGCAGGCCAGCACTTCCCGCCCCTGCGCGGCCAGCAGCGGTGGTAGGTCACTCAGCCGCAGGTCCCGACGCAGCCACAGCACAATCGGTTGCTCGCTCATCCCTCCATCGTGCACGTTGCGTGCGCTCGACGCGTCAGTGGTGGGAGTGGTTCGGCGGACGCAGCAGTAGATCGATCACCAACGCCGTCCACCCGGTCTGGTGGGTGGCTCCGAGGCCGGCACCGTTGTCGCCGTGAAAATACTCGCTGAACTGCAGGTTGTCTTTCCAGGCCGGATCGCTCTGGAAGATCTCCGTCCCGCCGTAGACCGGACGCCTGCCGTTCGCGTCGGGCAACCAGATGGCGATCAGACGTTCGGCCATCTCGTGGGCGATCTCGAAGAAGGTGTGTTCGGTATCGCTCCCGGTGGGAAACGGAATCCTGGTTTCTTCCCCGAAGAACCGTCCGTACTGCACCAACGCGCGGATCGCCAGATAGTTGACCGGGAACCACACCGGTCCACGCCAGTTCGAATTGCCGCCATACATCGCGGTCCGCGACTCCGCCGGCTCGTAGTCGATGATCGCCCCGTCCGCATTCGGTAGTTCGTAGGGCACGGAGTATGCCTTCGACAACGACCGCAGCCCATACGGCGAGAGCAATGCGTCCTCGTCGAAGACCGTGTTCAGAAGTCGGCGCAACTGATCGGCGTTGAGCACGGAGAGCAGAACCTTGGTGTTCCCCGTCCCGTCCGACCGAATCCGCCAGGATCGACGGTTCTGCGCCTCCACATCACTGAATCGGCGCCGAAAACGTTTGCGGAGTCGTTGGGCACGGCTGGCGTCGTCGATCGAGACCGTCGCCGCGGCCAGGGCCGGGATCACCCCGACCAGCGACTTCACCTTGATGGCCGAACAGTTTCCGGTGGCGTCGGTGAGGCGATCGTAGAAGAAACCGTCCTCCTGGTCGTACAAGCCCGACCGGTCAAGTGCCTCCCCGATCAATGCGAACTGTTCGAGGAACTTGGTGACCATGTCCTCATAGACCGGATCGAAGTCGGCGAGATGCTGGGCGATGCCAAGCATCGCACTCGAGTAATACGCCATCCAGCCGGTGCCATCGGATTGTTCCAGCGTGCTGCCGGGCGGCAGATGGGATCGGTCAACCGGACTGATGTTGTCCAAGCCGAGGAATCCCCCGCCGAAGATGTTGTTGCCCTCGGGATCTTCCCGGTTGAGCCACCAGGTGAAGTTGAGCAACAACTTCTGGAAGACGCGTTCGAGGAATTGAACATCTTTGGCACCGTCGATGACGAAGACCCGGAGCGCGGCCAACGCATGAACCGGCGGGTTCACATCGTCGAAGCTCCATTCATATGCCGGCAGTGCGCCGTTGGGGTGCTGGAACCATTCGCGCAGCAACACAACCAGCTGGTACTTCGCGAAAGCCGGGTCCAGATGGGACCAGGGAACCGCGTGGAATGCCAAGTCCCAGGCGGCAAACCAGGGGTATTCCCAGGGGTCGGGCATGGCCAGGATGTCGTTGGCGTCGAGGTGACACCATCCGGTGTTGCGGCCGGTCCGATGCCCTGGCGGTGGCGACGGCTGCGCGGAATCTCCGTCGAGCCACCGACTCACGTCGTAGGAGTACATCTGCTTACTCCAGATCAGGCCGGCACTGGCCTGGGTGAGGATGCGCATGCGTTCGGTGTCGATGTCGGCGGGCGCCAGCGCGGTGTAGAACTCATCGGCCTCCCGCTGTCGATCGGCAAATGTGTCAACGAAGAACGAGCCGGACCAATCAGCCTTGCTCACAGCCGATTCGGCATCTGCGAGCCGAAGGCGCAACTGGACGCTCTGCCCCGCCGGTACAGACAGCCGATACCGCCACGACACCTTCGTCCCGCGCTGATCCGGATTCACGGTGTCAGCACCGGCGACGACGTGGTCGTTGATCCCGTCTTTGGGATACGCCGTGATCGGCTCGCCACCGAAGATCTTCGGGATATTGGTTTCGTTGTTGCAGAACAACACCTGCGGTTCGGTACCGTCGCCGGCGAGCGCGGCCTGCAGCCGATAGCCGCCGAGCCGATGATGTTCCAGCACCACCGCACCGTCCTGCATCGCCAGATCCGGCAGGTCACCGTTGCCGTCCGGACTCCAGGTGTTGCGAAACCAGCCGGTGGGCAATACGTCGATGGTCTGTTCGTCGGGTCCGTTGTTGGTGATTTCGATCCGCATCATCAGGTCCGTGGGACTCGCCTTGGCATAGGTGACATCGACGATCCAAAACCGGTTGTCATCAAAGACACCGGTGTCGAGGAGTTCGTATTCGAACTCCTCCCGACCACGCCGGGCGTTCTCGTCGATCAGATCCTGATAGGGAAACGCGGCCTGCGGATAGTGGTAACGCCATTGCAGCAGTGCATGACTCGGCAATCCCTGCAGATACCACCAGTATTCTTTGACGTCTTCACCGTGGTTGCCCTGCGGTCCGGTGAGACCGAACATCCGCTCCTTGAGGATCGGGTCGGCACCGTTCCACAGCGCGAGCGCCAGGCAGAACTCGTGGCCGATGTCCGAGACGCCTGCCATGCCGTCTTCATTCCACCGATAGGCACGCGATCGGGCATGTTCATGCGGAAAGTACGACCAGGCGTCGCCGTTGTCGCTGTAGTCCTCCCGGACTGTGCCCCAGGCTCTCTCCGAGAGATACGGACCCCACTCGTACCACGGGTTCGCCTCGTGTAAGCCGTCTTCGAGCCGACCGGTCGCCTCTGCGAGTCGATCGTGTTCACGCGTTCCGCCGGGCGGCTGGCGATGCTCCATCACGAACGCTCCTCGGTCACAGGTTCGATCCGAAAAAGGTGCCAGAGCCACGGATCGAGCTCGACGAACAATCCATCACTCAGGTCGTCACCGCTGCGCAGATACTCGATGTCCCGGGTGTTGTCGACCAGCCGGAACTGACTGCCGCGCAGATCATCCCAGTGGGTCGCCACCTTGCCGGTGGCCGGTTTGTCGCCGACGTTGACCACCACCAGCCATCGACTCTGGCCACTGCGGGTCCACGCCAGCAGATCCCCGAAGGAATCATTACCCTCCCACCCGGCCACGGCACACGGCGCCAGGTCGCCGGTGCGCCAAACCTTCTCCCGCAGCGACCTGAGCAAGGAGTGATAGAACTCGGCCAGATCCTTGTTCGGCTCTACAACCGGGCCTCGACCGAGTTGCACCGGCAACCGCGTGGCCGCACCGGAGAGTTGGCCGTCGTAGATCAGCTTGGCGCCGAGCGCAGTGAATGTCGCCACGGCCACTGCCTTTTCTTCGTCCACACCAAAGGTTGCCGCGGCGCGCGGTTCGTCATGATTCTCCAGGAACCGGAGTAGCCCGCGCTGATAGCCGGTATCGGCGAGGAGTTGTTGCCGAACAGCTTCAGCGCCGTCGTGTTCGGCGACAGCATCGTAGAGACGCTTGTCGTAGCAGTAGTCGAATCCCTGCTCCTGAAGCTGAGATTCGAGGTCCCAGTAGGCCTCCGCGATGAACGTGAAGTCCGGATGAACCCGGCGCACCGCGGCGATCGTCGTCGTCCAGTATTCGTCGCCAGGCGGGTCGCCCGCGCGCTCACCCCAGGTCCGGGTCACCACATCGTCAAGCGGCAGCATCGCCATATCGCAGCGGACTCCGTCGCATTGCTCGGCGATCGACATCAAGGTCGAAACGGTCTGAGCCCGTAGTTCCGGAGAAAATGTGTTGAGTTGCAACACATCACGCCAGGCCGGAAAGTATGGATCCCGTCCGTTCGCGAAAATCGTTCCATCGACCTCCACGAACGACGTCGGATCATCACGTAGGTCGTCCTCGGTGCCGGTGATGAAATAGTCGGGATTGCTGTGGGCCCAGGGATGATCGGATGCGACGTGATTCGGGACGAAGTCGAGAATCAGGGATAGACCCCGCTTGGCCAGCGCGCGCCGGGCTGCGGCCAGACCTTCTGCTCCGCCCAGGCGGTCATCAACTCGATAGTCACGGATGCAATAGGCGGATCCGACGACGTCATCGGCGGTGAAGTCCGGGAGGACATCCTCGAAGGTCTGCACGAGCGCTGCGTCCGCCAGTGCGATGGAACGACCGGCCGGGCTACGCTGCCACACCCCCATCAGCCACACCGCATCGAAGCCCAGGTCGGCGATCGTGTCCCATACGTCGTGGGGTACGCCTGCCAGGTCGGTGCCGAGATTCTCCAACCACGGCCACGTATTGATCTCGTAGATGAAGGGCTGTGCGATCACTGTGCCTACCTATCCGCGGTGACGAGGCATCGTGCAGGGGTTCGGTCGAAAGTACAGGTGTAGCAAGTGCTGCAGACAAGAGAAAACCCTGCACGTGAACCGTGCAGGGTTTTCAGAAGAACAGTTGGGTAACGGGTTAGCCGACACCCAGCAAGTCGATCACGAAAATCAAGGTCTTGCCCGACAACCGGTGGCCGGCACCTTCGGGGCCGTACGCCAGCAGCGGCGGGACGATGAGCTGACGGCGTCCGCCGACCTTCATGCCCGGAATGCCTTCTTGCCAGCCCGGGATCAACCGGTCGAGCGGGAAGTTCGCGGACTGACCGCGGTTCCAGGATGAGTCGAACTCGTCGCCCGTCTCGTATTCGACACCGACATAGTGCACGTCGACAACGCCACCGGCGACAGCCTCGGGGCCGTCTCCGATCACCAGGTCGGTGGTCACCAGTTCGGCGGGTGCGGGGCCTTCCGGCATTTCAATCTCAGGTTTACTCATGGCTCAACGCTGATCCATCTTCAAGTAGTCACGTTCGGTGTATCCGGTGTAGATCTGCCGCGGACGGCCGATCTTTCCGGTCGGGTCGGCGTTCATTTCACGCCAGTGTGCGATCCATCCGGGCAAACGGCCCAGAGCGAACAGCACGGTGAACATCCGGGTCGGGAACCCCATCGCACGGTAAATCAAACCCGTGTAGAAGTCCACGTTCGGGTACAGCTTGCGGGAGATGAAGTAGTCGTCCGAGAGGGCGACCTCTTCCAGACCCTTTGCGATGTCCAACAGGTCGTCGTTGACGCCGAGGAGCTGCAGGATCTGGTCCGCGGTCTCTTTGACGATCGCGGCGCGCGGGTCGTAGTTCTTGTAGACGCGGTGTCCGAAGCCCATGAGCTTGACGCCGTCTTCTTTGTTCTTGACCTTGTTCATGAACGCCTTGGTGTCGCCACCGGACGCCTTGATCTCGTCGAGCATCTCCAGGACCGCCTGGTTGGCGCCACCGTGGAGCGGGCCCCACAGCGCGTTGATGCCGCCCGAGATCGACGTGAACAGGTTGGCCTGCGACGACCCGACCAGACGCACGGTCGACGTCGAACAGTTCTGTTCGTGATCGGCATGCAGGATGAAGAGCATATCGAGGGCTTTGACGATGTCCGGGTTGACCACGTAGGGCTCGGCGGGCAGGCCGAAGGTCATCCGCAGGAAGTTCTCGACCAGGCTCAGCGAGTTGTCCGGGTACAGGAACGGCTGGCCGACCGACTTCTTGTAGGCGTAGGCCGCGATGGTCGGCAGCTTGGCCAGCAGACGGACCGTCGAGAGTTCGACCTGCTCGGGATCCTTCGGATCCAGCGAGTCCTGGTAGTACGCGCTCAAGGCGTTGACGGCGCTCGACAGGACGGGCATCGGGTGCGCGTTGCGCGGGAAGCCGTCGAAGAAGCGCTTGAGGTCTTCGTGCAGCAGGGTGTGCCGGCTGATCTTGTTGGTGAAGCCGTCGAGCTCGGTCGGCGTCGGGAGCTCACCGTTGATCAGCAGGTAGCTGACCTCCATGAAACTCGAACCCTTTGCGAGCTGCTCGATCGGATACCCCCGGTAACGCAGGATTCCGGCATCGCCATCGATATAAGTGATCGCGGACTTTGTCGAAGCGGTGTTGACAAACCCGCCGTCGAAGGTGGTGAGCCCGGTGTCGGAAAGGAATTTGCCCAACCCGACCCCGTCACTGCCTTCGGTGGCCTTGACGATGGGAAGTTTGATCTCTCCGCCCGGATAGCTGAACGTGGCGTTTGCCTCCGCTGCGGCTCCATTGGCGGACACTGTTTCGGCGGACACTGGGTCTTCCCCTTTTCGACGGGCTGACCGGTCTTGTGGACCGGATACAGATGTTTTGAATCCAGAGTCGTCGAACCGGTCGAACCGGCCGTGCAACCCGTTAACAACTTAGTCGGTTTACAGCTCGCCCGCCCATGGAGGGTCCGCCCCAGACCGTGAGATGGTCACCGAGGCTGCCTTCGCAGCGAACTCCAGCGCCTCTGACCAGTCATTACGGCTCATCGTACGCATCAACGTCGGGTCGAGCATGCGCCGGGCCCCCAGCTGGTGGAGCACCGCACCGCAAATCGTGTCGCCCGCTCCGATCGTGTCGATGACGGCGACCGGTGGGGCCTCGACATCAACAGTGAAATCGGTCGTCATGGCGGTCAGGCCGTCGCCGCCGCGGGTGATCAGCACCGCGCCCACGCCGGCCGCCAGCCACTGCGCCGGGCCGGTTCCGGCCGGGCCGAGGGCCAACCAGGCCGCATCGTCATCGGAGACCTTCACGATGTCGAGGTCGGGCAGCCAACTGGCGAAACGGCGGCGATAGCCATCCGCGTCGTCGATGACACCGGACCGGATGTTCGGGTCGAGGAGTGTCAGCCGTCCCTCCGCATGGCTGCGACGCAACAGTTGTTCGTAGACACTCGCACCCGGCTCCAGCACCATCGACAGGGTCCCGAATGCCATTGCGCCGACGGTTCCGGGCAGCGGACCCGGATCGGTCACCAGCCGATCGGCGGTGCCCTCGAGATAGAAGGAGTACTGCGCCGATCCGTCGGCCCCGACGCTCGCCAGCGCCAGCGTTGTCGGTTCCGGGCCACGTTGTAGCAGCGACAGATTCACCCCCGCGCCGCGCAGCGCCTCCGTCAGCGCCTGCCCGTATCCGTCGGTCGACAATCGCGAACACAGCGACACCGCCGATCCCAGGCGCCCGAGCGTGATGGCCACGTTGAACGGGCCACCGCCGAGCGCCGGTGTCAGTGGAGCGAGCGGATCATCACCTCCCGGAACAAGATCAACCAACCCCTCACCGCATACGACGATCTCTTTCACGCCTGCTCCACTCCCCGATGTCGACCCGGAGCCTGATACCGCAGGCCCCAGCGTCCGGTCCAGACCTGCCCCGGTTCCAGAACGATCAGATCGATTCCCGACGCCAGCGTATTAGGAGGTGCGGTCATCGGTTCGATCGCGACGGCGCGCCCGCGTCCGGGATAGGCCTGATCATTTGCGGGATCGGCGGTGAACGCCTGAACCCAGCCGAAGTTGAGGTCTGTCCACAACTCTGTGGTGCCGGTCGGACCGATCAGCCGGTGCGTGATGATGCCGTCGTCGGCGACCATTGCGGTGAACGGGGTGTCCAGCCATTGCCCGGCGAGCGGCCGCGGGGTCCGGTAGTCGTAGTCGGTACCGGCGACGTCGCGCGGATCTCCGCTCGGGAGCTGCCGCTCCGGGTCGAGCGGCTGGTACTGCTGCGCTGCCAGTTGCAGCGAACAGTCATCGGCCGGGTCGTCCCCCACTCGGACAAATGTGTGCTGCCCCAAGGCATATGGGGCCGACTCGGCGCCGATGTTGGTGGCGGTGTGGGTGACGACCAATCCGTCGGCACCGACGACATGGTCGGCGGTCAGATAGAGGTCGTACGGCCATCCCGGATGTTGTCCCACCGAAACACCCAGCTTCACCGATGACGCGGTCTGGTCGAGGATGTTCCAGTCGACCATGCGAACGAAGCCGTGGTTTGCGTTGTTGCGGCCGGCCTCGGTGATCGGCAGGTGATGGGTCACCCCGTCAAAGGTGTACGTGCCGTCGGCGGTCCGATTGGGCCACGGAGAGAGGACCAAGCCGGCGGACATCGGCGGTTTGACCCCCGGTTCGATCTCCCAGGTCTCGGTGAGGAGCCGATCACCGCAACGCACCGCGCGCAGTCCGGCACCCGCTGTTGCGATCTCGGCGCTGTACCCGTCCGATTCAATGCTGTATCCAGCCACGCCTGAAGTCTGCCATCACCGCCACCGCCAGTCTCGATTTCACCGGGGCCCAAGAGGAGCCGTTGCTGCTTTACTCGGTATGAAACGAACGAACGAAGGGTCGGGAGATGAGCGGCAGGAAGGTGCGGCGGCCAGATGCGTGAACTACCCGCCGGGCGTGATGCCGTATTGCTCGACTTCAGCGGTGAGCCGCACCCGTCGATCGCGACACTCAAGGCGCATTCGGTCCTGAAAGCCGCGATGTCCGTGGGACTGCTGCCCGGCGTCCTCGACGTGATCCCGGCTGCCGAGACCGTCCTGGTGCAGGCCGAGCCCGGAGCAGGCCTTGACGAACTGTCGATCCGGCGCGCGCTGCGTCACGTCGACTTCGCCGAAGGCTCCACCGGCCCCACAGAGCACGTCGATCCGATTGCGATTCCGGTGCACTACAACGGCATCGACCTGGACGAAGCAGCCGAGCGGTGCGCACTGTCGGTCGCCGACGTCATCGCCGCGCATTCCCAGACCCTGTGGCGAGTGCAATTCATGGGATTCGCGCCCGGGTTCGGTTACCTGGTACCGCAACATAATTCGACGGCAACAGCCCTGACATCCCTGCCCCGTCGGGCGCAGTCCCGGCCACGTGTCCCATCCGGTTCCGTTGCGGTCGCGGCCGGTTACAGCGCCGTCTATCCACGCGAGAGTCCCGGCGGGTGGTGGCTTCTCGGTAGCACCGATCTCACGTTGTGGGACAACGACTCCGAACGTCCGGCACTACTGAACCCGGGCGCAGTGGTCCGGTTCACCGATGCGGGCGTGGGCTCATGACCGACCTCGTGGTGGTCGCGCCGGGACCACTGACCACGGTCCAGGATCTGGGCCGCCCGGGCTACGGCGACCTCGGCGTCCCACTGTCCGGCGCTGCCGACCGGCGGGCACTCAAGTTGGCAAACCGGCTGGTGGGCAACACCGAACGCGCCGCCGGCCTCGAGGTGACGCTGGGCGGCTTGCGACTTTCAGCCCGGCGCCAACTGCTGATCGCGGTCACCGGGGCACCCGCCGACGCCCAGATCGACGGCGTCGACCGTGGACACCACAACGCGACAGTACTTCTCGCAGGCGCGGAGTTGTTCGTGCCGCCCCCACGCAGTGGCCTGCGGACCTATGTGGCGGTACGGGGCGGCATCGACGTCGAACCGGTGCTGGGGTCGAGGTCGACCGATCTGTTGTCAGGGCTGGGCCCGGCCCCGCTACGCGCCGGCGACGAACTCGCCGTCGGAGTCTTGGCCGGGCCCTGGCCGCCGGCAACCGAAGCACCGTGGGATGTGCTCGATCCCCACCGTCCGGTGCCGCTGTATGCATCTGCAGGCCCACGGCTCACCCACTTGGAACATCCGGCCGGCCTCTACACGGGCATCTGGACGGTCAACGCCAACTCCGACCGTGTCGGTGTACGCCTCGACGGGAATCAGGAGTTGCGGTTGCGCAGCGACGCCGGTGAACTGCGGTCGGAACCGGTTGCGCTCGGCTCGGTGCAGATACCGCCTGGTGGGCAACCGGTCGTCTTCCTGGCCGATCATCCCACCACCGGCGGCTATCCGGTGGTCGCGGTCCTGGTGGCGGAGTCGATCGACGCTGCAGCGCAGCTGGTACCGGGCAGGCAGGTTCGATTCGTCGCGGATTAGCGGCCGTGACATCGGTTTTCGCGGCCTGGATGCCATCTGACGCGAGGCTGCGATGCCGTTTAGCATACGCAACGACCCGGCTCAAAATCCGGCGCGGGTCTTTTGCTCACCGTGAATCTTTGTCTTTCCCAACCTTCAACGCCAGGATTACCGTTCCCGTATGCCTTGCACCACGACAGCGCGGACGGAGACGTCATGACCGTAGATGCGCCACCCGTCTCACCGACCCGGAAGGTCGCGACAACGCGCCTCACACCTGAAGGTGGATCGAAGCGCAGGCGCAAGGTTCCGCGTTGGGCGATCAAGACGCTGAGCCCCGTCGCCATCGTGGTGTTGTGGCAGATCCTCGGAGACACCGGCGTTCTGGACGAGGACACACTGGCCACCCCGTGGCAGGTGTTCCAGACCGCGCGTGACATGTGGGAAGACGGAAGCCTGCAGGACGCGGTGACCACATCGCTGCAACGCGTCCTGTTCGGTCTGGTCATCGGTTTGGCGGTCGCCACCGTGCTGGCCACCATCTCCGGTCTGTTCCGCCTCGGCGAAGACATCATCGATGCACCCATCCAGATGCTCCGGACCGTTCCGGTCATCGGACTCATCCCACTGCTGATCGTCTGGTTCGGCATCGGCGAAGAGCCCAAGATCCTGCTCATCGCGCTCGCAGTGACCTTCCCGCTGTACCTGAACATCTACGCCGGTATCCGTGGTGTCGACTCCAACCTCATCGAGGCCGCACGAACCCTCGGCCTGAGCTGGTTCGGTCAGGTGCGCAACGTCGTGCTGCCCGCGGCCCTGCCCAATGCACTGACCGGCCTTCGCTACTCGCTCGGATCGGCCTGGTTGGCGCTGGTGTTCGGCGAGACCATCAACGCCACCGCGGGCATCGGCTACGAGATGAACACGGCCCGTGAGTTCTTCCGCACCGACGCCATCATCGTCTGTCTGGTGCTCTACGCACTCTTGGGCCTGGTGGCCGATTTCATCGTTCGATTCCTCGAAAGGACCCTCCTGTCATGGCGACCGGCGTTCAGCGGAGCGTGACCCCGGACCGGACCGAAGAACTACCGGTCACGGTCCGTGGGTTGACCCGAACTTTCGGTGACAAAGACGTCATCGACAACCTCGATCTCGACATCGAGCCCGGTCAGTTCGTTGCCCTCCTCGGTGCCAGCGGCTGCGGAAAGAGCACACTGCTGCGTATTCTCGCCGGACTCGACGCCGACATCTCCGGCGATGTGACCGTGGCGCAGGCGCGGGCAGTCGCGTTCCAGGCTCCACGGTTGATGCCGTGGAAGAAGGTCTGGCGCAACATCATTCTCGGTCTCAAAGGCGCGAACAAGGCGACCGCACTCGCCGCACTCGACGAGGTCGGACTGAGCCACCGGGCAACGGTGTGGCCGAAGGTTCTCTCCGGTGGCGAAGCACAGCGAGCCTCGCTGGCCCGGGCTCTGGTCCGCTCACCTGATCTGCTGCTACTCGACGAACCCTTCTCGGCGCTCGACGCCCTGACCCGGCTGAAGATGCAGGATCTCGTCGAACAGCTGTGGCGCAAACATGATTGCGCGATCCTGCTGGTCACCCACGATGTCGAAGAGGCCCTGATCCTCGCCGATCGGGTACTGGTGATGAAAGACGGTCAGATCGCCCACGACCTGACCCTCGACACCCCGCGCCCGCGCGACATCGCCGCACCCGACCTCGCCGCGCTTCGCGTCCAGCTTCTCGGCTGGCTGGGCGTACACACCACCGCATTCGGCACTGATGACCCCGGTACCAACACACTCGGTGCCAACACACCCGACATCAACAAACAGGGAGCCAACTCGTGAGCAACGACGCCGCCGTCGAGATCATCGGCATGATCGGAACTCAACACGTCTCGGAGATCCACGCGCCGACGACAGATGCCGTTGATCCGGGCTTTGTCGCCCGGTTCGCCAAAGTCCACGAGGAAGCCGGATTCGATCGCGTGCTCATCGGGCACAGTTCCAGCACTCCCGACGGCCTGCAGGTGGCCGCATACGCTGCGGCACACACCGAGCGGCTCAAGTTCCTGATCGCACATCGTCCCGGATTTGTCGCGCCCACGGTCGCGGCCAGGGCCCTGGCCACCCTCGACCAGTTCAGCGGTGGTCGCACCTCCGTGCACATCATCTCGGGTGGAAGTGACGCCGATCAACAGCGTGACGGCGACTTCCTTTCCAAGACAGAGCGTTACGCACGCAGCGCCGAATTCATCGAACTGCTCAAACTCGTCTGGACCAGTACCGAACCGTTCGACTACAGCGGAGATCACTACCAGGTCAACGACGTTCGGTCGGAAGTCTTCCCCGTCCAAGCGCCCCGGATCCCGATCTACTTCGGCGGTTCGTCGGCCGATGCCTACCGGGTCGGCGGAACACACGCCGATGTCTTCGCCCTGTGGGGCGAACCGCTGGCGCAGACCAAAGAACAGATCGACTCGGTCCGCGAAGCCGCGGCAGCAGCAGGCCGCACCGACGACATCAAGTTCAGCGTCTCCTTCCGTCCGATCATCGGGCGCACAGAAGAAGAGGCCTGGGCGCGCGCCCACCGCATCCTCGAGAGCATCAAATCCACGAACGGTCACTCCTTCACCGGCGCCCGCTACGACAAGAACGGCACCAGCAACGTCGGTTCGCAACGCCTTCTCGAGGCGGCCGCTGCCGGCGATCGCCACGATCGCGCCCTGTGGACTGCCACGGCGGCGGCCTCCGGCGCGAAGGGCAACTCCACCGCCCTGGTCGGCACGCCCGAAACCGTTGCGGCCGCACTGCTCGACTACGTGGACATCGGAGTGCATGCACTGCTGATCCGCGGCTACGACCCCTACGACGACGTGATCGAGTGGGGCAAAGAACTGATCCCACTGGTACGCCGCGGTGTTGCCGCGCGCCAGGAATCCGCATTGGCAGGAGCACATTGAGCAACAACGACCCCCTCGTCTACGAGCCCACCGCCGCGGTCCGCGGCACCGTTGTGGTGTTGCACGGTCGGGGTGAGCATCCAGGAGTGTACGAACGCTTCAGCACGCGTATCGCTTTCGATGGCTACCGCGTGGTGGTACCGCCCGTCACCGATACGCTGGATGTGGCGGCGCTGTTCGCCCCGTACACCGAAGGCGGGCGCATCCTCGTTGGCCACGACAACGGCGCGGCCCTCGCCTGGAACCTTGCTGACTCACTGAACGCGGACGCCGTGGTGATCAGCGGCGCAGGCCCCGAATCCCAGGCCGCTCCAACACCTTCTGATCACACCGAGGAGCTGGATCTGCGGTCGGCCTGCCCCGTGCACCGGGCCCGGCTCGATTCCGATGAGGCTTTCGGCTGGGGCCACCTGGGCGCCACCCCGGTCGCCTACAACACCGACGGACCGTCGGCACCGGTACTGTTCGTCCACGGCGAAAAGGACCTCGTCGCAGACGTGGCTCGTGCCGCATCGCTTGCAACCCAGTCGGATTCATACCGCATCTCGGTATTCGAAGACGGTCGTCACGACGTCCTCAACGACAAGATGCATCGCAGTGTGGCCGCCACCATCATGTTGTTCCTCGAGGACGTCTGCAAGGGCATCCGGACCACCGACACGGCCGCGGCTGCCGCGGAGGCACCTCTGAGATCAAGACGAACTGCGCCGGTCCACATTTCGGCCCGCCTGAACTACACCCTCAAGGCCCTCGCCACGCTGGCGTCCGACGATGACGGACCGGTCAAATGCGAAACCCTCGCCCGCACCTGGGATCTGCCGCTGAATTCCCTGGTCAACATCATGGGCCAACTGCGACGCGCCGGAATCGTGACCAGCCAGCGCGGCTGTGACGGCGGCTATCAACTGGCACGTCCGGCCACAGAGATCTCGGTCGCCGAGGTGGTCCAGGCGATCGAAGGGGCGGTGGTGACACAAAGCGTCGCCGACGCGGGGCAGGCTGTCTGGTCAACCCTCGAGACCCACGTCACCGATCTTCTCCAACAGTGGAACCTGGGCCAACTGCCCGGAGTACAAGCACCAAAGGAAGCAATTCATTCATGAGTACGCACGACGGTTTTCATCCGGATCTCCACACCACGAGCAGTGATTACGGGAAGCAATCGTTGCGCGCCCGCCTGCACCACGTGAAGGCCTCGGACGTCAACGACAACACGACGCAAACCGAAGGCATGCAGCGCTTTGCCGCGATCAGCGGCACCACGGTCGGCTCCGAGAAGATCTGGATGGGCGAAACCCACGTCGCCCCAGACACGGCTTCGGACAATCATCACCACGGTGAATCCGAGACCGCCATCTTCATCCGGAGCGGCAACCCCGAGTTCGTCTTCCACGATGGCGTCGAAGAGGTCCGGATCGCAACGACCGCCGGTGACTACATCTTCGTCCCACCGTTCGTACCCCATCGCGAAGAGAATCCGGACCCGAAGAATCCCGCAGTGGTCGTGATCGCCCGCAGCACCCAGGAGGCGATTGTCGTCAACCTGCCCGGCTTGTACCCCCTCGAAGACGAGAAGTGAAGGCAACAGCCACACCATGAAGAACATCACCAGAAAACTGCGACTCTCGGCGACCGCGGCAGGTGTCGCCGCAGCGCTGACCCTGTCCATGGCCGCGTGCTCGGATGACGAGTCGACCACCAATTCCGATGGCAGCGTCAATCTCTCGGCCGTAACGCTCAAGGTCGGCGATCAAGCCGGAATCCAGCAGGCCATCCTCGAGGCCTCCGGCGCACTCGATGGAGCCGAGTACCAGGTGGAATGGGCGCAGTTCCCGGCCGCCGCACCGCTGCTCGAAGCCGAGAAGGCAGGAGCGATCGACATCGGCTACACCGGCGACGCTCCCCTGATCAACGCACTCGCGGCCGGCGCCGACGTCTCGGTCGTCGCCGCCAGTGTCAACGAGGGCGCCAATGGCCTGGCGCTCATCGTCCCCGAGGATTCGTCCATTCAGTCGGTTGCCGACCTGAAGGGCAAGACCGTTTCGCCCACGACCCAGGGCAGCATCGGACACTACGAACTCCTGTCGGCTCTCAAAGAAGCAGGATTGACCGCGGACGACGTGACGGTCAGCTTCCTCGATCCGGTCAACGCCGCGGCCGCACTCAAGTCCGGCTCCATCGATGCCTGGGCCACCTGGGACCCCTACACCGCTGCGGTCGAGATCGACGACAACGCGCGCGTCATCCGCGACGCCGAAGGGATTTCATCCAAACTCGGCCTCCTCAGTGCGAACAACGAGTCGCTCGCCGACCCCGCCACCAAGGCCGCGATGGAAGACTTCGTCGGCCGCTTCAACACGGCGTTGCTGTGGGCGAACGACAACGAAGACGAGTACGTGCAGATCTACAGCAAGCTGACCAAACGGCCGGAGAACATCGCTGCGCTCGTCGCCAAGCGGTCGCAGCGTGTGCCAACGGCACTCGACGCGGAGCAGGTCGCGAAGTTGCAGACCGTCGCCGACAACTACCTGCAGTTCGGGGTCCTCAAGAACCAGGTCGTCATTGCCGACAACGTTCAGGATCTTGCTGCGGCGCCCGTCGCCACCGGCTAGAGCCTGTCCACACCCCAAGCAAGCTGTCCCCGCGCCGACATTCGGCGCGGGGACAGCTGCATTCTGGTGCGCCAGAAGCCGCCCGATCGAGCGCACCACCGAATTGATGGTCCGAATGCTCCGGCCGGGCGGTCCCCACACCGCCAGCTGGCACGTTGACACCCCAATGAGACGGTTCTAAACTTTCGTCTCAAGAGGTGTGGTGTTCTGCACCGGCGACGAGAGGCCGTCAATGACCGACGTGCATGAGCCCGAGTTGGCTGCCGAGAGGTCCGCACAGACCACGCCCGAGGTGAACCCACTCGGCCCCGATTCCGTGACCTGGAAGTTCTTCGGCGGTTGGCACGGCATGCTGATCGGCCTGTGGTCGGGGTCGATGCAGAATATGCATCCGAAACTCGGCGCCGCGGTCTGGGAGCACTCCGACTTCTTCGGCGAGCGTTGGCAGCGCCTGAACCGGTCGCTGTATCCGATCATCGGGGTTGTGTTCGACGGCACCACCGACACCGGACACGAGGTCCGCGACTACCACCGTGAGATCAAGGGCGCGATGCCCGATGGCAGCCGGTATCACGCACTCGATCCCGACGTCTTCTATTGGGCGCATGCCACGTTCTGGTACGGCAACATCAGGTGCGCGGAAGTGTTCGGCCCGCCGATCACCGAAGCCGAGAAGCGCGCGTTGTTCGAAGAATCACGCACCTGGTACGCGATGTACGGCGTGAGCACCCGCCCCTGCCCCGATACCTACGAAGAGTTCCTCGAGTATTGGGATCACATGTGCCGCAACGTCCTCGAGGACCATCCCGCGGTGCGCACCGTCCTCGACATCTCCCAGCTTCCGCCGCCACCGTGGATGTCTGCGATGCCACTGCCGATCTGGAAACTGATGGTCCGGCCGACGGAACGGTTCTTCACCTGGCTGACCACGGGGCTCTACCACCCGGCGGTGCGCGAGATGATGGGCTTCACGTGGTCCGAGAAGGATGAGAAACGGTTCCGGCTCTTCGGCAAGGGGGTCAACGCCTTCATGCAAGCCCTACCGGAGCGTTACCGTCGGCATCCGCGTTGTCGCGACGCGTGGGATCGGTTGTCGGGCAGGGTCCCGGCCGACGCCCCTCTGCTCGAAACACCGCTACGCAACCTGCCACCGGAGGCCGTACGCGACAAGCCGATGCATTACTGCCCGGTGACCGCGGCCCGTCGGGCCCAACTCCCCTGGCAATCCGATGAAACCGGAGAATGTCCGGTCGCGCACTGAGACCTGTTGACATCAAAGGCTTCGATGCCAACAGGTTTGGGGATCAGTACCGCTCGGGCTCCGGGCCCAGAACGAAGCTGCGACCAGTGACCTGACCGGGGGTGATCTCGACGTACTCGTACTTCAACGTCGCGATCCACGGCGTCAGCGCCAGCTTGTCTGCCTCGAGAATCTCGCTGGCCGACACCAGGTTCCGGGCGGTTCCCCGGATGATCACACTCCACGCCCAGCCGTCGGCGGGCGAGGACGCGTCGACCTCGAACAGAACCGACGAATTGATGGTCAATTTCAGGAGTTTGCTTCCCGGTGCGGTGCGAAAGTAGATCCGACCTTCGCTCGCAACATAGTTGACGGGAAAGATGTCGATCTCGTCGTCGACAGAGACGACAACCCGTCCCAATTCGATCTCTGCCAACTTCTCCCAGCACTCGTCGACGGTCATCTCTTGGACCGGACCACCCAATAACATCGACTCATCTCCTCGCCTACCACCTGACCGGTCGGCACTGTGCCAACCGCTTCGATCTCGCCGCCTGGGCGATCGTCCGCCCGGCCACCGAACGTGGTCACCTCTGTAGCGTCGCATGTCGACGCCTCTACTGCTAGGGGAGAAATGCCCTACCATGGCCCCGAAGCATCCTGACCACCTGAAGTCTGGGGAGGGCACAGCGAGCCGCCGCTCCTCACCTGCGGAGGACACATGACAGCGACGACACCAACAACACCAACCGCGCCCCTGACGCTTCAAAAGGTTTCGCTGACCAGCGAGGCAGCACGGATCGGAGCAACCGCCTGGCAGGCGGTCTGCGGTGGGGCCCGGTTTGCCGCACGCGCCGTCGGATCCGACGATCTGGCCGCAGCCGGAGCCGGTGAAACGCGCAACACCTTCGCCGCGCTCGGACCCACCTACGTCAAGCTCGGGCAGCTGATCGCATCGAGCCCCGGGGTGTTCCCCCGGGTGTTGTCCGATGAGTTCCGCACGTTGCTCGACCGGGTTCCACCGGCCGACCCGGATCAGGTTCGCCGACTGCTCACCGACCAGCTCGGCCGCGACCCGGATGAGGTGTTTGCGCAATTCGACCCCGAACCAATCGCGTCGGCGTCAATCTCGCAGGTGCACAACGCGGTTCTGTCCACCGGCGAGCATGTGGTGGTGAAGATCCAGCGGCCCGGGATCAAAGCGAGATTGGCGGCCGATCTGCAGATCCTGCAGCGGGCCGCGGCTGTGGTCGAGTTCTCGCCGTATGGACGCATGCTCAGCGCCAAGGCCGTGATCGAAGACTTCACCGCAAACCTCAACTCCGAACTCGACTTCCGGACCGAAGCCGCCGCGATGGAGGAATGGACCGACGCGATCTCCGGGTCGCGTTTCGCCGATCAGGTCCGGGTGCCAAAAGTCTTCTGGGACTACACCACCGAGCGAGTGATCACGCTCGAGTTCGTCGATGCCATCCGCATCGACAACGCAAAAGCAATCCGTGAAGCCGGCCATGACGGCACCAAGATCGTCAAGACGTTGTTGCTCTCCCTGCTCGAATCCGCCTTCACCGACGGGATTTTTCACGGCGATCTGCACGCCGGGAACGTGTTGGTGGATCCCCAGGGTCGAATCGTCCTCTTGGACTGGGGAATCGTCGGCCGCTTCGACGACCGGTCTCGGCTGATCGTGCGTGAACTGCTCGGCAACCTGATGCGCAGCAACTATGAGGCGGCCGGGCAGGCACTGTCCGCGCTGGGAACGTTCGGCAAACCGGGTTCGGTGCGCGAGACCGCAAAGGATCTGCGCCGGGTTGCCGCACCCATCGGTGGCACCAATCTCGGTGACATGTCGTATGCCGACCTGGGTAGGCAACTCGCCAATCTCGCCAAGACCTACGACGCCCGACTACCCCGAGAACTGGTCCTCGTCGGCAAGCAACTGCTCTACGTCGAGCGGTATATGAAGCTTTTGGCGCCCAGCTGGAAAGCCATGTCCGATCCCCAGGTCGTCGGCTACACCGCCGGACTCCTCAAAGACTCCGCCCGCTCCCGATAATGTGCCCTTCTGGCGAACAAAACCCCAGGTGAGGACAACCAAAACAGCACATCATCGGGTGATTCGGTAGCGGACGAAGGCCGGAATCGCCAGGGCGGCAATCCCTGTTCCGACAACGACGAGGACGCCGCCACCGGCGGTGGCGGCCGCGGTCCCCACCGAAACGGCCGCAGCACCGTGCAGGACATCGGCGATGCGGGGGCCACCGGCGACGACCACGGTGAACACACCCTGCAAACGGCCACGCATCTCGTCGCTCGCAGCGGCCAGCAGAATCGACTGCCGAAACGCCGACGACGCCATGTCGGCCGCACCACCGATCATGAGCAACGCGACCACGATCGGCAGCATCGGAAGCGCGGTGTGGTTGGCGAATCCGACACAGATCCCGACCCCGATGATGGCCACACCCCAGATGATCACGCAGACGATGACGGCAAGGCCCTGCCTGCGCACCCGTGACACCCACCCGGAGAAGATGCCGCCTGCCAGCGCGCCGAGCGCAATTGCGGAGAACAACAGGGCAAATGCGACTCCGCCACTTTCAGGTCCACCGAAACTCTCGTGTGCCATCTGCGGGAACAACGCCCGGGGCATTCCGAAGATCATGGCGATCAGGTCGACCACGAAGGACGCCATCAGGACCGGTTGGCCTCGCAGGAACACGAATCCCTCGATGATCGAGCGCACGCCCGCGGACGTCGGTTTCCGATCACCTCCACCCGGCCGCAACGACGGCAATTTGATGACGGCCCACAGCGTGGCGAAGAGGAACACGGTGTCGACCAAATACAGCAGCGAGTATCCGAGTACCGGGATCAGCGCTCCACCGACCAGTGGTCCGGCAATCGCACCGGCCTGCATCACCGTCATGTTCAGCGAAGCGGCAGCAGGCAGTTCGGCATTCGACATCAGCTTCGGGAGAATCGCTGTGCGGGTTGGCTGATTGACGGCGAAGAACGCTTGCTGCAACGCGAAGAGCGTGAGGATGACCCACACGTTGCCGAACCCCATCGCCGACTGCACGTAGAAGAATGCGCTGGTACCGATCAACCCACATGTGGTGATGATCAACAGGATTCGACGGTCCATGGCATCGGCCAATGCGCCGCCCCACAACCCGAAGATCACCAGTGGCACCAGCCCGAACAAGCCGGTCAACCCGACGTACGCCGAGTTGCCGGTGATTTGGTAGATCTGGGCCGGAACAGCCACCACCGTCAATTGCGCACCGATGACGGTGACAATGTTCGCCCACCACAGGCGACGAAAGTGGGGGTGCTTGAGCGGGGTGGTGTCGGCCAGGAACCGGCGGGTCACCTGCTGCGAACCGGAAGGTGGTCAAACATCTACGGCTGCAACCTCGTGACGTTCCACCGGCCGTCTACCAGCGACGCCCGCACCCGGTTGTGCAACCGGTTCGCGCGGCCTTGCCAGAACTCGACCTCGACGGGGGCGATCACGTAACCGCCCCAATGCGGCGGCACCGGAACCGGTTGCTCGCCGTCGAACCGTGCCTCGATGGCGGCGGCCTTGTCCTCCAACGCTTCCCGCGACTCGATCGGCGCCGACTGCTGCGACGCGAACGCTGACAGCTGCGAACCACGTGGCCGCTTGGACCAGTAGTCCGCAGTGTGGCCTTCCGGCACCTTCGTCACCGGTCCACGGAAATGGACCTGGCGCTCCATCGCGATCCAGGGGAACGTCACCGCCCCATACGGCACGCCGTCGAGGTGCCGTCCCTTGTCGGATTCGTAACTGGTGAAGAACGTGACCCCGTCGGCGTCCACACCTTTGCAGAGCACCGTGCGGGTCGACGGGTGACCGGCGGCATCGACCGTCCCGAGCACCATGGCATTCGGTTCCGGGATCATCGCATCGACAGCTTCGCGCAGCCATTTACCGAACAACTCCAGCCACGGCGGGTCGCCTGCGAGCCAGAGCGGGTCGAGGTTGTCCTTGACCCCGTCGGCACCGGCTGCGTCATCCCCGGATCCGGGGCGCCCGACACCGCCGGAGGCTGCATAGGCCATCCGCATGTTGGCCAAGTCGATCGGTTTGCGTTCCACGGCCGATAACGCTACTCCCGGGTCGTCCAGAATGCCTCGGGCACTACAGTCCTAATCAGTACGCATACAGGGCAATGGCAAGGGAGCTCGAGCGATGGCAGTCAACGTTGAAATACCCGAAGGATTCGTCGAAGGTCTCGAGGGTGTCACCGCATTCACCACCGAGATCGCAGAACCCGACAAGAACGGTGGCAACCTCCGGTACCGCGGCGTCGACATCGAAGACCTCGTAGAGAACAACGTCACGTTCTCCGACGTCTGGGCACTGCTCGTCGATGGACGTTTCGGTGACGGACTGCCGCCTGCCGAGCCGTTCCCACTGCCCATCCACACCGGCGACGTCCGCGTGGACGTGCAGGCAGGCCTGGCCATGCTCGCACCGATCTGGGGCTATCAACCACTCCTCGACATCGACGACCAAACCGCCCGCGACAACCTGGCACGCGCCTCGGTGATGGCACTGTCCTACGTCGCGCAATCGGCCCGCGGCATCCATCAACCCGCCGTCCCACAGAAGGTCATCGACGAATGTGACACCGTCACAGCACGATTCATGACCCGCTGGAAGGGCGAACCCGACCCCGCGCACATCCGTGCGATCGATGCCTACTGGGTCAGCGCCGCCGAACACGGCATGAATGCCTCGACCTTCACCGCCCGCGTCATCGCCTCCACCGGCGCCGATGTCGCGGCTGCCCTCTCCGGCGCCATCGGCGCGATGTCGGGACCGCTACACGGCGGCGCGCCCGCCCGCGTGCTGCCGATGATCGAAGAAGTCGACCGGACCGGCGACGCCCGCGGCCTGGTCAAGGGCATCCTCGACCGCAAAGAAAAACTGATGGGCTTCGGACACCGGGTGTACCGCGCCGAAGACCCCCGGGCCCGGGTGTTGCGCCGCACCGCAAAAGAACTCAACGCCCCGCGATATGAGGTCGCCTCGGCACTGGAACAGGCTGCGCTCACCGAACTCCGCGAACGACGCCCCGACCGGGCGATCGAGACCAACGTCGAGTTCTGGGCCGCGGTCATCCTCGACTTCGCCGAGGTCCCGACCCACATGATGCCTGCGATGTTCACCTGCGGGCGGACCGCAGGCTGGTGCGCGCACATCATGGAGCAGAAGCGTCTGGGCAAACTGGTCCGTCCGGCCGCGCTCTACGTGGGCGCCGCCCCACGTCGTCCCGAGGATGTCGACGGCTGGGACGTCATCGCACCGAAGTAGCTTTCCGATGATGGTGGCTATTTGGCGCGTAAACCCGCAGGTCGCGCTCACCAAAACCCACCATCATCGGGCGCAGGGCGGGACTCTAGACTGATCGCATGAGCGAAACGATCTCCATTCCGGCCAACCTCTTGCCCAGCGACGGCCGTTTTGGTTGTGGCCCGTCCAAGGTTCGCCCCGAGCAGCTGCAGTCGCTGGTCGACACCGGCGCATCGGTATTCGGTACCAGCCACCGTCAGGCCCCGGTCAAGAACGTCGTCGGTGCGATCCGCAGCGGACTGTCCGACCTGTTCTCGCTCCCAGACGGCTACGAGGTCGTCCTCTCCAACGGCGGCACCACCGCCTTCTGGGACGCCGCCGCATTCGGCCTGATCTCCAAGCGTTCGCTCAACCTGACCTACGGCGAGTTCTCCAACAAGTTCGCCACCGTCGCGAAAAACGCTCCGTTCCTCGAAGACCCGGTGGTCATCTCGACCGAACCCGGTACCGCGCCGAGCGTGAGCGCGATCGCGGCCGACAAGTTCGACGGCGTCGACCTCGTGGGCTGGGCCCACAACGAGACCTCGACCGGTGTGGCAGTGCCCGTCAGCCGCCCTGCGGTGGCCGGCGACGCCCTGATCGCCATCGACGCCACCTCCGGCGCAGGCGGCCTGCCCGTCAACGTCGCCGACACCGACGTGTACTACTTCGCGCCGCAGAAGTCCTTCGCATCCGACGGTGGACTGTGGATCGCCCTGATGAGCCCGGCCGCGCTCGAACGAGTCGCCACCATCGGTGCCTCCGACCGCTGGTGCCCCGATTTCCTGTCACTGCCGACCGCCGTCGAGAACAGCAGCAAGAACCAGACATACAACACCCCGGCCGTCGCATCGCTGCTGTTGCTGGCCAACCAGATCGAGTGGATGAACTCGAACGGCGGCCTCGACTGGTGCACCGCGCGGACCGCGGACAGCAGCTCGCGACTCTACGATTGGGCGTTGGCAAGCGAGTACGCCACCCCGTTCGTGAAGGACGCCGCATACCGCAGCCAGGTCGTCGGAACCATCGATTTCAACGATGACGTCGACGCCGCAGCGGTCGCTAAGGTGTTGCGCGCCAACGGAGTGGTCGACACCGAGCCCTACCGCAAGCTCGGCCGCAACCAGCTTCGGATCGGCATGTTCCCGGCCGTCGAACCCGACGACGTGAGCCGCCTGACCCAGTGCATCGACTACGTCGTCGGCGCACTGTAGCGGCCACCCGCACTCAGCCCACCCCTGCTGAGCTGGCATTTTTATGCGTGTCATGCCCGCCTTTGGGGCTTGACTGCATTACGCTGACGCCAATGCACACCGACACAGATGTTGAGGCTGGCTCCGAGTCGTGAAGGAGAAGCAGATGCGTGAGCTTCGAGTCATCGGCCTTGAGCCGGACGGCAAGAAGGTGATCTGTCAGGACACCGAGTCGGGCGAGAAGTTCCGTATCCCTGCTGATGACACCCTGCGTGCGGCTGCCCGTGGCGATCTGACCCGGCTGGGGCAGATCGAGATCGAGATGGAAAGCACTCTGCGGCCCCGCGAGATCCAGGCCAGGATCCGCGCGGGCGCCACGGTCGAACAGGTGGCTACGGCCGCCGGGGTGTCGATGAGTCGTGTTGAACGTTTTGCCCATCCGGTGCTGCTCGAGCGCGCTCGTGCGACCGAACTGGCGGCGGCGGCACACCCGTTGCGCTACGACGGGCCTGCACTGTCCACCCTCGGCGAGGTTGTTGCAGCTGCCCTCGGTGCCCGCGGGCACAACCCCGAGAACACCGAATGGGACGCCTGGAAAGCCGAGGACAACCGCTGGGTCGTCCAGGTCAGCTGGCACGTCGGACGCTCTGTCAATCGCGCTCATTGGCGTTATCTGCCCGGCTCGAACTCGGGCACGGTGGAAGCAATCGACGAGGTCGCCGACGAGTTGATCGATCCGGATCTGAGCCGGCCGTTGCGTAGCGTGACCGCGCTCTCGCCCACCGTCGACGACACCGGTTCCGACGAAACCGAACTCGCCTTCGACTACACACCGCCGAAAGCGGCTCGGGTATCACCGATTTCGCGTTCGGCGCGCCTGACCGTGAAGTCCGACGGGTCTGGCGAGGTCACCGTGGACGCCGATTCGGTCACCGGTGAGCAGACGGCCCGCCGAGCACCTCGTCCGGCCACGCCCGAGCCCCGTCCCCAACCGACAGCCGCCCAGATCGACCCGGTTGACGAAGCCGACGATCTGCCCGAGGCGATCACCGACGAGCAAACGCCGGAGGAGCAGACGCCCGAGGAGCAGACCGAGGCGTCGGTAACCACCGAAAAGCCCGAAGCACCGCAGAGCCCGGTCACAACGACCGGTCCCAAAAACCCTGAGACCGGGGACAAGTCGGAGCCGAACCGCAAGCGCGGACGCGGGAATCGCAAGCCTTCGCTACCCGCCTGGGAGGATGTACTTCTCGGGGTCCGCAGCAGCGGCAACCCGTGAAGGGCGTTTAATTGTTCCGTACGTGAGACAGGTCGGCACCGACGAAAGGACTTGAGTTGGCAGCGAAGGCGTCGATGCTCTGGTTCATCAACTCAAGCGATCCGGTAGCCGAGATCAGGCAAGGCCTGCGACACGATCCCGCCGCGGCGGCCAGCCTTGCCGGCGCGTTGTGCCCAGACCTCACCGCTCTGCCCATCGGTGAGACAGACCTTGCGTCCGCCGCGACTCCGGCCGATGATCAGCTGTTCGTCGGCGTCTACGGCTCGCTTGTGGTGGTCACCAGCCCGGTGCTCTCGACGACCACTCCGTCCACTCTGCCCGAGGCCTGGATCACTGCGGTCCCGTCGGACGAGGTGATTGTCCTGCACACCGAACCGGAATCGTCGCTGGGAGCCTTTGCCCGCTGGGAGAACGGCACACTGCGCCGCTCGTTCTCGGCAGACCCGGTCACCATCCACGAAAACATCGGGCTGCCTTTCATATTCGAGGGTCCGTTCTGGGCCGGCGAGCATCCCCTGATGTACGCCGATGGCGCCCAACCAGATCCACAGGCACTGCCATTTCACCCACAGGAGTTCGCCGAACAGGCGATCCGCGAATGGCTCGGCTTTCGCTTCACCACGCCACTGGGCGACGAGGACTCCGATCCGGCGAACATCGTCGTCTCAGGCTTCGCGATTCGGCCAAAGGGATATGTACCGACAGAGGCCGATGTCGAATTGGGATTGTCCACCGGCAACGGGTCCACCAACAGCGGGCCCACCGGCAACGTGGTGACAGACGGCGGTGACAACCACGAGTCGAGCGAGCACAAGCCGGGCCGGGTCGCCCGCTGGTTCGGGTTCGGCCCCAAGCACTGAGCAGGCGCGAAGCCCTGACTCCCGGCACCCCGGCATCAGGTCACGCGAGGGCTCAGCGTGCCCGCTCGTAGAAGGCGAGCGCCGCGGCCGTCGCCACATTGAGCGAGTCGGTCCCCCTCGCCATCGGAATACGTGCTCGCACATCGCCGGAACGCATCGCCGTCTCCGACAGACCCGGACCCTCGGCCCCGACCATGAAGGCAACCCGCTCGGCGTCCACTGCTTCTGACAACGGGACGGCAGCATTGTCGGGCGTGAGCGAGATTATCCGGAAGTTGTTGTCGCGGAGCACTTCCAGATCCGATGGCCAGCTTTCGACGTGGGCAAAGGGAACCAGCAGCACATGTCCCATCGACACCCGGACCGACCTCCGATAGAGCGGGTCCGCGCAGGCGCCACCGAAGATCACCGCGTCGACCCCCAGTCCCGCGGCGTTCCGAAAGATGCTGCCGATGTTCTCGTGATCGTTGACACCTTCGAGGACGGCCACCGTCCGGGCGCCGACGAGCACATCGGTGAGCGTGATCGGCTCAGGACGGCGGGCGACGGCGAGGACGCCGCGGTTCAGATGAAATCCGACCACCTGCGCCATGACGGTGGCACCGACCCGATAGAAAGGCACCCCGGCCACCGCGTCGGCGGAGAGGGTGGGAGCCAATTCCTGCAGGCGCTTGTCGACGCCCAGGAACGCATGCGGCGCGAACCGGGAGGCAACCATTCGCTGGGCGACCAGCACACCCTCGGCGATGACGAACCCCTTACCCGGCAGGCCGCCGGGCAGAACGGGCAGGTCAGGTCGTCGGTCGGCGGAGTTCAAGTCTCGAAAGTCATCGACCCGCGGATCGGTGGGGTCGTCGATGTCGATCACGTCGACTGTGAGATCCGACATGACGCCGCCTGGGTGAGTGTGCGATCCGACCATCCGGCTAGTCTGCCCGACCGTCGATGTGACAGGTTGAAAGGGTGAGCAACGGTAATCTGACGCTTCGTCGCGCAATCGAATCCGACTGGTCCGACATCGCCATCGCCGATGCGCGGGCGTTCGCATTTGTCGAACCGCTCGACGACGAAGCCCTGGCCGACATCCGATCCAAGGTCACCGATGGCGACGCCATCGTGGTCCACGACACCTCCGATCCGGAACGTCCCGTCCTCGTGGGTGTGGCGATGTTCTTCCGGATGAAGATGTCGATCCCCGGTGGTCTCCAGGTCGACCTGCCCGGATTGTCCTGGGTGTCGGTCGCAGCTACGCACCGTCGACGCGGAATCCTCCGGCTGATGATCACCGAGATGTTCGAGCAGTGGGAACGCGAGCAGTCGATATTCTCGATCCTGACGGCCTCTGAGGGAACGATCTACGAACGATTCGGATACGGGCCCGCGGCTTTCGACCACACGTTGCGTCTGGACCTGCGGAAGGCCTCCCTGCGGGCACCGGCGCCTGCAGACTCGCGGATTCGGTTTGCCGACGCCGACCAGGTCCGCGCATCAGTTCCCGAGATCCACAACCGTTGGGTTTCGACCCGGCCCGGCGCGATCGTCCGAACGCCGGTGTGGTGGAACATGATCTTCGCCGACCGCCCCATCCTCCGTAACGGGCGCAGCGGACTCCACTACTTGGTGCACCCCGACGGTTACGCCAGCTACCGGATCCATCACGAGTCCGAAACCGTTTCCATCGCAGAGGTTTCCGAGCTCTTCACCGTCACCGACGAGGCCCACACCGAGCTGTGGCGGGTCCTGTCAGGACTCGATCTGATACCGGCGCTCACTGCAACGACTCCGGTGGACGATCCTCTCCCCCTCAAACTCACCGATCTGCGTGCACCGACGGTCACCGGTATCCACGACAGCATGTGGCTCCGCATACTCGATGTCGAGCAAGCCCTTTCGCTGCGCGACTACGGTCACGACACGGACTTCGTGCTCGAGGTGAACGATTCGTTCCGTGACTCCGGTGGGCGCTGGAATGTGTCGATCACCGACAGCAAAGCCACGGTCAGTGCCACCGACGCCGAACCCACTGTCCGAATGGACATCTCGGTGCTGGGCAGTCTCTATCTCGGTGCGTACCGTGCAGTCGACTTCGCTGCCGCGGAAAGACTGTGGACCGTCGATGGCGCCACCCTGCACGCAATCGATCAGGCGTTCAGCACGGACCGCCGACCGGTTGCCGGCACGTCCTTCTGAGAACACCGGCCACCGCCGGTGGCGACGCTCAGTCGCTTTCGGTGACGATCGACTCGATGATGCCGACCGCACCGCGGAGGGTGGCCAACTGCTGGTCGTCGAGCCGTTTGAGCTGAGCCCGCAACCATTCCTCACGTGCGTTCGCCTCGTCGACCACCAGCGCGTCCCCTGCCGATGTCAGGGTCACGATCACCTGCCGGCCGTCGGTCGGATGCGGCTCACGCTTGACCATTCCCAGGTCTGCCAGCGAGGCGATCACGCGCGTCATCGACGGCGGCTGGACGCGTTCGCGTGCGGCGATGGCACCCGGGGTCATCGATCCCTCGCGCTTGAGTGTGGACAGAGCCGACAGCTGCGTAAGCGACACGACAGATGACGCCCTGCGTCCACGTAAATGCCTGGTCAGCCGCACTACAGCTATCGCCAGATCACTTGGCAACTTCTCGTCATTCTGCTCCACGGTTCGAGGATAGGTGAGCATGATCGAAATGCGCGCTGAACTGCCGATATTCATTTGTTCACCTCACAAGTGAGCAGCTGTCGACTTTAATTGCAGAAACTGCAATTCGCGCACCGCTCGACGGCGGCACGAATTCGTGTGTGGTCGAATGCGGTTTAACCTGACTTCATGCACGCAGAGATCCCCGAACTCCCCGCCCGGTGGACCGCGCCCGGTCCGGTGATCGTCGTCGGGATGACGGCCTGGCTGATCGCCACCCTCGTCGTGGCGATCTGGGACCTCGGCACCGACACCACACTCACGATCTGTCTGGTGGGCCTTGGTGTGGGTCTGTTCGGGTGCTTTGTTGTGTATCTGCAGAAGCTTGCGGTGCGGCGCGGGAGCCCGGCGGCTCAACAGGGCCTGTCCTGAAGGTCATCCAGGTCGCAGCTGCCACAAAGAGCGCCCCCAGCGTCCATCCTGCGACGACATCAGTCATCCAATGCGCTCCGAGGTACACACGGGTGACGCCGATGGCCAGCGCCAGCAACGGCGCGAACAACAAGACCCACATGTGTGCCCGAACCCAGGGGCTGAACCGGTAGATGGCCACTGCTGTCAATCCGTAGACCACGGTCGACGACATGGCATGACCTGACGGGAACGAGTGGGTCGAAAGATCCACCAAACGTTCTGGCATGGGCGGCCGATCGCGGGAGAACAGTTCCTTCAGGGCGACCATCATCAGTGAACCCACGGCCGAGCCGAGGCCGACGAAGAGTGCGAGTCGCCACTGGCTGCGGAGAGCGAAGAAAGCGGTGACAGCGATCGCGACCAGGAACAGCGTCAAGGTGTTGCCCAACGTGGTGATCGCCTTCATCACCGTGGTCCAGGTATCTGTGCGGTGATCGACCATCCAGTCCAGGACGTGCTGGTCCGGACCGAACGATGTCTCCCGGTCGGTCGCGGCCACCAGACCGCTGCTGTCCGGTAGATCAGCCGGGTACGACGCGGGACTCTGTATCAACATGGATCAGTCCATCCTCGTCACGCCACCACGGCACCCGGTACTCGGCACTGCTGCCCCCTCGGCGCAACACAACGGTCAGTTCCGAGTGCACCCTGATGGGTCCGACGGGCAGCTCGCGGTTTTGCGACAGGGCCGTCTCCAAGGCCCAGGGCTGCGCATCCCAGGTCGATTCCGACCCAGCCTCGACCGGCCCTCCGACGAACTCCTCGCTTGCGGTCGGGATATCAAGCAGATCAGCGAGATTGGCGGCCAGAGCGTATTCGCCAGGCAGCACCGACACGGCCACGGCCGGGTCCAGTGCGGCCACCATCCACGGCGCGTCGAGTACAACCGCCTCCGGCGCCACCGATCCGGCCAGGGTGCGATATCCCACCGGTGGTTCGAGGTCATCGAGACGGATACGACCATCGCGCAGTGCACGCGCCATTTCGGTATGAACCGCCGCCGCCACCGATGGCGTGATGCTTCGATCCACATCGGCCAAGTGCTGCAACATCATCCGCGCCTGCTCGGTGTCTTCCACGTCGATGCTGCCGAGGGCGCCTGCGAGACCGTCGGCCTGTGGGTGCTCCAGTGGATCGAGCAGACCCCGGGCGGCCCGGTCGCTCGGCGCCCGCCACCCGCCCAACCGAATCCCGTCGATCACGGCGAAATGTCGTAGCCACCAGGCCGTATAGCCGCGGCGTTCGGCGAGCAACACGGCGACGTCGGGCGATTCGGCCAGCAGCGTGAGCGCCTGCGACCACTTCTCGGGGTCGACCAGGTCGAGATCACGGACCGCAGTCAATGTTTGAGGTGCATCGGTCAGCGTGTCCCACCACTGCGATTCGTCGGGCAGGTCGTGGTCGGGACCGGTCGGATATTCCTCGCGGGCCAATGTGAAGTCCCAGCCGACTCCAAGTGCCCGCAGGGCCGCTGCCCCGTACTGCTGCACCCACTCCGGACTGACCACTCCGAACGGTGAATCATCAACCAGCACAGCGGCCAACGGACTGTCCGGCAGCAAGAGTTCGTCCGCCGGACGGGGTTCGTCATCGATGGTCGGCAGCTCCAGCGAGCCCAGCCATCCCGGGACCGACGAATCCGGGGCGCTGCGAAGAAGACCCAGCACACTTCGGGCGAGTTGTTCACTGCCCGGATCGGATTCGATCTCGGCCTGCAGCGCGGGGTCGGCGAGCATCTCCCCCACCGAGATCCGCCGGGCTCCGAGGCGCTCGAGCAGTTCGTGGACCGCATCGGGGTGAATGGTGGGCAGCCACGACGGTGCTGCCGTCTGTGTGTCGTCGGCGTCGGCAGATGCGTACGGCGGCAACACGGTGCCGCGAGCACCGGGCATCGTCCGGCCATCGACCAGTGGCACCGGCAATGCTCCGAGTTCGTCCACCTGCCCCTGCGCGAGTACCGACAGCTCGGCGTAGAGCTCTCCCCACCACCGTGGTTCGCGCACCACACCGGTCAGCCGCGCCGCGATGTCGGCCAGTCCGATCTCGGTGACCCCCACCGAACGCAACCGACTCAACGCAAACCGTTCGGACAGATCCGGATGTACCAACGTGGCGACGATCTCGCCGATCAGCGCAGCGAGACCCGGGGTCAGGTCGACCAACACCTCGGAACGGGAGGGAATCAGATCGTTCCCGTCGGCGCCGGGCAACCACCGATGCTCGCGCAGTTCATCGATCAGCGCGGTCCGCAACCGCTCGTCCTCGTGACCGGCGGCAAAACCCGGCGCCGGAACCAACACAAGCCGATCCACCGCAGGCAGAGCAACAGCGAAATCGGCATAGCCCGTTGCGAGCGTCGCGATATCGGCATCCGGATGTAGTCCGCGACGATCTGCCGTCAGACGGACGTCACCGACACAGATCGCAGGCACCGTGAGTTCGACATCGGTCCGGGTCGGTGCCCGGAGCACCCCGGATGACACCGGAACAACGTGATCGCCCTGCACCGGGAGTAGCCAACGGGCATGTGGCGCGACGTATTCACGCCAGTGCTCGGCGCCGATGGTGACAACATCGCCGTCGCGGGTCCGCGTGAAGTTCTTGTCGCCAACCGAAATCGTCTCGACGGCAGGCAGTTCCAGCAGCAGCTCGACACTCTCGGCGCGAAAATCGGTGACCATGGCAACCGCGTCGACCGCGCCATCGAGTTCCAGCACGATCTCGGTGTCGAAGCCAGGAGCCGGTTGGGTGTCGATCGGCCACGCCAGCCGCAGAGTTGGCACCGGATGCCCGGCCAAGTCGGTTCCGGCGAGCTGCGCCCTGGTGCGCGTCGCCGAGAACTCGATGGATCCGGTGCGAGAACGGATCTGGACGTGGTCGGTGACCGCGGCCACCGCACTGAATCCGACCCCGAAACGCCCGACCAAACCGTGACCGGTCTTGCTCGAGGACCGCAACGCGGTCAGCGCCTGCACGCCCGACCGGTCGAGCGGGGACCCGGTGTTCGCCACGTGAAGATCTCCACCGTCGATCCACACCGCCACCCGGCCCTCGACACCGGCTTCGGTGGCAGCATCGGCGGCGTTGGCAACAAGCTCGGTCAGCAGGCGATCGCGGTACCCGACCCCGACGAGATCGGATTCGGCAGCGGTGTCCTCACGCAAACGAGTGGGCGAGGCCAACCACGACTGCAGGATCGAATCCCGCAACCGATCAACACCAAACGGATCCGGCCCGGTCATCACCGGCACCCGCCGGAGTGCGCCATCACGCGCAGCTCAGGTATTCGCGTGGATTTCGACCGCGCCATCGTCGTAGGCGTCGTAAGCCGGACTGCCTGCACCCTCGGGTGCCTTCACATCCGAGTGCGCCCCGCAGCCGTAGTCGGCGTGGACCACATGCCCATCGGCAGAGAACTCATTGGCGCAGACGCCGAACGCCGCACGCAAGGAGCCCATCACCGGAAGATAGAACGCGCACGAGACGCAGTTGTGCTTCGCGGTGCGGGCCATCTCGGCGGCCGGACCGTGGTCGCCGTCCACCCAACGCTGCGCGGCCTCGATACGGCCCTCGTAGCTCAACAAGCGCTTGCGGCCGAGCCCGATCGCCTCGCCGACCGCCGCTTCTTCGTCGACGAGATCAAAATCACCGTTGTCGACGTAGCCGGGCACCAGCCGCGGATCGTCGGCGGGCGTGGCGAGCAGATCACCTGGATGCAGATCGCCGGGCCGGACCCGCTGATCCCACGGCACCCAGACCGGTGCGGTCAGTGCCGAAGACCCGGGCAGCAGAGCGACCTCGTTGATGGTGACGTCGTCACTGTCGGGGCAACCGGCCAACACCACACACCACTGCCACCCGCGATATCCGGGCACGTTCGCCGCAAAGTAGTGGGTCACCGTGTAGTCGGCCTCGGTCACCGCGTCGAGGTGTTCCCCAATTTCCCGTTCGTCGGCGTCGATGGCGGCCCGCGCCTGATCGACGGCCGAGGTCAGGAGCGACGAAACCCGCTGTTTGTCGGGCTGCGCACCATCGGTCGCTGTTTCTGGCTGTTCAGTAACCGCGTTCACCCCTCTAGTGTGCCGTATCGCAACCCGCCCGGAGTGCACGAGGGTTGGTCGGCGGTCACGAGATAGGGAAGAATCAGGAAAGTGAACCGAGGAAATCCACCACCTGATCCTCGTGCGACCCCCTCGGACCGGGGCGGAGACGCGCGCGGCCATGCTGGTGCATCCGGTCACGACCCCCGGGAGCGTCCGCGCCAAACGCCCACCGCACATCCGGGCTCTGCCAATTACCCGGCGGACGGCGGATCCCCGCGCGCACCGCATCCCGGTCCCCCGCCTGCAGGCCCCGGGATGCGGAAACCACCGCCCCAGAACCAACCGCCCGAAAACCAGCCACCCCCGAATCAACAGCCAACGAGGCAACAGCCCCGGAACCAACCGCCGCGGAACAACCCCCCACGACAAGATCCGTCCGGGGCATACCCGCCACCCGGTGCACCCGGTCGCCACGACACCCGACAGCAGACGTCGCAGAACCGGCACCTGCCCCCGCTCGACGAGACCGACTACCACAGCGACGACAAAGCCCGCGCCATGCCGCGCAAACTCACCGTCACACGGGTGGCGGCCATGCGCGGTCGCGAACTGACGTCCAAGGGCCTGGGGAAAATCCATCAGGCCGCCACGGCGGACGGCGCCGATCGATCCGGACTGACCGCGCTCACGTACCCGACGGTCGTCAACTTCGCCGTCGACGCCGCGATGACGATCGCGCTCGCCAACACCCTGTTCTTCGCCGCGGCCAGTGCCGAATCCAAGGGCAAGGTCGGGCTCTATCTCGCGCTGACCATCGCCCCGTTCGCGATCATCGCGCCACTGATCGGACCACTGCTCGACAAACTGCAACGCGGTCGCCGGATCGCCATGGCCGGAACATTTCTCGGCCGGACCATCCTGGCGCTGCTCGTGATGGCCAACTCCGGATGGGATGCGGCCTCGAGCCAACTCACATACGACCCATGGGTGCTCTACCCCTGTGCCCTGGGAATGTTGGTGTTGTCCAAATCCTTTGGCGTTCTCAAATCCGCGGTGACGCCACGCGTCCTCCCGCCGACCATCGACCTGCCGAGGGTGAATTCACGGTTGACCACGTTCGGCCTGGTCGGTGGCACCATCGTCGGTGGCGGCGTGGCCGCCTTCTTCGAGATGACGCTCGGCAAGGTTCTGCCGCTGCACATTCCGGGCGCGATGGTGTGGCTGGCGATCATCACCGTCGTCGGTGCGGTGCTGTGTATGCGGATCCCGTCGTGGGTCGAGGTCACCGAGGGTGAGGTGCCGACGACGCTGACGTACCACGGTGAGCCGGCCCGAACCCAGATGCCGTCACCCGACGAAACCAAGAAGTCGACGGTCAAAGCGCTGACGGCAACGATCCGGCAACCGTTGGGCCGCAATGTCCTGGTGGGACTGTGGGGCAACGGGACGATCCGCATCCTCACCGGGTTCCTGACGCTGTTCATCGCCTTCTACGCAAAGTCGCAGCAGGGTGGCGGCAGCGGTTGGGCGCAGGTCGCGATGCTCGGCGCGGTGGGTGCGGCAGCCGGTATCGGCAACTTCATCGGCAATGCCACCGGAACCCGGCTCGAGCTCCCGAATCCTCAGCGCATCGTTGTGATCGTCACCGGTTCGTGTGCCCTCGTCGCGCTGCTCGCCGCGGTCTTCGGCAACCTCATCTTCGTCATCATCGCCGCATTGATCGCATCCGGAACCAGCGCAATCGGCAAGGTCTGCCTGGACTCGTCCATCCAGGACGATCTGCCAGACGCGTCCAGAGCGTCCGCATTCGGTCGCTCCGAGACCGTGCTGCAGATGGGCTGGGTGTTCGGGGCCTCCCTTGGCGTGTTGCTGCCGACCAATCTGTCCATCGGATTCGGTGTGGTCACCGTTCTGCTGGTCCTGGGCTTCGCCCAGACCTTTGTCACCAACCGGGGATCGACCCTGGTACCCGGTTTCGGCGGCAAGCGACCTGACATGACAATGCCGACCGGCGCAATCCACGTCGATCCCACCGTGCGGGAGTCGTGGAACAAGGACACACGGAAAAAGGGTGCTCGCGAAGAATGAGTTTGACCGCAGGCGAAAAGAAGTTCGCCACCATCGCGGCGATTGTTGCCGTCCTGTTCGTAGCCATCGTCGGCGGCTCGGTTGCCGCACTGACCGCGGGCCACAAGAGCGACGACATCCCGTACCTCCAGGTGGCCTCCGGCAGCACATTGGTCCGCGTCGAACCGCTGGCCTACTGCACCATCGATCTGTCCAAATGTGAGGGCTCGGCGACGAATCCGCCCACGCGGGTTCCCGTTGCCGTCGGGGACACGCTCATGGTGTCGTTGTCCCATGAACTGGCTGTCGGACCGTGGATCCTGGTGGTGCAGTATCTGACCGCCGAAGGTTTCGACAATGGAACCGAGACCATCTACCTCAGCGATTCCAAACGCACCATCACGTTGCCATCGACCGAGGACAAGATTCTGGCCGTTGTCCAGATCACCCAGCCGTCGCAGATCGAGACCGAACCAGGCGTCTTCATCCAACGAGGCATTTGGGGTATCGACACACTCCCCGACGGCGTCGACGTACCCGCTTCCGGGTAGGTCGGCCCCGCCGAGGGTGGAATCAGGATTCGAGTTCGCGGGCCACGGCCCGGACAACCTCTGAAATACGTTGTGAAGTCTTGCGATCGGGGTAGCGACCAATGCGCAGATCGGGCTGCACCTTGCCTTCGAGCAAGGTGATCAGATCGGCGACCATGCCGTGGAGCTCGTCGGGACTATGCCGCTTGGGCTGCTCCTTGCGGGCTTCCCGGGTGTTCTTGGCAACGCTCGGCGCGGGGTCGAGAATCTTGACCGTGAGCGCCTGCGGACCGCGACGACCCGCAGCCATGCCGAACTCGACCTTCTGGCCGGGCTTGAGCGCCTCGGTTCCAGCGGGGAGCGCTGACGAACGTACATAGACGTCTTCGCCATCATCTTGCGAGAGAAAGCCGAAGCCCTTCTCCGCGTCGTACCATTTCACCTTGCCGGTAGGCACTGTGCTCACCCTCATCTGTTCGCGTGACCCAAAACGAAAGCGCCCGCTGTGACAAGTGCGGTCCAGCCAGACGCGTTTGATCAGTCTAGCCCCTCGACCAGGCTCCCAACACCATGGTTTCCCCCATCGCGCAACCGTGACAGCGAGCTCCGCCTTCGGCTTCGTCCGGCAGGTGAGCGAGCTCCGCCTTCGGCTTCGTCTGGCAGGTGAGCGACCTCGCCTTCGGCTGTATATGCGGCACTGCACTACCGTTGACCACATGCGCAAAGCCGAAGGCGCCGGACTGCTACGGGTTGCGGTGGGGTTGTTCGCGATTGGGCTCATCGCCCTGATCGCACTGTTTCTCGCCGAGCCGATCACCGGCGAAACCGCTCCCCTGTTCGTCTATCTGCTCATCATGTGTGCGCCCTTGGGATTTTTGTTCGGGCTGATTTTTGCCCTCCGATCAGGGCGCCGGGCGCAACAGCAGGCCGACCAGTCCGGCGACAACAACAGCCCCCCACTAGAGTGACGCTCGAGATGAGCCTTCATATTGACGGAGCCCTGACGCCCACCAGCGATGGTTCGGCCCTGCGGCGTGCCTACAGTTGTTTTCCAACCGGCGTGGTCGCCGTATGCCATCAGGGCGACGGTGACCCGATCGGTATCGCGGCGAGTTCCTTCGCCACCGTTTCCCTCGATCCGCCACTGGTATCGCTGTGTGTGCAAAACGAGTCGACGACGTGGCCGAAGCTGCACTCCGCTGCCGTCCTCGGGGTGTCGGTGTTCGCACACGACCAGGACGCTGAGTGCAAGCAGTTGGCGGGCCCGGCGGCAAAGAGGTTCGACGGACTCAACCTCGAAACAACTGCCGACGGTGCGCTGTTCATCGGCGGCGCGGTCGCCCAACTCGCGTGCGAGATCTACAACGAGATCCCGGCAGGCGATCACAGCCTCGTACTCCTCAAGGTGCTGGCCTTGCGCGCCGACACCGACCACGAGCCGCTGGTGTTCCACGCAAGCGCCTTCCGCGCTCTACAGCGTCGCTCCTGACGGATTTTCCGTCCGACACCGCCCGGTGTCCGCCTGTGCTCACCACGCAGGTGCAGCAAACCGTAGGCTGGGGACTGTGACAGCCATCGCCCTCGGTATGCCGACCGGTCCCAACGCGCGACCGGTGACCGACACCGTGATGCCCACTTCCGGACCGATGATCGACACTTTCGGGCGGGCAGTACGGGATCTACGGGTATCGGTGACCGACCGCTGCAACCTCCGGTGCACGTACTGCATGCCGGCCGAGGGCCTCGATTGGCTCGACAGAGCCGACGTCCTCACCGCCGACGAAATCGTCCGGCTCGTCGGTGTCGCAGTCCGCGACCTGGGTATCCGCGCGGTCCGATTCACCGGTGGTGAACCGTTACTACGCAAGGATCTGACCGAGATCATCAGTGCCGTAGCAGCTCTGGAGCCTCGTCCCGAGATCGCGCTGACCACCAACGGCCTGAGTCTGGCCCGCAGCGCCGAGACTCTCGCCGCGGCCGGACTCGATCGGGTCAACGTCTCCCTCGACACCGTCGACGCGGCACGCTTCGCCTCGATCACCCGCCGTGATCGCCTCCCCGACGTCCTCGCGGGCCTGGCTGCGGCGAGCGCTGCCGGTCTACAGCCGGTCAAGGTGAACGCCGTCCTCGATCCCGACACCGGTCTCGCCGATGCGCCCGAACTCCTGCGGTTCTGCCTGGCCGAAGGATACGAGTTGCGCATCATCGAACAGATGCCATTGGACGCCGAGCATCACTGGTCACGCACGAAGATGGTCACCGCCGATCAGATACTCGACACCTTGCAAGCTGACTTCGAACTACGTCCGGACACCGCACCCAGAGGGGCCGCGCCTGCGCAGCGGTGGCTCGTCGAAGGTCACCACACCCCGGACGGCAAACCGGCCCGGGTCGGCATCATCGCCTCGGTGACACGTCCGTTCTGCGGTGACTGCGACCGGACGCGCCTGACCGCCGACGGACAGCTCCGCAACTGCCTGTTCGCCACTTCGGAGACCGACATTCGAGGTTTACTGAGATCAACTGAGAATTCAGATCAGCACATCGCCTTGCGGTGGCGAGAAGCAACCTGGGGCAAATTGCCAGGCCACGGGGTCAATGACCCAGGCTTTCTGCAGCCCTCTCGGCCCATGTCGGCGATCGGTGGCTGACATGGAGATCTGCGTCAGGTTTTTCGCTGCCGCGCAAGCCGCTGCCGGTGTCGAACAAATGGTGATACACCTCACTGACAAAGCGACTCTTGCCGATCTGGAAAATGAATTGGGCCAAGCGAATCCGCAATTGGCCGAAGTGTTGCAACGATGCTCATATCTGCATGAGTCGATAGCGGTCCGAGACCGGTCGCGCACCCTCGCCGGAGGCGACACTATTGACGTTCTCCCGCCGTTCGCGGGCGGTTGAGCAACCGGACACCCGCCCGCACATCGGGTCATTTGACCCACTTGAGCGCTTCCTCCCTTTGAATGATGCTGTGATGTTACTCACATAACGGTTAGATCACGGATCGGACACGGGACGACACTCATAGCGGTGAGCAGCAAATATGCCAAATCCGGGCCAAAAGTCCCCTCGGGATGCACAGTTGGGGCGCCTCAGATAGGCGTGTGCAAGCGCGAATTAACACGTAGCGTCTCACTCGGTCGAACTGATCGGCCACATTGCAACTGAATATTCTCGGATCGCCGCGCCCAACCTCGTCCCGCGTTCCGAGAAACTCCAAACGTAATTCAGGGACGAGGGCGGGGGACCCAAACATCTCCTGGAGATCACCGGATTCCGACGGTCGATGGCGGCAACGCCCGACACCGACGAAATCCTTGGGGTGCAGTTCCGCGCAGCGGAACCGAGCAACCTCTCGCTCGAACCCGACAGCTGACTTCGTAGGCGCGTGGAGAGAGGAAGTAAACCTTATGTCCGGACGTCATCGTCAGCCGACCAACACCGGTCGCACCGTTGCCAAGATCGCCCTCACCTCTGCCGTCATCGGCGGCGGCGCCAGCCTCGCCTTCGCAGGCGGCGGCAACGCCGGAGCGGCCACCGACTCAGAGTGGGACCGCGTCGCACAGTGTGAGTCGGGCGGCAACTGGGCCATCAACACCGGAAACGGTTACCAGGGTGGCCTGCAATTCTCCCCGAGCACCTGGACCGGCCACGGCGGCGGCGAATTCGCCCCGTCCGCAGACCAGGCCTCCAAGGAGCAGCAGATCGCTGTTGCCGAGCGGGTCCTCGCTTCGCAGGGCAAGGGCGCATGGCCCACTTGCGGCACCGGCCTGAGCGGCGCCACCGAGCGCGAAGCTCCCACCGCGGCTCCGAACCTGGAAATCCCGGCCGTGCCCGAGCTCCCGAACCTGTCACAGGCGACCGACGACATCGTCGCTCAGCTCAAGGCCACCATCGATGATCCCGCGCTGCACGACCTGCTCGATCAGGCCAACGCCCAGGGCGACCTCACCCCTGATCAGGTCGCACTGTTCAACGAGTACAAAGGCTACCTCCCCGCTTCCTGATCCACCCTCAGGAAGCCCCTAGACGAAGGACCCCACACGCGACGCGACGTCCGTGTGGGGTCCTTTTCCAAATTCAGGAGCAGGCCGGGGAGATGACCCGGCGTTACCGGGCAGACATGGAAGTAACACGCCCGTAACAATGCGTGAAGATTGCACATCTATGACGTGAACGACTGTGCAACGTTCGCGTTGCCGGGCACCGGTGCAGGCGGAAAACTCAAGTCGCACAGCCCCGCACCATATCGGCCCAGGTGCGTTTTCCGGAGGAGCCACATTGAACGCTCATCTCACTGCCGCCCATTGGGTGTATCTCGTCGGGATCATCGTCATCCTCATCACGATGGCAATGCGCAAGAACATCGTCGTACCTGCTGTAATCGCCACATTTCTGACCGCTTTCGTCTTCTCCGGCAGCATCATCACCGGTCTCGCATCGATCTTCAATGCCAGTCTTGTTGCCGCCAAAGAGCTTTTCAACATCTTCCTCATCATCGCCATGGTCACGGCAATGTTGGGCGCACTTCGTCACATGGGAGCCGACCGCCTGATGGTCGCTCCATTCAGGCGCGTGATGCGTACCGGCACAAGCAGTTTCATCGTTCTGGCGGTCGTCACCTACGTGATCTCGTTGTTCTTCTGGCCCACACCTGCGGTTCCACTCGTGGGCGCAGTGCTCATCCCGGTGGCCATCCGCGCGGGTCTGTCGCCACTGTCGGTGGGTATGGTCATCGCCATCTGCGGTCAGGGTATGGCACTGTCGTCGGACTACATCATCAAGGTCGCGCCCGGAATCTCTGCAACAAGCGCGGGTGTGGACACCGACACGGTGGCCGACAAGGCGATGATCCTCTCGCTCATCGTCGGCCTGACCGCCCTCATCATCACGTTCGTCATGCAGCGCAAACACTGGCGCTCCCCGTCACCGGACCTGCTCGTCGAATGGGAGGCCGAGGCGGACCGTGGTGCCGACGACCTGCGTGATGAGCTGGGCGAAGACGGTGGTGTCGGCGGACCGGGCTCCGAGCCCGCCGGCGGACCCGCTGGACCACGGCCGGACGGCGCAGAACCGGTGGCGATCGCGGCCACCGCCACACCCTCCACTGCGACTGCCGTCATCGAGCGCAAAACAGTCGTGGACGACCAACCGCCTGCGAAGTCGGCGATGGCTCGCACCTTCGCGATGCTGGTACCACTGGTGTATCTGGCCCTCGTGGTCTATCTCATCTTGGGGAAGGTGGGTGTCGTCCCGGCCCTGAAGGGCGGCGATGCAGCCGCCATCGTCGGAGGTATTGCCACTCTCGTGCTCTTCGCGGCCGCCGCGGTCTCCGACAAGGGCAACTTTCTCGAGACCACGTCCGAGCACCTCATCGACGGCCTGGTCTTCGCCTTCAAAGCGATGGGCATCGTGCTCCCCATCGCCGGCTTCTTCTTCATCGGAAACGCCGACTTCTCCGGCGCGATTCTCGGCTACTCCGACGACCAGGCGGGTCCGGCAATCCTGTTCGATCTGGTGAACTCCGCCCAGTCGCACCTCCCGCAGAACTCGTTCGTGACGGCGTTCGGCATCCTGTTCATCGGCATGGTCGCGGGTCTGGAGGGCTCCGGTTTCAGTGGCCTGCCGCTGACCGGTTCACTCTCCGGGGCTTTGGGTCCAGCCGTCGACATGGATCCCTCGACCCTTGCGGCGATCGGTCAGATGGGCAACATCTGGTCGGGCGGTGGCACGCTCGTTGCCTGGTCATCACTCGTCGCCGTGGCCGGATTCGCCCGCGTTCCGGTGCTCGACCTGGCCCGCAAGTGCTTCCTGCCCGTCGTCAGCGGCCTGGTCCTCTGCACGCTGTTTGCCATCTTGTTCCTCTGACACCGATCCGTCTCGAGTGCCCCGCCGCGGAGTATCCGTGGCGGGCATTCGGTGTCGACCGGTCCGCTCGTCCCCCGTCCACGCTCACCGAGGAGCCCACACACCATGCCGCCGCGCTTCCGTCTCGAACCAGCCTTCATACCCGTCATCGTCCTGACATTCGTCACCGGCATCGTCGACGCGGTCGGCTACCTCGCCCTGGATCGGGTGTTCACCGGCAACATGACCGGCAACATCGTCATCCTCGGTATGGGATTGGCCGGAGCCGACGGACTACCGATTCTCGGGCCATTGCTCGCGGTGCTGGCGTTCATGGCGGGTGCGTACGTGGCCGGCCTGCTTCTACGGGGTCACGAGAAGACCTGGCACCTGCGCCGCACCACCGGCCTGCTGGTCGCCGGGGGCAGCGCGCTCGCCGGCTGTGCCCTGGTCCTTGCCCTCGCCGACTCGCACGCCGAACCTGTCCAGATCGCGGTCGCCGCAACCACAGCGGCCGTGATGGGCTCGCAGGCGGCCGTCGCCCGGAAACTGGCAGTGACCGACATGACGACGGTGGTCGTCACCTCCACCCTCACCCAGCTCGCCGGTGAGTCGTTCATGCTGGGCAGCAGGCACAGCCTCGCAAACCGGCGGCTCGCCGCCATTCTCACGATCTTCCTCGGCGCCGTGGCCGGGGCACTGCTGCTACGCCTGCACGTGGCGGTCCCGATGGCACTGGCCGCGGTCCTGATGATCACCGCCGCGATCATCGGTCATCTCGCGGTACGGGAACAACGTCGCGAAGCAGCGGTTCCCAGCGTCTCCGCGGCCTGAATCCGGACGTGGCATCACACGAACCGGTCGGTGCAGTATGCACAGGAATGTACGAAAATGATGTGCACGATGCAGCATTCGCGGTAGTGCTCACCACCCCACGCGGTGAGAAGGTAGGGTGCGGCGCCGGCCACCCGGCCCGGGAGACTGGGATGAGGAACCGATGACCACCACTGCCGGCCCGGCCAAGACGACAAACACAGACGACGCCGGTACCCCGTTGGCCCTCTCGGCACTGCTTGCCGGGACGCTGGTCGGTACGGTCAGCAACAACATCGTCAATGTCCCACTCGCGGAAATACTTTCCGACTTCAACGCCCCTCTCGAAGACGGGGTTCTCGTCGCCGTTGGCTTCTTGCTCACCTTTGCCGCGGCAATGCCGCTCGCCGGGTATGTCGGGGACCGTTTCGGCAGGCGCCGGGTGTACTGCGGTGCCCTGCTGGCCACTGCCGTCTGCTCCGCCGGTGCTGCCACCGCGCCGAGCCTGGCCGCTCTGATCGCGTGGCGGTCACTCGGTGGTGTCGCAGCCGCCGCGTTCGCACCCGCCGTGATGGGCTTGATCGCCTGGCTATTCGGCCCGCAGCGGCGGGCCAGGGCAGTCGGCGCCTGGGCGAGCGTGAACGGGATCGGGCAGGCCGTCGGCCCGTCGATGGGCGGCCTGATCGCCGGGACATGGGGCTGGCGTTGGGTTTTCGTCCCGCTGATCCCGGTGGCGCTCATCGGATTTGCCGGCACGATGCGTTGGATACCCGCCTATCCGGGACGTGTCATGCGCCTGGATGTGACCGGCGCCATCGCGTTGACGCTGGGGGCCGGAGTCTTGGTTCTGGGCCTGACCCTGGTGCCCCAGCCGCGTGTACACGTGGCCGTCGTGCTCGGCTTGATCGGTGCGGCGGGCGCCCTACTCGGTTGGTTCATCTGGCACGCGCGCCGGGCCGCGGCACCCTTCGTCGACGTCCGGTTGGCAGCCGAATCCCGTTTCGTCCGTAGCGCCGTCGCAGCGTGCGCCCAAATGTTCTGTCTGGGTTCAGCTCTGCTGGCCGTGCCGCTCTATCTCAACGACCACGGTGAGTCCACGGCCGCGGCGGGCCTGATCCTGTTCGCCCTGCCGACGGCGATGGCCCTGCTCGGACCAGTGGTCGGGCGCACGTCCGACTCACTCGGCGCCCGCCGGATGATGAGGGCCGGGTTGTGCGTGCTGATTCTCGCCCAGGTCGCGATGGTGTTGGTGGTCTGGGGATCTGACGGCAACCGCCCGGCCATGGTCGGGGCGTTGATCACCACAGGTATCGGGATCGCGATGGTCCAGACACCGGCCGCCGCAGGGTCGACACGATCCCCCGCAGGCGCGCAGGGCACCGGACTGGGCCTGTTCAACCTCATCCGGTTCGGTGGCTCGGCACTCGGCGCCGCGTGGGTCGCCATCGCGATCGACAGCTGGTCGTATCCGGCACTCTTCGGGGTGTGTGCCATCGTGGCAGCGGCCGGTCTCGGCGCCACCTTCCTCGGGCACGATCCAGAAGACGTCGGGGCCCGGCCGGTGAAAGAACCTCAGCGGTAATTGATCTCGCCGTCCACCGCATGGTGGATCTGTTCGAGCAACTCCAGCCGGATGGCCAACCAGACCGTGAACTGGTTCTCCGGCACCCGGACATCGATACGCAGGGCCCGGGTGATCCTGTCCAGCTTGGACAGCATCGTGTTCCGGTGGACATTGAGGTCACGCGCGGCAGCGTTCACGTTGCCGCCGACGCGGAGATATGTGACCAGGGTGTCGTAGAGGTCCGAGCCCGGGCGCAACGGCCCCAACACATCTCGGACGAGTTGTCGGCCACGATCGGTGCCGGAGACGAGTTCGAGGACCCCGAAGCCACGCAGGTCGCGATACGCGATCGACCCGGTCATCTGCAATCGCTGACCGATACCCAGCGCGACCCGTGCCTGCCGATAGCTCTCCCGGATCTGATCGACACCCAGAGCCGAAGCGCCGTGTGCCACCCGGGTGGTGCGTCCGCCGCGACGTTGAGCATCGAAAGCCATCGCCTCCGCGTATTCGCCCATCTCGACTTCGATCTCCCGGTCGTCGCGGGACTTCAATGTCCGAACCACCACCAGCACATCGCCGATCACCGTGACGTACGAGCGGACTGCCGGATCCGGGAGCACTCCCGCGACGTGACGCGCGATCTTCACCAGACTCCCGCTCCGGTCGGAATCGGACGAGTTCGCCTTCGGCGCGGGCACCGGCACCGGCACCACGAAGACACCGAACGTCGATGTGAGGTCGACGTCGTGGTAGTCCGCACGTGTCTGCAGGTCGTGTTCGCTCGCAAAACTGCCGTGTACAAGCGCCTGTACGAAGTCACCCCGTGCACGTTCCTCGGCTTCGTCGACGCTGCGTTGTCGCAACATCTCTGATCCGACGATCGCTGTCGCCTGTTCTGTGACCACCGCATGCTGAGCGAGATCGTGCAGGCCAGGAGACGACGGTCCACCGGCCAGTACGACAACCCAGCCCTCGAACCATTTTCCGAGCATGATGGAGCTCGCGGTACAGGTATACCGGTGCTCCTCATCGTCGAGTTCGACCACGCAGGTGGTAGCGCCGTGTGCGGACCGGCCAGAAGTACGACTCTGCCGGTCCACCAGATTGTTTCGCAGTCGTTCGTACACTGATGCGGTTTCGTCCCCAGGCATGCCGTGTTGGGCGACGACGGTACCGCGGGCATCGAGCGCGAGCGCCGGACACTGGGCAAGCGTCGAGACCTCTCGGATCAGGATCGCCATCCCGGCACCTCGATGCAGCAGCCCGGCGAGCGTGCTGTGCACGTGGGACGAGTACCGCATGACATGCACTTCTTGATTCAGTGACCGTTCTGCCAGAAGACGATTCAGGTCGGCGAAACCGATCGGGAACGACAGTTCGACCACAGCCATATCCTCAGGCAGGACCATGGCGGCGATCGCCGAGGGGATCGAGCCGTCGATGATCAAGGCCGCAGCACCGCGCGCGGCGAGCGCGGTCAATGCCTGCGGATTGCCCCCGATCGCCTCCGGGCGGGCGTACACCGCAACCGCGTCGAGGTTGTCGTAGCGTCCCATGACCTCACTGAACGGAAGTGCCCATGTCAGCGGACGATCCAGGCTACCGGTTCCGGAGATCACCGTTGCACCGGCCATCAGCGTTTCATCCAGGAGGCCGCGGCCGGTGAGTCGAGGGCTGGGTTCCATGACGGTCTGCCTTCTTCCACAGGGAATTTGACGCCGGCGGTTGCCGGACACACTGCATCCACCCATTATCGGGGTCACTCGCACTCAAACGATGTGCACAATGCCCACATATTGTGTTGATCCTAGGCCACTTTCACCACGCCGTCCGAGCTCCGGCGCTGCTAAAAATGAGATGTCCCGATGGCGACCGCCACGATCGGACACCACACCTACCACCGTGACGTTCGGTGGACCCCCCTCGAAGAGAGCGACCCAATGCATCAAATACACCGGATCACACTCGACGACGCGCTGCCCCTTCTCATGGCCGGCCGCGCAAAGGCCGATGAGATCGGCGTCAAACAGACGCTCTGCGTCTGTGATGAGAGCGCAAATGTCATTGCCCTGCACCGACTTCCCGGAGCGCGGCTGACCGGGGTCGATATCGCGATCGCCAAGGCATTCACCGCGGCAGGACACGAACGGGCGACGCATCTGTTCAACGAGCCGCCGAACGGCCCCGCGCTCCCCGGTAACGAGGCCTTCGGTATCAGCCACATGCTGCCCGGGAAGTTCGCCATCTTCGTCGGCGGCTTTCCATTGATCTACGACGGCCAGATCGTCGGCGCAGTCGGGATCAGCGGCGGCAACGGCGAACAGGACAAGGCCGTCGGCGCCGCGATGCTGGCCGAGTTCGAGTCCCTCACATCTGTCGCGACCAGCTGATTGTGCACATAGACCGTGATCGCCCTGCAGATCCGGCCACTGTGAACCTGGCCTGGCGAAGTGGTCGCCGATAGCGTCGATAGCACCGAATCCAGGTGTAAATCACCAGTTTTCGCTCATCAAAGGCCGCAACGGAGCTGCCCGCGATTGCGCCCTGCACACGAATCGAACATCCTCGAGAGGTAATACCATGACCGAATTGCTCGGACGCGATGAGTTCCGCACCGCGCTGGAAGGTGCGATCAAAGGCCGTGAGGCCAAGAACGCTTCCTTCAGCAAGGCCTGGGCGGAGGGCAAACTCGAAAAGCACCACTTCGCCCGGTGGGCCGAGAACCACTACCACTACGTCGGACCGTTCTCCGACTACCTGGCGAACATCTACTCCAACACCCCCGACCATTACACCGATGCCAAAGATTTCACCCTGCAGAACATGTACGAGGAAGAACTCGCCGACATCCGGCACACCGACCTCCTCATCAAGTTCGGTGAAGCCTGCGGCACCACCAAGGAACGCATCGAGGATCCCAGCAACATGAGTGCCATCACCCGTGGCCTGCAGTCGTGGTGCTACGCGGTGTCGTCTCGCGAGAATTTTGTGGTGGCGACCGCTGCGCTGGTGGTCGGACTGGAGTCGCAGGTGCCCAGCATCTACAAGAAGCAGATCGTCCCGCTGCGTGAGGTCTACGGGTTCACCGAGGACGAGATCGAGTTCTTCGATCTGCACATCACCTCGGACGTGGTTCACGGCGAACGTGGATATCAGATCGTTCTCGACTGCGCGGACACCCCGCAGTTGCAGCAGCGTTGCCTGCAGCTGGTGCGGTGGGGCGCGGAGATGCGCTTCTCCTACACCAAGGGCCTGTACGACACCTACGTCGCGCCAGACCTGGAGCTCGCGTCGGCCTGATCCCCGGCCGAATTGTGGTCCGGCCCGCGGATCCTCGCGCGGGCCGGACCACCACCACGGACTCGACCACCTCGGGAGAAACGGAAAACCCCCATGCTCGACGACGCACCCCAGTCCACTGCGCCGCCCCAGCACTGGGTGGCGGTGGCCACCACCAAAGAAGTCACGCGACGCCGGAAGCTACGCATCGAGGTCGACGGTATCGGAATCGCCCTCTTCAGTACGGGCGAGAAGATCTACGCCTTTGCCGACCTCTGCGTCCACCAGGACCGCTCGCTGATCAAGGGCACCCTGCTCCACGGGAGGGTGATCTGTCCCGGACATCAATGGCGTTTCGACCTGGAAACCGGCTACGAGGAAGACCAGGACCTCTGCCAGCCCACCTACGGTGTCGCGATCTACGACGACACCGTCTATCTCGATCCGACGCCGCGCATCCGGCGCGGCCACAACGACTCCCGTGAGGATGATCCATCATGACGACCACCGTTGCGACCGTTGGTGCAGGTCAAGTCGCCGCCGTCGTCGCCAGGACCTTACGCCGGCGCGGATTCGACGGGCGCATCGTCCTGCTCGGCGCCGAACCGCATGCGCCCTACCAGCGCCCTCCGCTGTCCAAGGAGTTCCTCTCGGGCCGCGAGTCAGCCGAATCACTTGCATTGCTGACCCCGAAGTGGCTCTCGGAGAACGCGATCGAACTGAGGACCGGGACAACTGTGCGGCGGGTGAGTCCTTCCGACCGCAGCATCGAACTCGATACCGGAGAACTCCTGGACGTCGATGCCGTGGTGTTCGCGACCGGTGGACGTCCCCGCACCATCGAGACCACCGGCAGCCGGCCTGATCTCGTCCACCATCTACGAACGCTCGACGACTCGATGTCGCTGGCGCAGCGTCTCGTTCCGGGCGCTCGGCTCGCGATCATCGGCGGCGGCTTCATCGGACTCGAGATCGCTTCGACCGCAGTCGGTCTTGGTGTTTCGGTCACGGTTCTCGAGCGCGGACCGCTTCCACTGGTCGCGGTCCTCGGATCTGAGATGGCGCAGTTCTGCACCGGTTTGCACCGCGAACGCGGCGTCGAGATCCGAACCGACGCGCTGGTGCGCGAGGTGACGACCTCGGATGCGGGAGTCCGGATCACCCTGTCCGATGGGCACATCGTCGAAGCGGACGCCGTCGTGGTCGGGATCGGGATCGAACCCAACGTCGAGGTGGCGGCCGCCAGCGGGCTCTCGACCGCAGGCGGAATCGTCGTGGACGAATCCGGCCGCACCGGTATCCCCAACATCTACGCTGCCGGGGACGTCGCGTGCCGCGTGTCCGAGGCCGGCTCGAGCCGGGTCGAGCATTTCGACAACGCCAACCGCCAGGCCGGTGTCGTCGCCAACGCGATCCTGGGCCGGGAAACCGCCTCTGACGATCCCCACTGGTTCTGGTCCGATCAGTACGGGATGAACATCCAATTGACCGGCAGCACCCAGGGCGCCACCGACCTCGTCATCCGGGGAGACCAGGATTCCGGCGAGTTCGCCGCCTTCTACCTGCAGGAAGGTGTCCTGCGTGCGGCGTTCGCGATCGATCGTGGCGAGGACATCATGGCCGCACGGGAACTGATAGGACAACCCGTCGATCGTCGGATCCTCGCCGACGAAGACGCGGATCTGTGGGAAATCGACGAACAGATGGTGAATTGACATGAGTATCGAAGGCATGAACTTCGTAGCAGGACAATGGATTCCGTCTACGTCCGGAAAACGGTTCTCCAGATGCAATCCGGCGGATCCGGCCGATGTGATCGGTTCGTTCCCCGACTCCGACTCCGACGACGTACGCGCAGCCGTCGACGGCCTGGTCGCCGGCTTCTCCGAGTGGTCACAGAGCCCTCCCGAACGCCGGGCGACGATCCTGGAGGCCGCCGCCACGCTCTTGGAGCAGCGCGCCGACTCATTGGTCTCGGAATTGATCCGGGAAGAGGGCAAAACCGCCGCCGAGGCCCGGATGGAGGTGAGCCGGACCCCGATGAACCTGCGTTTCTACGCGGGCGAGGCAACACGCGCGACCGGCGCCACCTATCCGTCACCGGGCGAAGGTCTCGTCTACACGGTTCGGGAACCATTCGGGGTCATCGGCGCCATCACCCCATGGAACTTTCCACTCAACATCCCGTCCCGCAAGATCGGGCCCGCCCTGGCCGCCGGAAACGCGGTCTTGTTCAAGCCATCTGAACTGACGCCGCTGATGGGGCAACGACTGGTCGAGGCACTGCTCGACGCGGGCCTGCCACCGCAGGCGATCGCCCTGATCCAGGGCGACGGAAAGGCCGGTGCCGCAGTCGTCGCCGACGAACGGGTCGATGCGGTGACCTTCACCGGATCCACGGACGTAGGGCGAGTGATCCACCGCGAGGTCGGGCCGGCCCGGCGGGTGCAACTCGAGATGGGCGGCAAGAACCCGGTTGTGGTCCTGGCCGACGCGGACTTGGACAAGGCCGCCGCCCTCATCGTCAAAGGCGCCTTCGGCCTTTCGGGCCAGGCCTGCACCGGCACCAGTCGGGTGATCGCCGACACCACCATCCACGACGCTCTCCTGGAGCGGGTGGTCGGATTGGCCGAGGACCTCGTCGTCGGCGCAGGCACCGTACCCGGTGTCGCCATGGGACCCCTCGCCAGCGAGGCCCAGCTGGCCAAGTACCTGCACTACGTCCAAATCGGAACGGACGAGGGCGCGCACCTCGTATCCGGCGGAACCCGTTGCGCCGACGAACAACTGCGCGACGGCTTCTTTGTCCGCCCGGCAGTTTTTACGGACACCGCACCGGACATGCGCATCGTGACCGAAGAGGTGTTCGGTCCCCTGTTGGCATTCCAGCGGGTGACGTCGTTCGAGGAGGCGCTCACGCTTGCCAACGCAACGGAGTTCGGCCTGACCGCCTCGATCGTCACGCAGAACCTGGCCCACGCCAACAGTTTTGCCAACCGCTCGCGCACCGGCTTGGTCAAGATCAACCAGCCGACAACCGGTATGGCGATGAACGCACCCTTCGGCGGGTACAAGGACTCGAGCACCCAGACGTTCAAAGAACAGGCCGGACCGACGCTGATGCAGTTCTACCAGTCGGAAAAGACCATCTATCTCAATCCCACACCCTGACCCGTTGCGGTCCCACGCACTGGAGGAAACCTTGGAATTCAAGAGAGTTGCCCGCTCGGGACAGGTACCAGAAGGCATCGTGCGTCGGTTCTATGCCGACGACTACGAGGTCGCCGTGTCACGTCTGGACGGGAAGGCCTACGCCACGTCCAACTACTGTTCGCATCTCGACTGCCTGTTGTCGTCGGGAAAGCTCGTCCAGGACGGCATCGGTTGCTCCTGCCACGGAAGCGCATTCGACCTCGAGACCGGCGAACCCATCTGTCCACCGGCCACCGAGCCGATCAAGACCTATCCCGTCCAGGAACGCGACGGGGAGATCTTCGTCGGCATCGATCCCAACGAGCCCCCGGAGGGGCCCCGCCGGCGCAAGCTCCGCAAGTCATGACCACCAGGTCGCTCCGGCCACCGACACTGGCCGCCGGTGCCATGGTCTCGTCGAGCCACCCCTTGGCCAGCCAGGCCGGTGCCTCGGTCCTCGCCGACGGTGGAAATGCGATCGATGCCGCGCTCGCGATGGCCGCGGTGACCTGGTTGACGCTCCCCGGCCAATGTGGCATCGGCGGTGACGCATTCGCCGTGGTCGCCGAACCCGACGGTCGGGTGTGGACGGTCGGCGGAAGCGGTTTCGGTCCGGACGGGGGTACCCCGGAGTTCTATCGCGAACGGGGTCTGAGCGCCATCCCCCTCGACGGAGCCCTCGCCGTCTCCGTGCCGGGCGCACCCGCGGCGCTGGCCGCCCTGCACCGACACGGCGCCACCCGCAGTCTCGCCGAACTGTGGGAACCTGCGGCAGTCCTGGCCAACGGCGGACTCCCCTGTTCGGCCAAGACCCGCAACGACGTCCACACCGCACTGGGCGCAATCCAGCGCGACCGGGACCTGAGCAGCCGGTTCACCGATGCCGGGCAGGTACCACTGGTGGGCACACGACTACCTCAGCCCGATCTCGCCAAGACCATCCGGGAGCTCGCCGCCGATCCGCGCGCGTTCTATCGGGGCGACCTGGCACAGCGGTGCGTCCGCACCCTGCGGGACGGTGGCGCACCGTTTTCCGGCGACGAGTGGGCGCAGGGATGGGACGTGCATCCGGAGGCCGCCATCTCTGGCGACTACGCCGGGGCGACGATCCACCAGACACCACTTCCCACACCCGGGTGGATGGTCCTGCAGCAGGCAGCATTGTGTTCCGATGTCGGCGCCTCTCCCCTGCTGAGTGCGGCCGCGATCGATCAGTTCGCGAACGCCGCGCGGATAGCGTTCGAGGACCGGTTCCGCTGGAGTGCATCCGACAATGATGCAGTGACGCGAATTCTGCACCCGGACAACATCTCTGCCGGTCGGGCCCGCATGCTGACGACCCCCTCGCAGCAGTTCGCGGTCGGCGGTGGTGACACCACGTCATTGGTGACTGTCGATTCCGATGGGCGGGCGGTGAGCTTCATCCACTCGCTCGCCTTCACCTTCGGCGCGAAGATGACGGTTCCCGGCACCGGCATCGTGCTCAACAATCGGTTGGGCCGCGGTGCCTACCTGATCGACGGGCACCCCAATGAGGTGGCACCCCGGCGTAAACCACTGCACACCCTCAACGCCTGGGTGGTCACCGGCCGCTCCGGCGAACTGATGCACGTGGGCAACACGCCAGGCGGCGACGGGCAGGTGCAGTGGAACATGCAGTTGCTGTCCCACCTTCTCGACCACGGACTCGACCCGCAGGAATCCGTCGAGGCGCCACGGTTCACCGTCTATCCCGGTTCCGACGCCGATGTCATCGGCGCACCGCCGGAGCTTCGTGTCGAAGCGTCGATCGATGTCGGTGTCCGAGAACAACTCTCCCGCGCCGGACATCAGGTGAAGGTGTTGCCACCGATGGGTGCCGACGGAAGTGCCCAGATCATCTCGCTCGATCCACGCGGGATCCTCAGCGGCGGCAGCGATCCGCGACAAGAGGGGGTGGCGCTCGGTGTCGGCTGAAGCTCCCCGCCCCCAAGGGCTGTACGTGGCGGCGACCCGCTCCGGCAACACGATCCGGACCGCCGGCATGACACCGCGTCGCGACGGAATCCTGCTGATCACCGGCCGCGTGGGCGCGGAGGTCGGATTGACCGCCGCCCGCGACGCGGCCGCGGTCGCAGTCGGCAACGCCCTGACCGCGGTGTCGTCGATGATCGACGAGACCGAGTGTTTCCGATGCGTCGAGATGGTCGTCTACATTGCCTGCGCACCGGATTTCACCGACCTGTCCCGGGTCGCCGACGGTGCCACGGAGGTCTTGGTCGAGCGATTCGGCCCGGCCGGACTACCCGCGCGCAGTGCCATCGGTGTCTACGTCCTGCCGGGCGGAGCGCCCGTCGAGATCGCGCTCACCGCCGACATCACCCCCGCCTCGCCGTAGCGTCGGCCGGCGGTGGGTGCGAGACAACGTGTTCATCCGACCACCGCCTTCGAGATCGTGGCCGGATCGGATACAACGGCAGTCAGCGCCTGACGAGCGGAATGATCAGCGGCGTATGTGACTCGGGGTCATCGATGATCCGACAGGGCAGCCCGAACACGTCATGGACGAGTTCGGCTGTCACGATCTCGGTGGGCCGCCCTTCGGCAACGATCCGGCCGTCCTTCATCACGATGATGTGGTCGGCGTACCGGCAGGCGTGGTTCAGGTCGTGCAAGACCGCGACGAGGGTGTGTCCCTGATTGCGGTTGAGGTCGCTGCACAACTCGAGAAGGTCTATCTGATAGGCGATGTCGAGGAATGTCGTCGGTTCGTCCAGCAGCATCAACGGTGTCTGCTGGGCGAGCACCATCGCGACCCAGACCCGCTGTCGCTGCCCACCGGAGAGTTCGTCGACCAGGCGTCCGGACAGTTCGGTGACACCGGTTGCCTCCATCGCATCGACAACGGCGGTTTCGTCGTCGTTCGACCACTGCCGGATCAGCTTCTGGTGCGGATACCGGCCACGGGCCACCAGGTCGGCGACCCGGATGCCGTCAGGGGCGATGGACGCCTGCGGCAGAAGTCCGAGCTTGCGGGCCACTTCTTTGGCCGGATACGAGTTGATCGCCTTGCCGTCCAACAACACCGAGCCGCTGGTCGGCGTCAGCAGGCGGGAGAGAGCCCGCAGCAACGTCGATTTGCCACAGGCATTCGGCCCGACGATCACGGTGAACGCGCCGTCCGGAATCTGGACGCTCAGCGATTCACTGATGACCCGTTTGTCGTAGCCGATGGTGATGTCGCGGGCCTGTAGCCGGTCAGATGTCGCCACCGCCGCCTCGCCACCCGCCGCCGCCATGTCAACCTTGTCCATCTCACTCCTCGTCGAGGGGGTCATTGTCGTCGGGCTTCCCGGGCGAGCAACCACACCAGGTACAGCCCGCCCACCGACACGGTGACAACTCCCACCGGAAGTTGGTTCGGCGCGAAGGCCCGCTGGGCGATCAGGTCGCTCACGATGAGCAGCAGCGCACCCATCGCGGCCGCAGGCACCAGCGCCACCCCGGCGCTACGGGTGAGTCGCCGGGCCAGTTGCGGCGCTGCCAGGGACACAAATGCGATGGGGCCCGCTGCGGCGGTGGCCACCGCGGTCAGCGAGACCCCCAGCACGATCAGGCCGAGTCTGGTCCGTTCGGTGCGGATCCCCAGCGCTTTCGCGGCGTCGTCGCCCATGCCGAGGACCGGCATCCGATACGCGGCCCAGACGGTCGGCACGATCAGAACCCCGAGGATGACGAACACCGGTACGGCCTGACTCCAGCCGAGCCCGTTGAGCGAGCCGGCACCCCACGTCGCGGCCGACATCGCTGCCTCCAGATCCGCCTTGAGAATCAGCCAGGTGTTCACCGATTGCAGGATCGCGCTGATCGCGATTCCCACGATGATCAACCGGAACCCCTGGACCCCGCGTTTGAAGGCAAGGACGTACACGAGCAACGCGGTGACCACCCCGCCCACGAGTGCGCCGGCCGCGGTGCCGTAGTAACCCGTACCGCCGACCACGAGCAGGACCACCAGGGCACCGCTGTACGCGCCGGTGTTGAACCCGATGATGTCCGGGCTGCCCAGCGGGTTGTGGGTGATCGACTGGAAGATCGCGCCGCTGATGCCCAGCGCCGCACCGAGAACCAGGGCCAGCAAGACCCGGGGCATCCGCCACTTCATCACCACCAGCTCTTCGAGCCGGGTGCCGTCCGAGAAGATCGCGTTGACGACACGGCCGGGCGCGACCGGATAGTCGCCGGTACCGAGCGCGATCACAGCCGCCACGAGTGCCAGCGCGGCCAGGACGGCAACCACCGAGATGGCGCGTACATCGAACCTTCCGGACAGGCCGGTGCCAGGTAGTCGCACAACCACGAGGCGGCGGCCGAAGTCGATCTTCGAGGTTGTCACCGTCGCGGTCGGCGTTTTGCGGACATCGATGCTCACAGCCCACTCACCTTCGTGCGACGGACCAGGAAGATCAGCACGGGAGCACCGACGAACGCGGTGACGATACCCACCGGCATCTCCCCCGGACGGATCACCAGACGTCCGACGACGTCGGACAGCAAGATCAGAATCGGGCCGCCGATCAGGGTGTACGCGAGTATCCAACGTTGATCGGGTCCCACGATCCAGCGTGCGACGTGAGGCACCATCAGCCCGACGAATCCGATCGGTCCGGCCGCTGCGGTCGCGGCACCACACAACAGGGTCACCGCCGCAAAACCGATGATCCTCGTCCGCACGATGTTGGCGCCAAGGGAACGGGCGAGATCGTCGCCGAGTGCCACCGCATTCAGCGATCGGGCCACGCTCACGGCCATGATCAGCCCGATCACGACAAACGGGAGAATCGAATAGGTGACATCGAGGCCGCGCCCGGAGATCGATCCGGCGATCCAGTTGCGCATCTGGTCGAAGGCAGCCGGATCGAGCAGGATCATTCCGGTGGTGACGCCCTGGAACACCGCTCCGACCGCGACGCCGGCAAGCGTCAACCGAATCGGCGTGGCGCCCCCGCGCCCAGAGGATCCCACGATGTAGACGACCACCATCACGACGATCACGCCGATGAAGGCAAACCACACGTTCGACATGAGGCCGCTCAGACCGAAAACGCTGACCGCCAGTGCGACCGAAAACGCCGCACCCGCGTTGATACCGAGGATGCCGGTGTCGGCCAGCGGGTTTCGGGTGGTTGCCTGGATGAGTGCGCCCGAGACCCCCAACGCCATCCCGACAACGAGGCCGAGGACCGTTCGCGGGATGCGCAGTTCACGGATCACGATGTGATCGTTGGAGTTCTCAGGCGAGAACAGCGCTTGCCAAACGGTTCCCAGCGGGATGTCCCTGGATCCGATCGCAACGCTGAGCAGACACACCACCGCCAGCACGGCAAGGGCGACAAGGGCGCCCAGCATTCGACGTGTGTTGGTCGCGGCCAGTCCGTCCGGCCGCTTCTTCGCCACGTCCGTCCCACTGGTGGCTTCACTGCTTTTACGGAGGTCGGACCGAGGTATGGCACCGGAACGGAGATTCACCGGGGTAACCGGCCGATGTTGTGTTCTGCCTTCATTTCGCCGCCGACCTCACGACCCTCTCCGCACATGGATTACCTACGTCACAATTGGTTACGCTCACCTTAGTCATGACCATTCCATGTGCATTCCTCGGCCGGTCCGAGCGGACCGCGGAGGAACCGGTGTCGGGGCACTAGATCATGCTCGGGACGCCGGCCCCGGCCAGCGACGTGACGAGTTCACCGGACCGCACCGCGAGGTTCGACAACAACGACGACGTCAGTCCATGCGTGTGCTCGGTGTTGCCCTGCAGATAGATTGCACCGCCGACCCGATCGCTGGTCATCACCCGGTAATCCCGGGCCACAACCGGCCGTCCGTGTTCGTCGGCCGCACATTCATCGCCCAGCGGACCCAGCAGGTCGACAAGTCCCGTCGGACGGAAGCCGGTCGAGAAGATGATTGCGTCGCAATCGATCTCCTCGATCGCCTGACTCGGACGATGACAGATCCGCACCGACACCCCGGATTCGGAGTCGATGACCTTGCCGACTTCGGAGGCGCCCCGGACGAACAGCCGCCGATTGCCGCTGACCCGCTCCTGGTACTCCCGCCGGTACAGCTCTTCGATCAACGGGAGGTCGACCGCCGAATAGTTGGTGCCGCGGTGGTAGTCGAGCAACTGCTGACGGAGACCGGCCGAGGCCTGATGGAAGTCCACCACCGCTTCGGGATCGAAGATCCGGTTGGCGTAGGGACTGTCGTCGGCCGGGGTGTACCCGTACTTCCCGAAGACCGCATGAACCTCGGACCCCGGATACGTGTCGTGGAGGTAGGCGGTGACTTCCGCGGCGCTCTGCCCGGCTCCGACCACGACAAACCGGTGGTGCTTCTGTTCCGGCAATGCGGCCAGATGATCGAGAAGCCGATGATTGTGGAACACCCGCGGGCTCGGTTGTATGCCGTCGGGCAGACTCGCCGTCAGACCCGCTGCGACAACAAGATTGCGTCCCCGAATGGAAGGCCGACCGGCGACCTTGACCTCGAAGAACTCGCCGTCCCATTCCACACCACTGGCCTGCGCGCCGTAGGCCACATCGGCGTCGACCTTCTGGGCCGCCCAGGTCAGGTAATCGCTGAACTCGACCCGGGTCGGGAAGAAACTCTGATGATTGATGAAGTGGGACAACCGCCCTTGCTGCGTCAGGTAGTTGAGAAACGAGTACTCACTGCAGGCATTGCGCTGTGTGACCAGGTCTTTGAGGAATGAGATCTGCATCGTCGTGCCGGGCAACAACATTCCCCGATGCCAGCCGAAACGTGGTTGCTTCTCCACAAACTTCGCCACGATCCGGCGATCCGAGTCAACCGATCGGTTGTGCTCATCGATCGCGATCGCCAACGCGAGGTTCGACGGGCCGAAGCCCACACCCACCACGTCCGCGGGAGAACCATCGCCGATGGCCATTGTCATTCCTTCCTCGCCGGTCATCGCCGGTGGTCGACTGATCTGCAACCACGCCGGCCCAACCACATTGCTTTGGTTGATCGAGCTCAACAGGTCTGGGCTGACCCGGGTTCTTCTTCGACGGCCACCGCGTCGAGCCACACACCGACCACCGGCTCGGAAGCCAGATTCACGAAATCGGCACCGGGAGAGCCTGCCGTGCGCCACTTCTCGACCAGCGACATCAAGCGGATCGAATCCAGTCCGGCATCAAGTAGATTCGTGTCCTCGGTCAGCTCTTCCGGTGCCACATCGAGTAGTTCGGCGATATCCGAGACGATGCGCTGCCTCGACAGCACGGTGGAACCGCTCACATCACTCACCCTTGTCCATTTCTGTCAGTGCACTTCTCGGTGCCCGGCGTTTCAACGCGCCGGCTCCGGCCGTGGTGTTCGTTGATCGTTCTTCGAGATCTTGCCCACCGAGGTGCGCGGGAACTCCGTCACGAACTCGACAACGTCGGGGATCTTGTAGGCCGCCAGATCACGCTCTCGCAGAAACTTCCTGATCGCGAGCGAAGTCGGTGGTGTGGAGGCATATTCGGCGCGCAACACCACATACGCTTTGCTGCGCTCGCCGAGATGGTCGTCGGGGATGCCGACAACCGAGACGTCGTGGATCCACTCGTGTGCCAGGAGATGGTTCTCGACCTCTTCGGGTGCGATCTTCTCGCCCCCGCGATTGATCTGATCCTTCGCTCGGCCCACGACCGTGAGATAGCCGCGTTCGTCTTGCGTGACGATGTCTCCGGTGCGGTAGAAACCGTCGGCGGTAAAGGATTTCGCGTTGTGTTCGGCTGCCCGAAAATAACCGCGGATCGTGTACGGCCCCCGGGTCAGCAGGTGCCCGGCCTGCCCCCGCGGCAGGTCGCGGTCATTGTCGTCGACAACCCGGACCTCGTCGGCCTGCGAGATCGGACGGCCCTGGGTCGTGGTCACCGTGGTGATGTCGTCGTCGAGGCGTGTGTAATTGACCAAACCCTCGGCCATTCCGAACACCTGTTGCAGACGTGCGCCCAGGTCGGTTTCGATTCGCTCGGCCGCGCTTTGGCTGAACTTGGCCCCACCGACCTGGATCGTCTGCAGACTCGACAGGTCACGGGTTTCCCGCAGCGACGAGTTCATCCAGGCCAGCGCAACCGGCGGAACGAGGGAGACCATGGTGACCCGGTGCCGTTCGATCAGTTCGAATGCGGTGTCCGGACTGGGGTTCGGGGCCAGGATCACCGTGGCGCCGGCGTGGAACGCACCGAGTATTCCCGGCGAACTCATCGTGAAGTTGTGCGACACCGGCAGGACCACCAGCAGCACCGTGTCCGAGGTGACGCCGCAGATGCGGTTGCTCTCGCGTACCGAATAGAGGTAGTCGTCATGTGTGCGTGGGATCAGCTTCGGACGCCCGGTGGTCCCGCCGGACAATTGCAGAAAAGCCAGATCCGAGGGCAACGCAGCGCACCGGTACGGATTGCGTTCTCCGACTGCCGGATTCTCCGCACCGTGGGGCAGCACCACCGTCTGCAGGTCACCGAACTCGCTCTTCAATTCACCGGCAAGGCGTCCGTAGTCGAATCCGGCCGCCTTGTCGACAGTCACATACGCTGCAGCCTCGGCGAATTCGATGAAGTACCGGATCTCGCTACGGCGGTGTGCGGGCAACGCAAAGATCGGCACCGCGCCGATTGCGAACAGCGCGAACGTGATCTCGACGAACTCGACGACATTGGGGAAATGGACGACCACCCGGTCCCCGCGCCCGATCCCCATCGCGGACAGGGTGTCGGCGTGCGAGAGTGCGTTGTCGCGCAGTTCGCCGTACGTCACGGTTCGGCGTTCGTCGCGCACGGCAACGATGCCGGCATTGCGGGCAACAGAGCTTTCCAGCATCTCCCAGTGGGTTTCGCCCGTCCAGAACCCGCGGTCGCGGTAACCCTGAGCCACCTCCGGCGGATACGGAACCACTCCGTCCAACTCGGTTGACAGGGAGGCACTCCCGCCGGACTCAGGCAGCGGCGGCATGGCGCAGGACGCTGATCACGTCGTCGGTGGTGGTGACCACGGCGCAGCGTTTGGCCGCATAGGACAACGCCATCTCGTGCTCATCCCGGCTGAAGTCGGCGGTGGCGTCGGCGATGAAGAACGGCTGGATGTCGGTCATGAAGGCCTCGGCGGCGGACAGCATGCAGCCCATGTGCGCGTAGACGCCGGTGACCAACAGCTGATCTCGACCGTGGTGTGAGAGCAGCTCACGCAGGTCCGTGCGCTGGAACGCGGAGTAACGCCACTTCGTCACCTGGATGTCGGTGCTCAGCGGTGCCAGCTCGGAGACCACCTCGGTGTCGCGGCCGACGGTCAGTCCCGGACCCCACAGATCGGCCAACAGGCCCCGACGAGAAGGATGCTGGTCGCCCGGTTGCATGGTGAAGATCACCGGGATCTGCAGTCGCGCACACCATTGCCTGATCACCGCGATGTTGGGCATGACCGTGGCCATCGGTTCGGCATCGACCTGATAGGCATCGATGAAATAGTTCTGCATGTCGTGTATGAGCAGAGCTGCGCGCTCCGGCGCCAGCACCCAGGGTGCCTTGTTCTCCGGAATCACCGATGCACTCGGCAGTTCATACGGATCAATCGCCGGAATTGCCACAGACGGTCCTCCACTTTCTATATGTGGTCACGAAACACTGGCCAAAAGTTAGTGTAGGCACACTTAACTTGAATGCACCAGTCAGACACCTCACTGCTCACTGATCCAAGGTGGCCCCGCCGTCGACCCGCAGGTCATGCAGGGTGATGTGTCGGGCGGCAGCGGAGGCGAGAAATACTGCACACCCGGCGATCTCACTCGGATCCGCCAGGCGGCCGAGCGGGATCCCCAACCGGAAACTCTCCGGCGAGCCTGCGATGGTGGTCGCCGACCCATCGGGTGTGTCCCACATTCCCCGAAGCATCGCGGTATCGGTCGAGCCCGGCGAGATGACATTGCAGCGGATGCCCAGCGGCGCCAACTCCAGCCCCAGAGATCGGACGAATGCGGTTGCAGCAGCCTTGGATGCCGCGTAGGCCGCCATCCCCGCACGGGGCGCAGCCCCGGCATTGGAGGAGACAACCGTGATCGAGGCCGGGCCACGCAGAACGCGGGAAGCGGCCCGTGTCACGACCATCGTCCCGGTCGCGTTGACGGTCAGGACCCGATCCCATTCCGAATCAGTCAATTCCGACACCGGCCCGGTGGTGAGCACGCCTGCCGCATGGACCACCGCGTCCACCTGACCATGGAGTTCCTTGACGTGGTCGAACAAGCCCGCAACGGCATCCGGGTCCGTGACGTCGGCCCGGACATAGACGCTTGCGGCATCCCACGGCGATTCGATCGGCGCCGGGCCGATATCCGTGAGAACCACATTGGCCCCGGCCTCTGTAAACGCTCGAGCTGTTGCTGTTCCGATACCACCGGCGGCACCGGTGATCAGGACCGTCTTGCCACTGACGCCTGGCACAGACATGCGAGTCCAACCTCTCTTCGTGGGCATCGAGAACCCATCACCAACGATCATTCAACCGGCCCGCGGTACCACTGCCCCACGATGTCCGGAGTCAGCATGTCGTCGTGCATCGCCGGTACGTGCGAGGATCGCACAACGCTGCGGCAATGCCCCTGCCAGAGTTCGCGGGTCGCATCCTGGGTCTCGAAGTGCAGATAACCCAACACCAGATCGATCGGCACCGAGACCTCACCATGTGTCGGCGCCTGCTTCATCAGCCGCAGGCAGCGTGCGTACGAAGCCATGAACGCACGGGCGTCGTCGAGGCTGTAATCCGCCATCGGTCCACCCGATTCTGCACTACGACAGGCGATCTGGGCTCGTGCCTCATCCCGGGGCAACCCGGCCACCGCATCGACGTCCGCGGCCGACAGTGCGGCATAGTGCGCAAAGATCCGAATCACCTCGCGCTCGAGCTGATCTGGATCCGGGGAGGTATTCACCGTGTCAGCGGCGACCGGTGGAGTGTCGAGGATGGTCAGGCCGCTGACGGTGGCACCGGCAGCCTCCAACTCGCGGGCGATCCCGAAGGCGATATGTCCACCGTACGAAAAGCCCAGCAGCTCATAGGGACCCTCGGGCTGGTGCTCGCGGATCACCTCGGTGTAGGTCGCCACCAGCTCGTCGAGGGTCTCGAAGTCCTGCGACGATCCGCCATGGGCCGGATCCTGCAGCGCGATCAGGCCATGGCCTTCGGGTAGATGCGGCACCAAACTCGAATACACGGTCCCCACCCCGGATATGGCGTGCACACAAAAGACGTAGCGACCCCGTGCCGACGGTGCGAGTTCCACCGCGATCGGATGGCCTTGTCCACTCTGGACTCCCGCGTCGATCGCCGCGGCGATCCCGGTGACGGTCCGCCGGTCGAAGATGGTCCGTAGGGCCAGCGGTAGTCCGGTCCTGCTGCGCAGAGCATTGGCAAACCTTGTCGCCGACAGTGATTGACCGCCGAGACCGAAGAAGTCGTCGTTCGACGAAATCGACACCTCCTGGCCGATCTCCAAGACCTCTCGCAGCACCTCGGCAACAAGGATCTCGGTCGCCGTCGCCGGGTCCCGGTGATCGATCGCCGCGAACGGCACCGGTTCCGGCAGGCCACTGGCGTCGAACTTGCCGTTGACGGTGACCGGCAATTCGTCCAGTTCGGCGAACGCAACCGGCACCATGTAGTCGGGAAGCCGCTCTGCCAGGAAGTCCCGCAACCGGGTGATGAGCCCGTCTTCGATTGCCCGGCCGGACCCGGCAGCGGTACGCGTGACGTAGGCCGCCAGGTAGGGCTCTGCGAGGGAACCACGCCTGCGCACAACAACTGCCGCCGTTCGCACGTCCCGGTGCGATTCCAGCACAAACCTGATCTCTTCGGTCTCGACACGGAAGCCGCGAATCTTGACCTGATCATCGATCCGGCCCAGATACTGGATCGAACCGTGCTCGGTCCAGCGGACGACATCGCCGGTGCGGTACAGGCGTTCGCCGACTGCACTGAAGGGATCGGCAACAAAGCGGGTTGCGGTCAGGCCCGGCTGACCGTGATAACCCAGCGCGACCTGGGGACCACCGAGATACAGTTCGCCGACGACGCCGACGGCCACCGGCCGTAGCGAGTTGTCGAGCACTCGCGCCGCCGAGTTGAAGGCCGGGCTCCCGATCGACAGACCCGCCCCCGAACCCTGTCCGCCGGCGACGACCTGCGCGGTCACCAGTTCACCGGTGATACCGACCGTGGTCTCGGTGGGTCCGTACAGGTTGTACAGATCTGCATCGAACCGGGCCAGTGCCGCGGCCGCGGTTGCCGCAGACAGTGCCTCACCACCGCAGAACACCCGCCGCACCGATGCGGTGGCCTCTTTCGGGAAGTCGTACTGCAGAAGAGCATTGAGCATCGACGGCACGAACTCGACCGTTGTCAGCTGTGCCCGCTCGATCTCGTCGAGCAGGTACTGCGGGTCCCGATGTCCACCCGGTTCGGCCATCACGACCGTGCCGCCGATCATCAATGGGACGAAGAACTCCCACACCGAGGCGTCGAACGAGAACGGGGTCTTCTGCAAGATCCGGTCGCTGGCATCGATTCCGGTGGCCCGTTGCTTCCAGACCAGGAAGTTGACCAGGCCCCGATGATCGATGACCACCCCCTTCGGGCGTCCTGTCGAACCCGAGGTGTAGATCGTGTAGGCGGCGTCGCCGAGCAGGATTGCCCGGCCCCGTTCGTCATCTCTGACCGGCTCTGTCGACAGTTCGGCCAGTTCGGCGCGCAGCGCGGCGTCGTCGAGTAGCACCACATCGGCGGCATCACCGAGTGCCGACACCGTCGTGGAATCGGCGATTGTCAGTGCCACCGCACTGTTTTCCCGGATGTACTCGATGCGATCGAGTGGATAATCGGCATCGATCGGCACATAGGCAGCGCCGGTACGCATGATCGCGGTCAGTACCGCGGGCAATTCCAGACTGCGTGGCAACGCCACCGCAACCCGATCCCCCGGGCGCACACCGCGGCGCAGGAGCAGGCGACTCAACGCGTTCGTCTGCATGTCGAACTGCGCATAGTTCAAACTCTGGTCACCGAACGCGACGGCCTCCGCAGCCGGATGCCGGTATGCCGCGTCGGCCAGCAGTTCGTTGATCGTGCCCGGCGGCAGGTCCACTTGCTCACCCGTCGACCATGCCGCCACATTGTCCGACTCTGTGGCCGACAAGACATCGATCTCACGCAGTGGCACATCCATGCGCCCGGCAACCGTACGCAGCACCGCGATCAGGCGCTCCGCGAGCGCCTCCACCGTAGACCGCTCGAACAGATCGCTGCTGTACTGCAACGCGCAGCCGACAACGCCGGTGGCCTGGTCTTCGGTGAAATCGAAGGAGAGCTCGAACTTCGCCGTGCCGTTGCCGGAAAGTTGTTCCGGTGCACCGATACCGGACGACGACGTATCCGGCAGCGTCCCGGTCAGGTAGACGATCATCACCTGGAACAGCGGGTGGATCGCCGGGGAACGGTTCGGCGCCACCGTCTCGACAACCTGCTCGAACGGCACGTCGCGATGATCGAAAGCGGCAAGATCGCTCTCCCGCACCCTTCCGAGCAACTCGATGAATGACGGCTGCCCGGACAGATCCGTGCGCAGCACAACCGTATTCAGGAAGTAGCCGACCATGTCGTCGAGCTGCGCGTCGCTACGCCCGGAGATCGGTGATCCGATCGCGATGTCGGTACCGGCGCCCATGCGGTGCAGCATTGTTGCGACCGCGGCCTGCATGACCATGAACATACTGGCGCCGGTCTGAGCTCCGAGTTCTCGGAGCGGCCTGGTGATCCCGGCATCGATCCGGCGGAAGACGGTGCCGCCGCGATTGCTCATCCGATCCGGTCGTGGATGGTCGTAGGGCAATGCAAGCTCTTCGGGAACCCCTGCCAACCGGGTACGCCAATAGTCCAGGGCGACTGAGCTCCTGGAGCGTTCGTCGTTCGGGTCACCGAGTAGATCACGTTGCCACAGCACATAGTCGGCGTACTGCAACGGGAGCGGGGTCCAGTCCGGTGCAGCATCGGCCGATCGAGCCCGATAGGCCTCCGTCAGGTCTCGCTGCAACGGCGCCACCGACCACTCGTCGGTCGCGATGTGGTGCAGCACCAGCAGCACCAGATCTGCTCCGGCACCGGTCTTGAGAACGGTTGCCCGCAACGGCACCTCGCGATCGAGCTCAAAACCGTATGACACCGCCGACATGACCGCAGCGACCACCTCGGCCTCACCGACCGCAATCGACTCGACGGGCACGGTGACCGTCCCGGCCGGTTTGATGACCTGGACCGGTTCTCCATCGACCTCGGGGTAGACCGTGCGCAAAACCTCGTGCCGGGCAACAACATCGGCGAGCGCCTGCGCCAGAACCTGTTCGTCGATCGGACCGGGGTGAGACCAGAACACCGGCACGTTGTACGTGGGGTCGGCGCCACTGACGGCGTACATGGTCCACATCTGGGCCTGCCCGGACGACAGCGGAAGCCGATCAGGGCGGGTACGGGCCACCAACTGCGGACGCGTCTGCGTGGCCCGACTGTCCTTCAGGTGCTCGGCCAACTGGGCGATCGTGGGCTTCTCGAAGAGGTCCCGCATCCCCACCGAGACGCCAAGCCTCTCGCCGAGCGCGTTGCAGACCCGGATCGCGAGCAGCGAGTGTCCGCCGAGTGCGAAGAAGTCATCCTCTGCACCGACCGGTCCCTGCTCCGGGTCCCAGCCCAGCACGTCGCCGAAGATCTCACCGAGCACCGTCTCGAGCTCACCTTCGGGAGCTCGTGAGGTACGCGCCGCACTGACCGGAACCGGCAGTGACCGCCTGTCGAGTTTGCCGCTCGGCCCCAGTGGAAGAACGTCGAGTTCGATCATGTGCGTTGGAACCATGTAGCGCGGCAGCCGAGATGCGATGGCGCTGCGTATCGTTTCGACGTCAGGATGTTCCGTCGACGACGGGTCGAGCACGTAGTAACCCACGAGGTCATCCGCGTGCACGGCAACCGCAGCTGCCGACAATCCTCCGGTTTCGAGTATCGACGTTTCGATCTCACCGAGTTCGATACGCAAACCACGCAGTTTGACCTGCTGATCGGAGCGGCCACGATAATCGAGCCCGATCCGGCCCTCGCCGTCACGGCGCACACATACGAGGTCACCTGTCCGGTACAGACGCTCACCGACCACAAATGGGTGTGCCACAAAACGTTCCGCCGTGCGCCGCGGGTCCGCGTGATAGCCGCGGGCCAACTGCACGCCACCGAGGTACAGTTCCCCGATCACGCCTTCGGGAACCTGCCGGAGGAATGTGTCGAGGACGAACAGGTCGGTGCCCCAGACCGGTCCACCCAGCGACAGTGAAGCACTCACCAGATCAGGATCCTCGAAGGTTCCGTCACCCACACCGATTGCTGCACTCACGTCCACCGCTGCCTCGGTGGGTCCGTAAAGGTTGTCCAGGCGCACACCCGGCAGTCGGTTACGAAGCGTCTGCGCGACATCCGCCCGCAACGCTTCCCCACTGGCGATGATCGCCTCGAGTCCACGCTCGGCCAGATTCGGCACCGCTGTCACCGCCGGGGACGCCAAGAAAACCTCGAGCATCGACGGAACGAAGTGTGCGTACCTGATTCGCTGCTCGTCGATCAGCCGCGCCAGATACGCCGGATCGCGATGTGCTTCCGGTTCGGCGATCACCAGGGTGGCACCATATGCCAACGGCCAGAAGAGCTCCCACACCGAGACATCGAAGCTGATCGGCGTCTTGTGCAGAACTCGGTCACCGGCCCCGACGCCGTAGACACTCTGCATCCACACCAGCCGGTTGACGATCGCCCGGTGCGAGACCACAACACCCTTCGGTCGACCGGTCGACCCCGAGGTGAACAACACGTAGGCGGGGTGTTCCGGCAACAGCCGTTCGGTGCGTTCGCCGTCCGTGATCGGATCACCCGACAGTTCGGAGAGCGCTTCGGACACAAGCGAATCATCGAGAACGACGACCGGGATGCCCGCGGGCATGTTGCCCACCCAGTCGGCAACCGTGATCGCGACGACCGGTGTCGCGGCGTCGACCATGTATTGCAACCGGTCCGCCGGATAATCCACATCGAGCGGCAAGTAGGCGGCGCCCGCCATGACGACGGCGTGAATGGTCCTCAGCAATTCTTCCGAGCGTGGAATCGCCACGGCGACAACGGACTCAGGACCAACTCCGGAGGCGATGAGATGACGCGACAAACGTGCGACGGAGCCGCGGAAATCGCCATGCGACACCGATCCGCCGCCGGGGGTCAGCAAGGCCGGCTGCGGCTGCGGCGGGCGGGCGACCAACAGGTCCGCCAAGGTCGGCGGTGCCGGAACCCGAGCACCCCGGAGTGCGGCCAGCACCTCGTTGTCGGCTGCGTCGATCACCGTCAGATCGCCGACTGTGATGGCCGGACGCGCGGCGATCTGTTCGAGGACACCAACCAGCCTGCGGACGAAACCCTCTGCTGTGGAGCGGTCGAACTGTTCAGTCGAGTACTCGACGCCGATGGTCATCGACGCGTCGGCGTCGACAAAGGTGAACGCGAGGTCGAACTTGGCGTGCTGCGCCTGCAGGTTCTCGAATTCGGTTGGCATACCCAGGAAATCAGGGTTGCCACCACCGATCTGCAGGTAGCTGACCATCACCTGGAAGAGTGGGTTACGACCGGCGATACGCGACGGGCTCAGAGCTTCTACGATCTGTTGGAACGGCAGATCCTGATTCTCGAAAGCGGCCAGATCGACCTCACGCGTCCGCTCCAGCAGGTCGGTGAACGTCGGGTTACCCGAGACGTCCATCCGCAGCACCTGCGTCGAGACGAAGAAACCCACCAGGTCGGCCAGAGCCGGATCGCCTCGACCGGAGATCGGCGAACCGAGGGCCAGGTCGGTCCCGGCGCCGAGACGACTCAGCAGCGCGGCAACCGCAGCCTGGGTGACCATGAACATGCTGGCGTTGACCTTGCGTCCCACTGCCAGCAGCGCGTCGCGGACCTCGGGTCCGACCTGCGCGGTGACCATGTCACCGGCCCCGTTCGGGACCGTCGGGCGACGCCGATCGCGTGGCAGCTCGATCTCATCGGGCAGGCCGGCCAGCGTCTGTTCCCAGTAGTCCAACTGGCGCGCCGCGCGAGACCCGGGATCCGACACCGATCCCAGCCGCTCGAGCTGCCAGAGGGTGTAGTCGGCGTATTGCACCGGCAGGTCGGCGAATTCAGGTGCGGTACCGGACAACCGGGCCAGATATGCGATGGTCAGATCGGTCAGCAGCGGGCGGTCCGACCACTCGTCGGTGACCATATGGTGCAGGGCCAAAGCGATCACCGAGTGTTCGCCTGCCTCCCCAACCCGGACCAGGCAGGTCCGCAGAACCGGCCCGCGTTCGAGATCGAAAGGCCGGGTCAGATGTGCTGCGACACTGGTGCGGATAGCCGTGTCATCGGCGCCGCGGTGCTCGAGTACATCGAATGCCAGTGCATCGGCGGCCGCAACGACGTGTTGGGTGGGTTGTCCGTCCACGATACGAACCACCGTGCGCAACGCCTCGTGCCGGTCCAGCACGTCGAGAAGTGCCGCGCGCAGCGCATTCTCGTCGACAACTCCACCGACACGCGCGACATGCGCGTAGTGATACGCCAGGTCGTCACCATCGAGTGAGTTCAGGAGCCACAGGCGTTCCTGGGCCGGAGACAGCGGAACCAGTTCGGGCCGTGGCGTGTTCGCGACGGCGCTCAACGAGGAGGTTTGCGGATCGGCCCGGACATCTCCACCCTGCAGACGTGCGGCCAGGGCGGCCGGAGTCCGCGCCTCGAACAGATCACGGACCGCAAGCTTGCGTCCGTCGACCTCCACTCTGCCGACCAACTGCATCGCCGACATCGAGTGTCCGCCGAGTGAGAAGAAGTCATCGTCGATACCGACCTCGTCGACGTCGAGGATCGAGGCAAATGCCTCACACAATGCACGTTCGGTGTCGGTCCGCGGCGCACGTCGCACGCCACCGACGGCCAGTTCCGGCTTGGGCAGCGCGGCGATGTCCAGCTTGCCGTTCACGGTCATCGGCAGGCTGTCCACCGCCGAGAACAACGCCGGGACCATGTAATCGGGCAACAATCCTCCCAGGTACGCCCGCAACGCGGCCAGATCGCCATCGAAGCCCGTCGCGGGCACCACGTACGCGACGAGGCGTTTGGTACCGGGAACCGACGGATCCGGGGCAGCGATCACGGCAGCCCGCACGATGTCGTGATGGGCGTCGAGTACCGCCTCGACCTCACCGACCTCAACCCGATAGCCACGGATCTTCACCTGATCATCGGTGCGTCCCAGGAACTCCAGGTTCCCGTCGGCCCGCCATCGCATCAGGTCACCCGTGCGGTACATCCGCTGCCCGGCCGCCGCGAACGGGTCGGCCACAAATCGCTCAGCGGTCAGTGAGGCCCGATTGAGGTAACCACGCGCCAAACCGGCGCCGGTCACATACAGCTCGCCGACCACGCCCTCGGGTACGGGCCGGAGCCACGCATCGAGTAGGTGGGCCTGCGTGCGGCTGATCGGATGTCCGACGGTGGGTTTGTCACACTCGTCGGTGCCCGCGCCGAGTGTGTTGATCGTGTACTCGGTGGGTCCGTACAGGTTGTAGCCCAGCACATCCGGGGTTTCGCGTAGCTGTTGCCAGATGTTCTCGGGAACCGCTTCGCCGCCGAGCAGGACCAGGGGCGGGCGATGCCCGGGATACGGGGTTCTGACGTCCTCCGGTCCGGCGAGAAGTCCGGCCTCGAACAGATGGTGGGCGTACGTCGGGGTGACATTGACGACGTCGATGAGGTGCTGACGGCAGTAGTCCACCAGCCCGGCGGCATCGCGGCGGAGTTCTTCGTCGCAGACATGGACTTCGTGGCCTTCGACCAGCCACAACAGCTCTTCCCACGACATGTCGAACGCGAACGACACGGTGTGGGCGATGCGAAGCCGCCCGCTCCTGCCGGACTCAGCGACAGCCTGAACCGTCGGATCGAAAATTGCACTGCGATGGTTGAGCTGCATGTTCGTCAGCCCGAGATAGGGCGTCGACACACCCTTGGGCAGACCCGTCGAACCCGAGGTGAAGATGACATAGGCCGGATGCCGAAGGCGGCCGGGTGTTCCGGGCGCGAACATCCCGAGTTCGACGTCGGTCAACGGTGATTCAGGCAGATCGGCCAGATGTCCACGGGTCTTGGCGTCGTCGAGGACCAGCAGATTTCGCCCGCCGAGTCGCTGCGCCGTGCCCGCGACGGTGAGTACCACCATCGGATCGCCCTGGTCGAGGATGGCCGCGAGACGGTCGTCGGGATGATCGAGCTCCAGGGGCAGATAGGCTGCACCGCAACGGAGTACTGAGAACAGCGCAACCACCGTGTCGATGCTGCGGGGTAGCGCGATGGCCACGATCGACTCGGGACCGGCACCCTGGCCCGCCAGGAGTCGGGCCAATCGATTGATCCGGGCGTCGAGTTCTGCGTAGGTGACGCGCTGCTGCCCGAATACGAGCGCGATTTCCGCCGGGATCAGTGCCGCGCGCTCGGCGAGCATCTCGGAGATCGTGGTGTCGGGGAGGTCCTGGAGGTCGAGGCCGTCCTGGCGCGGTTCCCGTCGTTCCGCCGGGAGCGCAACGGGCAGCGCGGCAGCAGCGACGGTGCCGGGAGCATCTACGAACGTCGCGAGGACCGAACGGAACTCGTCGGCGATCGTGGCGGCGAGGTTGTCGCTGATCAGGTCTTTCCGGTACTCGATCCGGAAGCGGATGTCCTCGCTCGGCGTCACCACGATGGTGACCGGGTAGTGGGTGTGATCGAGGCTGCCCTCACCGAGCAGTCCGTGCCGCTGCGATTGTTCGGCCTCTTCGTCCTCGGTGCGGAAGTTCTGCAGCACGTACAGGACGTCGAACAGCGTCGAGACGCCGGCGGCGCGCTGGATTCCGGCGAGTCCCAAATGGTCGTATGCCATCGAGTCCACCCGGTCGGTCTGCACCCTGCGCACAAGTTCGGTGAGTGTCTCCCCGGGCCGCAGCCCCACCCTGACCGGAATCGTGTTCAAGAACAGCCCGATGACTCCTTCGAGACCGGGGACCTCGGTCGGGCGACCCGACACGGTGGAACCAAAAATCACATCGGCCCGACCGAGGTGACGTGAGAGCACCAGCGCCAGAGCGGAATTGAGTGTTGCGTTGAGCGTGACGCCCGCCAGACGAGATGCCCCACGGAGGGCGACTGAAAGATCCGCTCCGAGAGTGCGTTCGATGCGCGCCGGTGCCGCGGTCACCGTACCCGCCGCACGCGGCGCGAGCAGCGACGGTTCTTCGACACCGGAGAGGATCTGCGCCCACGCGTCGTGCGCGGCCTGCTGGTCCTGTCCACCCAGCCAGGCAAGGTAATCGCCGAACGTCGCATGCGGAGCTTCGACGGTGCCGCAATCCGTTGCGGCATAAAGTGCCAGCAGCTGGGAGACAAAGGGGCCACCCGACCAGCCGTCCCACAGCATGAACTGACGATTGATCACGAGTCGGTCATGACCTGAGTCGAGATGGACAAGCGTCATCCGCCACAGCGGCGGTGCATCGAGCGTGAACGGGGTTCGCCGGTCCCGGAGCAGCTCTGCTTCGAGCATCGCCTCGCGATCGGCAGCCGGGTATCCCGACAGATCGACTTCGACCAATGCGGGTTCAAGATCGTCGACCACGAATTGGACCGGCGCATCAAAACCGTCGACGGTGAATCCCGCACGGATTGCGGGATTGCGTTTCATCAGCTCGGTGGCGGCGACCCGCAACCGGTCCGCGTCGAGCTGGTGATCGACGTCCAGCCAGAACTGTGCCGTGTAGATGTCGTTTCCGCTGTCCACCTGGGCCTGATAGAACAGGCCCTCCTGTAGCGGCGACAGTGGCCACACATCAGAAATGTGTTCTCCGGCCAGTGAAATCAGGGCCTCGTCCTGCTCGGGGGTCACCCGTACCAGGTAGCGCGACGTCCGCGCCGCTGCCGCGGGCAACAGAGCTGTCAGGGTCTGCGACCAGATCGTCGAAAGCTGTTCGAACTCGAGTTCACTGGCCGCCGAGAACCTTCCCTGCACATGCGCCGACCAGCCGTCAGCACCGCGACGCAGGGCCAGTCTGATCGCCGTCTGCGCAGGCAACGGTTCGTCGGTGTCCAGTCGTTCGACCCGCAAGTCGACCGGTGGTAAGGCCGCCAGGGCGGCGCCTGCCTGCGGCTGCAGGTGACGAAGAATCTCGTAGCGCACATCCGCTGCGTCGGACCAGAACTCGCGGGCGGTCTCGATGAGCTGCGCCGACTCGGCCCCCGAACCTGTCGACAACCGGATGGGCGCCACCGAACGGAGCGGGCCGACGGTCCCGGACAGGTCCAGGCCGAACGGGGTCTTGTGATGGATGTCCTGGCCGACTTCGAAGACGACCTCGGTCCGGTCGATACCGCGGGCGGCATCCCAACGCGCGATCGTCGCAGCCGCCGCGGCTGACAACACCGCGGTGAGTTCTTCGGGTGCGAGCTCATCGGGTGCGCCAACGGGTGATTCGGACTCGTATCCGGTCTGCGCCGTCTGATCCGAATCCCCCTGGTGGGTCACCCCGGCCGCCACCCGACCGCCCGGGGCATGGACCGCAAGCCAGCGGGGCAATTCGGCGAGCAGTTGGGGTGAGCGCGATCGGGCCGAGAGTTCGCGGGCCAGCGCTGCGATGTGTGTTGCGGGAGGATCGATTCGAATCGCCCGTCCGGCAAGCGCGTCCGAAGCGGCCTGTTCCAGCTCGACCGCCAGTACGTCCAGCGACACCTCATCGACGAACAATGCGGCAACCGTCAGATGTGCTGTGAGTTCGTCGGATCGCCAGTGCGCGCACAGGATCCGGCCGGCGCGGACGTCGATCTCGTCTCCAGAAGATGCGGTTTCGGGATCGACCGGTTCCAGGGACCACAGTCCCGCAGCGGGTTCGGCCAACCGGCTGTGCAGGATCGGATGGGCGCTCACCAGTGAATACGCCGCGTCGCGGACGACCTCGGCGGTGGATCCGGCGGGCAAGGTCACCGTCCGGGTCCGCAATGCTGCGACGGTCTCAGGCTGGTGCCGCGCCCGGTGCAGGGACGGAAGCAGTGGCAGTGCTTGCGGTTCGCCGCCGGACACCGCCACAGCGCTCGACCCCAGTGCCTGCAGCCTGGCGGTCGGGTCGACAAACAGTTCCTCGAAGAACGCCTCCAGTTCGCGGCTGATCTCGAGCACATCATTTTTGGCGTCGGCCACACCACGCAACGCGATGCGGATCGGTTCGAGACCCCGCTGAATCACGGCGAGGAACTCGACGTCTCCGACCGGACCTGATGCGAGCGGGACGAACTGCGCAGGCAAACCTCCGACGGTCGCGTTCGAGGAGGCGGACAGGACGTTGATACCGGCGCCGAACATGCGGTACCCGGGGTCGAGGCCGCGTAGTTCCCGGCCGAGGTCTTCACCCCGAAACCGACTGTGCTTCAACATCTCGGCGAGACGGTCGGCGACTCTGCGGGCGATGTCGGTGAGTGTGTCGCGACCGTCGACGGGAATTCGCAGTGGCAAGACACTGGTCACCATCGCCGGAACGGTTCGCAGTTCACTGACCCCACGCGCGGTGGTCGGCAGCGCGAAGACGATGTCGGACAGACCGGTCCTTCGATGGGTGAACGCGGCGAGCACACCGATCAGCACCTGCGCCAACGACAGACCGTGATCCTTGCCCAGGTCCTGCAGGACCTTCGTGCGGTCGGTGTTCAGGATCACCGCAGCATGCTCGGTCCCCTGCGCGGCCGGCAGAAAGCGATTCAACAGACGCGGGGCAGGCGGCAGGTCGGCCATCTGCCCGACCCAATACGCCCGGTCTGCGTCGAACTGATCGGAGTTCCGATAGTCCTGATCTGCCTTGACGTAGCCCTCTATCGACCATCGCGGTCCCGGATCGAACTCGGCAGGTGCGGGGTAGGCACGACGCACAGAGAGGCCGAGCTGCATCAGTCCGACACCGTCGCAGACGATGTGGTGTGCGTGCAGGAACCAGATGGTCACAGAGTCCGACAACAGCAGGACTGCGGTCCCGAACAGATCGTCGGTGGCGACGTCGTGGGGCCGGTCGAGCTCAGCTCGCATCCACGCCATCGCGGCAGCACGCGGATCTGCGTCCGCGCGCAGATCGACAACGTCGGGAATGGTGTTCCCCGGCGGCGTGACGATTTGCCGGAGTTCTCCGTCAGACGCCATGGTGAACCGAACGTGCAGGGTGGGAGCTTTGGCGACCACGCTGCCGATCGCAGTGGTGAGGCGATCGATGTCGAGCGGACCCGACGTCACCTCTCCATAGAGTCCGGTGTTGTAGAGGGTGGCGTCCTGCGCGGTCTGCGCGCCGAGGAACACATCCCGCTGAGCAGCCGTGGCAGGCAGCGTCACCGGACCCTGCGCTGCGGTCTCGTCCACGTTGCCGTAAGACTCCTTGACGTCGGTCACCGTGCTACCTCCACCGAATTCGTGGCGGGATCCGCCAATTGCCCACTGACCGACATCCATCGCCGCGCCACACTCACCACTTCGTCCTCGGCCAGGACACTCGGCAGGTAGGTGAACCTGCCACGCAGTACCGGGCCATCGGGCCCATCGATGCACACGATCTCGATCTCCAACGCATACGGGACACCAAGATCCGTATCCGGTGGGGTAACAAGTGCCTGTGACTCTTCAGACGGCAGCCAATCACCACCCTTGCCGACCGGGATACGCCCCAAGTAGTTGAACAGCACTTGGGCACTGCCTGTTTCAGACAGAATCGCACTGGTCTGGGGATCGAGGTGGCGAAGCATTCCATATCCGAGTCCGGATCCCGGTACCGCGGCCAGCGCTGCCGCCGTCTGCGCCACCGCGTCGTCAACAGATGTGAAGGCGGGCAACCGAACCGGTGCCATCGCGGTGAACCAGCCGAGTGTTCGCGTCAGTTCCACCGACGGACCCGAATCGGGATCTTCACGGCCATGACGCTCGACATCGACGACGATTTCACGTTCACTCTCGCCGAGAACCGCTCGAACCGATCCGAGCAGGACCGCGGTCACCTCGACTCCGGACAGTGCCGGCACCGACGTGAGCAGCGCAGCGCTGGTCTCGGTATCGAGTGCGACCTCGACCATGCGCTGCTCGCCCACCGTCCCGGCCACCGGACCCGAAACCAGTTCGCCGCCGGGCGCCAGCACATCTTGCCAATACGAGAGCTCACGCTGCCGACCGGAGTCGAGCGCCGCAGCCGAAACCCGGTCCGCGAACTCCGTCAACGTGGTTCGCGCGGGCAGCAGATCGATCGGCCTGCCGGCCTGGACGTCCGCCCACGCCTGTTCCAGGTCTTCGAGGATGATCCGACGGGACACACCGTCGATGGCCAGGTGGTGGATGACAAGAACCAGCCGGCCCGGGGTGCTGGGCCGGTCGAGGTAGACCGCGGCCAGCATCCGGCCGGCTTCAGGATCGAGGCGATCGCGGGCGGCCGAGGAAGCGTGGGCCACCGCATCGCCGAGGTCGGCGTCATCGGACACTCGCACCACTTCCACGCAGTCTGCGCCCGACACCGCGCCCCGTGGCCTGATCTCGAGCGACCACAGGATGCCTGCAATATCGGTGAGCTGCAGGCGCAAGGCGTCGTGATGATCGACCATGGCCGACACGATCGAGCGAATGACCTCACCGTCGGCCGATACCGGAACCTGCACCACCATCGACTGATTGATGTGGGTACTCGATCCGCCCAGCTCACGTAGACGAGACATGATCGGCAGCAATGCAACCGGGCCGACCGCGGCATCGATATCGGCTTGGTCCTGCGACTCGTTTGTCGCCACCGCCGCGAGTGCGGCGACGGTTCGGTGGGTGAAGATATCCCGTGTCGCCAAGGTCAGACCTCGGCGCTGCGCCCGGTTCACGAGCTGGATCGACACGATACTGTCACCGCCGAACGCGAAGAAGTCGTCGTCGACCGAAACCTGTTCGAGTCCAAGCGTTTCGGCAAACACCTCACACAGGATCCGCTCGTTGTCGGTCTCCGGCTCCCGCGAGGTAACACTCGTGGTGAAGTCCGGATCGGGAAGTGCGCCGCGATCGAGCTTGCCGTGCGGTGTCATCGGGAAGTCGGGCAAGAACACCAACGCCGACGGCACCATATAATCGGGAAGCCTGAAGTTCAACTCACTGAATATGCGGTCACGAGAAGTGAGGACCGCTGATTCCGGATCAGCCGAATCGGGTTTGCTCGCAGCAACCACGTAACCCACCAAAATGGTTGCACCCGAGGGGCCCTCACGGTCGACCACGACAGCGTCGCGGACGCCCTCGACGTCGCGGATCGCCGCCCCGATCTCACCGAGTTCGATACGGAATCCGCGGATCTTGACCTGCTGGTCGGCGCGTCCCACGTAGTCGAGGGCGCCCCGATCGGTCCACCGGACCACATCTCCGGAGCGGTACATCCGCTCCCCTTCCGCGCCCCAGGGGTCGGCGACGAAACGCACGCTGCTGAGACCGGCGCGCCGCAGATACCCGGCGGTGACCTGTGGCCCCGAGAGGTACAGCTCACCGCTCACGCCCACACCGACGGGGCGCAGCAGGTGGTCGAGTACGCGCGCCCGGAATCCGGCAAGCGGGGCGCCGATCAAACTCGACGGCACCCGGGTGTCGTTCTCCGTGATCTGGAGCCAACTCGCGTGGACGGTGGTCTCGGTGATGCCGTACATGTTGATCAGAGCCGGACCTGCCTGCGCGTCACCGGATACGCGGCGGTGCCGTGCAAACCACCCGGAAAGCGCCGGGAGTTCCAGGGCTTCGCCGCCGAAAATGATGTACCGCAACGACTCTGCCATACCCGGCGTTTCGGTGTCGGCCGCATCGAACTGCCGGAAGGCGGTAGGGGTTTGGTTCAGGACGGTCACACCGGCACGGTTGATCGTCTCGAGCAGCGCCCGGGGCGATCGGGCCTCGTCGCGACCGAGAACCTGGATCCGGCCCCCGTAGGCAAGTGCCCCCCACAATTCCCACACAGAGAAGTCGAACGCGTAGGAGTGAAAGAGCGACCATACGTCGCTCGGGCCGAACTCGAACCGACCTGCGGTGGCACCGAGCAAGGCGCACACATTGCCGTGCGAGACGACCACACCCTTGGGCCGACCGGTGCTGCCCGACGTGTAGATCACATAGGCCGGATCCTGTTCTGTCAGCACCACCAGCGGCATGGGCGCAGCCGAATCGACGGTCTGCCAGGCTGTCTCGAGGTCCACCACGGTTGCCTGCGGCGGCAATCCGGTAGGTGGGCGGGTGCCACCGGCAACCACGACGACGCTCGGAGCACAGTCCTGCACAATCATTCTGATTCGATCGGCCGGGTAGTCGGGATCGATCGGGACATATGCCGCACCTGCGCGCAGGGTGGCGAGTACCGCCACCACCAGATCCGTTGTCCGCGGGATCATCAACGCCACAAAGCAGCCGCGTCCGACTCCGGCTGCCACCAGTGTCGCCGCCAGTGTTCGTGACCGTTGGTCGAGCTCGGAGTAGGTCAGGGCCGCGTTCGCGTCCTGCACCGCAACCGATTCCGGATGGTTGCGCACGGACTGCGCGAACACATCTGTCAGCGACGACGCCACCGGAGTGCAGGGGTGCGCGCCTGCCAGCACCAACTGCGATTCGGTGGCGGTGATCAATCGCAACGAGGACACCTGGGTGGTCAGGTCTTCGGCCATGGCCGTGAGTACGGCCCGCACCCGTCCTGCCATCGTCGCCACGGTCGATCGATCGTAGAGATCGGTTGCGTACTCGAATGTTCCGGTCAATCCGCGGCCCTGCGCCGATTCGCGGAACTCACACGTCAGATCGAACTTTGCAGTCCGGGAATCGGCAAAGACCGGTTCAGCGACCGTGCCCCGGAACTTCGGGGCGACAATCGCGTTCCGGTACTGCACCAGGGTCTGGAACAACGGTTGACGCGCCAGCGAGCGCTCCGGATCCAGATCGTCGACGATTCGCTCGAACGGAACATCTTGATGCACATACGCTTCGAGGTCGGTGGTGCGAATGGTCGCGATCACCTCGGCCAGGGTCGGGTCACCACCGAGGTCCGTGCGCAGTACCAGCGTGTTGACAAAGAACCCGACCAATTCATCGAGAGCGTTGTCGGTGCGACCCGCAACCGGTGTTCCGACCACGATGTCGGTGCCTGCGCCCGACGCCGACAGCGCAATGGCCGTCGCCGCGTGGACCATCATGAACATCGTCGATCCGGTGACCCGCGCAACCTGCCGCAGGGCAGCGAGTTCTTCCGCACCCATGCTGAACTCGACTGTGCCGCCGCGATACGTCGCATGTACCGGACGCGCCCGGTCGTAGGGCAACGGCAGCTCAACGGGTATCCCCGCAAGCCGGTCCCGCCAATAGTCGAGTTGCCCACGGGTGAGTTCGGTCGGCTGATCCGGTTCCCCGAGGACGTGACGTTGCCACAGCGCGTAGTCCGCGTATTGCACCGGCAGCATCGGCAGTGACTCACCCTGATAGGCCCGGGCCAGGTCATTCATCAACGCCGTCGCGGACCATTCGTCGGCGACGATGTGATGGACCAGCAGCACCAGCACGCAGTGTTGCGGACCGATGTCGATCAGCTCGCCGCGGATCGGGAGTTCCGAGGTCAGATCAAAGGTCTGCTCACCGAGAGACTGCAACTTGTCGGCCACATCGCCGTCGCCACAGGAACTCTCGTTCCACGCCACCTCGGTTCCGACAGGAAGGATGACCTGCATGGCGTGACCGGTCTCGGCGTCTTCCGGGAAGATCGTTCGCAGTGCCTCATGCCGGTCCACCACCGCTGCCAGGGCCCGCCGCAGCGTATCCCGGTCGAGGTGACCACGCAGCCGCAATGCGAAGCGCAGGGTGTAGGCCGACCGGGTTTCTTCGATCCGGTGCAGGAACCGAAGGCGCTGCTGCGCGAACGACAAAGGCAGCGGTGCGGGCCGGGTCTGCGCCACAAGAGGTTCGGTGGCCGTGCCGGCATCGGACTCGACAAGTTCCGCCAGTTGTGCGGGTGTGGGTCGTTCGAAGATGTCGGCGACGGTGAGCGCTGAGCCGAGTGCCGCGCGCAACCGGGTGATCAGGCGGGTGGCCGACAGCGAATGCCCACCGAGATCGAAGAAGTTGTCCTCGGGTCCGATCATCGAAACGCCCAGGACCTCGGCGAACAGGGTGCACAACTGCGCCTCCGCCCGGGTGCGCGGTTCGCTGCGCCCACCACCCTCACCGGTGACAACGGGTTCCGGCAACCTCCCACGATCGAGCTTGCCGTTCGGGAGGACCGGAAGGTCCTCGACCAGGGTCCACGCGGTGGGGATCAGGTGTCCCGGCAGCCGCTGGGACATCGCCTGGCGCAGCGTCTGCCCTGTCACGCCACCATGTTCGGGCACAACGTACCCGGCCAGCAGGTTGTCGCCGTGCGCGTCGGCACGGACCGCAACAGCACCCGCCCGGACCTCGGGCAACGCCGCCAGGACCGCCTCGACCTCGGCCAGTTCGACGCGGTGACCCCGGATGGTCACCTGGCTGTCGCTGCGGCCCAGTAGTTCCAATCGGCCGTTCTCGTCGAAGCGGCCGAGGTCACCGGTGCGATAGAGCCTGGTGCCGTGCCCGGCAGGATCCGCTACAAAGGCCTGCGCGGTGGCGCCCGGTCGACCGCGGTAGCCGCGCGCCAACTGGGCACCACGTACGTACACCTCGCCGACCGCACCCGGCGCGGCCGGCTGCAGGAACATGTCGAGCAGAGCGATCCCGGTGCCGGGTACCGCAGAGCCGACCAGTACCCGGTCGCCCGGAGTCACCACCGCAGTGGTCACGTCACCGGCGACCTCCGACGAACCGTACGAGTTGACCAGCTGTGCACCGGGCGTCGCGCGGCTGATCCGATTCACCGCATCGGTGGTGAGCGGTTCACCGCTCAGGATCCATCGGCGCAGCGATGGCACCGGCGTGGTGTCCACCAGCGTCGTGGCCAGTCCGCCGATCGCCGTCAGCTGGCTGACCACATGGTCACCGATGAGCCGTCCCAGGGCTTGTGGGTCTTTGGCCTTCCCGGAATCGGCCATGACCACCTGTGCCCCGGATGCCAGCGCACCGAGTAGTTCTGTGGATCCGTCGATGAAACTGAACGAGCTCTTCGCGAGCCGGACATCGGCAGCGGGCAACGACCAGTCCCGCGCCGCCCACGCGATTCGGTTGGCAAGCGCACCTGCTGTTCCCAGCACCGCCTTGGGCGTGCCGGTCGACCCGGATGTGTAGATGACGTAGGCAATCGCGGCCGGGATGTACGTCCCGGCCGCTCTCGGGGTGCGCCTGTTTCGGGATTCGATCGTCACCGGATCGACAACCGGGCAGCCCGCGAAGGCACCAACTCGCGGATCGTCGGTGACCACCAGCGCGGGTACGGCATCGGAGACCATGTAGGAAATCCGCTCGGCCGGGTACTCCAGGTCGATGGGCAGATACGCCGCACCCACCTCTAGTGCGGCCAGCATCGACACCACCGCGTCGATGCCACGCGGCACCGCAATCGCAACGACACTCTCGCAGCCGATTCCACGCGAGACGAACTCGTGCGCGAAGTCGTCGACGCGGGCAAGCAGGTCTTCATAGGTGAGCGTTGCGGATTCGGTCACCAGCGCGGTCGCGTCAGGGCCGGCTGCCGCGCGGGTTCGAATCTGCTCCGGCACCGACGGCGTGGGCCCGCCGGGGGTGATCGCCGACCACGTCTCGAGTTGCTCGCGCTCTCCAGACAGCGTGAAATCGATGCTGCCCAGCGAGCGCCCAGGTGCTTCGGCAAAGAGGCTCAGCCCCATGCACATCCGGTCGACCAACGACCGGACCACCTGTTCGGCGACCCGGCTCGGCGAGAACTTGACGAGGATCCGGATCCCGGACGCCGGTGAAGGGACCACGGTGAGGGACAGTGGGAATTCGGTGGCGTCCGCGATGGCCGGCTCACCCATATCCAGGCCCGCACTGCGTTGTGCCTCGTCGATCACCGCGGAGTCGATCAAGAAGTTCTCGACCACCAGCATGGTGTCGAAGAGGTCGCCGACCCCGGCAGCGCGCTGCAGCACACCCAGACCCACGTGCATCGCGGGCATCAGCGCAATCTGCTTTCGCTGCAGCGTGATTGCGTTGTCGATCAGGCTGCATGACGGCGACAACCGCACCCGGACGGGCACGGTGTCGACAAAGGTTCCGATGGACGACTCGATGCCTTCGATCTCCGGCGGGCGCCCCGAGACCGTTGCGCCGAACACCACATCGCTGCGTCCGAGATGTTTCCCGAGAACAGTCGCCCACACCAGTGACAATGCGGTGTTGAGCGTCAGACCTGCCGCACCGAGCGTTTCGCGAAGCCGGGTGACCACCTCGGATTCCACCGACACCTCGAACTCGGTCGGCAGTTCCGACCGTGCGCCCGGTGATCGCGGCTCGGCGAGCAAGGTGCCACCGTCTAGTTCGGCCAGCTCCGGCTTCCAGAACTGTTCCAGGCGTTGCCCACCCGACTGCTGGTCAGCCGCGAGCCATTTGAGGAAACCCCAGTAGGCGCTCGTGCCGTCTGACGGCTCGGTGAGATCGTCTCCGTAAGAACGCAATACATCGGCCAGCAGCAGATACAGCGACCACCCGTCCACGATCAGGTGGTGCACGGTCAGCACCAGGGTGCACTGCTGCGGGGCGGTGCGTACCAGGGCCGCGCGCAACAGTGGCGGTGCGGTGAGGTCGAACCGGTGTGTGCGTTCGGCGGCGACCAGGCGGGCGAGATGCTCGATCTGCTCGGGCTCGGGCCGGTCGGAGTCGTCGAACTCCTGCCACCCGAACTCGGTCGACGACCGGACCAGGCCCACGGGCTCGCCGGTCTTGCGGCGGGCGAAACCGGTGCGCAAACCGGGATGCCGATCGATCACCGCTGCAATCGCCGACCGCAGCCGCTGCGCGTCGACCACACCCTGCAAAGGCACCGACAGGACGATCGAATACGGATCGGTCCCAACCGCATTCGTGGACTTATAGACCAACGATTCCTGCAACGGGGTCAGCGGCACCACGTTTTCGAGCGTGGACGATGTAGCGGGTCGCGAGCCAGTCGTCACAGTAGGTTGCCTTCGCCTTCGAACTCGTCGAGCTCTTCTTGTGAGAGCCCGGTGAACACTGCGGTGTCAGGTGCCACCCGCTGCCGCGTGTGGGCCTGCGGAGGAGCCGATACGGGCGTCGCAGCCGTCACCGATGTGGCCAGCGGCGCGAGTACCGCAACGGTTCTCGATTCGAACACGTGCGCCGCCGTCAGCTTCAATCCCACCCGGGCGGCGGCACCGACCACCCGGACCGCGGTGATGCTGTCGCCGCCGAGGCCGAAGAAGTCGTCCTCGACGCCCACCTGCGCCACACCGAGCACCTGTGCAAAGACAGCACACAGCGCCGACTCGACCTCGTTCTCGGGTTCTCTGGAGTCCGTGACCATCAACGAGAAATCCGGTTCAGGCAATGCTTTACGATCGAGCTTCCCGTTGGGCGTCTGCGGGAACCCGGCCACTTCGAGTATCGCTGCCGGGATCATGTATTCGGGCAGTATCAGTCGCAGTTCATCGCGTATCTTCGCCCGGTCGACCGCCGCGCCGGCAATCACGCGGACGTACGCCACCAACTGCCCACCGGTGGCGCTCGGAATCACCCGCGCGACACATCGATCCACGCCCTTCATCGAGGCAACCGCGGTTTCCACATCTCCGAGCTCGACCCGGAACCCGCGGACCTTGACCTGATCATCGGTGCGTCCGAGACAGACGAGTCGACCATCGGTCCCCCACCGCGCGAGATCACCGGTCCGGTACATCCGGCATCCCTGCTGATCTGGATCGGCAACAAATCGGGCCGCCGTCAGATCGACCTGCCCGAAGTATCCCGTTGCGACGCCGTCACCGGCGAGATAGAGCTCCCCGACCGCGCCAACCGGGACCGGTTGCAGTGCTCTGTCGAGGACGTATGCACGGGTGTTGGCGATGGGCCTGCCGATGGTGATGTCGGCACCGGAGCTCACCGCGGCCACCGTCGACCACACTGTTGTCTCTGTGGGGCCGTACATGTTCCAGACAGTTCGCGCTGCAGCACCGAGTTCTTCGGCAACGGATTCGGGCAACGGTTCGCCGCCCACCAGAACATCGACTCCGCTCAGATCCAGAGCCGGGCCGAGCGTGAGCAACCCGGCCCACAGCGCAGGCGTCGCCTGCATGACATTCACACCGCTCGAACAGATCCGGTCCGCGAGTGCCTGCGGATCCTGGATCTCGGTATTGCCGGCCAGTACCACCGAACCACCCGAGATCAAGGGTGAGAACAATTCGAGCACCGCGATGTCGAACGAGATCGTCGTGACCGCCAACATCACGGTCTGTGGGCCGAATCCGAATCGATCACTCATGTCGCGCACCAGGTTTGCCATCGCCCGGTCGCTAATGGCAACCCCTTTGGGCAATCCGGTCGAACCCGACGTGTAGATCACGTAGGCCACCGAATGCGGTGTCCGGCGGGCGGTGCCCGACCGCCGCTGCGACCCGGCCGAATCCGGGCGAACGTCTCCGCCCGGCGCATCGAGGACAAGCGTGCGCGCGAGCTGCTGGTCGGACAAGACCCCGGCGCAGTCGGTCGTGGTGAGGATGGTCCGCGGATTGCTGTGCCCGAGCATGTATTCCACCCGGTCGGCCGGGAAGCGCGGATCGAGTGGCACGTAGGCCGCACCCGCTGCCAATGTCGCCAGCAGGGCGACAACGAGCTTCGGCGTGCGGGGCAACAGGATCGCAACTGTGTCGCCGGCACCGACACCCTGCTGCCGCAGGCGGTCGGCCAAGCGGTCGGTGGCGTTGACCAGATCGTCGTAGCGCATCGCATCATCACCCGAGATGATCGCGATGGCATCCGGCGTGCGCTTCGCCGCACTTCGAATCAGTTGCAGCACATCTGTATTCGAATCGGACTCAACACTGCGCCCCGCGATCGGCAGTGCGTCGACCTCACGCGGCGTCGCGACCGGTATCTGACCGAGGCGGGTCTGTGGTCCGGGTGCAAAGAATCGGTCGATGAACGCGACCAGACGCACGCCGAGCGCAGCGAGTTCGGATTCTGTGTACCGCTCGGAGTCGGCGTCGATGCACAACTCCACCGCCCCGGTACGTTCGACGCGCTGTGCGGTGATGCTCAGATCGGTCACCGGCCCACGAGCCAGGGATTCGACCGATGCGTCCAGTCCGGCAAAGCGGATCCGGTCGCCGAACGGTTTGATATTGATCGACGGTCCGACGATCGGCGATGATCCGGCCGACCTCACCGTCCGCGCGATGTCTTCTCCGCGGTATCTCGCGTGTGCACCGATCCGCGACCTGGTCTGCGCAAAGAACTCCATGATCTCGCGGGCGCTGCTTGTCCGAGCGGTATGTATCCGCAGCGGAACAACATTCACCGACGTCGTCGGCACCCGGGTCGCAGACGTCCCCATCCGCGCCATCATCGGGAATCCCAGGATCACGTCATCGCGATCGGTCACGCGGGCCACAAAACCGGCAACACCTGCCGCCAGTGCCTCGATCCAGGTGCCGCCGCCCGACCCCGAACCGGTCATCGCATCGACGGTCTGCGGTGCCACCATGATCCGTTCGGTCCGCACCGATGTCGCAATAGCGGCCGGACCGGCATCCGGATGTGCAAGCGAGGCAGCGGGATCTGAACCGATCACTTCCTGCGCCCAGAACTCTCGATCGATGTCGAACTGCTCGCTCGCGCGGTACCGCAGGTCGTCGTCGACCACATCCCCGACGGAGGGCACAAGGGGTTCGGCGCCGTCGTACACCGCAGAGACCTTGCGCATCAGCAACGCGATACCGAAGGCATCGAGGGCCGCATGGTGGGCGGCCAGGTGAAGAAGATGGGTCTGCGAGCCCAGGATGAGCACGGTTGCCCGCACACAGGGTTCGGATGCCGGATCAATGGCGACCGAATGCCGACGGCGCGCCCATTCCTGCACTGCCGATTCCGGTGACTGCTCCGCCGCTAGATCCACGACCTCGGTAGGGGGCGCCTGGTAACCCAGAGTCATCGCCGCACCATCGGCATCGACCGTGAACCTGGCCGTCGCCACGTCCAGGACGGCCAGTGTGGAATCCGTTGCCCGCACGAGCCGCTCGACGTCGAGCGGGCCGCTCATCCGCAAGAACTGTCCAACCACAAAGGTCGGATTCCCCGGAGCAAGTGCCTGAGCCAAGAGGACGTTCTGCGAGGCGCTGGAGGTGCGCAGAACCTGCTGACGGAGCTGCACGATGCGACTTCTCTTTCCCGAAACGACAACCGAGCCTTAGGTTAGCCTGACCAAGGCACGCCCGGTCAATCGGGATCTCGTTCGGACTGCTTACAGTCTGCCTGCCAGAGTTTCGGTCGCCTGAGCACGGAGCGTGCGGACCCGCTCGAGGACACCACCGGTGACGGGCCGGCGCCAGTAACCACTCGCATCGAGCATCGCCTTGCCGACACCCAGTGATTTCGCCACTGCGCGAAGCTCGCGAACGGTCCCGGCCTCGCCGGCAATCCACATCCAGCCATCTCCGTCGGGAAGCGACAATTCGTTGATCGCCGCGGCCAGCTGCTGACCGTCGGTGACGTCGTTGCGGCGCCGCAACCAGGTGATCCCGTTGATATCGGCCTGCTCATCGGCAGCATCGGGCACCACCGCAAACGCATGAACCGGCCTACCGGCCGGCGGTGCATCGAGGTAGTGCGCGATCGCAGGTAATGCGGTTTCGTCGCCTGCCAAGATCCACCATGGCGCACCAGCAGGCGGCGAGGTCGTCACCTTCGGTCCCGCGAGATGAATGCTGTCGCCCGGCCGCACCGCGCGGGCCCACTCACCCGCAACACCGTGACCGTGCAGCACGAAATCGATATCCAGCTCGCCTGCGACCTCGTCATAACTGCGAACCGTGTAGGACCGCGAGGTCGGCGCCGGACGCTTCGGCCAGTCGAGGTGGCCGTCGTCCTGCTCGGGCAGTGTGAGCACGTTCGTTTCAGGGTCCGAGAAGAAGAGTTTCACGTAGTCGTCCGGATTGTGCGTCGCGAACGGCGTGAGGTCGTAGCCGCCTGCACTGAACGCGCCGAGCTGTTCACCGCCCAGGGTGACGCGCCGCATATGTGGAGTCACATCGACAACCCGGACAACGTGTAGGTGCCGCAACACAATCGGCAGCGACATCCGCTCCGGCGGGACGTGTCGTTCGGTGGTCACGACTGCGCGGCCCCTTCGATTGGGTTGTGGCACACAACACTGCGATACGATCTGATCGCCTTAGGGTAGCCAAACATGATTCATCGATGACCACTGGACCACCGAACGCGCTACGCCGGCGTGGGCCACCCGAGAGGTATTGACCTGTGACAGCGGAACGAACCACCAGCAAACGCCGGGTCCTCCTCGATCTTCGACCACTGCGCGAGAGTGTGAACTTCCGTCGGATCTTCATCGCTCGGACGATTTCCCTGCTCGGGATCGGGATGCTGACGGTGTCGGTGCCGATCCAGACGTACAACCTCAGCGGATCGACGTTCCTCGTCGGCCTGGTGTCAGCATTGGGCGGTGTCGCCACGATCGGCGGCATGCTCGCAGGCGGTGTGCTCGCCGACCGATACGATCGCCGAACCCTGATCCTGTTCTCCCGGACGATGGCGGGCCTGACATTCATCGGGCTCGGCATCAACGCGATACTCCCGGCACCGTCGGTCACCGCAATCGCGGTGCTGACGGTGCTCAACGGGGCATTCGGATCGATCAGCGTTGCCGCGCTGCTGTCGGTGATCCCCAGCCTGATCCCGTCCGACCAGATGATCGGTGTCGGCGCCCTCAATGCACTGACGGTCCGACTCGGCGCGGTTCTGTCCCCGCTCCTGGCCGGCGTGATCGTGGCGACCTGGTCGGTGTCGTGGAACTACTGGATCACCACCATCGGAACGGTGATCACGATCATCATCCTGTCCGGGCTCCCCCGCCTTCCGGCGCCGACCCACGAGCCGACGGAACCAGTCGAGGGCAAGGCTGCCGCCGCCCGCGAATCCGCCGTCCAGTTCCTGCGTCGTGACCGTCTTGTCGGCGGTGTGATCGCGGTCGGTGTGATCGCGATGCTCGGCGGCGGACTGCTCGCACTGATCCCGGCATTTGTCGACGAGCGATTCTCCGGAGATTCACGGACCACCGGCTTGCTTTATGCCGCCGGTGCGATCGGGGCGGTGATCGCGTCGTTCACGAGTGGCTGGCTGTCCTACCTGCGCAGGCCCGGATTGGTGCTGGTGACCGCACTGACCATTGGCTTTGTCCTCCAGGGTGCGGTTGGCCTCACCACCACCGTCTTGCTTGCGGTGCCACTGCTGATCGCGTTCGGAGCGGCGACGACGATCCAGGAAGTGCTGCGCTACAACCTGATCCAAACCAATACCCCGGCCCCGCTACTCGGCCGCGTCAACAGCCTCTGGGCCGCACAGGAAGTCGCAGGCCTCTCGGTTGGCGCCCTGCTGGCCGGTGCCGTCGGCAGTTTCATGGCGGCATCGAGCGCAGTCACCGTCTACAGCGGCATCCTGCTTGTCATCTCACTCTGCGGAGCGGTGGTGTTGCGTCCGCTGCGGACGTATTCACCGCCGAATTCCCCGGTGATAAGGTGAGCCTTCCTTAAGATGTTCGTGGAAACACGTTGAGCGACAGGAAGACAAGAATGACGTCGGAGCGACGGTCGAAGAACATACAGTGGCGCAACCGCCTGATCGGCGTTGTCGCCGCGGGTACGGTACTCCTTCCGCTCCTTGCGGCCTGCGGGTCTGACAGCGATGGCAACCAGACGAACGATGCCCGGAAGGCAACGGACACCGCGGCCTCCTCGGAGTCGACATCCGGTTCGTTCCCGGTGACCGTGAGCGGTGCGTTCGGCGACGTCACCATCGAATCGAAGCCCGAGCGGGTCCTGGCACTGAGTCCGACCGACGCAGACATCGTCCTCTCACTCGGCGTGACCCCGATCGCCATACCCACCAGCGCACAGACCGACTCGACAACCAACGGCACCGGCCTGTTCCCCTGGGCGCAGGGCAAGTACCCGGCCGGGACACCCAAGTTGGACCTGAGCACCGCCCAGTCGTCCACTCTCGAAGCAATTCTGGCCCTCGAGCCCGACGTCATGGTCGGCACCGCGTTCTACGGCCTGGTCGACCAGACGAATGCCGCACTCGCCGACGTGGCACCGATCGTGTCGTACACGACCCAGGCGAACGGCGATTCCTGGCAGGACTCGACCCGAAAGGTCGCGAAAGCCCTTGGCCTCGAGGCCAAGGGTGAAGAGGTCATCGCCTCGGCAGATTCGACGCTCTCCGACGCCGCGGCGGCCAACCCGCAGCTCAAGGGCAAGACGTTCAACGTCCTCATCTCGCCGTCGGCATCCGACGTCTACATCCTGTGCTCGGCCGACGACAACCTGGGCCGCGTCATGAAGGAGTTCGGCATGGTGCTGTCCGACTACGCACAGAGCGTCCCGTGCACCAATGGCCGGACCCAGGTCAGCTACGAAAGCCTGGAGAAACTCGACGCCGATGTGCTGATCGTCTTCCCGGACACCTCGGACCAGATGAGTCTGCTCAGTGATCAGCAGCTGTGGACCAACATGCCTGCCGTCAAACGTGGTGCCGTCGTGGAGATCCCGAAGACCGAGTCGGTCCCGGCCGCACTGGCGTTCCCGTCAGCGCCCAGCCTCGAATGGGCCGTAGATCAGATGACCCCGAAGATCGTGGAAGCTGCGGCGAAGTAGCTGGACACGTAAGGCCAACCGGCCCACAAACAACTGGGCCCACAAGTTGAATCGGCGCGGCGGTGAACATCTCACCGCCGCGCCGATTGCTGTATCCCGAACTGTTGCGATATCCGAGCCGACCCGAAGCCGGCAAGCCCTCAGGCCGAACCAACCCATTCGTCGGTGCCGTCGGCGAAGATCTGGTGTTTCCACACCGGCAGCTGGGCTTTGACCTCGTCGACCAGGAGCGCACACGTGGCGAACGCTGCCTGCCGGTGGTCGGCTGCAACGGCGACCACCAGTGCGGCGTCGCCGATGGCGAGGTTGCCGACGCGATGCGACACCGCCACGGCACGTACACCTTCCGCGGCCGCTGCGATCTCGGCGACGACCCTTGCCACCACCTCGGCGGCGGTCGGATGGGCACTGTAGTTCAGAGCGGTCACGTCTCGGCCACCATCGTGATTACGCACGGCACCAACAAAACTCACGATTGCCCCGGCAGCACCATCGGCGGCGTCACCGGCAAGTTGTTCGTGCACAGCGGTCGACAACGGTTCCTCGGTCACGGCGGCCAACGCCACCACGGCTGCCATCAGTGATCACCTCCGTTGATCTGATCGATCGCGTGGTCCAGAACCGGCTCGAGAACCTCGAGTCCGTCCCGCACACCTCCGCTGGAGCCCGGGAGGTTGACGATCAGTGTGCGTCCCGCAGTACCGACGATGCCACGCGAGAGGACCGCGGTGGGCACCTTCGGAAGTCCGCTGCGCCGGATGGCGTCGGCCAGACCGGGTATGGCGCGGTCGATCACGGCTGCGGTTTGTTCGGGAGTGTGGTCGGTGGGTGTGAGCCCGGTTCCCCCGGTGGTGATGATGAGGGCAACTCCGGCGGCAACAGCACCACGCAGCGCCTCACCCACCGGGTCGCCGTCAGGCACTACCTGCGGCTGCCCGACCTCATAACCACGCTCACTGAGCCACCCGGCGATGATCGGCCCACAGCGGTCCGGATACACGCCGGTTGCAGCCCGTGTCGAGGCCACCACGATCGCCGCAGTGCGCGGCGCGGCGTGTTCAGACCCCGGTGAACCGGCGCTATTCCCCGGTGAATCGGCGCTATGCATCGTCGCGCTTCCAATGACCTTTCTTGCCGCCGGTCTTCTCGGCAAGTCCGATGTCGGTCATCTGCGCGCGGGGGTCGACCCCTTTGACCATGTCGTGAAGTGTGAGACCGGTAACGGCGACAGCGGTCAGCGCTTCCATCTCGACGCCGGTGCGATCGGTGGTGACGGCCGTGGCCCGCACCCCGATGGTGCTCTCACCGAGTTCGAAGTCGACGCCGACGGAACTGAGCGCCACCTGATGACAGAGCGGGATCAGTTCAGGGGTCTTCTTGGCCGCCATGATCCCGGCGATCCGGGCCGTGGCCAACGCATCACCCTTGGGCAAACCACCAGACGACAGCAGCCCGATCACTTCGGCGGTGGTCACAAAAGTGCCCGTTGCCACAGCTTTTCGGGTGGTCGCGGGCTTGCCTCCGACATCGACCATCTTCGCTGCCCCGGACTCATCGAGATGAGTCAGGCGCCCCGAATCCGATGAGGGATCCACCGATCAGCGATTGACCGTGGTGCGGGGATGGAGGTAAGGAAGATCGCTCGGATCCACCGGGAATGTGATGTCGCCAAAGGGTGACAGCGATCCGGAACGATTGGACGTGAATTCACTCACGGCGTGCTCGCCGTCCGGAACCTCAGGCCAACCATTGTCCACGTACTTCTTCTTTTCAGCCACGGCGGTCATTGTGCCATGAGCGGCGCGCATATCATCTACTGGATGAGCCCCGACCAGCCAATCAGCCTGGCCGACGACCTCGCCTCGCGCAGCGACGAACAACTGCTTGATCTGTTGCAGGCGCGGCCCGACCTGGCAAGCCCACCTCCTCCGGGTGTTGTGGTCCTCGCCCAGCGGGCGTTGTCGGCGGCCTCGATCAACCGATCCGGCGAAGATCTGGACCTGCTCGCGGTGGCCGTTCTCGAAACCCTGAGCACATTGCGACGCGAGTCCGGCGGCGAGCCCGTCGCCGCCGCTGCCATCGTCGAAGCCCTGTCACAGCGCGGCGATCCGGCCGCGATCAGCGCTCGGATCGATTCACTGATCGCGCTGGCGCTGATCTGGGGTCCACGCGTGGCACTACGTACCGGACCGCACATGCCGGCCGCGTGGCCCTGGCGCGCACCGCTGGCCACCGCGCCAATCAACATGCGCGGCCTCGAGGAGATCCGGAAGACGATCGACGCGCTCGGTGAGCGCGAACGCGAACTGTTGACCACGCTGTCCACCGGCCCCGGCCTCGGCCGAACCCGTGACGCCGCACTCGGACCGGACTCGGACCGACCGGTTCCCCAACTCGTTCACCAGGATCTGCTTGTTGTGGTGGACGATCAGACCGTCGAATTGCCGGTGGTGGTCGGGCAGCTGCTGCGCGGCGAGGATCCGGCCGAGCCCAAGACTCTGCGCCCACCGGAACTGACCGGCGGGGGCGGCCGCAAGATCGGTCTCGGCGAGGTCGACGCCGCGGCCGCGGGCGAGGCCATGGAGTTCTTGCGGCACAGCGCAGATGTGCTCGAGACCCTCGGAGCGCAGCCGGCCACGGTCCTGCGCGCAGGAGGGATGGGAGTCCGCGAGATCCGCCGCCTGACCAAAGCGGTGGGCGTGGACGAGAAACGGATGGGGCTGGTGCTCGAAGTGCTGGCGGGCCTGCGCCTGATCGACTCCGGCTTCCCCGAGCCCGACCTGTCCGACGGTCTGGAACCGTCGTGGGCACCAACAACTTCCGCCGACAGCTGGATCCATCAGAGCACCGAACGACGCTGGTTCTCGATCGCGTCGGCGTGGATCGATCTACATCGTCGCCCATGGCAGATCGGCGACCGAACCCCCGAAGGCACGACCATCGGTGCGTTGGTCGGCTCGATTTCGGAGGGCGCCGCACGCGCCGAACGAATGCTGGTGCTGCAGGCATTGGCCGAGGCCAAGCCCGGTGCCGCTGTCAGTCCCACATCGGTCGGACGACAGATCGCCTGGCGCCATCCTCGCTGGATACGTCGACTGTCACAGACAACAATTGCCGAGACACTCTCTGAAGCACAGGCATTGGGCCTGGTCGCCCACGGCGCCCTGACATCCGCGGGTCGCGAGATCGTCGCCGCCGGACCGGCCGAGGACATCGAGCCGCAGACGCTGGCCGCAATGGCACGGTCCATTCCGGCCCCCATCGACTACTTCCTGGCCCAGGCAGATCAGACGATCACCGCACCCGGTCCGCTGACACCCGAACTGATGGCCGACCTCAGCCTGGTCGCAGATCTCGAATCCGGTGGCGCCGCATCGGTGTATCGGGTCTCGGAAGCAACCGTCCGACGTGCACTCGACGCCGGACGTACCGGCACCGAGTTGCTCACCTTCTTCACCTCTCATTCGAAAACACCGGTGCCGCAGTCGATCTCCTATCTGATCGACGATGTCGCCCGCAAACACGGACAGCTCCGGGTTGGCGTCGCCAGCACGTTCATCCGATGTGAGGATCCGACGACGCTGGCCGCGGTGCTCAGCTCCCCGGTAGCCGAGGAACTCTCGCTACGTGCGTTGGCCCCGACCGTCGCCGTGACATCGGAACCGTTGATCGGCGTGCTCGATCACCTCCGGGCAGCCGGGTTCGCCCCGGCAGGCGAGGACGCCACTGGCGAACTCGTCGACCTACGGTTCCGAGGCGCCCGGCTACAGACACCACGCGAACGGCAGAGCGCCCGCAAACCGTCGCTGTCTCTGCCCAGCCGGGATCGGCTCGGCGCAGTGGTCACGCACATGCGTTCGCAGGATGCCGCCAACTCCGCAACTCTGGTCCGTCCCGGGAAGGGCGGCTCGTCGGTGACCGGCGGCGGACTGCCCGCCACCGCACTGCTGCAGAAAGCGCTGAACTCCAAGAGCACGGTGCGGCTGGGATACGTCAACGCGGAGGGCTTTGCGAGCCGTCACGTAGTGGTCCCCCGATTGATCGGCGCCGGGCAGGTGATCGCGACCGAGCCCGGCACCGACGACGAGCACCGGTTCTCGCTGCACCGCATCACCACCGTCGAAATGGTCGATTGACCATCGGCCTGCAAAGAGAGCCACGTCACCCCTACGTGGCACAAACGCGCACTTCCCAGGACAATGAATCCTTGTGACCGACGGACCCCTGATCGTGCAATCCGACAAGACCCTGCTTCTCGAGGTCGACCATCCCCGAGCGGCCGAAGCGCGCGCAGCCATCGCGCCGTTCGCGGAGCTCGAACGCGCACCCGAACACGTGCACACCTACCGGGTGACGCCGCTGGCGCTGTGGAACGCCCGCGCGGCAGGCCACGACGCCGAACAGGTGGTAGACGCGCTGGTCAGCTTCTCGCGCTACGCCGTACCGCAGCCGCTGCTCATGGACGTCGTCGACACCATGGGCCGCTTCGGACGGCTGCAATTGGTCAAGAGTCCGGTCCACGGATTGACCCTGGTGAGCTTCGATCGCGCGGTTCTCGTGGAGATCATGCGCAACAAAAAGATCGCTCCCATGCTCGGGGACCGCGTCGACGACGACACCGTCATCGTGCATCCGTCCGAACGTGGACGGCTCAAGCAAGTACTGCTCAAGGTCGGCTGGCCTGCCGAAGACCTCGCCGGATACGTCGATGGCGAAGCCCATGCGATTTCGCTTGACGAGAACGGCTGGGAGCTGCGTGACTACCAGCAGTTGGCTGCCGATTCGTTCTGGGCAGGCGGTTCCGGTGTGGTGGTCCTGCCCTGTGGCGCAGGCAAGACGATGGTCGGCGCAGCCGCCATGGCCAAGGCTCAGGCGACCACATTGATCATGGTCACCAACACCGTGGCCGGACGCCAGTGGAAACGCGAGCTGATCGCCCGGACGTCACTCACGGAGGAAGAGATCGGCGAGTACTCCGGCGAACGCAAAGAGATCCGTCCGGTCACCATCGCGACCTATCAGGTGATGACCCGCAAGACGAAGGGCGAGTACCGCAACCTCGACCTCTTCGACTCCCGGGACTGGGGCCTGATCATCTATGACGAGGTCCATCTGCTGCCCGCTCCGGTGTTCCGGATGACCGCCGACCTCCAGTCGCGACGCCGGCTCGGCCTCACCGCCACCCTCGTGCGCGAGGACGGTCGCGAGGGCGACGTGTTCAGCCTGATCGGTCCGAAACGTTACGACGCACCGTGGAAGGACATCGAGGCACAGGGTTGGATCGCGCCTGCCGAATGCATCGAGGTGCGCGTGACCCTGACCGACAACGAACGCCTCGAATACGCCGTCGCCGAGCCGGAGGAGAAATACAAACTCTGCTCCACCGCGCACACCAAGATCAATGTGGTGAAGTCGATTCTCGCGCAGCACCAGGGTTCTCAGACGCTGGTGATCGGCGCGTATCTCGATCAGCTCGACGAACTGGGTGAAGCATTGAATGCGCCGGTGATCAAGGGTTCCACCAAGAACCAGGAACGTGAGGTGCTCTTCCAGCAGTTCCGCACCGGTGAGATACAGATCTTGGTGGTGTCGAAGGTGGCCAACTTCTCCATCGATCTGCCCGAGGCGTCCGTCGCGGTCCAGGTTTCGGGAACGTTCGGATCCCGACAGGAAGAGGCCCAGCGCCTCGGCCGCCTGCTGCGGCCGAAAGCCGATGGCGGACAGGCACACTTCTACTCGGTGGTGTCCCGCGATACCGTCGATGCCGACTATGCGGCCCACCGGCAACGCTTCCTCGCCGAACAGGGTTACGCCTACCGGATCACCGACGCCGACGACCTGCTCGGCCCTGCCATCGGCTGATCGGCAACCGGCTCATCTGCCGCACGCGTTGTCGGGCGATCAGTCGGCGGGACTGCCGAAGCAGAACCCGAGCGGCTTCGGACGATCGAACGTTATCGCGCTGGGGCAACCGGGGACGGTGGTCGAGTCGACCCTGGTCAGCACCTTGAGCACCGTGTTGATCTGGCTGCTCCCGACTTCACAGGGCACCTCTTTCATCCCGGTCAGTGACGCGACCGGGACCTCGTAACAGCTGCCTTCCTGGAAGTTGGGGACCAGACAGAGTTTCGTTTCGTCCTCACCGGCCTGCGTCAGCTCCGAATACTGCTCTCCCCCACAGGATTCGGTCCGCGAATCAAGGTTCTCCGCGACGATGAAATTCAGCGGCGAGGTCTTGCCGCAGTCGACGATGTCGAAGTCCGCATCCGAGTTGGCGCCGGTCACGGTGATGCAGTCGCCGGCTTTGACGTCGTCGATGTCGTCGGCGAGGACAACCGCCAGCGCCACCACAGCGATCACGCCTGCGACCAGAACAGCCGCGACCACCGCCAGAACCACCCACAACGTGCGCTTCTTGCGGGGTGGGGGCTGCTGGTAGTTGCCGTACTGCGGGACCGCGCCATACGGCTGGGCGAGGGGCTGCTGCGGATAGGGCTGGCCATACTGCGGATTGGCCTGGCCGGGCTGCTGCGGGTAGGGCTGACCGGGGAACGTCGGCGGCGGATAGGCCGGACCGGACGGGGGACCATAACCCGGCTGCGGCGGTGGATATGACTGACCCGGTCCCGGTTGGCCGGGCGTGCCACCGGGGTACTGCTGTCCATAGGGATTCTGCTCCCCATACGGGTTGTACCCACCCGGACCATTGGGACCCGGCGCGCCGGGATAGGGACCTTGATCTGACACGCGATACCTTCCGATGACCGAAATGCTGAGGTTCATCAGCGTAACCGCTGACGACCGCGCCACCGAGGTGAAGCAGCTCCGGCCGCCCGCGCCGCGGTAGCGTTGGAGACTGCGAGCATCTGACATCCCAGGAGGCCAACAGACATGCGGACCGTCAAGCGGCTACAACCGTTCTCGTCGACAATCTTCGCCGAGATGTCCCAGTTGGCCATCCAACACGATGCCATCAATCTCGGGCAGGGCTTCCCGGACACCGACGGCCCGGAAACCATGCTCATGGTCGCGCAGGATGCGATCGCGACCGGACACAACCAGTACCCGCCCGGCGCCGGGATCCCGGCGCTGCGGACGGCAGTCGCCCAGCATCAACTCGACCACTATGGCCTGCACTACGATCCCGACACCGAGGTCCTGATCACCGTCGGCGCGACCGAGGCCATCACCGGTGCCGTTGTCGGCCTGGTCGAGGCGGGCACCGATGTGGTGATGATCGAGCCGTACTACGACTGCTATGCCGCCGCCACCGCGATGGCAGGCGCCAACCGGGTCACCGTCCCACTGGTTCCGGACGGCGACGGCTTCACCCTCGACCGCGACGCACTGGACCGTGCGATCACGTCCGATACCGCGCTGGTGATCGTCAACTCGCCGCACAACCCCACCGGTACGGTCCTTTCCGACGACGATCTGCAGGCCATCGCCAACGCCTGCATCGAGAACGACGTGGTGGCGTTGACCGACGAGGTCTACGAGCACCTGTTGTTCGACAACCGCACGCACACTCCGCTGGCAACGCTGCCTGGCATGAGGGAACGGACGCTGCGGGTCAGCTCGGCCGGTAAGACGTTCAACTGCACCGGATGGAAGGTCGGCTGGATCAGTGGTCCGGCCGAGCTCGTCGCCGCGGCCCGGACCGCCAAACAGTTCATGAGTTACGTCGGCAGCGGACCGTTCCAGCCGGCTGTGGCCTCGGCGCTGAACACCGAAATGGACTGGGTTCGCCAGTCCGCGGCCCGCCTGCAGCGCAGCCGCGATCTCATCACCAGCGCCCTGACCGATGTCGGTTTCGATGTCCACCGCAGTGAGGGCACCTACTTCGTCTGTGCCGATCCCCGTCCGCTGGGTTATCACGACGGCGCGGCGTTCTGCCGCGACCTACCCGAGCGGATCGGTGTCGCGGCGGTCCCGGTCAGCGCCTTCGTCGATCACCAGGACCAGTGGAGCCACCTGGTCAGGTTCGCTTTTGCCAAGCGCGACAATGTGATCGAACAGGCCGCAGAACGGTTGCGCGCCCTGGCCTGAAGTCGACCACCGCCACGACGACCATTCGGCTTGACTTCATGCGCGCTTGAAGTTCTACGGTCTGGTACATGGATACAACCGATACGACGTCCCGAAAGACCATGCGCGCAATCGAAGTTCAGGAATTCGGTGACCCACATGTGCTTCACCTCGGCGACGCCCCAGTCCCCTCGCCGACAGCCGGGCAAGTCCTGATCAAGGTGGCTGCTGCGGATGTGATGTTCCTCGATGCCCGCCTTCGCAGCGGCTGGGGTACCGACCACTTCGAGATGCCGTTGCCCTACATACCCGGCGGCGGCGTCGGCGGCACGATTGTCGACGTCGCGGACGGCGAGGACCGGTCGTTGCTCGGCAGGCGGGTGATCAGCAGGACCGCCGCGAGCGGAGTTGCCGGCGGGCTACCGATCGGCGGCTATGCCGAGTTCGCGCTCGCCAACGCCGACACGGTCGTACCGATCCCCGACCACCTCGCCCTCGAGGACGCCACGGCCCTGGTTCACGACGGGCGCACAGCCTTGGCGGCATTTGAAACCGCTCGGATCACCCCCGGCGATCGGGTACTGATCACCGGAGCGGCAGGCGGATTGGGAACCCTGTTGACCCAGCTGTCCCGCACCGCGGGTGCAGAGGTGATCGCAGGCGTGAGCAGTGCGACAAAAGCCCAATTGTCGACCGCTCTGGGCGCAACAGCCACCGTGCGGTACGACTCCGACAGCTGGCCGGAGCAGGTCCGCCAAGTCGCCGGCGGAAACGGCGTCGACGTGGTGTTCGACGGGGTCGGCGGATCGCTCGGAGCCATCGCCGCAGCCACCCTGGGGCCAGGCGGACGGTTCCTTGGATACGGTTCGGCGGCAGGAACTTTCGCAGACATCCAGAACACCACGACCGCCGTGACCGCGACGTCGCTGCGCCAACTCACCATCGATCCGTCCATCGACTGGCAAGCGTTGCTACACCGGGCGGTACGGATCGCCGCGGACGGCGAACTGAAGGTCCATGTCGGACAGACCTTTCCGCTCGCCGATGCCGCGGCAGCCCACACGATGATCGAATCTCGTGACAGCCTCGGACGCACACTGCTCTTGATGACCCCGTAGGTCAGGCACCAGCGGTGGCACCCCGCGCCGGCAGCAGTTTCTTCACCACGTCGTTCATGGTCAGCAGGCCACAGGTCTGCGCCCCGTCGGTCACCACGGCCAGATGCCCGCGGGTTTCACGCATCGTCTGCAGTGCCTCGTAGACCGGGGTTGCCGCATCCAGCGTCAGCACCGGCCGCATCAGCTCCCCGGCGGTGGTGATCGGTGGCACGGTCAGGCTGTCCCGAACGTGCACCACGCCTTCGATTCCGGCAATGCCGCTGACCAGCAGCCGCAGGTGTCCTGTGGCGTATCCGGCCGCCCGGATGTCGGCGGCAGTAGCGTCCACATCGATGGAACTCGGTGCCATGCCTCGGTTCACCAGCTCACCGACGGTCAGATTCTCGAGTTCCAGAGCCACCGCCAGTTGGCCGTGGTACCGCTCGTCGAGTGTGCCCACCGTCGCCGAATGTTCCACGAGATGCCGTAGCGCGTCCGAATCCTGCCCTGTGTCAACCTGATCCACCGGCGTCACACCAACCTTCACCAGGAGCCAGTTCGCCATTCTGTTCAGGGTGAGCAGCAGCGGCCGCGTGAGCCACATGAATCCTCGCATCGGCAACGCGAGCATGGTTGCAGACTTCTCGGGATGTGCGATCGCCCATGATTTCGGTGCCATCTCCCCCACCACAAGATGCAGAAAAGTGACGATAAGCAGTGCGAGAACGAATCCCAGAACATCGGCGAGCCACAGCGGGGCACCCCAGCCGTCGAACATCGGGGTGAGCCAATGGTGCACAGCCGGTTTGGTCACCGCTCCCAACGCGAGGGTGCAGACGGTGATGCCCAGCTGCGAGCCGGCCAGAAGCACCGACAGCTCCGATGCACTGCGCAACGCCGCCCGCGCCGCTCGACTGTCCGGCGCCGCATCCTCGAGTCGATGCCGTCGAGCGGCGATCAACGCGAACTCCACCGCGACAAAAAATGCCGATGCGGCGATCAGCGCCACCGTGATGGCCACGATGACCCAGGGGTTACTCATCGTCGACTCCCTTCGTCACCGTCAACGTCACGAAGAGCGTTGCGGGAACATGCGATTCGATCGATGTCACTTCCGCGATCAGCTTGCGTACCGGAGCATCGGAATCACTGGCCAGATCGGCCGGGTCCGGTTGGAGTTCGATCTCGATGCGCTCTCCGACCTCGGGCAGCCCGGCATACTGGGCGACAACCGCACCGGCCAGCGTCTCGAAGTCACCTTCGGGCAGGCTGTATCCAACGATCCGCTCGACCTCGTCCACGTGCAGTTCACCGGGCATCGTCCAGCCGTCCTCGGCGTTACCCGCCACGACTGCACCGCCTTCGGGATCGTGCTCGTCGGCGATCTCACCGACCAGCTCCTCGGCGATGTCTTCGACGGTGATGATTCCGGAGAAACCGCCGTATTCGTCGACGACCAGTGCCATCGCATCGGATTCCTCGGTCAGGTGGGCCAGCACCTGCGGGAGCGGCAACGTGGTCGGCACGACCACCGCCGGGCGTGAACGCGACAAAGCGGTCCCCGTTGTCGGGTCCTCGAGCAGATCGTGCAGGTGGATCACACCCAATAGGTCGTCCGACGTCGAACCGATCACCGGATACCGGGTGTGGCCGGTACCCATCAGTTCCACCACATCGGCTACCGGCAGGTCGGCATGCACCGTGCCCACCCTGGACCGCGGGATCATCGCGTGTTCGGCTGTCTGCGTGGGGAAGTCGAGGATCCGGTCGAGCAATGTCGACAACTCGGCAGGCAATTCGCCTGCATCCCGGGAGTTCGCGACGATGTGTTCGAGGTCGCGTGCGGTCGCCGAGTGTTCGACGTCGTGAACCGGCTCGATCCGCAATGCACGCAGAAGCAGATTCGACGATTGGTCGAACAGCCAGATCAGCCAACCGAACAGCCGGAGGTACAGCGTTGTCGATACCGCCAACCACCGTGCGACCGGTTCCGGGCGCGCGATGGCGAGGTTCTTCGGGAACAGTTCACCGAACAACATCTGCACCAGCGTCGAGAAGGCGACGGCGATGATCGCGCCGATCGCGATGCCGACACCGGTCGGGATGCCCACCCCACCCAGCAGTTCACCCACACCCTTGCCGATGAGGGGTTCGGCGACGTAGCCGACGAGCAGGCCGGTGACAGTGATGCCCAGCTGCGCTCCGGAGAGCATGAATGAAGTGCGCCGCGTAACGGTGAGCGCACGAGCGGCACTGATGTCGCCGGCCTCGGCGCGCGCCTTGAGGCGCGACCGGTCAACTGACATATATGCGAACTCTTGGGCAACGAAATAGCCGGTGAGCGCGGAGATGAGAAGTACAACGAGGATGCCGAGAGCGATGGACACGAGCGTCAACGCGGAGTCGACCCCGCTTCGGCCGTCAGGTCAATGTCGAAGGGTCTATCTGTGCGCGGTGCGCTGGCCATGGCTCTTTCTGCGGTTAAGCGGGTCAATACCACTGCGCCCGGACGGGCACCAATGGTAATGGGTTCGTAAATAAACTGCGCTCTAGCATACCGGATACGGAATTTTGTCGTACATATGTTCTAATCGCGGTAGAGTCGACCCATGAGTCCCGGACGTCAGGTGTCGCTGTTCGAGGATCTGAGCGACACCTCCATACCCACACTGAACCCGCTGCCGGGGAACGTGATCCGCCGCGAGCTCTCCGATGGCGCCTGGGTCGATCTGCGACCGGCCTGGGTCAGCGGCGCCGACGAGGTCTTCGACCGACTGCACGCAGAGGTTCCGTGGCGCGCCGAAAGACGGCAGATGTACGACCGCGTCCTCGATGTCCCCCGCCTGGTCCACCAATACCGCGACGCCGGCGATGGTCCACATCCGATGCTCGGCACGTGCCGCGACTCTCTGACGGACCACTACCGCGCAGAGCTGCCGGAGGGATTCGCCTCGGCCGGATTGTGCCTGTACCGCAACGGCAATGACAGCGTCGCCTGGCATGGCGACACCATCGGCCGGGGCAAATCCGAAGACACCATGGTTGCGATCCTCTCGCTGGGTTCTCCACGCGCACTGTTGTTGCGCCCGATCGGCGGCGGCGCATCCCTGAAGTTCACACTCGGCCACGGCGACCTGCTGGTGATGGGCGGCAGCTGTCAGCGCACCTGGCAGCACGCTGTACCGAAAACCACGGGCGTCGGCCCTCGAGTGAGTGTGCAGTTCCGTCCCCCAGGCGTCTGGTAGCCTGGGACTGCGATCTACTTGCGGCGCATCTCGACGAAGCACCAAACAAATCCGCCATAGCCGCTATTCGACTTGCTGGGGATCGTCGGCGTCAGGTTCGGGTTCGGGTTCGGGTTTTTTGCCATGATCTCGGGTGAGTTTCTCTAGGTGTTGCGTCAGCGCCACCTGGCGGTCGGCCAGCGTCTTCTGCCAGGCCGCTGCGATGGTTTCGTTGGCGTGATGGGCGCGGTTGACCCGCGGTTTGCGTTCCGGGTCCACCGATACCGGCGGTATCCACCCCACCCGTCCTTTGTCGGGGCCCTCGGTGATCATGATGGTCTGCCACTGATCCGGACCATCACCGATCATTTTGTGATGCGGCGGGCCAGGCGTTGACCTTTCTGCGCAGTCCGTTTGGCCCGGCCCAGATACAGGACTTCAGCGGAGTGGTCAGCGAACACCGCGAGATATTTGTCGGACCGGGTCGCCAACTCCAGTGCGTCCCCGACCGGAATATCCACCCCGGAAGCGGTTTCGCGATCCCGGCACACACTTCGAGTTGTTGTTTGGTCATCGTGATGATGATCTGCGCCGGCAACCCCCGATGGGACTTGCCGAGCAGGTTGCATTCCAAAATGGTCTTCAGGATTGCCTTGAGCGCGTCGTGACGCATCTGGCCCCGCGAACGGGTGTCACGTTCGGCGGCTGCCTTCATCAACTCTTTATCTTGCTTGGGGTCATCGCTCGCGCCGGTGGGCGAGTTGGGGTCGGCAGGGTTGTTCATCCCCGTTGCGGCCCACACATCCATCACGGTGGTCAGCAATGCCAATGTTTCTGGATCGAGGGTGCCTGAGATTTTGGCCATCAGATCCACACCTTGATCGCCGATACTCACCGAGCGTCTGCGGGCCCGATCACTGTCGTCGGTCAACCGGCCATCGGGATCGACCCGGGCCAACACTTGACGGCCCGCTGCAGCCAGGCGGGTCGGATCGGACTCGACGGCTTCTTCGGTCATCCACTGATCGACCACGTCATACACGGCCGGATCAGCAGCTGAGGGGATCTGTTTGCGTACATCCAGCATCACATCCATGTGCGAGGCGCCGATCAACCCTTGGGACCAGGCTTGTTCGGCGGCAGGGCATTTCGGTGCCAGCTCTTCGCCCTGCATCGTGTGGAATCGGCCGACAGCTTCCAGGCCGCGGATCCTGGACATGGTTTGGCCTTTGGTCAGCCGCAACTCGCCACGGGTGAAACCAAACAGTGATGAATACCCGGCCTTCGAAAACGATGACCGATCCGAGACCACCAACAAGTGTCGCAGCCCGGTGAGCTCGAGCTTACGGGCGATCCGTTCATGCACCCGCACAAGCTCATTGACTTCCGCATCGGACATATCGGAATCAGTGCAGTCCGCGATATCGGCAACCAGCAACTCCAACTCGAGATATTTGCGCACCAACACCGGAACCGAAGAAGAACCAACCGCAACCTCGTCAGACGGATCGTCAGTCATCATGCCCCCCAGCACATCTGATCGCTAGCTTTCAACCAGGATACCCCGGATGACACGATATGTCGAATGTTTGTTCGAATCGCGTGGAGGCCTAGGCGCGGGCAGCGAAGGGCGTACAACCCATCAACCGGTTCCGCTTAACCGCCACCCTGTGCCCAAACCGGTTACGCAGCGTTAACATCGCCGTTTCACCAAAGACAAACGGCAACCGTAACTTCAGGAACTACCGGCCAGAACGATTGAGCCGGAACAGTCCGCCCGGCATCGCCGGACACGATCTGGAGCTCCCCTCCAGAAGAGGACATTCACCTCCAGTGGTGGGCGCGAGGGCCATCACAGACGAAAGTTGTCTGGCACACTGGAGGATTGAATGTACGACCTGCTTTTTCGTGATATCGGACATCTCATGCTGGAGCCGGGTAACGAACTCACTGACGCCTGGCTAGCGGTGTCGGACGGCCGCGTAGCCGCCTTCGGATCCGCCGGGACCGAGCCCGAAGCGATCGAAATCCGCTCTCTGGGCGGACGATTGGTGACTCCTGGCCTGATCAACACCCATCATCACATCTATCAGAATCTGACCCGTTCCTACGGTCCTGTGGTAAACGGTTCGCTGTTCGACTGGCTTACGGGTCTTTATCCGATCTGGTCGATGCTCGATGAGGAAGCGGTGTACGTGTCGACGTACATCGGGCTCACCGAGTTGCTGCTCGGCGGCTGCACCACGTCCACCGATCACCTCTATGTGCACCCACGACCCAATCTGATCGATGCCCAGATCCGCGCGGCCAATGACATCGGCTTCCGGTTCTACCCGACTCGCGGATCGATGTCGTTGTCCGTCAAGGACGGTGGGCTTCCGCCGGACAGCGTCACGCAGACCGCTGAGGCAATCCTCGAGGACTCCGAACGCCTGATCAAGCGGTACCACGACCCAAAACCGGGCGCGATGACACGTATCGGTCTCGCACCGTGTTCACCCTTCTCGGTCGATGACACGCTCATGCGTGCCACCGCCGAGCTGGCCGAGAAACACGATGTCCGCATGCACACGCACCTAGCCGAGGACACCGACGAGCACACCTACTGCCTGGAAAAGTACGGCCGTACGCCGGTCGAGCACTTCGAGGACGTGGGCTGGGCCGGACCTCGGTCATGGGTGGCGCACTTCATCTTTCCCAGCGATGTCGAGGCCCGGCGGTTGGCGTCGGCAGGCGTCGGCGTTGCCCACTGTCCCAGTTCGAATATGTTGATCGGCGGCGGAACCGCCAAGGTCCGAACCCTTCGTGAGCACGGTATGGCCGTTGGTCTCGGTTGCGACGGCTCGGCGTCCACCGATCACGCCTCGATGTGGCTAGAGGCGCGAACCGCCCTGCTACTGGCCAGGTTCCAGGGTGGACCTACCGCGATGACGGCCCGCGATGCCCTCGATATCGCCACCGTCGGCTCGGCGCAATGCCTCGGATGGGGCGACGAACTGGGGCGGCTCACAGTGGGATCCCTCGCCGATCTGGTCGCGTGGCACCTCGACCCGGTGTCCTTGGCCGGAGCACTCTCCGATCCCGTTGAGGCATTACTTCGCTGCGGTCCCGCACGTGCATGGACAACCGTCGTGAACGGCAAAGTTGTTGTCGACGAGGGACAACCGGTATCTGCGGCCTTGCCCGATATGTTGCGTGAACATCGCCGTATCGCCACGCGAATGCAAACGGCCGTCCTGACCTGAGACCGGTCTCTCGGTCTCGCCACACACTTCCCGATGCCAACCGCAAGTGCCCCTCCCCGCACACGTCTTCACCACAAGGAGAACCCCATGTCCCACGCAGGATTCTCGCTGTCCCGCCGCAGTCTGCTCAAGGGCGGTCTCGGTCTCGGAGCAATCGCCCTCGGCGGACCCACGCTGCTCACGGCCTGCTCCGATTCGTCGACTTCGGTGGCGGCCGACGGCACCACTTCCATCGACTACCAGCTCAGCTGGCTGCCGACCACCGAACACTCGGGTAGCTGGATCGCCTCTGACACCGGCCTGTACGCGAACAACAAGCTCAAGGTGGGCTTCCTCAACGGTGGCCCCAACGTCAGTCCTGACACCGTGGTGATGTCCGGCAAGGCAGCGGTCGGTGGAAGCAACGCCGATGTGGTCGCCAACGCGATCACCCAGGGCGCCGATCTCAAGGTCTTCGGCACCCGTTTCCAGAAGAGTCCCTTCTGCATCCTGTCTCTCGCGGACTCTCCCATCAATTCCCCGCAGGAGATGATCGGAAAGAAGATCGGTGTGGCCGCACTCAATGAGACGTCGTTCAACCTGTTGTTGCAGATCAACAACATCGACCCGGACAGTATCGAGGTCGTTCCGGTGCAGTTCGATCCCGCGCCCGTGGTCAACAGGGAGGTGGACGGCCAGGTCGTCTTTGTCATCAACGAGCCCACCCAACTCGAGGCCAAAGGCATTGACACCAACACCTTCCTGTTCGCCGACTTCGGCTATGCGGTGTTCTCGGGTGTCTACTTCGCCAAGACCGAGACCGTCGAGACGAATCCCGAGATGCTCGCCGGATTCCTTCGGTCGGAACGACTCGGATGGCAGGCAAACGTGGCCGATCCTGCTCTCGGCACCGATCTGACCCTCAACGTCTTCGGCAAAGACCAGGGCTTCGACCGCGCACAGCAATTGCTCGAGTCGCAGACCCTGCCGCAGATCATGGTCACACCCGACACCGATGCCGGCGGACTGCTCACCCTGCCACCGGCCTTGATCGAGAAGAACATCGCCACGTTGTCCGCGAACGGGATCGACGTGACCGCGGATCAGCTGTTCACCACCAAGATCCTCGACATGATCTGAGTGACGGACATGGCGGCAACCCTGATCCTGAGTGGAGATCTGATGCCGGATACATTCTGCGACTTCATCATCGCGCGAGCCGAAGTTCTCGACGTGGACGCGGTGGTACTGGAAGCCGCCCCGCATCGGATCGTCGTGCGGGTGAGCGGCCAACACGACCTCGTCGGAGCCTTCGAGATGGCCTGCGAACTCGCGCCCGGAAGCAGCGTTGTCCACGACGTCGCCCACCTCGACTGAACACGAGCAACGCAAGAGAAAGGAATCACCGAGATGCTCCCATCTCAACCGACCCTGTCCTCGGGTTGGGCACCGGTCGCGCTGAGCCGCGACGTGCCTTCTGGCTCGGCGACAGACACGACGCTGGGCGGCGACGGCATCGCACTGTGGCGGGGAGGCGACGGACTCGTCCATGCGTGGGCCGACCGTTGCCCGCATCGCGGCATGCGTCTGAGCCTGGGTTTCGTCCGCGAGAATCGGCTCGTATGCCTTTACCACGGTTGGGAATACGAATCCGCGGGAGGATGCCGGCACATACCCGCCCATCCTGATGTCGATCCACCGAGCTCGGTCCGCGCGGACAGATACCGCGTCACCGAACGTTACGGGATGGTGTGGCTGGACGGCCGATCCGGTGCCACCAGAGGCGAGATCGAATGCGCCCCGGATATGCCGCCGGAATACTCTGCGACGCCGGCATGTTCGGTGTACATCGACGCCGCGGTCCCCCGGGTCCTGGAATCCCTCGCCTCACGTACGGACAACATGCAACATGCGGACAACCTCGTCCACATGACCGTCGACGGCCACGAGCTCGTCATCGGTATCCAGGTCCACAACGAGAACACAACCGTGATCCACATCTGTGTCGTCGGTGCCGACTCGGCTCTGGTACGCCAGATCATCTTGTGGGCACATGCATTTCGCGATGAGATGAATGCACCTGCGGCGGTGGCATCGTGAGTGAGTTGCTGCTCGATGACTTCGAACTCGATCTCGACTGCTACAAGGTGCGGCTCGGGCTGGCGCTACTCGGTATCGAGTATGCAAAAGTACCCGTGAACTGCTATCCGCTGCCCCCCGGCTCTGCAACAGAAGTGCCTGCTCTGCGCCATGGCGACCGCACCATACGCGGCGCCGAGAACGCCCTGCTGTATCTGGCGACGGAGTTCGCGACCGACACCACCTGGGCGTCTGGAGAATCCGTGGACGGCTCTCGGCTCACCCACTGGCTCGATTTCTGTGCCAACGCATTCGGCACGATCACTGCGGCGCGCGATCTCGCCCTCTACAGCACCGACCCGCTGGATCAGGCCGTCGCCCGGGCGAAAGTGGCTGTGCAACAACTCGATGACCACCTCGCGCTGCAACGGATCGACAATCACTGGGTCATCGGCCCACATCCCAGCATCGCCGACATCGCACTGTTCGCCGGCGGGGCCCTCACCCGGGATATCGGCATCGACCGCGGGCGCTATCCGGCGCTGCGGTGGTGGATGCGGCGCATGCAGTCACTGCCTGGCTTCATCGCGATGCCCGGCATCCCCGTCTTCCCCTGACACCCGAGAAGAAAAGGCTTGCCATGCAACAAAGCGCCGTAGACGCGGTGATCCGTGGCCTCAAGAAGGCCGGCGTGAGCACCGTCTGCTATCTCCCCGACTCCCTGTTCAAGGAGCTCTATCCGGCCCTGGACGCCGACCCCGACATCCGCACGATCCAGGTCACCAACGAGGGTGAGGGTGCCGCCATCTGCGGCGGCATCTTCCTCTCGGGCAAACGAGCCGCTCTGATCATGGAGAACTCGGGGCTGCGCGCCTCGGTGGAACCGCTCGCCCGCATGGGCCTGGGCGCCGGGATCCCGGTGATCATGCTCATGAGCTACCGCGGCGAACTCGGTGAGAACAACTGGTGGGCGGTCCCGCACGGCATCACGATGGAACCCATCCTCGATGCGCTGCGGATCCCTTACCGCATCGTGCGGGAAGAAGACCAGATCGAGCGGGCGATTCACGACGCCTTCGAATGGTCTTATGCGGCATACCATCATTCGGCAATTGCTCTGGGCGGAGGTCTGGTCCGATGAACGACTCGACAGCGAACATGACACGCTTCGATTGCATGAAGCTCCTCGCCGACAAACTGTCGGACGAACTGGTGATCGTCTCGCTCGGCGCCAGCGTGGACGAGTGGTACAACGCCGCACCCCACATGCGCAGCGCCAGCCTGTTTCAACAGCAACTCGGATGCGTCACCCCACAGGCATTCGGACTCGCGGTCGGCTTGCCACACCGGCGCATCATCTCCCTCGACACCGACGGTGGAATGCTCTTCAACCTCGGCATACTCGCAACACTTGCCAACGAACGTCCCCGCAATCTCTTCACCGTGGTGTGGGACAACGAGTGCTACCAGTCCATCGGGGGCCCACCGACGCACACCTCCAAGGGCATCGTGAGCATCGCGGCGATCGCCCGTGGCGCAGGCATCGAACACTCCTACACCGCAACAACTCTCGAAGAGTTCGAGCAGCACTGCGCGGCAGGGCTGGTGGCCGACGAGCCGTACGTCCTGGTTGCGAAGGTCTCGAGCGTGGTCGAGCCCGGGATCAAACGCAAGCACAGTGACGGCCGCGAAGACAAATACATCTTCGTCCGGCACGTGGAGGCCACCGAAGAGATCACCATCATGGGGCCCAGTGAACACAACTGAGACGTTCGACTACATCGTCGTCGGCGGCGGCTCCGCGGGATGTGTTCTGGCGTCCCGGCTCTCGGAAGATCCCGAGGTCACCGTGCTCCTGCTGGAATCCGGGCCGACCCACGACGGCCTCGCCGAGATCGACGAGCCGGGCGGCTGGGCGAGGTTGTTGTCCGGGAAATATGACTGGGGATATGCCTATTCACCCAACCCGAACGTCGACGGGCGCTCCATACCCATACCCCGCGGGCGGGTACTCGGCGGATCGAGCAGCATCAACGCCATGCTCTGGTATCGGGGACACCCCAGCGACTACGACATCTGGGAGGACAGCGGAGCGAAGGGGTGGAACTGGGAGTCGATGCTCCCCTACTTCCGCCGCTGCGAGGACTGGGAAGGCGGTGCGTCCGAATTACGCGGCAGCGCAGGACCACTGACCATCACCACGCCTGAAAACCCCCATCCGGTCGCCGAAGCGCTGCTCGGTGCCGCTGCGGAACTGGGTTTCCCGGTCCTGCACGACTCGAACGGCAAGGACGTCCACGGCGCCTCGCTCGCAAATCTGACGATCGCGAACGGTCGGCGGATGAGCACGGCCCGTGCGTATCTGGGACCCGCAGAGCAGCGGACCAATCTGGCCGTGCGGACGGGCTCTCACGTCGGGGCTCTCGAATTCGAAGGTGCACGTTGCTCCGGGGTGCGTCTTGGCGGAACCCTGGTTCGCGCCGAACGCGAAGTGATTCTGTCCGCCGGTGCGATCTCGAGTCCCCACCTACTGTTGCTTGCCGGTATCGGCGAACCCGAACAACTGCGGGCGCACGGTATTCGGGTCCGAAGTGCCCTGCCGGGCGTGGGACAGAATCTGCAGGACCATCCACTGCTGATGGGTGTGAACTTCGCCGCCCGTCTGCCGTTGGGACCGGTGCGCGACAACGGCGGTGGCGCCATCCTGAACTGGTCCTCGACTCCGGAACAGGCGCTCCCCGACCTGCATGCCTTTGTCGTACAGGGACCACACGCGACGCCCGAAGTCGCTGCGAAGTACAGCCTTTCAACATCTGACGACGTGTTCGCGGTCTCGCCTGGCCTGATGCGCTCGCACAGTGTCGGACAGTTGACCCTACGGTCCGCCGACCCGGCAATCGCACCGGAGATCGATCCGCGGTATCTGTCCGACCCTCGTGACCTGGCGGCCTTGGTCGCCGGACTCGACACGATCATGGATCTGGCCGAGACCGCGCCCTACCGAGCACTGATCGAGCGACCGATCGCACCTGATCGTCGTCTCACCGGCGCCGAGCGCGCAGCGTTCGTGCGAATGAGTTGTTCGACGTTCTTCCACACGGCGGGCACCTGCGCGATGGGTACCGGCGCCGGAGCCGTGGTCGACCCCGAACTGCGGGTGTACGGGGTCGAGAACCTGCGCGTGGTGGATGCCTCGGTGATCCCCACATTGCCCTCGTGCAACACCAATGCCCCCGTCGTCGCGCTCGCCGAGCGCGCGGCAGATCTGATCGCCGGAAGGAACGCCGCATGAGCACTCTTCTCACCGCCGACGCCGTGGTCACCGTGGACGCCGCCCGCACCGTGATCCCCGATGGCGCGGTACTGGTGGACGGTAACCGGATCATCGCCGTCGGACCCACCGGTCAGCTCACCGCCGAATATCCCGAGGCGCAGGTGACCGCGCTGCCCGGACGCCTCCTGATGCCCGGACTCATCAACTCGCACAGCCACTCCGGGCTGCTGCGCGGAACCGCCGAGGCGCTACCGGTCTGGGAATGGCTCCGCGTGCACATCGACCCCATGCACCGGGTCGTCACCGCCGCCGAAGCCGAGGCGGCGTCCTGGCTCTGTTACGCAGAAAGTGTGCTGGCGGGCACCACCACCGTCGTCGACATGTGGCGGCACATGCATGGCAGCGTCGCCGCCGCCACCGGGGTCGGGAACCGGCTTGTCACAGTCAATTACGTGGGCGCGCACCCCGAATTCGACTACTTCGACACCCTCGACGACAACGAGCAGCTGCTGCAACACAGTCAGGGTGCGGCGAACGGCCGGGTGTCGGTCTGGGTCGGACTCGAGCATGTCTTTTATGCCGACGCCGCCGGGCAGCGCCGGGCCATCGACATGGCACGGGACTACGACACCGGGTTCTACACACACTGCAGCGAATCCGAGATCGAGATCGCGGAGTTCGACAAGCGATACGGCAGTCGGCCCATGATGGCGATGGAGCGACTCGGATTCTTCGACGTCCCGCGCACCATGCTCGCGCACGCTGTCTGGCTCGACGACGACGAGATCGCGTTGCTCGCCCAGCGTGGTGTCGCCGTGGTCCACAACCCGGTGAGCAACATGAAACTGGCGAGCGGCGTGGCACCGATCGAACGCCTACTTGCCGCCGGTGTGACCGTCGGGCTGGGTACCGACGGGGAGAAGGAGAACAACAACCTCGACATGTTCGAGGAGATGAAGGCAGCCTCCCTTCTCGCGAAACTCTCGAGTGGGGATGCCGCCGCCCTTGACAGCTGGAAGGTGATCGAGATGGCCACCATCAACGGTGCCCGTGGTCTCGGCCTGGACGCCGACATCGGCTCGCTGGAGCCGGGGAAGAAGGCCGATCTGATCGCCGTCCGCACCGACACCCCGCGAATGACCCCGTTCTTTCCCCATGGACCCTATTTCAACCTTCAGCACAACCTGGTCCACGCCGTGCGCGGCTCGGATGTGGACCTGACGATGATCGACGGTCAGGTCGTGGTGCGCGACGGACAGCTGGTGTCACAGGACCTGCCGGACATCATCGCCCGCGCTCGGGGTGTCGTCCCTGGCCTGTTCAAACGGCGGGCCGACTGGCTAGCCGAGCACGACGATCTGGAAGGGGTCTTCGGTGCCCACGAATGACGATGTCCACAATGATGACGGCCGCAGCGACGACGGGCGCTGTGACGACCCGGTGGTTCTCGACCAGTGGTATGCGGTGTGCGCCCGCACCGAACTCGGTGACGGTGCCATCACCACACGTCTCCTCGGTGTCGAATTGATCTGCATGGCGGATGATCCCGATGTTCCACTGGTGCAGGCCGACGATGTCGAGCTGCCCGTCCGCCTGCGATACGGGTTCGTCTGGACCACGCTCGGCACCCCGGCCGGCGACATCTTCGATCTCCCCGAATCACTGGAACCCGATCGGCGCTACGTGCCTTGTGGATGGATCACGATGCGGACCTCACCCGGCCGGGTGGTGGAGAACTTCCTCGACATGGCGCATTTCCCGTTTGTGCATCCCGGGATCCTCGGCGGTGAATCGAATACCGAGGTGGCCAAGTACGAGTCGGAGATCCGTCGCGACACCGACGAGGTGTGGGCCACCAACTGCACGTTCTTCCAGCCTCAGGTCAGCGCGAGTTCCGAGGGCGCGTTCGCGCAGCTGTCCTACCGGGTGCCTGCGCCGTATCTGGTGGTGCTCTATCGGGTGTCACCGGCCGACCCGACCCGGCAGGACGCGATCGCTCTGTTCATCCAGCCGATCACCCAAACCCTTTGTCGTGCACAGCCTGTGATGTACCTGGTCGATCAGGAGGCCTCCTTCATCGATCTGCTCCACTTCGAGCAGACGATCTTCCTACAGGATCGCATCATCGTCGAGAATCAGCGTCCGCTGTTGCTCCCGCTCGATCCGCGCGACGAAATCCCCACCCGGGCAGACGGTTCATCCATCACCTATCGACGCTGGCTCAAGGCGAAGGGCCTGCGATACGGCGCCCTCCCCTTTCCACCCGCCCGCAGCCGCCGAGGAGCAGACGCATGAGCACCCCGACCACTATTCCTCGCCACAGTGTCGAGTTCCTGAGTGCCTCACCCAAAGCACTGCTGATCGGCGGTGAATGGGTTCCGGCAGGCAACGGCGTATTCGAGAGCCGCGACCCGGCCTCAGGTGAGCTACTCGCCGAGATCGGCTGTGCATCCGCCGCTGACGTCGACCAGGCAGTGCGCTCGGCCCGCGAGGCATTGATCGGGCAGTGGGCCAAGTGCACCCCGACCGCACGCGGAAAACTGTTGTGGCGCTTGGCAGACATGATCGATGAGCACGCCGACGAATTGGCCGAACTCGAGACCCTAGACCAGGGCAAGACGTGGGCCACGTCCCGTTTCGCCGAGATACCCTCGGCAGCAGAACAGTTCCGGTACTACGCCGGCTATGCGAACAAGATCTCGGGAACCACCATCAATCCGTCGATCACGTACCAGCCGGAGGGCCGGAAGGTGATGGCGCACACCGTACGCGAGCCCATCGGGGTCGTCGCGGCGATCGTGCCATGGAACTCTCCACTGTTGATGGCGGCGATGAAGCTCGCGCCTGCTCTGGCGGCCGGCTGCACCGTGGTGCTCAAACCCGCCGAAGACACCAGTCTCACCGCCATCCGGCTCGGCGAATTGATTGTCGCCGCGGGCTTTCCGGCAGCAGCGGTGAACATCGTCACCGGTGACGGCGAGGTCGGGCGAGCGCTGGCACAACACCCCGGTGTCGACAAGGTGACGTTCACCGGGTCCACCGAGGTCGGAAAGAAGCTGGTGGCAGGCGCCGGTGGCACAAACCTCACCCGGCTCACGCTGGAACTCGGTGGCAAGTCACCGGTGGTCGTACTCAACGACGCCGACATGTCGATCACGGTCCCCGGTGTCGCCAGGGGCATCTTCGCCAATGCCGGACAGGTCTGTGTATCCGGTTCGCGGGTGTACGTCGCGCGCAACGCATATCAGGAACTTGTCGACGGTCTCGCGGTAGCGGCCTCGTCGATGCGGCTCGGTCACGGGCTCGACCCGGCCAGCGACCTCGGTCCACTCGTCAGCCGGGCGCACCGGGCGCGGGTTGCCGAGTACGTGGACGACGGCGTGGCCGGTGGAGCCGAAGTCGTCACCGGCGGCACCGTCGTGTCCGGGGAAGGCAGCTTCTACCGACCGACCGTGATCACCGGGGCCGGCCCGGACATGGCGCTGATGCGCGAGGAGATCTTCGGACCGGTGGTGGCGGTGACGGCGTTCGACGACATCGACGAGGTCCTCGGCTGGGCCAACGACACCGAATACGGGCTCGCCGCCAGTGTGTGGACCCGCGACTTCAGTGCCGCACATCGACTGGCGGCGGACGTGCGGGCCGGAACGGTGTGGATCAACTGCCACTCGTACTTCTCACCCGAGTTACCCAAAGGTGGCCACAAGCAGTCCGGTTGGGGTGTGGAGAACGGCGCGGCCGGCCTCGACAACTACCTCGAGTCGAAGACGATCTGCATGATGGTGTGAGGGGTCGAAAATCCTCGGCTCACGGCAATCCGTGAAGCCAAGGGCAACCCGTGAAGCTCAGGGCAATTGGGCCACCAGTAGGTTCCCGTCGAACTCGCCGGCCGGTTTGTCGCTGATCCCGCATTGTCCATCGGACTCGCCAGGCACCTTCACGTACATTTCTTCGACCTTCGCATCCGGGTCGAATGATCTGTCCGAGATCGTACCCAGAGTTTGCGTAGGCGGGTTGCACCACTCGGTTCCGGTGCCCTGCGCACCGTTGCGCGAGTTGTCGATCAACACGAAAAGATCAGCCCCGTACGCGCTTTGAACGTCGGCGGCGTACTGCTCGGTTTCCGCTTCCGGACGATAGTTCGCCACGTTCAGCGCGATACCCGGTATGTCGACGTTGTGCGCCGAGATCCGCTTGAGGAAGTCTGCCGTGTCCTGCGGGCTGCGCCACGTACTGTTGCCCGCATCCACGTAGACCGCGGTATTCGTATTCGCGGTAAGGACTTTCAGCGCTGTCGCGAGTATCGAGACCCGGTCTTCGGCATCGGCCTCCGGTAGATCGGGCAGATGCGCCAGCGCGTCCGGCTCCAATACCATCACCGCGTCGCCCTGACCGATCACGCCGCTGATACCCGAAATCCACTCGACGTACGAGGTGGCCGAGGCGCTACCTCCCTGCGAATGACCACCGTCATCGCGTTGGGGAATGTTGTAGGCCACGAAAACCGGCACCGATCCGTTCGCGGCTGACCGGTCCAACACCTCACGAACGGTCTGCGCGGAGCCCTCGGAGTAGAGCCATACCGCCACCGGGGTCTCGATCAGATTCTTCAGGGACTGCTGTTTTTCCGCTGGGACATAGCCTTCCGCTGCCAACAGGTCGGCGGAATACCCCGGGTCGACCCGGACCGAATAGTCGGCACGCGCCGGTGCCGCACGCTCGGACGGCGTTGAACCCTCGACAGGATCACCCTCTGCCCCGCCGGTGCATCCCGTGACCAGCAGCACACCGATAGCCGACCCCACCACGATGCCCCGGCGCACAGGCGATGCGACGTACGTTTCGATCAACGAGGACATTGCCTGATTCACTCGACCTGCACCCATTTCGCAATGCCGGGAACACCTGCGGTGTCATTGAAGAAGAGCATGTAGCTCCCCCTGGGCAGCAGGGCTCTTTCGGTCGGCAGCGTCACGGTGACATTGTTCCCGTCCTGGACGAATCCGACGTCGACAACCCGCTGATTGGTGTCGGTGACGTGCGTCGTCGCGGCCGGAAGGACCAACCTGGCAGATGCGATCGGCGCACGTGCCGTTCCCGGATCAAGCGTGAAGGTGCCGGACTTTCCCAGCGGCAGCTTAGTTGGACCATCGGTTATCGCGATACGCGACACCGACTTCCCATCCGGCCGGAAGAGATACGCCGGGGTATAGACCTCCAGTCGCTGTTCGAACTCACCGGGCACGGAGTTGTCTTTGTCCGAGAACAGCGGATCGGATCCCATCGTCAGGATCTGCCCGTTCGGCAGGAGAATCGCAGATGAATGATAGTTACGGCCGACACCCGGATCGGCCATCGCCGTGAGCTCACCGCCTGGGCTCAGCACATAGCTCTTGAGGATGTCGCTGTCGCCGCCGCCCCTATAGTCCCGGGAACCCCCGGTGATGAACACATCCCCCGAGGGCAGCGGAACCAGGCTCGGATACCTTGTGCCGTCCGCCAACTCGCCGAACGGCTCGAACCGAGGAGTTGGGTTCTTGAGGTCGATGACGTCAATTCTCTCCGTGGACAGCGGGGAGTTCCCGATGCCTCCGCCACCGACGACCACCAGCCGCTGGTCATTGACCGGCCCGATCCAGGTGGACGACCCGGTCTCGAGCTGATCTGGATCTCGAAGTCCGGGTACCGGCGCAAACGTGTTGTTCTTCAGATTCCACAGACCGGGCTCGCGGCCCGAGTCCGCAGGCCCCCAACCGGTTGACGGTCCGGCGAAGAACAGCTCGTCATCACGTGCCGTCTGGAAGACCGCCGGGTAGGTCGGAAAGAATCTCTTCAGGTTGCCGCGCTCAGACCACAGTTTCGTGTTCGGATCGTATATCTCGTTCTGTCCGTCCAGGATTCGACCCGAGTTGTCGAGCCCGGACAGCGCGATGACGGTTCCGTTCGGCAACGTGGTCAGTGTCGGATACCAGCGGGCGAAGTTCATGTCCCCGACCCGCTCGTATTCTTCGGTGATCGGGTTGAACTCATAGGAGTACCGGGTGCCCTGGTACTCCTTCTTGTCCAGCGTCATCTTCGGGGCGAAGCCGTGCAGGTTGCGCCGATCGGCCGCCGTCAGTCCCTCGAGTTCCACCCGGTAGGCCTCGCCTTGCAGCGACACTCCGGGCGCGCCTGCAATCACCGCTTCGACAAAGACATTTCGATCGGTCGGCGAGACCTTTCGACTCCGCGGATTCACCGTCGCCGCGGGCACAAGGACCTCGGAATCCGACCGATACTGCTTCCCGCTTGTCAGCCCCGTCAGCGTCGTCCCCTTCGGGACCACAAAAGACTTGCCGGGGGTCTCATTTCGGATGGTCACGTAGCCACCGGCGTTGGTGACGTCTTTCGCCGCTTTCTCGTAGCCTTGCGTGCCGCCTGCCACCAGCAGGTTGCCGTTCGCGAGATGTGCGTGGCCTGCGCAGAACATGTCCTCGGGTGTATTGACCTCTTTGATGTACCCATCGGACGGGTCGTAGACGACGGTGCTGAACTGCCCGGCTTCGAAACTCTCCCGGTCGTTGCCCGAACCGGCTATCAGCAGTATTCGGCCCGAGGGGAGCAGCGCAGCGTGCACCGCATTGATCTTGTGATCGCCGGGCAGGGTGATGGTCTCCCATTTGCCGTGCCGAGCCTTGTACTCGTCGGAGTTGATGAGCCGGTGCTTGTTGACATTCTGGATCAACTCAGCCGCGGGCGGCGCAGAGAACCCGGCCAGCAAGAGCACCGCACCGACACCGATCGCCGTTCGCCAGTTGAGCACCGATGTGAGGCTCACATTCAGTTTCCAGCCTGTGCGGGGAGTCAAGCGCTCACCGGCGTGCGAGCAGGCGTCTGGAGTTCACCGTCGGCGGGCACCGCGGCAGCCTGCGCTCTGGCGGTCGACAGACGCCAGATCACAATCGGCGATGCCGACAGCGCGGCCGCGGACAGCGGCCACAGTAGTGTCGCCGCATCGGCGTAGCCGTTGACACAGATGAGAGCGATCACTACCACATAGAACAGCAGCCAGATGATGTTGAGCCGGAAGGCGAACCAGGTATCCCGGTTGCTGTGCACACCTTTGGGTGTCACCTCGAAGCCGGTCTTTCGTCGGAGCACCATCTTGATCAACGCTGCGGCGTAGACCGGCGCGGTGACCACGCTCATGAACATTCCGTAGACACCCCACGACCGCCCGACCTCGTAGGGGCTGACGTTGTGACGCCGTGACGCGACGTAGACCGACATCTGGAGCACCGAGACCCAGCCGTAGAAGAGCAGCCAATCGTCCGGGGCGACGCCGGTCGCGCTCACGCCGTAGATGGCGAACAGCATCGCATTGGCCGCACCCAGTAGCCACGTCACCGCCATCACCGGATAGAACGACATCAACAACAGGTAATGCACGATGCGCAGTGGGCTGCGCCGCATTCCCCACATCTGACGCAGAAATGGCCCGGCGAACATCTGTTCCAACGCTCCTCGCGCCCAACGGGTCTGCTGTTTGTAGAAGCTTCCCCAGGTGTCCGGGCCCTGACCGTGGGCAAGGAGGTCGGGCGTGTACACGCCTTTCCACAGACGACCGGTTTGCGGGTTGGTTCGGCAGAGGACTTCGAAACTGGTGGCCATGTCTTCGGTGATCGAGGACTGGATGCCGTCGATCTGGCGCAACACATCGCTGCGGATTGCATAACTTGTGCCGACAAGCATCGGCGCCCAGTACGTGTTGGCGGCGGTCTGGATCAGGGCGTGGAACGGGAACTGCTGTGACTCGGCCAGTTTCGCGACAACATTGGACGTCGCATTTGCATAGGCCTGGGGACCCGAGACGTAGGCGATATCCGGGTCCTCGAAATAGCCGAGCATGCGATCACCGAACTCCGGGAGCGGAACATGGTCGGGATCCAATCCCATGATGACGTCGTAGTCGGGGAAACGGTCCGTGGTGCTCAACCAGTCGAACGCGGAATTGATGTTTCCGTACTTGGTTTTGGTCGAGAACTTTTCACCGGCGTGGTAACCAGGCATCCCGAGCCTGCTGAAGTGGTGGATCATGTTGCCGCTGACCTCGTCGTTGATCGACTCGATCAGGCGGGGAACCCGCTGCGGATCGTCCGGATCACCTTCATCGAGCACAAAGACATCGAAAGTGCCTGATTCCACACCATTTTCGTTCTGGACGTGGTGATCGATCAGTTTGGCCGCACGCAGAGTTCCCGCCAGAACATCGATGTCCTCGCTGGCCGGAACAAAGGTGATGAACAGCGCCACGTTCAGACCGTCCCTGGGCCTGATCACGACCGGCTTCTTCACCAGGACCGTGGACGTGGCCAGCATGCAGGTGAGGATCATTCTCGAGGATTCGATGAGCAGCGAGATCGCGAGTAACACGAAGACGATTGGGCCGGCGACGGAAACCCGTTCGACAACCGGGGTCCCCGCGAAGGTGAGCCAGTAGATATACCCGACGCTCACGGACAATGTGACGATCGTCAGCATCACGGCACCAAGACACCGAGCGCGACTATTCATGCTTTGAAGTCGTACGTGACCGTCGAAATCATCGGACGGCTCGCCCGCTATCCGACTCTTCTCGACAATCAAGTCCTCGAGGCGCATGGTCATGCTCCACCGAGAGAACGAAATCCCATCATCAAACCCCGCCCACAACGCACGAACCCCTGATTGCGAAAGCCCACCCCGCGGAAGAAACGCGCATGCAGAACTCCGAATGTCTTGGACGAGTTGATGTTCGAATCAGTAAGTTGTGAGCATCGCCGCTCGATTGCGTTCGCGCAACAGCACACATTTGACGATTCACCACACTTGATTGACCGTTAGGGTCAGTAGTGGAACCGACGATCCGATTCCGTCAATTGTTCAGTGGAACCAGCCCGATCCGAACCGTCTTTCTACACTCGACAATTCAGCAACATGTGACGGAGATCATACCTGCATCGCGGGTGAGATTAATGATCGCTCGCGGTCCGTCCGAGGCTCCTTCAGAGCGAATAGGTCACGCCGGTCAGCTTCTCCGACGCCGCCCAGAGTTGTGCCGCGAGCACGGAGTCCTTGGACAACGTCGTGGACGGCGATTCACCAACAGGCCCGCGCATGCCCATCAACCGCGTCGGTCCCCAATAGATACCCGGATCGGCATCGCGTGCAGTGGCGGCAAATATCGCCGACTGCGCGGCTTTACGCGGATGATGTCCCACCAGCCTGGTTGCCGGCTTGGCCAGCTTGTCGACAAAAGTCTCTGTGTGAGAGAACAATTCGGTCGACGAGACGCCCGGATGCACCGCGTAGGACCGCTTCGGTGACCCCGCCGCCTGCAATCGCCGCTGGAGTTCACGTGCGAACATCAGGTTGGCGAGTTTCGACTGCCCGTAGGCAACCGCACGCACGTACCGCCGGTTGTCGTAGTTGAGGTCGTCGACGTGCAGCGCAGGCGTCTGCCGGTGCGCGATGCTCGACACGGTGACCACACGGTCACTGACGCGGTCGAGCAGTTGGCCGGTGAGTGCGAAGTGACCGAGATGGTTGACGCCGAACTGCGTTTCGAAGCCGTCCACGGTGAGCCGGAACGGCGTGTTCATCACTCCGGCGTTGTTGATCAGAACATCGCACTCCCCGACCTGTTCGGCGAATGCGCGAACCGACGACAGATCCCCGAGATCAAGATGGGCCACCTCGAGGTCGCCACCGATCCGCTGCGCCAGCCGATCGGCCTTCGCGGTGTCACGGCAGGCCATGATCACTTTTGCGCCTTTGCCTGCCAAGGAGCTCGTGATGTGTTCACCGAGCCCACCGTTGGCGCCGGTGATCACAAACGTGCGGCCGGTCTGATCTGGTACGTCGTCCGCCGTCCACCCCATCAGTTCGAGGACGCCGGATCCACCGAGTAGGTCACGCCGGTCAGCGATTCCGACAGTTCCCAGAGTCCAGCGGCGACGAGTTCGTCACGAGAACGCTTGTTACCCGTGGCCGGTCCCGGTGCGCCGCGTGACCCGCCGAGTTTGGTCGGGCCGTAGAAGCCGCCGGACCGTGCCTGGTCCGAGGTCGCGGCATACAGGCTGGGCAGGGCGCCGTCGGCAGCCGGCTGAGCCATCAGGTTTCCGATGACCATCAAGCGATCCCAGACCGATTCTGAGTGCCCCTGCAATCCGGTGGCGGCGTACCCGGGATGGGCCGCCATCGATTTGACCGATGACCCGGCGGCGGCGAGCCGCCGCGCGAGCTCGTACGAGAACAGCAGATTGGCCAGTTTCGACTGCCCGTAAGCCGGCCATCGCGAGTATGAGCGTTGCCGGTAATTGGGGTCCTCGAGGTCGATCTTGCCGATCTTGTGCATGGCTGATGACACGGTGACGACCCGGTCGGAGATCTTGGGCAGCAGCAGCCCCGTGAGCGCAAAATGCCCGAAGTGATTGGTACCCATCTGCATCTCGAAACCTTCGACCGTGCGCCGCAGCGGTATTGCCATGACGCCGGCGTTGTTGATCAGGACATCGATCGGACCGGTCCGTTCCGCGCACGCCCGAACACTGGCGAGATCGGCGAGATCGAGTTCGGTGATGGTGGCGTTGGCCCCGATCCGGGCGGCCACGGGTTCTGCTTTTGCCGTCGTCCGGCAGGCGAGGATCACGTTGGCACCCGCCGCTCCCAGCGCCAGGGCGGTTTGTTCACCCAGTCCGCTGTTCGCTCCCGTGATCAGGAACGTGCGTCCACTCTGATCACCGATATCCGTCGTGGTCCATGTCATCGCGTCAACCATTCCCCTCGTCGTTCGAGCATCGATGCGTACGTTTCTGCTATCTCCGGTCCCGCATTCCGAACAGTGACCGGGTTCCGTCGCCGAAGGCGCCGGACACCACGGTTGTCGGGATCTTGAATGCAGTGCCTATCAGTGATTTCAGGCTACGGCTCCCCTGCTCGCTGTCGACGGGAATCGTGTAAAGATCGGTCGGCACCGCGCGCCCCCGCAGCACCAGGGATCCGATCGAATCCCAGTGACCGTGTTCATCGTCGGAGTGCTCGATTGCCGATCCGCTGGCCAGGACGTGCGCGCGAACCGATTTGGCGGCCTCGGACAAGCGGGCCGCCTCGTTCACCGCGTCCCCGATCACCGTGTACTCATAGCGTTTGACCGCACCGATGTTTCCGGCGAACACGGTCCCCGCCGAGACCCCGATCGAAAAGTGGAGTGGTCGAAGCACTTCGAGCTCTGCGTGGAGTTCGCGAGCAGCGGCCAGCGCGGCGCCCGCCGGGTCGGAGACCGCACTGGGCGCACCGAAGATCGCCAGCGCCGCATCACCCTCGAACTTGTTGATGAATCCGCTGTGCCGGTCCACCACCTCCGCGACGATGGCAAAAAAGCTGTTGAGCAGGGCCGCGACGGTCTCGGGCGCTTCTCGTTCCGCAAGCTTTGTCGACCCCTGGACATCGACGAAGATCACGCCGACGAATGTGTTCTCGCCATGAAAACCCGCACCCTGTTGCAGCGCCAGCTTCGCCACGCCGTCACCGACGTGCCGTTCGAACAGTTCCCTGATCTGCTCACGCTCGGCGAGCCCCGACACCATGTCGTTGAAGCCCTGCTGGAGGATTCCGAGTTCGGACGAGTCGTAGACATCCAGAACCGGATGCGACTGCCCGGCCTTCACCCGTTCCATCCCGCTGCGGATCTCGCCGAGCGGGTCGGTGATCGAACGTGACACGAGTACGGTCGCCCGGACACCGCCGACGAGGCAGAAGACGGCAAGGACCACCGTCGGGACATCCACGACATATCTGCTCGCGGGGATCCACTCCGGCAACCGGCCGACGTTGATGGCGATGAGCCCCACCAGCGGGACAGCGCAGAACACGATCCACACCGCTATCAGGCGTTCACGAACCCCGAGGATGGAGCGGCCGAGTACCCCGTCGCGCAACGCGATCGCCACGAGTGGCCGCGACACCCGTTCGACGAAGAGGTACGTCAGACAGGCGGCCGACGTCCCCGCCATCAGGAAGGCCGAACCGAACACCACGAACTCCACAGCGGTACCACCGAGTCCGAACGGGATGTAGATCAGCGCGCCGATCGCCCAGGTGAGCAACGTCGCACCCGCCTGTTGCAGCGGCATCATCTGGATCGATCTGCGCCGATCCGGTGACGCCGGAACGGCTTTCACGAACCACACGAGCTGCGGATACAACACGGCAGTGCTCACTGCACCGCCGAACAGCAAACCGATGACAACCGAACTGATCAGGACCGGAATGTTCGCCGCGTCGATCATGTCCGGCACACTCAATTCGCCGCCGGTCATCACCAACTGGATCATGACCACGGTCTCGAATGCGGCAGCCAGATTGCTGATCGCGATACCGATCAGCGCAAGGACCACAAAGCGGTTGGCCACATGCCGGCGACTGGCCGGACCGTCCAGACTCGGGTCGGGTACGTCGACGAAATAGTGGTCGATCCGATCATCGATTCGACGAATGCTCTTGAAGGCGTCGGCCAGCCGCGAACGTCGGCTGGACTGGTGCGCCGCCAAGGTCCACCTTCTCTCGCCGCCGATCGCCAGACCACGGGCGCGGCCAGGTCTCGATCGAAGTTACCGCAACTATACATAAAGCAACTTGAGTTGCGTTAGAGTCGATAGGTGCGTCAGACCGGGTCTTCGGACCCCATTCCAGAGACGACATCACGGGTCCGGTCACACCGCCGCGGGGCGGCCGTCCGGGATGGCGTGATGTCGGCGGCCGTCAACGAGCTCCTCAAGGTCGGTCTCGACAAACTCACCATCGCCCAGATCGCGGATCGGGCGGGCGTCCACGTCACGTCCATCTATCGACGATGGAAGACCAAGGAAGAGCTGGTCACCGAGGCATTGGTCGATCAATTCGATCCCACGGTCATAGCGCCCGACACCGGTTCCCTGCGCGGGGATCTGATCTCTCTGACGATCGACCTCCACACCGCGCTGACCGATCCCCAGGTCAAAACCCTCTTGCGTCTGGTGGCCATGCCCATCGACGTCGGCCCACTCGTCGAACTGCAGCGCCGGATGACCCGAGCGCGAATCGAAATACTGGAATCGGTTTTCGCGCGCTCCGCCGACCGTGGAGAGGTCGACATCTCCACCCAACCCGACTACCCGCTGGTTCTCGAAGTGATCCACGCTCCGATCTACGCGCGCGTCCTGCTGACGAGGGAGCCGGTTGATCTGAAGTTCATCGAAGACCTCGTCGATGTGCTCATGACCGGCTTCACTCCGCGTTGGCAAGCGACCAAATAACAGCTGCCGCCTGATGGCAGCACGACCCGACAATCACCGGAGCCTTGTGAAACTTTCACTGACTGATCTGTTCGAACCGGTGTCCGGTGATGATCGGTCGATCACACAGGCCTTCTACGAGACTCGGCCTGCCGGCGTCGGCCCGAATTCTCCAGAGGAAGTCCTTGTGGTGCGTGCCTCGAGGGCGGCTGACCACACATCAACAACCCGAGCTGTTGTGCAGACGGTCGACATCGGCGGCCGAAGTGTGTCATTGCGCGTGATCACTCCGAAAGACAAGGAGGTGACCGGGGTCTATCTGTACGTCCCGGGCGGCGGCTTCTACATGAGTTCAGCTGCCAGTGCGGATGCTCGGAACACAAGACTTGCGGATGCAGTCGGGGCGGTTGTGGTGTGCGTCGACTACCGACTCGCGCCCGAATCCCCTTGGCCGGCAGCGCCGGACGATTGTGAAGCGGCAGCTCTGTGGCTGCTTGACGTCGCAGCCGAACGGTTCGGCACAACCCAGCTCGTCATAGGGGGTATGTCTGCGGGTTCGACCTTGGCCGCGACGACGCTGTTGCGCCTTCGCGAGCGAGGCCTTGCGATGTCATTTCTCGGCGCTGTCCTGGAGGCAGGCACCTATGACATGAGCGCCCAAACCCCTGCTGGGCGAACCATCGCCGACGAGTACTTCATCGAGGCGTACGTCGGCCATATCAGCGACCGCACGGTTCCGGATATCTCTCCGACGTTCGGCGACCTGAACGACCTGCCGCCAACCCTCGTTGTGGTCGGGTCCGACGATGTGCTGCTGGCCGAGAACCTTGCAATGGTGGCTCGGTTGTCTGCGGCAGGCAACAATGTCGACTTGCGCCTCTATCCCCATGTCCCCCATGGATTCGCCAACCATGCCACGCCCATCGGCCGCCGCGCTCTACTCGATATCGAAGCATGGCTGCGGCACCGCTTCGAGGTGTCGCCCCGCTGACAGAGCCGGGCCGACCGAATGCCAGCGGCGGCCCCGCGTCCGGGATCTTCCGGTCACAGGGCCGCCGCTTCGGGGAACCTGATGGCCGGTGATGGTCAGCCGATCAGGCGGTCGATATTGCTGCGCAGGTCAGTGCGAGACTAGGCAGTCTTGGCGGCTTCGATCTCCAGCGTGATGGTGATCTTGTCGCCGACAACGCTGCCGCCGGTCTCCAGGGGCATGTCGATGTTGATGCCGAAGTCCTTGCGGTTGAGGACAACCGAGGCCTCGAAGCCGGCAACCGGGCCGTTGCCCATACCGGGGTTGACACCGTTGAACTCGAGCTTGAGGGTGACCGGACGGGTCACGCCATGGAGGCTGAAGTCGCCGTCGACCAGGTAGTCATCGCCGTCGGCCTTGACCGCCGTCGAGGTGAAGGTCGCGGTCGGGTACTTCTCGACCTCGAAGAAGTCTGCCGAGCGGATGTGGCCGTCGCGGCCTTCGTTTCCGGTGTTGATCGATGCGACGTCGATCTCGGCGGTGACCGACGGGACGCCGTTCTCGTCGACGGTGATGGCTCCCGAGAAGGTCTCGAAGTTTCCGCGAACCTTGCTCACCATGAGATGGCGAACGGAGAAGGCGACGGCCGAGTGGGTCGGATCGATGGTCCAGGTGCCGGTGCCGAGATCTGTGGTGGTGATGGTGGCGCTCATGTGGTTCTCCTTGAAAGTCTGGTGACTGGGGCTACATACGATCTAACCGGACTATGGTCCGATTCATTCCGTTGGGGTGGAAGTCGCTCGGACGGCAACTCCTGACCTGCGACAACGAGAACCGAATGTGACCGAATGCACCGCAACGCGCGGACCGCGGCGGCACAATGCGAGCAGACGCAGCATCAGAAGGGTGGTCCACGGGTGTTCGATACAGACGTTTTGATAGCCGGAGCCGGTCCGATCGGCCTGACCGCAGCGATCGAGCTCCGGCGGCGCGGGATCCGCTGCCGAATCGTTGATCCACTCCTCGAGCCCCCGCAATACGCGAAGGCCGTCGGCGTCCAGCCCCGCACGCTCGAGGTATTCGAGGGGATGGGTGTGCTGCGCCAGATCCTCGACGCGTCGATCCAGATGCGTGGGCAGGTCGTCTACGTCAACGGCATCGAAGTGTCCCGGATCGACCTCGCCCTGCCTGCCGATGTGCCCTTCGGTTTCGCGTCCATCCCCCAGTACGAGACCGAGCGCATCCTCCGCGACCGCCTCGCGACGCTGGATCTGCCGATCGAACGCGGAACCTCGCTGTCACGTTTCGACCAGGACGACAAAGAGGTCACCGCAGTGCTGGCAGGCCCCGACGGCGAGGAGATCGTCACCGCGCAGTACCTGGTGGGCTGCGACGGTGCCCACAGCATCACCCGCAAAACACTCGGATTGACGTTCGAGGGCGCGGCATTCGAGGAGCAGTACATGCTCGGCGACGTCGAGGTCGAATGGGTGCAGCCGCCCGGGTACGGGGTGCGGGTGATGCACCAGACCGAAGGCACCACCGACGACCTACTCGTCTGCATCCCGCTTCCCGGTCGCGGACGCTACCGGATGTCGATGCTTGTCCCCGACGACCTGGCCGCGGTGAAGCCCGCCGATGCCGGTGCGATCGCGCACGGTTTCGAGTCCGGCCCCAAACCCGACCTCGCGCACATTCAGGCCGTCCTCGACCGGCTCGCCCCAGAACCCACGACGGCAAAGAACCTCCGGTGGGCATCGGTGTTCCGGATCAGTCACCGAATCGTCGACTCGTACGGACGCGACCGGGTCTTTGTGGCCGGCGACGCCGCACACATCCATCCGCCAACCGGGGCGCAAGGGATGAACACCGGCGTGCAGGACGCGCACAATCTGGCATGGAAACTCGCCCTCGCCGTCAACGGCAACGCATCGGACGGCCTGCTGTCGAGCTATGACGCCGAACGCCGACCGGTCGGCGAGGAGGTTGTCGATCGCACCGTGCGCAACGCCAGGGAAGGGATCGACGCCGACGAGACCAGCCCCGAACAGTTGATGCTCCGGGAGGCCCAACTCCTCATCGACTACGCGGGCAGCCCGATCGTCGGATCCCCTGCCGCCGAGGGCTCGCTGATCGCTCCGGGCGTGCGCGCACCGGATGCCACCGGCCTGTCCCGCGACATCGTGACCGATCCGTTCCGGCTGTTCTCACTGTTCGATCGCCTGCGGCACACCGCGATCATCTACCTCAGCGAGCCGGCCGATGTCGCCGAACTCGTGGATCTCGAGTCCATTGTGGCAGCCGCGCAGACGGCCACTCACGGTGAACTCGATGTGTACATCGTTGCCGCGGCGGCCGCAGCCATCGGAACGACCACCCTGCCCGTCATCCGCGACGACTCCGGCAATTTCGCCAAAGCTTATGGCGCCGAAGATCATTCCATTTTCATAATCCGACCCGACGGATATCTGGGTTACAGCAGCGACGCCGTCGCCGAAGACACCGTCCTCGAGTTCCTCGAGAAGACGTTCCGGTAGCTCTCAGGAACGGACAGCGCTCAGGAACCGTCCGGCGAAATCGTTCTCGTGGGAAGACATCTAGAAGGCCGGTGGTGGTTCGTTCCTTCCTCGTTCGTCGCCGAGTGCTTGGCGGTGGGCGGCTTCCCGTTCACGTTGCCGACGGTTGGCGAGTCGTTCGTGTTGACGGCGTGCATGTTTGGCAGCGGTGCGTGGCTGCTGCCTCGACGGTGATGTTGGCGGTGATGCTTTCGGTGATCCGCGTTGGTTGTCGAAGACGATCAACCTCAACATTGGGAACAGGTCGTCACCAGTCCAGGCCGGTCCGTGGTAGTGACGCCCTTCGGGTGTGGTGAAGATCAGCCGGGTCCGCCCGGTCCTGGGATCGGGGTATTGATCATCAAGCCAGTCACTGTAGGTCTTGAGTTGATGGTGAAAACGGCACAGCGTCTTCATCTCTGACGGATGGGTGCAGCCACCGGTCTCGGGATTGTGGTGGTTGTACTCGCGGGTGTGGTCGAGGTCGGCGCCCCAGGCCTTGTGCTCACAGCCAGGCCACATGCAGTAGACGTCCCGAATCCGGAGGTAGTTGTCGAAAACCACTGATGGCCGGTAGCTGTCGCCGGGTTGGGTTGATGGCATCGGAACCACTTGTGGAAAAGGCGCTTCGGTCACATCTGCCGCGCGTGCGCCCTCGTCGACGTCCGGGTCCACCGGAGCCCGCATGTACGCGGGGCGGTGCGGCGGCTGGGAATTTGGCTCGCCATCCGGCCCGGGCCGAGGCTCCGGTTGCCGCTCTCGTGCCGGTTCCGCTTGCGCGGGTCCAGGATCTGCCGAACAATGTTGTGCGGGTTCGGGTTCGGCAAACTCGAATTTGTTGCCCATCGGCCGCTTGATCGTCTCCGGCCGGTCTGCGATATCGCGGACATGGTCGCCAGAAATCACCCCATGCCCGTCGAGGAAGCCCGGGTTGTCGGCGGTGCCCTCGAGGGTGGCCTGATCGGAGATCACATGCAGCACGATCTTCACATCGATACCGGTGACAACCTGATCAGCCAGGACCGTGACAATCGCTGCGGTGCACGGATACTTCGGATCATTCGGGCACTGGCAATAGAACTCACGACCCATTACCGTGGCGAACAGGGCATCGGCCATCCGGTCAGACTTGCGACGCGGATCGGCCTTGCACGTGGACATGGCGAGCTTCTCCAACCTGGCCATGATCATCGTCATCTCTTCAGCTGTGCCGTGAGCATCCATCACCGCCATACCGTGATCGGCGTTCGCACCCCACACGCCGCGGTTCTTCTTCGCGTCCTCACGGTTGTTGCGCACCAAATCGGGGTCACGTCGGAAGATGGTGGCATCGACCATGTCCCGCAACCGGTTCTTCGACCACGAACCGCGTCGGCCGAGGTGTTCAGCGATCTCACGATCGATGGCGGCCATATACTCGGAGCCTTCGATCAACTCGGTCCGGGAGATGATGTCCGGGATGTAGTGAACACGGATCCGTCCGGCCTTGAGCAGCGCATTGACGCGAGGCAGGCGGTCCCGTAACGCCAACCCGCGGTTTATCTGACGTTCAGCGGCCTGTTGCGTCAGTCCTTGTGAGGCAGCCAGTCTCGCCGCACACTGGGCGAACGGATCGAGCGCCCGCATCTCGACCTCGGCCCCGACCGTTGGTTCCACCAGCTGTCGATGCACCATCGCAGCAGCGGCATAACGTTCCCACTCCATGCGACTTTGCTGGGCCATCGCCAGCTCTGTGTTACGCAGCAACTCATTGGTGCGCAGCAGATAGACGGGACCGATTTCGTCGTCCCCACCTGCATCTTCGATCTCCCATTCGAACATACATGCGAGTCTAAACGAGTGGTCTGACATTGCTTTCGCCAAGGAGACCGGGCGGTTTGGTGGTCGTGGCGCGGTTTCCCAGATCCTCCAGCAACAGGAACAGCTCGTGTAGCTCTGCGAGCGTCCGGCCCGAAACCAGGGCGTCACAGAACGGCAGCGCCGCGGCCATCGCCCCGGCCTTCGGCTCGTAATCCGGTTCTCCCGCACGGGGATTGATCCAGACCACCCGCCACGCGCGACGGGCGATCCTGGACATCGCCCGCGCGACCACATCTGGGTCGTCGCTGTCCCAGCCATCCGAGGCGATCACCACGAGCGCACCGCGGAGTGAATGTCCTGCAGGCGACGCCACGAGTTCGGCCAGGCTGTGGCCCAGCCGAGTGCCCCCGAATCGGTCGGCAACCTTGACGTTCGCCTTCGCAACTGCAGCTTCCGGCGACCGGTGGGCAAGGATCGCCGTCAGTTTGGTCAACGACGTCGCGAACGCGAACACCTCGGGCCGGATCATCGAACGCCGGTCGACCGCGGCCCGCATCAGGTGCAGGTACGTCGTCGTATACGGCTGCATGGAACCACTGACGTCGCAGACGAAGACAACCCGGCGCCGCCGCATACGCGGCCGTCGGCGAACCAGGACTGCGACCTCGAATCCGGTTCGGCGAGAATGGTTCATCGTCGCCCGGAAGTCGACGGCCGGGCCCCGGCGACCGTACTCGCGGCGCCGAGATCTCCGGCGGGGCCAGCGAGCCACCGCATGTTCCAGCCAGGCACCGAGCACCCGCAGGTCATCGGCGTCGAACGATTCGAACGGCTCGTCGACCCTGGCCACCAGGCGACTGGGCAGCAGGTCGGGCAATACCGCACCGTCCGGCGTCGATCCGGTTGCGCCCACAACCGTGCGTCGTGTCGCCCAGGGCAAACCGGCGGCCTCATCGTCCGACCGTCCCGGATGTGGCCCACCGGGGTCGGGTACAGATGGACTGACGCCGGAGCGCGGAGCGGCTCTACCCGGCGGATCGAGCCCGAGCCCGGAATCGGCGAACACCGCATCGAACACGGCATCAAAGGCCGCCAGGTCGTCCACCCGGTCGACCAGCGTCAGACGAGCCGCCCAATACAGCTCGGTTCTGGAGTGGGGTGCCAAGTGGCGCAACGCTTCTACGAACGCGGCCGGACCGCCTGCCGACACGGCAACGCCGCCACGACGCAGCCGGGCGTCGACGGCAACGGCAAACGCCGCGAGGTCGACGCCGCGCATCAACGTGACAGTTCTCCCCGCCGCAGCGCTCACGTCCGATGTCGCCTTCTCACCCTGTGCTCAACCCACCCGCGAACTCCACAAACGCCTCGTGCACGGCGATACGGTCGTCGGGGGTCTTGGCGAGCGCGCTGAGGGCCGCCGACGCGTCGTCGGCGACCAGATCGCCGACACCAAGTACCACGAGCGCCGCCAGCCAGTCGATCGTCTCGGAGATGCCGGGGGGTTTGTCGAGATCGAGCGCACGCGCCCGGGAAACGAACCGGGTTGCCTGATCGATCAGTGCCGCAGTGGCTCCCGGTACGGTCCGGCGGACGATCGCCACCGCGCGTGCCGGCGGTGGAAAGTCGATCCAATGGTAGAGACAGCGGCGACGGAGAGCGTCGTGAAGGTCGCGGCTGCGGTTGGATGTCAACACCACGATCGGTGGAGTCGGGGCAACAAAAGTGCCCAATTCAGGAACCGTGACTGCCGCCTCGCCGAGGAACTCCAGGAGCAGGGCCTCGAATTCGTCGTCGGCGCGGTCAATCTCGTCGATCAGCAAGACCGGAGGCGTCGCGCCGCGGTGTCGGACGCAATGCAGGATCGGACGGTCGATCAGATAGGCCTCGGTGAACAGATCCGATTCGGAGATGTCGGTCCCCCGCGATTCGGCAAGTCTGATGCTGAGCAACTGACGCTGGTAATTCCAGTCGTAGAGCGCCTCGTTCGCGGTCAGCCCTTCGTAGCACTGCAACCGCACCAGAGGTGCCCCGAGCACCAGTGCCAGAGTCTTTGCCGCGGTTGTCTTGCCGACTCCCGGTTCACCTTCGAGCAACAGCGGCCGGCCCATGGTCGTGGCCAGATAGATGGCGGTCGCGGTACCGACGTCCAGCAGGTGGTCGTGCGCATCGAACCGGCGAACCACGTCGGCGGTATCGGTGAATCCCCCCGTCATGTCTGTGCCCCTGTCATGTCTGCGCCGCGGACAGCAGGTCGATGTAGTCGTCCCAGGTGTCGACATCGGGCGGGACCGGGGTGTCGACCTCCAGAGTTGCGGTGTCGTAACGCCCGGACGCGATGAGTTTCCACAAACCCTTGTCGCCTCGGAGTCGCGCAAGGGCCGCAAAGACGCTGCGGTCCAACCAGAACGGATGCCCGGCATGACCGCGATATCGCGTGACCACGATCTTCGCCGGTACGCCCGGACCGGCGTCCACCTGCGATATCAGGCGATGGACCGTCGCTGCCTCGATCCCGGGCTGATCACCGAGAAACAGGATCAGACCTGCGGCACCCTGGTCCACCGCCCCGACCGCTGCCCGTAGGGACGCTCCGCAGCCGAAACCACTGTCCTCGACGTCCACCGCATCGACGCCACCGAGGTCGACACGCTCACGTACCGCATCGGCTTCGTTGCCGAGTGCCACGACGATCTGATCGAACCCACACCCGCGAACCATGTCGATCGTGGCCCCGAGAAGTGTTGTCTCCCGGTACGGCAGAAGCTGTTTGGGCACGCCGAGTCTTCGGGAGGAACCGGCGGCCAGTACCACCGCCGTTTGCCGACCACGTGTCATGGGGATCCGATCGCCGACAGGTACGAATCGCGGCAACCGGTACCGCAGAACCAGTGATCGGCACCATCGACCGCTGCCTGCACCGCGTCGGGCCCGACGGTCACGCTCATCCCGCACACCGGGTCCACGGCCTCTCGCGCCACGGCAGTCGGCCGGGGCACGGCCGCGATACCGCCCCCACGGCGGGCGGTGATGAGTTCGGCCACGATCGACACCGCGATCTCTGCCGAGGTCTTGGCTCCGATGTCGAGACCGACCGGTGTGTGGATGCGGGGGCGCTCGGCGGCGGTAGGCGCGACCTCCGCAAGAACCGACGCCCCGCGAATTCGGCTCGCCACCAACCCGATGTAATCTACGCCGGCGTCGAGGGCAGACCGGATCATCGCGGCCTCGGCGCCACCGTGGCTGGCGATCACCACCGCAGCGGTTTCGGTCAATGCACTGTCGGCATCAGTCGATTCGTCATCAGTGGCCGTATGGGTCTGCCCGGTCTGATCGACCTCGAAACCGACGAGTTCGCACAGCTGCGACAGCGCTTGGGCAATCGGTGCCGATCCGCAGATCCGGATGAGTGGACTCGGTATCTGTGGTTCGAGGAATATCTCCAAGGCGCCGCCGGACAGGCACGGATTCACCACAACCGATGCACCTGCGGCCTCAGGAAAATGCAGGTCACCGTCAGGCAGTACCCGCAGCAGAACACTTTCGCCGCCCTGCAGTGCCCCGAGCGCGGCCCGGCGCACCGAGTTCTGAGCACACTGCCCCCCGACAAAACCTTCGATTGTGCCGTCGGACAGAAGAATTGCCTCATCTCCTGCCTGCGCCGATGTCGGTTGACCGGCACGCACCACGGTCGCATGCACAAACGGCGTACGCCGGGACAACAATTGCCGGACGCGTTCGTCCACCGTGATCGACTTCGTCATGATGATCTCCGTTCAGATCGGTGGGGTTGCCCGGCCCTGCATGGCTTCCCACACCCGGGACGGGGTCAACGGCATGTCGGCATGCCGAACCCCGTAGGGCGCCAGCGCGTCCACGACGGCATTGACCACCGCAGGCGGCGAGCCGACCGTGGCAGATTCGCCGATACCTTTCGCACCGATCGGATGGTGCGGCGACGGTGTCACCGTGAAACCCGTTTCCAGATGTGGGACTTCCACTGCTGTGGGAATCAGATAGTCCATCAACGAGCCACCGAGGCAGTTGCCGTTCTCATCGAACTCGATGATCTCCATGAGCGCCATCCCGATTCCGTCGGCGATACCTCCGTGCACCTGACCTTCGATGATCATCGGATTGATCCGGGTGCCACAGTCGTCGACGGCAAGGAACCGGCGCACCTTCACCTGCGCGGTACCCGGGTCGATGTCCACAACACAGAAGTAGGCGCCGTATGGATAGGTGAGATTCTCGGGGTTGTAACAGATCTGGGCATCGAGACCACCTTCGATCCCGTCGGGAAGATCACCGGCGCCGTGGGCGCGCATCGCGATCTGGGAGATCGTCACGGCGGCAGACGGGTCACCCTTCACGTGGAACGATCCCTTCTCCCACTCCAGGTCGGCAACCGACGCCTCGAGCATCCCGGACGCGATGATCTTGGCCTTGTCGCGGACCTTGCGCGCCACCAGTGCCGCAGCGGCACCCGACACCGGCGTGGACCGGCTTCCGTAGGTGCCCAGGCCGAACGGTGTCTGGTCCGTATCACCGTGCACCACATCGATATCGTCCGGCGGGATACCGAGCTCTTCCGCGACGATCTGCGCGAACGTCGTCTCGTGGCCCTGGCCCTGGCTCTGCACCGACAGTCGCACAACGGCTTTGCCCGTCGGATGAACCCGCAGCTCGCACCCGTCGGCCATACCCAGTCCGAGGATGTCCATGTCTTTGCGAGGTCCGGCCCCGACCGCCTCGGTGAAGAACGACATCCCGATACCCATCAGTTCTCCGCGGGCGCGTTTTTCCTTCTGTTCCTGCCGCAGGGCGTCGTAGCCGATCATCTCCATCGCCAGCCGCATCGTCTTCTCGTAGTCACCCGAGTCGTACAGCCAACCCGTTTTGCTCTTGTACGGAAACTGTTCGGGCCGAAGGAGATTCTGCAGGCGCAGCTGTGCGGGATCGGCCTTCAATTCTTGCGCGAGGCAATCGACGAGGCGTTCAACAAAATACACGGCCTCGGTGATCCGGAAGGAGCAGGCGTACGCAACTCCACCGGGCGCCTTGTTGGTGTAGACCGCGGTCATCTTTGCGTAGGCTGCCTCGATGTCGTAGCTACCGGTGAACACACCGAAGAATCCGGCCGGATACTTCACGGGCGCCGCAGTGCCGTTGAAGGCTCCGTGGTCGGCCAGTACGTTCGACCGGATCGCCAGGATCTTCCCGTCGCGGGTCGCGGCGATCTCACCGACCATGATGTAGTCACGGGCAAAGCCGGTGCTGGTGAGGTTTTCGCTGCGGTCCTCCATCCATTTCACCGGCTTGCCCAGAACCAGCGACGCCACGATGGCGCAGACATAACCGGGGTAGATCGGGACCTTGTTGCCGAATCCGCCGCCTATGTCGGGAGCGATGACGCGGATCTTGTGTTCCGGCAAGCCGGCGACCAAGGCATAGAGCGTTCGGTGGGCGTGCGGCGCCTGACTGGTCGACCACAGTGTCAACTTGCCCGACACCGGATCCAGATCGGCAACCGCTCCGCACGTCTCCATCGGCGCGGGATGCACTCGCGGATAGACCATCTCCTGTTTCACCACGACATCGGCCCGGGCGAACACCGCATCCGTCGCCGCCGCATCGCCGGTTTCCCAGTCGAAACAGTGGTTGTCTGTCTTGCCTTCCAGGTCGGTCCGGATGACCGGGGCGTCATCGGATAGGGCCCGACGCGCATCGATGACCGGTTCGAGGATGTCGTATTCGATGTCGATGAGTTCGAGGGCATCGCGCGCCGAGTACCGATCCTCGGCGACAACAAACGCCACCTCCTGTCCCTGGAACCGGACCTTGTCGGTGGCCAGGACCGCCTGCACATCATTCGACAGTGTCGGCATCCAGGCCAGGCCCTTCTCGGCCAGGTCGGCGCCGGTCACCACCGCTTTGACCTTCGGGTGGGCCAGCGCCGCGGAGGTGTCGATGCCGACGATGCGTGCGTGCGCCACCGGCGACCGCAGAATCGCCAGGTGCAGCATCCCGGGCAGAGTGACGTCGTCGACGTAATTGCCGCGGCCCCGGATGAACCGAGGATCTTCTTTGCGCAGCATCTTGCCGTGGCCACAGGGCTTGTGGTCGTTGTCGACCGTGTCTTCCGGTCGTGATTGCACTGTGGTCATGACGGACTCCCGATGGGCGAGGTGGGTGCGGCCGGACCGGTGGATTCCGTTGCGACAGCGGCTTCCTTCTCCGCGGCCCACCTGATCGACCGCACGATCGTGGTGTAGCCGGTGCATCGGCAGATCTGACCGGAGATGGCTTCCCGGATGGTCTCCTCGTCCGGGTCCGGGTTGCGGTCGAGCAGGGCCCGCGCGGTGATCATCATCCCGGGTGTACAGAACCCGCACTGCAGGCCGTGACACTGCATGAACCCCTCTTGTACCGGATCGAGCTTGCCGTCGACCTCGAGGCCTTCGACGGTTCGCACCGAACGTCCATCGGCCATGACGGCCAGCATTGTGCACGACTTCACCGGTTCCCCGTCGACCTCCACCACACACGTTCCGCAATTGCTGGTGTCACATCCCCAGTGGGTTCCGGTGAGCCGCAGTTGGTCTCGGAGGAAGTGAACAAGCAGAAGGCGTGGTTCGACGTCTGCCGTGACGGCCTCACCGTTGATGGTCAGATTCACCTGCATGATCAATTCCCTTCCGGGGCGGGCGTGTTCAACACACGTTCGACGGACGTGCGGAGCGTGCGAATGGTCAATTCGGAGGCGAGATGCCGCTTGTAGTCCGCGGTTCCACGGCTGTCGGTGAACGGCGAGCAGGCCACCGACGCGCGGCGGCCCGCCTCGGCGTACAACTCTTCGCTCGGCGGGTTCCCGACAAGCCCGGCAGCAACATCGGCAAGTCCCGCCACGTCCGGATTCACCGCGGTCAGCCCAACCCGGGCCGCCGCGATCACCCCACCTTCGAGGGTGACACACGATCCGGCTGCGGTGATGGCCCAATCACCCACTCGCCGCTCGACTTTCGCATAGGCGCTGGAGGTTCCGAGTCGAACGGGGATCCTCACCTCGATGAGCAGTTCATTGGGCGCCATCGCGGTCTCGTATGGGCCAACCAAGAAATCGTCCATCGAGATCTCCCGATCACCGTCGGGTCCCCGCACGTGGCACGTCGCCCCGAGCACCGTGCAGACCGTTGTCAGGTCTTCGGCTGGGTCGGCCTGGCACAGAGATCCGCCGATGGTCCCCCGATTCCGCACCACCGGGTCGGCGATCACGCGTTCGGCGTCACGGAAGATCGGGCAGACCGCCGCCAGGTCATCCGACTCGAGTGCCTGACGATGTCGGACCATCGCCCCCAGCCGAACCAGCGTCGGGTCGCAGATGATGTAACCCAACTCCGCGGCGAGATCGTTGATGTCGATCAGATACTCGGGGTTGGCCAGGCGCAGCTTCATCATCGGGAGCAGGCTGTGCCCACCTGCGACCACGCGCGCCTCCTCCCCGAGCCGATCGAGCAGTCCGATGGCGTCCGCGACGCCCGTTGCACGTTCATATTCGAAGGGTCCGGGAACTTGCATGTGACCTACCTCACAATCGTGGAGGTGACCACAGTGACCCCGCCTGTGGCCAGGGTCAAGACCGAATTAAGCGATCACTTAATTCGCTGCCGCCGCCGGGCTCTCGACAACCGGCGTTTCCTGTTCGTGATGAATCCGACCATCGGTTTCGCGCAGCGGTCGGCCCCCGCCGCCCCACCGTCGAGCGATGATCTCGGCCGCGATCGACACCGCGGTCTCCTCCGGCGTCCGTGCACCGAGATCTAGCCCGATCGGACTCGCCAGGCGCGAGATCTGAGTGTCGGTCAATCCCACGGCACGGAGTCGCTCGACCCGATCGTCATGAGTGCGCCGCGACCCCATCGCGCCGACGTAGGCCACCTCGGGCATCGTCAGAGCCACCTCGAGCAGCGGTACGTCGAACTTCGGATCGTGGGTCAGGACGCAGATGATCGTGCGCTGATCGAGAGTTCCGGCGTCCACCTGCGCGGACAGGTACCGGTGCGGCCACTCGACAACAACCTCGTCCGCGGTGGGAAAACGCGCTGCGGTGGCAAACACCGGACGTGCGTCGCAGACCGTCACCCGATAGCCGAGGAACGATCCCTGCTGGGCGACCGCCGCAGCAAAATCGATGGCCCCGAACACCAGCATCCGAGGGCGCGGGGCGTAGCTGGACACGAATACCGCCATACCTTCACCGCGGCGCTGTCCGTCGGGACCGTAGTTCAGGACCTCACTCCGCCCGGCAGCAAGAAGCCCGCGTGCATCATCGGCCACCGCGTTGTCCATACGGGTCGAGCCGAGGTGCCCGCCGACCGTCGTCGGCCGGACGACAAGCCGTCGCCCGACCCACACCGAATCCGGGTGTTCGATCACCGTCGCAATGGCAACGGGCTGATGATCGGCGATGTCCTGGGCAATCTGGCCCAGTTCGGGAAATGTCTCCTGCGAGATCGCCTCGACAAAAACGTCCAGGATCCCGCCGCACGTCAGGCCCACGGCAAACGCGTCGTCATCCGAGACGCCGTAGCGTTCCAAAGCCGGTTCACCATTTTGTGCGGCGTCGACGGCCAGTTCATAGACCGCACCCTCCACACATCCACCGGATACAGAACCGCTGACCGTGCCGTCGGGCGCCACCACCATCAATGCCCCGGCCGGCCTGGGAGCTGACCGGAACGTCCGCACGACCGTGCCGACGCCCGCGGTTGCCCCGGAACGCCAGATACGCATCAGATCTGCCAGCACGTCCTGCATTTCACAAACTCCTCCACGCGGCCCGCGGCCCGTTGTGCCCGCGTCCCTTTATAATTGGCCGTTCACGATTCGACGTGTCAGGCCTGACCTCCAACGTAGGCTCAGAACGTGACACCCGCTCAGCTTCGAGCCTATTCCGCCGTGGTGCGGCACGGTTCCGTGCACGCGGCAGCCCAGGAACTGGGTATGACCGACGCCGGGATCTCCACGCACGTTGCGCAACTGCGTAAAGAACTCGACGATCCGCTGTTCACACCGACCGCAGGCGGGTTGGCATTCACCCCTGGCGGCCTGCGACTTGCCGGACGGGCCACGGAGATCCTCGGTCTGCAGCAGCAGACGGTGATCGAGGTCGGAGAGGCAGCCCGCGGCCGACGACTGCTCAACATCGCGGCATCGAGCTCGTTTGCCGAGCACGCGGCACCGGGCCTCATCGAACTATTCGCCTCCCGCGCCAAAGACCTCTCGGTGGAGTTGAGTGTGCACCCGACCGCCAACTTCAAGAATCTCATCGAATCACGTGCGGTGGACATAGCGCTGGGTCCGCAGGCCGCACCCCCCAGTGACTCCATCGCGGTGCGTCCGTTCCTCAATTACCAGGTCATCACCGTTGCGGCGCCGGACAACCCACTCGCTTCCGGAGTGCCCACATCGACACTGCTGCACGAGCAGCAGTGGATGCTCGGCCCCAGCGCCGGAAGCTCCACCGGCGAGCAGGCAAAGATGTTGCACGACCTGGGAATCCCCGAATCCAGGCAACGAATATTCCAGAGCGATGCCGCCGCGATGGAAGAAGTCCACCGCAGCGGCGGGGTGACCCTGACCCTCGGTTTTGCGGTCGCCGCCGACCTGGCAGCCCGGCGCCTGATCCAGATCAAGGCCCCCGGCCTGCAGGTTGCGGGGCAGTGGAGTGCATCCACGTTGCCACCGGCATCCCGTCAACCCGCGGTCTCGGAGCTCCTACGGTTCATCACCACACCGCGTTGCACACAGGCGATGATCCGCGGATCAGGTGTCGGGGTGACCCGCTTTCGCCCGAAAGTCCATGTGACGCTCTGGAGTTGACTGATCTACTCCGCGGGCGATAGTAGCCAACTGCCTCCGTGCGACTTGTTTCGTCTCACTATCGAAAGTGATTGCACCCAAACCATATTGGGTGGAATGAGCCCTTGCGAACATGCGTTCGACTGGGTACAGTGGAGTCAGTCGACCATAAGCACGACGCATCTGACGCCTTCCCCGCAGAGACACCCCGGTCGACCTCCCGGTTTACTCTCTCCTTGGAAGGTGCTGTGCTATGCGACTTCTCGAGATGGTCGACGATCTCGTCGACCTAGTGATTCCTGATGACGCGAACGTTGCGCTAGGGGTGGTGAAGGAGCTGATCACCCTGCGCAACGCGACCGAGCACCAACTCGCGACATGCGCCGCGGTGATCGACGAGTCGGGTATCGCCCGTAAGGCCGGGTCGACGACGGCAAAGGTGTTGCAGGTCAACGGTGCAGCACCCGCTTCTGCGTATCGCTGGTTACGTATCGGCGCCGGTATTGCGGGCTTGGATCGGACTGCCGGGTATTCGCGGGACGGGTTCCTGTCCTCCGAACATATCGACGCGGTGGTCAAAGGTGTCGCCCATGTCGTCGGCCGGTCCGAGGATCCGATCACCGCCGAACAGCAAGTCGAGTTCGAGCGGAAACTGTTGAGCCACGCCATCTCCGGATGTCCACCGGCTGAGATCGGTGCGGCTGCCCGCATGCTGGGCAACGAGGTCGCCAGGGACACCGGTGGTCCGCCGCCGGCCGAAGACCGGTCACTGAACAGCCTGGACTATGCAGTCCGTGAGGGTCGATGTGTCGGCACGTTCGATGTGGATGCGGTGATCGGGGAGAAGTTGTTTTCCGCGTTGGACTTCTGGTCCAGGGCCCGCCCCGAACCCGACGGCTCGAATGACAGTCGAAGTCCTATCCAACGTCGGGCCGATGCCTTGCACCAGCTGTTGGACTGTGGCGGTGGCGGACCAAAATTGGTGTCGGCGCCGCGGACCGAGGTGATGGTCACCGTGCCAGCCGATCATCCCGAGGCTGCGTCCCTGCCATGGATGGGTCCGGTCACCGAAGCAACCGCCGCTGCGTTGGCGTGCGATTCATCAATCACCTCGATCACCCTGGACGGGCAGCAAGTCCCGGTCGATATGAGTCCACCGAAACGGCTGTTCAAAGGGCTGGTGCGCAAAGCGATCATCATCCGCGATACCTGCTGTGTGAAATGTGGGGCAAAGGCCGGCTGGTCGGACTGCCACCACATCGTGCACTTCGCCGATGGCGGTGCCACCACCCTGGAGAACGGTTGCCTGCTGTGCCGCACCTGCCATATGGCGGTCCACAACACCGACTGGGACGTGACCATGGGCTCCGACGGCCATCCGTGGCTGATCCCACCAGCAGACGTCGACCCGCAGCGAAAACCTCTACCGGCCTACAACCGGCGAACCCTGACCCTCGCCGCCTGAACCAACTTTCCACCACCAGCGCACCCGAGATCTTGTCGGGACCGCGCACGCATCTTTGACAACTCCATAGTGTGAAAAGCGTGTGGTGCTGTCGCCCGTTCCAATCGATTGGGCGGGACGGGGCGGCAGCGCCACTGGCTTGGGTGCGTCAGGGCAGGTCGACCTTGGAGGCCAGCCAGCGTCCGTCGACCTTCTCCATGGTCATCAGGACACGGCTCCGGTCGATTCTCGCGTCCGGCGTCGCGGTGTTGGTGACGCTCTGGTCGACAAAGAGCATGACCTCCACCTTGGACGTCGTCGCCGACTTGATGCCCGAGTCGATGACCGTGCCCTGCGCGTTCGCCTTGTTCTCGACAAGGAGATCGCGCAGCTGCCCGCTCGACTGCGAATACATGTCCTTGAATTCGCCGGTGGCCCCATCGAGTACGGCCGCGAAGTTCTGGTCCAGTTTGTCCGCGCTGACGCTGGTCAGGGTCACCGCGTATTGCTCCGCCGCGGCCTGGGCTTCGTCGGCGGCGGCATCGATGTTGCTCTGCTCGTTCAACTTCCAGCCCAGGATTGCGGCCACGACAATGGCCGCGATGGCGATCACCGCCAGCGCACCCACTGCGGCCCGGCGAATCGTGAACAACGTCCGCCACGAACGGCGTTCGGTTTCGGCACCTCTCTTTGATCGAGTCCGCTTGGCAGAGGACCTATTGCCCTTCCCGACAGCGTCTTTCCCGACAGCGGCCTTCTCTGGGTCGGCCTTCTCTGCGTCGGCCTTCTCTGCGTCGGTCTTCTCTGCGTCGGTCTGCGCAGTGTCGGTCTGCGCAGTGTCGACCGCGACCGTCGGCGTATCCGCTTCTGCGGGTTCGACGTCCGCACTGTCGGCCATCAATCCCCATTTTTCTTCGGGAGTGGAGGTGACCGTTCCGCTGAGTTTGCTCATCGTTCTCTCCTCTGGATTGTCTCCGCTGTTGTGGTGGTGACCACCGGGCTGTTGTGTGGTCATGGCGCCGAGGGCAGGACCGGACCTGCATAGGGCAATGGAATCGATTCCGGCCCAACGGGAGTCGGCGACGCGGTCGCGAGCGGATCGGCACCGGGTGGCGGACCACCCGAATCGTCACCGGCTGGGCGTGGAGCGTTGGCGGCACCGCGGATCAGCATCGACGGATCGTCTTCCGTGCAGTAGGTGCCGTAGAGATATGGCTCCGGGAAGTCCACCTGCCAGTGCGGACGGCGCGGGAGATCGTACTGGCAGTTCTTGCGCGGATAGATGTTCACCGCAGCCCAGATACCTCCGTCACGCATGACCGATGCGATCGCGTCGAGGGTCGAGCCGTTCCGATCTTGCGGGAAGAAGAACTCCTGTAGCGCAGGGACTCTCAGATAGGTCAGCTGAGCAACCGTCGTCAGACTCCCCAGGAGCTGGACCATCGTCGGAGAGTTGTCGGCGATGATCGAGTCGACGGCCTGCAGTGTCACCGGCGTCTGGTCGATGAACGTCCGGAAACCGGAGTCCATCGACGCGATCCCGTCCAGCGTTCCTGCGAGCTTCTGCGACGTGTCCTGCAGCCCCGGGCTCATCTCCTTGAGAGTGCCGAGGACAACTTGGCTGTTGTTGAGCAAGCTGACGGTCTGCGGGAGCACCGAATCGAGCGTCGAGATGAGGAAGGTTCCGCCGGTGATGATCGATTCCAGCTTCTCGGGTCCTTCGGGACCGACCCCCAACTCAGTGATGATCGTCTCGACCTTGGCCGGTTCGATCTGAGCGAGCATCCCATCGAGATCACCCAACAGATCCGCCATCGGGACCGGTGTCGTGGTCTGGTCGGCCTCGACGACCGATCCGTTGGTCAGATAGGGGCCCTCGTCGGTGGTGGGCCGGAAGTCGAGGTACTGCTCACCGGCCGGAGAGAGCCCGGCAACCCGGACCTCACCATCGCTGGGGATCTGAACGTCGCCCTCGATCGTGGCAACCGCCACCACCCCGTCATCTGACAGTTCCACGCTCGCGACCTTGCCGATCGGCACACCCCGCAGGGTCACGTCCTGCTTCGGCAGCAACCCACCCGACAACGCGAGATTGACCCGCACCGTCATCTTCGTGGCGGTCGGATCGGCCTGGAACACCCCGAACACCAGATAGGTGATGCCGAGAACCAGCACCGTCAGCAGGGCGCCGACCGACAACCACAGCCGATGATCGACCAGTTTTCCGACGCCGGTGACGACGAGTTTGGCCGGCGTCTCCAAAGGTCCGTTGGCGTACTCCAGTTGCTGGGTCATCGGCGCGGTCCCGTCAGATGACCACGCAGCCGCTCGAGGGTGTGGGTGAGTGTGCCGACGGCGTTGGCACCGTCGGTTTCCAGGGTCGGGAGCTCGCTTCCCGGATCGGCTGAATGCCCTGGATCTGCGAGCGCACCGATCGAGAGGTCTTGGAGATCGGCATCCGGATGGGCCGCGGTGCCGTTGGTGATCTTGATGACCGGGGCAAGCAATGCGTTCACCTTGTCGAGGTCTGCCTTGGGGTTTGTCGCCGCGGCGTTGAGCTCAGCGGCAAGGGTGTTGAGGTCGGCAATCATTCCCCGGTTGCCCGTACCGGCGACCGACGGGAACTTGGCCAGTTGGGCGGTGACGTCGGCGAGCTGTTTGACGAGCCCGAGAATCTGACCGGTGTTCGCGTTGAGAACGGTCAGCGCCGGTCCCGCCGCCGCGATTGCGTCGGTGATGGTGCTCTGGCCTGCCGACAACGTCGAGACCAGTCGATTGGTCTGGTTGAGGGTGGTGCGGATCTCGCCTGACCGGGCCGAGAGCTTGCCGATGAGGCTGGTGGACTGATCGATCAGGGCGCCCAACCGGTCACCCTTGTCGCCCACCGCTGTCCCCAGGCCGTTGATGACCTTGGTCAGATTGCGGATCACGCCACCGTTGACCAGCAGCGCCGACGTGGTCAGCACCTCCTCGATGGTGGCCGCCGCCGAGGTCTGCTCGATCTCGATGGCATCACCGTCCTGCAGAACCGGGCCATCAGGGGCCGCATCCACCGGGGGCTGAACCGCCACGAAGATGTCACCGAGCGGTGTCGCCGAACGCAATTCGGCGCGGGTGCCGGCCGGCAGGGTCACCTTCTCACTGATCTTCAGCGTGACAACGGCCGTGTAGTCCTCGACCCGCATACCTTCGACCTCGCCGATGTCGGCACCGGCGAGTTTCACCTTCGCCTGATTCGGGAGGTTGAGCGCGTTCTGGAAGGTGGCGTAGACCGTGTACGTGTCACCACCGACACTTCGCGCCGGTAGTGGCACCGACTCGAGGTCCATCGAACAGGCACTGGTGAACACGGCGAGCGCAACCAACGCTCCGCCCAACGCAGTCCGACCCCGGCGCATCATCGGGGCAGTCCTGCCATGCCCTCGAGCATTGCCGAGACCCCGAAGTCGGGACCGAAATCGGACAATGTGCCGGTGGCACAACCAAGTTGACGAAGTCCCAACACGTTGCACACTTCTTTCAGCAGCTGGCCGTCGAAGAACACCTTCTCGATCTGCGCATGCACCCTGGCGACCTTGTTGTCGTGATCGACGATGTTGTAGACGCTGTCCAGCAACATCGGTGTGACATCCAGGAACTCGCCGATCTCCCGCTGATAGTCCGCCAGCGATTTCACGAGCGTATTGGCATCGGTCACAGTTGTTTTCAGATTTCCCCGGTTGTCCCGGAGCAGGCTTTCGGCCTCCAGCAGGATCGCGTTGATCTGGGCACCGGTGTTGCCTGCGCCGAGGTCTTGATCGGCGAGCATGTCACTGAGTTGGCTGATCGCAGAACCGAACTCGCGGATCTGCCCATCGTTGGTGGCCGCGGCATCGGTCAGGACCGACAGATTGTCGACGATGGTGGTGATCGCGTTCTTGGTCTCGACGCCTCCATCCTCACCCATCCGCAATGCATTGGACAGCTGCGTCAGTGCGCTGCGAATGTCCTGGCCATTGCCATCGGTCATCGCCGACCCGACGTCGAGGAGCTGCGCAACCGGTCCGGCCCCCTGCCCATCGCCCTGGAGTTCTACCGCGAGGTCATCGGCCATCGCCAGCAACCGGTCGAACTCGACCGGGGTCTTGGTGCGGTCCAGACCGACCTGATCGTTGTTCTTCAACGTCGGCCCGCCCGTGTAGGCCGGGGAAAGCTCGACATGCCGGTCGGTGAGGATCGACGTCGACACGGTGACCACGTTGACGTCCGCCGGGATCTTCACGTCACCGTCGATCTTCATCGTCACCTCCACGTGGATGCCCTTCGGGGAGATCGTCTCGACCGTTCCCACCGGCATGCCCAGCACCGCCACCGAGTTGCCCTCGTAGAGGCCGACAGCATTGTCGAAAAGCGCACTCACCCTGATCGATCCCTCAGAGGCGGTGGCCGCTCGGACACTTCCGAAACAGACCACGGCGACGAGCGCCGCGATGACCGCAAACTTGATCACTGCCTTGCCCGTTCTCATTTGCAGTCCTTCAAATACTCGGGAAGATTCACCTGATTGGCCCGGCCGCTGATCGCGCACATCCAGGAATCGACGAACGGTCCGGCTATCGACGTGAAGTCGGCTTCGTTGGCGGTACCGGTGACGTTCGCGAAGTTGCGGATCGGCACGGGCAAGATCTGCAAGGCGTTACGCAGCAGATCATCGTTGGTTGCCAGGGTCTGCATCATCCCGTTCAGATTCACGATCAGCTCGTCGACCGCAGGCCGGTTGTCCACCACGATCGTCTGCAGTTGATCCACCAACTCAGTGGTGGCATCGAACAGCTGATCGATCATCGCTCGACGAGAGTTGATCTCCTGCAATACCTCTCGACCTTGCGCCACCAGAGAGCCCAGATTGCCCTGTTGCTTGCGGATCACCTCGGTGAGCTGTTTGGTGCTCGTGAGCAGAGACCCGATCTGGCCCCGCCGGTCGGCCATGATCGATGCCAGACTCTCGACATTGGTGAGGACCTGGGGTATCAGCTCCGGCGTACCCTCCAGTTGCGCCGAGAGTGTGGTCATGGTCTCGCCGATGTTCGCGAAGTCGACCTGCTCGAAAGTTGTGGTCGCACTGGTGATCAGCTGTTGAAGGTCGTAGGGAACAGCGGTGTGCGCCAGGTTGAGCCGGCCATCGGGAAGACTCCCGGCACCGGCCGGTTTGAGTTCCACGTATCGCGACCCGAGCAATGTCGTCAACTGGATGGACGCAGTGGTGTCAGCGCCCAGTTTCAGATCACTGTCGATCTCCAGCGTCACCACCACGTGGTCGCCCGCCAGCCGGGTCGCGGCTACCGTACCCACCGACACCCCGGCCACGGTGATCGAGTCGCCGGAGCTCACGCCTGCTGCCTGCGCAAAGTCGGCGTCGTACTTGACCTTGCCGATACCCGCGCCCGCAATCTGCAACAGAGCGATGAGCAGGACCACGATGATGCCCACCGTGATCGCACCCAGGACAGCCATGTTGTGCTTTTCCACCGGCTGCCGGATCACCCGGCTCGTGTTCGAAACCATTCGCTTCAGCATGATGTCCTCACTGGCACGCCGGGGAGAACTTGGTCTTACCGCCGGGCGTGGCAGCATCGACGATGGACGGGATCACATTGCTCAGCGCCGGGATGTACGTGACATTCAGGGTGCACAGGTAGGTGTCGATGTACGCACCCGCCTGGGTCACGCGGGCCAGCCCCTTCAACAAGATCGGGACGTTGAAGCCCAGATACGCGAACGCATCAAGGTTGTCCATGTAGTGCTTGGCGAAACCCGGTTGCCGCGTGATGAACTGGTTGAGCTCCGGTGCAGCCTCATTGGCCAGTGTGGCAACTCGTCCCACCACCGTCGAAATCGAATCGATGGAGGTCACGAGTTCTTCGCGGCGCTGCGCCAACTGGGTGAACATCGCCTGGGATTGGGTGATCACCGTGTCGACGGCGCCACGTTGTTCGGCAAAGGTCCGAACGATGCCGTCGAGGTTGCCGATGATGTCGCCGAGTATCTGATCGGGTCCGGCGAACGACTCCGCGAGGTCCGATGTCTGCGCGACGAGCGTGGTGATCGATCCGTTGTCACCCTGCAGTGCCCGGATGATGGACGTCGTGATGTTGTCGATCTGATTGGGGTCCAAAACGCTGAACAGCGGTTCGAATCCGTTGAGGAGCACTGAGATGTTGAATGAGGGTTCGGTGCGTTCGAGGGGGATCTCTCCCCCCTTCATGATGCTCGGATCGCCGTGGTCGCCGAGTGAGAGCCCCAGGTATCGCTGGCCGATGATGTTCTCGTAGGTGATCGAAGCCTTGGTGTTTCCGTAGATCTGCTGATCGGATTCCACCCGGAAGCCGACCTTGGCAAGGAGCCCGTCCAGCTTGATCGAATCGACGCGCCCTACCCGGACACCGGCCATCCGGACGTCGTCGCCGACACCGAGGCCGGAAACATCACTGAACACTGCGCTATACGAGGTCGACGGTCCGTCGACGCTGCGCCGCAGGGTGTTGAAAACGGTCCACGTCAACGCGATCGAGATGACCAGGAAGATGATCAGACCGATGAGCGGTTTGCGATAGCTCATGACTGCGGACCCCCTTCTGCGGCATCGACATTGATCGTGGTTCCGCGGGCGAGCGGCCCGAGCAGCAAGGTGGACGCGGCACTCGGCGCCTCGCCGATGATCTTGCCGAGCACATCCTGCTCCTGCGCACTGCCCACGGAACCGACATTGCCGCCCATCGGCGCCGACATGAAGTTCTGCGCGCCGTTACGGTTGGGGAACGTCGAGATCCCGTCCCCTACGGGCGCCGTCTGACAACTCGCGCCTTCCAGCTCGCCGTAACGCGGGCAGTCGGCCTGGGTGAACATTCGGTGAGGGGTGAACTGGAACAGGAACTTTCCGGCGCCGTTCTGTGCACCGACCGGCCAGAACTCCTCGAACCACTTGTCGGAAATATTCGCCAGGCTGGTGGTGATCTGGGTGAACGACGAACCCCCGTCTGCGAGGACACCGAGTACCGGCGACAGGTTTGTGGTGATCCCGATGATCGTGTCGGTGTTGTTTGCCAGTGCCGTGTTCGCCGTCGCCAAAGTGGTGGAGGCACCTGCCAACAACTCGTTCAGCCCACGGTTCTTCTCCGCCAGCGTCTTCATCGGCACCACCGCACTGTGCATCACGTCGAGCAATTCGGGCGCCGACTCGTTCAACCCTTGGACCGCACCGCTCAGTGCGTTCAGAGTCGACGGTCCGTTGCCGGTCCCGATGATCGCGTCCATTTCTCTGGTGATCCGATCGAGCGCGGCTCCGGCATCCGAGATCTCGGCACCATGGCGATCGGTGGCCTGCGCCACCACGGCCAGCAGCCCCACCGTTTGATCGGTTCCCACCCGGGCCGATGCGGCGATGATCTCGCGGAGTTTGGTCATCGCGGTCTGCAACTGGATGGTCGAGGCACTCTCATCCTGGTCGATGATCGCCCCTTCGGTCAGCGGCGGTGCCGCACCATTGTCGATCAGCTGGATCGACGAGACCGCAAACACGTTGCTGGGCACCACTCTTGCGGTCACAGTTTGCGGAATGTCGTGGGCGTAAGCGGGATCGAGGGACAGGTCGACGTGGTTCATTCCACCGTCCTGTCCCGGTTCGAGCCCGGTGACGGTACCGACCAGCACGCCGCGATACTTGACGTCTGAGTTGTTGGGCAGGCCGTCACCAACATCGGCGAGTACGGCGGTGGCCTTCATGACGTCGTCGAACTTGCCATTCACCTTGGCCATCAACGCCACCAAGAGCAATGCGACCACCACCAGCGTGCTGATACCGATCAGATACAGCTTCAGGTTGGAGTGACCCCGCGGGTCTGCATCGAACATGACCGCCATCGCTAACCACCAAGCCTTGCGCCGGTGCCGACACCCCAGAATGCCATCGTCAGCAACAGATTCAGGACGATCATCGCCGAGATGCTCGCGCGCATCGCCCGCCCCGCCGCAGTGCCCACACCCTGCGGTCCACCGGCCGCGTAGTAGCCGTAGTAACACTGGATCGTCGAGGTGACGATCACGAAGACAACTGCCTTGGCCAACGAGTACAGGACGTCGGTGCTGCCAAGCACCAGCCGGAAATAGTGCTCGTAGGTTCCGGCAGGCATGCCACTGGAAAAGCCCACGATCAACTGCACTGTCACATAATTCAGGGTCAGACAGGCCAGGTAGAGCGGGATGATGGCAACGATCGAGGCGAGTATCCGGGTGGTCACCAGGTACGGGATCGGCCGGATCGCCAGGGCCTCCATCGCGTCGATTTCCTCGGAGATCCGCATCGCACCGAGTTGTGCGGTGAACCGGCAACCCGCCTGTGCGGCAAAGGCCAAAGAGGCCATGATCGGCGCCAGTTCCCTGGTGACGGCAGTCGATGCGACCATCCCGGTTGCCGGCTCCAGGCCGAGCAGATGCAACGCCTGATATCCCTCGATCGCCACCAGCGCGCCCGCCGCTGCCCCGAGGACGATGATGACACCGGCAGTTCCGCCGCCGACAACAATCGATCCGTTACCCCAGGTCACATCGGACAGGATCCGCAGGAACTCCTTGCGATAGTGGCGCAACGTCAACGGGATCGACACGAGGGCCCGGGCCAGGAACGCCACCATGTGACCGAGGCGCATGACCAGGACACCCTGCGCATTGGCCGCTTTGACGAAGGGGCGTGTTCCGGGGGGATAGTACTTGGACGCCATCTAGAAACCCGTCCGCGGGAACAGCAGTACGTACAACTGCGTGAAGCCGACGTTGACCACCATCAGCAGGATGATCGAGGCGACCACCGTCGCGTTGACCGCATTCGCGACGCCCGCCGGCCCACCTCGGGTGTTCAACCCCTTGTGGCAGGCCACAATTGCCACGATCGCACCGAACACCACAGCCTTGATCATCGTCAGGTAGAAGTCGCCGACCGTCGCGAACGAGGCGAAGGTGGAGACGAATGTACCTGGGGTTCCGTTCTGCACAAAGGTGTTGAACAGATAGCCCGAGAAGAACCCGACAAAGCAGACGACACCGGTCAAGCACACGCCGACCAGAATCGCTGCCGCCAGGCGCGGCACCACCAGTCGCTGGATCACCGAGAGGCCCATCACCTCCATCGCGTCGATCTCGTCCCGGATCTTCCTGGATCCGAGATCGGCGCAGATCGCCGACCCGGCGGCGGACGCCATCAGCAATGCGGCGACCATCGGCGCACCCTGCCGGATGACCGCGAGACCGCTTGCCGCGCCTGCCATCGACGTCGCACCCACCTGCCCTGCCAACAGGGCGAACTGGATCGACAACGTCATGCCGATCGGGACGGCCACGAACACCGTCGGCATGGCTGACGCCGACGCCATGAAAGCGGACTGCCGAACGAACTCTACAAACGGGAACCGCAAGCGCACGATGTCCATGAACAGGTACTGGATTGCCCGAAGTCCCAATACACATTGGCCGCCAACGGTTTCCAATGAGGCGACCGGATGCCGACGGACATAGCCGCGCATCCATCCGGTGATCTCACCGACAGCGGACCGCTGAGGTGCCCGGTCATCGGGTTTGGTATCCCGCTCGCGGCGCGCCATGTCCTTGGACCCGGTGGCCGACGGCTGATCGAGGATGGCCATCAACAACTCTCGGCTGCGCTGGCGTGGACCCGATTGTTCACGGCGGTCGACGTAGGTTCACTCAGCATTCGTGCTTCCCCCCTTGATCCCCCGGATCGCAAGCGGTGTTGTGGCTTTCACCGATTGCGATCTCGAGGCGACAAGTATCGAGTATTGGCTGTCGTCGATATTGATGTGTCATGATCGAGCGGATTCCCCCCGCCTTTGGAAAAAAACTGCGGTCAGATGTACCAGCCGCCGTTGACCCCGATGCTCTGTCCGGTGATGAAACCGGCCTGCTCGCTGCACAGGAACGCCGCTGCCGCACCGACATCGTCCGGCAGACCCGCCCGCCGGACCGGCGTCATCGCTGCGAGATCGCTGATCGCCGGGATGTACCCGTTCTGGACTCCCTGCTGAGCCATCGGGGTGTCGATGATCGACGGCGGAATGGTGTTGACCGTGATCCCCTCTGGTGAATACTCGTACGCCAGTGCCTTGGTCAGGGCGATCACGCCACCCTTCGACGCAACATAATGCGCCCGTTGCGGTGCGCCGCCCTGCGCACTGGACGACGAGATCGTGACGATCCGTCCCCAGCCGGCTGCGGTCATATCCGGTATGACCGCCTGCGCCGCGTTGAACGTCCCGGTGAGATTCACTGCGAGCATGCGTTCCCACCCCTGCGCCGTGATGTCGGTGAAGGGCAACTGCGCTTCGATGCCGGCACTGGTCACCAGGATCTGAACGGGACCGAATGCGTCCCGAACCTGACCGAGCGCGGTGTCGATCGCGGCGCGGTCGGTGACGTCCACCTCCGCCGACATCGCCTCGGCCCCACCGGCCCTCAGATCTTCGGCCGCCTTGTGGGCCTCGTCGCGATTCTGGTCGAAGATCGCGATGCGATGTCCGGCCGCGGCCAGATGCTGCGCCACCGACAGCCCGATACCCGAGGCCCCACCGGTGATGACGGCGACCCGGCTCACGGTGCCGTCGTTCTTGAGATCAGTCATCGCAGGCTCAGGCGATCGGGGTGAAGTCGAGGTACAACTCGGTCAGACCACGCAGAATATAGGTCGGTTCGTAGTTGAAGACACGCGCGCCGACGGGGCCGTGCTTCTCCTCGTTGATCCTGATGTCACCCATCCGATCGAAGAACCTGTTGAACGACACCACGCCTTCGACCTTTGCCAGCGGGCCGCCCGGGCAGGAATGGATTCCACGGCCAAATGCCATCTGCTCCTTGACGTTATGGCGATCGAGGTCCAGCGCGTGTGGGTCGTCGAAACGTGACGGGTCACGGTTGATCGCACCGACACAGAGCATCACGGTGGTACCGGCCTTGACGTCCAGTTCGCCTACCTTGGTGGTCTTCTTGGCCAGTCGGAACGTCGACTTGACCGGGCCTTCCAACCGGAGGGTTTCTTCGATGAAATTCGGGATGAGCTCACGGTCATCCCTGATGCGCTGCTGCAACTCGGGGTCTTCGGCGAGGAACCGGAGTCCGGCACTGAGCAACTTGACGGTGGTCTCCTGGCCGGCCGCGAACACGAACGTCGCCGACCGCACCACGTCGATGACCTCGGGGGTCGATCCGTCCGGATACTTGGCCTCGGCGAGCGCGGTCAGCACGTCGCCGCGGGGCTCGTTCCGCCGATCCTCGATGTATTTGCTGAACTTCGAGTCCAGCCATTCCAGCGGATTCTGCTCGAGCACATCCTTGTCGAGCGCTCCGACCACAGCACCCGGACGCGGCGAACCCAGCCGGTTACGGAACTCATCGTGATCCTCCTCCGGCACACCGAGGAGATCAGCAATGACCAACAGCGCGAAGGGTTTTGCATAGTCCTTCAAGATCTCGGTACTGCCGGACTTGACGAACTCGTCGAGCTGGGTGTCGGCAAGCCGCCACATGAACTCTTCGTTTTCCTTGATGCGGCGCGGTGTGAACAAGCGGTTCAGCAAACCACGGGACAGCTTGTGCTCCGGATTGTCCATCGTGACCATGTGCTCGTGCATGATCATCTCGGGGCGATGCGCTGCGATGAGATCGCTGATGTCGTCGCCCTCGGGGGTGAACGGCAGGTCCGGGAAAGGTCCGCCGACCGCGATGCACGACGAGAAGTTCTCGGTGTCACGGAACACGGCGAGCGCCTCGTCGTGACCGGTCACCGCCACCACGCCGTGATGGGGTTCGACCAGCACCGGACACTTCGACCGCAGATGGTCCAAGTACGGATTCGGGTCAGGAATTATCGACTGGTCCGTAAAATAGTCGATCGAATCGAAGTCACTCACGAAATACGCCTCCCTCGTAGAGCATGACTGGCCGGTGCCATTCACGTTCGCGGAAGACTCCGAACCCCCTGGGCCGTGGTCCGTCCTCCGCGAATTGCTGAGCACTCGCCTTGCAGTGCTGAGCACTTGAATAGCATGCCTGATCAATTGAGGTCAAGATCACTATTCGGGAAAATCGGCGCGCCAGATCACGGAAAGAGCTTGACGATCAGACCATCGCCCGGCGTGTCGAGTTGACCGTACCGCACTGTTTACCGCAAAGGCGACGGTAGAGCACCGTTACCGGTTGGGGCGTTCCACGGTTCTCGCGCTACACAGTCGGCGCGAGCAGGCCTTCGGTGATCGATCGCGCGGTCGGTATCGCCGTCTCGTCACCCATGCGGGCCCCGACGTTGGCGGCGGCCACGATGGCGTCCAACTGAAAGGCCACAGCGTGCGCGTCGCGCCCGGCGAGATGGCCTTGGGCCTGGGCGCGTCGAATCTCCTTTTCCAGCAAAGCGAACCAATCGAGGCGGTCGGCATCGATGGCGTCGCGGACCGGACCGGTTCGGCTGTCGAATTCCACGGTGGCGGCGACACGGAAACAACCACCCGGCAGGACCGGCGCACCGACATAGTCGAACCAGTTGTCGACGAGCCTCCGCAGCCGCGGCATCCCGCCCGGCTCTACGAACGCCGGTTTCACGACGTGCTCGATAAACACCTCACGAGCCGCCTGCACCGCGGCGACCTGCAGATTCTCCTTGCTGCCGAACAGGGTGGCGACACCACTTTTACTCAGCCCCAGATCGCCGGCCAGCTTGCCGAGGCTCAGCCCCGTAAGGCCTTCGACAGAGGCCACGTCGGCGGCGTGACGCGCGATCGTCGCACGGGCCCGCGCGCCTTTGATCAGCCGCTGGTCGGAAGTTTGCATGAGCTCAGCCACCCCTCCATGGTCACATCTGGGGCTTGCAAAGTCGAACGATCGGTCGTACTTTTTATAAATACGCACGATCGTCCGTATTGTTTCTTTCCAGATCCCCGTCCTCCAATACTCCGAGAGGGAATCCCATGACCGAGGTTTCCGAGCCGGGCACCGTCCCGCCACCCTCCAGATCCGCAACCCGATCAACCCGGCTGTCGCTGCTTGTCGCCTGTGGCGCCGCCTTCGTCGCATTCCTCGACCTGTCGGTCGTCAACATCGCCTTTCCCGCCATCGCCCGCGACCTCACCGCCACGCCAACGACCACCCTCACCTGGGTGGTCAGCGGCTATGCGGTCGCATTCGCGGCGTTGCTCACCCCGGCGGGCCGGTTCGCCGACGTCCTTGGCCGACGTCGCGTATTCCTGTACGCATTGGCCGGTTTTGCGCTCACCTCGCTGCTGTGCGCACTCGCCCCCACCGCCGAGTGGCTCATCGCCTGCCGGTTCGTGCAGGGCGCGACCGCATCGTTGATGATCCCGGCCGGGCTCGGACTGGTGCTCAGTGTCACCGCGCCGCAGCGGATAGCAGTCGCGATCGCGGCATGGACCGCCTCCGGCGGGTTTGCCGCGGCGGTCGGACCCGCGATCGGCGGCACCCTCGTCGAATGGTTCGGGTGGCGTTCGGTTTTCATCGTCAACGTCCCGATCGCCGCGATCCTCATCGGGCTCGGCCTGTCCGTCATCGCCGCCGACATGCCCGGGCGTGAACACGGGCTGCCGGACTGGATCGGTACGGCCGCAACGGCGTTGGGTATTGCCGCCGTCGTCGCGGCAGTCACCGAAGGCGGGCGGTGGGAATGGGATTCGTGGCAAACGCTGCTGTGCGGCGGAATCGGAGCGGCGCTACTGATAGTGGCGCTCTTGCGGTCGCGCCGCCACCGGAGCCCCGCCATCGCCGTCCAGTTGTGGCGCAGCCGCCGCTATGCGCTGACCAACATGACCTCGTTCACGTTCGGTGCCACGATGTTCGCGTGGCTACTGGCCGGCCCCCTGTGGCTCGACGCGGTCTGGCAATACTCGGTGTTGGAATCGGCTGGGGCGATGACCATCGGGGCGGTCGCCTCCATGGTCACCGCAGTGACGGCCGGCCGGGCACCCGTGAATCGACAACGCGCGCTGGGTGTTACGGGTGCGCTCATGTTCGCGGCATCCGCCCTGTATATGTCCACCGACGTATGGGGCATTGAGCCCGCCTTCTGGCAGGCATGGGTACCCGCCGGGATCCTCGGGGGCGGCGGTATCGGGCTGATCCTCACGGTGCTCGGGACCGCGGCCGTGAGCTCGGTTCCGCCACAGCAGTTTGCGACGGGCATCGGCATGAACCTGACCGCGCGACAAACCGGCGGAGCGCTGGGGATCGCGATCCTCGCCGCCGTCTTCGCTGCCAACCCAGGCGGCCAGCTGTCCACCTTCCACACCATGTTCGCCGTGTGCGCCGGAATCGCTCTGGCGGCCGCGGCCTGCGCGTCGACGATTCCCGCCCAACCATCAGGAGAGACCCGATGAGCCACAATGACATTCGCGACATCGACAACCACGCGGAGGTGGACGATCCGATGTTGCTGACCCCCGATGCAGCCCACGAGATGCTGGCAGGAACGCCGTGGCGCCGGTTCGCGGTCATCGGCGATTCGATCGCCGCGGGCACCGGTGATCCGTGGCCCGGGTACGCCGATGTGCCGTGGGCCGACAGGGTGGCGGCGACCATGAGGTCGGTACATCCAGATCTCGCCTATCTCAACACCGGGAAGATCGGCGCCACCATCGGTCAGGTCCATGCCGAACAGGTGCGCCCCGCCCTCGACTTCCAACCGGATCTGGTGCACGTTTCCGGCGGCGGCAACGATCTGTTCCTTCGCGACGCCGACCTGCTCGCAGTGGAACGCGACCTCGACAATCTTTGCACCGCCGCGACCGCAGGCGGGGCCAGGCTGTCGATGTTCACCCTGGCCGACGCCTTCACCGGTCGCCTACGCGTACTGCGCCCCAACTTCATGGCTTTCGCCGACATCGTGCGCCGAGTGGCCGCACACCACGATGCGATCCTCACCGAGTTTTGGGACCATCCGGCCAGGACCCGGCAAAATTGGCTGAGCGCGGACCTCATTCATCTCACGATGGCCGGACACGCGGTCGTCGCAACCGACGTCACCAAGTCACTGGCAAGGTTCCATCGTGGCAGCCCATGAGAGCCTCGAAAAGGTGAGAGCACCCGAACGCCCTTCGGCGTATCGGGGTGCTCTTGCTCGGGCAGACGCGCCCTACGTGCTGGTGGCCTCGGTGCTGCCCGCAGCCGGCATATCCGGCATACCTTCAGGCCGTGTCATGCCGTCGGGCGGTGTCATGCCGTCCGGTGGTGTCATGCCGTCCGGTGGTGTCATCCCCTCTGGGGGCGTTCCGCCCGGTCCGCCGGGGCCACCTTGACCGCCTGGGCCTCCACCGCCTCCGGGAGGCGCCGCCTGCGAATTCGCCGACTTCTCGGCGACACCGACGGTGATCGAGATCTTGTAGCCGTCCGCGACGCTGCCTTCTGCGGACGCCAGCTCGGCATCCCAGCCGTCACCGAAGACGTTGTCCTTGTCCAGGCTGATCGCCGCGAGATTGGTGACGCTCTTCTCGTATCCGGCGGTAGCGTAGACCGTCTTGCTCACGTCTTCCGGAAGCGCGATCTGCGAGGTCAACCGGGCATCACTACCGGCAACAGCCACTTCGAGGGAGTCGTAAACCTCGAAATGGATGTGCGGCCAGCGTCCCGAATAACACGCGGGATAGATCGACGTGAACGACACCGTTCCGTCGGCACCGGCCACCTGCACACCGCGCAGGTAGTTCTGATCGGCAACCTTGGATCCGTACAGCGAGTACTCGCCATCCCGGTCGCAGTGCCAGATGTAGACGGCCATGCCTTCTCCCGGGTTGCAGTCCTTGGTCAGGTCCTGCAATGCGATGGTGATCGTGACCGGCACACCCTCGGCCGTGCCCGACATGCTGCCGAAGCTGGTCGTGATGTCCTCGCGCACGATGCCCGACTCGATCAGGACGTTGGGCCCGTTCGATCCGTCACCCGGGTACGGTCCGGCAGTCTCCTGCGGCGCCGCGTCAACACACTCGCCGATCGCATTCGCCACCCCGGTGGTCGATGTTCCACCGGCCGACGACGAACCCGCCGCAGTAGAGGTTTTCGAATCCGACGATGAGGTTCCGCAGGCCACCAGCGTTGCCGCCCCGGCCGCGCCGAAGAGTGCCAGCGCACCTCGCCGCGACAGCATCTTCTGCATGTCGTGTGCCAGGCCCAAGTCGTGCTCATGGACCTCACTCTCTGGTCCTTGTCCGAAAAACCGGCGCTTACCCATCACTTCTCCCTTGCAAAAACCGAGCCAGATCAAATTCTTCTGATCCAGTAGACCCACTGCACATGACTGGAAGCTGCACCCAACCTGTGAGTTTGCTGGACGCTGTGACCTGGTCCGATACGTGCCTCAGGCAGCCGAACGATCCCCGACCTGCGCATCGATCACCTCTGGAGTCCGCAAAAAGTGTCCGATCCGTCCCGAATCCGATGCCAGGGCGTGGACGATGACCGCCGCGGCGACCAGGATCGCCGAGAACACGAACAACCAGCTGATGATGGTGAAGATGACACCCAGGATGCCGAATTGTCCCGTCGCGCTGTCCAGGATCGGCCCGAGTGCGACCTGGGAGCCGAAAGACAGCGCCGTCAATCCGATCGCGGAGATCATGCCGGTCAGAAGGCTGCACCGGATGTTCACCCGACCCTCGGTGAGCATGCGACAGACCCAGAACCAGAGCAGCGTCCAAAATGCGAGGTCGGCAAAGATTTCCAGACCCAGACCGATCAAGCCGAAGATCCAGCCGATATCACCAAGATTCGAGATGAGGCCCTGGACCGCCACCCCCAAGGTGATCGCAAGGACGACAACGACCCACCGCCACCACTTGCTGAAGGTCAGCTTCGGAGTACCCCACACCCGGGCATACATCCGATCGAGGGCACGCGAGAAGGACGTCGCACTGATCACCGTCATGAGCGCGCCGATGACACCGAACGTCACCGCGGATTCACCCGTGTCACCCGACGTCAAGGCCAGGTCTGCGGCCGAGAGCCCGTAACCGCCGAGTGCGTGGTCAATGCTTCCGCTGCCGCGCAGGGTCGACAGCACGATCATCACCGGGAGGATCGATGTGAATGCCTGGCCCGCAAGGGTCATCGACCGATCCGCGATTTCGCTGCGAGCGAGATCGGAGACCAACTGCAATATCAGAGAACCACCGGGCATCCGCCGGACGCGGACCACGACCGCTTCCGGCGCCGATTTCAGCTTCGCCGCGACCGAACTCCGGCGATCCCCTCGAACGTCGTCCACCGTCAGTCTTCGTGGTTGTCGGGATAAGCCGTCACCGCGAGGAATCGGATCGGCAAACGCACCAAATCATTTGGCCCGTGGATCCCCTCGCCGTCCAGCAGCAGCGAATCCCCCGGCCGCAAGGTGTATTCGGCATCGCCATGTCCGTAGACCATGACACCTTCGAGCATGTAGAGCAGTTCGGTCCCGGCATGTTGAAAGCGAGGAAACACCTCGCTGGCATCCGTCAGGGTCACCAGCACCGGCTCGAGACGTTTGTGCTGGCCTCGGAGTGCACCGAGCAGTTCGTAGTGATGTCCCACCCTGGTCCCACGCCCGACGATGACCGCGCCGTGGCCGGATTCGACGAACACGGCTTCCCGCTTGGTGTCTGCACCCCGGAACAGTGAGGTCACCGGGACATCCAGGCCCGCAGCCAGACGCGCCAAAGTCGATAAACTGCAGGATGTTTGAGCGTTCTCGATCTTCGAGAGCATCGCTTTGGAGATACCGACCCGGTCGGCCATGTCACCCACGGACAGACCGGTGGCCTTCCGAAGGGTTCGCACCTGGGCGGCGATGGCCGCTTCCAGGTCGTTACCGGTGGGTGCGTCCGCGGCAACCTCACGCTGCACTGGAGCCGGATCGCCGGTGTCGCGGACGACATGTGCACTTTGACCTGCCATGGGAACCCATCCTAGCCGACGGCGTTTCCTGAAATGAAACCTTTTGCGCGTGTCTCTCCCACGAACAAACCCCCTTCCGACTGTCGCCGAAAGGGGGTTTGAGCAACGGTCGTCAGGTTGCCGTAGGAGCCTTCTCCTCCGCCGCGGCTCCGGTCATCGCCTCCGCGGCAACCACCGCATCGGCTTCTTTCGCCGGCGCTCCGCCCATCGGCGCGTGCTCCATCACGTATGCCGACTCGCCGTGCACAGAGACGTCCAGACCTTCGTCTTCGGAGTCCTCGTGGACACGCAGACCCATGGTCTTGTCCAGCGCCTTGGCGATGAGCCAGGTGACCACGAAGCAGTACACAACCACCGCGAGCACTGCGACCGTCTGACGCCACAGCAGGTCGACACCGCCGCCATAGAACAAACCGCTGACACCGTTGGGAGCATCGGGGTCGGCGATCAGGCCGATCATGACGGTGCCGAGGATGCCGCCCACCATGTGGATTCCGACAACGTCCAGCGAATCGTCATATCCGAGGCGGTATTTGATCGACACCGCCAGGCAGCAGGCCGCACCGGCGACCGCGCCCACGAGGAGTGCACCCATCGGCGATACTGCGCCACAGGCCGGGGTGATACCGACCAGCGCCGCGATCAGACCCGAGCTGGCGCCCAGCGAGGTCGCGCGACCTTCACGCACTTTCTCGACGGCCAACCACGCGCAGATGCCGGCAGCGGCGGCGGCGACAGTGTTCAGGACGACAACCGATGCACTGTTACCGGCCGCAAGCGCCGAACCACCGTTGAACCCGAACCACCCGAAGAACAGGATGCCGGCACCGAGCATGGTCAGTGGCAGGCTGTGCGGGCGTGGAGCCGCCGGGAACACTTTGCGTTTGCCGAGTACCAGGACCAGTGCGAGCGCAGCGACGCCGGCGTTGACATGTACCGCGGTACCACCGGCGAAGTCGACCGCCATCAGATCGTTGGCGATCCAGCCGCCGATGACGGATCCGTCGTCCGAATCGAAGGCGAACACCCAGTGAGCCACCGGGAAATAGACCAGGACGGCCCAGATTCCGGCGAACACCATCCAGGCGCCGAACTTCATCCGGTCGGCCACCGCACCGGAGATCAGGGCAACGGTGATGGCTGCGAACAGCAACTGGAACGCGGCGACGAGAGCAGGCGGGAGCCCGGGTGAGGCTGGCTCCGCCAGCAGCGACTGCAGACCGAATGCCTCGAACGGATCACCCAGGATCCCGGCGTCACCGAGCGAGTTGCCCAGTACCGACGAGTATCCGAACAGCACCCACAGGATGCCGACCACGGCGAATGCACCGAAGGTCATCATCGCCATGTTCAGCGTGTTCTTGGCACTGACCATGCCGCCGTAGAACATTGCCAGACCGGGCACCATCAGGCTGACGGCTGCGAAGGCTGCCAGCACCCACGCGGTGTCGGCGGCCGCGATCGCTTCATCCATATGTTTTCACCTCAAAAGTTTCATCCTCGACGCCAAGCGCCGGAGGGAACGATGTCTACCGCTGGTGGACCAACTGCCGTTCAGTGGACCACTGTTGTGTTGCGTCCCTGCGACCAGCTGTTGCAGTCGTGTAACGCAAAATCTTGCCAGCTGTCTTGGAAGCTGTTGCAACACAGCACTTTCTTGATCGTGAATGTCACGGAACCACGCCGCCATACACACTGAGCCACCGCAATCCCGCACCGCGGGTGCGGGATACGCCCTTGTAGTCGGCCATGTCCAGCGGCAGGTCTTCGAGTACCCGGTAGAGGCGATCAGCCCACTCGGGAATCGTCGCAATCGCCGTGAACGGCAGGAGATACGTCCGGATCAGGAACATGACCGCATTGCTCTGCGGCAGTCGGATCAGATGCTGCACCTCGGTTCGCAAGAACAAACGCTCCCCCACCTCTTCGAGGGGACCGTCCGCCAAAGTTCTTCGATCCCTGCCCCATTCGGGATAGGTCTCGGTGGATGTGTCGAGCTTGCCGTCCACGGTGAGCGTCCAGTTGGTCCGGCGATAGCTCTGCCCCGGTTGCAGTCGTTTGATGAACTCGTGGGCGCGCGTGGCGGTCTTCTCAGAATGCAGACGCGGCACCGGACCATGGATCTGCAGGAAACTCATCCCCACGTCGAACCCGAAGGACCAGTCTGCAGCAAACGTCACAACACCGGCGTCGCCCCACATCTGCTCTTCGCGTTGGTCGAGCAACACCACGTCTTCCTGGACCTGGCCGAAGATATACGTCAGCGGCGGTGCGGGCAGACTGCTCAGGTCACCGAAGACGAAGGTGTCGTCGATGTCGAGAAGTCCGTTGCGCCAGCGGTACGTCGGATGCTCGTTTCCCCGCAGCCGTTCGAGCGTCATGTGCTCGGGGTAGCTGTCGGCAAGCTCGTGCATGACGGTCAGCATCGCGTCCCAGGCCGCGGGAACCATATGCGGTAGACATTGCGCGCGCGAGGGATCCGCGGCAAGTATGCGCACCCGCTCGTCGAGTTCACGGCGATAGTGCCTGTCGATGACGACCAGGATCTCACCCCAACCGCCTGCCGCGGTGTCCTTGCGCCCGCCCGCCGGTTCGACATTGACGCCGTACCGGTATTGGTCCCGAGGGAATGGAAACGGATAGTTCTCGACATCGCCGATGGTGAATGTTCCGGTGGTCGTCATCAGAGGTCCAGCTCCAGGTGGTCACCGAGCGCACGCGAAACACACGGCATCATCGCCTCGCCTGCGGCGCGCTCGTCGTCGGTCAGATACGAGTCCCGGTGATCGATCGGGCCGGAGCGCACCGGCAACCGGCACTCACCACACACCCCTTGGCGACACAGATTGGGCACCGCCACACCACGTTCCAACAGCGCCTCGAGCAGCGATACCTCAGATCCGACCGGGACCAGGACGCCGGTACGGCCCAGACGTGCGGCAAAGGGTTCGCCACCGGCAGCGACGTCGACCACGAACTGCTCTGAGTGAACTCGGGCGGCCGGCCAACCGGCGGAGAGCGCGGCGCCCGCAACACTGTCGATCAACGGGCGTGGCCCGCAGGTGTAGACGTGGGTCCCCAGTGGCGAGTCGGACAATCGCGGCCTCAGGTGCTCCCAGAAGGCATCCGCGGTGTCGACGACAGTCAGCCGATCACCGGACAGCGTCCGCATCTCGTCGGCCAGCGCCCCGAATCCGGGCCGGTGGGTATAGATCACCTCGAACGAGCGGTTCCACGCCGCGGCCGCCCGGACGTGGGACAGAATCGGCGTCACACCGATGCCGCCGGCGATCAGCAGGTGGTGGCGCGCTGTCGCGATCGGTGCAAAAGCACTGCGGGGCAAGGAGATGACGACCTGGTCTCCGATCCCGAGACCATGCAGCCACACCGAGCCGCCGCGGCCGGAATCATCGCGGCGCACGCAGATCGAATATTCAACGGGATCGATCGAACGGCCGGTCAGGGAGTACGAGTTACGGGTACCGGGTTGCCATTGCACACCGATATGGGCGCCTGGCGAAAATGACGGCAGCGCATCGCCATTCGCCGCGGCAAACGTGAATTCGCAGATGCCGTCGCACAGCATACGCACCCGGGTGACCTCCACGAGCAGGTCACCGACACCGACATCGGGAGGTGTGGCCGCCGACATGGTCATCCTGTGTTCTCCCTTCCCGTGAGTTCTTCGGAATCCGGGCGGAAGCCCAGATAGGCCGCGCGCCGACGCGAGAAGTGGTGATAGACAACCAACTCGACACCGCAGCCGGAGCAGACCATCGTTTCGTCGATGCGAGACATCGTCGGGGTGACGGTGTGGCAATGGGAACAGAAGACGTCGCGTTCAACAGCGGCAAATCCGTCCGCCTCACCGAGATGGACGATGACAATCTCGGCGTCGATCGCGCCTGCCGCCACAATGAGCGCACGGAGTCGCATCACCGCTGCCCCGGAACCGACGACCACAAATCGCCAACCGACCCGAGCCGCGGCAAGTTCATCGGCCATCAGCGCATCGCGATTCGATGATCCAGCCACATCAACGATCGCCGCGCACTCCGGCAACACCGCGGCATGGTCGTCGATGTGGGCCAACGCGTCTGGTCCGGCGGCAAAGATCAGGTGATGCGTGGCATGCACGTCGAACTCGATGCCCGAGAGGGTCTGCGCCGACCAGCGCGGCACGCTGGTCGAGGCCATCGACACCGCCATCGCTACGGCGCGAACGAGCGATGGCCGACGAAGAACGCCAACGCCCGGTCGGGGGTGGTGAACCTGATCCGCGAACCCTTCGGAAAGAAGATCGCGTCCTTCGGTCCGGCGTGGTCCACCTGACCGGTCTCAAGATTCTCGAGCCGAAACGTCCCTTCGAGCACGACCTTCATCTCGTCGTACGCGTAGTAGTAGTCGAGCGGCGCGTCAGTGTTCTTGAGTTCGAAGTAGCCGGCCGACATCTCCGACCCTTCCGGGTTGGCATAGACGTCGTCGATGAATCCTTCGGTTCCCGGATACTCACTGATCGGCATCTGCGGCAGGCCTTCCCAGAACTGGGAGGTGACCCGGAATGGGGCAACTTTGTCGGAATCTGTGGTGGTCATGTGGTCCTCCCGGGTCAATGCGACTCAAACTGAACGCATTCATGAAACTGTGGGTATTGAGAGGAAACCACATTGCCGATTGCGGCGGTGTTAATTCGCAGACCGTCCCGTACCGCGCAAGACGCTGGGCGAACACCACCTTCGCGCCCGGACCGCCAACTTTGTCACGCCGGGTTGATCGGTCGGAAACAAGTTCGTCATATCAAAACTGTTTCCTGTCATACAACACCGAGTCATACTACGAAACATCAGTCAGAGAAACGCGAGCCAGAAGAACTTCACCGGTTACCCACCAGAAAGTCGACTGTGACAGAAATTGCGAAGTACGTGATCGTGGGTGGCGGACTCGAAGGACTTGCCATCGCCTGGTCCCTCGCCAACCGCGGCGAGACCGAAGTCCTTGTCCTCGAACGCGACACCCTTTGCTCGGGGATGACCGGCAAGTCCAGCGGTGTCGTGCGCTGTCACTACGGCACCCCGTCACTGGCGGCGATGTCGTGGTACAGCGTCGACATCTTCACCCGCGCAACCGAACTCTTCGGCGACGACATGGCCTTCCGCCAGTGCGGCTACGTGGTCGGCGTCGGCGAGAACAACCTCGTCCCGCTCAAGGCGAACGTAGCGATGATGCAAGGTTTGGGCATCGACGTCGACTTCATCGGGCACGACACCATGGCTGATCTCTGGCCCGGCCTGCACCTCGACGACTTTGCCGCATTGCCTGCGAACCACTCGGTGGACGCGGTGAGGCCTACATGGCAGGCATGCAGTACATCTGCCGGGAACCGAATGGCGAACTGCTCGTTGGTAACTCCGATCACCAGACACCGCAGTACATCGACCCTGACAACTTTGTGAACCGCGCCGATGAGAGCACCGTCGAGAAGACGATCATGAAGCTCGACAGCAGGCTGCCTGACATGCCCGATCCGCGGATCACGAGCTCGTACGTGGGCGCGTACGACGTGACACCCGATTACAACCCGATCATCGGACCTTCTCCGGTCGACGGTCTCTTCCTGGCGACCGGATTCTCCGGTCACGGATTCAAGATCTCCCCCGCCGTCGGCGAACTCGTCGCCGACCTCCTCACCACCGGGACCACCACCTTGCCGAACGTGGATCCGCACGACTTCCGGTACAGCCGTTTCGCAGAGAACGATCTACTTCTGAGCCTGAATCCTTATGAAGGTGCAGGTGAGATGCGATGACCACCACCTCTATTCCATCGACCGTCCCCGACCAGGAGCCTGCCATGGCCATCGACGCCGCCGAAGCCTTCAGACCCACGGTTCCCGCTGCCGAACCGACCTTGACAGAGATTGTCCACGCCACCGGCACCACGTTCATCCTGGCGTTGTTCGTCACGCTGTCCGGAAAGCCCTGTGCCAAACTCGTTCCGGCGCAGGCCGTCCGCCAGCTGGAACAGGACGGCGTCGGTTTTGCCGGCTACGCCGCCGGGATGATGGGTCAGGAACCCAAAGATCCCGATCTGGTTGCGATGCCCGACGCGTCGTCGTTCACCCCGATCCCCTTTGTGCAGCCCGGTTTGGCTCTCGTGCATTGTGATCCCCACGTCGAGGGCAAGCCGTGGCCGTATGCGCCGCGCATCATCCTCAAGGAGACCCTGCGCCAGGCGGCAGACCTCGGCTTCACCGTCAACGTCGGCGCCGAGATCGAGTACTTCCTTGTCAACAGGGGTGAGTCAGGCGAGTTGACCACCGCCGACACATCGGATTCCAGTCGCCAACCGTGTTATGACGCCCGCGACGTGACACGCATGTACGACCACCTCACCGAGATCTCCAGTGCGATGAACGCGCTCGGCTGGGGCAACTACGCCAACGACCACGAGGACGCCAACGGTCAGTTCGAGCAGAACTTCGACTACGCGGACGCCATGATCACCGCCGACCGGGTCATCACCGCCCGCTACCTGCTGTCGGTCATCGCCGAAAAGCGGGGCATGCAGGCCACATTCATGCCGAAGCCGTTCACCGACCGCACCGGATCCGGGATGCACATGCATCTGTCACTGTGGAATGAGAACGGCGCCGTCTTCCCAGACGCCGACGACGACAAAGGTCTGGGACTGTCGTCCACCGCCTACGCGTTCATCGCAGGCATCCTCGAGCATGCCTGTGCCCTGCAAGCCGTCATCGCACCGACCGTCAACTCGTACAAGCGAACCGGCGCCACCACGACCAGCAGCGGTGCCACCTGGTCACCCCGCTACGCCACCTACGGCGGCAACGACCGCACCCACTATCTGCGCGTGCCCGACCACAATCGCGTCGAACTCCGCGGCGGCGACGGCAGCGCCAACCCGTACCTGGCTGCGGCCGGGGCCATCGCAGCCGGACTCGACGGCGTCCGCCGCAATCTCGACCCCGGTTCGCCGGGCAGCGGTGACAGCCCCAGTGAAATGCTGCCCATGACGTTGCTGCACGCGATGGACGCACTCGACAAAGACGACGTCCTGACCGCGGCCCTCGACGTCGCGGGCCCCGGTGTCAGCGAGTACTTCGCCCAGCGCAAACGCGAAGAGTTCTTCGCCTGGCACAACACGGTTTCCGCCTGGGAGATCGATCAATACCTCACCGCCTTCTGACCACCACCCACTTTCAGAACAGGAGTTCGACATGTGTGGAATCGTGGGCTTGCACCTACGTGACCGGGCACTGTATCCCCAACTGGGCACACTGCTGACCGGCATGCTCGATGCGATGTGCGACCGCGGCCCCGACTCGGCCGGCATGTCCATCTACGGCGACCCCATCTGGTCACCCGAGGGTCACGCGACCGTCTCACTTCTCGAGAGTCCGCTGCCGGCAGGCGAACTCGCCGCAGCGCTGACCGCAGCGATCAGTGTGGAAGCAACCGTCATCGACCTCGACCCCACCACTGTGGTCCATGCACCGGTGCCGTCGGAAGAACTCGTCGCCGCGGTCCGTGCCATCGCGCCGACCGCTCTGATCATCGGCTTCGGCAGTGACGTCACCGTCCTCAAGGGCATGGGCAACCCCACCGAGCTCGCACACCGTTTCGGACTACCCGACGCGTCGGGGTGGCAGGGCGTTGCCCACACCAGGATGGCCACCGAATCCGCGGTCACCGCAACCGGTTCGCACCCGTTCTCGGTGGGCCCGGACCAGTGCCTGGTGCACAACGGTTCGTTCTCCAACCACATGTCGATCAAGCACGATCTCGAGCGCCACGGCGTGGTCTTCGACAGCGAGAACGACACGGAGGTCGGCGCCCGATACGTGGCCAAGCAACTGGCCGAAGGTGTCGACCTGGAGAAGGCCTTGTTGATGCTCAACGAGCGGTTCGACGGCTTCTACACACTGCTCGTGTCGAACAGCGACTCCTTTGCCGTTGTCCGCGACGCGATCTCCTGCAAGCCCGCCGTCATCGCCGAAACCGACCGGTGGGTGGCGATGGCCTCCGAGTATCGCGCCCTGGCAGGACTGCCCGGCGTCGAATCCGCCCGCATTTTCGAACCCGAACCAGAAGAGGTGTACGTATGGCACCGTCAGTGACCGCCACCCCGACCACCACCACCGACGCCACCGAGGTCGCGGCCTTCGACCTGCTCTCGACAACGGTCCGGGCGGTCAACGAGACCCTGCAGTCGACACAGGCCCCTGAGCAGTCCGTCATCACCGCGCCGCAGGGTGCGCACGCCCTGGCGTGCGGGCTCGACAAGGACATCGACGTCACCATCGACGGTCACGTCGGCTACTACTGCGCCGGAATGAACCAACAGGCCACCGTCACGATCAACGGCAACGCCGGAGTCGGGCTCGCCGAGAACATGATGTCGGGCACTGTGCGGGTCCACGGAGATGCATCGCAGTCGGCAGGCGCCACCGCGCACGGTGGCCTGCTGGTCATCGACGGCAACGCGGCAGCCCGGTGCGGTATCTCGATGAAGGGTGTCGACATCGTGGTCGGCGGCAACATCGGGCACATGAGCGCATTCATGGGTCAGGCCGGGCGTCTGGTGGTCTGCGGTGATGCCGGCGAGGCCCTGGGTGATTCGCTCTACGAGGCCCGGATCTACGTCCGGGGCACAGTCGCCTCCCTCGGTGCCGACTGCATCAAGAAAGAGATGCGCGACGAGCACCTCGCCGAGCTCGCCGAACTGCTCGGCGCCGCCGGGATCGATGCGGACCCGGCCGATTTCACCCGCTACGGTTCGGCCCGCCGGCTCTACAACTTCCACGTCGACAACGCGGCCGCGTACTAACGCCGCGTGCGTATTGACATCTCGATGTTCCAGGAGACGACTTCATGACCCACAACCCGACCCTGCGTGAATCGGCAACCTTCGATCGCGGTGTGATCGCCGAGATCCAGCGAGCAGCAGAAACCGGCATCTATGACATCCGCGGCTGGGGTGCCAAACGCAAACTCCCGCACTTCGACGATCTGCTGTTCCTCGGCGCCTCGATGTCCCGCTACCCGCTCGAGGGTTACCGCGAGAAGTGCGACACCGATGTGGTTCTCGGTGACACCCATGCCAAGTTCCCACTGCACCTGGACATTCCGATCACCATCGCGGGTATGAGCTTTGGCGCCCTTTCGGGCCAGGCCAAAGAGGCACTCGGCCGCGGCGCCAGTGAAGTCGGGACCTCGACGACCACCGGCGACGGCGGCATGACGCCGGAAGAGCGCGGTCAGTCGAAGAACCTTGTCTACCAGTACCTTCCATCGCGGTACGGCATGAATCCCGACGACCTGCGCAAGGCCGACGCCATCGAGATCGTCCTCGGTCAGGGCGCCAAGCCAGGCGGCGGCGGGATGCTGCTCGGCCAGAAGATCACCGAACGCGTTGCCGGGATGCGGACCCTGCCCATGGGTGTCGACCAGCGCAGCGCCTGCCGGCATCCCGACTGGACCGGCCCCGACGACCTCGCGATCAAGATCATCGAGCTCCGCGAGATCACCAACTGGGAAAAGCCCATCTACATCAAGGTCGGCGCGACCCGCACCTATTACGACGTCAAACTGGCTGTCAAGGCCGGAGCCGACGTGGTGGTCGTCGACGGTATGCAGGGCGGCACCGCAGCCACCCAGGACGTGTTCATCGAGCACGTCGGCATCCCGACCCTCGCTGCCATCCCGCAAGCGGTCCAGGCGTTGCAGGAGATGGATGTGCACCGCAAGGTCCAGCTCATCGTCTCCGGTGGAATCCGCAGCGGCGCCGACGTCGCAAAGGCGATGGCTCTCGGTGCAGACGCCGTCGCCGTCGGTACCGCAGCACTGATCGCATTGGGCGACAACAGTCCTCGCTACGCCGATCAGTACCGGGCACTGGGATCCGACGCCGGGTTCTACGATGATTTCCAGGCAGGTCGCGATCCCGCGGGCATCACCACACAGGATCCGGAGCTGTCGGCGAACCTCGATCCCGTCGAGGGCGGGCGCCGGTTGGCCAACTACCTGCGTGTCCTGACCATGGAGGCCCAGACGCTGGCCCGCGCGTGCGGCAAGTCGCATCTGCGCAACCTCGAACCGGAGGATCTGGTGGCCCTGACCGTCGAGGCTTCGGCGATGGCACGGGTTCCGCTGGCCGGCACCACCTGGATCCCGGGCAGGTACTGACCTTGGTCACCCCGGTGTCACCGGCGCGTGCGGTGGTCGAGGACACCACCGCGCGCGAGGTCGACCACGGTGGCTTCGATCCCGACTCGCTCGAAGCAGTCATCGGGTCGCAAACCCGACGGTTACGCATCACCGCCGGGCTCTCGGTGAGCGAGATGGCCACCCGCACCGGCATCTCCAAGTCGATGCTCTCGAAGATCGAGAACGCGCAGGCATCCTGCAGTCACGGGACTCTCTCCAAATTGGCGACGGCACTGGATGTTCCGGTCACCTCGCTGTTCCGCGGCGAGAAGACGCAGCGCGAATCGGTGTTCACCAGGGCGGGTACCGGCGCGGAGATCGTCGGGCGTGGGACCCGGGCCGGACATCACTACGAACTCCTCGGGGCGTTGCGCGGTCAGCATCGACGCCTCGAGTCCGTGGTGGTGACGCTGCTGTCGGACACCACGATCAGTCCGCGCTTCCAGCATCCGGGCACCGAACTGTTGCACATGCTCGAAGGCGAAATGGTCTACAGCCATGACAATTCCGACTACAGGCTGCGCGCCGGGGATTCACTGCTCCTCGACGGCGAGGGTATCCACGGACCAAAAGAACTGACCCGCTTGCCGATCCGGTTCCTGGCGGTCACCGCCTACCCCGACAACTATTCCGAATGATTGGGAAGCAGAGATGAAAACCTTCGACTCCATGTGGGCGTCGATACTCGATGTCGGTCGTGCAACCACCGGCGGCTACCGGCGCTTCGCCTGGAACGACGCCGACATGACGTTGCGCGAGTGGTTCACCGGCGAAGCATCGGCCCGTGGCATGTCCGTGGAAGAAGACCGCAACGGAAACCTCTGGGCATGGTGGTTGCCGGAGGGATGGGTCGGCGATCCCCGCGACGCATTCGTCACCGGCTCGCACCTGGATTCAGTACCCGATGGCGGCGCCTACGACGGCCCGCTGGGTGTGGTCTCGGCGTTCGCTGCCATCGACATCGTCCGCGACCGCGGCATCACCCCGGCGAAACCGATTGCCATCACCGCCTTCTCGGACGAGGAAGGTGCGCGCTTCGGTGTCGCCTGCGTGGGCTCCCAACTCAGCACCGGTGCGCTCACACCGCAGCGCGCGCTGAAACTGCGTGATGCCCAGGGAATCTCCCTCGCCGAAGCGCTCACGTCGTCGGGACGCAATCCAGCGCATCTGGGTACCGACCCCACCCTCGTCGACCGTGTCGGCGTCTACGTCGAACTACATGTCGAGCAGGGGCGCGGACTCGACCTGGTCGATCAGCCGATCGCGGTCGCGTCGTCGATCTGGCCCCACGGTCGCTGGTTGTTCGATTTCACCGGCGAGGCCAACCATGCCGGTGCCACCCGCCTCGTCGACCGCCGCGATCCGATGCTCGCCTTCGCTTCGTCGGTCCACACCGCGCGCGGGGCCGCCGCGGTGCACGACGCGGTGGCCACCTTCGGCAAGGTGCGGGTATTGCCCAACGGCGCCAACGCGATCCCGTCCGAGGTGATGGCCTGGCTCGATGCCCGCGCCGCGGATGAACCGACGCTGACCGCGCTGGTCGAGACGATCTCGGCCGAGGCCCGCGCCCACGCCGAGCGCGACGGCATCGACCTGAACATCGTCGCCGAGTCGATCTCCCCGATCGTCGAGTTCCCAGACGACATCCGCAAGCGCCTGCAAAACGCCCTCGGTCACCTCGGAGACATCCCGGTGCTCCCCACCGCCGCAGGCCACGATGCCGGGGTCCTGTCGGCGAAGGTGCCGACGGCGATGTTGTTCGTACGCAACCCCACCGGCGTCTCACACTCCCCGCACGAGTTCGCCGAGGAAATCGACTGCCACCGCGGCGCCGAGGCCCTCGCCGACGTCATGGCCGACTACGTCGCCTGATCCGACCCCCATCCCCCACCCGCAAACGCTCCACATGTACGAAGACGCTCCACAAACATGTGGAGCGTCTTCGTAGATGTGGAGCGTTTACTCAGGTTGTGGATGACTCGTCCAGGTTCACGGTCACGCTGACCGCGCCCGAGTCACTGCGGCGGGCGACCGCATGCCCTGTCCGATCACCGTCCGGCAGTGCCAGCGTGATCGGGCCACCTTCGCCGAGGAAGTTGCGCCACCAGTTCTTCTTGTCTGGCATCGCCACCCTGATGAGCACTTCGTTGCCGGTGCGTCTGTAACTCACCGGCAGCCGAACCGATTTTCCCGATCTGCGTCCGGTGTAGCTGATCACCACCATCGATCCACCGGTCAGTTTGCTCAGGCCCGGGGCCGCGACAGCGGGCACCACCACCTTGTTGACCGCGGCAGCGACCTTCTGGAATGTACTCACGACATCAACTCCTCGTTCTCGGTTCTCACCAGCGCCTGGACTGATCCCTCGACGTCGCGCAATTGATACACAGGCGCGTCGCCGGAAGTACTTCGAGCCGGGCCGCCCCGATCTGCGCGCCGCAGCGTTCGCAGAGGCCGTACGTACCCTGCGCAATCCGTTCGAGAGCGATGTCGATTTCCGCCACCCTGATCTCGGATCGCTCGATCTGGGCGACGAGTTGTCCCCGTTCGAACGCCAATGTCGAACCCTCGGGATCGTGCTCGTCGTCAGCGGTTCCCTCGGCTGCCGCATCGACAACGGAAGCGAGCCTGGCCGACATCTGTTTGATCAGGTCGGTGGTCTCGGACCGATCGGCTTCGAGAGCAGCCCGCGCGACATCGGGATCCATCGGATCAGCGATACGGTTCGGCCGCGGCGGCCAACTGGTCGAGCTGACGCAGCGTCTCCACCTGCGGCGCCGTTTTCAGCAGGAACGTCACGCGTTCGACGTCGGCACGCGCGTAGCCGTCGAGTTCTTCGGTTGACGATCCGGCCGCGAAGATCGTGAACGGGATGTCCGGGCGCCCGCGCTCTGCCAACACCGCACGCACCCGGATGAGCTCCTCCGAACTGGTGTGGGCTCGAGGAAGCCAGGCGTCACCGAACTCGACCAGCCGAGCCAGCGCTGCGGGACTCTCACCACCGATGTAGATGGGCGGATGCGGCGATTGGACCGGCTTCGGCCAGCAGTAGATCGGATCGAAATCGATGTGTTCCCCGTGAAACTCTGCCTCGTCCTGCGTCCAGATGGCCTTCATCGCGGCAAGTTGCTCATTGATCAATGCACCACGGGTCCGCGGGTCGGTTCCGTGGTTCCGCATCTCCTCCCGGTTCCAGCCGACACCTACGCCGAATGCGGCCCGTCCTCCAGAGAGCAGGTCAAGCGTCGCAACCTGTTTCGCGGTGTGGATCAGGTCTCGTTGTGGAAGCAACGCAATGCCGGTTCCCAGCAGCAACCGGGTGGTGACGCCGGCTGCAGCGGTAAGCGCCAGGAACGGATCCAGCGTCCGGTAGTACACCCTGGGCAGGTCGCCGCCGCCCGGATAGGGCGATTCGCGGTTCACCGGGATATGCGAGTGTTCGGCCAGGAACAACGAATCGAATCCGCGTTCTTCGAGCGCCTTGCCCAGCACATCGGGTCGAATGCCCTCGTCGGTGACAAATGTCGAGATTCCGAATTCCATGTATTCCATGGAATCACACACCGGTCCACAACCGGTTCAGAGTGGGGAAACGTCGCTACGCTGGGGAGGATGACACGAGGTCTCGGCGGGTCACATCATCCGGTCGCCGACTGGAGCGATGAGCGGCGCAAGGAAGCGCTGCGATCAACCCGACTGGGCCACAATTGGATTCATTTCGGCGGACTCCGGCGTTTCCTGATGCGAAGCGGATTTGTTCTGTTGGCGCTGTTGATCCTGTGCTCCCAGTACTGGGCTCTCGACGTTGCCCCTGAACGGCAGCGGCTGGCGCAGACACAACCTCAGATCCATTTCATCTACGACGCGGCAGATCCTGCCAACGATGACACCGCCGTGGTCGACATGGTCGGCCTGGGAAACCTCGATGCCAGTGGCACTGCGCGCGCACTCCCGGCCCTGGCCGATATCGGACAGGTGTGGGCGGTGCAATACGACAACGAGGGTCTGGACACCGCCGTCATCAGTCGTATCGTCGTCGCCTACGCGCAGTCGATGGGCATCGACAAGATCGTGCTGGTCGGGCACAGCATGGGTGGCATCATCGCAATCGAGGTGGGCACGCACATCTTCCATGACAGCGAGGTCACGCTGCTCGCGCTCATACTCGACTGCACACCGGTGAATCTCCACGCGGTCCGACCACGTAGCCGTGATGCCGGCGAAGACCTACTCCGGTGGATGGGCTGGCTCCCCGGAGCCAGGGAAAGCCGCGGTCTGCGTCTCGTTGTCGAGACGGTGGCGCGCAAGGATCAGTACCTGTTGACGGACTCCGCACGGCACCCACTCCTCGACCCGCTGGCTTTGGGCGAGACCATCCGCGACGTGCTGAGAACCAAGATCTTCAACACCGACGCCGCCAGCAACGGGCTGATCCAATCCCAATTTCTTGCCATCGCGGCTTCCGGCGCCTCAGATGACCTTGCCACCATCAGCAAGGAAGCCGGCGATCGTCCGTTCCCGGCGATCATCTTCCTGCGCCCGGACTTCGCCACCGACGATCCCGTTGTCGACGTCGACTACTCGCAGAAGGTCCTCTTCGATACGACCGGCGGACCTTCCGGGCGATTGTTCGTGGTGCGAATGCCCAGTACCGGGCACGCCAACCCGAAGCAGCAACCGGAGGCCTACAACACCGCGATCCGCGACGAGGTCATTCCCTATCTGCGGAAACTCGAAGAAGAAGCCAGCAGTACGGCAGCGGCGGGTGCGGCGATTCGGGCCGACGGGCAACGCTGACCAGGCCCACTCATCGGTCATCGTCGGTGAGGGTCGGCCCGTCCGTGGCAGCGGCCTGCGGAACACCCAGTCGCGCATCGACCACCAACCCGACGATACCCAGCGCGAACAACCCCGCCGACAGTGCGATCATCCCCGCGCTCCCATCACCGGCCAGCGCATCGCCGACGATGACCACTGCGGCCGTGGCGGGCATGACCCCGACAATGGTGGCCACCAGGTAGGGAACGAACCTGATCGACGACAGTGCCGCGATGTAGTTGGTGGCGGTGAACGGAAACGGCACGATCATCCGGAGCGACCCGACGGCAAGCCACCCGCGGCGCTCCATCCGCTGTTCTATCGAGCGGGCCACCGGAGAGCGTAGATAGGGCTTGATCCGTTCGCGTCCATAGCGGCGGACGAGGACAAAGGCGACGATGGCCGCGAACGTTGTCGCCAGCATCGAACCGACAAATCCGGTCACCGGACCGAACAGCAGCCCGGCGGACACACTGAATGCCGACCTCGGCGCAGGGAAGATCGTGATGACCCCGTAGCCGAGGAAAAACAGTGCGGTGAATGCGAATCCGAAGGAGTCGGCCCAATCACGAAGACTATCTATCGACGGGATGGGAACCAGATACGCGGCAATCGCCAGAGCTGTGAGGACGATCGTGGCGACAACAGCCCGAAACACCACGGACTGATTCATCCGCCCGCGTGAGATCACTGGCCCCAATGTACCGAGACATGTTCGTACTCAATCTGATCGAGAGGACAGTTCACTGAATATTCTGCGACGATTCATCTGCGATCACCCCGATGACGGCCGGCGCGTCCACCAGCAACACCTGAGCAGTCCCGGTTGCCGTGATCCCACCGAGCCAAGCTTTGCCGACACATACGCTCTGGGTTCTTCTGTCACAAGCTGATCCGAGCTATCGCCGACAGATAGTCTTCGGCACGCCGTAGCGACCACACCTCGCCCATCTTCGCCCCGATGTCGAAGAGGTTGGCCTCATGGATGGCCGGTACCCGGTCACCTGCCGCATCGGCCACCACGATCGGCACGAACCCGTACTGCATGGTGTCCAAGGTGGAGGCGCGCACGCATCCGCTGGTCGAGAATCCGGCGATGAGCACCGTATCGACCTTCAACGAGGTCAGGTATGCCGCCAACGGCGTGCCGAAGTAGGCGCTCGGGTACTGCTTGGTCAGGCGAAGCTCGTCGGCGGCCGGTTCGAGACCTTCGACGAACTCACCGAAGGGGTTCTGAGGGGTGAAGGCTTTCAGAGACGGCACCTTACGGCCGAACACTCCGGCGTCTGCGAGGTCCGGCCGCAGAACCACCTCGGTCACGACCACCGGGATCCGGGCGGCGCGTGCCGCGGCCAGTAGAGAACGCATCGCGTCGACGACGGCTGTTGCGGGTTCGCCGATGAACAGGCCGCAGTCCGGATCGACGTAGGCGCGCGCCGGGTCGACGATCAGCAGCGCCGGGCGGGTCCCGGGCTCCAGATGGCCATCGAAACCGCCTGTCGCGTAACTGTCTTCGTGGTCATCCTGCCAACTCACGACGCGACGCCGACAACGTCCTTGCGGCACTGCAGCAGCGGCTGGATCCTGCTTCCGAAGTTCTCGACACCTGCGACGAAATCGTCAAAAACCAGCATGATGCCCTTGACTCCGTTGATCGCGGCAACCTCATCGAGCATCTTCGCGCAGGTCTCGAACGATCCGACAATCGTCCCCATGTTGAGATTCACGGCGCCCTCGGGCAGCGAGATCGTTTTGGCCGTCGAACCTTCGCCTGCGGTCTTGTCGGTCTCGGTCTGTTCGACCATGAAGCTCAGTGCATCGGCGTCGGCGTTCGCGTTGTAGTCATCCCACTTCGCCTGCGCTGCCTCATCCGTCTCATCGGCAATCACCATGAACAGTGCCAGCGCCCCCACATCGCGGCCCGATTCCGCCGCCGCCGCAACCATTGCGGAAACGGTGGGCTCGAACGCAGTCGGAGTGTTGACGCCGGAGCCGAGTACGAAGTTGTAATCGGCATGCTCGGCGGCGAATTTCATGCCGCGTGCGGACTGCCCGGCGGCAACGATCGGCACCGTCCCACCCGCCGGTCGCGGCGAGAGTCGACAATCTTCCATCTGATAGAACTCACCGACGTGATTGCTGACGCCGGTGTCCTGTAGCTCCCGGATGACCTGCACATATTCGGTGGCGCGGTCGTAGCGGTTGCCGAAGTGCTCATCACCCGGCCACAGACCCATCTGGGTGTACTCGGCCGGAGCCCAACCCGAGACGATGTTGATCCCGAAGCGTCCCGGGGCAATCGAATCGATGGTCGATGCCATCCGCGCAACCAGCGCGGGTGGCAGGGCCAGGATGCCGGTCGACGCGTAGAGCTTGATCTTCTCGGTGACGGCGGCCAGGCCTGCCATCAGGGTGAACGATTCGAGATTGTGGTCCCAGAACTCGGTCTTGCCACCGAATCCCCGGAACTTGATCATCGACAGGGCGAAGTCGAACCCGGCCGCCTCGGCCTTCTGCACGATCTCCTTGTTCAGTTCGAAACTCGGTTTGTACTGCGGTGCAGCCTCACTGATGAGCCAGCCGTTGTTGCCGATGGGGATGAAGACGCCAAAGTCCATGCGAGCAAGGCTGCACTTGCCGTGTTTCATGCACATTGCGACACCGGATCGGCGTTGAAACGATTCCTTCGCAACGTCGTTCCAACGGTGCCGTGGCAGCGCATCTCGATCTGTACGACCGCACGAGCATCTAGTGCCCCGAGTCAAAAGTTCTTTTGCAGTCTCCGTCGTTCGATCGGCGCCTGGCGGCGTTGTCGTCGGTCGGTATAGCTCCGCTATGCCTTCCACCTCCGCCTTGCCAGCCACCCATCGCCCCACCGGAGACAAGCAAGAAACTTTCGACTCGCGACACTAGGTTGCGGTGACCCCGGCACCGACCGGCTTGTCGTTCGATCGCACCAGCGTTGCCGCGAGAACGAGGACAACCGAGATGACGCCACCGACGACGAAGGCGAGGTGTGTTCCGTCGGAGTTCGCGATGATCGCGGAGTTGCCGTCGTCCGTAGACGCCGTGATTCCCCGTGTCATCAAGGTGATGAACAGGGCGGTACCTGCCGCACCGGCAACCTGCTGGATCGTGCTGATCGTTGCACTGCCGTGTGAATACAACTCGCGTGGCAGCGAACCCAGCGCGGACGTCATCAACGGCGTGAGGGCGAATGCGATGCCGGCACTCAAGATCACATGCGCGATGATGACCGTGTAGAGCTCGGAATCGGCGTCGAGCGTGGCGAGCAGCCACGTGCCGACGCTCATGGCGATCGTGCCGGGCAGCACCAATGGCCTTGCACCCCAACGATCGAAGAGCGCGCCCACACCTGGCCCCAGCAGTCCCATCACCAAGCCACCCGGCAGCAGGACCAATCCTGTTGTCAGGACGCTCTTGTCGAGGACGTTCTGCAAGTACAGCGGCAGCAGGATCAGTGCACCGAACAGCGTGAGCATCAGCCCACCCATCAGCAACGCCGCGAGCCTGAACTGCGCGATCTTGAAGGTCCGCAGATCCAGCAGAGCCCGGCCGCGTTCGACAAGCTTCATCTGTCGGACCACGAAGAGTCCCAGTGAGGCGACGCCGATCACCAGCGGAATCCATGGCGGCACGGGAGTGTGGCCTGCCGACGACTCACCGATACTGCTGAGCCCGTACACGATTCCGCCGAAGCCCAGGGCAGAGAGCGGGATCGAGATGACGTCGAGGTGCGACGGCTGCCGCTCGGCGACGTCGCGCACGAGGATGCCGCCCAAGATCAGCACAACGGCCGCCACCGGCAACACGATCCAGAACATCGCACGCCAGCTGAGCGATTCGAGGATCAGACCGGACACGGTGGGCCCGATGGCCGGGGCCACCGAGATCACGACGGAGACCAGTCCCATCATGCGACCGCGTGAATGCTCTGGCACGACATTGAGGATGGTGGTCATCAGTAGCGGGATCATCAATGCGGTACCGACGGCCTGGATCACCCGGGCAACCATCAAGACCTCGAAGCCGGGCGCCACCGCGGCGATAAGCGTTCCCAGCGTAAACGACGACATCGCCGCGACGTACACCCAGCGGATGCTGAACCGCTGCAGGATGAAACCCGTGGTGGGGATCAGGATCGCCATCGTCAACAGGAAGCCGCTTGTCAGCCATTGCGCGGTGGCCGCGGTGATGTCGAGATCCTTCATCAGCGTCGGCAACGCGACACCCAGGATGGTCTCATTGAGGATCACCACAAATGCCGCGACAAGAAGCAACGAGATCAGAAGAACACTGCCGGCCGGACTTTCGTCACGCCTATCGGCTCTGACGCCGACATTCACACTCTCGGTCACGATCACATCCACTCGGGTAGCCGCTGAAGAACTTTCGCAGCATATATCCATGTGTCAGTGACTGCCACTTTGGCATCGGGTGACATAGAGTTGAGGTCATGTCAACCTCTTTTCCGGGCGCAACGCTCGATCTCCGGACCCGGCGCCGCAACGAGACGCGGATCGAGATTCAAAAGGCAGCGCTCGATCTGTTCGAGCGGCACGGCTTCGACGAGACGACGGTGGACGAAATCGCTCGCGTTGCCGGCATCTCGTCCCGAACCTATTTTCGATACTTCGCGACCAAAGAGGATTGCATCCTCGGTGACATCCACGGTTTCGATGTCGCCCTCCAGACCTGTATCGAGGCGGCCAAAGCCACAGACGAATCGCTGTCCACCTTGTCGCTGGCCGACATCGAAGAGGCATTCCGCGGTGCCATCACAGGCTTTCGGCACGAGCAGAGCGAAGTCGCCGCGACGTCCCTGCGCATTCGGAAGCTGGTCTGCGCAAACCCGACGCTGAGCAAGGTCTGTATCGGCCGCTGCGCGGAGAACACACAACGCTGGTTGTCGCTGCTGGACCAGCAATGCCCGGCGACAACACGTTCGCGCATCCGGATGATCCTCGAGATCGCACAGCTGTCCGTGCAGTGTGCGTTCGACGAGTGGGTGAACGCCTGCGACCCGGACCTGCCCGACGCCGATCTGCTGACGATCTACGACACCGTCTGCATGCGGGTACGTAATCTCTGAGGTCACCCGCAGGCACGCGGACAGCACAAACCACAAACGACCGGCCGCACGCGGGTCACGCGTACGGCCGGTCGATTCGTTCGATGCGGGTTGTTACCTCAGTTGGATTTCACCACAACCGAATCCGCGTCATCAGAGACCTTTGTGGAGTCGTCTGATTTGACCCAGATCAGCATGACCACCGCGATGGCCATACACACCGCGGGGAACAACAGTCCGAAGGTGACGTCGTCGGCCTTGGAAGTCTTGCCGATGATGAACGGACCGAAGAACCCGCCTGCGGCCGCGATGCAGTTGATCACTGCCAGACCGACCGCCGTCTGCGCCCGCGGCAGAGCCTCGCTGGCCAGGGCCCAGAACGGGCCGAGGTAACCGAAGACACCGACGGCGAGCAGAACCAGACCGAACATCGCCACGTTGGCGTGGTCACGGGTGGCCATGGTGATGACCAGTCCGGCGACCGCGACGACCAGCGTCCCCATCACGACGACCTTGCGATTTCCCATCAGATCGGAATACCGAGCGATGAGGAGCATCGCAATCGCACCGAAGATGTACGGGATCGAGCCGTAGACACCGATGTTCGTGGACGAGTAATCCGGGTTCAGCTGCTTGACGATCTGCGGCAGGAAGAACGTCATCCCGTACAGGCCAACGGCATACAGCAGGTTGATGACCGCGAGGTAGAGAACCTTCGGGTTCTTGATCACCGTGAGATCGATGTGCGCCGTCTCGTCGTCCTCGGCGTTGTAGTCCTTACTGATCTCATCCTCGAGCCACTTCGCCTCGTCCTTGTTCAGCCATTTGGCCTTGCTCGGTCGATCGGCGAGATAGAACAGGACCCAGATTCCGATCAGTACCGGCGGAAGGCCCTGCAGGATGAAGATCCATCGCCAGGACGAGAGCCCGAACCACTCCACGTGGTCGAGAATCCACCCGGCGGTCAGTGAGCCGATGATCAGGGCGACCGGCTGCGCCAACGACATCCGGGCGATACCGCGGCCGCGGTCCTGATTACGGAACCAGAAGGTCAAGTACAGCAGCAGCCCGGGGAAGAGACCGGCTTCGGCGATGCCGAGCACGATGCGCGCGATGTACAGCTGAGCCGTGTTCTGCACGAACCCGGTGGCCATGGTGACGATGCCCCACGAGATGGCGATGCGCGCCAGCCAGATTCGCGCACCCACCTTCTTCATGACGATGTTGCTGGGGATCTCCAGGACCACGTAGGCGACGAAGAAGATCGCCGCGACGGTGCCGTAGGTCGCCAGGCTGATGCCCAGGTCCTCCGACATCGACAGCTGCGCGTAGCTGATGTTCGACCGGTCCATGTAATTGAACATGTAGAGAAGGAACGTGATCGGCAGAATCGATCGCGACACCTTGGACAGAACCGCGGATTGGTCGACCGCGGAGGTGTTGATACTCATGACGTCTCCTTGTAATGGCGCCTGGTGGAATTCGGTTGCGGCAGTGACTGGCTGGTTTTCATCGAGCCGCCGATGCCGCGGATTGGCCGGCGAGCCGGCCCATGGTCAGAGCATTGGCGACGGCATTGCCGCCACCGACGTAGCGATTGCCGAGGATTCCTCCACCGGCTTCGCCCGCTGCGAACAGGCCTTCGATCGGGTTGCCCTTGGTGTCGAGAACGGCAGCCCTGACATCGATCTCCAGACCCGCGTGGGTACACACCAATTCGGCGGGCACGATTCGGGTGGCGTAGTACGGCGCCTGCGCGATCGGAGTGACTCCACCCGTGACGCCCTTGGCCGCCAGCGACCGATCGCGTTCGAAGTCGACGTCGGTCCCGTTCGGGAGCTGGTCGTTCCATCGAGAGACTGTGGCCTGCAACGCTTCCGCCGGAACATTGACCTTGGTGGCCAGTTCGGCCAGGGTTTGCGCAGCCAGAACCGAACCCGCGCGGACATGGTCCTCGACGAGCTCCGGTGTCCAGTCGATGTAACCGGGCGGAAGTGCACGCCGGGCAGCTTCATCGAAGACCATCCACACCGGCAGCCCATAGCGATCGATCTGGGTGTCGATCAGGCCACCGGACACGGCGTAGGAGGCATCTTCGTCCATGAACCGATGTCCCGCACCGTTGATGTGCAGGCGCGACCGCGGCGGGAATCCCGCCTGCCAATGGTGATAGCCGACGAACTCGGCGGTCGGCAGCAACAGGCCCCAGCCGTCACCGGCAATCGACGCCGACACCTGTTCGGCGTATCCGATGTGATCGCCGCGGGAACCGGGAGCAGCGACGACGAACAAGGAGTCACCGGCCCGGTTGGCGTGCGGGAACCAGCGATCGACGAGCGCCTTGTTCTGCGACAACCCACCGGATGCGACAACCACGGCGCCTGCATCGAGTTCGACACCGTCGACGACGACGCCGGTCACCCGGCCATCGGCAGAGCGGAGCTGCTCGACGCGGGTGTGCATGACGGCGTCGATCTTGTGGGCCTTGCGTGCCTTGTCGAGAACTTGCACCAAGCCGTAGCCCTGGTCCTTGGGGACGTGCGCACGCCACACGTCTTCGACGCCCGCACGGGTCAGGCCCGGAGTGTGGGCGTTGCCCGAGATCTGGGCGGGCACCTCGACACCTAGATGCAGCATCCACTCGAGCGTGGGTCCGGCGAGTTCGCAAAAGCGCCGCACCAGACCAGGTTTGAGGAGCCACTGGTTCAGGTCCATGTAGTGCTGGAAGAACCGTTCAACAGTGTCTTCGATGCCGAGCTCTTTCTGGACGCTGGTCTGTGCGGCCGTGAACATCCCGGCCGACAGCTGCGTGGATCCACCGAGCTCACCCTCGGACTCGAAGAGGATCACCGATGCGCCACGTTCGGCAGCGGACACCGCGGCCGCGAGACCGGCACCGCCGCCTCCGATCACCACGACGTCGTAGTCGCGTTCACTCATGACAGCTCTCCGTCCATCTCTTCGAGAATCCGGTGATACGTCCCGTTGGAGACCAGTCCACCGTCGACCGTCATCTCGGATCCGGTCATGTACGACGACCCCTCGCCGAGGAGGAATTGCACAACACTCGTGATCTCCGACGGCTGCGCCATCCGGCCGGCGGGCACACTGGCCACCGCGCTTGTCACAAATGAATCGGCACCGGCCAGCAAGGGTGTCTCCACCAGTCCGGGATGAACCGAGTTGACGCGGATACCCCATGCTGCCAGCTCGCCTGCGGCGGACTTGGTCAGGCCGCGAAGACCCCACTTCGAGGTGGAGTACGACGGTGAGAAGTAGCCGATCTGTCCTGAGATGGACGAGATGTTGATGATCGAGCCGCCTCCGGAATCACGCATCAGCGGTGCCGCGGCCTGAATCCCGTAGAACGGGCCGTCGAGGTTGATCGCCATCACCGATCGCCAGGTCGACGCCGTGGTGTCCATGAACCGTCGGCGCCGGGAGATCCCGGCGTTGTTCACCAGGCCGTGAAGGGCGCCACACGATGTCGTGATCTCGCTGATCACCTGGGCCCAACTGGCGGGATCGGTGACGTCGAGGCGATGGCCGGTGGCCGATCCCCCGGCAGCGACGATCTCTTCCACGATCGGGGCGGTGTCCGCGATGTCGCCGACCGCCACGTGCCAGCCATCGGCGGCCAGCGTCCGGGCATGGCCCGCGCCCATCCCACCGGCAGCACCGGTGATCAGGACGACCTTGCGGACATCGTCGGGGTCAGACATGGCGGGATCCGCCGTCGACGGCCAGGATGTGACCGGTCACGTACCGGGCGCTGTCCGAGAGCAGGAACAGCATCGGGCCGACAACCTCTTCCGGCGATGCGATGCGGTGCAGCGGGATGATGTCCAGTGTCTTGGCCAGAGCCGGTGCGTCGTCCTGGACCCACCGGGTCATCTCGGTGTCGATGAAGCCGGGGGCGATCGCGTTGACGCGGATACCGAGGTCACCGAACTCGACGGCCAGGCACTCGGTCAGGTGAGCGACTGCGGCCTTGGCGGAGCAGTAGGCGGCGCGGCCACGGCGGACCCGAACCGCGGCGACCGATGCCATGTTGACGATCGCACCACCGGGAGCCATCACCGCTGCAGCGGCCTGCGCGCCGTAGAGGACGCCCTCGACGTTGATCGACAGCGAAGCCTGCATCTGCGACGGCGGGATCTCGGCGGCCGGGGCCTCGGGGAAGATGCCGGCGTTGTTGATCCACAGATCGACGGCGCCGAACTCCTCGACGGCGCGCTGGGCCAGCGCCCGCTGCGCTTCCGGATCGCGGACGTCCACCGACGCCGCCACGACGCGTCCGGCGTTCTCGACATCGGCGACCTCGGCGTTGAGGTCGTCGGCCGTGCGAGCCATCTGCTCGCCGTTGATGTCGGCGCCGACCACGTTGACCCCGCGCCGGACCAGTGCTGCGGCGAAGCGGGCGCCCATGCCCTGTGCCGCACCGGTCACCACGGCGACCTTGCCTGCCAGATCCGGATGGCTGACAACCATCGGCGTTGCTTGCACCCGCCCGGGATGTCCGTTCTCGGAATTGTTGGCATCAGAAGTGGTCGAAGTCATCGGGTCTTCTCTCTCTTACGGATTGGAACGACAAACATGTTTTCGGGGACGTCGCATGACGCGTCCGGAGGCGACTAGTCGTCGCGGAACACCTGGCGGTGCTCCACCAGCCACTGGCCGGACGAGGCCCGGACCAGTTGGTCGACGGTGGTCGTCAACCGCACCAGCGAGCTCTCTTGGCCCTTCGGCGTGGCCACGATCTGCAGGTATGTGTGGCCAACGACGTGATCGGCATCGACACCGGGTGTGACGTCGACGTTGGTGATCACATGCCGGCTGACCACACCGCCGGCACGGCCTTGCTCGGCAAAACGGCGAGCAAACGCCTCCAGCTGCGCGCGGCCCTGCACCGGAGCCGGGTACGACGGCGACTCGAAGACGCCGTCCGCGGTGAAGGTCGACGCCCAGGCACTCGCCGCACCGGTGTCGATCAGGCGGGCCTGACGTGCGTAAGCGCGGACCACCTGCGGATATACGGCGTCAAGGTCGCCTTCAGAGCTCGACTCGCTCAGGGTGCCATCTGCAGCAGTGTGCGCGGACATTGGCCAACTCTCGATTCGGTGTGCGATAATCGCACGCAGTGATCTATAACCGAACGCGAGGTTATTCAGGTCACATTGCATACGTCAAGTCTGGTGGCGCGCAGCGTTAGGGAAAGGTCGGTACGAACACATGACGACAACGGATTCGAAACCTGAAGATCAGGTGGTGACCGGCGATGCCAAACTCGACGCCGGGATGTCGAAAACGCTGCATGCGGGCCTGAGCGCACTGGCAGCGGTCTGCGCATCGGCAGACGGGCTGACCGTCACGCAGGTGGCCGAGACCATCGGGGTGCATCGCACCGTCGCCCATCGCATGATGCGCACGCTCGAAGCGCACCGACTGGTTCGGCGCGACGATTCATCGAAGAGATTCTTTCCCGGGGCGGGGCTGGTACCACTCGCCGAACCGGTGGAACGAGACCTGAGGGCACTGGCCGTGCCGGTTTTACAGGAACTCGCAGATGCGACTGGTGCCACCGCGCACCTGGCCATGCAGGAAGGACCCGATCACGTGCGGGCCATCTTTGTCGTCGAGCCGCGCCATGCGCCGATGCACATCGCCTTTCGGGCCGGGCATCTGAGCCCCATCGACCGCGGATCCGCGGGATTGGCGCTACTGGCGGCCGGTCCCCCTCGCAGCGACGAACGGCCTGATGTCACCAGTGCCCGCGAGCGTGGATACGCGGTGAGTTTCTCCGAGGTGATCTCCTCGGTGCACGGTGTCTCCGCCATCGTGCGGGCACGCCGAAGGACCCCGATGAGTATCGGGGTTTCGGTCTTCGAGTCGACTGCGGCCGACCGGGCCGCGCCCGCGGTACTCGCCGGCGCCGCCGAACTCGGGCGCGCGTTGAGCTGAAGCTCGCACGCGCCGGTCCGGCGGCATCACGATCACAGCGAGCGGCCGGCCCAGCTCCACGCATAGGTGTCGTCCTCGACGGCCAGTCCGCCCTCGCCCAGATCGAGCGGGGCGAAGGTGTCGACCATGACGGCCAGCTCCTCGAAAACCTCCGCGCCCAGCGAGGCCTCGGTCGCCGAGGGCTGCGGTCCGTGGGCATGCCCGCCCGGATGCAGCGAGATCGAGCCCAGACCGATGTTCGTACCCTTACGTGCCTCATAGTCTCCGGCGACGTAGAACATCACCTCATCGGAGTCGACATTCGAGTGGTAGTAGGGCACCGGAATCGCCAACGGGTGGTAGTCGACCTTGCGCGGCACGAAGTTACACACCACGAAGTTGTGGGCCTCGAAGACCTGGTGGACCGGCGGCGGCTGGTGAACCCGGCCGGTGATCGGTTCGAAGTCCTCGATGTTGAACGTGTACGGGTAAAGACAGCCGTCCCAGCCGACCACATCGAAGGGGTGCGTGTCGTAAGTCATGACAGTGCCCAGGATTTCGCCTCCGGCACGGTGTTTCACGAACACCTCCACGTCGCTGCCCTCGACCAGGAGCGGCTCACACGGGACCACGAAATCGCGTTCACAGAACGGCGCATGCTCGAGGAACTGGCCGTATTTCGACAGGTAACGCGCGGGTGGGGTGATGTGCGAGTTCGCCTCGACCGCATACAGGGCCGACGACTCCGCAGGCAGCCACCGGTGCGTCGTCGCACGCGGCACGATGACGTAATCCCCTGCGCGGTACGGCAGCTTACCGAAGACCGTCTCGAGGACACCGGTTCCGCGCTCGACGTAGACGCATTCGTCGCCGATCGAATTGCGGTAGTAGACAGACGGTTCGGTGCCGGTGACGACATAGGCGATCCGCACGTCACTGTTACCAAGGATCAACCGACGGTCGGTGACCGCATCAGCGGTGTTGCCCGCTGCGAACAATGCGTGCAGCTGCAGGTGCCGGGGCTTGAGTGGATGATTGGGGGTCAGACGCTGATCGGTCCACTCCCACACCTTCGAGTCGACGATCGCGGCTGGAACGCCGCGGTGGTACAGCAGAGAAGAATCGGACGAGAAGCCTTCCTCACCCATCAACTCTTCTCGATACAGAGTCCCATCGGGCTGGCGGTGCTGAGTGTGGCGTTTGCGGGGCATGTCGCCCACTGCCTGATAGAAGGCCACGATCGACTCCTTCTTTTGGTTGGTCCGAACACGTCATGAGCTGGAGAGTGTTCGAATATCGGATACCAGTGTTCGCTATTTGGGGATGTGCGATACGGTACAAGCCATGTCAACATCCAGCACAGCTACCCCTGGTTCGACCCACGGTGTGCCCGCGGAGTGGGCAGGACTCATCGATGACGCGGCGATCTTCCCGCCGGGCAACAGTCCACTCCCCGATGCGGTGACCGCGTTTCACGTGCGCCGTCGCGAACAGTGGTATGCGCCATTGGTTTCGAGCTTCGTCGTCTCCGGAGCCGCCGTCGGGGACATCGATTCGCCCACGGAACTGCCGGTGTCACTGGTCGTCGGTGGTGGACCCGATGCCCTCCACAAGGCGCTTTCCACCGCGCGGACGGTGAATGTTTCCGTTGTTGCGGTCGAGGTTGCCCTCCGCGACCCGGACGACCTGTCCGGCGGCGTCCGACGAGTTGCCGCCGTGCGTGACATCGCACAGGCTGATGGCCTGCTGACCTCCGGCACTCCGGTCTACGTCGAAATGCCACAGTCCGATGCCACCGACGGATGGCTGGACGCGGTGAGTGTGGCAGGTGAACGCGGGTTGCTGCTCAAGTTCCGAACCGGTGGCGTAACTGCCGACTTGTTCCCCTCACCACAGACACTTGCTTCATGGATCGTCGCCGCGTGCAGTCGCGGAGTCGCTTTCAAATGCACTGCAGGACTGCACAATGCGGTGCGGCACACCGCCGATGACGGTTTCGTCCATCACGGATTCCTAAACGTCATGCTGGCGACGGACGCTGCCGCCGAAGGCGCGGACATCGAACAGATCACTGCCCTGCTCGCCGAAGAGAACTCGGCAGAGTTGGCCAAGCGCGTCGAGTCCATCGATGTCCCGGCCGTACGACGCCGGTTCGTGTCACACGGAAGCTGCAGTGTGATCGAGCCTTTGGAAGATCTCCTCACTCTCGAACTGTTGGAAGGACCACAATGAGCAACACCATCACCTGGGTCGACGGAGCCGCCGGTTCACTGTTCGATGTCGACAACCTGCCCTACGGAATCTTCGATCGCACCGCGAACCCGGGAACACGCCGGGTTGGTGTCCGCATCGGTGACCACGTACTCGATCTCGCACCGTTGGCCGCTGACGCGGGTCTCGATGTCGCAGCGGCATTCGAGGCAGGCACGCTCAATTCGTTCATGTCACTGGGCAAGGGCTCCTGGGATGCGGTGCGGGTGTGGCTGATCGAACTGCTGACGAACCCCGCACATCGCGAGGTGGTCGTCCCGCATCTGGTCCCGCTGGCCGATGTGACCATGTATATGCCGTTCGAGGTGGGCGACTACGTCGACTTCTACGCCTCGGCAGATCACGCATCGAACGTGGGCAAGATCTTCCGTCCCGACCAGGCCCCGTTGCTCCCCAACTGGAAGCACCTGCCGGTCGGTTACCACGGCCGGGCCGGAACCGTGGTTCCCTCCGGCACAGACATCCTGCGCCCCAAGGGACAACGGAAGCCCGCCGACGCGACCGAGCCCGTATTCGGCCCGAGTGCACGCCTCGACATCGAGGCCGAACTCGGATTCGTGGTGGGGACCGGCACCGACCTCGGCGATCCGGTCACCACCGCGGAGTTCGCCGAGCACACGTTCGGCGTCGTCGGCCTCAACGACTGGTCGGCACGTGACATCCAGGCGTGGGAATACGTTCCGCTCGGCCCGTTCCTCGGAAAGTCCTTTGCCACCAGCATCTCTCACTGGGTCACGCCGCTGGCTGCACTATCAGCGGCATGGTGCGAACTGCCCGGACAAGACGGTTCCGAAGGCAATCCGAAGGTGCTCGACTACCTGGCGGTCGACGGGCCCGCCGGCCTGGACATCGACGTCGAGGTCGTCGTGAACGGCCACGTCGTCACCATGCCCACCTATCGGTCGATGTACTGGGGCGCTGCGCAGATGCTTGCCCACATGACCGTCAACGGTGCGTCGATCCGCCCGGGCGACCTGTGGGGATCAGGCACCATCTCCGGCGCCGAACCCGGCCAACGCGGTTCGTTCCTCGAGCTCAGTTGGGGATGGCGCAACCCGTTTGCTGTCGGCGACGACGAACGCCTCGCACTCGAAGACGGCGATACCGTGACGTTGCGGTACACCGCTGAAGGAACACTCGGTGGCCGTATCGCACTCGGTGAAGTGACCGGCCGGATCATCGATGAGCGCTGACCGCGTACGCGGCGTGGCTTAAGCTGCACCGCATGCCCGCCGAAACCGCCCAGACCCTCGACCGTGGTTTGCGGGCACTTCGCACGCTCGCCGCGCATCCCGGCGGGTTGACCATGTCGGCCCTGGCGGCGGAACTGGGAATCAATCGCACCATCGTGCACCGCCTGATCAGCACGCTCGAGCAACACGCTCTGGTGCAACGACGTGCCGATGGTCGGCTCAGCGTCGGGCTGGGCGCGCTGTCCCTGGCGACCGCGGTGAAACCGGTGTTGCGCGATGCCGCAACAACGGTTCTCCGTGAACTCGCAGAGGACCTGGGTTGCACGACGCACCTCACCATCGCCGATGGCGGCGATGCCCTGGCACTGGTTGTCGTCGAACCCACGTGGACGGACCTGCATGTCGGGTACCGGATCGGAGCCCGCCACCCCCTCACACAGGGGGCGGCAGGCAAGGCGATCCTGCTCGGCAGGAGCGCGTCCACCGAGGCCTATGTCGTCACCAGCGGTGAATTGCAGTCGGGTGCGCTGGGTCTGGCAGCGCCGGTCCTGGGCGTCGAAGGCCTGGAGGCCAGCGTCGGCATCATCACGGTCCGAGAAATCGATGCGGACCAGGCGGGCCCTCGTGTCACCGCCGCCGCAGCGGCACTGGCCAGGAGACTGACCGGGGCCCGGGAAGAGCCGACTGCCGCGACCGCGGAGACCATGCGCCGCTGATGTTTTAGCCATCGTTCGCGGGGTATTCCGCAGCCTATGAGCGAGCATCCACGCCAGACCATTCCATATCCCGGTAGCACCGGCGATATGAAGGACAAGCCACATGATGAAATGGCGTCCTATGTCGGTCGCGGCCTCCTGGAGGGCAAGAAGGCGCTGATCACCGGCGGCGACTCCGGTATCGGCCGGGCGGTGGCGATCGCCTTCGCCAAAGAGGGCGCCGACGTCGCCATCGCCTACCTCTCGGAAACAGAAGACGCCGAATACACGCGGACCAAGGTCCGGGAGGCCGGCCGCAGTTGTCACCTCTTTCCCGGCGACCTCGCCGCCCCCGGGCATTGCACAGATGTGGTCGACCGCGCGGCCGCCGAACTCGGAACCCTCGACATCGTTGTCAACAACGTCGCCTTTCAAGCGGTTGTCGACGACTTCGCCGAGCTCACGCCGGAGCAATGGCAGCGCACGTTCGACGTCAACATCCACAGCTTCTTCCATGTGACGAGGGCGGCACTGCCGTACCTCGATCCGGGATCCTCCATCATCAACACCGGTTCCATCAACGGACTGCGCGGCAACAAGACGCTGATCGACTACTCCGCAACCAAGGGCGCTGTCATCGCCCTCACCTACTCGCTGGCACAGAGCCTGCTCGCGCGCGGGATCCGGGTGAACTGTGTTTCTCCGGGACCGGTGTGGACTCCCCTGATACCGGCAACGATGCCCGCTGACAAAGTCGAAGATTTCGGCAAGCAGACACCGTACGGCCGCGCCGCGCAACCAGACGAAATCGCACCGTCCTATGTGTTCTTCGCGTCGGAGACCATGTCGTCCTACTACAGCGGCGAAGTACTGGCGCCAATCGGCGGCGAAACCCTGCCCGGCTGAAAATCCCTGCTCCGGAACGACTTACATAGAAAGAAGGACCACACCCATGATTCAGGTCGAACGCACGACATCCGCAACACCAGCGCAGGTCTGGTCGATATTGTCGAATGGCTGGTTGTACAGCTCGTGGGTGGTCGGCACCTCGCGGATCCGCAATGTTGATCCGCAGTGGCCGCAGGCCGGTTCGACGATTGCGCACTCGGTGGGATTGTGGCCGGCCCTGATCGACGACAAGACGGAATCGGTGGAGTCGTCCGCCGGCCTCCTCGTATTGAACGCACGCGCATTGCCGATCGGTTCGGCCGAAGTGCGGATTCACGTGGAGAAAGACGGCGACGGGTCCCGGATCACGATGGACGAGACCGTCAACTCCGGACCCCTTCAGATGATTCCGGACAGCATCCAACGACTCGCGGTCGCTCCGCGGCTCGAGGAATGTCTGCACCGTCTGACGATGCTCGCCGAAAACGGCGCCTCCTGATCTGCCATGTCAGTCAATCCGAACGACAGACAGGACTCCGACGACAGGGTGCGCGCCCTGGCCGAGGAACTCGCAGGTCTGGTATCTCGCCACGGGTTGAAGATCGCGACCGCCGAATCGCTCACGGCAGGCAACATCGCGGCGACTCTGGGTCAGGCACCCTCGGCGGGTGACTGGTACCTCGGTGGCATCGTGGCCTACCACAAACGGGTGAAGCACTCGCTGCTCAAAGTTCCTCCCGGTCCTGTGGTGAGCAAAACCTCGGCCATCACCATGGCCGAGACCACCGCGAACCTGATGAGAGCCGACCTGGCCCTGTCGGTCACCGGCGAGGCCGGACCCGAGACACAGGAAGACGTGGCTCCGGGCACCGTCTGGTTCGGCATCGCCGAACCGGGCCTGACCACCGCAACTCAGGAGATCTTCGACGGCTCGCCACCCGAGATCCTCGCCGCCGTGGTCGAGCGTTCCCTCGAGCTGCTGCTGCGGCACGCCTATTCGGTTGCCGCCATCTGAACTGCGCGTCGCCGGGAGATGAGGAGAGAGTGTGAGCGGACTGGCCGAAAGAATTCGCACCGAGCTGCACGTATCCCCGCACATCGATGCGGCAACTGAAATCGACCGTCGAGTCGATTTTCTCGTCGAATACGCTGGTGCGGCGGGTAGTGCCGGGTTCATCCTCGGCATCAGTGGCGGGCAGGACAGCACACTCGCCGGTCGACTGAGTCAACTCGCCGTCGACAGGTTGGCATCCGCCGGTCACAAAGCGGAGTTCGTCGGGGTCCGGTTGCCCTACGGGCGCCAGGCCGACGAGTCCGACGTGGACCTGGCACTGGACTTCATCAAGCCGTCTCGGACGGTGGCCCTGAACATCGCCGACAGCACCGACGCCGCCGCGACGGCCGCGGCGCGTGCGCTCGGACTCGAACGCCTGACCGATTTCGTCCGGGGCAACATCAAGGCCCGCGAGCGCATGGTCGCCCAATACGCGATAGCCGGCGAGCTCGGACTGCTGGTGGTCGGAACCGATCACGCTGCTGAAGCCGTCACCGGATTCTTCACGAAATACGGCGACGGCGGAAGTGATATCAATCCACTCGCCGGTCTCACCAAAAGCCAAGGAGCGCAGCTCCTTCAAGAGCTCGGCGCACCGGAGCGGACGTGGGAGAAGATCCCGACCGCGGACCTCGAGGACGACCGCCCGGCTCTCGCCGATGAAGAGGCCCTCGGTGTCACGTACGCAGACATCGACCGCTACTTGCAGGGTCAGCACGTGTCGGAAGAGGCCGCTTCGGTCATCGAGTCCGCGTACCTGCGCACGCGACACAAAAGGCATCTCGCGGTCACCCCATACGACGAGTGGTGGCGCGGCCAGGGTTGCGAACCGGTGTGATGACTGCCACGATGTAGGAAGGTTAAGGACTAGCCACGTATCGCGTAGGCAGTCTTTCGGTCTGCCTGCGCTCCCATCCATGGCGAGGGGCAATGTTGTCCATGTATAACCACACCACATTCGCGACCACCCCGGAAACGGCGTCCGAACCCCTGACGATCTCGTCATCGCGACAGGGGAACATCACCGTTCTGGCTGTGTGCGGAGACATCGACCTGTTGACGATCGACCTTGTCCGACAGGCCCTCGAGGGCGCCTTCCGCGAGCGAACAACCAACCTTCTCGTCGATCTGACCCAGACCACATTCCTGGCGTCAGCAGGATTGAAGGCCCTCGAGCAGGCCCGGGAGCGCGCGGAGACAGCCGGGGCGATGTTCGCGGTGGTGACAGCGCGGCCCTCGACATCCCGCCCGATCATTGCCCTGCAGCTCGAACAGGTACTCGATCTACATGCCACCGTGGACGAGGTGGTGGAGTTGTGGAGTCGACCGGACGTCCGTTGGCCCGAGCCGAGCCCCCTCGACTCGTGGTGGGTCGAGGTGATGTCCCATGAGACGCAGAACCGTCAGTCTCGCCTCACCGATCACCGGTGATCGTCGACCGCACGTCACAGGATTGATGTCAGAGGGTGCGGGGTACTCGGCAGCGGTGTCCGAAGCCAGTGGAAATCCCTCGCCGATCCACCAACGCCCGGAAGATGTCGACGACGCCACCATCGCCGCTGTCGGGAAAGTCTCCGAGGCGTTGGAATTCCTCGAGCGCGCCCGTGGGCATCTGTACTCGTTCCACCAGTTGATGGGTCACACCGACCTGTTACTCGGCGACGCCGTCGACGATCTGCGCGCAGCCGGACACGGTGAGATCGCGGACCGGCTCGGCAAAGACCTGGTCGGCCGAAATGTCATCGAGGGACAGTGGACATTCCAGATCGTCGAAGACTTCGACGACACCTACTGGTCAGTGTTCCGTGAACACGAACGCCGCGTCCGGGAAGAGCTGCAGGCGGGGCGTCGCCATGTCTACGAGGCCGAGATGAAGGAACGCCGCCGAACCCACGGCCTGCGGCACCACGAAGCGAGCCCCGGCGCCTCTGACTGAACTCAGATGTGGCGTCCGCCGGTCACTTCCGCCACTGTTCCAGTCATATAAGACGACATCGATGAGGCGTAGAACAGTGCCACCGAGGCGATCTCGTCCGGTTCACCGGCTCGTCCCATCGGGATCTCTGTCATCTTCGAATCCCATGCTTTCTGCGGCATGGCCTCGGTCATGGCGGTGCGGATGAGTCCGGGCGCAATGACGTTGATTCGAACACCAAGGTGGGCAACCTCTTTGGCGGCCGCCTTGCTCAGACCCACGATCCCGGCTTTGGCTGCCGAATAGTTCGTCTGTCCGAGCATCCCGACCTTGCCCGAGATCGACGACATGTTGATGATCGAGCCGCCGCCGTTTTCCCGCATGATGCCAGAGGCGAGTCGGGTGCCGATCCAGCAACCCTTGAGATGGACGTCGATCACGTCGTCGAACTGCTGCTCGGTCATCTTGCGCATGGTGGCGTCGCGGGTGATGCCTGCGTTGTTGACCATCACATCCAGAGAACCGAAGGTATCGGTTGCGGCCGCGAGCAGGGCCGCTACATCATCGGCGGACGTCACGTTGGCGCGCACGCCGATCGCGTCGGCCGACAGTGAGGCGGCGGCTTCCTTGGCCTTGCCCTCGTCGAGATCGCCGATCACGATCCGGGCGCCGTTGTCGGCGAAGATGCGAGCGATGGCCAGCCCTATCCCCTGGGCTCCTCCGGTGACGACGGCGGTTTTGTTGGCGAGCATGATGTCCTTTCGGTGTTGAACTGTTGTGCCTGACGATGCGGCGCTACTGCGCCGACTCGGGGTGATTCCCAGCGAGGTTGCGGGTGGCAAGCGGGGCCGCCACCGCCTGCTCGACGGACACCACGGTGAATCCCTCGAGCGGCAGTGTCATGACAGCTTCTTCTTCTCGGCCCGGATCAGGCCACCGCCGATGACGAGGCGCTGGATCTCGCTGGTCCCCTCATACAACCGAAGCACCCGGACGTCCCGGTAGATCCGTTCCACCGGCACGTCCCGCATATATCCGGCGCCGCCGTGTACCTGAACCGCGAGATCGGCCACCTTGCCGACCATCTCTGTGCAGAACAGCTTTGCCGCCGAGGGCGCGATGCGGCGGTCGGTTCCTTCGACCCAGGCCCGCGCCGCATCACGCACGATGGCGCGTCCGGCCATGACGCCGGTGTACTGGTCGGCCAGCATCGCCTGCACCAGTTGGAAATCCCCGATCGCGGCACCACCCTGGGTTGCGGTCGCCGCATACGCAACCGACTCGTCGAGCGCCCGCTGGGCCTGACCGACCGCCAGGGCGGCGATGTGCACCCGACCACGTGCGAGCGATGTCATCGCAGCGCGGTATCCGACGTCGCCGTCTCCCCCGACAAGCGTTTCCTGCCCCACCCGAACCCCGCTGAAGCGCACCTCTGCGGTGGCAGCACCTTCTTGTCCCATCTTCGCGTCCTTCGGACCGATCTCGACACCCTGCGCGGAGGCCGGAACAAGGAAGACCGCGATGCCGTTGCCGGTCTCCGGTGCCGGTGAGATGCGTGCGAAGACAACAAACAGATGCGCGTTCGGCGCGTTGGTGATGTACCGCTTGCCACCATCGATGATCCATCCGTCACCATCGACCCTGGCGGTGGTCTTCAGTCCGGCCGGATTGGAACCCGCACCGGGTTCGGTGAGCGCGAAGGACGCGACCACGTCTCCAGAAGCTATGCCCGGCAACCACTGTGCACGTTGCTCATCCGTACCGAAGCCGACCAGCACCTGACCGGCGATCCCGTTATTGGTCCCGAACATCGATCGGAGGGACAACGAGGTGTAGCCCAATTCCATTGCCAGTTCGACGTCTTGGATCAGATTGAGCCCGAGGCCGCCCCACTCCTGGGGTATCGCGTAACCGAAAAGACCCATCTGCGCCACCTGGGTGCGCAGGTCGTCGGGGATCGTGTCGGTGTTCATGATCTCGAGCTCACGCGGCACCACACGAGTCCGCACGAACTGGTTGACCTGCTTGAGGATGTCAGCGAAGACGTCGTCGGGTACGTCCGGATTGAGCGTGTCCATTCCAACACTATTGCGCCATTATTATGATCGGTCCAATACCCAATCCGGGCTTCTGTAATACGGCTATCGCAATAATCGACGAGAGGGACCCATCTCATGGACGTGGCACAACTGCGCGCGTTCCTCGCTGTTGCGGACGAGCTCCACTTCGGACGAGCCGCCGCCCGTCTCGACATGGCGCAGCCACCACTGAGCCGGATCATCAAAGGGCTCGAACGGGACCTCGGGACCACCCTGTTCGAGCGCAACACCCGTTCGGTGAAGCTGACCGTCAGCGGTCGGGCACTGATCGAGCCGGCGACCGAGGTCCTCGACGCGGTTCGGCGCGCGAGCGATGCGGTGCGCGGCGCCGACAGCGGAGATGTCGGCCTGGTCCGGATCGCCTTTGCCGGCGTCTCGACCCATCGACTCGTCGCTCGGCTGGCCCGGGAGGTGCGCTCCCGCCGTCCGGGTATCGCGCTGGAGCTCTCCAGCCAGAACTTCGCTCAGCCATCGATGACAAAGCTGCTCGGTGGCGAGACCGACATCAACTTCGGGCGGTGGGATGTCATCCCGGCCGAGGTGTCCGTGCGCGTGGTCATGATCGATTCCTTGGTGGTGGCGGTACCCGACACGCACCGGCTGTCAACAGCTCGTCAGGTCTCGATCGCCGCGCTGGCGCAGGACAACTTCATCTCGTTGCCGCCACACGAGGGATCGGTCCTACCGGATCGGCTGCGCCGCCTGGCCCACGAAGGTGGATTTGTTGTCGCCATCGCACAGATCGCCCCCGACACTCAGACCGCCCTGGCGCTGGTCAGTGCCGAGGTCGGCGTCCATCTGACGCTGGCTTCGGTGGCCAGAAATGTCAACGATCCCCAGGTCGTCTTCATCCCCGTCGCCGATCCCGTACCCGATGTCGATCTGCGGGCCGCCTGGCGCACCGACGATCCCAATCCGGCACTGCAAACGGTTCTCGACGAACTGACCAATGTCGAACGAGCGATCCTTCAGTAGGTCACCGCGGAATCACATCACCGGGGCTGCAGGTAGGCGACGATCGCGTTGGTGATCCCGCGCCGCGCAAGGTCGAGATCTGTGTATGTGCCGAGCTGTTTCTCCGACACGATCCCGCGCATCGCGCCGGGGATGAACGCGGCCACCTCGGCAACCCGGTCGAGATCCACGTCCAGGCCGGCAAAGGCCCGACGGCACGTGTCCAGCCAGGCCTGACCCCACGATTCGAATTCTGCGGCGGTGCGCGGAAACAGGCGTTCGAGCTCGGCGCGGTCACGCGGCAGCGCGGCCCGCAGGTTCTCGATCGCCCGGGAGTCACCGACGGTCAGACCCTCGTACATGTTGTCGACGATGGCGCCGACCCGTACCTGCAGTGACGCGTCGGCGGGCGCACTGACCGGAAGATCGCCCCGACGGTCCGCGATACGTTGCAGAACCGCCGCCCACAGTCCGTCGATGTCGCCGAACTGATATTTGACCGCACCCCAGGTCGCACCGATTTCCTTGGCGATCCGATTGCCTGACACCGCCGCCGGGTCGTCGGTCGCCAGCGTCCGTAATGCGGTGTCCAACATCGATTCTCGGGTGGCCAGGCCGCGTTTGTTGCTGCGCCTGCCGACCACGCCCGATTCGCTCACGTGGGCAACTCTATCTGCTGCACGCGCGAAACCGAGTTTCACCGAAGCCTCTGTTCTTTTTTCACAGACCCCACTACGATTCTGGACAGATCGAGTCGGTCACCGTCGGACGAAGGGATGCCAGATGGCCAGAACGCCACTGTCGATGAAACCCACCGGCTGGTTCCAGGTGGCATGGGCTGCCGAGATCGGGGTCGGCGAAGTCCACCGGATGAAGTACTTCGACACCGAGATGGTCGCGTGGCGATCCGCCACCGGCGAAGTCTCCGTGATGGACGCCTACTGTGAGCATCTCGGCGCGCACCTCGGCTACGGCGGACATGTCGAAGGCGATCGCATCGTCTGCCCATTCCATGGGTGGGAGTGGAACAGCCAGGGCCGCAACGTCTGCATCCCCTACGAGAAGCACCCGAACAAGGGTCGCCGCATCCGAACCTATCCGGTGGCCGAACTCAACGAATCGATCTTCATCTGGCACGACGTCGACGGTGCCGAACCATATTTCGATGTACCCGACGTCCTGGCGGGATTCGACGACAACTGCACTGCCGCAGACTATTACCCGTCGTATCCGCAGGCAACGCTCTATCGGCCCGACTTGGAGTTGCATCCGCAGTACGTCATGGAGAACGGGGTGGACTTCGCACACTTCAAGTTCGTCCACAAGGTCCCGTTCATGCCCGACATCACCCGGCACGACTTTCGCGAGCCGACGTCCTATGTCGACTTCACCATCGCCTTCGACGAGAACACCAAGGCAGAAGACGTCAACAGCGGAGTACAGGCGATCAATGCCGGACTGGGGGTCGCCGCCACAAAAAGCTGGGGCATGATCGACAATCGCACACTCACCGCCGTGACACCCGTCGACGAACTCACCTCAGACATTCGTTTCAGCGTCTGGATCGGCCGGAAGCCGAACGACCAACGCACCGAGATCCCGTCCGGGGCAAAGTTTCTCGCCGATGCGGTCATCGAGCAGTTTGTCGCCGACATCAACATCTGGTCACATCAGCGCTACTCCGACCCACCAGCCCTGTCCCGGGGCGAATACGAGGGCTTCACGCAATTGCGGCAATGGGCCACGCAGTTCTACCCGACGAAAGGACTTCACCGATGAGCACCACAGAGGCCGACCGCATCCGCGTATTCCAGGTGGCGACGGGCAACGTCGGCACCGAGATGATCAAGCGCATCGGCAACCATCCAGATCTCGAATTGGTCGGATTGCACTGCTACACACCGGAGAAGATCGGGCGCGATGCAGGCGAGCTCGCCGGGCTCGACCCCAACGGGGTGACTGCCACCGGAACCGTCGAGGAGATACTCGCTGCCCGGCCGGACGTACTCACCTTCCACGGGGTCTTCCCCGACGAAGCGCTTTATGAAAAGGTCCTCGAAGCCGGGATCAACATCGTCACGACCGCAGACTGGATCACCGGGCACCATCGCAACCAGAACCACCCACACCCGTCGGGCCGAAAAGTATCCGAGGTTTTGCAGGATGCCTGTCTGCGTGGGGGTTCGACGTTCTACGGCACCGGGATGAATCCCGGTCTCAACCAGATCCTCGCGGTGGCACACAGCGCCGATGTGTCGGAGATCGAGAACGTCACCGTGATCGAATCGGTGGACGTCTCCTGCCACCACTCGGTCGACACCTGGAAAGAGGTCGGTTACGGTGTCTCGGTCGATGACCCGAGCATCCCGGGCTCCCTCGAGAAATACACCCGCGTCTTCGCCGACAGCGTGTACCTGATGGCCGACTGCTTCGGCCTCGAACTCGACGACGTGACGTTCTCCTACGAACTCGGCGCCTGCACCAAGGACATCGACCTCGGCTGGTATCAACTACCCAAGGGTTCGTTGGGCGCCAACTACATCAAGTACCAGGGTCTGGTCGACGGGGTACCCCGCATCGAATCGCACCTCGAATGGCAGATGACCCCGTACACCAGTCCGTCCTGGGACATCAAGGGCTGCTACATCACCCAGATCTCGGGCGACCCGAACATCTACAGCAAACACATGATCTTCCCCAAACCCGGTGTCAAACTGGACAATCCGGAAGACTTCGCATCAATCGGCATGACCGTCACCGGGCTTCCGGCACTCAACGCGATCAGAAGTGTCGTCGATGCCAAGCCCGGCATTCTCACCAGCGCCGACATGCCGTTGCGCGGGTTCGCCGGCCGCTTCAAGATCTGACCCTTTCCCCTCGCCGTTCGCAAACGAGAGGTTAACGGTCAGAGCCTTAATCGCAGCATAAAGGTGGATTCGCTTAGTTGCGCTTCACATTCACGCCGGAACGGCTATCGTTTATTTTCAAGGATGGCGTTCAACAAATGGCACATGCCCGGCGCATGGGAAATGGGCGTATGGCCACCACCAGTGAAGAAGTTGCCACAAGTTCATCGCGAATGAGTCTTCCCACCCTGACCGCAATGGTCGTGGGGTCGATGATCGGCGCCGGGGTGTTCTCGCTGCCCGCCCGGTTCGGTGGTTCCGCCGGAGCGTTGGCCGCGATCATCGCATGGATCATCGCCGGAGCCGGAATGTTGACCCTGGCACTGGTTTTCCAGCATCTCGCGGTTCGAAAACCGGACCTCAACGCGGGTGTGTTCTCCTACGCCAAGGCCGGATTCGGCGACTACGTCGGATTCAATTCCGGGTTCGGGTACTGGGCGAGTGCCTGTGCGGGCAACGCCTTCTACTGGGTGTTCATCATGACCACGATCGGCCAGGCCTGGCCGGCGCTGGGTAAAGGTGACACCGTCCTCGCCGCGGTGTTGTCGACAATCGGGATCTGGGTGTTTGCGGCGCTGATAGCGCGTGGGGTGAAGGATGCAGCGGTCATCAACCGCATCGTCACCGTTGCAAAAATTGTGCCGATCCTGGTGTTCATCGTGCTGGCCGCCCTCGCCCTGGACACCGGTGTCTTCTACGACAACTTCTGGGGTACTGACGAGTTCTCGGTGTCCGCGGTGGTCGAACAGGTCAAGGACACCATGGTGATCACGGTATTCGTGTTTCTCGGCATCGAAGGCGCCAGCGTCTATTCACGATACGCCCGCCGACGCGAAGACGTCGGCCGGGCAACGGTGTTGGGATTTGTCAGCGTCCTGTGCGTCTTCGCATCAGTGACTCTGCTGTCGTACGGTGTGTTGCCCCGCGAGGAGATCGCCGACCTGCGCCAACCCTCGATGGCACCACTCCTCGCAGACATCGTCGGCGACTGGGGCAGCGCATTCATCAGCGTCGGTGTGGTGGTCTCCGTTCTCGGCGCATATCTCGCGTGGACCCTGATGGCTGCCGAGGTGCTGTTCATACCCGCCGAGGATCAGGACATGCCGCGCTTTCTGCGCCGCAAGAATGGTGCCGGAGCACCGATCGCAGCGTTGTTGCTCACGTCTGTGATGGTGCAGGCGCTGATTGTTGTGGTGCTGTTCTCCGACGACGCGCTCAACTTCTTACTCGACCTGTGTACAAGCTTGTCGCTGATCCCCTATTTCCTCGCGGCGGCCTACGCACTCAAGATCGCGATCGACCGAAAACCCGGCGCCACAATCGAAAAGCGGCCGCTGATCATCGCGGTCCTGGCAACCATCTACACCCTGTTCCTCATCGTCGCCGCCGGCCCCGAGTTCCTGCTGCTCTCGTGCATCGTTTACGCGCCGGGCACAGCTCTCTACATCAAGTCTCGCCGCGAGGCCGGTGAGCGCACCTTCACACTCCCAGAGATGGTTCTCTGCGGCGTGCTCTTCACCGGAGCCATCGCCGGAATCATCGGCCTGGCAATGGGATACATCACCATCTGACCTGCATCCGGCCAGTGATCAGTTTGCTCGACCCAGCGCGAAAGGACAACGATGACCAGCAGTTCAGGTTCCTCGCCCGCCACCACGTACGGCGTTCATTCCGAAGTCGGCCGCCTTCGCAAGGTGATGGTGTGCGCCCCAGGCCTCGCACACCGCCGCCTGACTCCCACGAACAGCGACGACCTGTTGTTCGACGACGTGATGTGGGTGGAAAACGCGCAGCGCGACCACGCCGACTTCGTCAACAAGCTCACCGGGCGCGGTGTCGATGTGGTCGAGTTGCACGACGCGCTGGCCGAGACGATGCGCACCCCCGGTGCCCGAGATTGGTTGCTGGACAGAAAGATCGTTCCCAACCGAGTCGGGCTCGGTCTGGTCGACGACACCCGCGGGTACCTGGAAACCCTTGAGCCCCGGCACCTTGCCGAAGTACTGATCGGCGGCCTGTCCACCGCGGACCTACCCGACGACTTCCGCTCCGGGTACGTCAGTCTGGCCCGCGAATCGGCCGGTCCCCGTGACTATTTGATGCCACCGCTACCAAACACTCTGTACACGAGGGATACCACCTGCTGGTTGTACGGAGGGGTGACCCTCAATCCCCTCTACTGGCCGGCCCGCAAAGACGAAACACTCATCTACAAGGCGATCTACGACTTCCATCCCGACTTCGTCGGTTCCACCGTGTGGTGGGGTGATCCTGACACCGAGTGGGGCCAGGCAACATTCGAGGGTGGCGACATCATGCCGGTTGGTAACGGTGTCGTTCTGATGGGGATGAGTGAACGTACGTCGCGGCAGGCGATCACACAGGTCGCCGCGGCATTGTTTGCCCAAGGTGCCGCCGAACGGATCATCGTGGCAGGTATGCCCAAACTGCGGGCGGCGATGCATCTCGACACCGTCTTCACCTTCGCCGACCGCGATATCGTAACGCTCTATCCCACGATCATGAATGCGGTGCACACCTTCACCCTCGTGCCCTCGGATACCGCGCCGGGCGTTCATGTCATCGACAACGAGGGTGCGGCATTTGTCGACGTCGTCGCGAAAGCTCTCAATCTGAAGTCTTTGCACGTCATCGAAACCGGCGGCGACGTCTACCAATCCGAACGACAGCAATGGGACAGCGGCAACAATGCGGTCGCACTGGAACCCGGTGTGGTCTTCACATACGACCGCAACACGTTGACCAACACACTGCTCCGTAAAGCCGGGGTCGAGGTCATCACCATCGTCGGAGCCGAACTCGGCCGGGGTCGCGGTGGTGGGCACTGCATGACCTGCCCCATCATTCGAGACGCCGTGGACTACTGAACGCTGCCGATCCCAACCACCTCCCATACGAGCCAGTTCTACGAAGACGAGCCACATATTCGGTATTTGTGGCTCGTCTTCGTATTTCCGGCTCGTTTGCGGAGGCGGATTACCCGATCGCGATGGGCGTCACGGGACTGCCTGTCGCTCCGGGGACGTTCAGTGGCGCGATGGTGAGCAGGAACTCGTAGCACCGATCCTGCGACAACTCCTGCAGCGCAACATGTTCCACCAGGTGTATTCCATGGCGCACCAGCAGAACAAGATGCGATCCCAGGTAGATCCCCTGGTCGAACGGCAACGCCTCTACCGCCGAATTGTCCGCCCCGACCACTGACACATCCAACGCGGCAAGATGATTCGCCAACTCGAGGCCGATACCGGGCTGTGGATGAATGTCGAATCCACCATCTGGATTCATGTAACCCTCGAGCCAACCGGTACGAATCAATACGATGTCGCCCGAACGAAGTTCGACGGACTGACTCGACAACGCCTGCTCGAACTCGGCCACCGTGATGACGTGCCCGGGCTCGAGTGCGGTGACTCCGAGAGTTGCCGCCACATCCACAAGCACCCCACGGCCGACTATGGTGCCGATCTTGTCGATACCGCATCGCGGCGCGCCGATCATCGGTGAGACGTCGTCCGCAGAGAAGCCGTTGTAGAACTTTCGGTCCTCAAATATATGCCCGAGAGCATCGAGATGGGTGGCGGTGTGCGCCGCCATCACAAGCATGTCCTCGTTGGCACCCACACCCTCGACTCCGCCAACCGAGCGATGAAAGGCTTCATCACCCTGCCCCCCGAGTGTCAGACGCTGCGGCGCGCCGCGAAACTCGAAAATCGGAGTTCCGGATCGGTGGATCGGTATACCCAGCGAATAGACCTTGCCCGTTGTCGGCACACTCAGGGCGTTCTTGACAACATCCGGGGTGAGCAAATTGAGCGCTCCACGCTCGTCATCGGCGCCCCAGCGCCCCCAGTTGTTTGCCGTTCCCATCGCACTCCCTGCTTCCTGTGATTACCGAACCTCCAAACGAGCCGATTGGCGGCCTGGTCCTACACAGGCTGACCGATGGTCTTGACCTCGAGGTACTCCTTGAAGCCGAAGTCACCGTTGCGACGACCGAGGCCACTTTGCTTGGTACCGCCGAACGGGCTGGTGATCCCGAAGAACGATTTGCTGTTGACGGTGACACTGCCGGTTCGCAACCGCTGGGCAATTCGTAATGCCCTGTCGTTGTCGGCACTGCTGACCTCACCCGACAATCCGTAGATCGAGTTGTTGGCGATGGCAATTGCCTCGTCGTCGGTGTCATACGGGATCACGGTCAGAACCGGGCCGAAGATCTCCTCCTGCGCCACTTGCGAATCGGGATCGACATCGGCGAGCAGTGTTGGCTCGACGTAGTACCCGGTCTGTAGGTTCTCCGGGATGCCACCGCCGGTGATCACCCTGGCTCCGGAATCGATACCCGACTTGATCAGCCCGAGGACTTTGTTCCGTTGGGTTTCACTGATCTGCGGGCCGTGCATGATGCCCTCTTGCCAGGGGTCACCGATCGGTATGTTCTGCATCGTTGCCGCCAGTATCGCCAGCCCCTCTTCGTATCGGCTACGCGGCAACAGAATACGGCTGGGCAGGATGCAACTCTGTCCCGACATCGCGCATGCCATCACCGCCGCCATCGGCAGACAAGCGGTGAGATCGGCGTCGTCACAGACGATATGAGCGGACTTGCCACCCAGTTCCATCACTGATTTCTTCACCGTCGCGGCGCCGGCGGCGAGAATCGCCCGCCCGGTGGCCGTGGACCCGGTGAACGTGATCATGTCGACCCTCGGGTCGGCCGACAGCGCCGCACCCACCTCATTGGCGTTGGAGACCACCACATTGAACACCCCGGCCGGGATGTCGGTCTCCTCGGCGACGATCCGTCCCAGCTCGCTGCCGGACCACGGTGTCCACTGAGCGGGCTTGAGTACCACGGTGTTCCCGGCCATGAGCGGCGCCACGGACTCGGCGATGTTCAGGTAGAACGGCACATTCCACGGCGTGATCGCACCGACAACACCCACGGGATCGTAGTGGATCAGATGCCGCGCCTGCCCCATCACCGTCTCGTGGACACCGGTGTCCTCGAGGTAGTTGAACGCTCGGCCGTACTCGGCCCAGTGCTTGACCTCGGCGATCGGGGCATCGACCTGGCTGCCGGTCATGCCGATCGGGCAACCCACCTCGGTCACCACGATCCGGCGGATCCGTTCTTTGTTGCGTTCGAGCGCCTCGTGAAGCTGCGTGAGACAGTGGTACCGGAATTCCACATCCCGGGACCAGTCGGTTTCGTCAAATGCCCGACGTGCAGCACCAACGGCCCGCTCCATGTCCGCGACGGTGCCATCCGTCGCCTGGCCTGCCACCTGCTCGGACCCCGGATGGATCACGTCGAAAAGTGCACCACTTGCGGTGTACTCCAACTTCCCATCGATCAGCATCCGTTGATCACCGGCAAGCAATCCGGTTTCGACCTGAACGTCCGTCATCGTTATCTCCCTGCAGCAGAACATGTCCGGGTGCCATGGGTTACCGATCGCATGGCAGCATCGCCGGTTACGGTACTCCGATCACCACCGCGCTGGGGCCGGAATGTCCATTTCCAGTGGACGTTCATAGGATAGGTCGGTTCGATCACGCGTACCCACGAGGTAGCCCTTCTCGACAAAAAAGGACGATCCGAGCACACGCGCATCACCAAGGAACATCGCCTCCACCGTCGAACGACGAATTGCGATGCGCCACTCTCCGTCTCGGCGCTCCAGTCGGTCGAGGTAACGACCACTGATGAACTGCGCGGTCTTTCCGTCAAGCCCGACCAGGACCACAAGGACATAACTCTCGGCATGCGCGGTGTCGCCGTCGATCTCACACGAGTGCGTTGTGATGTTGTGCGTGTGAACCTTCGACGTCTCGGCATGTACCTTGTTTGCCCACTCCCCGTACTCGGGGCCCTGATTGGACGCGTTTCCGTGTTCGTCGACCGCATCCTGGTGATAGGCCGCGGTGATCAGGTCGACGTCATGACGATCGCATCCGCGCGCGTGTCGCGCGATGCAGTCCAGGATCGCGGCCCGATCCTTGAGGTACAGAACATCTGCCTGCAACTGCTCCAGAGTGGTTTCGAGCGTCGACATGTCTCTCCGTTTCGCAATGCTTCTCCGCGTGTGCGGACCTGTTACGGGTACTCGGCCCCAATCGGCTGCGACCAAGCCCACAGCCACTATACAGTCGTACAGCGGGCGACGGGTGCGAAAATGAACAAGACTCAACGAAGTAAGGAACTCCGAACATGCCACCATCGGCTCGGCGCGTAGGCGCAGAAACGTCGAAGACCAGGGACGTAATACTCGACACCGTCGAGAAGATCATGGTCACCGACGGTTATCCGAGCGTCACGTACCGGGTGCTGGCAGCGAAGGCCGGCGTGACACCGAGCCTCGTCCAGTACTACTTCCCCACTCTCGACGACATCTTCCTCGCCGCCCTTCGCCGGCGCACCGAGGAGAACGCCCAGCGCCTCACTGCAGCACTGAAGGCCCGCCCCGACGAGCCACTGCACGTCATGTGGGAGTTCAGCTGGGCCGAAGCCAAGGGGGCACTGGTCACCGAGTTCATGGCACTTGGCAACCACCGTCCGAAAATCGGCGCCGAGATCGCCCAGGTCACCGCGCAGATACGCCAGATCCAGCTCGACACCTTGGCTGCAGACTCCGCCACCACCGGCACCGCAGACTTGCCGCTCTCCCCTGGAGGTCTCACGGTCCTGATCTCCGGCATTCCGAAATTGCTGAACCTCGAAAAGGGTGTGGGCATCACCGACGCCCACGCAGATGTCGTGGCGTCCTTCGAGACATTCATCGACTCGATCGAACCGCCGAAGTCACCGCGCCCCCGGAAACGGTCGACTCGTACCCGCAGCTGACCCGCGGCCCCGGACTCCCACGGGACCTAGACGCCTGCAGGCCCGGGCGCACCATGCATGTACAGCGTTTGACCCGAACAGAAGCTTGCTGCATCGGAGGCTAAAAACAAAACGCCGTAACCGATTTCATCTGGTTCACCCAGCCGGCCGAGCCCATTGGTCCCCGCCACCGAGTCCGGGTCGAGGTTGTATTTCGCGAGCTCATCGGTCAGTGTCGGCGCTCGGACCGCGCCGACCGCGATGGCGTTGACACGAATTCCCTTGCCTGCCCATGCCGCTGCCATCGAGCCGGTCAGGTTGTTGACCGCCGCTTTCGCTGCGGCATAGGGTGCTGCCTGCGGCATCGACAGCAGGCTCGCCCCCGACGAGATGTTGACGATCGCCCCTTTGCCCTGCTCGATCATGTGAACAGAAGCCGCCCGCGACAGATTCCAGACGCTGCCCAGGTTGAGGGCAAAGACGTCACCGAACTCCTCCTCGGTCCACCTCTTGATCGACTTCGTCTGCGCACCACCGGCACTGTTGACCAGGATGTCCACCCGACCGAACTCGGCCACCGTCCGATCCACGAGCTCCTGACATCCGGTCGCGGTACTGACATCCGCCGGTACCGCCAGCGCGCGGCGTCCCAGCGCGTCGATCTCCTTCGCTGTCGACTCCAGCGGATCAGGGCGACGGCCGGCGAGCACAACATCCGCGCCATGTTCGGCAAGTACCAGCGCGGCACCGCGCCCGATACCGGTACCACCACCTGTCACCAGCGCGACGCGCCCTTCGAGTGAGAATCGATCATTCATTTCACTGCCCCTTTGTTCGATGCGCTGCCATACCGAGCGTCCAACAGCCGAAACCACACGTGCTCCAGTCGAATTCGACGATGCAACAGCAGTTCCGACGAAGTAGGACCGTTCGCTGTACGAGCGTATAGCAGTTGATCTATGCTCGCTCACGAAACCCAAATCAAGGAGTGTTTCGTGAGCGATGTGTATTACGACCCGTGGAATGTCGAGATCGATATCGATCCTTATCCGACCTACCGACGACTGCGCGATGAGTCGCCGCTCTACTACAACGAACGACACGACTTCTGGGGCCTTAGCCGGTACGCCGACATCGACGCGACGTTGCGGGATCCGCACCGGTTCAGTTCTGCAAAGGGCGACATCCTCGAAGTGGTCAAGGCCGACCCGGTGATGCCGCCAGGTGTGTTCATCAACGAGGACCCACCCCTGCACACCATTCATCGCAAGATCGTGGGCCGGGCTTTCACACCCCGGAAGATGAAGATGATCGAGGACAAGGTCCGCGCATTCTGCAACGCCTGCCTCGACCCCCTGGTCGGCGCCGATCGCTTCGACTTCGTACTCGACCTGGGCGCGGAACTGCCGATGCGAACCATCGGGATGCTCGTCGGTATCCCCGATGCGGACCAGCCGAGTGTGCGCGCCGAGGCAAACCGCGTGTTGCGCAACAAACCCGGCGAGCCGCTACCGGTGAAGAAGGACCACTACTTCGACGGTGACATGTTCACCGACTACGTCGACTGGCGGATCAAGAATCCTTCCGACGACCTCATCACCGAATTGCTGAGCGTGGAGTTCGAAGACGACACCGGCGCCACCCGGAGGCTCCGGAAGGACGAACTTCTCATCTTCCTGGCTGTCATCGCAGGCGCCGGGGTCGAGACAACCGGTCGGCTGTTCGGCTGGATGGGCAAGGTGCTGGCCGAGCACCCCGATCAGCGCAAGGAGCTGGCCCAGGACCACTCCCTCATCCCGGGCGCCATCGATGAACTCCTTCGCTTCGAGCCCCCGGGACCCCACGTCGCCCGATACGTGACCGAAGATGTTGAACTCCACGGACAGACGGTTCCGGCCGGCAGCGCGTTGCTGCTCATGCTGGCCTCGGCAAACCGCGACGAACGCACCTTCGACAACCCGGACCGATTCGACATCCACCGGCAACCCGGTTCGCTCTTGAGCTTTGCCAAGGGTGCGCACTTCTGCCTCGGCGCCCCACTCGCTCGTCTCGAAGGCCGCGTTGCACTCGAAGAGGTCCTGAACCGGTTCCCGGAGTGGGACATCGACCTGGCTCAAGCTCGACGAGCCCGCAGCTCCACCGTGCGCGGCTGGGATTCGATGCCGGCGATCATCGGCCGATGAACATCTGGAAATTCATGTGGCGCACGGTACTCTCGCCGCCACAGTCGCTCACCGCAACGGGCTCGGCCATCACCATTCTCACGTGCCCGGCATTCTCCCTGTGCCACACACACGTCGATGGGCACCGGTGAACAGCGCCGGGCCGGGTCAATGGCCCGCGAACGCCTCGGCCAGCCACCAGGATCCGCCGTCGCCTGTGACCTTCGCGTCGATCACGAGGGGTCGGGCAGCGCCTGCCGCGCGATAGCCCTCCACCCAGGTGCGCACTTCGTCCAGATCATCGACGGTGCGCACAGTGACCCCGTCAGCACCGAAACCCCGTGCGATGGCAGCGATATCGGTTTCGGGGAAGGTCACCGTCTCGTGGTCGGCGTCATCGAAGTGGTGCACCTCTGCGCCGTAGGCGGAGTCGTTGTAGACGATTGCGACCAACGGCAGACGCAGGCGTACCGCGGTGTCGATTTCGGAGATACCCATGAGAAATCCACCGTCGCCCGCACCGAGGACACCGAGCCGGTCGGGGTGTGCGATTCCAGCCCCGATCGCGGTGTACAGCCCGAGTCCGATCGATTGATATGCCTGGGTGAAGCAGAAGCCATGGTGGTCGGGGACGGACAGATGGGTGGACGGGTAACCCATGAAGTTGCCGGAATCGATGGATACGATCCGCTCCGTTGGCAGGATCTCGTCGAGGGCGATGGTCAGCGCACGTGAGTCGATGCGATCGGTGCTGGACGAGTCATCGACCGGAACATCCTGCCAGCGAGCCGATTCCGCAATCTTTGCCCGCACCACAGCAGTCCGGTAGCGCTTGGCCCCTTCCGGCTCCACACCCCACAATTCCGCGAGAACGTCGGTGGCGGTCAGCGCACAATCGCCGATGACCCCGAAACCGACCGGTCGGTGCGCGCCGATCGCATCGACATCGTCGTCGACCTGGACGACGATGGTCTCGGTTCCGATCAATCGGCCGTGCCGCATCGTCCACATGTTGAGGGCGCATCCCCAGCCGACGATGAGGTCGGCGCCCGAGATCAACTCGGCGGCGGTCGGCGACGAGAACCCGCCGGAGATGCCGAGGGAGAAGGCGTCGCCGGCGAAGAGTCCGTTGGCGACCGCCGATGTCGCAACCAAAGCGCCACTTGCCGAAGCGAGTTCGGCGATCTGCCGGCCGGCGTCGCGGGCGCCTCGACCGGCGACGAACACCGGCCGCTTCGAGCCGCGAATGGCGTCGACGAGCCGGGCGACCGCATCGGTGTTGGGCCGCACCCGCGGCTCTTCGACCGTGATCCCGATCGGGCCCTCCACACCGGCACGCTGCGCTGCGATGTCGATGGAGACATTGAGGACGACGGTGCGCCGTCGGGCGACCGCGCACCGGTAGGCACGGGTGACATCTGCGACGACGGTCTGCGCCGAATACACGCGATCACTGATCGCGCCGACGCTGGTGACCAGCGCGTCCTGGTCGATGCGAAAGTTGGAGCGCAGCGCCGACGCGGGACTGTCGGCGGTCAGGACGATCATCGGGGTCCGGCTCTTGGCGGCCTCGGTGATACCGGTCATCGCGTTGGTGAGGCCGCAACCCTGGTGCAGCGACACGACTCCCACCCGTGACGACATCCGCGAGTACGCGTCGGCCATCGTCGCCGCCCCACCTTCGTGACGGGCCGCGGTAAACGGCACACCCCCGGCACGCAGCGCATTGGTCATCACAAAGTTGCCGCTACCGACCACCCCGAACACGTGCCCGACACCGAGGTCGGCCAGGACGCGTCCGACGACGTCGGCAACGGTGGGTCCGTAGGTGCTCACGCACCCGCTCCGGCTGCACCTGCTCCGACGACGACGGCCAGGACGCGGGACGGGCTACCGGTCCCGCCGACGATGGGCAGTGGGCTGACCACCAGCAGGGCGCCGGTGGTGGGGAGTCGACCGAGGTTGCGCAGTGAGGTGATGCCGTATTTGTCGTTGCCGAGGAAGTAGTTGTGTACCGGGAAGGCGGGTTCGAAACCGCCCGCGAGACCGGCGTCCACCCCGACGGTCTCCACGCCGAGGCCGGTGATCTCGCGCTCGGTGGCCAGCCAGCGCGCACAGTCGGCCGCCACGCCCGGTGTGTGAGAGCCGGTGTCGTCGGCGTTGAGGAATTCCTCCTCGGATCCGCCCCGCGACTCCCAGCCGGTGCGCAGCAGCAGCCACACGCCCGCTGCGAGCGGTCCGTTGGCCGCTTCCCACTCCTCGACGTCGGCGATGCTCAGGAGGTAATCGGGGTTGTCGGCGACCTTCGTGGTCAGGTCGATGACGGCGGCCGGCCCGATGAGTCGCTGCACCGGGATCTGCGATACGTCGTCGCCGTCGCGACCGGTGATCCAATGCACCGGTGCGTCGAGATGGGTGCCGATGTGCTCACCCGTATGGATGTTGTTGTGACGCCAGAACGGGCCGGGTTCGTTGTAGGCGCTGACCTCTTCGAGGCTGAAGTCGATGAGGTTCGCGAACGGCTCGGGCAGGCGCAGCGCCGGGGTCGAATTGCTCAGCGGCGTGGTCAGGTCGATCACCTCGAGGCTGCCGGTGAGGATGCCGTCGAGAAAGTTCGACAGGGCGGTGGTGGTATCGGGGACGGTCATGTCAGCACCTCGGTTCTTCCGTGTTGGCTATGCACGTCACGGTAGTCCGACACAACCGGCAGGCCACGCACAGTCCCCAGGAGAGTCACCGTTTCCACCTGCTCCGCATTCTCCCTGTGCTATACACATGTGAATGCTGTACGTCCGTATAGCAATGAGCGGGAGGTTCGATGAATACAGATGCCGCGCAAAGTGATCCGTCCGGACGCGTAGCCGTGGTAACCGGCGGTGGATCGGGCTTGGGCGAATCGATCTGCCACCATCTGGGGCGGCAGGGTCACCAGGTGGCAGTGCTCGACACCGACACCGGCGCCGCAGAGCGGGTGGCCGCCGACGTACGGGCAGCGGGGTCCAAGGCGTTGGCGGTGGCCGTGGACGTCGCGGACCAAGCATCCGTCAACGCCGCATTCGATACCGCCCGGAGCCAACTCGGCCCTGTCGAGATCCTGGTGACCAGCGCGGGTGTCTCCGGATTCACCCCGTTCGAAGACATCACCCTCGACGAATGGAATCGGTACATCGCCGTCAATCTCACCGGCACCTTCCTCTGCGCGCAGGCTGCGATACGCGACATGGTGGACGCCGGTTGGGGCCGGATCGTGACGATCTCGTCGGCGGCCGGGCAAACCGGCGCGCTTCGCCAAGGCCACTATTCGGCCACCAAAGGTGGTGTCATCGCGTTCACGAAGACGTTGGCCCTGGAGTACGCCGCCAAAGGAATCACCGTCAACACGGTTCCCCCGTTCACCATCGACACCCCGATGTTGCGGGCCGCGCAGGATGCCAAGCATCTCCCCGAGGCCAAGTACATCTCCCGGGTGATCCCGTCCGGGCGGGTCGGGAGCGGCGACGACATCGGCGCAACATGCGCGTTCCTGTGCTCCGACGCCGCCGGCTACATCACAGGGCAGGTCATCGCGGTCAACGGAGGCGCGGTGATGTCGGGATAGAACCCAGAAACGTTACAACAGCAAATCTTTCGAACACTTGAAATTCATCGTCGGTCAGAACCCTTTGGAAGGAACAACTATGGGACGTGTTCAAGGCAAGGTCGCATTCATCACCGGAGCCGCACGCGGCCAGGGTCGCAGCCATGCGGTGCGGCTTGCCGAAGAAGGTGCCGACATCATCGCAGTCGACCTGTGCGAAAACCTCAGCACCGTCAACTATCCCCTTGCCACACCAGAAGATCTCGCCGAGACCGCCCGGCTGGTCGAAAAGCATGATCGACGTATCGTCACGGTCCAGGCCGATGTTCGAGAGCGTGCCCAGATGGTCGCGGCGCTGGACCAAGGTCTCGCCGAGTTCGGCAAGGTCGACGTGGTCATCGCCAATGCCGGAATCGCCGCAATGACCGGCGAACCCGGCATCAACGCATGGATCGACACCATCGACACCAATCTGCTCGGTGTGATCAATGCCGTGCAGGCGGCACTGCCACATCTGCAAGCGGGCGCATCACTCATCGCCACCGGTTCGACCGCCGCCCTGATGGATGTGAGCAAAACCGATGCCCCAGGGCAGGAACTCGGCGGTGCCGCATACGCATTGGCCAAACGGCAACTGACGCATTTCATGCACATGGTCGCCCTGCACATGGCCCCCCGCAACATTCGCGCCAATGTCGTGCACCCCACCAACTGCAACACCGACATGCTCCAGAGCGAACCGATGTACAAGGCTTTCCGTCCCGATCTCGAACATCCCACGCGCGCCGATGCCGAGCCCGGATTTGCGGTGATGCAGGCAATGCCGATTCCGTACGTCGAGCCCGAGGACATCACCAACGCCGTGTTGTTCCTGGCCTCCGACGAATCGAGGTACATGACCGGCATGCAGCTGCGAATCGACGGCGGCGGGTACCTCAAGTGGTACGACTTCAAACTCTGAGGGATCGGTTCACAACCGGCTGACGGCTAGGAGATGAGTCATGAGCGTTGACCACGGCAGCGACAACGACCGGAAGTCGCCCCGCTTCCACTTCGATCGACACACAACGGAATACCGCGAACGGTTCACCGATATCACCGAGGAGATGCAGAGCAAGTGCCCCCTCGCGTGGAGCGATACCTACAACGGGCATTGGGTCGCTGCCGACAACCGGGCGGTCTTCGAACTCGCCCGCAGCGCGGATGTCTCTGCCGATCACGACGTGAACGGTGAACGTCGTGGCTACCAGGGTGTTTCGATCCCCAAGCTGATGGAGGTCAGCATCCGGGGCGGTCTGTTGGAGATGGACGATCCCGAGCACAAGATCTATCGCGGCGCGCTCAATCCCTATCTGTCGCCCGCCGCGATCAAACGGTGGGAACCGTTTATCGACGACGTGGTGCGCGCCTGCCTGGACGAGAAGATCGAAACCGGCCACATCGACTTCGTCGAGGATCTGGCCAACATCGTCCCTGCCGTGGTCACACTGGCAATGCTGGGTATTCCGTTGCAGAAGTGGGAAATATACAACGAACCGGCCCACGCGTCGGTCTACACCGCACCCGAGTCACCGGACGCCCCGCGGGTACTGGATCTGTACATGGCCATGGGCATGGATCTGTTCTCCAACCTGGCCGAGATCCGCGAGAGCCCGCGTCCCGGGATCATCAACGCGTTGGCCGGGCTCCGGATCGATGGCGAGCCTGCGGCCGACATGGAGCTGCTCGGGATGTTGAACCTTCTCATCGGCGGCGGGTTCGACACCACCACAGCGTTGACGGCGCACGCGCTGGAGTGGTTGTCGGAGAATCCCGATGAGCGCGACGTACTCAGCCGTGAACGAGACGAACTACTCGATCCGGCAACCGAGGAGTTCTTGCGCTTCTTTACGCCTGCCCCCGGCGACGGACGAACCATCGCTGCAGACATGGAACTCGACGGCAGGCAGCTCAAGGAGGGCGACCGACTCTGGTTGTCGTGGGCCATGGCCAACCGCGACCCGGACATCTTCGACGACCCGAATGACCTCGTACTGGACCGAAGCGGCAATCGCCACTTCAGCTTCGGCATCGGCATGCACCGGTGTATCGGTTCCAATCTTGCACGCACCGTGTTCAAGTCGATGATGAGCGCGGTGCTCGACCGGATCCCGGACTATCGCTGCGTTCCCGAAGGGACGGTCCACTACGAAACCATCGGGGTCATCCAAGGCATGCGGTACCTGCCGGCAACTTTCACTCCGGGCTCTCGAGTCGGCGCGGGCCTGGACGAGACTCTGGAGAAGTTGCAGCGGATCTGCGTCGACCAAGAGCTGGCCAGACCGGTGACCGAACGCAAAGAGTCGGCACGCATCCACGATTGACGCGCCGTCGACGCGCGATCAGCGTGGGTGGCCCATCGCCTCCAGCGTCGAGTCGACGGCGGCCAGCACCGCCGCCGACTTGGCCCCGGCGTCGTCGGCCAGGCTCGCGATCAGTCGCGCATCCTTCTGCAGTAGCGTCCCCGCGATGGAGGCGATCGCGTCGATCGTTCCGCCGGATGCGGCAATGGCGCCAAGTGCATAGCTGTTCGCCGACCCCTTGGAGATCACCTCGCCGAGACGATCGGGATCCACCCCCAAGGACCCACCCAGGGCCAACGCATCGACGACGATGCCCAGGTTGGCGGCAAAGACAACGTTGTTGAGGAGTTTGGTCACCTGGCCCGACCCCAGTGCACCGAGATGGACAACCGGCTCGCCGTATGTGGAGAACACGGGCCGGCACCGTTCGACGGTCTCCGCTTCGCCACCGACCATGACCAGGAGGTTGCCCGCCACGGCTGCAGGGCCACCACCACTGACCGGCGCATCGAGCACCACAACCCCTTGCGCCGCTGCCTTCCCAGCCAGATCGCGACAGGTGTCGGGCGCGATGGTGCTGTGGATTGCGATCACACCTCCCGGTGCCAGGCCGGCGAGTACTCCGAGTTCACCGGTCACGATTTGCCGAACATCTGCATCGTCGACCACGCAGAGGCAGACCAGATCGCTGGCTGCCGCCAGCTCAGCAGGGCTGTCCGCGACTCTTGCTTCTGTGTCCGCAAAGGATTCCAGCGACGCCGACCGGCGCGCCCACAGTGTCGTGTCGTAGCCCGCTTCCACGATCCGCCGAGCCATCGGCGCGCCCTGACTCCCGAGACCTATGAACCCAATACGCATCGTGTTCCTCCAACTTCGCGAAATACTCTCGTATATAACGCTTCTCGGAATCCGGGCGCGGATCGTTCCGATGTCGGCCGATCGACTTCAGCCTGGCTGGGCGTTGGCGCAGAGCGCTTTTCGGACTGCGCTCACAAAGAATACCCACCCACCTACTCCCGTCGGCCGATTCGAAAAATTCGCCCACATAGAGCCCCCACCTGCCATACATTCGTACAATATGCGCCGGCTCTCGACGGCCGGCCCCAGCGGAAGGCATAGCTGTGAACAAAGACGACATGATCCTGATCAGTATCGACGACCACATCATCGAGCCACCTGACATGTTCGACAATCATCTGCCCGCCAAATACAAGGCAGACGCACCCCGTCTCGTCCACAACCCCGACGGCAGCGACACCTGGCAGTTCCGCGACACCGTCATCCCCAACGTCGCGCTCAATGCGGTTGCCGGGCGACCGAAGGAAGAGTACGGATTGGAACCACAGGGTCTCGACGAGATCCGGCCCGGTTGTTACGACGCGGCCGAGCGGGTGAAGGACATGAATGCCGGCGGCGTACTCGCCACCATGAACTTCCCGTCGTTCCCCGGATTCGCAGCCCGACTGTTCGCCACCGACGACGCCGACTTCTCCCTGGCTCTGGTGCAGGCCTACAACGATTGGCACATCGACGAATGGTGCGGCGCCCATCCGGGGCGATTCATCCCGATGGCCTTGCCACCGATCTGGGATGCCGAGCTCTGCGCCCAAGAAGTACGTCGGGTCTCAAAAAAGGGCGTGCACTCGCTGACCTTCACCGAAAACCCCTCGGCGCTGGGCTATCCCAGCTTTCACAGTGACTACTGGAACCCACTGTGGAAGGCGCTCGTCGACACCAACACCGTGATGAACGTGCACATCGGCTCATCCGGACGACTCTCGATCCCCTCGCCCGACAGCCCGATGGACGTGCTGATCACGCTGCAACCGATGAACATCGTGCAGGCCGCGGCCGACCTCCTGTGGTCCACACCGATCAAGGAATTCCCCGACCTGAAGATCGCCCTGTCCGAGGGCGGCACCGGGTGGATCCCGTACTTCCTCGAGCGGGTCGATCGCACCTATGAGATGCACTCGACGTGGACCAACCAGGACTTCAAGGGCAAGCTTCCCTCGGAAGTGTTCAGGGACCATTTCCTGACCTGCTTCATCTCCGATCCCGTCGGCGTGCAGCTACGAAACGAAATCGGTATCGACAACATCTGTTGGGAGATGGACTATCCGCACAGCGATTCGATGTGGCCGAACGCGCCGGAAGAGCTCGAGGGCGTGTTCGACAAGTACAACGTCACCGACAATGAGATCAACAAGATGACCCACGAGAACGCGATGAAGTGGTACTCGTTCGATCCCTTCAAGGACGTTCCCAAGGAGCAGGCCACGGTCGGTGCGCTACGCAAGGCCGCCGAGGGACATGACGTGCAGACCCGCGCGTGGAGCACGCGTGAAAAGTCCGGCACCAGCTTCGCTGATTTCGCCGAGAAGGCGAAAGAGATTTCGGGCGTCCAGGATTGATCGAATAGCAATTACCCGCTCGCCGACTGCGGCCAGGTGCTCCACAGGAGCCCTGGCCGCTTTTTGTTGTTGAACCAAGCTTCGACTGCCAGACCCACGTCGGAGCCATAACGAATTGTTATGGCTCGGCGCCGAAATTGGTATTGGAAACTGCAGTTGCCGCACCCATAGTCTCGAAGCATCCAAACAAACGGTATGCCGCGCACCACAATATTGCGCGAATGTGACGGGAGTTTTCAGTGAGTGTTGAAGACAAGAACTGGACAGAAGCGATGGGTTTTGATCGCATGCCCAACCACATCGTTGGCATGCGCGTCACCGAACAAATGGACCTGACCGGCAAAAAGGCGATTGTCATCGGTGCTGGGGGCGACGGTTTGGGCCAGGCGATTGCCAACCGCCTCGCCGGCCTCGGCGCCGATATTGCACTGGTTGGCCGGACCTTCGAGAAGGTCGAACGTCGTGCCAAGGAAATCGAGGAACGCTGGGGTGTAAAAGCGATACCCGTTCTCGCCGATATGTCAGATTGGGATCAGGTCCACCAGGGCGTCAAAGAAAGTCATGACCGCCTCGGCGGCCTCGACATCATGGTGAACAACCCGGTCATGGCGGTGGCCGGCCCCTTCGAGAAGCACACGAAGGAAGACATCGACAAAACAATGCTGGGCAGCCTGACCATGATGATGTACGGCGCGCACGCCGCGCTCGAATACCTCCTCCCGCAGGGTTCGGGCAAAATCATCAACATCGGCGCCGTCGGTGGACGCATGCAGCACCGTGGGCTTGTTGTCTACAACTCGGCCAAAGCCGGTGTCATCGGCTTCACCCGCAACCTCGCTCACGAGATGGCGCCGCGCGGTGTCAACGTGCTGGCAGTCGCCCCCGGAATCATGATCAAACCTGATCTCGTGGAGCGCTTCCTTAATCCACAAAGCGATCAGGACTACGCCGCCCGCGACTCCATCGCCGAAGCACTCGAGAACTACGTCCAACTCGGTCGCGGCGCACTGCCGGAGGAAGTGGCCAACATGGTTGCGTACCTGGCCACGGACGCCGCCAACTACATGTGCGGCCAGACCATCGATGTCGCAGGCGGACAGTTCATGAACTGACCTTCGATCGACTACATCCCTTGCTAATCAACTGATTTCAACCCCGGAGGTCACGATGGGCGCCATCGACGATGTCATGGACGCGGCTACCACAAGCACCGGACTCACCGACTTCGGTGATGACTCTTTCCGCGAAGGTCTCGAAATACTGACGGCATCGCTTCGCGACGAGGCCAACTTGAACGCGACCGGTGAAGTGTTCATGCGCGACCGCATCGTCGGATATCTCAGCCAACGGTTGCAGGTCGAAGACTGGTATGCCCGTCACCCCGAGATCGACGAGGTCTCGATCGTCACCCCCCTGATCGGGATCGGACTGCCGCGCACCGGTTCATCGGCGTTGTCGAGTTTGCTCTCGCAGGACCCCGACGTGCGATACATCAGGCGCTGGGAGTCGTCACAGCCCTGCCCGCCGACGTCGACTGTTGTCGGGGTCGATCCGCGTATCCCAACGGGCATCGGCGAGATGCTCGGGTCACGGCATCACGTCCCGAGCGAGACCCACGGCCCCATGGAATGCCACGAAATCATGGCGTTGGACTTCAAGACCCACTTCTTCCAGTCACTGGCCCAGATTCCGACCTACTCGGAATGGTTTGTGACCAAGGCAGACCTCACGTCCACGTTCGAGTACCAGCGCAGAGTGATGAAGCTGATGCAGTGGGGTGAGCCCACCCGGGAGTGGCGACTCAAGTGCCCGTCGCACATCTTGGTCCTGAACGCCCTGGACAAGGCGTTTCCCGATGCCCGCTACGTCATGACCCATCGGGATCCGACCGACGTCATCTTGTCGGTCGCCGACCTGTACGCCGACATCATCACGAGGTTCACCGACACGATCGACAAGCCATACATCGGCAAGCTCAACGTCGACCATTGGTCGTTGGGTATCCAACGCGCCATGCAGTTCCGCCGCGACGGCGCCGATGACCGCTTCTACGACATCGACTTCCGGGCGATGCAAAGCGATCCGGTCGGCGAGGTCCAGGGTCTGTACCGCTGGCTCGGAACCCCCGTCAGCGCACAGTTCGAGTCGCAGATGCGCAGTTGGTGGGAGAAGGCGGCAGGCGAGCGTGAGCCGAGTTCACACGCTGACCCGGCCGAGTTCGGCATCGACCTCGACACGGTCCGCCCACTGTTTGCCGAGTACAGCGAGAACGCCCAACGGTGGACCAGCCATACCAACCCAAATGTGAAGTGAGAGAAACGATGACGATTGATCTGACCGGCGGCCTTGATCTAACTCGCGACCACGTCTTCGCCGAGCGGCCCGAAGATCCGGAAATGCGGGACTCGGTGAGTTTCTGGGTGGTCGATGACCGCGGCGAGGTGGGACTACCTCGCATCGGCGTGGAAGCCGTTTCCTCTAACTGGGATACCCACGACCTGCAGGTGAATGTCACCTATCCGGATGGTCGCGTGTACCGACTGCGTGCCACCGAACCCGCCGCCTCACCCATCGGACCGGAAGGCAAGCCCACCGTGCTGGGAGCCGGCGGATTGAAGTTCCACTGTGTCGACGAGTTCGACACCTGGACAATGACATACGACGGTAAGGCCGTACAGACCACCTCGGCCGGGCTCATCAAGGGTGAGACCGACGGTCCGGTCGTCAACGTCAGCTTCCATGTCGAAGCGAAGATGGCCGTGCCACCGTGGATCCAGGGCACCATGGGCAAAGACGCCCAGGAAAAGCTGAAGGACGGCGCGTTCTCGGGCATGATGGGTGGCCCTCGCTACGAGCAGTTGTTCCGGGCGACCGGCCGGGTCAGCATCGACGGGGCCGAGGACCACACCTTCACCGGCTGCGGACTGAGAATCAGACGTCAGGGCGTCCGCAACCTTGCCGGATTCTGGGGTCATTGCTGGCAGTCCGCTGTTTTCCCGAGCGGCAAGGCTTTTGGCTACATCGCCTATCCTCCGCGCGACGACGGCCAGGACACTTTCGCCGAGGGCTTCATCTACAAGGGCGACGGAGATCTCATTCCGGCGCGAATCGTGAAGGCTCCCTGGCTGACCCGTCTTGTCCCCAGGGGAGACGACGCCACACTGGTCCTCGAGACCGACACCGAGACCGTGACCATCGCGGGCGAGGTCCTGTTCGGCGCTCACGATGTCTTCCACAAGGACAACGCCTACTCGACAAATGCGCTCAAGGCCGAGAATCCCGCCTTCCCCGCTGTGCACCAATCCGGTGTGCGCTATCGGTGGGACGACGAGGAAACAGTGGGAATGATGGAGCGCTCGAACCCACTCGACAAGATCGAGCAGGACTCGTGACCACATCGTCGGACATGTCCTCCGGAAGGCCACATCAATGCTGAACACACGCTACGAGCTCTCACACCTGGCCGCGCTCGAAGCGGAGTCGGTCTACATTTTCCGCGAGGTGGCCGCCACTGCACAGCGCCCGGTGCTGCTGTTCTCTGCAGGCAAGGATTCGGTGGTGATGTTCCACCTGGCACGCAAGGCTTTCTGGCCGGCACCGATCCCGTTCCCGCTCATGCATGTCGACACCGGCCACAACTTCGACGAGGTCATCGAGTACCGCGATCGCGTTGTCGAGAAAACCGGTGTCCGGCTGATCGTTTCGAGCGTGCAGGACGACATCGACGCAGGACGGGTGGTCGAACAGACCGGACCGGGCGCCAGCCGCAACCGACTGCAGACCGCCGCGCTGCTCCGCGGCATACAAGAGAACAAGTTCGACACCGTCTTCGGTGGCGCCCGGCGCGACGAGGAAAAGGCCCGCGCCAAGGAACGGGTGTTCAGCTTCCGCGACGAGTTCGGCGCCTGGGATCCACGCGCACAGCGTCCAGAGTTGTGGAATCTCTACAACGGACGACACCACAAGGGTGAGCACATCCGGATCTTCCCCTTGAGCAACTGGACCGAACTCGACATCTGGCAGTACATCGCCTCCGAAGAGATCGAACTGCCCAGCATCTATTATTCGCACCGGCGAGAGGTCGTTCCTCGCGACGGAATGCTGCTGGCCAAAACCCGTTTCGTGGAGTTGGCACCAGGGGAAGAAGTGATCACCGAGACAGTTCGGTTCCGGACGGTTGGCGATGCGACGTGCACCGGATGTGTCCTCAGCGATGCCGTCACCGTGCATCAGGTGATCGACGAGGTCTCCTCGACCCGGATCACCGAGCGCGGCGCCACCCGCGCCGACGACCGGATTTCCGAGTCAGGGATGGAAGACCGCAAGAAGGAAGGCTACTTCTGATGGCTCTTGCACACCCCACCACCGAATCCTCCACCACCGAGGCCAAAGGTCCAATGCAGACTGGAAAGCAGATGCTCCGCCTGGCAACCGCGGGCAGCGTCGACGACGGCAAGTCCACACTCATCGGAAGGCTGCTCTACGACTCCAAGAGCATCTTCACCGACCAGATGGAGTCCATCGAACGGACCAGCGCCGAGCGCGGAGACGAGTACGCCAACCTCGCTCTGCTCACCGACGGACTGCGTGCCGAGCGCGAACAGGGCATCACGATCGACGTCGCCTACCGCTACTTCGCCACGCCCCGACGCAAGTTCATCATCGCCGACACACCGGGGCACGTTCAATACACCCGAAACATGGTGACCGGCGCCTCCACTGCGGATGTCGCCCTGATCCTCATCGACGCCCGCAAGGGTGTCCTCGAGCAGACTCGACGGCACGCGTTTCTGTCATCCCTGTTGGGCATCGCCCATCTGGTGCTCTGTGTGAACAAGATGGACTTGGTCGACTGGTCCGAAGAACGTTTCATCGAGATCCGCGACGAGTTCAGCGCTTTCGCCGGCAAGCTCAACGTCCACGACCTCAGCTTCATACCGGTGTCAGCTCTCCTCGGCGACAACGTTGTCGATGCCTCGCAGCACATGCCCTGGTACACCGGCACCTCGCTCCTCGGTCACCTCGAAGACGTCCACATCTCGTCGGACAAAAACCTGATCGACGCGCGCATGCCCGTGCAGTACGTCATCCGCCCGCAGGTCTCCGATGGCTCCGACCACCGCAGTTACGCCGGGACCATCGCCAGTGGAACCTTCAAGCCCGGTGACGAAGTTGTCGTGCTGCCAAGCGGTTTCACCACCACGGTGTCGGAAATCTGGGGTCCCGGCGGGGCCAAGGTCGACGAGGCGTTCACATCGATGGCCGTCTCGATCTCATTGGCCGACGAAATCGACATCACTCGCGGTGAGATGCTGGCCCGGCCGGGCAACCGCCCACACGTCGGCCGCGACATCGACGCCATGGTCTGCTGGTTCTCCGACGACACCGCCCTGGCACCCGGGAACCGCTACACGATCCAGAGCTCGACCCGTGAGTCGAAAGCTGTCATCAGCACACTGACCTACCGGCTCGACGTGAACTCCCTGCACCGCGACGAGGCCCCGGAAGCATTACAGCTCAATGAGATCGGCCGAATCACACTCCGCACACAGCAACCGCTGATGTTCGATGCCTATCAGCAGCACCGTCACACCGGCAGCTTCATCCTGATCGACGAGGCCACCAACAAAACAGTGGGCGCCGGGATGATCAACGGCCCGGCCAGCAAAGACTCGCACGTTGTCTGGCACAGCTCATCGGTCACACGCGAGCAGCGCGCCACCACGGGTGCCACCATCTGGATGACGGGACTTTCCGGTTCCGGAAAGTCCTCTATTGCAGCAGAACTCGAGCGGTCCCTGGTCGCTGAGGGACGTCCCGCCTATCTGATGGACGGCGACAATCTCCGGCACGGTCTCAACTCCGACCTGGGCTTCAGCGACGACGACCGCCGCGAGAACATTCGCCGCACCGCAGAGATTGCCGCGCTTTTCGCCGATTCCGGTTCGGTGGCGATCGTCTCGTTGATCAGTCCCTTTGCAGCAGAACGACAGCGGGCCAGAGAGATCCACGCGCAGCGCGGGATCCCGTTCTACGAGATCTTTGTCGACACGCCACTCGAGGTCTGCGAGGAGCGTGACCCCAAGGGCCTCTATGCCAAGGCCCGCACAGGTGAGATTCCCCAGTTCACCGGGATCAGCTCACCGTACGAGCCTCCAACCGCGGCCGATATCGTCATCACGCCCAGCGACAGTCCCCTGCCGCGCGTCGCCGAAGCAATCCGCCGCGACCTGGGAATGTGAGCCGTGAGCTTCGATGATGCGGACACCGCGCTCGCCGGCGAGTTGGCCGCTGCCGCCGGTGACCTCTTGCTGGAACTACGGGCCACATCCGGCCTCGCCGGCAAGGATCTCGGCAGGGCCGGCGATTTCCGGTCGAATGAGTTCCTCCTGAAGGAACTCGCGCGGCTGCGGCCCGACGATGCGGTCCTGTCGGAGGAATCATCCGACGATCTGGGCCGACTCGACGCCTCTCGGGTCTGGATCATCGACCCGGTGGACGGGACCAAGGAATACGGACTCGGCCGCAGCGATTGGGCGGTTCATGTGGCGCTGTGGGAGCGCAATGGACGAGGTGACGGGGGCGGTCTGACCAGCGGTGCCGTTGCATTGCCCGCACTGTCGGTCACCTACGTCAATGACGGTGCCGCGGTCGAACCTGCAACCGGACTGGCGGCAACACCACGCGGATCGATTCCACGCATCGTCGTCAGTGGTTCGCGGCCACCGGCATTCGCGGAGGCAGTGACCTCGGCGCTGAGCGGCGAATTGTTGCCGATGGGTTCGGCCGGGGCGAAGGCGATGGCGGTCGTCCGTGGCGAGGCGGATGCATATGTGCACGCCGGCGGTCAGTACGAGTGGGATTCGGCCGCCCCGGTCGCCGTGGCCAGATCACAGGGATTGTGGTGCAGCAGGATCGACGGTGAGCCACTGCGCTACAACCAGAGTGATGTGTATCTGCCGGACCTCGTGATCTGCCGGCTCGAGCTCGCTCCGACAATCCTGGATGCCATCCGCGACGCCGACGGGGTTCCCCGGCAACCGAAGAGCCATCCGGTTTCGACCTAGGTGGCAGACTGGGATCGTTATGGATACCCATCGCCTCAAGTACTTCCTGCGCATCGCCGACGAGGGGTCGATGACGCGTGCGGCAAGTGTCCTTGGGATCGCCCAGCCTGCCCTGAGTCGTCAAATCCACCGTCTGGAGGAAGAACTCGGTGTAACGCTGTTTCGCCGCACGTCACGCGGCATGGAGTTGACGGAGGAAGGCGAACAGCTCCGAGCAAGTACGGCCGCGCCACTGCGCCAGCTCGAGCTCGCCGTCCAGTATGCCGGCTCGCCACTTGCACGACTCGAACGGGGATTTCGTCTCGGCCTCCTGGAGACGACCGTGGACCTGTTGGCCAAACCACTACTCGGCAGCCTCGCGTCGGCGTTCCCGAAAATGACTTTTGATATCACAGCCGCGAATACCGACCTTCTCATCGAGAGCCTGCTGAAGGGAACACTCGACACCGCCATCATCAACCCGATACCTGATGATCGCTTGTTCGCCAGCGACTTACTGATCGAAGACCTTGTCGTCATGGGCGGGGCGACAAGCGATCTCACTCCAGATCGGCCAATGCGTTTCATCGACATAGCCGAGCTTCCGCTGGTGATGCCCAGTACCCCAACCGGCCTCGCCAGCACCATCGAGAACGCAGCACTGCGACTCCAGATCCAATTGCAGTCCCGGTTTGCCACCGACTCACTGCAAGTCGCGAAAAGTCTCATCCGGGCCGGAACTGCCTACGGCATCCTGCCGATGTCCGCGTGCACCGCAGAGATCGAATCAGGACGGATTCGTTGGGCTCCATTGACAGAGCCCACCGTCAGTCAAAAGCTCATCATGGCGTCCACCGGCCGGCTCGAGTTGCCCCGCGGATTGGCCATCCGAATCGGCAACATCATCCATGATGAGATTGCCCAGCTGATCAACTCCGGTAGCTGGCCGGCGCAGATCCTCCACTCGCGCCACACGCATGAGTCCAAAGGCCGGTCGGGCGTCTAGTGCGGCGACGGCGCGAGCCGCGCTTCGGCCGACACGGTGGTGACGCCATCGGAAACGATTGTCCCTTGCACCTGCCGCCCGGACGGATCGGTTCGCTCCGCCGAGATGTGCAGCTCCGTGAGCAATGGGGTCGGCCGGTGATAACGCACCGACAACTCCTGCACCACCGCCGGTTCTCCCTCCACCATGCCGGCCGCTGCCAGGACATGACTGAGCATCAGCGCTGACATGCCACCGTGCACCAACGCTTTCGGTCCCTGATATTGCAGCCCGAGAAGACCAGTCGCCGAGACGTTTCCGTCGTCGTCGACGTCCATGTCAAGTGGCGGCGCGAGCGCATTCCCCCTACCCGACACCGGATCCCGATCGCCGGTCACCCCGGCGCAGTCGTCGATCAGCCGCGAGATCCGGTCGAGTTCTTCGGTCACCGCCTGCAGCCCCGGGTCCTCGGCGTCGACCCGAAGGAGCAGATCGGTGAGTCGTCGCAACCCCGCGGCCGCCGACTCGATGCCATCGGACTGTTCTACCCCGATGCCATCGGACTGTTCTACACCGTCAGTTCGCATGTGGCATCCGCTTTCTCGAGGCGATGAACAACCCATCGGCGTTCACGCACAGTTCGTCATTCAGCCAGATCTCTGCGCTCGAGTAGGCCTTCCGGCCGTCGACGCGTTCATGTCGCGATCTGATCGTCAGCTCCCGCCCGGACGGAACCGGCCGGTGGAACCGAATGTTGAGTTGCGCCGTCATCCCCGCGGCTCCGGCCACCGCGTTTGCGTTGGCCAGTGCCACATCGAGAATCATCGCCAGGGCGCCCTCGTGGACCACACCGGGCGCGCGCTCGTAGGCGACCGAAAACGTCACCACTCCGTTGGCGCCATCGTCGGTCGCCCCCAAGTCGGTGGGTGCAGCGATCGCGTTGTGCGCACCCACCACCGGGCTGTAGAGCGACCCCCTACCCTCGCGCTCCATCGCCTGTATCCGATCGTGTGGCGACGGCGCGCGGGTCTCGAGGTCATCGGCGAGGGCGTGGATCCGGCGGGCGATCTCCGAGAGATCCGCCGCACCGCGATCAGCGCCCGTCAGTGCCACCGTGGCCCGTCGCACGGCCGCAACCGCTTGCGCAGTCTGATCGCCGTCGCCCTCGTGATCACTGTGGTCGAGGTGGCGTTCCGCATCGGCGGTGTAAGTCACGTTTCATCTCCTCCTCGACACACGTCTGCGGGCCGTTGAAGTGAAACGCTACCCGGCAGCGGCCAGGTCGCGGAGCAGGTCACGGCTGCGCCGCATCGACCCACGAGGATCGGAACCCACCGGGGTGATCGCCGCCCAGACATCGGTTGCGCCCGCATCGATGAGGTTCTGCAGCTGTAGGCGCACCGATTCTTCGTTGCCGACGATGGCGATATCAGCTGCATCGGTTGCGCCCCCGGCGCTGATGACGCGCTGGTAGTTGGGCATTCCGGCATACATGCCCGACGTCGCGGCAACCGCGGCGCGCGCCTCGTCGACGTCGTCATGCACTGCCACCGGCAATCCCGCCACGATCCGGGGAGTCGGACGGCCCGCCTGCGCGGCCGCGGCGTGAATGGCAGGGGTGATCTGTGATTCGATGACCTTCGCCGAAGCCATCCACAGGACGGTGCCGTCAGCGAATTGTCCTGCCACCCGCAGCATCCGGGGCGACATGGCGGAAAGAAGCACTGGCACCTGATGTTTGACCGCTGTCATCCGGCCGGCACTCTTGGTGGTCCAGTCCTGTCCGTGGAAATCGACGTCCTCGCCGTGCAGCAGCGCGGTGATGATCTGGATGTATTCCTCGGTGTTGCGGCCGGGCCGCTCGTACGACAGCCCATATACATCTTCGATGAGGGGCCCGTGGGAAGGACCCAAACCGAGCGTGAAGCCGGGCCGTCCCATCGCCTCGGCAACCGCGGCAACACGGTTGGCCTGGAGCAATGGGTGCACCGGATAGGTCTGCAAGACGGCAGTTCCCAGCTCGATCGATGAGGTGGCCCTACCCGCCACCGCAAGTGCGGCGAGTGGATCACCCGCGACCGTACTGGCGTACCAGAGCGAGGTGAATCCGTCGGCCTCCGCACGCTCGGCCTGCTGGACGATCTTGTCGGTCGAAGAAGCGCCGCCGGTCAATCCAATTCGCATCGCGTTGCCAACCTGTCTTTCGAATGTATGGTGATCTTGAAGAGACTATACGACTGTATTGCATCTGCCATCCGGATACTTTGAGGAGCGCCCATGTTCGACACCGCCACCCCGATCACACCCTCGATCGGTATCGAGGTCAGCGGCGTACCCGGCCCCCGGCTTGCCAGTGCCGACGCAGCCCAGTGGTGCCGGTCGGCACTGGAGCGGCACGGAATGGTGCTGTTCCGGGAGTGTCACATCAGTGACGACGACCTGGTGGCACTGAGCCGCCTACTCGGCGAGGTGGTGATCCCCGGGCTGGGCGGTCAAGAAACCCATCCAGAGGTTTCAGCGATCAGCCTCGATCCCGCGGAGACAGTCCTGGCCTCGTACAACACCGGCACATTCCACTGGCATATCGACGGCGCCACCGATGCCATCCCACAATTGGGCACCCTGCTGACGGCACTCGAGGTCTCTGCCGAAGGCGGAGACACGGAGTTCGCCAACACCTACGCCGCCTATGACGCCCTGTCCGATGAGGACAAGGCCCTGGTCGCCGACCTGCGGGTGGTCCACAGCTTCAGCACGGCGCAACTGCTGGCCAATCCGGACCCCACAGACAAGCAGCGGGCTGCGTGGGCCCGGGTTCCCACCCGAGTCCACCCGTTGGTGTGGACACGCCAGACCGGACGCAAGTCCCTGCTGATCGGCGCCACCGCGGGTGAGGTCGTCGGCCTGCCACCCGAGGAAGGTCGAGCACTGATCAGCCGTCTGCTCGAATGGTCCACGCAGCCGCGTTTCTCTTTGCGCCATCACTGGCATCGCGGCGATCTGGTCTTATGGGACAACACCGGCATGCTCCATCGGGCGATCCCTTACACCGCCACTTCACGCCGGCTCATGCATCGGACCACGCTGATCGGCGAGGAAGCAGTCGCCTGAACCCTCGCGGGTAGATTCGTGGCATGAACGGCAAGGCGATGTGGCAGTGACGGCGACAGACACTTCCACCCAGGACAGCACCGACGACGCACCACCGGTCCTCTTTCCTCGACTGCTCCCCTGGATCCTGGGCATCTGCGGCGCCATCGGTCTGGCGGCATCGTTCACCTTGACCGTCGAGAAGTTCGAACTGGCGGCGAACCCGGACTATGTGACCAGTTGCGATATCAGCCCGGTATTGAACTGCGGCTCGATCATGGACACGTCCCAGGCGGCGCTCTTCGGCTTTCCGAACTCGCTGATCGGACTCGTCGGGTTCTCGGCACTGCTGGCGATCGCCGTCATGATGGGACGCAAACCTTCTGCGCTGATCATGCTCGGCATGCAGGTCGGACTGACCGCCGGCATCGTCTTCATACATTGGTTGATATTCCAGAGCCTCTACCGCATCGACGCGTTGTGCCCGTATTGCATGGTTGTCTGGGTCGTGACCATTGTCGCGTTCTGCTACGTGAGCCTGCGCAATGCCGACGACTACATCGCGGGCGGTGTTGCCCGGAAGATCCTCAACGGGGCATTGAGCATCCATTCCCTGATTCCGGTGGTGTGGATTCTCGTGATCGCCGGCCTGATCGGACAGCATTTCTGGTGGTACTGGTCGACGCTCATCTGACACCGAGCGGTCGGTTGACCCATGAACGGCGCACTTTTCCCGAAGAGCCACCCATGGCAATCAGTCTGAAGAACCCGGGTCTGAGGCCCGCGGCGTAGAACAGCACCCTATGTTCGCGATGGCAAAGCCGTTATGCTCGATATCAATCTGTGCCGGGCAAGCCCAGGAGGACGGCGAAATGCACACCACGGATAATTCACCTCACCCATTGGTCACCGCGTCGGACGTCCACAAGGTCGCATTCCGCAAGCCCCCGCTGGGCAAACGCGGCTACAACGAAGACGACGTCGACAGCTTCCTAGACGAGGTAGAAGAAACACTCCGCCAACTACACAACCGTCTCGCCCGCTACGAAGACCCCACCCGCTGAGAGCACCGATCAGGCCACCACCACGATCGCGTTCACGGTGGAGAACAACCGCAACCGCGTGATCGCAACCTAGACTCGGACAGATGACGGGTCACGGCAACGCTGCGGAGAAGGAACTCGGACCGCGGATTCCAGCCAAGCCGAATGGGCGTGCGGCACAGCGCCTCGAGACACGTCGACGGATCTTCGATGCCGCGGTGGCCGAATTCAAACGAACTGGCGTGGCCGACGCCGATGTCGGTGCCATCGTGACCGCAGTAGGTGTCGCACGCGGCACGTTCTACTTCCATTTCCCCAGCAAAGAGCACGTCCTCATCGAGATCGAGAACGCCGAGGTAGCCAGAGCTGCAAGGGATCTCGAGCGATTCATCGCCAAGTCGCCCGATTTGGCCGAGGTGCTCTCGGAGACCGTCCGCCTGACAAAATCAGCAAAGCGCAGGCTCGGAAAGAACCTGTTCCGGGATGTCCTGGCCCTGTATTTCTCCCCCACCCGCCCCCAGCCCGATCCCGCCCCCGCCAAAGGCCTGTCCGTCATCGAACTCGTCATCACCCAGATCGAACAGGCCCGCGATCGCGGTGAGATCTACGCCGACGTCGACCCCGCGCACAGTGCGCTCTTCTTCTTCCTCGGCCTCTATGCCTACCTGACCGTCAGCCACGAAGGTCCTCAAGATCCACATGTTCTCGATCAATACGTGGCCAGCGTCATGCGAGGCCTCGAACCCCGCTGACCGTCAGCAGGATTACCCGACGCACTCGGCGAAGACACCAGTGACCCTGAAGTGGGGTGCCCTGCGTATCCGAGGCGTACGCAACACGTTGCCCCACAAGGGTTTTACTTCGAACAGATCCGAAAACCATTACTCGAACAAACATTCGACACATTGTGTATCCCGGGGTATGTTGGTTGAAAGATTTCGATCAGATGTGCTGGGGGGCATGATGACTGACGATCCGTTTGATGAGGTTCCGGTTGGTACTTCTTCGGTTCCGGTGTTGGTGCGAAAGTACCTCGAGCTGGAGTTGCTGCTTGCCGATATCAATGATTGTTCGTCGTCGGATATGTCGGATGCCGAGGTCAATGAGCTTGTGCGGGTGCATGAACGGATCGTTCGTAAGCTCGAGTTCACCGGGCTACGGCACCTATTGGTGGCCTCGGACCGCTCGTCGTATTCGAAGGCCGGATATTCGTCGTTCTTTGGCTTTGTCCGCGGCGAGTTGCGGTTGACCAAAGGCCAAACCATGTCCAGGATCCGCGGTCTGGATGCAGTCGGCCGATTCCATACGATGCAGGGTGAAGAGCTGGCACCGAAATGTCCTGCCGCCGAACAGGCCTGGTCCCAAGGGTTGATCGGCGCAGCACATATGGATGTGATGCTAGATGTTCGTAAACACATCCCGTCAGCGTCGGATTCGGCGGTGTATGACGTGGTTGATCATTGGATGACCGAAGAGGCCGTCGGCCAGGATTCGACTCAGTTGGCGGCGTCGGGCCGTCAGGTGCTGGCCCGGGTCGATCCCGATGGCCGGCTGACCGATGATTCGGATCGGGCCCGTAAACGTTCGGTGAGTTTGGGTAATCAGGGTGTGGACTTGATGGCCAAGATCTCCGGCACCCTGGATCCGGAAACGTTGGCGTTGTTCACGACGGTGATGGATGTCTGGGCCGCCCCGGGCATGAACAACCCGGCCGACCCGAACTCGCCGACCGGGGCCAGCGATGACCCGAAACAAGATGCAGAGCTGATCAAGGCTGCCGCCGAGCGTGACACCCGCTCGATGGGCCAACAACGCCACGACGCGCTCAAAGCGATTTTGAAAACGATTTTGGAGTGCAACCTGCTCGGCAAGTCCCATCGGGGTTTGCCGGCGCAGCTGATCATCACGATGACCAAACAACAACTCGAGAATTGTGCCGGCATCGCAAAAACTGCCTCCGGCGTGGACATTCCGGTCAAAGAGGCACTGCACCTGGCAGCGCGTTCCGACAAATACTTGGCGGTGTTCGCCAACCACAGCGCCGAGGTGCTGTATTTCGCCCGGGCCAAACGCACCGCGCAGAAGGGTCAGCGGTTGGCGTTGTTCGCCCGCGACCGCGGTTGCTCGCACCCCGGGTGCACCAATCCGGCGGCGTGGGTGGAGATCCATCACCTGATTGCCTGGATCAACGGTGGTCTGACCGACATCGATCTGATGGGATCGGCGTGCCCGCCACACCACAAACTCGTCGGAGACGGCCCGGGTCAGTGGCAGACGATCATGATCACCGAGGGGCCCGACAAGGGCAGGGTCGGGTGGATACCACCATCGTCGGTGGATCCGGAACGAAAACCGCGGGTCAACCGTGCCCAGCACGTCAACGAAACCTTCGCAGCGGCCTGGGAGAAAGTCCTTGCCGACCGCCAAACAGCGTTGGTCAAGACCCGGTCGGAACTGACCAGAAGCGGGCTTGAGCACCCCGACGAGCCGGATATCGACAATCCCGAGCAAGTCGAATAATGCTCAGGAAGTATATGTTTCGCGCCGACAGGGCGGTCGATCACGGTGCAAAAACTGCGGCGCCCGCGATGAGGGATGCGCACTGTGTCTAATTTTGCCGACTGAAGTCATTGACAGATTTCATTGACATCAGTCAGTGAATGGGTCTAGAACTGACATATCCGCCGAGATCGAGATGGGGTCCTGGATATGTGGCTGGACATTCTGCGACTGGTGGTCGCTTGGAGCGCGATGGGTGCCGTGATCGCGTTCTGGTATTGGGTCATGAAGAACATCGGTACGTTCTGATGACCGGCGCCGGCAGGGCGAACATCGCTGGCAACGTGAGTGTTTCACGATGAACGGGACACCGATCCCGACTGCGCTCACCCTCGAGCGCAGCTGCGGCCTGACTGCCGCCGCCTTCTCGGAGCGACGCCGGAGCGGTGCTCGACTGATGACGGGCGAGCATCGAACGTTCGGACTCAACCGCCTCCAGAACATCGTCCAGGTGCCCTATCCGCCGATCTCGACGGATTGGACAACACGAACATTGACCTGCGGTGTTGCACTGCAGTGTTCGCCATCCAAAGACGACATCGGACGCTACCCACTGCACGAACTCTCGCCTCGTGGGCTGGCGGCTCTGACCATCGTCGAGGCGGGGGTCGCACTGCGCTGGATCGCCGATCACTGGCCCGGCCTGATACCGGAACTCGATCGCATTCTGACCGGGCTTCCGGTTGCGGACAGCGGCTTCGACGCCCCCGACATGCTCCGGCATGCGGACATGATGGCCAGTTCCCGCGAGAGAATCGACCCGCACCCGCTTCTCGGACAACTAACACTGCAGGCCCCGCCAGGCCGCGGCCTGGCTACCGCGATCAAGCGGGCGTACAGCCGGATGCCGTGGACTTCTCCCCGCAGCGACGCCCAGCGCCTGTTGTCCATCCCGGTCGGAGGTGAAGGCGGAATACGTAATTCGAACCTCCCGCCACCGAGCCGGCCCGAGGACGAAGACATCGAGATCCGGCCGGACCAGCGGGCGGGCATCCCCTACCCCGAGTGGAACGCATGGCGTGAGAGCTTCCTCATCGACCATGTTGCGGTGTTGGAACGAAAGCATCGGGGCACCGGCAGGCCGGGTCCACCTGTGTCGACAGATCTGCGGCAGTGGTTCGCCGAACACACACACCGATCGATCAAGAGCCGTCTGGAGGACGGATCCGATCTCGACGTCGACTCGTACGTCAACCACCACATCGACCTGATCACCGGAGAAGCCGCTGAACCCCGGGTGTTCCGGGAGCTGTTACCCATGTCGCGGGACGTGACCACTGCCCTGCTCCTCGATGGCAGCTCCTCACTCGGCATCCGCCGCGGCGAAGTCTTCGAGCTGGAACTGGCCTGCGCTGACGCACTTTCACGCGCGATGATGCTCACCCGAGAACGTCACGGAGTGTTTGTCTTCAGCGGCAACACCCGCCACCGGGTGGAGGTGAACTGCCTCAAGGACTTCGACGACACACATCTGGTCGTTCCGAGTGGTTCCGGCCTGGCAACCGGTGGGTACACCCGGCTCGGCGCCCCTATTCGGCACCTGACAAGCCGCCTGCTGGCCCAGCCCTGTGAACGGCGACTGCTCATCGTCATCGGCGACGGACTGATATCCGACGAGGGCTACGAGGGGCGATACGCCTGGGCCGACGTCGCCCACGCACTCGAAGAGGCCGACGACGCCGGGATATCGGTCTACTACATCGGCGTCGGTCCGGCCCGTGTCGACCCGCTACCCGAGGTCTTCGGATCCCGACGGTCTCAGCGAATCCGGCAGGTCGAACAACTACCCCGCGTGCTGGCTCATGTCCACCGAGAACTCCTCAGCGTCTGAACAATTGGAGCACAAAGACCTTGACCACCGACCTCTACCTCCCCACCGGCAACGAAATCGAGATGTTCGAGCGGGCTTTCAACCAGCAGCTTCCGGTGATGCTGACCGGCCCCACCGGTTGCGGGAAGACCCGGTTCGTAGAGCACATGGGCGAACTGTTGGGCACTGCCGTCGTCACCATCAGCTGCCACGATGATCTCACCAGCTCTGACCTCGTCGGGCGGTTCATGGTCACCGGCGGAGACGTCCGGTGGACCGACGGCCCCCTCACCCGCGCGGTGAAGGAGGGTGCGATCTGCTACCTCGACGAAGTGGTGGAAGCCCGCCACGATTCGCTCGCGATCCTGCATTCGCTGACCGACCACCGCCGGGCCCTGTATCTCGATCGCGCCAATGAAGTCGTCCGAGCACCGCAGTCGTTCATGGTCGTCTGTTCCTACAATCCGGCATACCGTAGCTCGCTCAAGGAGCTCAAACCCTCTTTCCGGCAACGGTTTGTGACCCTGCCGATGCACTATCTCCCGCCCGACCGCGAAGCCGCCGTCCTGGTCGCCGAAGCCGGCATAGACATTGCCGTGGCCAACCGACTTGTCCACTGCGCCATCAGTATCCGCGAGGCAGACGAGGTGTACCACTTCGAACCACCGTCGACGCGTGTGCTGGTGACCGCCGCGAGACTCATCGCCGCGGGCGCGTCCGAGATGCAGGCCGCCGAAGCTTCGATCCTGGCACCACTGAGTACCGACGGTGCCATCAGCAGCGGCTTGAGAGAAGTCGCCGCAGCAAGTCTGCAGGCCACCGAATACCAAGACTCACAGACACATTGATCGAAGGGAGCGGCTCGTGAACGAACAGGACAGGCGGCGCAAACGGGCGCTGATCGTCTTCCAGATCTTCGCGTACGGCTTCCTGCTGTCGCAATTCTTGATCCAGCTCTACATGTACACCGCTCGGGATTGGTAGGCAGGCCATGAATCTCCCTTCGATCAACCTACGGCGTGACAAGAGCGCCGGCAACACCTCCGCCTCCTACGACGAACACCAGGACGACTCGCGCCGCGCACAACGCGAAGCCGACTGGTGGCTCACCATCGGGACGCTGCTGATGGGAACGTTGGTCCTCGGAATCGTCGGCCTGCCCATCTTCCTGCGCGGCGTGTGGCTCCAGCGCCGGGCGGGACTCGAAGGCCTGTCGGTCCGGCCCATCCTCGTCACACTCATCGGCTACCTGGTGATCCTCGACGCCGCGCTCAACAGCCTCGGCTGGGCGCTGGACCTCATCGCGAACCACACCCTGATCAACCGCGTGATCCTCACCGCCTGGGGAAACATGTTCGACGCGGGCTACTTCTGGCACTACAACGAACTGTGGATCGGCGGCGCGGGCGGTCCGGGCGAAAAGGGTTGGGAGGTGGCCCTGATGCTCACCGTCTTCCCGATGCGCATCGCGGCCGGCATCGCCTTCCTGCAGATGAAGCGCTGGGGCCACCAGTGGATGATCGTCACCTGCTGGTTCGGCGTGGTCATCTGGATCGGTTACACGTTCAACATGACGATGTACGCCGATGTGCGTTACTCGGGCGTGGTGCTCCCGGTGATCGGCTGGTGGTTGTACGACATCTTCTACATCACCCCATTTCTGGCGATCCCCTACCTACACACGGTGAATCGAGAGATCTTCACCGACTGATCGCCGTCCAACCGGCAAAGGAGGACATCATGTCCGCAGAGTCACCTAAATCTCCATCGGTGGACGAGTCACCCGACGACGAACTGCCACTGGGTACAACACCCCCGTATGCCCGCATGCACAGGTTCATCAAGCGCGGGGTGTTCGTCTGCCTCTTCGCCCTCGTCATCGAAGGTGCGTTCACCGTTCCGGCACTGGCGATCTGGTACGGCTACCCCACGCTGTCGTTCCAAGAGATCTGCAGCGAGATGCTGAAGGTCCGGTACTCCGACGACACCCTCGAGTGTGAATATCCATACCCGCTGTTCGGACCACCCGAAGGCGCCGGCCAACAGACCGCCGAAGACGAATGGGGCGTGCAGCCGAAGCCCGGCTGGGACCCGATAGGCTTCCGCGAACTCGTCCGAAACCACGAAGAGCGCGAAGCGCGCGAGTCCGCCGGAAACTAGTGGCCGCCGTTGCCAGCCAACACGGATTGATGTCGGGTCGACTGGAATCCCAGATGCCGCTCGGGAACCGCCGCAACATCACCGGCATGTGATCACCATCAGAAAACCTGTGGCGTGACGGAGAGAAGAGTGGTTGGCACTCAATCGGTCTCCGCGAGACGGCGCTACTCGACGGGTTGCCGGTTCCCGGTCTTCGCTCGCATCTCCACTATGTCGTCGTCGAGTTCCACCCCCACTGAATTGAACATCCAGGAAGTCACCTCATAAGCCCCAACCGTGAAGATGACATCGAGAATCTGCTGGGTATCAAGGTCGCCGGCGAGTGCCTCCCAGGTTTCCGGGCCGATCTTGCCATCGAGGACCAGTTCGTCGACGGCGCGTAACAGAGTCGCGTCCGAGTCAGACCAGAACGGCGCGGATGGCCCCCAGCCAATCCGGGAGATCTCCTCGTCGTCGATACCGGCGTCATGCGCCATGTAGACGTGTTGCGCCCACTGATAGGCCGAATTGCGAAGAACTGCAACCCTCATCACCAACAGTTCACGTTGCCGGGCTGTCAGAGTTGTCGACATCAGGATGTGTCCGTTGAAGGTGAACCAGGCCCGGGCGAGCGCGGGATGATGCGCGAGCGTGCCCATCGTGTTCTTTCCTTTGGGCCGGTCAGATCGGGTCTGGACCACATAACGCGCCGACGGTGGAGTCATCGCTTTCAACGCATCGCGCATCTCGGTCGACCACTCTTTGGGCGGCAGGGGTTCAATACGTGCCATCGGTAGGTTTCCTTCCACCAGCGTCCTATCGGGATACCGAGATCGCACCGACGTGGTCGGTCGAACAATACAGTCGTACAGGGCTCGCGGGGTTCAAATCAAGAACAATTGAAAATTCCGGCTCGGCGACACCAACCCGGGCGGCCAGGCCGGCATCGACGCGGTACTGACAGTTGGGTCACTGATGCGGCATACTTGCACAGCAAGGCCCGAAATCCGAATGGGATCCTGCAGCACAACAGGGGGTTTCACATGTCTGCAGCGTCCCGGCGCACCGGCGTCGAGATGTCGAAGACTCGAGACGCTCTGCTCGACTGCGTCGAACGCCTGATGCTGGAAGAGGGTTATCCGCGAGTCACGTATCGCGCACTGGCCGCCAAAGCGAACGCAACCCCCAGCCTTGTCCAATATTACTTTCCAACAATTGATTCCGTCTTCGTCGCCGCGATACAGCGACGTACCGAACAGAATCTCGATCGTTTGACGAAAGCACTCGAGGCACACCCCAACCAACCACTTCGCGCCATCTGGGACTACAGCTGGGAAGAGGCCAGCGGGCCGCTCATGACCGAGTTCATGGCTCTTGGAAACCACCGCGAGTCCGTCGGTGCTGAGCTCGCTGTCGTGTCAGAGAGACTTCGCAGCATCCAACTCGACGCCCTGGCGGATCGGCTGATCTCCAGCTCGGCGATGAACCAAGAACTCTCCACCGGTGCGCTTGTGCTGCTGATGTCCAACATCCCGAAGATGCTGAATCTCGAGAAGGGCGTCGGAATCGCGACCTCGCACGACGAACTCATCGAGACGTTCGAGGCATACGTCAACGCTCTCGAACCGCCCGATGGCGACCAGCCGCGCACCTCCGTAGCCCCAGCTGACAGTGCCGATCCGGAAATCGAGCAACTTCGCGCCGAAAACAGATCACTCAAGCTCCTACTCGCCGAAGCCGAGCTGGAGAAGCATGCGTTGCGGAAAGCGACCGCCCGCAAGGAATGAGTGCGTCCGCGGCGCCTGGTATCGGCCGCGAAGAACCGCTCAGCGTAAAGGTAGCGGTTCTGTGCTGCGCCATGAAGCCCGATAGCGCATAGCGCGGCAAATCCACGACACCCGTCGGCACACTCGTCGGTGATCCGAAATTTCGCCAGTTCTTCACAAAGACCCGTCAGCGACGACTATACAAGTGTATGGTTCCCGCTGTACGACTGTATTGCGACTCCAATCATCCGGGTCTTCGTGAACTGAGGCAACCCGATACGACCCCGGGGCTGCCGCCCCGAATTCGCCGGCACGGCAACCGCGCGACGAAAGAGGAATCATGAACAACGTTGAACAACAGCCTTTTCCAGACTCCACGGTGGGTTCGGCGAAAGGCCTTGGAGTACCGTCTGCCGCCGCGGTCGACGTCTCGAGTGCCGACTTCTTCACCGACCAGACGTTGGCGGTCGACCCGTACGAGTACTTTGACGCAATGCGGGCGAAGTGCCCGGTGCAATCGGTGCCGCACCCCGGGGTCATGGCTGTGACGGGGTATGCCGAGGCAGTGGAAGTTTATCGGGATCAAGCGACCTTCTCCTCGTGCAACGCAGTCGGTGGCCCTTTCCCACCCCTACATGTATCCCCTGATGTCGATGACATCACCGAGGCGATCGAACAGAACCGAAATCAGTGGCCGATGGCAGAATTCCTCGTCACCATGGATGGTGAAACCCACCAATCCGAACGCACCCTGCTCAAACGCCTCATGACCCCGACCAGGCTACGAGAGAACGAGTCGGCGATGGCCGAGATCGCCGACGCCTGCATCGATTCCTTCATCGACCGCGGTGCGTGCGAGTTCATCGCCGACTACGGCAAGCCCTTCACCACCCTGGTCATCGCCGACCTTCTCGGAGTCCCCGAAGACGATCGTGAAGATTTCCGTAATGCGCTGGCGGGTAGCACCATTGGCACGGTCGGCGATGATTCTGCTTTGACGGAAAACCCTCTCGAGTACATGTTCAAGAAGTTCACAGCGTACGTTGAAGACCGGCGCGCCCGACCACACGAGGACGTTTTGACGCAACTCGCGCAAGCGACGTACCCCGACGGTTCAATTCCCCCGGTGAACGCGATCGTTCGCATGGCGACCTTCCTCTTCGGGGCAGGTCAGGACACCTCGGCACGGATGATCAGCTCCGCGTTACGAATCCTCGCACAGGACAGAGCGATTCAGAATCATCTTCGAGCCGAACGCGGTGACATACCCGCGTTCATCGAAGAAACACTCCGCCTGGAGAGCCCGACCATGAGTGACTTTCGACTCGCCCGCCATTCGACCACCATCGGTGGTGTCGACATCCCGGCGGGGACGACGATCATGATCCATCCGGGCGCGGCCAATCGCGATGAGCGTCAGTTCGACGAACCCGGCGAATGCCAGATCGATCGCTATAACGTCAAGGAACACATCGCTTTTGGTCGTGGAGCACATTCTTGTCCGGGCGGTCCGCTCGCTCGCGCCGAGGGGCGGGTCACCATTGAGCGACTCCTCGAACGCACCACAGATATTTCGCTTTCCGACTCCCATCATGGGCCCGCCGGCGACCGCCGCTACGAGTACGACCCCACGTACATCATTCGCGGCCTGAGCAACCTTCATCTCACCTTCTCCTGAAACGACCACCACCACTCGGAAAGAAGACTCCTATGAACAAAGTTGCCGTAGTCACCGGAGGAGCCTCGGGCATCGGTCTGGCCATCACTGAACGGCTGGCTCGCAATGGGTACAAAGTCGCAGCACTGGACGTCCAGAAAGTGGCGCTCGACACCCATGTCACCGCCATGCAGGCCGATGGACTCCAGGTCAGCGGGCATCACGTCGACGTCTGCGACCGCCAGGCCGTCGACTCCGCGATCGCCGCGGTCCGAACGGAATTCGGCGCGATCCAGGTCATGGTCACCAGCGCCGGCATCACATCCTTCGAACCGTTCACCGAGATCAGCGTGGAACAGTGGAAGCACACCCTCGACGTCAACCTCAACGGGACGTTCCACAGCATTCAGGCCGTGATTGCCGACATGGTCGAAACCGGATGGGGTCGAATCGTGACGATTTCTTCAACTGCCGCGCAGACCGGAGCGCCAAGTCGCGCCGACTACGTGGCCTCCAAAGGCGGAGTCATCGCACTGACAAAGGCGCTGGCTTACGAGTATGCAGGAAACGGCATCACGGTCAACACAATTCCACCGTCGCTGGTAGACACTCCACTCGCCCGAAACGCCGAAGCCGCGGGCAAACTGCCCCCGGTCGAAGACCTGGCCGCCATGACACTGGTCAAGAGAGCCGGCACCGGCAATGACATCGCCGCAGCGTGCCAGTTCTTGTGCTCAGAAGATGCCGGCTACATCACCGGCCAACAGATCAACGTCAACGGAGGCTGGTATATGTGACCGACCAACGATTGCGGGTTCGCGTCGATGTGCAGGCGTGCGAGGGGCACTCGTTGTGCATCGACCTCGCGCCCGAGCTTTTCGAACTCGACGACGATGACATCGTGACCGTCCTCGATGAGACGCCGGGCCTCGAACACCGGGAATCCCTTCGAAAAGCTGTGGCCGCGTGTCCCCGCCAAGCGATTGCCATGTCATTGCAGTCCAATACCTAGCCCACACTCCGAACAGCCAGATACCCCCTAGGATGCCCGATGAAATCCGTTCACGTGCTCATATTGGCACTGACAACAACGTTGTTGATAGCAGGTTGCAGCGACCGCGGTAGCGGTAGCGAGGATTCAGCGACAACCGGCGGCAGCGCAAGTGCCGACACCAAGCTCGACTCCTTCGGCGATCTCGACAGAATCTGCCAATCCGGCTCAGGCGAAGCCGGTTCCAGCTCCCAGGGTGTGACAGCCGACGAGATCCAGCTCGGCGTGTTCACGGACGTCGGGTTCACGAAGAACCCAGAATTCGTCGATACCGCGAAGGTGTTCACGTCCTGGTGCAACGATCTCGGAGGCATCAACGGCCGGAAACTCGTTGCCAATACCAGGGATACAAATCTCATGGACGTACGCAAACAAATGGTCACCGCCTGCCGAGACGACTTCGCTCTGGTGGGCGGCGGATCAGGACTCGACGGCCTCGGGGTCGAAGAACGACTCAAATGCGCCCTCCCGAGCTTTGTTGCACAAGTAGCTCAACTCAACGCGCTGGGCGCAGATCTCGAGATCAGCGCCGACCCCAGTCAGACCACGGGGTATGACCCCTACTTCCAGTTCCGGTCCTGGCTCCTGGGGACCTACCCGGAATCGGCCAATGCCGTCGGCATCATCAACGGCGATTCGCCGGTCACCAAACTCCTTGGGCAACAGGCCGTCGAGTCCACCGAAGCGGCCGGTGCCACCTTCATCTACAACGACGTATATCCCGCAATGGGAGTTGCCGATTGGACCCCCTACGCCCAGTCGATCAAGAGCAAAGGTGTCCGCGGTCTGATCTTCTACGGCGAGTTCCGGCAGTTGCCGAAGCTGGAAGCAGCACTGACAGACATGGACTACAAGCTGGACTGGATCGACACCAACAACAGCGCGTACGGCAGTGAGTTCATCGAACTCGCGGGAGAATCAGCAGAGTCCCAGAACAACTTCTTGGACCTCGGCGGAAATGCCCCGGTCGACAGCGGTGACACAGTTCAGGCAGTCGCAGATCTCACCGCACTGTACGAGAAATACGCGCCCGACGCTCAGATCACCCTCCCTTCGATCCGTGCGTTCTCCTCGTGGCTGCTGTTCGCGAAATCGGCCGCGAGCTGCGGTGCCGAACTCACCCGTACCTGCGTTCTGGAAGCTGCGACGCAGCAGACCGCATGGACAGGTGGCGGTCTGCACACCTCACAAAATCTCGCCCAAACTACGCCCCCCTCACCGTGTTTCAATGTTCAGAAATCAACAACACAGGGATGGGTCGCTGCCGATTTCCAGCCGGACCAAGGCCTATACCGCTGCAACATACCGGTTTTCGAGAACACAACCGACTTCGGTACACCGATGACTCTGGCCGATGTCGGCAAGTCGATGGACGACGTCAACTAGACCACCCGCTGGCGGCAATTCTCCGGAGCCCTCCCCACCAAGACGATGACGCTGCATCTCGAGTTCGAGGTGCAGCGTCATTGTTTGTCCGGTTCCCCAGAGGCCCACAATCATCGCTCGGCGGGGCCGATCAGTTCACGGACACAACACAAAAATGCCGAGGTGCAGGACCCGAACGGTCCTACACCTCGGCGTCGATCTGGGGTCAGATCCGAACTCGGGCCATCACTCTGAGACCTCAAATCCTTCGTAACTCGCTGCCAGATTGAGCTTCTCGGGGTCGGGCATCGCCATCTGAAGGTAGATGTCCACATGCCAGATCTTGCCTTCGTCATTGAACTCATACACCGACAGTGAATTGACCACATTGGTGAAGTCGTCAAAAATTGCCCGCTCTTCAAGTTCGAGGAAGACGATATTTCCCTTCTCCGTGATCCTCTTGAATGAACATTCCCAGTTCGCGGTTGGCGCCCAGTTGCTGAAGAACGTTCGGTACTCGGGCCAGGTCATCACCTCTTTGAAGTTGCCGACCCGTTCAAAATCATCGACCGCAAGCAGTTCGGCCAGGGGCGCAAGGCTCTCTTCCGAGACCTCGGTCCCCTGCGTATTGTCAACGATGCCCTTCACGATCAAGCCGTAGTCGAGCACCTTTCGGGAGAGCCCGGTGTAGTTTCCGATGATATCTTCCACGTTCTCCAAAGCCTTACGCCACCTTCCAATTTCGCGTGATCGACCGGGATTCGGGAGGGAATCGTCCTCCCGATCCGTGCCTGTACAGATGTACAGCATACGACTGTATTGTAGGACGGCGTAGCAGTTTTCGGACCGTTACCCAGATGTTTGCCCCGTCGAGAGATGTCCGTGGCGATGTTTGGTCAGTGCCCGTTATCTTCAGAAGATCCTTTATGTCACTGTCGATCTCAACCTCCAACGAGAGGACATGTGCGCCGGTATGTCGTAGCCGCCGACGGTCAAGATCGGCGCCTTTCCTGCGGGAACTCCGGCGTAGCTCGGCCAACCTGCTCGTCGCGGGATCCAGGGTGATAGGAGAAACTTCCGGATAGTCCGGTAGCCCACCAAGGGGATGCCCTTCCTTGCTGATTGCGGGGAGCACTAGGACCGAGCCAACCAATGTTGCCAATGACAACATTGGTTCGGATTGGTAAGGTCTGCAACATGGATAAGGCCTACCATCACGGCGATCTGCGTTCAGCTCTCATTGTTGAAGCCGAAGAGATACTTCGAACTTCAGGAATCGAAGCGCTGTCGTTACGCGAACTCGCGCGGGCGGTCGGGGTGAGCCACGGCGCACCCCGACGCCACTTCGACGACAAGGCGGCATTGCTGGAATCCCTTGCGCTCGAGGGTTTTCACCGGCTCGGGACCGCGCTCGATTCCGCGGCCGCACCCGACAACCGGACATTCGTGTCCACGATGCATGACGTTGCGGTGGCGTTTGTCCGGTTTGCCACCGACAGCCCCGCTTTGGTCGACTTGATGTCGAGCTATCGGAGGGGCGAGGTTTCAGACGAGCTGCGGCACGCGCGCGCAGCCAGTTTTGCGCCGGTGGCGGCCATGATCGATCGCGGTCAAGCACAGGGTGAACTGGTCGACGGAGCACAGACCGTCGGAACCCTGTTCTTTGCGACGCTGCAGGGCATCGCAGTAATGGCCAACAACAAGACCATCGATCCCCTAGATGATCAGCTGATCATCGATGTCATCGATTCGCTCCTGCGAGGCCTCGCACCACAACGCTGAGACCGCACCTCCGCCGCTACCCCAAAGTCAGCAGTATCGCGGTCGGGAAGAAGATGGCCACATATCCCGCAAAACATCGCAGGTGATCAGGGCGCGCGACAATACGTTCGAGAAAGAGGAACGTACCCACAACCAGGCTGATCACCAACGGATGACCGAGCAACACCACGGCGATCATCGCCGGGCCACAAGACTCGATACATGTCTTACCTTGGTACACACCGAATCTCAGGCACGAACGGTCCACTGCCGGGCCTGCGAACCGAATCGGCCGGGTCCGGTGACACCTCTGCAGCGCGATGCGTTTGAGTGGTGTGAGTTCGTAGAGTCCGGCGAGGGTCAGAGCAACGACCCCAACCCATCGATACTCCACGGCCGGCAACGTCACCGGAAGGACGAGCAATCCGAAGGCCGACCAGACGGCAAGATAACCCACAACAAACATCCCGATTGCACGCTGCCGGTGTCGATTCCGGCTGGCAAACGCCACGTAACGCGCGGACGGGATGGTCGACGGCAACATCATGGCTGCGGCCATCAGCAACCACATACACCCGGAACTGATCGCCAGACCGATCGAAAACGCCTGGGCTCCTGCATGTTCAGCGTGGCCCTGCGCCCCTGAGGACGGCCACATGAGAAAGCACCACGCAGCCCATGCGGCCAGGGCAATGGCGACCACCGACCACTCCGGCCGAGCCCGGAGGACCGCGACATCACGGGTGCTCACCATGTGCACCATCGGGTCATCCGAACAGGATGCTGACCGAACCGACCTCGACCTCACCGACGCCGACACTGTCTTCGTCGATTTCACCGACCGGCGCAAAGCGCAACGCCAAACTGGACGGATCCCACCCTCCGGTCGCCACCAACGACTGAACGGTGTCGGTGATGTCGAAGGTGAAGCTCAGTCCGTGTTCACCGTCGGCCCGCATGGATTCGGTGAGACCGAACAACGGTAGATTGCCGACCCAGATGTCCTCCGGGTCAGGCCCCGAAGCTATGTAGACGCCAAACGTCGTGGTGGGCGGATGCTCGGCAACGAAGTGTTCGACCGACAGCAGCACCCGACCGGTCCCGCTCACCCGGGCAACGTCGAGATCAGGGATGGCCACGTCGACCGCCTGCGACACCCCGTTGGAGAGGACCAGCGGCTGGTCGACGGCGCCGATACGTTGCGGTGGAACGTGTTCAGACACAACCAACTCCTCCTCGCGGGGTGACACACCGGCCGAAGCCGGAATCGACAGGTCTTCATAGGTGTGCGGGCGCGGACTCGGATCGACCACATTGCTGACGGCAACGTTCTGCGCACCACCCCCAACATCGGCGAAGGCGAACTCTTGATCCAGGAAGGCCGACGCGGATTCATCCGCTCCTGAGCCTGAACTCGCCCGCCACACCTCCCACAATCGGTCGATGTTGGCATGGTGCAGCCAGAAGATCGGGTCTCCCGCAGCCTGGTCGAAGTCGCTCATCTTTCCGGCAGCTCCACCCACGGCGACGTGCACCGTGCCGTGTGGCGTGCCCTCCACACTGCCTGCGACAGCAGCACCCGATTCATTGAGATGGTGGAAGCCCGTCACCGGCCCACCGAAACTCGGTTGAGGCGACGGTGCCGCGAATCGCCTCTGCGCAAACCAACCGCGGGCCGTGGTCTCTGTCGGCAGCAACACCTTCGGGTTGACCAGGTCGTTGATCCGCGGTGCGCGTTCTGGTTCGAACAATGGGTTGGGCTGCCCGGCCAACTGCGACATCCGGAAGATCGGCGGCAACGCGTTGCTGTCAGTCCGGTCGTAGTCCCAGTACGGCAGTGCCCATGACTGCCGGACATCGATGGGGGTCAGCAGATCCGTTGCGATGATCTCTTGACAGATCGCTTCGAACCGATCGAGGTAGATGCGGTGCCATGGCAAGAAGAACCATGAGAAGTGCTGACACTGATTGCGCAATCCGTCGCCCGGGTCCGGCGTCATGCCGTGCACCTGCGTGTGGTGTGACCACCATTTTCGAGGGTCGGGACCGCTGTTGAGCTTGAGTACCCCCACCGCCCTTGCGTAGGCGGCGAGTATCGGATGGCAGACGTTGGTCGCCGACAGGTTCCAGGCATCCAGACGGACCGATGGAGCCGGCGGCGGAGGTATCAGACTCTCGGCCAGCGACCTGATCTCGTCGAGTCTGCGGACCGTTCGCGGCCCGACATCGTCGATGATCTGCCCATCGGGCACCAGCAATTCGTCACGTTTGAACCGGTGGATTGCGGCCGACGTCTCACTCCCGTAAACACCATCCGAGCCGGATCGGGGCAATGCACCCTGATCCCAATCCAGCAGCGCCAGTTGCACCCTCGCAACAGCTGGATCAGTCCGGTTCGTGGTGGTCGAGATGCGCTGAGGTCCGTCGGCGGCAATCGCCTCCAACAACGGATCGCCACCGAAAAGGCTGGAGACAAGCATCGCGAGACCTCCGGTTCAGATGAACAGATCGGCCGATACCGTGGGCTCAGCAGCTCTGACCCGAACCGCAACACCCACTGGTAGCGACCATAGTTGATCGCACCAGTTCGTGGCCCGCCTTGGCACGAGTAGTCCGCTACCTGTCCTCACCGGGGAGTCGTGCGTGTGCTTCGCGAGTTGGGTCGCCACCAACACGAACAGGGCTTGGGTCAGTGCCCGAATACGAGCTTCAACGCAACAATCACCGTGGCCAACGTCCCGAGACCAATCGCGGTCCAGTGTGTTTTCGAGGTCACCTTCTCCTTACGAATCCGCACGATCACGTAACTCATCGTCGCGATGCGCAGAACCATGAACAGCTCAGCGATCAGTTGTGCGGTCCTGGGTTCGAACAGACCCACCACTGCGAGCGCGAGGATGAGACTCGGGATCACCGCGGCGACCAGAATCGGCAGGCTGTCGCGCAGCTCCGCCATCCGCGCCTCGCGGGTGGCAACGGTATGTTCGCGAACAGACCGGCCGACGAGTTCGGCGAAATAGTGTGCAATGAAGGTCGTGACGGCCGCACCGACGATGACCGCGATGCCGAACTTGTCGTGCGACTCCGTGACCGGTATCAGCGCCGCCAGCACCAGGATGTTGCCGTAGATATAGGCGCTGATCCGGCTCGCCATCTGCTCGCGCGTCAAGGAATTGCCACCACCGAACGGCGTGCGGTTGACCAGGCGAAGAAATCTTTCCTGCATAGCGAGAAAGCATGGCATAGATTGCGAAGGTCAGGCCCGGCAGACACGACTGTCGGAAGACGATCCGCGCCAGTACCGACAGCGGCAGAAGTTCGACAGCACCTCCTGGCGCGTAGATTTCTCGGCTGGAGGCGGAAACTCAGTGCAGTACATCCTCTTTCACCAGAAGCACCGTGCGCCACCGATCCCGCAGACTTGCGCGTAAGGGACCCATCGGCACAAACCGGTACACCGGCGCCGGTGTGGACCTTCGCCTCCCGGCAATTTCATCCGGAACGGGTGAGGACTTACCGTCTGCGCCCGCGCAAAATCGTCTCTGCACAACTCCCCTGCGCACTGACGAACTCCGAACGGAGACCCGACCATGACCGAACTCGATTTCGACGACCTCGGCCCAGTTGACTATCTGGTGATCGAGTTCCCTGCCGACCGCAATCCCGACGGCTCAGCGCTTCCGCTGCTCGTCGACCTCGTGGAACGCGATGTGATCCGGGTGCTGGATCTGACGTTCGTCCGCAAAGAACTCGACGGGTCGGTGAGCGGCGTGGCCATCGAGGACTTCGGGCTGACCGGAGACTTCGACGTGACCCTGTTTGCCGAGGCGACGTCCGGACTCATCGACCGCACCGACCTCGACGAGGCTGCCTCGGTCTTGCAACCGGGATGTTCAGGCGCCGTACTGATCTACGAAAACCATTGGGCTGCACCCTTCGCCTCCAAGTTGCGACACAACGGAGCACAATTGGTTGCCTCCGGACGGGTCCCGACTCAAGCCATCCTCGCGTCCCTCGACGCACTGGAACTCTGAAAACGAAAGGCCAAGGAGCCACGCATGCCCGGACTACTTCGCGGGGTCGCCCGCACTGCCGTCATCGCCGGTACCGCAACCTCGGTGTCCAACCGGGTCTCCCGACGCCAAGGTCAGCGCTGGGCCGAACAGGCCCAACCGCAGGCGCCGCAACAACAGCAATATGCGCCGCCGCCGGCGCCGCCCGCTGCACCTCCTGTCGACCGGATCGGCGCCCTCCAGCAACTCGGCGAACTCAAGGCCCAGGGAGTCCTCACCGAGGCCGAGTTCGAGGCCGAAAAGGCGAAGATCCTCAATAACTGATCACATCGGGCGTGTGCGCCTTCACCGCAAGCTCGGCGCGCCCTCGCGCCTCCACACGTAATGGAGGTAACCGGTCAGTACGGCGAGGTCCGCGATCTCAGTGGGCGTCGCCGTCTGTCCGTTCGTCTTGCGCAGCAGCTTGTTGTAGTCCTCCACTGCTGCTGCCTGCTGTTCCGGATTCCACTTCGACCACGGGCGTTGCTCGTTGTGCGCGGCGCGCCAGTTGTATGCGTCCCCACGGCCACCGCCACGCAGCGCCGCACGCAACTGGGCGGTCAAACTCCGCGGAATGTAAGCCAATCCGCCGTTCTGGTATTGCCAGACGTGTGCCATCTCGTGGATGAGTGTGTGCCTGCCTCGCCTGGTCAGTTCCAACCCGTCTCCGTCAAAAAGTCCCCACGCCGCCTTGAGGTGAATCGTCGCACCCAGGGTGACCGGCGAACCGATCGCAAATATGCTGCCGCGCGTGATGCGAACCACCGCGTAATCGACGCTGTCAGCGAAAACATCACGCGCATAGTCGATCTCACCGATCGTCAGCGCTCGCTTCCTGGTTGTGAAGACATCTCGCAGCGAACCTGCGTCGAGGTGCCCGCGGAGGTCACCGAAACGCCTGGTGAAGCAGGCTCGCACAGAGGTTCGCGGGCGTTTTGCCTTCTTGTTGCGCACGCGCCCCAGTATCCGCCGGCGACGGACGACTTCAGGACCCCGCGCCGCATCACCCGCGCGTTCGGATAGCGTGAACAACAGCCACCAATAACACCGACGGCGCCTGGGGTGTCGGACGAGGAGACAGTCATGCAGCTCACCGGGGTAGGCATATGGAGTTCACAGTTGCGTTACGGCGATCCCGCCGAATCAGCAGAGGCCGCGTCTGAACTGGAAGAGCTGGGATACACCGCGCTCTGGTTCCCCGACGTCGGCGGCCCGGTATTCGACTCGGTCGGCAACCTCTTACAGGCAACCAAGTCAGCCGTGGTGGCCACCGGCATCCTCAACCTCTGGATGCACGAGCCGGCGGATGTGGCCGCCAACTACCACCGTCTGGTCACCGAGTACGGCGATCGTCTCCTGCTCGGTATCGGTGTCAGTCACGCACCGCTCGTCGACGCCGGCGAACCCGGACGTTACAAGAAGCCACTGGCTGCGACCAAGGCATATCTCGATGCCATCGATGCCACCGAACAGCCCGTGCCCGTCGACCGGCGAGTACTCGCGGCCCTGGGACCGAAGATGCTGGACCTCTCCGCGACTCGCGCCAGCGGATCCCACCCGTACCTGGTCACACCGGAGTTCACCGCGCAGGCCCGAGAAGCACTCGGCGCCGGACCACTGCTCCTTCCCGAGCAGACCGCCATCCTGACCACAGATCGCGATCAGGCCCGGATCATCGGCACCGAATGGCTAGGCAACTACCTGAAACTCCCGAACTACGCCAACAACCTCCTGCGGTCGGGATTCACCCAAGAAGACCTCGACACCGTCAGCGACCGGGTGTTCGACTCGATCATTGTCTGGGGTGACGAGAACGCAATCCTCGGAAGAGTCCGGGAACACCACGCCGCCGGCGCCGACCACGTGTGCGTGCAGGTCCTCGACGCCGATCCGGCCGCCTATCCCCGCGAGCAGTGGCGTCGACTGGCTGCCGCCCTGAACTGACAGACCGTCAGGTCGTGGCCGATCCGGACCCCTGGTGTCGATTGCCGCGCCGTTGGGTACTCGCGGCATGCCCAACAACCAGGAGGTCAGTGTGAATCTCACGGAGCAAGAACTCGAACTCTTCCAGAGCGCCTTCGATTGGGCACGACAGGGTGACCACGCGGCGCTGCAGTCATTTCTCGACATCGGCGGTCCGGTGAATCTGACCAACGACCGCGGCGACACGTTGTTGATTTTGGCGTCCTACTACGGCCACATCGAGGCTGTCCGAGTTCTGCTCGCAGCCGACGCAGACGTCGAACGCGTCAACGACAATGGCCAAACCGCGTTGGGATCAGCGGTCTTTCGCCGGAGTGAAGTCGTGGTGCGGGCACTGCTCGCTGCGGGGGCCGACCCACACGGAGGGGCTCGATCAGCCACGGCCGTGGCCGAGTTCTTTCAACTCGACGATATGGCCGCAATGCTGATCGAGCCCTGACGCCTCCGGGACTACTTCTTCTTCGCTTGCCGCTTCTTTTCCGGTCGATCCGGAACAGAGGGCGGCACTGCAGAATTCATGACAGCAGGGGCACGATCCCATGCACGGTGCAGACCCAGCGCGGCCAAGAGTGACTCGTTGAACGCCTTGACTGCCGAATCACCCACCACCACACCAGGATCATCCAGCGCGATGCCTGCAGCCTCGAGTATCGCGGCGCCGTCACCCCAGGCTCCGATCGCCTTGCAGTGTCGGAACGCCTCCTGCAGCAGCAGGACCAGCTTGATGTTGTCAGAAGGCGTAGTGCCTGCAGCGACGACCAGCGCGTCGAACTCGATGGACCGGACCGTCAGGAATGTCCGCTCGACGATCTGCTTTCGCGCCGCCTTGCCGAGCACACCGCCGACCGGCGCGATGACGTGCACGGTCGCGCCTTTGCCTTCGGCCGCGCTGCGCAGTTTGTCGATTCCGCTCAGGTCAGAGTTCTGATCTGCGATGACACCGATCTTGCGTCCCGCGATCGGACCGGGCTCGACGATCACCTGCGACAGGGCCGGGGAGGTGATGACGTCGGGGACCGGTTCGCCCTTGGGCGCAGGCAGACCCAGCCCGGCAGCGACACGTTCGCAGAGGTCGGTGTCGACGTTCGCCAGCACCTGCAGCTCACGTTCCTTGATGGACTGCTCGAACACCTTGCCCAGTTCAAACGTGAAGGCCTCGACGATATGGTCCTGTTCGATCGGGGTCAGACTGCGATAGAACATCGCCGGTTGCGTGAAATGGTCGTCGAACGACACCGGATTGGCACGTACGGCGCGGCCTTCGATGACCCGCTCGGTCTGGACATAGCCACGATCTTCATCCCCGGCAAACACCGGTTCATCGTCGTCGATGCTGTTGTCGCGGTATGGCGCGAGTCCGGTGTGGACGGCGGTTTGATGGAAACCGTCTCGGTGCATGTCGTTGACCGGAGCGTGCGGACGGTTGATCGGCAGCTGCGCGAAGTTTGGTCCTCCGAGCCGGGTGAGCTGAGTGTCGAGGTATGAGAACAGTCGCGCCTGCATCAACGGATCGTTGGTGACCTCGATACCCGGAACGAGGTGGCCGGTGTGGAAGGCGACCTGTTCGGTTTCGGCGAAGAAGTTGGTCGGATTCGCGTCGAGTGTCAGTTTTCCGATCAACTGCACCGGTGCGAGCTCTTCCGGCACCAGTTTGGTGGGGTCGAGCAGATCGATACCCTCGAACGTCTCGGTGCCGTCGTCGGGCATCACCTGGATGCCGAGCTCGTATTCGAGGGGCGCCCCGGCCTTGATGCCGTCGGCCATGTCGCGCCGATGGAAGTCGGGGTCGACGCCTGCTGCGATCTGCGCTTCTTCCCACACCAGCGAATGCACACCGGCCACGGGCTTCCAGTGGAACTTCACCAGGTTGGTGGTGCCATCCGCGGCAACCAGCCGGAAGGTATGGACGCCGAAACCCTCCATGGTCCGGTACGAGCGCGGAATACCGCGGTCACTCATGTTCCACATGACGTGGTGGGTGGCCTCGGTGTGCAGGGACACGAAGTCCCAGAACCCATCATGGGCCGACTGCGCCTGCGGCAACTCGATGTCGGGTTGGGGCTTACCGGCGTGGATGACGTCCGGGAACTTGATGCCGTCCTGGATGAAGAAGACGGGGATGTTGTTCGCGACGAGGTCGAAGGTGCCTTCTTCGGTGTAGAACTTGGTGGCGAATCCACGGGTGTCGCGTACGGTGTCCGCCGAGCCACGCGATCCCAACACTGTCGAGAAGCGTACGAAGACGTCCGTTTTACGATTCTTTTCAGCGAGGAAGCCCGCCTTCGTCACCGATTTGGCAGTGCCGTAAGACTGAAAAGTTCCGTGCGCGGCCGCGCCCCGGGCGTGTACGACCCGCTCTGGGATGCGCTCATGGTCGAAATGCGTGATCTTCTCGCGCAGATGGAAGTCTTCGAGGAGGGTGGGCCCGCGCTCTCCGGCCTTGAGCGAATGATGCGTATCGGGTAACCGCAGCCCCTGGGCGGTGGTGAGAAATTCGCCCTGCTGTGCGCGGGTGTCCGAGGCACCGGTCGGGCCGACCGGCGCGGGTGATGATTGATCCGGACGGGGTGAAGGAGGCATGTCCACTCTGCTTTCTTCGAAGTCTGGGTTGTATCGGAGAAGTCGTTGACGCGCTGGGTGCACGCACCTGCGCGACAACAACCGCCGGCTACCGCTTCTGAACCGTGCAGAGCGCGTATACCCACCCACCCGATTCCCAATCACACCCCGGGCGCCCTTTGGAGGGACCGGGACCACCGGTCACCGAGACCATCCACCCGACGTCGGCGTCAGCGGACGGCAAACCCCGGCAAGCGCTGCGTGTCCTCGATGACCGAGAAGTGCGATGCGTCGCCCTTGATGACGCGGCTGGTGTTGCCGTGGACATCGACGGGGAGATCGCCGGCAAGGGTTACCCGGTGCACACTGCGGGCCTGGTTGCCGTAATCGGAGATCCCGTAGTGCTGCGTAGAACGGTTGTCCCAGATCGCCAGGTCGCCCGGCTCCCATGCCCAACGAACGGTGTTCTCGAGCTTCGTGATCCGAGCCTGCAGCAACTGGAAGAGCGCGGTGGTCTCTGATGGCTTGAGGCCGACGAACTCCTTGACGAAATGTCCGAGCAGCAGCGTCTTCTCCCCTGTTTCGGGATGCACGCGGACCACCGGATGCTCGGTTTCGTAGATCTCACGGGTGAAGTTGCCGTAGTTGGCGGCACCGTCGGCGGGCACTTTGATGTTCTGGGAGGCCTCGGCGTAGTCGTACGCATTGGTGTGGACGGCACGCAGGTTCTCGACCAGATGCACCAGCGATTCCGGGAGCTGGTTGTAGGCCGCAGTGGTCGACGCCCAAGTGGTCGCACCGCCGTATTCGGGAATGGTGGTGGCGCGAAGGATCGACGCCTTCGGGATCCGGTCGATGAACGTGACGTCGGTGTGCCAGCTGCTGGCCGCGCCATCGATGATCAACATCTTGTTCTCGGCCGAGGTCAGAGTGGGATGCGTGGTGGTCTGGAGGCCCAGGGTGCCCGCGAACTCGTACTGCAAGGCGTCATCGAGATGATCCTGCCCCCGGAAGAACACGACACTGTTGGTCGCGAGTGCATACCGGATCGCCAACGCGGTCTCTGCGGAGAGATCGCCTGAGAGGTGAACGCCCTCGATCCGGGCACCGATGTGTTCACCCACCTTGTGGACGGTGATCCCACCGGCTGCATAGATCTCCTCGGCACTGATACCTGCGGTGGTCCGATCGAACTCGGCTACTGCGGTCATGACTATTCCTTTCCTTGCTGGACAGAAGGTTTCGAAAGATAGGGCTGGTCGGACATCTCTCAGATCGCGGCTGCGAGGGGCGTGGAAACGATGATCTCGGCACGACGTTCGCGTTGCCGGACAGGGTCAGGAATGGGGACAGCAGCAACCAACTGACGCGTGTATCCGTGCGTGGGGTTGCCGAAAACCTGCTCGGCCCTGCCCAGTTCCACGATTTCACCTCCCCGCATCACCGCCACCCGATCAGACACCTGATGGACAACGGCGAGATCGTGGCTGATGAACAAGCACGCGAATCCGTGCTCTGCGCGGAGTTCGGCGAACAACTCGAGTATCTCGGCTTGGACGGACACGTCGAGCGCGCTCGTGGGTTCGTCGGCCACGAGCAACCGGGGTGCCAGTGCCAACGCCCGCGCGAGGGCAACGCGTTGGCGCTGACCACCGGAGAGCTCACCGGGCCTGCGTTGCGCATAGGATCTCGGCAGCTTCACAGAGTCGAGCAGGTCACCCACCCGCGCAGTCAATTTCGGACCCGAGGCCACGCGATGAACCTCGAGTGGTTCGCCGATACTGGCACCCACCGAGCGACGCGGATCCAGTGATGCGGCGGGGTCTTGATGTACCAGCGCCATACCCCGGCGACTCCTGCGCAGCTCCGAACCGGACAACTTTGCCAGGTCCCGGCCATCGAGTAGCACCTCACCGGCGGTGACGGAAGTGATGCCGAGTGCAGTCCGTCCCAAAGTCGTTTTGCCTGAGCCGGATTCACCGACCAGGCCCAGAACCTCTCCGGGGTGCAGATCGAGGGAGACATCGTCCACTGCCCGGAACTCGGGGTTGCCGTGCCTGGCCGGGAAGACCACGGACACTGTGCGCAGTGACAACACGGCGTCGGTGTCGGCGATCGGTGTGATGGATTCGGCAACCTCACCGGCTTCGGGGAGCCTGGGGACCGCGGCCAGCAGCGCCTTGGTGTACTCGTGACGAGGCGTCGCGAAAAGGTTTGTCACAGAACTTTCTTCAACGATCTGACCGCGTTTGAGGACCACAACGCGGTCCGCAATGTCTGCCACGACGCCCATATTGTGTGTGATCAGGAGAATGGCGGTCCCGGACCGATCGCGCAGCCGTCGCAGCAGTGCCAGTATTTCTTCCTGCACGGTCACATCGAGCGCGGTGGTCGGTTCGTCCGCGATCAACAGTGCCGGTTCGCCAGAGAGCGCCAAGGCGATGACAACCCGCTGCTTCTGACCGCCCGACAGTTGGTGCGGATACCAGTTCACCCGAACCTCGGGCTCGGGGATCTCGACCATCCGCAGCAGTTCCACCGCTCGGGCCCGGGCCGCGCTTCGGGACACCTTGCCGTGTGCCCGAAGGGCCTGCGCAATTTGCCATCCCACTTTGCGGACCGGATTGAGGGCGGTCTGTGGTTCCTGGAAGACCATCGCGGCGCGGGTTCCCCGCCACTGGTTGAGAGAGCGTTCCGTTGCGCCGATCACCTGGTCGCCGGCCAGGACGATGGAACCGTGCGCCTGTGCGCCCTGCGGGAGCAAGCCGAGGGCGGCACGGGCGGTCATCGACTTGCCCGAACCGGATTCGCCGACCAACGCCACGATTTCGCCGCGTTCCACACTCAGACTGACGTGATCGACCACGGGGGTCACCCCGCTGTCAGCGTCGCCGAACCTGATGACGAGGTCGTGGATCGACAGCAGGGTGGGCGTGTGTGAGGTGGTCATGATCAATCCTTCGGTCCGCGGCTGGCGTTCAGATTCGGCGGGCATGGTTCAATCCCTGGGCGATGAGGAGGAAGCTCAGGACCATCGCCGACACGACGATCAGGGGACCAACGGCGTAGGCCGGGTTGGTGTCGAGGTTCGGCACCGATGCGGCGATGATCGATCCCAGAGAAGGGTTCGGCGGCCGCACTCCGATACCGAGAAAGCTCATGGCGCTTTCGGCGAACACAGCGGCCGACATCGACAGTGCCAGTTGCACACCCAACGGCTCTGCGGCATTGGGAAGAACATGTTTGCGCAGCACCCACCAACGGCCGGCCCCGATCACCTCGGCCGCCTCCACATATGGCAGCTCACGCACCTTCAACAGCGTCGTTCGCAGAAGCCGCCCGAAGATGGGGATCTCAGCTGCCACGATCACCGCCACCACCGGCCACACACCGGGTCCGGTGATCGCGACGAGTGTGATGGCCAGGATCAACAGCGGGAAAGCAAGGATCACATCGAACACCCGTTGCGTCACCACGTCGGCCACCGTGTTCAGACTCGACAACAGTCCGAACAGTGCGCCCAGAACAGCGCCGAGTGGAACCGCGACCATGATGATCAGCACGTTGGTGCGGATGCCGTACAGAGTTCGGGTGAACACGTCACGATTCACCTCGTCGGTGCCGAACCAGTGATCGGCACTCGGCCCCAACAGGTTCGCGCCTTCGATCTGTTCGTTCGGCGAGAACGAGGTGAGCCACGGCGCCAGCACACCGGCAGCAACGATCACGCTCAGGATGATGACTCCGACGAGTCCTTGACCGGACAGCAGCGCTCCGAGCATCGGATTGCGACGCCGAACGCCGTTGGCGGAATCGGCGGTGTGGCCATCGAGCCCGGGTTCTGTCTCGATGACGCTCATGCCTGTCCTCCGATACGGATCCGTGGGTCGAGATAGGCGTGCAGGATGTCGGTGAACAACTGGATGAGCACGAAGATCGTGACCGATAGCAACAGCAGCACCTGCACCACCGGATAGTCGCGCCGCCCGATGCCCTGCTCGATGAGCTGACCGATGCCCGGCCAGGCGAAGATCGCCTCAACCAGCACCGCACCGCCCAGCAGGTGACCGGTCTGGATGCCGACCACGGTGAGCATGGTCGGTACGGCGTTGCGTAGCGCTGTGCGGGTCACCAGATTCCACCGCGACACACCGGCGGCGCGCGCGGTGATCACATACTGCTGGCCCATCTCGGTACGCAGCGACTCGCTCAGAAATCTGGTCAGCGATGCGGCCACCGGCAGTGCCAGACATACCGCTGGCATCAGCAGGTACTGAACCGTGATATCCGGTTGCGCCCAAAATCCCTCCGGTGGAACACCACCCGATGGCAATACCGGAAAGATCACCGCAAAGACCAACACGAACAACACACCCGTGACGAAGTTCGGGAGGGCAACGGAGACGGTGTTGATGGTGTTCACCGTCGCGGTCAGCCATCGATTCGGCCAGGCGACCACCGCGATGCTCAACGCCAGACTCATGATGACGGCGAGGAGAAGCGCGGTTCCGGCCAGGACCGCTGTGTTCCCGAGGCCGGCGAGGACCAGATCAGCGATCTCACCACCCAGCACATACGACCGTCCCAGATCGAAGGTCAGGACATCACCGATCCATGAAAAGTATTGCGCGAAAATGGATTTGTCGAGTCCGAGTGAATGCCGAATCGAGTCGATCGACTCCGGGGTGGCGTCTGGTCCGGCCAACACCACGGCCGGGTCACCCGGCACCAGTCGCATGGTGAAGAAGATCAGCAAGGACGCCAGGAACAGGACCACCAGCGCGGAGGGCAGGCGTCCGATCAGATAGCGGATCATGTGTCGTCCGATCTCTCAGGCAACGTACGCGTCGGTCAGCAGGGTCTGCCTGGATTTGGTCCAGGCGAGGTCGTGCACCCGCGTGGCAGCGGCGGGTTGCGGGACCTGCACGGCGATTTCGACGAGGAACACGTCGCGCAGCAGCAGATCACTGATCTGCGCGTAGTGTTCGACCGCCGTTCCGTCGACCCCGTCGCGGGTTTCCCACGCGGCGGCAGCGGCTTCGGTGTACTCGGGTGACGAGTACCGAGATGCGTTGTGGGCAGCGTTGAACGGGTACGCACTGACCGTGAGTGTGGACGGCACAAACTGGGCAAAGGTGTGGGCATAGAGCCACAGACCCTCGAACTCGGCGGCGATCAGCGTCTTGAGGAAAACTGATTGTTCGACCGGATCGAGTTCCACGGTGATTCCCACGTCGGCGAGATTGGCCTGCACGATCTGTGCGATGGCCTCGAAGTCGCCGCCGCCGCCACGGTACGTCAGCGGAATCGTCGGCAGCTCACCCACCTCTGCGACCAGCGACTTGGCCTTGGCGACATCCCTTGTGTACGTGGAATTTTTCGCCTCGTCGTAGGCCACCGAGTGTTTCGGCCACGGAAGGTTGACGGCATAGCCCGAGTCGCGGAGCACCTCGGTGACGATGCGATCACGATCAATCGCGTATGCCAGGGCTTGCCGAACTCGGACATCAGCGAGCGCAGGCGCGGTGACATTGACCCCGAGATACGTCTGTGTTTCTGCACCTTCCAAACTGGTGACGTCGAAACCGTCTGTGTCACGGAGCGTTTGTGCATCCCGGCCGCCCAGCTCACCGGTGTAGTCGACCCGCCCCGACTTGAGTGCACTGAGCCGGCCCTGCGCGTCGGGAATGATCAGTGCTTCGACCCGGTCGAGGTACGGTCGATCCGGTACGCGATACTTCGCGTTGCGCTCGAACGTGATCTGGCTGTTGGGGGTTCGCGAGCTGAGCACGAATGGCCCGGTACCGATGAATGTTTCACCGTTCTGTAGCGCAGCGAATGTTTCGCTGTCGAAGATCGGAGCGAGGTCGAAGACATCGAACAGGTTCCCGACCGGGTGTGCCAGCGTCAGAACCAAAGTCTGGGGATCACTGGTGTCGTATCCGGTGATCGTCGCGGCGGTGCTGCGGAGCTGTGCCGAGAATTTGGGGTCGGTGTAGGTACGCAACGAGAACTCGGCGTCTTTCGCGGTGAACTGTCTGCCGCTGTGGAAGTAGACGTCATCTCGCAGGTGCACCGTGTACGTCAAACCGTCCGGCGATTGCTCCCAGGACTTCGCCAGCAGCGGTTGAGGTTCGATGGAATCGACGGGATACCGGGTCAACGTCTCGAAGACCAGGCCCAGCATGAGAGTTCCGGCCAGGCTTCCGCCCGTCAACAGCAACGGTGGATTGATGTCGTCGGACACGCCGACTTTCAGGCTGCCGCCACGTACCGGCTCGGCCGAGGCATCCCCGGCTCCGCGCTGCTCACCGACCGCAGAGGAACAAGCGGCCAAAGACCCGGCGCCCAGGACTGCAAAGGCGGTGAGTCCGGCTCCGCGTAAGAAGCCGCGTCGATTGACGGCAGTCGTTGAAATAGACGAGCGCATGGGTTTACGTCTTTCAGGAGCTGAGAGGGACAGAATGATTGGTCTGAATGGGCAACTGCAGGGGGTGACAACTCAGCCGGCGGCCGGAATCGGCACCTCCGGCGCCACCTCGATGCGGTGGATGCGGCGGTCGCCGTCGCCGTAGTCGTAGATGGCGTTGTGCTGGACAAAATGGTTGTCCCAGATCGCGATATCGCCGACCTGCCAGCGTCGGCGGCACGTGAACTCGGGCCGTATCGACTCTGCCCTGAGGAGATTGACGAGCGCGTCGCTCTCAGACTTCGACAGACCGTTGATGTCCGGGGTGAACAGGTTGTTCACGAACAGCGACAGTTTGCCGGTCTGCGGGTGCCGGATGACCACTGGATGCCGAGTATCCGTCGGCTGAGCAGGCGTGCTCGGAAAGCGGTGCGAGGCGCTCAGGCCGAGAAGCAACTGCCGGATGGGTTCCGACAGCGCCTCGTAGGCGGCGATCTGACTCGACCACATGGTGTCGCCGCCGAACGCAGGCAGCTGCTGCATATGCAGGACGCTGAACCGTGATGGCTTCGGTTTCCACGACACATCGGTATGCCACTGATTCGCCTGGTACGCATTTTCGTTCTCGGTGGAGATCACCGAGATCTCGGGATGACCTTCTTCGCCGAGGTTCTCCAGATGCACGTGGGGGTATTCGATCGGTCCGAAGTGTTTCGCAAATGCGGTGTGGACATCGGGATCGAGCCCTTGCGCGGGAAAGAACAGCACACCGTGCCGGTACAGCTCCTTCTTGATCCACTCCACCTGCGCGTCATCAAGGTTTCCGACTGCCGCGCCGTGGATCTCGGCACCGATCATTCCCGCTATCGGGTGCACCGACAGTGATGGTTTGGTCTCGAGAGTCGTCATGGATCTCCTTGAATCGCGCCGATGTTCGTCGATGGCCGATGCCATCTGAATGTGAATCTAATGCGGGGTCATTAAATTGACGCCGTATAGATTTTGCTTGCGTCCATCTCTTGATTTGCCGGTTCAGAGTTGCTATGGGCGGGCATGTGGTTTCGAATCAGACCGGCGCAAGGCTAGGTTTGACCCTGTGGCAACCAACAAAGGGCGGTACGCCTCGGGAGATGCAACCAGAACGCGATTGATCGAGAGCGCCGAACGGTTGTTCGCCGAACGAGGCTATGCCGCAGTGTCCCTCAACGATATTCGCCAGGCGGCCGGGCAACACAATGCCTCGGCGATCAGTTACCACTTCGGATCCAAGGCCGATCTCCTGCAGGCCATCTTCGAGTACCGGCTGCCGTCGATCAATGCCGACCGCAACGCCGTCGTGGCGACGTTGTACCGCGACGAGGAGGCACCCTCGACCCGGGCAGTGCTGTGGGCGACCGTGAAGCCTCTTGCCAACACACTTGGTGAGGGCAACAGATATGTCGGCGTCCTTGACCAGCTGACGACTGCCGGGCTGATCGGAGAACACTTCATGGCAATCGACGCATCGCTCAACGAAAGCGGTCGCGTCGTTGCCGAGTCACTGCGGGCGTCCGTCGATCACCTGCCTCCCGCGGTCGTCGACCTGCGTCTGGAGCTCGTCTTCACGAGCATGGTTCGGCACCTCGCGAACCTCGGGCGAAGCGGGACTGTCCCCACTACCGAGGACCTGACCGATGCGATCGACGCCTGGGAGGGACTACTCCTGGCCCCCGTCTCCACTCCAGGGATCTGACGACACCCGGACCTCGGTGCGTTCACAAACGGACCACGCGTCGGGTCTTATGAACTCGTTACGTCTGTGTCAGTGCAGATCAGTTCCGAGTGACTGTCGCCGACCACCCCGCACAGCTCCCAGTTTCGCGGGATTGGCAACATTGTGGATCTCCGCTATCTGACCATCGGAGTTCATCGTGAACGTGAAGGTGCCGATCACCCGCGCGGCCCCGGTGATCAAAACCCCCAGGGCACCATTGATTTCGGTCACGGTGAAAGCCATGTCGGCAATGTCGACGCCCTCATAGGGTCGCTGCGACACCCCGGCCAGCCAGGCCGATACCGCAGTGGCGCCAAAGATGGGCCGCCGCGCCTGTCGAACCTTGCCTCCACCGTCGGTCCACAAGGTCACCTCTGGAGCGAGGAGCTCCATCAATGCGTTGATGTCGCCGCCGCCTGCCGCGGCGAGAAACCGATCGACCACTTCGCGGCTGTGGCGTGGCCCCACGTCGAACCGTGGGCGTCGGGCCTGCACGTGCGCTCTGGCACGCCGACCTGTCTGGCGCACAGCACTTTCCGTTCGCTCGAGCGTGGTGGCGATTTCGGTATAGCTGAAGCCGAATACCTCTTTGAGCACAAAGATCGCCCGCTCCAACGGGCTGAGGCTCTCCAGGACCACCAGCATCGCGACCGACACCGATTCAGCCTGCGAACCTTGATCACCGGGTTGATCAAGGTCGGTCAGGATCGGCTCGGGCAACCACGGGCCGACATAAACCTCGCGTCGACGTTGAGAGGAGCGGAGCCGGTCCAACGCGACATTACAGACCATCCGGACAAGATAGGACTTGGGTTCGGCCACCTGTTCCATGTCGACCCGCGACCACTTGAACCAGGTGTCCTGCACCGCGTCCTCGGCATCTACTGCGGTGCCGAGGACCCGGTAGGCGGCTGAGAACAGCAGACCGCGGTTGTCGTCAAAGATCTGTTGCGCATCCACTACTCACGTCATCTCGCCGTCGTCGCGCTGCCCCCGTGTCGCCACGGAATCGCGCCTGGAAAATTCTTCATCACGCCGAATGCCTTCCAGGGACTGCTACTCACCGTCTCCTTGTACATGGTGGCCGATCTACCTGTGAGCACATACCGATTCGGCGAATCGTCGGGTCGGGTGAACTGGACAACAGCATCGGACCTGCCGAGGCTGAGTGGTTGATGCATGTACGCGAACCGAAATGGCTTGGGCTCTTCACCTTTGAGCTCGCGGACAATCGACGCTGCGGCGTGTGTTCCCGACGGGATCCCGCTCTGACAGGTGCCGTGGATGATGCCGTAGTTCTGACGGATGGCCGCCACGTCGCCCACCGCGTACACGTTCGGGTGGGACAGCGATCGTAACGTCGTGTCGGTCACGATCCGGCCTGCGTCATCGACGGCGAATCCCGCCGTGGCCACCACGTCCGGAGCTTTGACGCCCGCGGTCCACAACACCGCATCGGCAGCTACCTGCTCACCGCCGACGAGATCGACGCCGTCAGGCAACACTTTGGCGATATCGACGCCATCGCGCACGGTCACGCCGAGGCGAGCCAGGGAATCCGCCACGTATTCCTGGCCCCTGGACCCCATCTGCGATGCCGGCGGCCGGCGGCTCAGCAGCGTCACATCGAGGTGGGGATGCTGTTCGGCCAGTTCGGCCGCGGCCTCGACACCGGTCAAACCGCCGCCTGCAACCACCACTGCACCACCATCCACGATGCCCTCGATTCGGTCGGCAAGCCGCGCGGCGCTTTGGACATCGTCCAAGGTGTACGCATGTTGCGCCACGCCCGGAACCGCTGGGGCTGCGACACTACCGAGCGCGCAGACCAGGATGTCGTAACGAATGCGGGACGTGTCACCGAGCCGAACCGACTGGCCTTCCGGATCGATCTCGTCGACCCACCCACACCGGAAGTCGATACCGGTTCCGTCCAGCATCTCTTCGATGTCGTAGAACTCCAGCTCCTCACCGGCTGCCACCTGATGCATGCGCAACCGCTCGGTGAATCTTGTGCGTGGGTTCACCAGGGTGACATGGGTCGGACCGGATGCCCACGAACCTCCTCGGGCACGCCGGGCGACTCCGATGGCCGTGGCCATTCCTGCGTAACCGGCACCGAGTATCACTATCTCTGACATGACTGGCGTCCTTTCTCTCGTCTGTATCCATGAGACGCAACCCACGGTCCAAAACGTGACATCGGCGCCCGCCGGCTCGGACCGGCCACCGCACAAGCCGGAACCTTTTATGGGCGTCGAGATACTGTCCGAGCAATGCCGCGTGCGACGCTCCAGCCTTCTCCGACGGTGATGATCGGTTTGATGCAATCATCCAGCTTCAACGAGAAGACGTGATAGGTCTCGCCGCTGCGTTCGAGTGGGATGCGTTGGGTGACAATCCCATTCGGATTGAGCAACCCATTTTGAATGTGTTCGAGCAGGAGTGGCCACTGCCGCTTGACGGTGCCCTGGTTCAGTTGCTGCCGAGTAGTGCGCCGAATATCCGGTGACGACTGCGACCGCGAGAAGAAGTGCATCTCCCTCGATGGTGCCCCTCATCAGAGCTATGTTTGAAGAACTCCGGGACTGGATACACCCCTATACGGTCCGGTTGAAGTCCCAGCCCGCCACACCAACGCTCGCGGCGTCATTGCCTCGAGTACCGACGCGCCGGATCCCGACGCCGAAGAAGGGCACTCATGAGCTGGAGTTGCGACACCTGTGGACGGAATCTGAAGATGCCGTACATCACCGACCACCTCGCCGAAGTTCACGCCGGGTACACCAGCGGATGGGCAATCACCGCAGACATGGCCATGTGCCCCGCCTGCGCCACAGCACTGATGGCGCCATCGCTGGATGACAGCAGCGTGGTGGGCTGAGCCCCATGGGCATTCCCCACGCTCTCGGGCGTGGGGAATGCCCCGTCCCAGCCATCGGCACGATCGAATCCACCGCTGAGCGGGGCCGAACTTGTCATTCGTCGTCTGACGACCGGTAGGCACTTCGATAGCGAGCGCGGCGAAGTCTGGCCATCCGACTTTGTAACACGGAATTCCGGCCCTTTTTTCTGCTCGATGAGAACAATGTAAAAACGGCGCCGGCGAATAGAACCGCGGCAACCGCGGCGATAATCGCTCCGATCGCCGATCCATTGGCCCAAAAAACCAGGGCCACACAAATAGACGCGACGGTGGCCAGGACGCATAGAAAGCCCGCCCAGCCCGCGGCATGCATCTTGCCGACTTCACGCTGAATCGGTGTATTTCTAGGCATCAATCGCTCCTCCTAGTGCATCACCCTGGCGCGAAGTTCTCTTGAACAACTCATCTGCCGCGAAAAGTACCCACTACCGAATCGGGTAAACGCCGCGAGCGGCGACAGTCAGGGGTTGCACCGCCGCGCCATCACCGGAATCGCGGGATCAACTGCACGTGCAGGCGGGGCATACTCACACCATCACCACGGCCAGTCCAACGACACAAATGGCCATGACCGCGCACAACACCGCGGTCAGTGTCGCACTGACAACCAATCCGACCACCAAGACCACGCCACCCAGCGCGAGCGCGAACGCCGCCACCAGCGCGAGCGTCGACCCGCGCTTCGCACCGAGATCGTCCCAGATCTCCGGGTCCGAAATCCTCACGTCCGGAACCGCGGCTCCAGCGTTGTCATTGTCAAAGATTCTGCGAGAGAACATTTCCACTCCTCTGACCGCAGCACCCGTACTCGCTCGTCGTTGCGCAGATAAATGATCTGCCGTCGACGAACAAAGCAATTATTTGGGCATGCGGGGTAACCGATTTTCGAACGACCGGGGAAAGAATGACCACGACATTTCGAAAGCCCGGATGACGACCAATGTCGATTGTGCGGCTGGGTGGTGAACCGTCCAACAAGGATAATCCGCAGCATCTCGTAAAAGCAACACGGCGCCGATCAGCACGCGGGTTCCGATGCGTCCGTTCTGGGTACCCCGCCGGAGAGCAGCGAATGGCGCCGATTTACCCGTACAACGACAGGAGCACCAATCATGACCAAGAAGACCAGCGCCTCACCGAAGTATTCACATGAGTAACGCGCACGACCGCGGGACGGATCCGGAGAACTTGCCTGGATTGGAGGGCGCCCACGGGGTCGAGCCCGGCGCTACACCACCGGATGCCGCGCAGACGTCCGGGCTGTCCGCTTCCGAGCCCCGCACCTCGCGGCATTTCCCGCCGACCGGAGTGGCCACGATCATCGTTGTGGTCCTGATAGCGATCCTCTTTCTTGCCGCTGCGATCGGAATCATCGTTCAGATGGTCTCCTGACCGCGTCCAGGACGGCCCTGGACGCACGGCCACATGCACGTCGGTCTCCGCGAGCACTGCTCGGGCGTCCGCCACGTCCACCGCGGTCGCCACGTCGGATCCGCCGGTCGCAGGTTTCAGGCGCTCGGTGGAGGGCTACCCATAGACATGCAGAACACAACGCCCTGCTGTCGGCCGCTGTCCCGAGGCATCTGATGGTCTCTGACGCGGTTGTCATCGGTGGTGGCCACAACGGTCTTGTCGCCGCTGCCACGCTCGCCGACGCCGGATGGGATGTCACCGTGCTCGACGCCCAGCCCGAACCGGGAGGGGCGGTACGGAGCGCAGAGCTGACCTCTGGCTACGAGAGCGACCTGTTCAGCGCGTTTCACCCTCTGGCGGCAGTGTCACCGGCGTTTCGCGGACTCGATCTCGACTCGCACGGTCTCCGGTGGAGTCACGCGCCGGATCCGTACGGGCATCCCAGTCACCCCGACGATGACAACGCGGTGATCATCCACCGGGACCCCGCCGAGAACGCTGCGCAGTTCGCCCGGTACGACGAACGGGACGGCCGCACATGGCTGGCGCTGACCGAGCAATGGCAATTGCTGAAACCGGCACTGCTCGAGACCTTGTTCGGCCCGTTTCCGCCCCTGCGCGGCCCCCTGTCCATTCTCCGCAGGCTGGGTATCGGTGATTCGACTCGGCTCGCGCGGTTTCTGCTGCTGCCGGCCAATCGAATGGTCACCGAGTTGTTTCACAGTGAACATGCGCGTTTGCCGATGCTCGGTAACGCGATGCACGCTGACGTGCCGCTCGACGCGCCGGGCAGCGGAGTCATGGGTTACCTGCTGACCATGCTCGCCCAGGACACCGGCTTTCCGGTCCCGGTCGGCGGGGCGGGTGCGCTGACGGAGGCACTGGTGCGTCGGTGCGAATCGGTGGGAGTGCAGATCGTCTGCAATTCGCCGGTCACCAGCATCGAGACCAACTCGGGCCGAGCTCGCGCAGTGCGAACAGCGGACGGGAAGTCATGGAAGGCCAAACGGGCCATCATCGCGAACACCTCCGCGCCCAACCTCTACAAGAATCTTCTGCCCAAGGACGATGTCCCCGTGCGGGTCCTCGACGACCTCGAGAACTTCGAATGGGATGCACCGGTCGTCAAGGTGAATTACGCGGTGCGCGAGCCCATTCCGTGGAACTCGAAGAACCTGGGCCGGGCCGGAACCGTCCACGTCGGAGCAGACAGGCACGGTTTGATGCGTTGGATGACCGACATCAACACCGGGGTGGTCCCCGCACATCCGTTCTTGCTCGTCGGGCAGATGACGACCGCCGACCCGACACGATCACCAGCCGGGACCGAAAGTGCCTGGGCCTATTCGCATCTACCGAGAGGCATTGACGATGATTCCGCCGCGCTGCAACTCGCCGCGCGGATGGACGCGGTGATGGAGGCTCATGCTCCGGGATTCGGGGACCTGCTCGTCGGCCGACACGTACAGACCCCGGCCGACTTGACGGCCGCCGACGCCAACCTTCACGCCGGCGCCGTCAACGGCGGTACGTCCCAGCTGCATCAACAGCTGATCTTCCGGCCGACACCAGGGCTGGGACGGGCGGAGACGCCTGTGGAGCGCTTGTATCTCGGAAGCGCCTCAGCCCATCCAGGCGGTGGAGTGCACGGTGCGTGCGGACGTAACGCGGGGCGGGCCGCACTCTCTGCCGACGGCGTCAAAGGGCTCCCGCGTCGCTTCCTGGCGCGCAAGACCATCGATCTGTTCACCAGATAGCAGAAGGCGAGGCTCGCTCGAGGCGACTATCCGGTCTCCACCAGTTTCCGCGCCACCTCTGCAAGCGGCACGTTGCTGTCCTGAGACAGCTTGCGTAACAGTTCGAACGCCTGCACCGCATCGACGGAAAACCGCTCCATGATCATGCCCTTGGCCTGCCCGATGAGGTCACGACTCGCGAGCGCACTGTTGAACTGCACCTGTTGGCGCGCCCTGAACATGGCCAGCGCGGTGTGGGTGGCGTAGACGAAACCCACTTCTTCAGACTCCCGGGTGAACGCGTTCACCTCCTCGGAGAACAGATTCAGCGCGCCCATGGCACCTTCATGGGTGAACAGTTGAAATGACAGACTTGACCTGACGGCAGTTTCGCTTATTGCTCGCGCGGCGAACGCAGGAAACCGCTGCTCGTCATAGAAGTTGTTCATCCAAACCGTCGGCTGCTCCCACGCAGCTTCGAGGCAGGGACCTTCTCCCACCTGCTTCTGAATCTGATCGAGTTGTTCCACCACCGGATCCGTGACCCCGAGCGATTCGAACTCTTTCTTCTTCCGGACCAACAGCACGCCTGCGAATTGCGCCCCCGGCACATGAGTCACCGCGCCCGAGGAGATCGAGCCGATCAAGGCATCGACATCGTCCTGCGCCGATGACAGTTTGTGCATGTCTCGCACCAGTTCGGCAATGGTCGTGTGCACTTCGGCGTCCATCCAACTCACCGTTTCTGTCCAACGCTCACGGCGGGCTTCTTCCACCGACTCGCGGGTCAGTATACGCACGACACGGGTGGCCAACTTGCCGATGCTCCGCAGGACACACGGGGACGCCAACGGGAAGAATTGCTGAATTCGTTGTGCCGCCCGGTTTTCCCTCATGCGTTCGCAGAGGAAGCAATCTTGTGGCCATACATCCGCCGCCGTATCCCCAAGGGTGAAGACGTCCGGGATGAAGAAGATCGACTGCTGCCACTGCTGCAGGCCAATTCGTCCGAACGCACACTGGTTCGTCTCGGCCACGCCTGGGAGGCCGTGCGCCGTATCGCGCCGACCCGCCCCCACCCGGTGGTCGCCCGCCGACCTCCGGGCAACGCCGTTGCGGCACTTCCATTGACGATTCTCGATCGTGCGCGCGATCGCCTCGACGGACACGTGCGCAGCGACTCGGCCCTCGCGTCAACAGCGGCGGCGGGTAGCCGGACCATCGCCGGACTGGCCGGCCGAATCGAACACATGACCCCGCTGACCCGCGGCGACGATCCGTCGACCCACCGAAGCTGACCGGGGCCTGCTCTCACTCGACCGGTATCGGCGCCTCGATGTCGGCAAGGCCGTCCGCTGGTGGCCGCAAACGACGCGCGGACCTTTCCGTCCTGGACTGACGTCCCTGGTGACGAATTACCCTGCACCCCACATTCTTTCAGCCCACACCGAATCTCGGCCGGCGGCGGGACGACCTGAGGGGTTGCAAAGCCGGTCGATGACTGCAACTATTGGTCCAGGTTAAATGACTAGCCGTGCTCTGCGCCGGCGGTACCCTCATGCCTGCGCTTCCCATATCGTGTTCAGGGAGCGATTGTGAAGTCAGAATTCGAATTCGCCGAATATTCCAGTGCGGCTACATCCGCGTGTGGCCAATTCTCTATTTCCACGATCGCTTGCCACGACCTTTTTGTCCTGAGTGTGCGCGGCGACCTCGACTTGTTGACGGGCGATCAGCTGAGTCAGACCATCGACGAGGCCCTCGCCTCGGGTGCGAAAAGCCTGGTCATCGACATGACGATGACCGACTTCCTCGGCGCCGCCGGCCTCACCGCGCTCGACTACGGACGCCGACGAACCGAGACCGCGGGCGGACGATTTGCCGTGGTGGCCGCCGGCCGCGCGACAGCCCGCCCCATCACGGCACTCGGACTCGACAAGACGCTGAACATGCACCGCAGCGTCAACGACGCGATGGCTGCTTGCGGCCGAGGTGGCCCGGCGAGCCGCCGTCTCGTAACCGACGCAATCGGAGTGCATGGCCTCACCCGGCCTGCATGAACCGGCTACGCCATCCCGAAGACACCGGCTTGGCGCGATTCGTTCACCTTTTCTGATTGCCAGATATACGGCAGATTCACGGCTCGAATGCGGTGCCGGTGATCTGGGATGACAAGCACTCTCCGCAGGCAGATACCGATGTATGTCGCCGCGGCATCAGTTGCCGAAACAACTTGGGTTGCAACCTTTTCACTCCATTGGACCCGTTTGCCTCGGCGGTTGCCACCTCACGGCATGCCCTGCCACGGAAGGTCGAACACCTGCGATTTCCATAAACGACTGGATTCCAATATGTTTCGTCACACCGACTACCTGCAGTTCGATGTCAAGCCGGAGACTCCCGACCCCGTCTACGCCCGAAAGCTACAGGAGCTACTCGGCGGCGCGTTCGGTGAAATGACCGTCACCATGCAGTATCTGTTCCAAGGATGGAACTGCCGGATGCCCGGCAAGTACAAAGACATGATCATGGACATCGCGACCGAAGAGATCGGTCACGTCGAGATGATCGCAACGATGGTGGCCCGACTTCTGGAGGGCGCCCCGGCAACCGAGTCGAGCAAGGCCGCCGGGGGAGATCCGGTGACCGCAGCTGTGCTCGGTGGAATGGATCCGCAGCAGGCCATCGTTGCCGGCGGAGGTGCCCTCCTCGCCGACAGCAACGGGGTCCCGTGGAACGGCCGTTACATCATCGCCAGCGGCAATCTCCTCGCAGATTTCCGTGCGAACGTCACTGCGGAGGCCCAGGGCCGTTTGCAGACAGCTCGCCTGTACCACATGACCGACGACCCCGGCGTGAAGAACATGTTGAAGTTCAACCTTGCCCGAGACACCCACCATCAAAACCTCTGGCTCGCCGGGATCGAAGAGCTCAAGGCCGACGGTCTCGAGGAGACCATCGCCCCGAACGCGTTGCTGGACGAGGAATACTCCGAACACGCCGAGAACCTCTGGCATCTCTCCGACGGTGTGCACTCGGCCGAAGGTGGCTGGGCGAACGGAGTGGCCCCGGACGGTAGGCGCAACATGGGGATTCTCACGGATCCGCAGCCACTGGGCGGCAAAGGCCAAGCGCCGGCACCAGATCCCAAGCTCTACGCCACTTACGATGGCTCGCTCGGGACACCACGTGAGGCTGCACTCGGTACCGAAAAGGGTCTCATGGGCAAGGTGAAAGATGCCCTTGATCCCGACTCGTCACGCGACAAGGCCTAAAAGCGGACCACCCGTGTGCACTCAGGCACGTCAGTCACGATCAGAGCCGGCGAGTTTCTCCAGATAGGCGTCGAGCACCGCAGGGACGATCAGTGCGGACAGCTCATGTTGCAGCTGAGCCCGGATGTAGCTGTCCACCGTGAACTTCGGTGCGAAATGCCAGTGCTTCAGAGCCCAGCCATGCGCCAGCATCATCAGATCGAAGACCACCAGGTCGACATCGACGGGCTTCATCAAACCGAGTTCGATGCCGGTCTCGATGGCACCGCGCATCGGTGCGGAGGTCTCGACCTCCAGGTCCTTGATCTGCTCGCGGCCGGCCGCATCCAGGGTTCGACTCTCGCGGTATGTGAGGATCACGGCATCGCGATTCTCGTCGACGATGGTGGTGTACCGAGCGAATCCGGCTACCAACCGGTCAACCGGGTCGTCACCGGCACTGTCCATCGCGGGCTTGAGCTGGTCGCGGAACGTCTCCAGAATGTCGACGATCGTGGCCAGCAGGATGTCTTCTTTGTTGCCGAAGTACTTGTAGATCAGGCCCACGCTCACCTCGGCCTCGTCGGCCAGTGCCTGCATCGACATCTGGTGAAAGCCGGTGCGCTGCATCACGGTCACCGCCGCATCGAGCACCTGGCGCCGCCGGGACGAGACCCGTACCGCACGGACTGCCTCGTCGACAGTCAACTGCGCGTCTGACTTGGCCATGCGGTCCTCCTCTTCCACCTGATGCGAATTGATTCATCACCGTAGCGGATTGTCACATCTGCAGATCTTTGGCGATGATCGTCTTCATGATCTCGGTGGTGCCGCCGTAGATGGTCTGTATCCGGGCATCGACAAAAGCCCGTGCCACCGGGTACTCCCGCATGTAACCGTAACCGCCGTGCAGTTGCAGGCAGCGGTCCGCGGTACGCACCTGCAATTCGGTGGTCCACCACTTGAGTTTCGCCGCGCGGGTGGCGCTGAGCTCCCCCTTCACGTGTGCGGCGATGCAGTCGTCGAGATAGGTTCGGGCGATGTCGATCTCGGTCGACAGTTCGGCCATGACGAACTGTGTGTTCTGAAATCCCGAGACGGGCCGGCCGAACGCGGACCGCTCGCGCACGTACTCGAGAGTCCGGGCGAACACACCCTCCGCCGCCGCGACCGCACCCACCGCGAGTGACAGCCGCTCCTGCGGAAGGTTGTGCACCAGTTGGTAGAAACCCTGCCCTTCTTCACCGAGCAGGTTCGTCGCCGGCACACGCATATCCGTGAAGGCGAGTTCGGAGGTGTCCTGGGCGTGTAATCCGATCTTGTCGAGATTGCGGCCACGTGTGAATCCCGGGGTCTCTGCGTCGACGACGAGCAACGACAACCCCTTGTGACGATCCGGAGATGTTCGCACGGCGACGACGAACAGATTTCCGTTCTGTCCGTTCGAGATGAATGTCTTCGCACCGTTCACGACGTAGTGGTCGCCGTCTCGCACAGCCGAGGTGCTGATACCGGTCAGATCACTGCCGGTACCCGGCTCGGTCATGGCGATGCCCAGTACGGTGTCGCCGGTGACGACCCCGGGCAGCCACCGTGCTTTCTGCTCGGCGGTGGTCATATCGGTGAGGTACGGCAGCACCACGTCGTTCTGCAAGGAGAACGCGATCGCTTCGGAAGCCGCTCCGGTGCGGGCCGTCTCATCGATGACAATCGCGTTGTACCGGAAGTCATCAACGCCGGGACCGCCGTACTCTTCGGCGACCGTAAACCCCAGGAGCCCTTGTTGACCCGCGTCCGTGAGCAGGGAACGATCAAGCATCTTGTCCTCTTCCCACTTCTCATGGGCGGGGACGATGCGTTCGGCCACGAAACCGGCGACGGCATCACGGAAGTCCAGGTGTTCGACGTCGTGTGTCAGTGCGCTCATGTCGGTACTCCTTCGCCGCGTGTCAACGGAATGCGTTCTGACCGGTGAGGGCCTGCCCGAGGACCAGCTGGTGCATCTCGGGGGTGCCTTCATATGTGAGCACCGATTCAAGGTTCACCATGTGCCTGATGACCGGATATTCGAGGGATACGCCATTGCCGCCCAGTATCGTTCGTGCCGTGCGGCAGATCTTGATCGCTTCGCGGGTGTTGTTGAGTTTGCCGAAGCTGACCTGATCGGGACGCAGGCCGACACTGTCCTTGAGCCGGCCCAGGTGCAGGGCCAGGAGCTGGCCTTTGTGCAGTTCGACGGCCATGTCGGCGAGCTTGCCCTGGGTCATCTGGAATCCGGCGATCGGTCTGCCGAACTGCGTGCGCTGTGTCGAATAGTCCAGTGCGGCCTCAAAAGCTGACCGTGCTGCGCCCATCGATCCCCAGATGATCCCGAAGCGGGCCTCGGTGAGGCTGCTGAGCGGGGCCTTGACACCCCCGCCGCCACGCAGATCTGTGCTGGGCATCAACGCAGATTCGGGTAGACGGACGTTGTCGAGAACGATCTCTCCGGTGGCCGAGGCGCGAAGTGACAGTTTGTGTTTGATCTCCGGAGTACTCACCCCCGGAGTATCGGTCGGCACGATGAATCCACGAATCCCGCTCTCCCCCTGCCCGTCGTCGGTCTGGGCCCACACCACCGCCACATCGGCGATCGGCGAGTTGGTGATCCACATCTTGCTGCCGTCCAGGATCCAGTCCGAGCCGTCCTTACGTGCCCGGGTCTTCATCGCAGACGGATCCGATCCGGCATCCGGTTCGGTGAGTCCGAAGCAGCCGATGATGTTGCCTTCGGCCATCTGCGGCAACCATTGCTGCTTCTGCTCTTCGCTTCCGTTGTTCCAGATCGAGAACATCGCGAGAGATCCCTGCACCGACACCATCGATCGGATACCGGAGTCGCAGGCTTCCAGTTCGAGACTCGCCAGGCCATAGTGGACCGAGGTCGATCCGCCACAGCCATAACCCTCGAGATGCATTCCGAGGACACCGAGTGATCCGAACTCTTTGAAGAGTTCACGCGCATGTGGAATGCCGCCCTGCTCAAACCATTCCGCGATGTTCGGTGCGACGTGCTCGTTCAAAAATCCTCGGACGCTGTCCCGAACAGCGAGTTCGTCGTCGGAGTACGACAGATCCAGACCCAAGAGGTCGGTGCGGTCGAAAGTCGGTGCAGTTCTGGTATTCAAGATCCGGCTCCTTGTGTTTCGGGCGTCGGGCGGTGAAAGTGGCCGTCGGCCATATCGGTGCGTGCGGCCTCAGCCGCTTTGTAGTGAAGCTTCTTACCGGTCGCCGACAGTGGCAAGGATCCGACGAGGCGGTAAGCGCGGGGACGTTTGAAGGTCGACAACATGGGGTGATCGCGACAGTATCGGTCGAGTTCGTCGACGCCGAGTGCCGGATCGGATGTGACCACGTAGGCGACCACGACCTGGCCCCAACGGTCATCCGGTACCCCGACCACAAGGCAATCCGTGACGCCGGGGTGGCCGTTCAGCGCCTCTTCGATCTGCACGGGGTGGACGTTCTCGCCGCCGGAGATCAGCATGTCGTCTTTGCGCCCGACGATGGTGACGAACTCATTTTTGTCCCAGGTCGCCAGGTCACCGATGTGCAGCCAACTGCCCGAATACTTCGCCGCTTCCTGCTCGGGTGATTTGTAATAGGCCATCGCACTTTTCGGCGACCGCACGATGATCTCCCCGACCTCGGAGCCGTCGCGTGCGACCGTCTGATCCGGTCCGGCGAGTGAGCCGTCATCGAGGATCTTCACCACGGCGACGTCGTCGTCGATACATGCCCGACCGGCCGTACCCGCCATGGCCGGCAGGTCAGCCGGACGCAGGAAGGTGTTCCAGAAGCCTTCGGTGCTGCCGTATCCGTTGAAGATCCGGGGCGTGAGCACCCGCTGGTAGAGCAGTGCCGCGTCTCGTTCGAGTGGCGCGCCCATCGTGACGATGCCACGCAGGGACGACAGGTCTCGGGGTCGGTCCTGCTGTGCCTTCGCGAGCATTCCGAGGTTGGTTGGTGCCCCGATGAGGAAGGTCAATCCGAACTCCTCGACGTAATCGAGAGTGAGATCGGCATCGAATGTGCGTTGCGGCACCAGCGATGAACCGAGATAGAACGTCGGATTCGGTCCCGCACAATACAATCCGCCGCGATGGAACCAGGGTGTCATGTTGAGGGTGCGATCTTCTGGCGCCAGCGGAAAATGCATGATGACGTCGTGTGCGCTGAAGATCTCGATGGCACTGTTGAGCGGCACGGCTTTCGGCATGCCGGTGGTACCGGACGTGTAGAGACGGGAGGTCTCATCGAAGACGCCGCGGGTGACGGTCGGCGGATCGGCGGGACCTGTGGTGAAGTCATCGAACCTGATCGAGGTATGCCCGACGACCGGCTCTCCCGGACCGACCGCCACCAGCAGTTCGGGCACGTGGGCGGCGCGCTGGAGTGCGTCGGCCACCATGGCCGACAGGTCCACGTCGTAAATGAAGACACGGGGCCTGCTGATGTCGATGATCGTGGCCGTTTCACCGGCCGCCAGACGATAGTTCAGCGGCGACCCGACCGCCCCGGCGGCTTGGGTGGCGAGATAGAGTTGCGCGAACTCCGGGCCGTTGAACAGTTGGTAGGCAACAACATCACCGGGGCGCACCCCGGCCGCAACCAGCGCGGTCGCGATGCGGTCCACCCGGTCGCCCAACTCGGCGTAGGTCCACTGCGCCCCGGTGACCGGGTCGATCATCGCGACGCGGTCAGCGTAACGATGGACGTTGCGTCGAAAACCGTTGAGATAGGTGAACTCAGTTTCGAAATACGCCCGATAGGCGTGGGCGTCGTACTCTACGGGTGTGTCGGCATCGCTCATGGTGCTATCCCGCCATGGTCAGGCCGCCGCTGACACTGATCACCTGTCCGGTGATGAATGATGCGGCGGACGAGGAGAAGAACAGGACTGGCGCGGCGACCTCGTCGGGCCGGGCCAACCGTCGGAACGGAATCGCCCGGACCAGAGCATCTTTGAGCTTCTCCGCTTGCGCCTGGAACAACGGGGTGTCGGTCGGCCCCGGGCAGACACAGTTGACGGTGATGCGATGCCGGGCCATCTCCCGGGCCAGCGATTTGCTCAATGCGATGACACCGCCTTTGGCTCCGGCATAGATGGCCTCGCCTGAGCTACCGACACGACCGGCATCGGACGCCAGGTTGATGACCCGGCCGCCCGGGTGATCGGGATTGTCGGTTGCCACCTGAACCATTCCGGGCAGGAAGGCACTGCACATGTGCACGGGTCCGAGATAGTTGATGGCGACCACCTTCTCGGCGAATTCCGTTGATGCGTTGAGGAATTGATCCGTGCGATCCCAGCCTGCCGCGTTCACCAGGATCGTGGGAATCCCCAGCTCGGCGTTGACCTGGTCGCGGAGGGCATCCACCTGCGACCGATCTGCGATGTCCACACCCATCGGGGTGATCAGATCGCTGTGCTCGGCGGTCCGCTTGGCGGCTTCGAGATCCAGATCGGCGGCGGCGACGGCGATACCCTGGTCGGCCATCGCGAGCGTGATGGCCTTGCCGATGCCCGACCCTGCGCCGGTGACCACGGCGATTGTCTTGGTTCTCATGGTTGTCCTCTCAGCTTCCGACGTACTTGCCGAAGTCGGGGATCCGTTTCTCGGCGAAGGCGTGGGCGCCTTCGAGCCCCTCGGGTGAATGGGTGAACAGATCGAGGGCAGACATCGCGAGGTTGCTCAGACCGGCTTGATGATCGGTGTCGGCGTTGAAGCTCTGCTTGAGGAATCGCAGCGCAGTCGGGCTCTTCTCACCGATCTCGGCGGCGATGGCCTTCGCCTCGTCGAGCAGCTGGTCGGCGGGGACAACGAAGTTCACCAGACCCCAGCGTTCAGCCGTCGCGGCGTCGTACTGCCGGCACAGGTACCACATCTCCCGTGCGCGTTTCTCGCCGACGACCCGGGCCAGGAATGCCGAGCCGAAACCCGCATCGAAGGACCCGACCCTGGGTCCGGCCTGCCCGAACTTCGCGGTCTCGGAGGCGATCGACAGATCGCAGAGCACGTGGAGCACGTGGCCACCGCCGATCGCCACACCGTTGACAGCCGCGATCACCGGCTTGGGGACGTCCCGGATCAGCTTGTGAAGGTTGCCGATCTCGAACATGCCGCTCTCGGTGGGGCCGTAGTCCCCGGTTTCCGCACGTTGCTTGACGTCACCGCCGGTGCAGAAGGCCTTCTCCCCGGTCCCGGTCAGGATGATCGCCGCGATGCCGTTGTCAGCCCACGCCTTGCGGAACGCGCCGATCAACTCCTCGACAGTCTTGCCGCGGAAGGCGTTGTAGCGGCTCGGACGGTTGATCGTGATGACGGCGGTGCGGCCGTCGACCTCGTAAATGATGTCCTCGTACGTCGGAGAATCCCCATTGAGTGATTGAGTGTTCATAGTGAATGAATGTACATTCACTATACTTGCGTGTCAACGGTCACAGAAAGAAACAGCAGTTCACGTGCTGTTTTGCACACGCATCACGCCGCAAGGTGAGGGCGTGAATACCTAGCCTGCAGGAATGGGCAGCGGTGCCAGAGAGTTGCCAGGGGGGATCGAGGAGCAGTTGTCCGGAGGGGCTGCCCCGGCGAAATGCTGATCGAGGAAGCGGGCCGCTTCCGCCTGGAACGGGACGTACGCCTGGCCGTGGCTCAGTCCGGCGTACCGCGTGTAGTTGACCGGCACTCCCCGACCGCAATACGTGTGGGCCAGAGCCTGGACGTCTCGGGTGATCATGACCTGGTCACCGGTTTCATCGATTTGGCCGACGGCCAGGAACAGGGGCACATCAGGGGTTCCGGCGGTGCCCATGATGTTGTCGTTGATGGCACGGACCACCTGGGGTACCTGCAGCAGCGAAGTAAGGGGCGGGGCGACCATCTGGGCGTCGGTGAGTCCGGGATAGGCCGCGACGAACTGGTCGATGCACTGGTCCTGGACACGCTTGACGATCTCGGCGCCGTAGGAAGACAGAAACGACGAGGGGTTGAGATCGTAAGTCCGGTTGTACGCCACCACCAACGCCGGGATGACGCCCGACCAGTTCTGGCTCCCACTCACGTAGGGCAAATTGTGCGCCAGGTCGACGGGCAGACCGCCGCCCGCCGCAGCCACGATGTTCAGGTCGGGCGCGTAGGTGGGTGCAACCTCGGCGCCCCACTCGGTCGGGACCGACCCGCCCGAGTATCCGACAAGTCCGACCGGCGTGGACGAGGGCAGGCGCAGGACGGCTTCGGCCGCCCGGACGCCATCGAGTGCGGCGTATCCGGATTGACGCCCCACGGTCCATTCCAACCGTTGACCTTCGTAATCGGGGACGCTGACGTGGTAACCGGCAGTCAGATAGCCCGCGATCACCGACTGTCCGGCCAGCGACAGTTGACTGGGGTTGTTGCCCTGCAGGGTGTACGACGGGTCGCACTGCGAGCCGAGGGCGTCGTATGCGGTGTGGAAGGAGACGATCCGGGTATCTGCGGTTGGTGTGATCGGCCGGAATACCGTGGTCACGGTCGTCACCGGGGCACCTTGCTGATCGGTGGTCCGGTACAGCGCCTGCGTACCCGCGATCGGCGTCCTGAGTTCGCCTGCCGCGAAGGTGATGTCGCGGGTGCGGAGCACGGTCCCCGGCGCCACCGCATCCAACGGTCCGGTGTACGCGTAGAACGGATCCTCCGCGGGCAGTGGCGCCGCGGTCGCTGTCCCGGTGGATGATTCGATGGTCACCGGCACCACGAGTGCTGCGACCAGCAATGCCACGAACGCAACGACACCGAAGAAAGCCGAGCGTGAGCTGGTGTACCACCGACCATGAATCCAATTCATCGGGCTCATGGGAACTCCTTGTCGCCACTGCCGAAATCCAGACCGCCAGCAAAATCCAGACCGCCCGGAAGAATGTGCCAATTTTGTCACATTCAGGCAGCATTTACTCCATTTATTCCCGAATTGCCGAACGTAGTTCCCCTTGGCGTACGACAATCGGTATATTCCAGACTCGGAGATACCCGTCATCGATGGATAGTTAGATGCCCAAAACAGTTGCTGCGGTAGGCTTTCCGCCATTCTTGAACCACCACGCCGCCGTGGAGTGAGTTCGCCGACGGTCTCACCTATTGATATTCGGGCTATTGCGACAACTGGGACAATATGTCGATCTACGCCTCATTCCCTGACCTGCCAACCTGAAGCGGGCAAACACGAGTCCTGCGAGGGTAGATCGCCCTGGACACCCTCCTATTCGACGGTTTCAGGTCCGCGACCAGAAGGTGCCCACTGGCCCCACTAAGCTCGGGTACATGACAGTGCGGGCAGGCGTGATCGTGACCGGAACCGAGGTTCTCACCGGTCGGATCACCGATCAGAACGGCCCCTGGGTGGCTCAACAGCTCCTCGAGCTCGGCGTCGACATCGCGCACATCACGGTGTGCGGCGACCGTCCCGACGACCTGACGGCACAATTGCAGTTCCTCGCCGATCAACACGTCGATCTCATCATCACAACCGGAGGTCTCGGACCGACCGCCGACGACCTGACCGTCGCGACGGTCGCGGCGTTCTGCGGTCGTGAACTGCTCCTCGATACCGACCTCGAGGAACACATCGGCGGAATCATCAAACGGTGGCGCGGACGCCTGTCCTCCGATCCCGATCCTGCGCCGTTGCAAGCAGGTATCCGTAAACAGGCGATGGTTCCGCAAGGTGCACAGTCGATTCCGCCGACCGGCACCGCACCGGGCGTGGCGATCGGGGCAACCGGGCTACCTGCCATCCTGGTGCTCCCCGGCCCACCGCTTGAACTGCAGGCGATGTGGCCTGCGGCGCTGAAGACATCTGCGGTTACAGAGGCCATGGCCAACCGATCAGTGTTGCAGGAGTCCATCATTCGAGCTTATGGCCTCTCCGAAGCCGACCTTGCCGCGACATTGCGCGCCGCAGAACAAGATCTGGCCGGATTCGAAACCCTCGAGATCACCACTTGCCTGCGACTCGGAGAGCTCGAAATGGTGACCCGCTACCCTGATTCGTCGACTGCCGCCTACGCCGAGTTGTCATCGATCGTCACGGAACATCATGGCGCACGGATTTTTTCGACGGACGGTTCGACCATCGACGACCAGATCGCGGAACGACTTGCCGGGCATCTGACCGCCACCGCCGAATCATGCACGGGCGGCCTGCTCGCCGCGCGGCTCACCGACCGACCCGGGTCGTCGGTGTACGTCGTCGGCGCAGTCGTGGCCTATGCCAACGTGATCAAGACCGGCCTGCTCGATGTGCCATCGGAATTGATCGCGCAGCACGGAGCCGTCAGCGAACAGGTGGCCGCGCGGATGGCCGAGGGTGCGTTGAGCCGGCTCGGAGCCGATGTCGCGGTGTCCACGAGCGGGATCGCCGGCCCCGGCGGCGGAACCGATCTCAAACCGGTGGGTACCGTCTGCTTCGCCATCGCGGTCGCGGGTGAGCCGACGGTGACACGGACACAACAACTCCCGGGTGACCGCGCAAATGTTCGAGCACTCGCCGTCACGTCGGCGATGCATCTGCTCGCAGAAGTGCTGGACGCCACACCCCCCACGTGACGCTGTGCGCAACCCGGGCCGCAATATGGTGATGCATCAACCATTTCAGTTGTGGCTGAGCCTTGTTCCGCGGACCGGATTCACCGCGAGACGGTGATGTTGAACGTGGCGGTCTGCAAGGCGCCAACGAGTACGAAGAACATCGGGGCAAGGTGCTCGGTCGCCAACGCACTGTCGACACCGCCCAGATCGAGAATGCTCTCGTCGGGCCATCCCAGGTCGGTCAGCAAACCGGCGACCACAGTCTTGGCGGTGCTGTCATCGCCGCTGACGAAGACGGACGCCCGGGGCAGGGAGGCCAGTGGATCGACCATGATGGTGAAGTTCATCGTGTTGAGGGTTTTCACGACGCGGAGCTGCGGGAACCGGGCCTGTACCTGTTGGGCCACGCTGTCGCCTGGATACGCCATCGTCATCTGCGAGGTGAAAGCGCCTGACGGGTCCAGCACGATCTTGTCGCGCAAGACATCCGCCCCGATGTCCTGCAACGTGGCGAGTACGGCAGTGCCGGGGATCGCGGTGATCACCACATCAGCTGGGGCAACAGCGTTCTGTTGGCTGACGGTTCCGGCTTGCCCCGAAGGTGTCCGTGACCCGTAGACGACGTGGTGGCCGGCGGAAGCCAGTCGTGCGCCGAGTGCGGATCCGACTTTGCCAGTGCCCAGTATTGCGATGTTCATGAACTCTTCCTGTTTCGTGGACGCAAGTACCCACGGTGACGCGGGCTCGAACTGAGAATGAGATCGGCGACGATCACCAGGGAACGACCCCGGCGTCCTCGAAGAAGCCCCCTGTCGGACCGTCGTCCGCAAGAGTGGCCAGGGCGATCGCGGTCTGGGCGCCTTCTGTCGGACTGCGGACGCCGCGGAAGCCATTGAGGTCGGTGGCGACAAATCCTGGGCAAGCACAGTTGATCAGGATGTTGGTGTCTGCCAGTTCCTGGGCGTATTGCAGGGTCACCGCATTCAGGAAGGTTTTCGAGGGCGCATAGGCCACCGCAACCGGACCGGTTGTCGTTTCGCTGCCGGGACCAGATTGCCGGGTCAGCGAGCCCACGCTGCTGGACATGTTCACGATTCGTGGCGACGGCGATCGACGCAGCAACGGCAGCATGGCGTTGGTGACCCGAATGACGCCGATGACGTTGGTCTCGACGACCGCACGGACGAGAGCCGGATCGACAGTGGTCGGCTGTTGCGGACCGCCGCCGGTGATGCCCGCGTTGTTCACCAAAGCGTCCAGACGGCCTGCTCGCTCATCTATCAGGTCAGCGGCCGCAGCAACACTGCGGTCGTCGGTGACGTCCAATGGGACACCGAAGGCGTCGATGCCCGCTTCTCGAAGTCGGGCCACCGACTGCTCCCGTCGTGTCTGGTCCCGGGCTCCCACACCGACGCTCCAACCCAGCGCACCCATACCCGCCGCGATCTCGTAACCGATGCCCTTGTTTGCGCCCGTCACCAGGACGATCTTCGTTTCGCTCACGCCATCGATCATGCGTCCGGTCGATCAGATCCGTCCAAGACTGTTCAGGTCACAAGCGATACCCGCAAGGTATTGGAACTGGCCGCTGTGAGTACGCTGTTGCCGTGGAATCACGAGAGCTGCGGTACTTCGTCGCTGTCGCCGAAGAACTACATTTCGGCCGGGCGGCGCAGCGCTTGGGTATGGCTCAGCCACCCCTGTCCAGAGCGATCAGCCTACTCGAGCGGCGACTGGGCGCAGAGTTGTTGCGGCGCAACAGCCGAGAGGTGTCCCTGACCGACGCCGGCACCGTATTGCTGCGCGAAGGTCGGGTGGCGCTGGATGCGATGGAGGCCGCCGAACACCGCGCTCGTCGCGCAGCCCTGGCAGGCGCCGGCCAAGCCGAAGTGATCCTGGCTTCCAAAGCAGGAGCATCGAGCGAACTGCTGACGAAGCTACTGCACGCCTACGCCGCTGAACCCGGATCGATTCGCGTCGATGTGGTTCTGTGCGCGCCCGGCGAGCAAGCACAACTACTACGCAACGGTCGCGCCGACGTCGCCATACTGCACCAACCTTTCGACGACACAACAGGTTTCGATACCGAGGAACTTGTCACCGAAGATCAGATCGCGGTGCTTCCGGCCGGCCATCGCCTCACCACTCGATCCGACCTGCACCTCCGTGATCTGGCCGACGTACCCGAGCTACCCATGCCTCGCTGGCCCAGATCAGACGGCACCTATGCAGAGGGCCCAGGCCCCCAAGTCCACAGCCACGCCCAAGTTCTGCAGCTCATAGCCCTTGGCCGAACTCTGATGGTGGCGCCTGACTCCTGTAGGACGCAACTACACGATGACCTCGTCGCCGTACCGATTGTGGACGCGCCGAAAATCACCACGGTCATCGCCTGGCCACCACACAGCCGGTCGCGAGCTGTCGCCGAACTCGTTCAAACTGCACTTCGACTCTGAATCCGAGGTTCGTTCGGCCGTCCAGGTGAAGCGCTCACCTGGATTCAGGCCACTGAACGTGCCATCAGCTGTCGAGGATCGCACCCGGGGCACCCGTAGGATTCTCGTCGGCGTCGCGAGCAGCCAGGGCTTCTTGAAACAGCGTGCGGCACTGGACTCCTGAGTGTTGTCCCGGTCCGCCATAGGGCGACGGCTCCGGGGCCACCTCGACAACGGCAAGGCCCGGACCGGGACAGGACAAGAACTCGGCAAAGAGGATTCTCAGCTGTTCCTCGGTTGTCTCCGCAGCGATCAGTTGGACGCTGCGCAGTCCGGCGCCGCGTCCGATCGCAGCGAAATCCGCCGTTGCGTGCGTGCCGAGCGGTTGGCCACCACCCGTTTCGTACCGTCCGTTGTTGAAGACGACGATGTGGAGGTTCGGCGGAGCCGTGTTTGCGATGGTGAGCAGAACCCCGAGGTTCATCGCCAGGTCACCATCGCCTTCCAACAAGACGAAATGTAGGTGCGGCCGACTCACGGCAGCCCCGAGTGCCAGGGCAGGCGCGGTTCCCATCGGGTCGGACGCGTAGTACGTGAGCTGACTCGCGCCCTGATCACGCCAGGCCCGGCCTGCCGTTCCGAGGCTCGCGAAGACCACGGCGTCTTTGTCGAGACCGTGGTCGAGCGCACGTGCCACCGATGATCGCTTCATTCTTCAGAACCCGCCAGCACTCGTTTTGTGCACAGCAAGACCACGGGACGCTGCGTCATTTCTGCTTCGTCGAAGGCAGTCTCGAAGATCTCGCTGTCCGAAGAGGATTGCACCTGGTGAACGCGCAGGCCCACCGCGGACATGACACCGTAGGTGACCGAATGCTTGTAGGCCTGATAGTAGAAGTTGTCACCGGCGGCGCCACGGTCGGCGGCGATGACCACGAACGGAATCTGATGGTGGAGGCCGTAGCCCGCAAGGGCATTGGTGGCCAGAAGTAATCCGGCGTTCTGGCACAACAGGACCGACCGCGCGCCCATCAACGAGGCACCCGCGCAGATACCCACACCATCGTCCTCTCTGACGACGGACACGTGGCGAATGCTCTCTTCTTCCTCGACCTCGGCGATCAGGGGGCCGAGCCAACTGTCGGGCAGTGCGGCCGAGACCGTCACCCCGGCCCGTACCAGACTCCGCGTGATCGGTCCGGTCTGCGTTGAGGTGCTCAACGGGTTTCGCTCCATCGGCGGTATGCCTTGCGGGTCAGGCCGATCGCGGCCTGCATCTTCCACTCGTTACCCGGTAACGGATGTGCGCGATGCGCCAGTTCGAAGTCGAGCGCCTTCACCAGTTCCCCTTCGGTCGGTCGTACGTCCCGGAACGCGGATTCGACTGCAGTGGGATGCCATGGAGTGGGTGCCAGTGCACCGAAACACAGTCTGGGCCCCGACCACTGGCCACCATCACCGACGTGGGCGGACAAGATCAGCGACAACATCGCAAAGTCGCCGTCGTAGAGCCGGATCTTCTCGAAGACGGACCTGGCCACACCCGCCTGTGACGGCACGGTGACCGATTCGATCATCTCGTCCGGCAGGAGACTGAGTTCGCCAGGCCCGGAATAGAGTTCGCCGATGCTGACCGTCCGGGACCGACCGGGGCCGGTGATCTGGATCCGAGCGCCCAAACCGGAGAACACGGTCGCGAGATCCGACGGTGTCACGGCCTGACAGCGGTGCCCACCGAGTGCCGCGTGGTGGAACCGATGATCGCCGTCGACGGCATAACACGGACACGTGACGCCGCCGCGCTTGTAACAATCGAATCCGTTGCGGAAGTACCAGCATCTCTTGGCCTGCGAAAGGTTCCCACCCACTGTGGCAACGGCGCGGATCTGGGCGGACGCGATGGAGTCGACGGCTTCGGCGATCACCGGCATCGGTCCTCGGGCCCAGTCGGCGAGTTCGGTCAGGGTGACGGCGCCGCCGATCGTGAACGCCCCGTCCGCGTCGCGGATTACCCGGCGCATCGCGGTCACGTTCGCGGTACTGATCAACACCCGTGGCGCGATCAACAACTGTTGCTGCTGAACAAGGACATCCGTTGCCCCACCGACGACCACGGCGGCTCCGGCAGGTTCGTCGGCGAGCATCGTCACCGCTTCGTCGACACAGGTCGGAGAAGCCACCACTTCGACCTCCCTGCTCTCGGATCGGCGTGCCCAGCGTGTGCCATATCGGTCGAGAAGATGATGCAGACCAAGGGGATACAGTCGCCGAAAGGCCTCGATCTGCCACCGGGACGGCCTGCGGGCCAGGTGAAAGTGCCGGGTGGCCGGGACCGCAACGGCGCCGTTGTCGCGCAGCGCGGCGAGCAGGACGTCAGGTGTCAACGGAAGGGACCGGAACCGGATCCCGATGGCGTCGTACACAGCGTTGAGGACCGCGGGTGCCACTGGCACGATTGCCATCTCGGCCACGCTCTTTGCATCGAACGGACCCGCCGGCTCTGGCCCTTCGATCAGGATCGAACGGATCTCGGGGGCGGTGGTCGATCGCGGGACGGGGTAGTTGAGGTAGCTCGTATTGACCGTTCGCCCACCCTCGTAGATGAGATGCTCCCCCACCACGGCTCCGAGCCCCTGAACGACACCGCCGATGATCTGGCCATCGACGAGCGCCGGATTGATCGCGCGTCCCACGTCGTGCGCGGCAACGTACTCGATGATCTTCAATTCACCTGTGTCGAAGTCGATCTCGATCTCCACCGCGTGCGCCGCGAACGCGTAACTCGCCGAGATGTTCGGCCGGTCCAGACCGGTCCAGTAGGGCTCCATCTTCTCTTCGAGATATTCCGCCTCGACGCGCAACACCCCGGCACTGCTCTCCGGCGCATGCACGATCAGGTCTGCAAAATCTCCTGCCCCGGTGCGGCCCAGCTCTTCGAGGCGATCACGCAATGCCGTCGCGGCCTTGACCACCGCATGTCCACCCATGTGCGTTCCGCGTGAGCTCCAGGCGCCCATCTCCGGAGGCGCCTCATCCCAGTCGGTCATCACGACATCAACCAGGTCGAGAGGTACGCCAAGAATGTCCGCGGCGAGCTGTCCGAGGATCGTGCGCTGTCCGGTCCCGGCATCACTGCCACCGAATTTGACTGTGATGCGCCCGGTTTCGGAAGCCTCCACCGCCGCCGCACTGACATTGCCGCCGGGGTAGGCGTACGAGCCACTACCGTGCATACCGGCCGCAACGCCGACTCCACGGTAGGGCACCTTCGCAGACTTCTTCTCTGCCCAGCCGATCCCATCGCGCACCGCGTCGAGGCATTCGACGAGTCGATTCGATCCGATGCGCGCACCGGCCAGAGCGCGAGTATTCGGCAGGCCCGCGTTGAGCCGACGGAACTCGATCGGGTCGATCCGGCACTTCTGGGCCAACTCGTCGACCAACGATTCGACGGCCAGTGCGGTCTGCGGTTGCCCATATCCCCGGAACTGACCACCGGGAGTGAGGTTGGTGTCGACGAGTCGCGCACGCCAGATCGCAGCATCAGGCCGGTACATCGACCCGAGCACCTTGATGCCGGCACTCATCACGGATGGCCCGTAGTGGTTGTACGCGCCATTGTCGACGTCGATATCTGCTTCCAGCAGGCAGATTCGACCATCGGCATCTGCGTGGACGGTCATCTCGTTCCGGAAACCATGGCGCGGTTTGCTGAAAGCCAGCTCCTCGACCCGTGAGAACTCCACCATCACCGGCGCTCCGGTGCGTATCGACAGCAGTGCCGCGATGACCTCGTGCTCACTTACCTTGGATTTGGAACCGAAGCTTCCACCGACTGCGACGTCCCGACAGACGATCTGATCGGGGCGGAGCTCGAGCAGTTGCGCTAGTTCATGGATCACAAAGTGTGCCGCCTGAGTCGAGGTCCACAGTTCCAGTCGGTCGTCGTGCCACCAGGCCAGTGTCGTATTCGGTTCCATACAGGCATGTGACACGCGGGGATAGACGAAGACTCCGCCCGCGCGATGTGCACTGTTGCGCCTACCGAGACCCGGGTCGCCCCAGGCTCCTTCCGATTCGACAGCCACGTTCGAGCCCGACGATCGTCGGTGGATGCGGTGGGCAGATTTTGCCAGTGCGGCGGCGACGGTCAGCGCTGCCGGTCGTCTCCGGTACCGCACCACGATCTGGCGCAGGGCCTTCTCGGCGGCTTCCGGCGTCTTCGCTGCGACTGCGGCGATTTCCTGGCCGTGAAATCGGATCTCCCCCACCGCAAACGGTGTGCGGTCGGAGAACGTGCCACCGCTGTGCAGATAGCGTGCATTCGGTGGTAGATCTCGGGAGTCGACAACTGCAATCACGTCGGGCGACGCCAACGCGCCACTGAGGTCGACATGCTCGATCCGCGCACTGGCCGTCGTCGACCGCAGAATCTTGGCGTACAGCATCCCCTCGGGATGCATATCTCCTGCATATAGCGCTGTGCCGGAGGTCTTCTCATCCCAATCAAGCGCGCGGACACGCCGTCCCACGGAAGTCACCGCTGCGCCCCTCTCCGCTGCGCGACTGACTCGACTGCATCGATGATCTGAACGTATCCGGTGCAACGGCAGATGTTCCCGGCCATGGCCGTGACGATGTCTTTGCGCCCGGGTTCGGCCAGCTCACGCAGCAGAGCCGCCGCTGCGACAACCTGCCCCGGCGTACAGAAGCCACATTGGAATCCCGCATGGTCCGCGAATGCTTCACGGAGGTCGCGATCACCTTCGCCGAGGCCTGCCGCCGTGGTCACCGGCCCGGTGACCACGGCGGCGAGGCTGACGCAGGACAGCACGGCTTTCGAACCGACGAAGACGGTGCAGGCCCCGCACTCCCCCCGGCCACACGCAGCCTTGGGTGCGGTGTGGCCGTGCGCGCGGAGGACACGCAGCAGCGTATCCGCGGGGGCGATGTCCACGACCAATTCGGCACCGTCGACGGTGAGTGTCTTCTTCACTGCGACTTACGAGGTGACCACGAAGTCGGGCACGTAGCTCGATGCATCGGCCGGATCGTCCAAGATGTTCTCGTCTTTCATCATCTCGGCCATCCGGTCGAGTGCCGCAATGTTCACCGCGGCCGCATAGGGCGGCTCTGTCAGAGACTTGAGCACAGTGGCGTCCTGCTTGCATGCCTGCGCCTGGATCGCGTAGCGCTCGTCCTGGTTTGCCGGGAGCTCGATCTGTTCCGAAGCCTCGATAAGCGCTGCCTGGAATTCTTTGAAACTCTCGGGATCACTCTGGGCGGCATCGCCTTTGGCCACATACCCGGCAAAGACAAGCGGCTGGCCCGCACCCGCCACGACATAGGGGTTACCGAGTGATTTCAACTCGGGGAGCATGTTCTGTTCGGTGATCTGGGCAGCATCGATTCGGCCGGTCGCCACCGCGGGCCCCAGGTCCGCGAAGGGTAGCGCGACAAAATCCACCGTGGACGGATCGGCGCCGCCCGCCCGCATCCATTCGCTGGTGATGATCTGATTGATCCCGGCGACCTCGTTGACCCCGATCTTGGTTCCTTCCAGCGACTTGGCGTCGGTGTACTTCGAGTCCTTCTTCACAGCAACGGCATTGGCCTTGTTCGCCGAATCGGTCGGCGTCTCGTAGGCGGTTGCGATCCAGGCCAGGTCGATCCCCTGGTCGAGCGCGCGCATCGTCGAGAACGGGTTCGTGAACGCAAGGTCCACCTCACCGCTCTGCAACGCGGACAAACCTGCCGCGCCACCCTGGGCCCGAACCAATTCCACGTCGAGTCCGTGTTCGGTGAAGATGCCCTTCTCCTGCGCCCAGTACACCGGCATCTCGTTGCACAGTCCGAGTGTCGTCACGGACACCGAGCGAACTCCGTCCGCCGATTCGGCAGCAGGGGCCGGCGATGAGTCCGACCCGCAGGCGACGAGCACAGCGGCCATCAGGGATGCGGCGAAACCGGCACCGATCTGTCTGCCGTAGTGGCGGGAGGAAGCGTCGTTCATGAGGATCCTTACGCGATGTGGGAGATCCGACCACGGCGAGTGCGCGGTCGTTGATGCAATGCCATCAATGACGCGTTTCGGTTGTGAGTCCCGGCTATGTCCACGATGTTTCGCCCCTTGGCCGCTGGATCCGACCGCCTCGAGCAGCGTGTGACGACACCCGATGCCGTGTTACGCCGATCAGCCTCGTGGAGGATCGAGGGCAACAGTCACCATGTCGCTTCGATAGCGCGCATGGGAAACCAGCACGGTGTGTCCTCGTTCATCGAAGACCGTGGTGTCCATGTACAGGATCGGGGTTGTGGTGTCGACCTCGAGCAGCGCTGCGGCGGACTCACCTGCCGCGACGGCCGAAATGCGGCGATCAGCGGTCAAAGTTCCGTAGCCGAACCGATTTTCAAGGATCTGGTATAGGTCGTCGATTGCATCGTCGCGAGTGAATTCGTCATTCGGGCGCAGCGCCAGATAGTAGGTCCGCAGCTGCCTGGGCACACCATCGCCGATACTCAGCCGTTCGAAGATCGCCACCGATGTGGCATCGGGTGGAAAGACCTCGGCCAACGGTCCCGGTATGTCGGAAGAGACCTTCCAGCCGATGATCCGAATCCCGTTCCGATCGTCGTTCACACCCCCGGCAGCCGAATCGATCAGAAGGTCGAACCGACTGCGCCGATGGACGTTTGTGGTGTACGTACCGGCTCCCACCGAGCGGTGCAGGCGTTTCTCCGCAACGAGTGTCTGCAACGCCAGGCGGACACAGTTGCGCGAGGAATGAAAGGCACGCGCGATGTCCTCGTCGGCGGGCAATCGAGCGGCCGAACCGAGCCGGGTGACAACAATTGCCGAGATCAGATCGCGGAGACGACGCACCTCATCTTGGCGCCGATTGCCCTCGAGCCGCAGCAGATTGCTGTTGACGCGGTCCTGACGAAAGCGCGGCGGCCGGAAAGACGGAGGCGAACTCATTCTCCGATACCGTGATCCGTCACCGCATCCCTCCCAGGTCGCATGTTGTCGGTGCGAATGTGGCCACCGACGGCTGCGCTCAATGCTAGCCGAATGCCTCCAGCCCCAGGTTCTCCCGCAGGGTCGCGCCTGCGTACGACTTGCGGAATCGGCCGCGCCTCTGTAGCTCCGGAACCAGGAGGCCCACGACGTCGACGACGTCCCCGGGGGTCGATTGTGGGTGCGAGATCATGAAGCCGCCACGACTGCCCGTGGCTTCGAAACTCTCCTCCAGATAATCGGCGACCTCGCTCGGGGTCCCGACCACCGTGTGGTCGTAACCGGTGGCCTCGCGCCAGCCGTTGTCGATGAGTTCGGTCCGGGTCATCTCGTGATTTTCGTCGTACTTCGCGAAGAGGTCCCGGAAGGCCATCGGACTTGCATTGCGGGCCTTGGCCTCCGCCTGCAGATCACCGAGGGTGAAGGTCTCGGGCAGCGCCGCGAGGTCGAGACCGGTCTGATGAGACATGAACGCCGCGGCCCCGTCGCGGGGCAGGACATCCCGCAGCATCTCGCGCCGCGCCAGCGCCTCGGACCGGTCCCGGGCGACGATCACCTGGATGTCCCAGAGGATTCCGACCTTCTTCGGGTCGCGGCCACTACGGACCAGAGCGGCGTCGAGTTCGGTCCGGTGGTTGATGCGCTGACCCGGGTCCCAGGCCCCACCGAAGACGACATCGGCGAACTTCGAGGACGCGTCGATACCCCGGGGTGAGCCGCCTGCCTGAATCAGCACCGGTGCACCCTGTGGGCTCGGGACGGTGTTCAACGGTCCCACGACGTCGAAGAACTCGCCCACATGATCGATGGGCGCCACCATCGAGGCATCGGCCACCTGCCCGGTGACCTCGTCCCAGACGAACGCGTCGGGGCCGACACTGCGCCACAACGCCTGGCAGACGTCGATGAACTCTTCCATCCGTCGATACCGCGCGTCGTGGTCAGCCAACTCTTTGAAGCCGTAGTTGGCGGCATCTGCGCCCCGCGAAGAGGTCACCACATTGAAAGCTATTCGGCCGGAGGTGATGTGATCGAGCGAGTTCAGCAACCGCGCGACGTAGAACGGGTGCATGAAGGTCGAGGAATATGTCAGACCGAACCCCAGACCCGTCGTACCCTGCGCGAGTGCGGCGATGAAGGGACTCATGTCCTGCCTGGGCCAGCCGACCCCCCAGTGCACCGCTGCGTCGATCGACCCGCCGTAGGTCGACGGAATGCCGGTGCCGTCGCCGAAGAAGATCATGTCCAGACAACCGCGTTCGGCCATCATCGCGACTTCCTGGTACATCTTCAGATCCGGGAATGTGGCACCTGCCCACGATCCCGGCAGCCGCCAGCGGCCTTGGTGATGTGCAAAGGACATGTCGAGCGCCAGGCTCATTTCGTAGGACATGGGAAGCCGACCTCAGGCGGCGGGAAAAGTCGAAGGGACGGATGTCTCCGAAGGTGTCACCGGGTGGTCGAGCAACGGGACGACGTCGCGACCGAAGCGCTCCATACCTTCGAGAAAATCGTCAAAGGTGAGCATGATTCCCGAAGTGCCGGGGACTGCGGCAAGTTCGTTGAGCCGATCGGCGATGGTTTGCGCCGATCCGGTCAGCGGAGCGGCGCCGTAGAAGGGGCTGATGTCGGTCCGGTGACGCTGCGCGACTGCTGCGCTCGACCCGGTGGTGGCGGTATCCCTGGAATACTCAGCCACCATCGCGGCCAATGCTTCGTGATCGGCTCCCGCCACGTAGCGACTCACGATCCGGTCGGCCTCGGCGTCCGTGTCGGCAATGACCAGCGTTGCATTGGCGATCGCGGTGGGGTTCCTTCCGGAGTCGCGGCACGCCTGCGCCAACGCCGTGTTCGATCGCAGCACCGCTTCCGGCGTCGACCCGGCACCGAAGTGATAGTCGGCATACTCGGCGACGAAACGTCTTCCGCGGGGCGAAGAACCGGCCGAGACGAGGTCGATATGGCCTGCGGGTTTCGGTAGGCACTGGGCGTCATCGACCTGGAAGTATTCGCCGCGATACGTTGCCGCACCCTCGGCCCACAGCGTCTTCGCGATATGGGTGAACTCGGAGAGCCAGTCGTAGCGCACGTTGTAGTAGTCGTCGCCCGGCCACGCACCCATCTGCTGGTACTCCGTCTGGTTCCAGCCGGCGACCAGATTGAGTCCGAAACGGCCGCCGGACACATCGTCGAGCGTCGCCGCGGTCTTGGCGGCCACGAGTGGATTGATGGTCAACGGCGATACGGTTGCGTAGAGCTTGATGGTCGAGGTGACGGCGCACAGCGCCGCCGTCAGCGCCAACGGATCAACTGTGTTGTCCCAGTGAGACGTTGCGCCGCCGAACCCGCGGTATTTCAGCATCGACAAAGCGAAGGCGAAATCAAGTTCTTCTGCCTTGGCGACGATGCGCCGATTCAGGTCATAGGTGGGCATGTACTGCGGTGCGTCTCGCGACAGCACCCAGCCGTTGTTGCCCACGGGGAGGAAAACTCCATACTTCATTGTCAGCTTCTTCCGTACGATTTCCGTTGGTTCAATGTGTGTCGAAGACAGCCTGGTACGCGCGCACTTTCACCCGGATCGCGTCGATCTCCTCGTCGGTCGGCGCCTGCGGATCGGCTGCCGGGGGCACGCATCCGAACTTCAGCAGACATGCCATCAACAGCATGCGCGCCTTGGTCGCGGTGAGATTGCCTGCAGTGACGAACAATCCGCCCTGCCCGCCGTACCGCGAGACGTAACCTCCACCGCCACGACCCACCGCGACAACCGGAATGCCCGAATGGACTGCGAGTTTCATCGCAGCAAGCAGTGATTCGTACAGTCCCCCGTACGGCGACGATCCTTCGGCGATGATCCCGGACAGCGGGTACCGCGCGAGATTCGCCTTGATCCGGGCCAGTACCTCGACCTCACCGTCGACGGAGTCCGAGAAATCGTCGGCGCCGAAGTTGGCATATCGGTTGATGGTGACCTTGGGTAGGGCCGACTCGAGTAGGTTTCCTTCACCGTCCTTGATCGAAACATCGACCAGGACAGTGGATCCATCGACAGAAGCAACGCCTTGGACGGAATCGGGAAGCTGGGTCAGGCGCACCGCGGATGTGTGCGTGTGCCGCGCAACCGGAATGAAGGACAGCACGGGATCCCAGACGGTATTGCCCACGATGCCTCCATGCCCACCGGTGGCGATATAGCCGCCTGGACGTGCATCGGCCTTCTGCACCTCACGCGAGGTGAAGATCTGGCCGTTCTGCACCATGACGACACCCACTCGGTCCGAACCGGCCTCATCGGCCCACACGCGTGAGGCGATGTACTTCGTCGACTGGATCAGGTTGTGGTCACCGTCGTTACCGATGACCCCGTGTGGATACTGAGAGGCGTTGCCCACGATCGGATTCCCGGTATCGATCAGCAGGTTCAACCAATACAGCGTCTCCTCCGCCGTGGGACTTCCCTCCAGCCAGATGGCGCCGTCGTAGCCGCCCGCGCCGAGCGTCTGGGCGACCGAATTGGTCAGCCGCGCCAGCGTGGGCAGAGCGGGTTCGTGCCGAGTCGGCTTGTAAGGAAAATAGTCTTCGCCCAGCACCTCGGGTGAGATGTCGCCGTCACCGATGTCGGTACGTGCCGCCGCGGGTAGCCCCTTGGTGTAGCCGCCCGAAGGAGCAGCGCGCACGAAGTCGAAGTCCGCGACATCGCTGAGCAGGTTGTTGTACCCGAACTCGTCGATCCCGAAGCGGTCGATCTCGGAGAAGATCTGCGACGCATCGGGATAGAACTGTTGGCGAGGCTCCCCTGTCGAGGTGAACCCCGTGTCCCACGGGCGGCCGTCGGATTGGCGTCCGGCATAGGGCAGCAGATACGGGCCATCGGAAGGCCGGACGGTGACCCGGTACACGGGGATCCCGTCGACGCCCGAAGTTGTGCTGAAGTCACCGGTCACCGGATCGACGAAACCGTCCGGAGATACGTGGGATTCGGCAGCATCACGTTCCAACGGATGGGCCGAGAGGGCTTCGACATATACCGTCGCGGCGGCCGCGAGCCGCTGCGAGCGAATCGTGTCGAAGCCGACGCCCTGACCCGGCAGGCCACGGTCACGGCGCACGGAATCGCTTGTCCTCAGCACGCCGCTGTTCTGAATGGTTGCTCGCGGGCCCGAGAACACCGCGATCCGCGGCTTCCCGTTCGCACTCGACTGGTCTCCTGAACTCATACCCAAAGTAAAGACCAGCGGTGTTGCCATGGTGTAAAGCGCTGCAACGCAAGTGGTTACGCCATCCTGCGGGCTACCAATGGGCCTGTGTCCAGGCATTTGCGGTCAGACCCGAGTACTTGCGCCACTCATCGGTTGCCTTGCGGACAACGTCAGGCCACGACCGCTTCGGTCGGCCGCATCACGAGCTGGAAGACCTCGGTACGCAATTCGGCGAATCGCGGTTTCAGCTTGGTGGTCACCTGATCTCGGACATGCCCGAGATCCACCGGGATGTCTGCGACCAGATGACCCGGGTGTGCCGCCAGAACCAGCACCCGATCCCCGAGGTAGACCGCCTCATCGATGTCATGGGTGACAAAGGCGATGGTCACCTTGTACTCGTCGCGGACCTTCAGCACCAGGTCTTCGAGGTCCGCTCTGGTCTGCGCGTCGACGGCGGCGAAGGGTTCGTCCATCAACATCACCTTGGGTTCGACGACCAGCGCCCGTGCGATCGCAACGCGTTGCTGCATACCGCCCGACATCTGCCAGGGGTACATGTCGCCTTGTCCTGGCAGCCCCACCGAGGTCAACGCATGTTCGACCCGTTGGGCCACTTCCGATTTCGGCAGCTTGTACGCGGCCGCGGCCATGACCAGGTTCTTTCGAACGGTCATCCAGGGGAACAGCGACCGGCTGTAGTCCTGGAACACGACCGACAGACCGAAGGGAGGACCGTCGACCTGTTGGTCGCCGAGCATCACCTGCCCGCTGGTCGGTGACAGCAAGCCGGCCATCATCATCAGCAGCGTCGACTTGCCACATCCCGACGGTCCGACGATCGAGACGAACTCCTGTTCGCCGATCGCGACCGTGGTGGAGGCAAGCGCCAAACGCTCACCATAGGTCTTGGTGACCCCTTCGATACGAAGCTTCATGGCTCTCCCTGCGTGCGTTGTGGGTTGGTCTACAGATCGCGTAGCGAGCTTCGGCGCTGCCACCGCAGGACTCGCTTCTCGACGGTGGTCATGATGGCGTTCAGCGCGACACCCAGCACCGCGATCAGTAAGAATGCGGACCACATCTGCCGGTACTGAAAGGTCTGCTGATAGACCATGACGTTGTAGCCCAGACCCGCGGTCGTCGCATACAGTTCCGAGATGATCATCAAGATGAGCCCGATGCCGATACTCACCCGTAGCCCGGCCATGATCTGGGGCATCGCCGCCGGGAGCAGCACGCGGCGATAGAGGTCCAGTTTCCCGAGCTGCATGCTACGAGCACTTCGAATCCATTGCGGATCAACGCCCGCGACTCCGTCTGCGGTGTTGACCACGATCAGCCACACCGTGCCGAAGAAGATCAGGAAGATGTTCATCGAGCTGTTGGGACCGAAGATCTGGAACACGATCGGCAATAACGCGGCGTTCGGCAACGACATGAAGAAGCGCACGATCGGGTTGTACATCCCGGCCAGGATCGGGCTGCGACCCAGTGCCATGCCGAACACGACTCCGACAACCGCGGCCAGTCCCCATCCCGCAGCGAGCCGTCCGAGACTGACCGGAACGGTGTCGTAGAAGTCGCTGGAGAGGAACAACATCGACGGATCGCTCGACAGCCAGTCCTTGCGGAACTGCACAAGAACATCACTCAACGGCGGAAAGAACACCGTCGGCGAGGTCTGAGCGAATACTTCCCAGGCGATGAGCAGTGCCACGAGCAACCACAGCGCCCCGATCGGCGTCAGGATCCGACGAGCAGCGGCGAAGGTGGTCCGGGACTTCCGCTGGACGACCGGGGGCTGCGCCGCAACAACTTCAGGCCGCAACTCGGTGACGCTAGACAATGTGCACCCACTTCATCGAAGTCTTCTCGATTCGCACGAGAACTGTGTAGACGGTCATTCCGATGACACCGATCACCAGCAGCATCGCGTACACCACGTCAATCCTCAGCGCTTGCTGATACTGGACCATCAAGGTCCCCAAACCGGACTTCGCGCCGAGTAATTCGGCGCTGATGACCACGACCAGCGCAACACCGGAGGCGATACGCAGCCCGATGACGATGGACGGGAGCGCGCTGGGCAAGGTGACGTAGGTGTGTGTCCGGAGCCAGCCCCACTGCATGGATCGGGCGGCATCTTTTCGCATCGGTTCCGTGGATGCAACCCCATACATCGTGTTGATCAGGACGATCCAGAACGTCGCATACACCGCGACGGACACCTTCATGTCCAGGCCGAGTCCGAAGATCAGGATCACCACCGGGATCAGAGCCGTCGCCGGTATCGAGCGAAACACGTTGACCGCCAATGTAGCGGGGAGCGTGAGCCACGGAATCGTGCTGATGAGCAGTCCGACCGCAATGGCGGTGACCGAGCTGAGCACCAACCCGGCAAGCCACGCCCACATCGTGTCGCCCAGGCTCGACAGGAACTCGCTGTCGGTCAACAGGTCGGGCAGAGCGGCGGCTACCGCCCAGGGATACGGCAGGGAACTCGACGGCACGAGTTCCAGTGCAACGGCCACCGTCCACGCCAGCAACAACGTGACGATTCCAAGGGCACCCAGGCCGACGGCACGAGCCCGATCCGGATTCATCATCACCTTGCGCACGCTTGCGACAGCTCGGATACCCGTGGAGGGCTTCGCGTGCGACGCAAGCTCTTGTTGCGACGTCGTCGTGATCATGGGCTGCACTCTCGATTTGTATGTGAGTTCAGTGCGAGACGTTGTCTCGCACTACGCGACAATTCGACCAAGGCGTGACTGCGCTGTCAATTCGCCGAGGTTCCCAATCCCAAGATTTACCAGCGTGTTTCACACCCGTAACCTGCCGATCCGACCAGAAATACACGCGTCCACCGCAGTCAGCCCGGTCCGAGCTCGGAGGACAGAGCCTCCGCGGCGCTCTTGAGGGCGGTGATATGCCGGTCGATGTCTCCGCTGACCGACACAGACGTGGCAACCACTGCCAGGGCCGCCACGATCCGGTCACCGGCGAACACCGGGGCCGACAACGTCCGAAAACCGTTGACCACTGGCGATTTCACCGAGACGTAGGTGGAACGGATGCGTTGGAGCTCGTCAGCGAATTCCGGATTGGTGCGAAGTTCCGTGCGCGCCATCGCAGCGTCGGATTCGGGAAGAAACGCACAGAAAACCCTTCCCTGCGCCGAGGCCGTCGGGGAAAGCCGTGCACCGACGCGGACCGTCACCCGTGCCACCTGCTCGGTATTGTCGTTGGTGGCCACCACAATTGGACTCTCCCCATCCCAGACGCTCAGGACCACCGTCTCCCGGACCTCGGCGAGGAGTTTTTCCATATGGACTTCGGCACTCTTGATGACTGGCAGACCCGCGCGGGCCGCTGCCGCGAGCGTCATGACATGTGGCCCCAATGAGTACATGGATTCACCGTCATCGAATCGAATGAGGTTCGCGTCCCGCAGCGCCTTGGTGTAGCGATGCGCGGTCGCCTTGCTGGTATTGAGCACCACGGTGATCTCACCCAGGCTCATCCGCGGACGCTGGGGGGTGAACGCCGCGAGGATCGTTGCGGCTCGCTCGACTGCCTGAATGGCCGGTAGGGCCTTGGCTTCCGGTTCCGGCACCGGGATCGGCACCGTCACCGCGGGTTCATCCGCCATGACCGCCCACGTCCGCTCCCACTGGATCGCCGGCGGATTCCGCGATTCGATACCGCACATGATTCCTCTCCCTGGATGCCGATGTCGACCGGCGTGACCACGGCTGCTGCCCGAATGCGGGCCGGAGCATGGCGCTACTGGGAGGCTAAGTCGCGAACCACGTCTACGTCAATGCGGGATACCATCTCGCAATATGACAGACAGTTCGTATCGCCGTCGTAACAATCTGCGTCGGTCAGCGGACACACAACACCCCGGACAGTAGGTGTGCCCGACGCATGTCATCCGTTGCCGAGGGCCGCCGACAGACGCTCGGCGCTGCTGCGAAGCGCGTCGATATTTCGCTGAACCTGTTCATCGGTTGCGACCGACGTCGCCACCACCGCGAGTGCCGCAACAACGTGATCGGCCTGGAACACCGGGGCGGCCAACGTGCGAAGTCCGTTGACAACAGGAGATTTGACCGAGACGCCACTCTCACGAATGCGTACCAGTTCGGCGGCGAACTCGGGATCGGACTGGATTTCGCGGCGCAGCATCGGGACCTCCTCGTCGGGGAGGTAGGCGCAGAACACCCGCCCTTGCGCGGACGCGGTCGGCGACAGCCTGGCACCGAGGCGCACGGCGACGCGCGCCACATGATCGGTGTTGTCGTTGGAGGCGACCACGATAGGGCTTTCGCCGTCCCACACACTGAGCACAACCGTCTCCTGGACCTCCCGGAGGAGCTGCTCCATCAGCGGTTCTGCAAGCTTGATCACCGGTAGCCCGGATCGGGCCGCGGCCGCCAACGTGAGCACCTGGGGGCCAAGCGAATACACCGTTTCGTTGGGGTCGTAACGGAGTAGGTTCACCTCGCGCAGCGCCTTGGTGTAGCGGTGCGCCGTCGCCTTACTGGTGCCCAGCGCCGCGGTTATCTCGTTCAGCGACAACCGCGGACGAGCCGGGGTGAAGGCAGACAGGATGACAGCAGCACGTTCGACCGCCTGGATGACTGGCGCACCCTTTTCTTCCGGTGTCTTGGCCACCACCGTCACCTCTTCTCTCCAGCCGCCCATCTGCCACCGATGTCGGCGTAAATATGCGCAAAGCGCATCAGTTCGCTGACTCGCAGCACGTCGCGATCGGCATCGTTGTCGTCCGCCACACTAACCGGCCCTGTCCGGACGGTTTCGACACCGGCCTCGCGGAGCAACGCACCGTCTGTGGATCCGGTCCAACCGGTCACGTCAGGGGCACGTCTTCCGTGGTGACTCTGCCATACTGCGCGGGCAGTGTTCACGAACACAGAATCTTGTGGCGTGACACCGGCATCCTGCGGCGTCGTCAGCTCCACTGCGACAGTGCAGCCCTCGAGGGGACTGCCCGCGAAGGCCCGGTCCATTGCCGAACAGAGATCGGCGGCCAGGTCGGCGACGACATCGCCGGACAGGGTGACCAGGTACACGTAGAGGTCGACATGGGACGGCAGCAGATCGGGTTTGCGAACCGACCCCGCCCTGATCGCGCCGATCCCCGCCTCACGCCCGATCTGACCATCGCGGTGGCCACTGCGCGTCAGCCGGTGGCGCCAGTCCTCGAATGCGGCGCATATCGCGCCGATGTGAACGGGGAGGCCACCGGGTGGATGTGCACGGTCCCGGCTCAGCACCGCCCCCCGCTGACCCGAAACCCGGATACGCAGATATCCCGCGCCGGGTTCCTCCCACAGCACTCCCGGCGGACCACATTTCGCGACAATCGCGGCGCCAGGTGGTGGGTAGGCCTCGAGATGGTCCTTCAGACCGCTGTAGACCGCATCGGCAGGACCGGGACGCTCACCAAGCGTGTTCTCATGTGTTCCGCCACCGGCAAGCACCAGTCGAAGGGAGCGGGGTGCGGACGTCGACAACAATGTTGCAGCACTGGCGAATCCGACCAGCGCCGCTGCCGCCGGACCGCGCGCCACCCCGAGACCGAACGCCGACACGGCATCTCCTCGCCGGGTGAAGCCCACCTGTGCGTCTGCCCAGGACCCGGTGACGTCGTGATCGGCTGAGCCGATCCCCGTCAGGGACGTGTCGAGGTGGGAGTAGACAAGCAGATCGTCGCGCGACGCAACTCTCGTGCAGCACACCAGGTTTGCGCCGCCACTACCGATCTCGTCCACCGTGAACGCCAAGGCCGGCCAGCGTCGGCAGGCCCACCGGGCGAGCGCATACGCGGTTTGCCGCTCATCACCCCGCGGTGTCGGCGCTCCGGTGAGAACACCGATCGCCCCGAGCAGGCTGTCGATGCCTGTCGGGTCGGTGTCGTCAGGGTCAGTGTGCCCAGGTCCGGTCATCGGCCTCCGCACGCCAGATGTCGATATTTCGCGGATCTCGTTTGAGACGACGCGGACGGTGCGTCTCATGTTCCTCCGCGGAGAAGATGCGGTGTCCGTCACAGAGTTCGTAACGGGGCCCGTGCTTTTCGTCGAACAGATAGAACGCGATCGAGGTCGACGCCGAGTGGTTCACCACGTCGCCGAGAATCTTCACGCCTTTGTACTGGGCTCGCGCACGGCGCCGCATCACACCGTCCATGTCGCCCATGATGAAGCACAGGTGCTCCAGTGCGAACTTCGTACTGCGACGTATGGCCAGGCTGTGGTGATAGCGGTCTTCACACCGCAGAAACGCCGTGAAGTCCTCGACATAGTCAGACGGCATGAACCCGAGGACATCGAGGTAGAAGGCCAGGGTCTGCTCGTACTTGTCGGTCACGATGAACGGATGGACCAGCCGCTGCGGCCGCAGGTCCGGCCACGGCTCCTCCGCATATTCGAGGAGGCCCGTGAACAACTCCACCAGAGTGCCGTTGGGGTCACGAACCGCAAAACCTTCCTGGCACAGCCCTTTTGTCCCATCGGTCAATGGCAAGACCTCATGCCCCGAATCGGCAACCCGGCGCCGAAGATCCGCGAGATCTTCATCGGCGACGTGGAAACCCACACCGTCGTAACGGAACTCGGTCAGCGACGGATCGGAGATCAATTCGATACTGTGGTGCTCCAGGCCGACCCGAAGGTAGGCATGGGTGTCGTCATGGCCTTCGACGGCAAGGCCGACATGGTATTCGAGGAACTCGATGGTGGCGGCCATGTCGGGGACCGCGAGGCGCACAAATGCTGCGCCTGCGGGCCCCCGACGGCGGTTGATGCCTGGTTCGGACACGGACCTTGCCTTTCGTATGCGTGGAAGCCGTTGGCGCCCACGTGTGACCACCGTTCGCCAGCGGATACGAAAAGGGTAAGAGCCCTAAGACTGACCGTCAAGCGATGTGGGACAACGTCTCGTAATGCAACACGTACGTAACCTAAGGGCAGTGATCGGTCACTAACGTCCATGTTGGGGCGAGAAGCTCGTGCCCCACCCCCAGACACCCGACCCTCACCCTCATCTCCCCGCTCGAAAGGTTCATCCTCCATGCCCATCTTGCAACCACACTCCGGGGAACGTCTCGGCGATCACTACGTGGCCGCGTCCCCCAAGACGGTGTCGTGGGGACGGCTGCCGACTCCGGATCGTGAACCCGTTCTCACCATCGCCTCCGGCGAGACCGTCACCATCGACACCATCTCCCACGAGGGCCTGATGGAAGATCAGGGACGAGATCCACTGTCATACTTCGGCTCCCACGGTGTATCGGCGGGAGATGTCCTCGAAGACCTCGTCGAACTGGCCGCATCCGACGTGGTGCACACCAGGGGGCCGGACGGCCCACACGTTGTCACCGGACCGATTCACATCGACGGCGCAAAGCCCGGCGACATCCTCAAGGTCGAGTACCTCGACCTCACACCCCGTGTGCCCTACGGCGTCGTCTCGAGCCGTCACGGACTGGGCGCATTGGCCGGCGAACGGCCGGTCAGCGATGAGACCGGTGAGCCCGTACCGATCATCAGCCAGTTTTGCACTGCGGACATCGACGAGTTCACCGCAACGATGAGGTGGGGTGACAAACGACGAATCACGTTCCCGCTCAGCCCATTCATGGGCCTGTCCGGACTCACCGCCAACACCGATGTCGCCCTGAACACCATCCCACCCGGGGCACACGGCGGCAATCTGGACGTCCGCGACCTGGGACTGGGGTCGACGATGTACCTACCGGTCCAGGTGGACGGCGCCGGTTATTACATGGGCGACCCGCACTTCGCGCAGGGCAACGGCGAGGTCTCGTTGACCGCGCTCGAGGCGTCGCTGCGTACGACCGTTCGGCTGACGGTTCTCTCTGCGGCGCAGGCCTATCCCGCCACCGGGGCCATCGACGGCCCGTTCGGCGAGAGCCCCACCCACTGGATCACCATGGGGTTGGATCAAGACCTCAACGAAGCCATGAAAAAGTGCATCCGCGAGGCGATCCGGCTGCTCAGCCAGGTCGCCTCCGTCCCGGAGTCCATCGCCTATCTGTACCTCAGTGCCGCAGGCGATTTCGTGGTCAGCCAGGTCGTGGACGACGTCAAGGGCGTGCATTGCCTGATCCGCAAGGCCGACTTCCCCGCCTGGATCTAGAACAGGAAGCAGATCCGCCCCTGCCGGTAACCTTTCGCGGGCTGCCTGCAGGGGCGGATCTGTCCATCCGGGGTGTTCGAGCACGCTGTTCATCACGCCGCCCGTTGATCCCACGACGAATCGCAGCAGCGAGGTTCAACCCGTCGGCGTCGACCGGGTGGCAATTCTGATCCGTTTCAACACCGCGGCGGCGACCGCCGCGACGCAGGCGACGCACGCGAAGGCGAATGGCCACGACGTCGTCTCGACGATCACCCCCATCAGCGGCGGGGTGATCGCCATCCCCGCCGCGACGGCGGTGTTCTGCACCCCCAGCAACAGCCCGATCCTCGTGGGTCCGGCCAACTCCCCGATCGCCGTGAACGCGAGGCCGTTCCAGCTGATCGACGACAGACCGGCGCATACCAGCACGATGACCGCGACGGCCCCGCCGATCATCTCCCCGACGACGGCGAGCGCAAACAGCACGCTGGTCACCACCGCTACGTGCTGCAACGGGGCCAGACGCACCCCCTTGCGATCCGACCACGCACCAAGTCCGATACGTGCCGCGCCCCCACCGAGTTGGACGAGTGCGAGCACTCCGGCGGCCGCGATCGCCGACATCGCGTGCCCATCAACCAGATAGACCACCAGAAATCCCACGACCGTCAGTTGCGGCACGACAAGAAGAAACGAAACGACGCAGAGTTGCACGAGGACGCGGGTGCTGCCCGCGTGAACATCGGACTCGCGCGTCCGCCCCTCCGCTTCCACCGGCCCGTCGGGTTCGCGGATGAACACGAGCACCACGACCGCACCGACGCCACAGACAGCCGACGCGAGGAATAGCGCACCACTGAGTCCCCATGCCCTGGCCGCCGCAGGCAGCGTCACTGCCGCCACGGCCGCGCCGAGGGGGATCGCGGTCTGCCGCACACCCATCGCAAGTCCGCGTTCGGAGCGCGGGAACCACAGGATGACCGCACGCCCACTGGCGGCGTTCACGCTTGCACATGAGGCCCCGGCCAGCGCCATCGACACCATCAGCGCCCACATCGATGTCGAGAGGGCGGCGCCGATCAGGCCGCAGGCGCCGAGCACGAGACCGACCGTCATGACCCATCGTTCACCGATCCGATCGGCGAGAAAGCCCCACGGCACGAGAAACAACATCAGCCCGATCGTGCTCGCGGCCAACACGAATCCCAGCGCGGTGAGCGACAGGGAGAACTGCGATCGCAACACGGGCGACAGGCTGGGCATGCCCTGCAGCACCGACGCTGCCGAAGCCTGGGCAAAAACACCTGCGGCCAGCACAACCCATCGGTATCGGGGTTTGCGGGCGGCCGCGGGCACCACGACCAACGCTTCTTCTTTCATCTGCGTCATGCCGCGCCACTCTCCGCCCACCACATAGTTCATCTTGTAATGCGCGATACCGTCGTGTCAACCAAGATAACCGTTCCCGATGTGCTTTCGCCGCGGTCGGCCCGGATCAAATTGCCCACCACCACGACCACGATGAGAGACCGTCGAATGCCTGCCCCTACCAACACCTCTGGGGCCACGACCACCGGCGGGGCCGGGTGATCAGGCGGCAAACAGCGATGGCCCCCGGATTCCTCCGGGGGCCATCTCTGTCTTCGGGAGTCGGAGTCAGCCGAACTCAGCCGACCTGGACACCTGGAGCCACCAGGGATTCGAGGTCGGGCATGCTCTCGAGCTGATCGGACTTCAGTGCCATCTGGGCCATGTCCTCGAGGACCGCCATGTCGACGGACGAGGTGATGGTGTTCCCGGGCAGTTCCAACAATGTGGCGGCGGGCGTCTTGCAGACGGCACTGGCGATCTCGAAGGACTCCGCCTCGTTCGCCGGGTCGTGAATCTGCTCAATCGACTCGTTCATCGCCGCAAGCCACTTGTCCTCCACGCCCGGATGATCCTTGATCCAGTCGGTCATGCCCGTATACGTCGCATAGATCGCGTAGCCACCATTCGCGGACGTGAACGCGTTGCCGATGGAGTCCAGGGTGCCGGAATTCATGGCGAGAGCCGAGGCCGGAAGCTGACCTGCATCGACTCGACCCGACACGACTGCCGGCCCGAGCTCGGGAAAGGGCAGTGCGACGAACTCGACCTTCGACGGATCGCCATCGGCCTCACGCACCCAGTTCTCGATCATGATCTGATTGATGCCTGCGAGTTCGTTGACGGCAACCTTCTTGCCCTCGAGATCGGCGGCGCCCTTGATGTCCGACCCCTTCTTCACCGCGACACCACCGGCCTGCGGCGCGGGTGGCTGAGCGCTTGTATACGCGGCACTGACAACAGTCAGATCGATTCCCTGCGCCTCGGCACGGAAGATGCTGAACGGGTCGGTGAACGCGAGATTCACCTCACCGGGCTGCAACGCCGCGATCCCCGGCGCCCCACCGACTCCCGGCACAACGGTGACGTCGAGTCCGTGTTCGGCAAAGACTCCCTTCTCGACGCCCCAGTAGAGGTAGCGCTCATCGCAGAGATTGAGGCTGCTGACCTTCACGGAAATCGGCGCGTTGGGATCGGCCGAGCTTCCCGAATCCGATGAACTCCCGCCACAGGCGGCCACCATCAACGTGGCTGCGACGGCTGCAGTGACTCCAAAAGTCCTGACTGTTGGACGCGTACAAATCACGGGGCATTCCTCCTGAGCGGACAGAGCCGCACATGCATAGTCGGTGAACACATCTCTGGACACGCGATGCGATCTTGCTATGGGAGATGGTGTTCTCATCAGATTGCCCGTCGGTCGCGGGGCCGTAACACTCGCGTTTCGCCGGGCATCCGGCATCAAACCCGACGTCTTCGCGCAGCTCACGCGGCCGCAACCACAGTCGACCAATCCGGCTTCGCCACCCCGACACGGGTTGGTAAGTCCTTGCCACACCCGGCGGTCCGTGTTGGTAACCTCACCGTTTCGTTGCAGCAACACCAGTTCCGTAGATGTACAGGTGTGGAGTACGGAAAGTTCCCTCGGAGCGTCACCAGCCATGCCCTCCGGGTTCGCACCGGTGAGCGTCGGCGTGAGGAAGCACGTCGCCTACGGGACATCCTCAGCGGCACACTCGAGCACCAACCCGATCAAGTGACACGACTACCTGACGAGTCCGCCCTCTCGAAAGGTCATGGCGCATCGCGAAACACCGTCCGCGAAGCCTTGCACCTACTGGCCGACGAGGGACGCATTCGGCGTCAAGTCGGAACCGGCAGTTTCCCCGGCATGATCCCGAGTCGGTACAGATTCGACAGGTTGTTGGACGGCTCGGAGATCGCGGGGCGCTACGCACGCCTCGATTCCGCTCTCCTGGGACTGAGCGTTCTCGAGTCGATCCCGGACACCCTGAGAACGAGTCTGGACCTGCCTGCTGATGCAACGCGTCTGGCCGTCTTCGAGCGCGTCGAGTCTGCTGATGGCACACCCGTGGAACTGCGCACCTACCTGCTCCCCCTGGTGGCCGCAGATGTCATCGACGAGACAATCGCGGCCGGCGACGTGTACGCGTACATCGAGATGGGACAACAGAGGTCCATCGCATCGGCGGCTCGCGCGGTCTCGGCCGTCGCCGCCGATGCCGGTGTCGCGACCATCCTGGGCGTGCCGGAGAGCACACCGCTGCTCTTTCTCGAATCAACCCTGTTCGACGACGACGGTCGCGTGCTCCTGGTGACCTACGGCCGACATCGCAACGACCGTGTCACCGTCACGTTCAACGCCGTGCGAGAACGCAGCCTGCCCGACACCTGATAGGCACGCAGGCGCTTCGAGGTTGCCTCCATGTGAGCATTCCGTGTTGGGCACGTTTCGCCAGGTGAGGACGTGGCGTTCGCGCTTCTGAGCGGGTACAACCGGCCCCAAACCAGGCCCTGCGCCACCCGGCCCTCGGCTGCTTAGATGCAACAGTCCCCCTCCCGTCGCCGCCAGAACGCATCCTCGTCCGACCTCGATGCCATCCACAGAATCTCAAGGCCGATGGCGATCCGGAATCAAGTAACTGACAGAAAGAGGCATATCGCATGCAGGTCACCATCGTGGCGGACACGAAGGCCGATTCCGCTCGAACGGCATCGGCCGTGACACCGACCCACACCGACGAACGAGTACTGCGGGATGCCTTCGGACACTTCCCGAGTGGCGTGATCGCGATCTGCTCGATGGTCGACGGCGAGCGGACAGGTTTGGCGGCGAGCACCTTTGTGCCCGTGTCACTCGACCCACCACTGGTGGCGTTCTGTGTGCAGAACAGCTCGACCACCTGGCCGAAGATGCGCGGCTCATCGCATCTGGGTATCAGCGTGCTCGGCGAGGCACACGACGCGACGGCGCGCCTGTTGGCCGCCAAGACCGGTGATCGTTTCGCCGGTCTGGTGACCGAAACCAGCGAAGCAGGAGCGGTTTTCATCGACGGCACCAGCATCTGGCTCGACACCTGCGTGGTCGATGAGATTCCGGCCGGTGACCACGCGATCGTCCTGCTGTCGGTCAACGGACTCACCGTATTCGACGACGTCGCACCGATCGTGTTCCACCGCAGCGCCTTCCGAAAGCTGCAACGCACCGCCCCGTGACGGCTGCTCACTCGGCCGGAAGACCGGCCCAGTCCGAACCCTCCGAGATGGCAGCCATGGTGCTCTGTCCGTCGAGAGCCTCACGGATGATGTCGGCGTGCCCGCAGTGATGCGCCGTCTCGCGAAGCAGATGCAGCACCATTGTGCGGACGGACGCCCACTCCCGCTCGGGCTGCCAGGGTGCCGTCGGTTGCGGGATCAACTCGTCGAGGCTCGCCACCTCGGCGATGACGCGGTCGTAGCCGGCGGCGGCGCTGTCGTATTCGTTGATCCAGTACTCGAGCGTTTCGTCGTCCCGGAGCGTGTACACGTCGGCGAGCTGGCTCATGTCGAACTCAGCGTTCTCGTCGCGCTCCCGGATCGTCTGCGCGTGTCCACGTTCGCCTATGGCGAGGTGCTTGATCAGACCGCCGATGGTGAGTTCGCTGACAGTCGTCCGTGTGCGGGCCTGAGCGTCGGTGAGGTTGCGTGCCGTGACTTTCAGCAGGGCCCGCTGGTCGGAGAGAAGCGTCAAAATGTCCGCTTTTTCGCCGGTGACGGGGACAGTGAGAGCGACGGAGGTGTAGGTGCCTGCCATGATCGAGTCCTTTCGGGAACTGATGTGAACAGTGCCCACGTTATGACCCATATAGGACAGTTACGGTCCGCAATTGTGGCCGCAACTATAGAGTGCTTCCGAGGTGTCCGCGCTCACAGGGGCCTCGGGTCCTAAGATTACGGACACGGGGGTAGACGGACCGATGCATGACGCGACGAAACTGGAGACGAAGGCGAATATGAACGCAAAGCAGCCGACCATCATCTACACACTGACGGACGAGGCGCCGATGCTTGCGACACACGCATTCCTCCCGGTTGTACGTGCGTTTGCCGATGCGGCCGACATCAACATCGAGTCGAGTGACATCTCGGTTGCGAGCCGCATCCTTGCCGAGTTCCCCGATTACCTGACGGACGATCAGCGGGTGCCGGACAACCTCGCCGAACTGGGCCGTCTGACACAACTGCCCGAGACCAACATCATCAAACTGCCGAACATCAGCGCCTCGGTACCGCAGCTGGTCGAGGCCATCAAGGAACTCCAGGCAAAGGGCTACAAACTCCCCGACTACCCGGGCAACCCGAAGACCGAAGAAGAAGCCAAGGTTCGGGATCGCTACACCAAGTGCCTCGGAAGCGCAGTGAATCCGGTTCTCCGCGAGGGTAACTCGGACCGCCGCGCACCGAAGGCCGTCAAAGAATTCGCCCGCAAGCATCCGCACAGCATGACCGAGTGGTCGATGGCCTCGCGGACCCACGTGGCGCACATGCGCGAAGGCGATTTCTACCACGGCGAGAAGTCGATGACCGTCGACGGCGACCGCGACGTGAAGATGGAACTGCTGACCAAGAGCGGCAAGACGATCGTCCTCAAGCCCAAGGTCTCCCTGACCGACGGCGACGTCATCGACAGCATGTTCATGAGCAAGAAGGCCCTGATCGAGTTCTACGAGGAGCAGATGGAGGACGCCTACAAGACGGGCGTCATGTTCTCGCTCCACGTGAAGGCGACGATGATGCGGGTCTCGCACCCGATCGTCTTCGGGCACGCCGTGCGGGTCTTCTACAAGGACGCATTCGCCAAGCACGGCGACCTGTTCGACGAGCTGGGCGTCAACGTAAACAACGGCCTGTCGGATCTGTACAGCAAGATCGAGTCGCTGCCCGCCTCGAAGCGTGACGAGATCATCGAGGATCTGCACAAGTGCCACGAGCACCGGCCGGAACTCGCCATGGTGGATTCGGCACGGGGTATCTCCAACTTCCATTCGCCCAGCGACGTCATCGTCGATGCGTCCATGCCCGCGATGATCCGGGCAGGCGGCAAGATGTGGGGCGCCGATGGTCGCCCCAAGGACACCAAGGCCGTCAACCCGGAGTCCACCTTCTCCCGGATTTACCAAGAGATGGTCAACTTCTGCAAGACCAACGGCCAATTCGACCCGACCACCATGGGCACTGTCCCCAACGTCGGCCTGATGGCACAGAAGGCCGAGGAGTACGGCTCACACGACAAGACCTTCGAGATCTCCGAGGACGGCGTCGCCAACATCACCGACCTGGCCACCGGTGAGGTCCTGCTGTCGCAGAACGTAGAGGCCGGCGACATCTTCCGTCTGTGCATCGTCAAGGACGCCCCGATCCGCGACTGGGTCAAGCTGGCCGTGTCGCGCACCCGCGATTCCGGGATGCCGGTCATCTTCTGGCTCGATCCGTACCGCCCGCACGAGAACGAGCTGATCAAGAAGGTCAAGACGTACCTCAAAGATCACGACACAGAGGGCCTCGACATCCAGATCATGTCTCAGGTCCGCGCCATGCGGTACACCCTCGAGCGAGTGGTCCGCGGCCTGGACACCATCTCCGCGACCGGCAACATCCTTCGTGACTACCTCACGGACCTGTTCCCCATCCTCGAACTCGGCACCAGCGCCAAGATGCTCTCGATCGTGCCGTTGATGGCCGGTGGCGGCTTGTACGAGACAGGCGCAGGCGGTTCGGCTCCCAAGCATGTCAAGCAGTTGCTGGAAGAGAACCATCTGCGCTGGGATTCGCTCGGCGAATTCCTTGCTCTCGCCGTCAGTTTGGAAGACCTCGGCAAAAAGACCGGCGACGCCAGGGCAGTGATTCTGGCCAAGACGCTGGACGCGGCGACCGGCAAGTTGCTGGAGACCAACAAGGGTCCTTCACGCACCACCGGTGAACTCGACAACCGGGGCAGCCAGTTCTATCTCGCCATGTACTGGGCGCAAGAGCTGGCCAACCAGACCGAGGACGAGGAACTGCGGAAACACTTTGCCGCGCTGGCAGATACGTTGGCGAAGAACGAAGACTCCATCGTGAAAGAGCTCAATGACGCCCAGGGCAAGCCCGTCGACATCGGCGGCTACTACCTGCCGGACGCCGAGGCGGCAACTGCTGTGATGCGCCCGAGCAAAACCTTCAACGAGGCTCTGAGTTCCGCGCAGGCCTGAACCACGGTTCACTGATCCGCTCCACTTCCACGAATCCGCTCCAGTTGCAGCACGACGCAACTGGAGCGGTTCGCTATGGGTGGAGCGGATCGCTTTAGGTGGAGTGGATTTCTGTTGTGGCATCCATGCCAATTATCGTCAAATCTGAAATAGCCGTCGCGAAACGTCATCCTCGCAATGGTCGCGAAATGCATCCTCACGGCATACTCGGAGTCAGCCCTCCCTGGCCGACCGGGTTATCGATGGTCTGGCAGGCACAGTGGCGGCACCAAATGTGTACTCGACAGGCCGATCGCGGTAGTACAAAAGCGTGCTACCGCTTCACGAAAGATGAGAAATGGATCCACTGCGCTCGACGGACGCAAAAAGTTCTGCCAATTCGAGCGACCACGGAGTGGGTGAACGACAAGAGACGATCGCGGATTCCCCTGACCGATCCGAACGCGCCCCTCGCGACCATTTCTCAGCCGTCACCGGTGCATATGCCGATCCTGCTCTTCTTGCCGTTCTCGAAGGTCTACGTTCGCCCGACGGGGGTGCGCAATCCCCACTCTGGTCGGTGCTCGGCGACAGCGAACGGCTGCGCGCGGCTCACGACACCGGACTACTCGAGCCGGGACCTCATCCGGCGGTCGATCAGATTGTCGGCCTGACCATCGAGGCAATCGGGATCCCGTATGCCGCGCTGAACATCATCACCGACGTCGAGCAGGTACACGCCGCGATCGCCTCCCGCTCAGGTGACATCGGAGACCGACGGACGTATCCCCTCACCGATTCGCTCTGCGTGTACGCGGTGGCCAGCGGAGCCCCACTCATCATCGACGACATCGCCGACCATCCGGTACTCGGGGACCATTCGTCCGCCCGAAGCGGTGCGGTCGGCGCATACATCGGCATTCCGATCATCGACGACGCGGGTCAGGCGGTAGGTACGCTCTGCGCCTGGGACACCGATCCGCATCATTGGTCGAGCGGCGAGATTCAGATAATGAGCGACCTTGCCGACGTAGTCCGAAACGTCATTTTCGATCATTAAAATCTCAGCACCCGATATTAATTCGAAGGTCGACTGAGACCAATGATCCGCGCTCGAACCGAGCGCGGATTGCGACGGCACAGATAGAGTGTGATTAATTGTGAGTGCGCCAATTTTATCGGTGAACTGGCTCGTCGTGAATGGAGTGGGAATTGCCACAATTACTGGAGGTCGAACCATCGACCAGCCCCAGTGGCCCCCCGCGTATTTCTCCGACTTCTCGAAGAACATTCGGCGAACTCATTCGGACCGATCCGTTGAGCACCATCACCACAATTTCCATAGATGTGTTGTCTGCGTCGATCGCGGTCGGACTCGCCTGGTGGTGGGTGCTCACGTCGGATTCACCCCACCCACCTTTGTGGTGGCTCGCGCTTTTTGTTCCTGTCGTCGTGATCGTGATGGGGTTGCGATCGTTATATCACCGCTCACTCAACCGCCGATTCCTCGACGAGTTCTATGGAATCCTCTCCTCTGCCGCGATCGCGACGATGCTCTTGCTGTGCAACCTGGTCATTTTCGGGATCACCGATCGGCCCGGGATAGCCGTGACGAAGTTGTGGGTGTGCGCCAGCATTCTCATACCGGTCGGGCGCCTTGTTCGTGTGTTGGTCCAACGCCGATTGCAACGGCACTCCCATCTGGTGTCCCCCACGCTGGTCATCGGGTCCGGGCCGGTCACCCAGCACGTCATCGATCGAATGATCGCGGCTCCGGAACACGGGATGAACCCCGTCGGCGTGCTGTCGGCCGAAACCCTCACCCGCGGTGACCAAAGGCTCGACACCGACCAAGTGCCATACCTGGGCACTGTTGACCAGCTGGAAGACGCCATTGCCAGCACTCAGGCCGAACGTCTCGTCGTGGCATTCACAAACGTTCGCTGGGAGATGCTGACGGCAGCGGTCCGCATCGCGCACCGCCACGGACTACGGGTGTGGGTGGTGCCCCGCATGTACGAGGTGATCGGCTCGAAGAGCGTCGTCGACCACATCGGCGGTATGCCGCTGCTGTCTGTGCCCCACACCAATCCACGCGGGTGGCAATTTCGCGCCAAACACATCAGCGACCGCGTCACCGCGGGCCTTATCCTGCTGGCGATCTCACCCATCTTCCTGTTGCTCGTAGCGTTGGTGCGGTTGAGTTCTCCCGGGCCGATCTTCTTCGCTCAGCAACGGGTGGGGCGTGACGGGCAGGTCTTCGGCTGCCTCAAGTTCCGGTCGATGCGGCTGCCCGATCCCGCCACGCCTGCGTATGTTCCGAAAGTCGGCAACGCACCGGGCGGAGTCGAGGGTGTCGATCGACGGACACGGATCGGAAAGCTCATGCGGTCGACGTCGATGGACGAACTCCCCCAGCTGCTCAATGTCCTTCGGGGTGACATGAGCCTGGTCGGACCTCGACCCGAACGTCCCGAATTCGTAACCCTTTTCGAGGCGCAGATCCGCCGCTACGGCGAGCGACACCGGGTCAAGGCCGGCGTCACGGGGTGGGCCCAGGTCAACGGCCTGCGCGGGCAGACATCCATCGCGGACCGCGCCGAATGGGACAACTACTACATCGAGAACTGGTCGCTGTGGCTGGACATCAAGATACTGCTGCTGACCGTGCTCGCAGTGCTCAAACGGGCCGAATGATTCTGGCGCACAGTCTTCATGCCTTCTCGGATGCGAGTCTGTGAGCTCGCTTCCTGTTCACGAAGACCGATTGGTACTCCGGCGCCAACCTTGAAGCGGCCACGTGATACGGCACGAACATGAGTACCTCGGTGATGACAAACGACACGAATACCGCAGTGCTGGAGTGAAAACCGAACAAGAAGGCCAGTCCCAGCACAACGTAGAGAGCGGTGTTCGCAGCTCTGAGCCAGAAGACCATCTTCGTTTGCCCCGCCCGTCGCAGCGCGGCAAACGGAATGGTCGTGATCAGCATGCACACCTTCCACATGCATGCGATTGCCAGACCGACATACAGCGAGCTGCTCCAGGCGGGACCGAAGATCAAGCTCCACAGTCCCAGGTACGCACTGCCGAAGATCGCAGCCGTGCCGGCAACAAGGATCAACGCGACGCCTGCCACCTCACCCTTGTGCCCATGGGCGAGTTGGCGCACGCGGCCATAGGCGAGGATCGGTTCAAGAATTCCCGAAATGGTTGAGACAACCCGGAAACCAACAGCTGCCGACGGGCCGAGAATCGCCAGGATGAACGACGCCAATGCTGGTTGCACCATGCCAACTGTCGCGGTTTCGCCGGTAACCCACGCAGCTCTGGTCAGGTCAGGCGGTAGACCCGTTTCCCGCCGGTCCGGCAGTGGCCAACACCTGATGAGGATGGCCAGCAGAGCACCCGCGGCCAGAACCCTTATACAGTTGGAGTTCTCGTGCACGGCAAGGATCAAGGCGCTCAGACAGCCAACCATGAGGACTGAGGCGGCAACAGATTCGAGCTTCCAACTGCCCCGCACGACTCCGATCGTGCGGGCCATCAGCAATCCCGACGACAGTCCCAGCACACCGATCAGCGTGATGACCGTTGGCGGTACCGGTGGACTCACGATGAGAAGGGTCCCGGACACAAGGCTCAGCAACACCATCCACCAGGGCATCGATATCTTGTGGTCTGCCTCTGGGGTGGCAAGGCGGGACTCGACGACGAACGCCGACAGTAGCTGGGCCACGTAGGTTCCGATCGCCAGCGAAACAGCCAGGCGGCCCTGTTGGTCGATGGGCGCGACGCGCGCGAATACTGCGATGAAAATTGCGGGGAAAGCGTTGAGTGCCAGCCCGGCGGCGATTTGCACCAGCGGCTCGACGCGCTTCCCGTCAACCACTGACCGTATTCGTGTCACCACACGTCGGCCTCGCCGGTCACGTCCATGAATTCTTCGAAATAGGTGTCGTAGACCGCTCCACGATGCGACGCCCGAATATTCTCGCCAGTGGGATTCAAGCTGGTCGGGGTAATTCCTGGTAGCAAGTGAGTTATTGCACTTCTGCACCGAAATGTACGCTCCACCTGTAGTACTCTATGTCACGGATTGGCTACCGTGCTCGCTGAGATCGAGCCACTTTTGTTTGTGATGGAGAGGACTCAGCGATGGGTTGTGCGACATCCTTTTCCACCGGTCGATATTTCGGTCCCGCCCGGCCGCAGAATTGTTGCGCAATCACACCCCGCCATCAACATGCAGTTTGATTTTCTGCCGAAATCGGCCGCGGAGAGTTTGCCGCGTAGCAATGCACCGACATGGTGGCTCGCGCCGGCCGTTGTAATCCTCATCCCGGTCCTCGGGTCGTTCATTGCGTGGGCGTCCTTGATCGGCTGGTGTTCGGCCGGGGGATGCCCGGCGGGCTCATGGATGGACCTGCGCGGATTTCTTCAACCGGCCCCGTTCACCGTTCCCGGCGTGACGTTGCTGGCTGTCTGGTACGGAGCTGTCGTTGTCCTGGCGACAGTAGGTTGGCGACTGGGGCTCGGGACAACGCCGACACCGGAATTCGTCGAGCGCACCACCGGTCCGACGTTCGAGCGGCGGTACTTTTTCCTCATCCTCGCGGTGTCCGCGATCGGCGTCGGGTATGCGTACTCCCGAATCGCCGCCGCGACATCGATCAGCGACGCTTTGACCACCCAGACCGGCAATACGTTCACGGAGGCGCTACCGGATTCGGCCGGTATGGCGACGCTTCGGTATGCGACCATCCTGGCGGCACCCATCAGCGTCTACCTGTGGCGAAAAAAGGTGCTGCACCCCGGATTCATGCTGTTCGCAGTCTTACTCCTGGTGGCGAACTCGATGATTGCGTCTCGCCTATCGCTGCTGATGGCGGTCGTGGTGTACGTCGTCTTGCAGACCGCGGTTCCCCGCGAACCTGCCGGTGCCGACCGTAAATCAGTACGGCCTTGGCAGCTGTTCGTCGCGGTTGCGATCATGTTCACGCTCCTCACCGCACTCAACTTCATCCGGAACGGCAACTATTACCGCGATGCGGGTGTGTCGAATCCGATCGCGATGAACCTCTACCAGTCCGGCGCCTACCTTGCCGTGCCTGCACAGGTGTCCATTGGAGTGGCAGATGCGGTCATGCGCGGATCCTTCGACAACCCCGGGGCCCCGGTCGACTCGGCGGCGGCTGCGCTGCCCAGCTTCCTGGTCCCGGCGCACGAGGTCAGGGCCAAGGAATCACTGGGCGGCGACTCGTACGAATTCACTGTCTCATTTGCGCCGAACTTCACGACCAACTCCGAATTCGCCGATACCTACGCAGATTTTGGAGCGTGGGGATGGCTTTACACGCTTCTGCTGTTTCCGCTGGCCGGTTACGTCTTCGGGCGGTTCCTGACATACGGACCAGTGGTTGCCGGATCGGCCGGGGTTATTGCCTACTGCTTTGCCGAAGTGTGGCGTATTCAATTGTTGACCCAGGGAATTACCCTTTTCCTCGTCCTGCTGACGCTTGCTTGCGTGTTCTTGGCGGCACGGGGACCGTCCATCGGAAAGCTGGAACGCATGGTTCCGAGAGGAAATGTGAAGTCACTTGACTAGCAACTTTGCGGGTACTGCATATCGACCGGGCAATGCGGGCAGCGAATGGCTACGGTCCGCGGTTGCCGCGGTCCGCAATCGCTGGATCGTCTTACTACTGGGAGCGTTGGTCGGCGGGCTCCTGGGCGCGGTCCTGACCACTGCGCAGTCGCCGAGCTACGAGTCGTCGGCGGTGATCTACCAGACGCCCCACTTCGGTGACACCGATGGTATGAGTCGTCAGCGGACCGAGGCGTACACGAAATTGCTGACCTCTGACCTGGTCATCGAAACCGCGCTTGAAAACACGGGACTGGCGATGTCGATCTCCGATGTGCGTGAAATGACCACGGCCAGCGCCAACGTCGGAAGCGCGATCCTGACGGTGACGGTCCGTGCGGACGACGCGGACACGTCCGCAGAGCTTGCCAACGGCCTGGCACAAGCGCTTCCGGGCACCGTCTCGTCGCTGGACGGGATCACCTCTGCGCCCGAACAGCCGGCGACGGTGGACGGGATCACCTCTACGCCCGAACAGCCGGCCACGGTGGACGGGATCACCTCTACGCCCGAACAGCCGGCGACGGTGGACGCCGACCCGGTGCGGTTGTCCGTGATCAGCCCGGCTCTGTCCGACGACGCCGAGGGCGGCCCGAAGTATGTGCGCAACACCGCACTCGGCGTGGTCGCGGGACTGCTGGTGGGCTTGCTCTACGCGTATCTGCGGACACAGGTGAGCCGAAGAGTTCAGGATGCGGGCGCACTCGGCAAGTTTCTGTCCGGGCCGGTGTCGGCAGGCATTCCTACCGACAAGGCTCTGGAATCCGGTCTCGTCGACTATCAAAGCAACAGTCCTGCGGCCGAAGCATTCCGCCGGCTTCGCGCCGTGATCGCCGACCACGAACCCGGCCGGGGCGATTGCCGAACCATCGTCGTTTCAAGCGCGGTCAGCGGTGACGGCAAGACAGCGGTCGCGGTGAACCTCGCAGTCGCTCTCGCAGAGAGCGGAAACGAGGTCGTATACGTCGACGCGGCCCCACCAGACACCGAGGGCTCCGGGGACCAGGCCGCACCGGCCGGGTTGTCCACCTACCTTCAGGGTGATGGTGACATCGGCCGATATGTCTCTGCGAGTAGATATTCGAAACTCTCGCTCATCTCAAGCGGTCCCGCGGCGGCCGGTTGGTCCGAGCTGATCGGCACCGGTCGGATGCGCACCGGACTGGCAGATCTCGCCACTCGCGCCGACTACATCATCGTGGACACCGCACCGCTGGGTACCCGATCCGATGCGCTCGTGCTGGGACGTTGGGCCGACGGCATCCTGCTGGTGGCGCGGTCCGACCACACCAGGTATGCAGAGCTGAGTGCTGCCCTCGAGCGCTTGTCATTGGCCGGAGTCCGCATGTGCGGCGTTGTGCTCAATGACTTTCCGAGGCCACTGGTCCGCAGCGTGCGCAAACGAGGCAAACGATTGTCAGGTACTCATCTGCTGGCACCTGCGTCCCGTCCCGTCAAAACAATCGTCTGACCAAGGGCCGGTGGGACATCGGGTTCGTCATCGGCAGGCCACGAAGATCGGCTCTCCCTTCGGCGGGTTGGTGGTCACGGCGCCGATGGTCACCTCGGTGTTGCCGGGTGACCCACCGACGCACCGGTCGCTATAGATCAAGATCGGCAGCCACCCCGAAGGCGCTTGCGTCCAGACCAATTCCGCGGTCGACACCGTCCCGGACGAGCCGAGGAACTGGACGAATGGTCCGCCACCTTCGGAACTGATCGGAGGGCCGGTCACCGTCACGCTGAGCTGGTCGATCTCGAAGTCCGGTGAGTTGTGAGCAGAGAACGCCAGCCCCGGCTTCGTGCTCGTTACGGAGACGGTTCCCAATGAGATGCCCTGCGCGGTCTGCAACCCGACGGCCCCGGTGCCCTGGGCGATCTCTGTGTCGGTCACGGAACAATCCGCCAGTCGGACACCGGTGACCGGTTGTGCTGCGACTGATTCCATGAGAACGGACCAACTACGGCAATCGGATACGGTGACCCCCGAGATGTCGAGGTCGAAACGGCTGAACGCGTCGCCGGTTGACCCGTTCGGTCTTGCGAGTACGTGCAACCCCATCTGCGAGTTCTCAATGGAGAGCCCAGTGAGGCTCACTCCTCGCGATGCCACGTAGCGCCACCCGGCATTTGAGTCAGCCGCGGCCGAATCGACCATGACACCTGCACCATTCGTCTTGCCACTGACCGTTACCCCGGTGATCGTCGACCGGTTGACACCGGCCAGACGCATCCCGTTCGCCGCACCGCCCGTCACGACCACATCGGAGATGCTGAAGTCGGCATTCGACCACCCGGTCAGAGCGGGGAACGAGAAGGTCTCGGAAGCATTGTCGAACTGGTTCTCCGCGGTGTGATAGGTCACCAGGGCCAGACCGTCGTCACCAGTATTGGTCGCTGAAAAGCGTTCGATGCTTCCGCGGCGGCAAGCGTTGAAGTGAAGTCCGTCGGCCATCGTGTTCTCGACGTGGAGGCCGTCGACACTGATGTCGGAAACGCCCATCATGATCACACCCGCCTGCGGGCTCGACTCCACTCTGCAGTTCAGCAGGCTCACCTCGCTCGCCGGACCGTTGGAGCCGGTCCAACCACTGGGGACGGCGGACGTTTCCGATGGGTAGCCCACGACCCGGATACCGTCGCCCATGGACCGCTGCGCCGGCTGCGTTGCCCATCGCACCGTCACGTTCTGCAGGGTTACGCGCTCCAACGGGCCGCGCAACACGATGCCGTGGCTCGTGCCGGCACCGTTGGCGTCGAGATTGTCCATCAGCAGTTCGGCGCCTGCGTCGAAGTCGATGGAAACGTCGGAGATCCCGGCTATCGAGATCGCCGCGGCGCCTGTCGGATTACGCTCCGCGAAGCGATACCGGCCAGCCGGGAAACGTAAGACGTCTCCAGCCCTCAACGCGGCGACGGCATTGCGGATGGCAACGGAATCATCGTGTAAGCCATCACCCACGGCGCCGAAAGCGCGGACATCGCGGATCTCGCCGTCGTCGGCGACGAGGCGAACGCCGTGGGTGGATACGGGCAAGGCGGCGGAACACGAGGTGAGCACCAACGCTGCCGGGAGCACACCGAGAAAACTACGACGCGATAGCGCCGGCGACCTGTCAGGCAATGGATCTCCTCTTCAATACCGAACAAATCGTCTCGGCCGTCACCGGCGACGAAATCTCCGACTGGCGCTGCTTGACATGCAGCTGCCCACGATCACTCAACAATGCCCTGGCGGCGTCGTCATTGCAGTACTTCTTCATGAGCAGCGCCAACGCCGCAGCGTCATGCGGGTCGAAATACTCGGCGCCGTGACCACACGTTTCCACCAGGACCGGGATGTTCGACGACAGGACAGCGGTATTCGATGCCATTGCCTCCAGCGGCGGGAGGCCGGCACCCTCGTACAGCGATGGCATCACCAGCAAGTCCGCGCGCGCCACCAGTGCGCGCAACCGGTCGAAGGGAAGTCGGCCCGTCAGCTGCACCCGGTCACCCAGGCTGTCCACGAGCCGGTTGACTCGCTCGTCGAGCGTTCTGAGCGACTCATCGCCACCGGCTATCACCAGTTTGTGCGGAACCGAATCCGATATCGCCGCAAACGCATCGAGAAGCACCGGCAGGTTCTTGTGCCGCTTGATGTTCCCGACATACAACACATACGGCGGCTGAATCGGTGACGGTGCAGGTTCGGGCGGAGAAAACCAAATATCGTCGACTGCGATGGGCGTCACGAGCATCTCGGCCGAAGGGGCGATCGCGGCCATGGAACGCGCGGTCGCCTGGGACGGCGTGAAAATTGTTTCCGCCCGCCGTGCGCTGAGTCGCAGCATTGTTCGTGCGTACGCGTTCTTGGCCAGATTCTGGTCGCTCAACTTGTTGTCTTCGATATGGAGGGTGTCGTGCACCGTAGAAAAAAATCGGACGTTTCGACGACGTGGAGACAAAAGAGCAAGAGGAAAAGGATAGTGCGGAACCCATAGTGCCTGGGGACGCGTCAATGACAATGCGCGACCCCACGCACGTTGTTCCTGCGTCGAATACATCCGGGCATCGGCAGGATCCGAGAGAACCACGCGCGTGTTTGCGCTGATCACAGGTATCGCGTTTCGATCGGCGAGTATGGCCAGACTCAATCTACGATCGTTGAGTACCTGTTCGAGAAACGGGATCTGGGTCCTGATGTAAGTGCCGATACCGCTCTGACGGATATGCCGGGCATCGAACAACACGTCAACGGGTAGCACGCTGTCGCTGCTCGCCTGAGCGGCGCGGGAAGTGTCCACGAATTCATTGTCGCAGGTTTGACAATTCGACGGAAACGTTTGTTCGTGTGGTGACACGACGACCCCCAATATAAAATGATATCTTCGGGCACGAACGAACTGACTATCTGCTGGGGCAGCGGAAGTTCTTCAGCAGCATTTCTCGGCAAGCGAAGGGCGACTTTGCGTGGATATCCGCAATTCTCAATTGGCCGGTTCCCCGGATGAAATGGACGTATGCCGAGTGATTGCCACCTGTCGCGGACTCCCGAAACAATCATGACCGATCCCCGGTTGGCAATAGTCCACGAGCGATTCACGGAGATCGCCGGTTCTGAACACGTCGTCGAGCAGATGTCCGTGACGTGGCCGCACGCCGCCGTCCACGTTCCACTTGCCCGTCCGGCGGGCATACCGGCAGGCCTGTCGTCCCCTCCGGTCACGACTTGGGTTGACGGCGCTTACCGCCTGCTGGGGAAGTCTTCTTACGCCCCGTTGATGCCGTTGCTGCCAAGAGCCTTTCGCGGCATGAAACTGGGTCCGGTAGATGCGGTGGTGGTGAGCCATCACGCCTTTGCCACGCAGGTCGCATTCGCCACCGACGCCCCGGTGATCGCATACGTACACAGTCCGGCGCGCTGGGCTTGGGATCCTGCCTTTCGCGCGCAAGAAGCCGGGGGCGCCGCCGGTGCGGTCGTGCTCGCAGGACTGGCGCGGGTGGCGCGGCGAGACGAGTTGAGAGCCGTGGACCGGCTCACGCAGATCGTCGCGAACTCGACCGAGGTCGCCGACAGAATTCACCGTTGGTGGGGCCGGGACGCAGTGGTGGTGCATCCACCCGTGGACACAAACGGTTTCACGCCTGATCACTCGATCGAGCGGGAGGACTTCTTCCTGCTCGCCGGTCGTCTGGTCCCCTACAAACGGCCGGATCTCGCGATCATGGCCGCGCGGCGGGCCGGTAAACGACTCGTCGTCGTAGGTGATGGCCGATGGATGGACGTCTGCAAAGAGCTGGCTGCCGCCGACACGATCTTTGCCGGGAGACTCCCCCACGATCAACTGCTGGCACTCTACCGGCGCGCACGAGCTCTGATAATGCCCGGTGTCGAGGACTTCGGCATCGTTCCGGTCGAGGCGATGGCCACCGGGACGCCGGTGATCGCTTTGGGCGAGGGGGGCGCGCTCGACACGGTCATCCCGGGCGAGACCGGGGTTCTTGTTCCCACCGGTGACGACGAACAGGTGGTCAGCGGCCTCGCCCACGCCATGCAGGCGTTCGATCCGACCGATTTCGACTCAGAGAAGATCCGCACGTGGGCCGAGGGTTTCTCGCGGAAAATGTTTGGTGAGAACATGATCGGTGTTGTCGACGGCGTACTCAAAGCCCGCTGACGACACCGACGTCCGGCAACTTCTGCTGCACTGTCAGGGACCCGTTGCCGCGTAGCACTAACCCACAAGTCTTTTGGCGGACCTTTCTTCGTTGCTCTCGGGCGTTGGTTCGAGCGGGAAGTGACAGGCGGCGAACTGCCCGGATTGAATCTCCCTGACTTCGGGTTCCGTTGTGGCGCAGAGATCTTGGGCGTTGGGGCAGCGAGTGCGGAAACGGCATCCGGTCGGCGGGGCCAGGGGTGAGGGTACGTCGCCTTCGAGCGCCGGTCCGGCGAATCCCTTGTCGGGGTCGGTCAGTGGCACCGAGTCCAGCAGTGCGCGGGTGTAGGGGTGAGCGGGGTTGTCGTACACCTGGACCGAGTCGCCGAACTCGCAGACCTTGCCCAGATACATCACCATGACGTTGTCGCTGACGGTGCGCACGACGCCGAGGTCGTGGGCGATGAACACCACGGTGAGGTCGAACTCCGCTTTGAGTTCTTCGATGAGATTGAGGATTTGGGCTTGCACCGATACATCGAGTGCGGAGACGGGTTCGTCGCAGATCAACAGTCGCGGGTTCAGCGCCAGAGCGCGGGCGATGGCCACGCGTTGGGCTTGGCCGCCGGAGAGCGCACGTGGGAGGACGTCCGAATAGCGTTCCGGGGAAAGACCCACCGAATCGAGGACCTTGGCCGAGGTGGTGGCGCGGTCAGCTTTCGGAGCGCCCGCCACGGCCATCCCTTCCACGACGATGTCTTTGACGGATCGGCGCGGATTCAGGGAACTGACCGGGTCTTGAAAAATCATCTGCATGTCACGCCGCAGCACCCGCATGGCCTTTTCGTCGGCCTTTTCGATCCAATCATTCCCGAACCGGATCCGGCCCGCGGTGACCCGGTCCAGGCGCAGGACCGCCCGGCCGGTGGTCGATTTGCCGCAACCGGATTCCCCGACGATGCCCAGGGTTTCGCCGGGCAGCACATCGAAGCTGATCTTGGAGACCGCCTGCACGGTGCCGGCGCTGGTGGGATATTCCACGACGAGGTCTTCGACGCGCAGGAGTGCCTGATCGCCGCGTAGATGCGCGGTGCCGCTGCCAGCCATGAGTTCTACCTTCCGGACAGTTCGAGGGTTTTGATGGGCTGCGGCAGCACCGGGTGCAGACACGCCACCTGGTGATCGCCGCCGGCTGACTGCAGCGTCGGGCCCGGTGTGACGCAGTCGGATTGGACGTGTTCGCATCGCGGCGCGAACCGGCATCCGGGCGGTGGCACGGTGGGGTCGGGCAACGAGCCCGAGATCACCCGCAAGGGCGCATGCCGGGCATGGTCGATCGTCGGTGTGGCACCCAGCAGCGCGTGGGTGTAGCGATGCATCGGCGCCTCGAACACCTCACGGGTGGAACCGACTTCGGCGAGGCGGCCTGCATACATGACCGACACCCGATCGGTGCGTCCGGCGACGACGGCGAGGTCGTGGCTGATCAGCATCATGCCCATGTCGCGTTCGCGTTGCACCCGCCGCAGCAGGTCCAGGATCTGGCGCTGGATGGTCACATCAAGCGCGGTCGTCGGCTCGTCGGCGATCAGCAGGTCCGGCTCACACGCCAGCGCGATCGCGATCATCACCCGCTGACGCATCCCGCCCGACATTTCATGCGGATAGTTCTTCAGCCGCCGTTCCGGATCGGGAACCCCCACTTCCTGAAGGAGTTTCAGTGCCCGGCTGCTCGCTTCGGAACGACTGACCCCGAGGTGCTTGCGCATCCCTTCGGTGAGTTGACGCTCCACCCGCACCACCGGATTGAGGGAACGACCCGGGTCCTGGAAGACCATGGCGATCTGCTTCCCCCAGATCTCCAGCGTCTCTTTCTTGTTCAGGGCCAGCAGATCCCGGCCCTGAAAGGTCACTTCACCCGAGCGTGCAGAGCGCGGCGGCATCAGCCCCATGATGGCCCGGGCCATCACCGACTTGCCCGAGCCGGACTCCCCCACGACCCCAAGTGCCTGACCGGTGTCAAGCGTGAGGGACACATCGTCGACAGCCCGAACCGTCCCGCGAGCGGTACCGATGTACGCCCGAAGATTGTTCACCTCGAGCAGCGGCCCGCCACGCTTGCCTTTCGCGAGATCTGAAGGGTTGCCGGGCCGTTCCATCTCGGACTCAACGCTCATGGTCACTCTTCCTGGGCTCGATCATGTCTCAGTGCTGGATTGTCTTGTCGAACTTCATGCGGAGGTGGTCGCCGAGCTGATTGAGGGCGAAGACGGTGAAGAAGATGGCCAGCGCCGGGACGAAGACCAGGTGCGGCGACGTCGCGAGCGCGTCTTTGCCGTCACTGATCATTCCGCCCCAACTGGGCGTGGGTGGGGGGATGCCCAGTCCGAGGAAGCTCAGGGAGCCTTCGGCCACGATCAGGGCTGCCATCACGATGGGCAGATAGGAGGCCAGTGGCGCGATGACGTTGGGCAGGATCTCTTTGAACAGGATCCGGGAGTGTCCGGCGCCCATATTCCTTGCGGCACGGACGAACTCTCGCGATGACCAGGCCATCGTGTTGGCGCGGGACAGGCGGATGAACGCGGGGATGACGACCAGGGTCAGACCGGCGAGCATGGTCGTGACGCTGGGTTCGAAGATCGAGGCCAGTGCCAGCAGCAGGATCAGGGGCGGGAAGGCGAGCATGGCATCGGCCAGCAGTGAGATGCCGTTGTCGAGGTGGCGACCGAAGTAGCCACCCACCAATCCGACCAGCGATCCGATGATGAATCCGACCAGTCCGGCAACGGTTCCCACGACCAGCGAGACACGGGCGCCGTAGATGATTCGGGACAGCTCGGACCGTCCGAAGTTGTCGGTCCCCAGGAGCAGATCGAGTGATCCGAAGGCCGGATTCAGTCGGGGTGCGCCAACGGGGATGTCGTAAGGGGCGATGGGGAGCAGGTTGGCGAACAGCGCGGCCAGGATCAGTGCGACCAGCCAGCCCACCGACAGGTACACCAGAAATGAGCGGGGTTTGCGGACCGCGGGGACCACCAGTGCCGGTGTCGTAGGGGTGTGCGGACCGGCGGTGGGGAGGGGTTCTTTGGTGATCATGTCGGTCATGCTGTGGCCGCCACCTTCCGGACGCGTGGGTCGATCAGTCCATAACTGAGGTCGACGATGGTGTTGATGGAGACGTAGACGACGGCGACGAACACCACGATGCCCTGCACCATGATCAAGTCGCGCGTGGTGATGGATGCGGCGATCAATTGCCCCAAACCTGGTAGCCCGAAGAGGGTTTCGACGATCACGGTGCCACCGATCAAACGGCCCAGATTGATGCCGGCCAGAGTGATCAACGAAAACGACGACGGCCGGAAGGCGTGCCGGAACATGACGTAGGTGCCCGACATCCCTTTCGCGCGAGCCGCGGCGATGTAGTCCTCGCCGAGAGTGCCGATCAGGTCGGTGCGCAGTAACCGGTGGAAGGAGGCGATCTCGGTCAGTGCGATCGCGATCGCAGGCAACAGCGCGCTCTGCAGATTCAAACCCAGTCCGTCACTGATATCGGACCAACCAAGGACCGGGAATATCTGCAGCTGGATCGCGAAGAAGTAGATGAGGATCGGGCCGGCAATGAACGCCGGCACCGACAAGAAGACCGCCGAGAGCGCGTTGATGCCGCGATCGAGGGCCGACCCCGGCCGCGACGCCGAGATCACACCCATCACGATCGAGACCACCAAAGCGATCAACAGGCCCAACGCTGCCAGCTCCAACGTCACCGGCAGTCGCTCGAAGATCGCCTCGGTGACGGACTGATTGGTCAACGGCGAGGTACCGAGGTCCCCGGTCACCGCATTACCCAGCCAGTCCAAATACTGCGACCAAACGGGCCTGTCAAGCCCCAACTGCGCATCCATTTCCGCAACAGCTTCGGGGGTCGCATTATCACCAAGAATGACCTGCGATGCAGAACCGGGGGCCAAACTCAGCAAACTCACCACCGCAATGGTCACCAATAGGACCACAGCAATGCTGCGCGCGAGACGCGTCGCAATTGTGCGAAGCATGAATAGTCAACTTTCGTCCTGAGCGAGGGGCTGAAGGAGCTTGTGACATGCCGATTTATGTTGATTACGCGGAACGGACTGCGCACCATGGCATGTGTGACCCTGAGCGCTTTCACTGGTTTCTTGTGACAAACGCCGCATTGACAGCGACTGTGTTCTCACAATAGAAGAACGGTCCTCTCAATGGCAATACCCAAATCGGACTTTTCTCAGGAGCTACTGCCGGCGAGAGCAAAACACAAATTCGCACGAGAAATGAACAGCCGCGGCTTACCAGCACGCGAATTGTGGAAGATTCACAATCCCGAAAGGATGATGCCGATCCGACATCTAAAATTGGCGCGCCAAATAGGCGCTACCACAACATATTCAAATGCCGCAGTATGCGACGCGGCCTGTCACCTCCGACAGGCCGCGGTGCTCGGGCCTTGTTTATGTCATCTGGCACCCTCGATACGGAGGTCGGCGATCTGTCGACGCACGTGGTGTTTCTGGACCTTGCCGGATGCCGTCCGCGGAAAGTCTTCCACCTCATGGAGCTCTTCCGGCCATTTCTGTCTGGCGGTGCCGACGTCCGCGAAATGCTGTTGAACCTCGGAGAGCGTCGGCATCACCTGCCCGGGTTTGACCCGCACAACGGCGGCAGTGCGTTCCCCGAATCGCTCGTCCGGCGCCGCGACGACCACGGCTTCCGCAATCGCGGACATTTCAAGCAAAACGTCCTCGACCTGCGCAGCACTCACATTCTCGCCACCGCGAATAATGATGTCGGACTTACGATCTGTGATCGTCAGATAGCCATCGTCGTCGATCACCCCGATATCACCGGTGCGGTACCAGCCATCCTCGTCGAACGCCTGTGCCGTCAGTTCCTGGTCCGTATAGCCCAGACACAGATCCGGTCCGCGACTGAGGATTTCACCGTCCTGCCCCAACCTGATCTCCACGCCCAGCTTCGGATTGCCGTCCGTCAGCAGGCGCTTGTCCTCGGGAGCCGTCGTGACCGACCCGGTGATCGAGGGATGTTCGGTACTCCCGTATGACCGGGTGACGATGATGCCCAGGTCAGAAAGACGCCGGGTGACCGCGGCAGGAACCGTCGATCCGCCGAGTCCGATGTATTTGAGGTAATGCAGATGGTCCGGGGTGAAGTCGGGGTGATCCAGCAGGCTGGTCACGAAGTACGTCGGTCCGCCACCGATCGCGACACCATCGGAGTCCATCAGGGCGATCACCCTGGTCGGATCCCACTCGTCGCAGAGGTCGACAGGGGTCCCCTCGAGCACCGGGATCAGGAAAGCCCCCAACATGCCGATGAAGTGGCCGACCGGGAGCGCGGTGAGTTGCCTGCCGCGGTCCGCTTGATAGTTCGCCAGTAGTTGCCGGGTCTCGAATGCCAGTGTCTGATGAGTGTGGATGACACCCTTCGGATCACGCGTCGTCCCCGAGGTGTACGCAATCAATGCCGGGTTGGTCGGGTCGACGTCGAGTGCGCCCGCCATCGGAAGGTCATCGAGCAGGTCGTCGAAGTTCAGGCCGACCACACCCACAATCGGAACTGCCGCACTGACTTCCGGAGCGTAGGTCAGACGCCCGAACCGCTCGGCAGTGATGAACACGCGCGGCTTGGCGCGCTCGAGTATGAAACCCAATTCCTTTGGGCCATAGAAATGCACGATCGGAACGACCACTGCACCGAGCAACGACGATGCCCAGAACGTGGCCGCGGCCTCCATCCAGTTCGGGAGTTGAAAGGCGATGACATCCCCTGCTCGCACGCCTCGGGACCGCAAACCTGCTGCCAGCCGACGGGCAACCAGTTCGACGTCGGCCAATGTTCCCGAGTACGGCCGCACTTTCGAATGAATCCGGAAGTGAACCCCCGCAGAGTCGTTCAAACCCTTCCCGAGAATTTCTCCGAGCGACTCGTCCGTCCACCACCCCATCGCCTCGTAATGCGCTCTCAGGTGGTCGGGGAGGTGCCGAACCGGAATTTCGCTGATCGTCGAATCCATCTGCTTAACAGTTCCTTTCACGATCTGAAGTGTGTCTCTGGCTTGATGCGGCGAGTTGGACTCAGGTGTGTGCGATCGGATCGAGCAGCTCTGCGAGTTGCTCGACCATGTATCCGATCGCGAGGTTTGAACCGGGGGTTGACGGATACGAGAGGTTCCAGATGTGCGGTTCCCCTTCATGCACCTTCAGACGCACATCGACCCCGGCTTCGGCAGCGATGCGACACAGGAGCAACGAGTCGTCTCGGAGCACCTCGGAATCGCTGACCTGCACGATGATTCGCGGTTGACCCGCCCAATCTCCGAGTACCGGCGAGACCAACGGATCCGTTGCCGAGGTCCCGGCCAGGTAGCTCGCTGCGGCTTCGGACGCCTGATCGTGTGAGAAGCGGGCGTCGGTTGCGGCATTCTCGGCAAAACTCGCGGCAGTATTCCGCAGGTCGGCCCAGGGTGAGAACAGGAATGCGCCGGCAGGAGCGGAGATCTCGAGTTGCCGTATCCGTAGCAACAGCGCCGCGGCCAACCCACCTCCCGCGGAATCCCCCCATAGCACCAGACGTTCGGGCCCGATCTGCTCGATGATCGACCGGTAGGCGGTCAGTGCATCGTCCACCGCGGCGGGGAAAGCACTCACGGTCGAGAGGCGATAGCCCACGGAGAACACCTGGGTCTTGCAGGCGACCGCGATCCGGGACACGCTCTCGGAGAACATCTGCGGGGACCCTTTGCGGTAGCCGCCTCCGTGGAAATGAAGCAGCGCGGTGTCGGTACTCGCGCCGCGCGGCCGGATCCGCAGCACCGGTACACCCGCGAAGTCGAGTTGTTCGATCTCGACGGTGACGTCCGGATCGGCTGCAGCAAAATCTGTTTCGGTCATCGCCTCCCTTTCAGAGAGCTTCATTCCAGTCATGGGTCGGTGCGCGACCGCCGATCTGCCTCGTCAACAGCTGCGCCGAAGCGATGACGGGCTGTGCTGCCGTCGCGATCTCTTTGCCTACGAGCTTGCCGATGTGAAGCAGGGTGAGACAGAAGACAACCCGGCCATCGGGGTCGAAGACCGGCGCCGCGATGTTCCCGACGGTGTATTCGACATCCGGATCGACCTCCAAAACCGCATAGTTCGGTTGGTCGTCAAAGAACTGTTCGAGCAGCGCCTCGCGTAGAGCGAGATCGTTCGGGCGTTCGGCGAGGTCATGGGTCAGTGAGCGCCGTACCGGGTTCGGATCGTCCAGCCCCACCGTGTAGCCCCGTTGCCGTACCGCTGGACCGTACGACTGGAGATAGTCGGCCACACGTTCGTGCAGATCTCCAGGCATTTCCAAGATCCGCTCGCGCAACTCGGCCGGTGCCATCCATGCCATGAAGGGCTGCCCGAACGGGGGCTGCAGTGGTATCCGCTGTCCCGGAGCGAGTTCGAGCGCTCGCCCCGTCGGCTTGCCTTCGACGGCCATGCAGAGGATGTCCCTGCCGACCATGACGGTGCCCGAGCACTCGTGGCCGGTGGACGCCGCCAGAGCTGCCAACTCCTTGCGCGCCAGTTCGATAACCGGGTTGGCGCCCGCTGCCGCGTGCCCGGCAGCCAGCACCGCGGGGCCGAGTGTGTACGTCTTGTGGCGAGGGTGCCGCGACACGTAGCCCCCATCGCCCATGGCCTTGAGCACCGCAAACATCGAGCCCGGACTCACATCCAATGCCTTCGAGAGCTCGCTCAGCGTGAAGGTGCCGCGCTCATTCACCGTCAGAAAATCCAGTACTTGCAGTGCGCGCCGCGCCGAGAGGGACATCCAACTCCTTCTGTGACCAAATCGTTGACGTGATGTTCGCCTCAGGCTAGCGTAATCCACCAAGTTCCGAAACACTTTTCGAAATGATGAAAAAAGGTGGGAAATGCTGAACGAAGTCTTCATGCGAAAAGCTTTGGAAAGTTCGAATCTGCACGCCCTGCGATTGGCGCTGCTGCACGCCACCGGCGATCAAGAGCTCGCGGCAATGAAGCTCGAGCTGGTGCCGATCCGCAGCGGCGCCGCGTTCGAGATGACGATTGCCGAGGAATCGCGGGCGGACCTGTTCCGCAAAGCGGAAGAGTTCGTGTCCAACAACGCCGCCACGTACATCCCGCGAGAACTCGACGAAGATGAACTCCGCGCGATGATGGAACTCGCTCTGGGTCACGAGCTCACAGACGCAGAGTTCGCGGTGGCGCGGACCATGCCCGCGGTCGAGAAGTTCCCGCTTTTCACCAAGTGGACCGAGCAGCGCCCAGACCGCGCCGATGATTTCACCGTTGTCATCGTCGGCGCGGGCCTGTGTGGAATCGCGATGGCCGTCCAACTCGAGCAACTCGGCATCTCGTACGTGCTCTACGAGCGGCGACCAGATGTCGGGGGTACCTGGGCCATCAACACCTACCCGGATGCGCGCGTCGACACGGCGAGCACCACGTACGAATACAGTTTCGTGAAAAACCATCCGTGGACCGAACAATTCGCGCGGCAACCCGAGGTGCGCGGCTATCTCGAGATGGTCGCGAAGTCATACAACGTATTCCAGAACATCAGGTTCGAGCACGAGGTGCAGGCAGCCGAATTCGATGAGTCGTCATCGATGTGGTCGCTACGGGTGTCCGACCGAAATGGCTTGGCCGAGAACGTGACCAGCAATTTCGTCGTGACTGCGACGGGGCTGTTCTCGACTCCGAAGAGGCTCGACACCGAGGGTATCGAGGAGTTCACCGGCGAAGTCATCCATACGACGGAGTGGACCGACGAGCACAGCGCGAAGGGCAAATCGGTCGCGATCATCGGCAACGGTTCCACCGGCGTCCAGATTCTGTCCCGGATCGCCGAGGACGCCGAGCAGGTTCACGTGTTCCAGCGAACCCCCCAATGGATCGCGCCCCGCGAAGGATACGGCGAAACCGTGAGCCCGGAAATGCGGTGGATTCTCGACAACATTCCGCACTACTGGAACTGGGCCCGCACCACGGCACTCAAACCCAACAATCCCCGCGACACGATCCAGCCGGATCCCGAATGGCGCGCTGCCGGTGGCATTTTCAGCAAGAGCAACGATCGGCTCCGGACAAATCTGACCCAGTACATCCGATCCCAGGTCGATGACCGCGCCGACCTCGTCGAAAAGCTCATACCCGACTACACGCCCGCGGCGCGCCGTCCGGTGGTGGACAACGGCTGGTACCGATCGCTCACCCGGGACAACGTGGAACTGGTGACCGACGGCATCGAAAAGTTCACCGAGCATGGGATCGTCACCGTCGACGGCACCGAGAGACGAATCGACATGGCGCTCAGCGCGGTTGGCTTCGAGGTGACGAAATGGCTGTGGCCGATCGACTTCCGCGGACGCGGCGGCGTCAGTATCGAAGATCGATGGAATCTGCCGGGAGGTCCGCGGGCATACCTGGGCCTCGCGATCCCCGAGTTCCCGAACCTGTTCGTGCTCTATGGCCCCAACGCGCAGCCGGCAACCGGTGGCGGCATCGGCGTCGGCGGGCTCCCCGCGTGGATGGAGTCGTGGGTGGGTTACATCGCCAGGGTGATCGTCGCCGTCGTAGAAGACGGGAACACTTGCGCCGAGGTCACCGACGAGGCCTTCTGGGAGTACAACAATGCGATCGACGACGAGGCGAGCAAACTCATCTGGCTCGATCCTGCCGCGAACCCGAAGCGGAACTACTACGTCAACGAGCACGGGCGGTTGGGTACGAGCACCCCGATGTCCGGACTCGAGCTCGCAACGCGGCTTCTGCATCTCAATCGAGCAGATTTCACGTTTTCCACTGTGGCACAGGGCTCTTCGGATGCTGACGGAACCGACGAACTCGAGACCGTGGCCTGACGCTCCCCGCGACGCATCACAACCCCGACGTCCCCTGCACTGACCACCCGAGAGAAAGCCGAGAACACAACATGATCGATCTAGGACTGGATGGGGCCCGCGCCATCGTCGTCGGCGCAGGCTTCATTCCCATGCGCGCCGGGAACGGGCGCGGTTCCGCGTTGCAACTCGCCAGGGCCGGTGCCACCGTCGCCTGTGTCGACAAGGATGCCGAACGCGCCGAACAGACCGTCCGGGAGATAACAGCCGAGGGCGGCAAGGCATTCGCGATCGTTGCCGACGTGCTCGACTCCGGGGAGGCTCGGCGCGCGGTCGACGAGGCGGCGGCACAGATGGGCGGACTGGACGTATGCGTCGACATCGTCGGTGGCGCAATGTGGAGCAAGGCCGCCGACATCCCGGATGAAGACTGGGACGCGCAGATCCTCCTCAATCTCACGCAGGTCTTCTATGTGTTCAAAGCTGCTATCCCGCACTTGATCCTGAATGAGAAGGGCGGCTCACTCATCGCCATCACCTCGGTCGACGGAATCGGTTCGTCCCGCTTCCATGCCGGATATGGGGCGGCCAAGGCCGGCGTCGTCTCGCTCGTGAAGACGTTCGCCGATGAATACGGCAAGCACGGCGTACGGGTCAACTCGATCGCACCCGGCAACGTCGGCGGCGGCAACTGGGATCTCCCGGAGATCCCATTCGGTGAGGATGTCGTCAATGCACTCGCACCGCCCCGCGGCCGCGACATCGCCGATACCGTCCTGTTCCTCGCCTCCGGCCTCTCCGCGAAGATGACCGGTCAGACGCTGGTCGTCGACGGTGGCGCAGTGATCCAGAGTCCCTGGCGCATGACCGAGGACCAGATCGGCCGCAATGCCGCGTTCTCGAATGCGTCGTCCTAGCTCGAGCGCCAGAGCGTCTGTGATCACCGGCCGCGGAACCAGAACGGAGCACATATGACCGACAGCCATATCCCGGCTGTGACCGACGCTTTTCTCGTGACCGACAAAGTCGCGCTCATCACCGGCGGGGGCAGTGGCATCGGCCAGGAGACGGCGATCGTGCTGGCATCGGCAGGAGCGCGTGTGATCGCCACGGACATCGACGAATCCGGTCTGGCGCAGACGCGTTCGCGGGCCGGGAACGAAGGCCTGTCTATCGACACTCGTCACCTGGACGTCTCCGATCCTGTTGCGGTGTCCAGAACGGTCGATGACGTTGTCGCCCAGCATGGTCGGCTGGACATCCTGGTCAACGCGGCCGGCATCATGATCATGCGAAACGCACTCGAGGTGACACCCGAGGAACTCGAGAAAGTACTTCGCATCAATGTCGGCGGCACGTTCTTCGCATGCCAGGCAGCGGGTCGGGTGATGTCGGCCGGTGGGAGCATCATCAATCTCACCTCGGCCATCCTCGACCGGTCCAGCCCCGGACGGATCACCTACGCGATCTCGAAAGGCGGCGTTGCGCAATTGACCCGCACCTTCGCACTGGAGTTGGGATCGGCAGGCATCCGCGTCAACGCCATCGCTCCGGGATGGGTCGAGACGGGTATGACCAATCAGCACTGGACCGATGCCGACGGTTCCATCGATGACGACAAGCGAGAGAAATACATCACGATGATGACCACGGCGTCGCCGCTCGGAGTGGTCGGCACCACCCGCGACATCGCGCTGTCTGCGCTGCAACTCGCCTCTGGGGCGGGCTCTTTCATCACCGGCCAAGTGGTGCGGATCAACGGTGGTTCATTCATGGCGTAGCTGCCATCGGCCACAAGACGAAATCGACAACAGGCACCCCGCAACCGCGGAGCGAATATGCCTGCGGAACAAAGTGATCCGCGATAGCGGAAGAAGAGGACCAGATTCATGGGTGCAAGGCTTGAAGGCAAGGTCGCAGTGGTGACAGGCGGTGCCAGCGGCATCGGAGCGCAGACCGCACGTCGATTCCTGCGTGAAGGTGCACGAGTCGTGATCGCTGATGTCAATGACGAACTGGGAAAGACGGTCGCTGACGAGCTGGGGCCGCAGGCGCTCTTCGTGCACGCCGATGTCACCTCGCAGGACGATTGGGATCAGCTACTGCGGGTGACTAGCGAGCAATTCGCGCCGCTGGACGTGCTCGTGAACAACGCCGGTGGCGGTCGCGGCGTCGGCAACATCGTCGACGAAGTGTACGAGGGTCATCAAGCAATCCTCGAGTTGAATGTCTCCTCGGTGTGGATGGGCACGCGTGCTGCCCTGCCCATCATGGCCGAAAGCGGAGGTGGGTCGATCGTCAACATCTCCTCGATCGACGGGCTCGTCGGCGTAGCGGGGATGACGACGTACGCCGCGTCGAAGTTTGCGGTCACGGGCCTCACCCGAACTGTGGCGTTCGAGGGCGGTCCACTTGGCGTGCGGGTCAATTCGGTCCATCCCGGGTTCATCGAGACGCCGATGGTCCTCAAGAACACCGGCAAGGTGCGCGCTCGCCTCGAGTCGGCGGTGCAGAAGCAGCCGATCGCCCGGTTCGGCAAACCGGAAGACGTCGCCAACGCCGTCTTGTTCTTCGCCTCCGACGAGAGCTCCTACTGCACCGGCACATCTCTCGTTGTCGACGGCGGTCAACTCGCAGGCCCGCATCGGGAACCGATGTGATCATCAGTCGATGACCGGCAAGTCCACTCTCACCTTGCTATCTACTTCGGTTCGCCCACAAGTCAATTCACTGAAAGGTCGACGATGATTCGACAAAGACGTCTACTCACCGCGGCAATCGCTGCGGTGTGTTCTGCCACCCTCCTACTGACCGCCTGCGGTTCGTCCTCCTCCCCCGGCGGGTCGTCTGCGGACGTCGGGGATCCGGTGGCCGGCGGTGCCGGGCGCATCATCCAGGTCAGCGAGCCACGCACCCTGGATCCGGCGGCACTGGGAAATGTATGGGCCACTCAGCCCGAGCTCGGCAATGCGCTCTACGGGACCTTGATGATCAACACCCCCGATTCGCTCGACATCGAATACAAGATGGCCGAGGACTTCTCGACCACCGACGGCGGCAGCACCTACACGATGAAACTTCGGCCGGGCCTGATGTTCACCGATGGGACTCCGCTCGATGCGGAAGCGGTCAAGTTCAACTGGGAGCGCATGCGTGACCCGGCGCTGGGGGCGGGAGCGAGCAAGGTCAGCCCACAGATCGCCGGAACCGAGGTGATCGACCCGACGACGTTGAAAGTCTCGATGGTCACGCCGAATTCGCACTTCGCCCAAGCGGTCGTCACCAGCACCCTGAACTGGATCGCATCCCCGACCGCTCTGCAGAAGGGAAAGCAGGAGTTCGACAAGGCACCGATCGGAGCCGGCCCGTTCACTCTGACCAGTTGGACCCGTCAGGACGAAATTGCACTCACGAAGAACCCGGGCTATTGGGACGCACCCAAGCCGTACCTCGACACACTCACGATTCAGTTCGTTCCTGACGCCGCTCAGCGCTACAACGCTGTCATGAGCAACGCTGTCGACCTCGCCTCGGAATCGAACGCCGCGAACCTGCAAAAGGCCGAGGGTGCCGGGCTGAAGAACGAACTCGTCGATGCCGGCGGTGGCTACTACATGGCGATGAACACCCGGCGCGCACCATTCGACGACGAGAGGGCTCGCAAGGCCGTGTCCTTGGCCTTGGATCTCAACACCATCAACACCGTCGTCTACAACGGCGCGGGCGTGGTGCCGACGACGCTGTTCCCCGAGGTTTCCCCGTTCTACAGCGATATCCAGTTGTCAGAGAACAACAAAACCGAAGCACAGGCCCTGTTCGATGAACTCGCCGCCGAAGGCAAGCCCGTCTCGTTCGACTTCACCTCGTTCTCGACCACCGAGAACAAACAGACCGGCGAGGCCGTGCAGGCCCAGCTGAGCGCCTTCGACAACGTCAAAGTCGGGATCAATGCCCTCGACTCCAGCGCGATCGGCGCCGTCGTTGCCGGGCGGGACTTCCAGATGGTGGTCACGTCGGCAAATGTCCTGGATCCCGACACCGAACTGTGGACCAGCTTCCATTCCCAGTCCAAGGGCAACATGAGCGGAATCAGTGACCCCCAGCTCGATGCAGCGCTCGACGCCGGTCGGGTCGGCACCACCGTCGAGGAGCGTAAAGCGGCCTACGACATCGTGCAGGAGCGCATCGCCGAAGTAGTTCCCGGCGTGTTCTTTGTCCGGTCGACACCCTCGGTGATCGCCGGACCCAACGTGCAAGGCATCGTCATGTACGGACTCGGATCACCACTGCCCGAAGAAATGTGGCTGACCGACTGACTTCCTCGCATCAAAAGATAGGAAGGGCCCCGGCTTGCAACGCATGCATGCCGGGGCCCTGCCCATTGCCTGTTGCGCCCGAGCTGATTGCTGCGGGCGGCGGAGAGTCTCGAGGCGGCGTGGCCGCATCGTCACCGTACGCAATCAGGACTGCCGCCCAGGCAACCGCCGCGCAGGTCGCAACACCGCGGGAGAGAACCTTCCGGTTGCGTTCCCGGATTTCGGTGGTGGACGCCATATTGATCACCTCCAACCCCAATCGTCTGCGTCGTAGAGACGACGGTTCCACCTGGTTCGACTGCACACACGAGTACTGCGCTACTCGGTTTCACAAGCCTCTATGCGGAGGATCCACGTACCTGGGCGCCGAACACCGCCGGGCACGTGTTCCGCTTCACGCCGCCCGCCTGCGACAAACAAAGCTAGGCGTAGTAACCTTTCCGTGTCCTCGCTGATACCAAAAAGTTACCTCTTACGAAACGGACATATTTGTGGCTCGACACCGACTGAATGCCCAGGCCCCGTCCCTGCCCGCCACCATGGCGCTCATGGACTGCGCATCACGCACCAGCCGAGGGGGTCAGCACCGGACCGCCAGAAGTAGCGTCATTCCGGCAACGGCAACAGCAGGCGCGTTCGTGGCCGTGGCCGGCGCAATCGGTCTGACAGTCGGCGGAGCCGCCCAGGCCGCCGCACAGCCTGCGCCCACCCCGATCAACCTCGAGGCCATCTCACCGCTGGCCGCGCACCCCGCATTGTCGTCGCTGCCCTCGGACGTGACGCTGCCTGCACCACTCGACGACCTCGTTCGCGACCTACTACCGCCGAACCTGTTCGAACCGGGCGCAGGGCCCACCGCATCGCCGGCCTCGGGCACGGTCACCTCGGGCTACGGCGCTCGATGGGGCACCACCCACTACGGCCTGGACATCGCCAACGACATCGGCACCCCGGTCTACGCGGTCACCGACGGAACAGTTCTCGAGTCCGGCCCCGCTGACGGTTTCGGACAGTGGGTTCGGGTCCAGCAAGACGACGGCACCATCGGCGTCTTCGGACACGTCGACGAAAGCTTTGTGACACCCGGTCAGCAGGTACGCGCCGGCGAACAGATCGCCACCGTCGGCAACCGCGGACAATCCACCGGCCCGCATCTGCACTACGAAGTGTGGGCGCAAGACGGCTCCAAGATCGACCCCGAGGTGTGGCTGAACAACCGCGGAGTGAGCGTCAACTGATCCGGTCGGGCAGGCCCGGCGCGAGACGATCAACCAGAAAGATCAGTTGAGTTCGTAACCGCGCCACGCGTTGCCAACGAGGACACCGATAGGGCTCTGGCTTGCAGAAATGCAGGCCAGGGCCCTATCTCTCACTGGACTGCTCGGATCAGGATCTTCCACTCCACCTTCCGGTGGGCCGCGATTCGATCGATCGCCGTGTGGTGATCACCGAAAGGCTTGCACGCGAGCTGGTCCCGTGGCGTGAAGACTCAGCCGCCACCGCCTGCGACGACAACTGCGGCCCACTCCTTCGCTCCCTACCCTCTGGCGGGAACTTGCACGACCACATAGTCAGCGGCCTGAAGGTCGGGAGCCCGGTCGCTGTAGGCAAGATAGGCGTCAATACGCCCTGAACTGTACAAATAGATGGTGGCCAGAGTCGGGATCGAACCGACGACCTTCCGCTTTTCAGGCGGACGCTCGTACCAACTGAGCTACCTGGCCGAACGACACCCAGGCGAACCTGGATGTCAGTCGCAATCGCTTGCGACCCTCCGGCAAGCCGGAAATCTAAGCGACCCTGACGGGACTCGAACCCGCGACCTCCGCCGTGACAGGGCGGCGCGCTAACCAACTGCGCTACAGGGCCATGCTTGCTCTGCCATCGCGAACGATGGCAATGCGTACCCCCTACGGGATTCGAACCCGCGCTACCGCCTTGAAAGGGCGGCGTCCTAGGCCGCTAGACGAAGGGGGCCGGTGTTCTCCTTTGGGAGCTGAATCAGCATATGACACGCAGCCGAATGCGAGAAATCGAGCCCTCAACCTGCGAAGACTCCAGGGTCAGCGGCGCTCCTGGACGGCATCCGAGGTACTCGACGCCGTCGGCAGATGCGCCCGGGGCTGAAGTATCGTCATCGACATGGCCTCGCCCACTCGTGATCACGCGGGCGTCGGGTCGTGGCGCCGCGAGCGGGGCACTGTGGTCCGCCGGTCCACAACGGTCACCGACAGCACACCGCTGTCGTTCGTCATCTTTGCCGAGTCGGAAACGGCCGGTGTGCCGTTGGAGTACGAGCCGCACTCGCACCCCACGCACGAGCTGGTGTGGGTGCGCAAGGGAACGCTGACGGCGATCATCGACAAACGCGTGTTCACCGTCTCGGATGGATACGCGCTGTGGCTACCGGCCGGGACGGTCCACGCGGGAAGGCTGACAGCGAATGCGCAGTTCTCTGACGCGTATTTCGCTCCCCATCAGACACCCGTTGCGTTCGAAGGACCGACCACCATCGAAATGACTCCGGTGCTGGAGTCCCTACTCGCCCATCTGGGGCGCACCGATCTCGATGGCACCGCCAGGGCCAGGGCCGAGGCGGTCGTGTTCGACGTACTCGAGCCGTCGAAACATCAACTCACACTACAACTGCCGGGCGATGCCAGGATCGACGCGATCGCAAGGGCACTACTCGAAAACCCTGCGGACGACCGCGCATTGGACGAATGGGCGCGCACCCTGGGCATCAGCGAGCGCACGATCACACGAGTGTTTCGCAGCACCACGGGACTGCCGTTCGCACAGTGGCGACAGGTGCTGCGAGTTCACCAGGCGCTGACCTTGCTGACTGAAGGCTGCGCGGTCCAGACCACCTCCGAACTACTGGGCTACGCACAACCCAGCACCTTCATCGACGCCTTCCGGCGAGTCATGGGAACGACCCCGGGCACCTTCGTCGGGACGCTACCGGAACCTCGCGAGATGTCCTGAATCCCGTATCGGTTGTCTCAATGTCTGTATTGCAGACAAGCCCATCCACCCCTATAGTCCCTTATGCAAGGGTTGCCTAACCTCTGCTGAACACGTGCGGACCTGCTGGTGGTTGAACGACGCCCCCGAAAGTGACGTGCTCCGCCACTTCGATCAGAGCTGACTCCATGACCTCCACAGATGCTGCGCGTCCAGACGCGACAACGAGCGCACCCGCTCTGGTCGGCGACGCATTGACCTTGAGGTACGGCAAGACCGCAGTGGTCCACGACGTCTCGATCACCCTGCAACCCGGCCGCATCACCGCCCTCGTGGGACCCAACGGGAGCGGCAAGTCCACTCTGCTGCGTTCATTGGCTCGCCTGCATCGGATCGACGAAGGGCAGGTACGACTCGGCGGCGTCGACGGCCGGCCTGAGCGGGCTGCGTCACTACTCAGCGCACGTGAGTTCGCCCGAGAAGTCACCCTGTTCTCCCAATCACGGCCCGCACCGCAAGGCCTGTCTGTGAGCGAAGTGGTGGCGTTCGGACGTCACCCGTACCGCCGCGGCTTCGCGGGGTTGTCCGCCGAGGATCGCCGCGCCATCGACCACGCGATGAGTGCCACCGGAGTGCGTGAGATGGCCGACCGTGCCGCCGGAGAGCTGTCTGGTGGTGAGGTGCAACGCGTTTGGCTGGCCGCCTGCGTCGCCCAGGACACCGAGGTCATCCTCCTCGACGAACCCACGAATCACCTTGACCTGCGGTACCAAATCGAGACTCTCGACCTGGTCCGCGATCTCGCCGAGGAGCACGGCGCTGCCGTCGGGATCGTCCTCCACGACCTCGACCACGCGGCGCGCGTCGCGGACACCCTGATCCTGTTGTCTTCCGGACGAATTCACGCGGCGGGTTCCCCGCTCGAGGTTCTCACCGCGCGAAACATCAGCGATGTCTACGAGATCGATGTCGAGGTCGACGTCGACCCCCGCACGAACCGACTTCGCATCGACCCCGTCGGACGGCACCCCGCCCGGATCTCGGTCGATGCCACTCATCCCCGTTCCATCCGTACTCGAGAGGACCTTTCGTGACCCGCTTCAATCGAATCGCCACCGCGTCATTGGCTTTCGCCGCCGCGCTGGCCGTCGGCGCCTGTGGCACCACCAGTGCAGACAAGGCCGACAGCAGCGCCGTGGCGCCGCCGCCTTCGCAAAGTTGCAATGACGACACGACGACAACGTCCACGGGCCCGGTCTCGTTGACCGACGGTGTCGGCCGCACGGTCGAACTCGACGAGCCCGCGAAGCGAGTGGCGGTGCTGGAGTGGCAGCAGATCGAAGATGCACTCACCTTGTGCGTCACGCCTGTCGCGGTCTCCGACGCCGAGGGCTACAGCACATATGTCAGTGCCGAAGAGCTCCCCGCCGGCGTCGCCGATATCGGCACCCGGGAAGAGCCCGACTTCGACACGCTGTACGCCACGAACCCCGACCTCATCATCATCGAGGCATTCAGCGCCGACGACGAGATCATCGCCCAGCTGGAAGCACGCGGCGTACCCGTGCTCGCCACACTGGGGGCCAATGGTGCAGACCCGATCGGGAACATGAAAAACGTGTTCTCGATGATCGGCGAGGCCACCGGCCGCACCGACCGGGCCGACCAGGTACTGCAGCAGTTCGATGAACATCTCGCGGCAGCGAAGACAAAGGTCGCGAATGTCGACCTCCCCACGCGGGACTTCCTGTTCTTCGATGGATGGATCGAAGGCGCAAACGTGATCATCCGCCCTTACGGTGACGGGGCGCTGTTCACCGCGCTCGGCGAACAGCTCGGAATGACTTCGGCCTGGACGAACGAGATCAACGAGGTGTACGGCAGCGGTGGAGTGGATCCCGCATACGGACTCGCCCAGACCGACATCGAGGGCCTGACCGCCGTCGGCAACGCCAACCTCTTCTACTCGACCGACGACGAAGCCGAGAGCTATGTCACCGAGCTGGAGAAGAGCCCGATCTGGACGTCGCTGCCCGCCGCCGCGCAGGGACGCGCGTATCCCTTCCCGCCGGGAGTCTGGGGCGCCGGTGGCCCGCTCTCATGCCAGCAGGCAGTAGACGCCTACGTCGACGTCCTCACCACCGCTTGATCGCCACGCGTGACACCGACACCGGGCAGCAGTCGCTGCCCGGTGTCGGCGTTCGCCGCGGCGCCGGCGGAGTGGCTGTGCTGGCCACGCTTCTCGGCGCGGTTGTCCTGGTCGGGATGTGGCACCTCACGCAGGGAACATCCGGTGTCGGGATGTGGGATCTGCTGCGCCTTCTCGGCGGAGCAGAAGACAACGTCGGCGGCGTACCGGTCCGGGACGTACTGACCGGATCGCGGCTGCCTCGCCTATTTGCCGGTGTCGCAGTAGGTTTCGCCCTCGGCGTGGCCGGAGCCCTGCTGCAGTCGATCACCCGCAACGTCCTGGCCTCCCCCGACACACTCGCCGTCACCGCCGGATCGTATTTCGCACTCACGCTGGTCGCCGCGCTCGGCCTCTCCGTGCCGCTGTGGGCTTCGAGTGGCGTCGCATTCCTCGGGGGCATCGCCGCGGCGGCCGTGGTCCTGGGACTTTCCGGTCGCGCGGCGGGCACCGGAACCACACGGCTCATCCTCGCGGGCGCAGCGATTGCGATGGCACTCGACGCATTGACCGCGATGCTGCTCATCCTGTTCAAGGAGAACACCACCGGCCTGTTCGCTTGGGGCAGTGGATCGCTCGCTCAGCTGAACATCGACGCATTCGTTCGCGCGGCCCCGATCATCATCGTGGTGTTCTGCGCGGCACTACTACTCTCGCGCCGACTCGATGTACTCGGTCTGGGTGACGACGCCGCATCAGCGGTGGGTGTACCGATCCAGTCCACCCGCGTCATCGCGGTGATCTGCGCCGTACTGCTGACCGCCATCTCGGTGACCTTGGCCGGACCGATCGCCTTTCTCGGACTCGCCGCCCCCGTGCTGGCCCGCCTGATCGCCGGACGCGTGCACACGCTGCGCAGGCATATCTTCCTCGTACCGGTCTCGGGATTGCTCGGGGCGTTGCTGATCCTGCTCGCCGACGCCTCGCTGCGTGCGGTGATGGGCGCCCAGGCCGCCACCTCGATTCCCACCGGCATTCCCACCGCACTGCTGGGCGCGGTGCTGATCGTGATCCTCGCACTGCGACTTCGTGATTCGGGGTCGACCAGGCAGCCGCCTGCGCAACGGATCGGTATCCGCTCCCGTCGCCGGTTTCTCATCGCCGTGATCATCGCGGCGGTGTTGCTGGTCGTGGCCATCATCGTCGATCTGCTCGCCGGAAGCCTGTGGCTCCGTACCGGCGACCTCGCACTCTGGCTTCAAGGCACTGCACCCGACCTCGTCGGACGAGCTCTCGACGAACGGTTCCCGCGCGTGGCCGCCGCTGTACTCGCCGGCGCAGCGCTCGCCTTGGCGGGCTGCGTTGTGCAAGGCACAGTGCGCAATCCGTTGGCCGAACCCGGGATTCTGGGCATCACGGCCGGTGCCGGATTGGGCGCGGTGAGCGTGGTGACATCCGCCGGTGGTGGCGGGCGCCAGGCAATCATCGTCATGGCAGTCGTCGTTGGGATGGCGACGTTCGCGTTCATCGCCCTGCTGGCCTGGCGCGGTGGACTCCTGCCCGACCGCTTCGTGCTGATCGGGATCGGTTGCAGCTACGGCATCAGCGCCGTGACCACGTTCCTTCTCCTGCGCGCCAATCCGTGGGACACCCCCCGCATCTTCACCTGGCTGTCAGGTACGACCTATGGGCGCACGATCCCCGATGTCATACCGATCGCAATAGCCCTCGTTCTCGCGGTACCGGTGCTGTACGGGATGCGACACCAGCTCGACATCATTGCCATCGATGAGGACACCCCCCGCGTTCTCGGCATCCGGCTCGAACGCACCCGCCTGATCCTGCTCGCGATCGCGGCATTACTGGCTGCCCTCAGCGTCATCGCGGTCGGTGTCGTCGGCTTCGTCGGCCTCGTCGCACCACATCTCGCTCGCGGCATCGTCGGCTCCCGGCACGGACGTGTCATCCCGGTCTCGATGATGCTCGGCGCACTGCTCGTGTGTGTCGCCGACATCCTCGGCCGGACACTCATCGCGCCCGCCCAGGTGCCGGCCGGACTCATGATCGCCTTGGTCGGTGCACCCTATTTCGTTTGGCTGCTCAGCCGCTCACGCGACTAGCTTGGTGCCCCGCTGCAGCTGATCAATTCTCTTGCTGCAGAAATCCTTTGATGAGAAAACTGATCAGCTCGGGGCGTTCGGCAATCAGATTGTGGGTTGTTCCGGGCACGATGCACAGCTGTGCGCCCGGGATCGATGAAGCAATCAGCAGGCTGTGGTCCGGGCGGATGGTGTCGCGGTCCCCCGACATCACCAATGTGCGTGCGGTGACCCCGGCGAGGTCGGCCGGTGCGATCTTGGGCTCCGCGGTCCAGAGGCGAAATAGCTTGGCCAACACGATGTCTGCGTGCGCAGGTCCGTCTGGAGAGAGCCGCTCGTAGTGCATCCGCTCGACATCGGGCTCGTCAGCGCCTTTGTCCGCAGCCTCTACCGGCGAGTCGAGGACGGGAGCACCGACGGTCTCGGCCGAATCCGTGAACGCGGAGGGGTCCAGGTTCGCGCTGATCGAGACCAATGACCGGATCCGCTCCGGGTGATCGATCGCGAGCAACAGACCGATGATCGCACCATCGCTGTAGCCGATCACGTCCACCGAGTCCAGGCCCTGAGCGTCCAGGTACTCCAGTGTGTCGGCGACACCGCGGGCGTAGTTGTAGTCCTCGTCGATATCGGCCGATCGACCGTGACCGGGACGCTCGTAGGCGAATACCTGATGGTCCGGTACCAGGGCATCGGACTGCGCCCGTAGCGACTCGAGCGAGCAGTAGCCACCGTGCAGAAGCAGTACCGGACTACCCCGGCCGTCGACCTCCGAATACAGGTCCATTCCGTTGATCCGGAGATACGCCACTTGTTTTGTCCATCCCTCGACCCGGGCCGCCGCTGCGCGCATGCGATTGATCCGTTTGCTCGACAGACAGAGTACTTCGCTCCATCTGCCGAACCCTGACCACGGCGTCGCCAGGAGCGCGACAATCAATGTCATCGAATCTCCATGACGTTTCATAAATCAGACAACATGAAGGAAGCGACCCATGAGCTTTGAAACACGCGCAGGCACTCGTGGTGGCAGCAAGCCATCCGGCCCCCTGTTCCGGCTGGTCAACAAGGTGATGGCCAAACGGATCCGCCGCGGGGGCGACTTCAGAGGACATAAAGCACTCGTCCTGCACACGATCGGCGCCAAGACCGGACAGGAGCGCTCCAACCCGGTCAACTGGTTTCCTGGGCCCGAGGGCAGCTGGCTGATCGTGGCGTCGGCGGCAGGCGCGACCGGGAATCCGGGCTGGTACTACAACATCAAGGCCCATCCGGACAAGATTCGTATCGAACTCGCCAACCGTACGATCGAAGTCAAGGCAGACCAACTGCACGGCGCCGAACGAGAGAATGCCTGGAACGACATCACCGCCAGCGCACCACAATTCGCGGGTTATCAGGAGAAGACCGACCGCGAACTCCCCATCATCCGCCTCACCCCGCGGCACTGACGGCATCGTGCTCGAGATCTTGGTGGCAACCGCAAGCCGGCACGGAGCAACCCGGGAAATCGGCAATCAGCTCGGTGCCCAGATCTCCGCAAGTCTGAAGGAGCTCGGCATCGAAGCCAACGTCGAGGTGCGAGATGTCGACGAAGTCGATGACCTCGCGGTGTACGACGCCCTGGTCCTCGGCAGCGCCGTCTACATGGGTCGTTGGCTCAAGAATGCACGCAAACTCGTCGATCGCGAAGCTGAAACCCTGCAGGCAATCCCGGTGTGGTTGTTCTCGAGTGGGCCGGTGGCCACCGACGACAAAGCCGTCCCCGAGTCGCCATGGGAGCGCGTCGAATGGGCCGAAGACCACCACACGTTCGGCGGCAAACTCGACCGGTCAACCCTCACTCGGGCCGAGCGGTTCGTTGCGTCCATGGTTCATGCTGCCGATGGCGACAATCGCTCGTCGGCCGAGATCGCCGAGTGGGCGCAGAAGATCAGCGAATCACTCGCAGCCACCACTTCCCCATAACCCGACAACCTGCCGGCGCGCCCGCCTACTGGAACGCGGGGACCTACAAGTCCTTCAGAGCGTCCTGAAGGACGTGATCAACGTCTTTCGGGTCGATGCCGAGTTCTTCGGCAATATCCTTCTCGGCTTGCTTCACGGCCTTTTGAATTGCTTCCTTGACCTTGCTTTCACCAACTACGACGAGTCCCGCCTGACCGGGGTCGATGAAATCGCCGAGATGTTTCACGTCTTTCCGTGACATGCCTTTGGCAAGGTGCCCACTCACACCCCCGACAACGCCACCGAGGGCCGCCGTCGCGAGGACAGAAGGCGGAAAGATCACACCCAGCACCGCGCCGGCGGCAATCCCTCCCCATGCACCGTGGCGAGTCGCTGTTTCATCCTTGTTTGCGTGCACTTTGCCGTTGGCGTCCTTCGTGACGACAGCTGCGTCATACGAGCCGACCAGACCTCCCGCATGCAGCTCTTTGACCGCCTCGTAGTCGCTTTGGGCCGCGGCCTCGCTCGAATATGTAGCGATGTAAATGAATGTTTCGTCGTTCTTGCCCATCATGTTCTCGCTTCCGGCGTTGATGCAGTCGGTTGACCACAGACCCAGACTGCACAGCCCGGCTACGCCTGTCCTCACCCGTACAGAGTGATGTCGAGCACCGAGCTCGCCGAAATACACTCCAAAAACAGTCTCTCGTTTCAGCGCCGCACATGGCAATCGCTGAAGGCAAATTGGTTTTGTTTCCCGTCGCTGCATGCTCGGCCCGACACTCCCTGCGTACCCGGTGACGGTTTCCCAGTTCAGAGGAACTCGAGAAGCAATTCAATCGCCGCCGACGGGTTCTCCTCGAACAGATAGTGTCCGGCGTCTGAGATGACCCTGGTGGTGACGTCATCGGCCCCGACTTGCATCGTGACGCCAACGCCTTCACCCCACCCCAGGGCTCCACCGATGGCGAGAACGGGCAGGGTGAGGCGCTGCTGTTGGCGAATCCTGTTCTGCGCGATCGTCGTATCGAGAGCGCGGTAAAACTCGAAGCTGGTATGTAGGCCGACTGGATCTCGGGTTATCGCGTCGACGTACTCGCGGATTGCGTAGTCCGGGATCGCCGACGGCGTCGCGGCCTTGGTGCGGAATTGCACGGCAAAGAAGTCGTATTCATGTCCCCGGACGAGGATTTCGTTCAACGCCGGTAGACGGTTGAAGGCGAAATGCCACAGCTTTTCGTTGACAGACGAGTCGCTGAAGATCGGAGCCGACGGAGTCAGCCCGGGGATCGCCGCTTCCGCGACGACCAACCGATCCAGCACGCCCGGGTGATCTGCAGCCAGCGCATAGCCCGTCCACACGCCGAGGTCGTGGCCGACCATGGAGAACCTGGAGTGTCCGAGCGCTGCCATCAAGCCGACCATGTCGCGAGCCAGACTTGCGGTGTCGTAGCCGCCCTCGGGTTTGTCCGACAGCCCGATCCCGCGCGGGTCAGCAACAACGATGCTGAACCTGTCGGCCAACGCCGGCATCACATGACGCCAGGCGTACCAGGTTTGAGGCCACCCTGCGACAAGCAGTAGCGCCGGCCCATTGCCGCCGGTGACCGCGTGCAGCCCAACTCGGCCGGTGTCGATGATGGAACTGGAGAATCGTTCCGCGAAGCCGGCAGGCAAGTTCGGGACGGTGGATGCACTCCCTGCGCGAGTGACATTGACAGCCTTCATGATTGGACTCCTGATTTCGAATTGGACGTGCCGGCGCGGGATGGTTCGACATCCCGCCGGAACGACATTGTTGATGCGCCGACGACAGTCACAATCACCACGACCAAGAGGAGAGTCGAGACTGTGACCCCGAAGAGCTGGTCGAACTTGCCGAGCGCGAGAGTGGGAATCGTTGTCCCGAGATAGGCGGCCAGGAAATAGGTCGCGACCAGATCGGCACGACGGTCGGGATCGGCGAGGCGCTGCGTGATTTCGATACCTCGCCCGAAGATCAGCCCCACGCCCACGCCCGCGACGACGGTCCCGGCGACAAACACGGCCAGCCAGTTCCCCAGAAGTCCGACTTCGAAGACACTGACGCCGACAACCAGAGCAGACGGTCCGGCGAACCGATCCGCAAGCCATGGCGGATGCGGGACGAACTGCACGACCAGTGCCGCAAAGAACACGATGCTGACGACCGCCGCGACAACAGCACCATTGCCGATTCCCAGCTGTCCCGTCAAGAACGACGGAACGAGGGACGAGAACAGGCCGTTCACCGCGAAGGCAGCGAAGACCAGGAACGCTAGGCGAACAAAGGTGCCACGCTCCGGTCCGCTGGGAACAGCAGGACTACGGAGGTGAAGTCGAGTACCCGGGCGGCGGTTGACCGTCTCGGGAATGGCGAACGCGGCCAGGACAGAGATCCCGAGCCCGCCGAGATATAGCCAGAACACCAGGTGCACGGGATCGTTGAGCAGCTGTGCGAGAAGTCCCGATCCAAGGACCCCCAATCCGAGCCCACCCATGTTCGCCACGGTGGCCATCGCGGCGGCGAGGTGTGCGCGGTCCCGCCCGGCAAGCTCGCCGAGGGCAGCGGTCGCGGTTGCCGTGATCACCCCAGCGGCCAAGCCGAATACGAATCGAGCCACCACGAGATGGGTCAAAGTTGTTGCGGCGAGGAAGATCACGGTACTCACGCCCAGGACAACCAGCGCCGCCACAAGCACGGGGCGGCGGCCGAGCCGGTCGGATAACGACGCCAGGACAAGTAGTGCGATGACCACGCCGAAGGCGTAGGCGGCGAAGATCAGCGTTGTCGCAAACGATCCGAAATGCATCTCCGGCGCCCAGAACTGATAGAGCGGAATCGGCACGGTGCCGCCCATCATCACCAGACCGTAAATGGCCACCACGAGCCAGAACCCGATCGTCCGCCGCCGCGTCATCCCCAACACGATCGGCTTGTCATCCTGCACAGTCACCGGATCAGCCTCTCCTGCCACGGAATTCGAATCCGCAACACCATCTTGGTCCAATCAGTCCAACATAGTTGGAACGATCGGTCAAATTTGGCGGTATGATCGTAGGTGAATGAAAGGAATCGAAATGGCGGGACGAAAACAGTTCGACGTCGACCAGGCACTCGACCAGGTGATGACCGTGTTCTGGGAACGCGGGTACGCCGAGACATCTCTCGACCTCATCGGTGCTGCAACGGGCCTCGGCAAAGGCTCTCTCTACGGAGCATTCGGAGGTAAGCAAGAGCTGTTCCGACTGTCCCTGGACCGTTACGCTGACACCTTCGGTGAGCAGTACGACGCTGCCCTGAACGCTCATCCCGACAATCCGGCCGCCGCAGTGAGCGCGTTCTTCGACGTCATCTTGGCGCGCATCGCCGAACCGACGATGCCCGGCGGATGCTTGGTCGCTCTATCCGCTGCGGCCGCACCGACTCTCGATGAAGCGAACCGTGATCACGTCAAGGAACTGCTCGGGCGCCAGCGTGGGCGCATCCGAGCGGCGATCTCTGGTTCTTTCGTCGACGAGCTGATCGCCGACAATGTCGCCCTGTTCGTGGTCAGCACCAACCAAGCACTTGCAGTCATGGATCGTGCCGGGTCAACCGCCGAAGAGCTTGAAACAATTGCGCGGATGGCCGTACAGACTGTCGAAACGATGACTCCCCCGAGCCCTACGCGTTAGAGATTCTGGTTTCCGACGGTGAATGTGGCGTCGACCATTGGGTGGCCAGATACCACTGACAACGATCAGTGACCATGGTCCTTGAGCTTCTCCAGCGCGGCCGCGGCCGGCGAATTCGGCTCCGCGCGATAGATCACGAGTTCTTGGCCGGGTGCCGAGCGCACATCGAAGGTCTGGATGTGTAGTTCGAGGTCGCCGACGACCGGATGCCGAAACCCCTTGGTCTTCAGGCGACGTCCGCGCACCTCGTGATCCGTCCACATGGCGGCGAACTCGGTGTCGGAGGCCAGTAGTCCGTCCCGCACCTCACAGACCCGCGGATCGTCGGGCTGCGCCGTCTCCAACAATCGAAACCCCGCAACCGTGCTCGCGGCCACCGCAGCCCAATCCGCATACAACGCGCGAACAACGGGATCGCAGAACACCGATTCCAAAAGATTGCGCGTGCCGGGAAAACCCATGAACAGCTTCTCCCCCAGCGCATTGGTCGCGATGACGTCGAACGCGTGACCAAGAATTATCGCCGGATGCTGCGGCCATTCGTCGATGAGCGCGGTCAACTCGGGTTCGACGATTCCGGCAGTAGGCGTCGCGCGAGGAGGCGTGAGCCCGGCCAGGCGGTACAGGTGGGTCAAGCCGTGCTCGTCCAGCAGCAGTGCGCGACCGATCGAGCGCGCAACCTGAGCCGATGGCGACAGTTCACGGCCTTGCTCGAGCCGCATGTAGTAGTCGACGCTGACATCGGCGAGCAGCGCCACCTCTTCGCGACGAAGACCGGGCACCCTGCGCCGGTCGTTGCTGTTCAGGCCGACGTCTGTCGGCTGCACTCGGGAACGGTGAAGGGCAAGGAATTCGCCCAGCGACGATGGCATCCCGCCGATGCTAGTGCCGCATGTTCGTCACTGGGTGCGGCGCACCCAGGAAGGGAGCGGCGTTCCACAGCGCCGCCCGTCGCGCGACGCTGGAACACATGACAAGAACACACGAACAATCCACCACCCGTTGGCTCATCACGGGCGCGAGCCGAGGCCTCGGACGAGCCTACGCAACCGCAGCGCTCGAGCGTGGCGACCTCGTCGCCGCCACCGTGCGGAACGCATCCGATCTCGACGACCTGCGCGACATCTATCCGGATCAGCTGTACATCGACACCCTCGACGTCACGGACCGCGACCGGGCCCGGGCTGTGGTCGCTCAGGCTGCGGAACAACTTGGAACACTGGACGTTCTGGTCAACAACGCCGGATATGGGCACTTCGGTACCGTCGAGGAGCTGTCCGAATCCGATCTTCGCTCACAGCTGGAGACCAACCTCTTCGGCGCCCTGTGGACCTCTCAGGCGGCGATCCCGATCATGCGGGACCAGGGACGCGGGCGCATCATCCAGATCTCCAGTCTCGGTGGGATCGGCGCGTTCGCCAATCTCGGGGCGTACCACGCGTCGAAGTGGGCGCTGGAGGCCATTTCCGAGTCTCTTGCCCTGGAGGTCGCACCATTCGGCATCAAGGTCACCATCGTCGAACCGGGTGGATACGAAACGGACTGGGCAGGCGCATCGTCTCGTCATTCCGCTCCCCTGCCCCAGTACGAGCCGCTGCGCGCCGCCGCCGCCGCACGACGCGGAAGCCAGGTCTCGGGATCCCCTGAGCGCGCCGCTGACGCACTTCTGCGAGTCGTGGACAGTCCAGAGCCCCCGCTACGCGTCGTCTTCGGCGGCCACGCCCTCGGCATCGTCCAGGGCATCTACGAACGTCGCCTGGCGGAATGGTCGCAATGGGAGGACATCAGCAAACTCGCCCAGCAGTAGCCGAAATACGTTGCTGCACACGGGCCGATCGGACCCATGGAACAAAAAAATCCGATCCTCGCGGAGGACCGGACTGAAGGCGCTAAGCCTGTGAGCTGGGAAAACTAGTGGTGGCCAGAGTCGGGATCGAACCGACGACCTTCCGCTTTTCAGGCGGACGCTCGTACCAACTGAGCTACCTGGCCGAACGATATCCGGGCGAACCTGGATACCTAGTCGAAATTTCTTGCGACCCTGACGGGACTCGAACCCGCGACCTCCGCCGTGACAGGGCGGCGCGCTAACCAACTGCGCTACAGGGCCATGCATGCTTTGCCATCTGCGCACGATGGCATTGCGTACCCCCTACGGGATTCGAACCCGCGCTACCGCCTTGAAAGGGCGGCGTCCTAGGCCGCTAGACGAAGGGGGCCGGTGTTCTCCGTTTGGGAGCTGAATCAGAATATGACACAGTTGCAGTAATTCCCAAATCACCTGATCAAGCCCTATTTTCAACCACAATTCCCATCTCTGGGTGCTTTCGCGCGCGTAAGCTGGAGCCAGTCGAACCTCGTAGCTCGCGGAGTCCCGTTGGTCATCTTCGACTCGTAGCCGAATCAGGCTGATCGCCATGAGCTCTACGATTTCCGTCCGAGCAGATACCGACGCCGCACACAATCGCCTTTTCCCCGACCTGGATGCCTATCAGCTATGTCGTCCCGGGCACACGACCGAGGCATTGCCAGTGGTCACCGGCATCCGAGAACAAGACCCCGACCTGGTGCCAGGCGACCTACTGTCCGAATGGGACATCCTGTTCTACCCGTGCACCTCCAATGCTCCAGCCCTCGCCATCGGCGACGTCGTTGCCTGCCGGTCTCTACGGCGGGCACGTCACTCGCGAACCACGATCACCGATCCGGACTCGCACCCCATCGTCCTGTTGGCGGCCGACGTCTCCATGGCAAGCGCCAACGAGGTCTGGACGAAAAGCCTGGTAGACCACAACGCCACGCTGTCGGGCCTGCTGCACCACTACGAAGCTCAGGACCAGCCATGATCGAACGCCTGGATCTCCCCCCGACGGCACGAAAGCTCAACGCGAGTCTCACCGCGTTTCAACGCGAATTCGATGCGAGCCCGGAGGTGACGTCAATGCTGCAGTTCCTGCGGCGTGAAGTGGTCGAAGCGGTGACGACGTTGGAAAACGACCTGACCATCAGCGAATCACGCGCGGCCGCACAGGAGATCAGACACGAAACCCCGACCCCGGCCTGACATCAACAGGGCATCGACTCGAGTCGAGTCATGTTATAGCAGAACGCGTCTCAGACAGCTTCACGCAGATGTTCCCGGGCCCAGTCGTCGAATGGCGTGACGGAGATTCCGAGGGCGCGGGCAAAGTGTGGCCGGGCCGGCTGGACGGCAAAATTCATCCAATCGAGTCCGATGCCCATCGGCGGCATCCCGGCGGCCGTGGCCTCCTCCAGGGACATGTCGGGGGCAGTGAACTCGGATCCCAGGTGACGAGAGAGGGTTTCGGCGATCTCCGTCATCGACAGGAAGTCACTCGCCAGCTCCAGTTCGACCTCGTGGAACCTCGCCGGCTCGGCGACAATGGCGGCGACCGCGGCACCGATGTCGTCGACCGCCACCAGAGACACCTGAGTCTTGGGCTTGAGCAGACTCACCAGGCCACCCTCGACTCCGCGGGGCAACATGTATGCCTCGGAGGGCAGGAAGTTCTCCATGAAGGTGCTGGGGTTGATCAGCGTCCAGTGCGCGAACCCTGCTGTCCGGACGTGTTCCTGGATGGCCGATTTCGTGCCCAGAACAGGCTCCAGGACCGCCCAGCGACCTTCGGCCCAGCCGGGGCTGTCGGTGTAGTTCACGATCCCGGAGACAGCGGTATAGATGAACTGATGCACCCCTGCCGATTTCGCGGCTTCGATGAGATTGATCCCCTGCGCCAATTCGCCTTCGAATGCACGCCCGGCGATGTCCGGCATCTGAATCGAGAAGACTGCGCGCGCCCCTTGTGCGGCGCGAGTCAGCGATTCACGATCGTCGAGGTCGCCGATCGCGAGCTCGGCACCCAGTGCGGCAACAACTTTCGCGCGATCTGTCCCGGGATCGCGAACCAGGGCCCGTACCGGCGTACCTGCCGCGAGCAGAGCACGGACAGCTGCGCCGCCCTGGCGGCCGGTGGCACCGGCGACCAGTACGGGTGCGGTTTCAGTGGTCATGGGTTCCCCTAGGAGTCAGTTGACGAATAAGTGGCGGGGCCCGCCAATTAGCTTCCGATAGACTAACGGCGGCCCCCGCCACTTAGCAACCCCGGAGATGATCGATGACCGTTCAACGTGCCGACGCGCGGCGCAACTACACACGGATCCTGGCTGTCGCCGAAGAAGAGGTTGCCGCGCATGGTGCCGACGCGTCGATGGAACAGATCGCCCGGACTGCAGGTGTCGGTTCGGCGACCGTACGCCGCCACTTCCCGAGTAAGCAGGCGTTGCTGGAGGCAGTGTTCGCCGAACGGACCGAGGCCTTGTGCACCCGGGCATCGGCACTAACCGATGCGCCCGACGCGCGCGCGGCACTACTCGACTGGTTGGGTGCGCTCACCGATTACGCGACATCGGCGCGCGGGGTGGCCGACCTGCTGGCGGGCGGTGCCATAGACGATCAAGACCACGTCGATGCCTGCGGCGCAAAACTATCGGGTTCAGCAGGCCCACTACTGCAAAGAGCAATACAGGCAGGGGCCGTGGGGCCCGGAATCACTCTCGGAGACCTGATCACGCTCGTCACGGGCCTCGCGCTGGCCACCGAACATCATCCGGATCCCAGTGCCGAAGCACGTCGTCTGCTCACCCTGACCCTCGAGGGCATCAGCCCGCGAGGGTTGCCCGGGTGAACGTGGTGCCCCCTGACGGGCTCGAACCGTCGACCTGCGGATTAAAAGTCCGTAGCTCTACCAACTGAGCTAAAGGGGCATGCTCTGGAACCACCGGTTTCAGTGCGCTACGGAGTTTACAGACGGACCCGCCGGAGACGAAAACGGGGCATGGACTCGGCGGGTCGGGACTCCCCACGCAGGTCTGCCCTACGCGCGCAGGTGCCGCCGAACCGGGTACCCGATCCGAGAACCTGCACGGAATTTGATTGAATGCAGTTTCACCGCTTCGCGGTAATTCACGTACTTGAAATAGTTTTATGGTCTCCTCTTTTGGGCTCGCAAATTACAAACAGATCGGGGTTTCCTTGATGCGTACGGGTTTGAAGCGGTTGATGACAGTCGGAACCGCAGTTGCAGTGGCCTTCACGCTCGCGGCGACGCCGGTGGCACAGGCCGACCCGGCACCGGGACCGAACCCATTGGCGGCCATCGAGGCAACCCCGGCGGCACTGTCCAATGACCTCGTCGCGCAGCTCGAATCAGCCAACAGGCAGCTCAGCAGGCTCGGCTTCGCCCCCTTCTTGTGGCCGACCGCCGCCGTCAACTGCTCACAGGCACCCGGCACACCCCTCGGGGTTGTGCCGGCAGTCGCCGGCGCGATGTCGGGGCCATACACCCCTGGACTCGGATATCTCGCCCTTCAGAATTCCGCCGATCCGACAAGGCCTTTTGACTTCAATGCCGTCAAGAGGGGCGAAGTTCTCTACGGATTCTTCCCAGCAGGCATCGCCAACGACAGTGCGAACAAATCCGGCATGAATGTGGGTTGGTTCAACGTCAATACAATGCAGGGTGGATTTGTCCCGATGGGCAGCCTGTCCGGCGCGATCCTGACGCCGATCAAGAACCAGGTCGCCAAGCTCCCGGCACCGCAACAGGTCGCGGCCCGTGCCGCGGTGGCTGCGGCGGAGACCGTCCTGAACCGATTCCCCCAGGCGGGATCAAGGGCAGCAGTAGTCAAAACCGGCCAGGGCATGGTGTTGTCCCTTGTCGTCGGGTCGGTCACCCATTCGAGCGGCACCTGCTACTTCCTGCCGACCGTCGGACTCCAGGACGTCGACTGACGATCGGCTGACCGCTCAGACGAGTTCGGCCTCCACCGTCGTGCGATCCAGCGCCGGATCGGTGCCGAGGACGTAGGTCGATTCGGTGTGGGGAACCGTTGTACCCCCGGCCACCCGGGCCTTGGCTTCCTCGAACTCCGGCGTCGAGCCCATTGCCGCGTACAAACCGTTGAGGGACGTCCATACCGCGGTCCGGCGCGCGGTGCGCTCCAGAACGTTCGGCGGCTTGTACATGACGAGTTGAGCCGCCCAGCTCGGCATGGTGTCGCGGATGGCCCAGTCGACGGCGCCCTGCATCGGGTCGGTCAGGTTGTTCCCGGTGGCCATCGCGTTGCCGTGGGTCAGACCAAGTTTCGGCACATAGGACTTCAGAAGGTCCAGCGTCTCGGCCTTGGTGGTCGGCAGATCGTCGCCACCGAGGGCGTGGCCCACCCGCACGAACTCGCCGTAGTACCGGTCGAGTGCTTTGCCGCGCAACGGCCGCGGGTGATAGATCTCGTGCGCGGTCGCGATACCCCAGACCACGGTTGCGTAGTTCCAGCGCAACCACTCTGGATCGTCGGCGTCATAGGGCAATCCGTCGGGCCGGGTTCCCTTGATGGTGTGGTGCATCGACCGGACGGTCCGCGCCAGCCGCTCGGCGGTTTCCGTGGAGCCATAGGCGGTTCCGATGAAGAACGCCACCGAATGGCCCAACCGCACCGAGAGGCCGGCGGGGTCGAGCTGCCCGGTGGGCAGGCCCGACTCGTCCTTCCCGACCAGCCGCGAATGATGCATTCCCATCCAGAAGATGCTCGGGTCGAGGCGCTCGAGATAAGACGCGCATTGCAACCCGAAGATCAGGGCCGGGGTATGCGAGTGGACGTGCCACACCGCGCTGTCGGGCCCGAACCATCCCGGATCGCCTTCCGGACCGGCGAACTCCATCCCCCGGAAATAGTGACTGCGAATATCGCGGTCGAAACGGTGATTGATCCACTGACCAGCAATTTGATGAGGCAACGGTGGCAACATCGAGCATCCCCTCCCACGTGTGGATACGTATGTGACCAGAATAGTGTTTGGTGACACCTGTGACCAGAAGTTCGAAATAGTGGTCCCGGCGGACGTATGCTGCGGTCATGTCGACCCCCACCCGCTGGGCCGGTGTTCCGCTGAATGATCGCCGCACCGAGCGGCGATCACTCCTCGTCGAAGCCGGATTCACCCTGTTCGGCGCGGGCGGTGAAGCTGCTCTCTCGGTCCGTTCCGTCTGCCGCGAATGCGGCCTGAACACCCGCTACTTCTACGAAAGCTTCACCGACACCAACGACCTCCTCGGCGCGGTGTACGACCACGTGGCCGCAGGTCTCGGCGTAACCGTCGAGCATGCGATCGAGAACGCCGCCGACTCGGTCCGCGACCGGACCGCTGCCGGTATCCGGGCGGTGCTCGGTTTCAGCTCCGCCGACCCCCGCCGGGGCCGGGTCCTGTTCACCGACGCCCGGGCCAATCCGGTACTCATCTCACGGCGGGCGCTCACCCAGGACATGCTGCGCGACGTCGTTCTCGCCGAAAGCGGGCAATCGCATCCCGACTCCAGCCCGGTCGCCGCTCGGGTCGGCGCCTCGATGTACACCGGCGCCATGGCCGAACTCGCCCAGGACTGGCTCGTGGGAAACCTCGGCGACGATCTCGACGCGGTGGTGGCCCACGCCGTCCGGCTCGTGCTGCGCGCCATCCGCGCATAGGGGCAGGGGTTCGAATCCCCTTAGTGCCGCTTCCTTTCGAGTTTCCCGATCGGCCACGCAGTCCCTGCGCATTCGATAGCGTCGAGTCCATGTCATTTCCGGAAACCGAAGCGTCGCTCGATCAGGACACCCTGTTCAAACTCCTTGCCATGGAGGAGATTCGGCAGTTGAAGGCTCGCTATTTCCGGATGCTCGATACCAAGGACTGGGCCGGGTTCACCGCGGTGTTCACACCCGACGCCGTCTTGGATTCCGGCGCTTGGACGATCACCGGCGCCGACACCATCGCAGACCGGGTCTCCGCCTCACTCGAGGGCATCACCACGGTGCACCACGGCCACACCCCGGAGATCACCATCGACTCCCCGACCACCGCACACGCGATCTGGGCGATGGCAGACGAACTACACGCAGGCGGCAACCCGGAAAAGGGCCTCACGGGGTCCGGTCACTACCACGAGGAATACACCCGCACCGGCGACGGCTGGCAGATCAGCCGATCGAAGTTGACCCGCCTACACATCTCACCGCTGCCCGGGGGCTTTCACGTCGCGATCCCCGGCGACAGCTGAAAAAGCAGACCTCTACAGCTCTGAAGAGAGCACATACGGAGAAATCCGGGGCACTGTGGCGCGTCGGCGATGAATTTCTTGGAACCTCAGGGTCATCCCTTATAGATCGACGCTCCATTTTGGTTCAAGATGGAGAACGTCGATGTAAACCGTCCCATCTGCCGCAGCCCCGGAGGCCGCCATGGACCGTTATACCGCATTCATCATTCGCCGCCGCTGGCTGATCATCGGAAGCTGGGTGGTTGTCCTGATCGGCGCGATCTTCGCCGCCTCGATGTGGGCCGGACCAACCACCACATCCTTCACCTCGGACACCCGCACCGAATCCGGCCGGGCCGCTGAGCTTCTGGAGCAAGCAGGCCAAGAGAAACAGGCAAATGCGACACAGATAGTGATCGCCGCACCCGACGTCAACGGCGGAGTACGAAACCCAGAAGTCGAGGCCGCGGTCTCCACGCTGGTGGAGGAGATCACCGCCAGTTCCCCCGAGGTCAGCGTCACCGACCCCTATGGACCCCAGTCGCAGATCTCGGCCGACGGCCGAATCGCAGTGGCCCCACTTGACGTCGGCACCGGAACCGACGCCGAGGTGCAAGACCGGATCGACGACATCAAGACAATCGCCGAAGACAACCAAATAGCCGGTGTCGACGTCGAATTCAGCGATCCACGCTTCGACGACGCACCCCCGAACGGTACAGCCGAGGCAGTCGGCGTATTCCTCGCGTTGCTCATTTTGCTTGTCGCATTCGGATCCGTTGTCGCAGCGGGACTTCCGATCCTGTCGGCGCTGTTCGGCGTCGGCATCGGCGCATCCGTTCTGATCCTGGTGCAGAACTTCATGGATGTCCCGAACTTCGCCATCTCATTGACCTTGATCATCGGTATCGGCGTCGGTATCGACTACGCGTTGCTCATCGTCACCCGCTTCCGATCCGGAATCCACGACGGACTCGATGTCAACGACGCCGTGACCATCGCGATGCTCCGCGCCGGCCGATCCGTGCTGTTCGCAGGCGGCACCGTGATCATCGCAATGTGCGGCATCCTCATCTCCGGAGGCGACATCGGCCCAGCCCTGACCTTCGCGGCCATTGCCGGCGTGCTGGGCACCCTCATCGCCTCGGTGTCCCTACTACCTGCACTGCTCGCTGTCATCGGCACACGCATCAACCGGCTCTCGTTGCACTGGCTCCGTAAACGTAGGGGCAAAGACCCCGACAAAGCGCTGGAAGGCGTGTGGGCGAAGAGGTGGAGTGCCCGCATTCAGGCGATGCCGTGGGTTGGCGTCTCGGTCGCGTTGCTCATCCTCATCGTCTTGTCGATACCGGCGTTCCAGCTTCGGCTCGGATTTTCCGATGCCGGTAACCGAAACACCAGTGCCACCACCCGCGTCGCCTACGACTACGTCACCGAAGGCTTCGGCGTGGGTGCCAACGGGCCGCTGATCGTGGTCGCCGACTACCCGGCAGGCAGCAATCCGCAGTCCGAATTGGAGGCTTTGCGCACCGCCATCGCCGCCGATCCCGATGTTGCGAAAAATGGTGTGGACCAGGCGTTTCCGGTGGGACAAACCGACGGACGGGAGATCTCGATCATTTCGGTGAACCCGGCCAGCGGCCCACAAGACGAGGCCACCACAGAGCTTGTGGAGCGCCTGCGTGACAAAACCATCCCCAACGCGCTTGGATCCGATTCGGACGTCAATGTCCAGATCACGGGCCAGAGCGCCGGATCCATCGACTACGCCGAGATCACCCTGGACCTGCTTCCCTGGACCATCGCTGCGGTGCTGGCAGCAGCATTTGTTCTACTCGTGCTGGCGTTCCGGTCGATTGTCGTCCCGGTCAAAGCCGTGATCGTCAACGTCCTGTCGCTCGGCGCGGCCTACGGCGTGATCGTTGCCATCTTCCAATGGGGTTGGGGTGCGGAGATCTTCGGTGTCGGCCGGCCTGGGCCGATCGACAGCTGGGTTCCGATGATGCTGTTCGTCACCGCGATCGGACTGTCGATGGACTACGAGGTCTTCCTGGTCTCACGAATCAAGGAACGCTACGTACACACCGGCAATCCCACCACGTCGGTCGCCGAAGGTCTCGCAAGCACAGCCCGGGTGATCACCTGCGCGGCGCTGATCATGATCTGCGTGTTCATGTCGCTGGCATTCCTGCCCGACCGCAGTCTGAAGATCCTGGGCGTCGGCCTGGCCGTGGCCGTTTTCATCGATGCCAGTATTGTCCGACTGTTGTTGGTGCCCTCGACAATGGAGATCCTGGGCAAGGCCAATTGGTGGTTCCCGACGTGGCTCGAGTGGATTCCACGACTCGACGGGATGCATCAGGACGAGGACCAGCCAACTCCCGACCAGACGCCTAAGGTCGGCGATAAACTCACCCAGTGAGATCAGTCGAACCATTGAGCGCACCGATCGGTGCCGCGGAGGCATTGCGCCGCATCGCATTCCTGCTCGAACGAGCCCGCGAGGGGACCTACCGCGTCGAGGCATTCCGCAAGGCGCTGAAAGTCGTCCAGAAACTGGCGCCGGACGAATTGCGCACGCTGGTGACGGGCGGCCGATTGACCGATCTTCCCGGCATCGGGAAATCCACTGCCACGGTGATCACCCAGGCAGTCAACGGAGAACTACCCGACTATCTGAAGACCTTGCAGGAGAATGCAGTTGCATCCCTGGCATCCGGTGGCGACGATCTCTACGCGTCGGCTCGTGGCGATCTGCACTGCCATTCCGACTGGAGCGACGGCGGATCGCCCATCGACGAGGTGGTCCTGGCCGCAATCGAACTCGATCACAGCTGGTTGGCCCTGACCGACCACTCCCCTCGCCTCACCGTGGCCAACGGACTGTCCGCCGAGCGCCTGACCGAACAGATCCGTGTCGTCGACAAGATGAACAGCGCACTGGGCGATCGGTTTCGGCTGCTGCGCGGCATCGAGGTCGACATCCTCGACGAGGGTTCACTGGATCAGACCGACACCATGCTCGACCAGCTCGACATCGTCACGGCCTCAGTGCATTCCAAGCTGGCCATGGATTCCGGGCCGATGACACGGCGAATGGTGGCCGCCGCCCGCAACCCATACGTGAACGTCCTGGGACATTGCACCGGTCGCTTGGTGACCGGAGGTCGCGGCAAACGCGCGCAGTCAAAGTTCGACGCCCACAAAGTATTCGAGGCTTGCGCCGAGTCGGGAACCGCAGTCGAGATCAACTCACGACCCGAGCGTGTCGACCCACCAGACGATCTCATCCGGATTGCCATGGACCTCGGTTGCCTGTTTGCCATCGATTCAGATGCCCACGCGCCCGGTCAACTCGACTTCAAGGCACTCGGCTGCGAGCGCGCAGAAAGCCTCGGAATCGATCCCGACCGCATAGTCACCACTTGGCCTTTGCCGCGACTTCTTGAATGGGCGGGCGGCTCGCGGCGGTAATCCACGTGCGGCCCTGATTCATCGGGGGCAAAGTCGACGATTCCACTTCTTCGAAGTGAGAATTTCGTTTGTCGTTTGGCGAAAAATGACGTCAATTTTGATCTTCTGTGTCAGAATCAAAACCCTGCGGGAGCGGAAGTTCGATGCCGACACAGACGGGGTGGGGGGTTGCGCCAAAGTGATTTTGGCCGTCCTCGCCCCCGACCCACAGACGACAGTCCTGGTTGCGAAACAGCCAGATTGACGCCACCGAGCGTGCTTCGTCCACCACCGGGTGAGCCCTTCAGGGGAGCATTCGAGTCCGACGAAGCACGCTCAACGGCGTTGAGGCCTGCCAACTATTTTTCGACGGCGATTTCTGCTCCGAGCTCATATCCCGGGGCCATCGGCAACGTATCGCCGCTCCAGAACCGGCCAGGGTCAAACCAATTCGAGCGCTTGTCGGTCTCGAGTAATCCCATCGCCTCGTAGGTCATCGCGACGACCTCGGCACAATATGCGGTCTCAAGGCCGGTCTTGTCTTCGGATTCTCTACGTTTGCTGATCCGCTTACGCACCGTTTTGTCCAGCACCGGCACACCCCTGGTGAGGTCGGCGGCCGTGGGTACCCGCCCCTTGAACCACCGGCCGGCGAGCTTGGCGGTCGTCGGAAACGCGGTGCCGTCCATGCGGGCAATCACCTTGAGCAGCAGATCCTCCTGCTGCCGACCCGCATACGGCGTGATCTGGCGAATCCAGCAGCGCTGGCCATATTTGTCCATCCACTGCAGCGCCGCCTCACGCGCGTCATTGAGCTGGACACCGCGATGATTCGTCCCCGTCCACATGTCGGTCAGCTTGTTGCCGAGTTCGGCATGCCACATCAACGGCGGCAGGTCGTCGAGCACAACCGCCATCGCCACATGGTTGACCGGGCTGTTGGTCAGAGCCTGGATCGCCCGGTCGGGCCCAGACCTACCACGAAACAGCCATACGTCCCCGGTACGGGTGGACTCGAGCGCCTTGTCGAGGGTGATCGCCTCGGTCCTGTTCGGATGCACACCCGAAAGACTAAACGCCGCAGGCATCACCGGCGCGACGCCGCGGTTATCACCGGCGCAACGATTGTTCGACGGCTATTGTTCGACGGGTGCACAGTGCGTGGAAATGGATCGGACTCGCGGGCGTTGTCGGGGTGGCCGCCGGTGGGGTGTTGGTCGGCCGAGATGTCCGCCAGCGAAACTCATATACGCCCGACGACATTCGGGCCCGGCTCCACAAAAGATACGAAGAAGCCGGGGCGTCCGACGAGTCCCCGTGACGTTTGTCCGGGGATTCGACTCAGGCGAACCGCGCAGCCAATGCCCGTAGCGTCGCGCTGATCCCGTCACCGTTCTTCTTGTCGAACCCCATGACCTCGAGCATCTTCGGCGACTTCGCGGTCGAATAGTCGAAGGTCTCGGTGACCTTGGTGGTGGTCGGCGATATCTGCTGCAGTTCCCAGCGCCAGCGGTGACCGAGCGGATGCTGCCATTCGACCAGCTTGTCGTCCTCGAACGCGGTCACTCTCGAGGTGATCTTGTACGGGAATCCGTACTGCTTCATCCCGACGCTGAATCTGGCGCCCTCGCTGAGCCTGTCCGGCCCCGTGACCGGGATGTCGCGCACCGTGCCCGACGCGTCGAGTTCGGGATGCCGGTGTGGATTGGCGACTAGTGCAAAAACCTCGGCCGCAGGCGCATTCACCACAACCTGGCGTGCGACCTTGCGGGGGCCCACATCAATTGTCGACACAGCAGCATCAGTCATGACGCCAACCTACTCCGATCCGACCGCACGTCAGCCGACATCGAAGGGCTTTCCCACCTCGCCCTCCCACTGCCCGTCGCCGATGCGGCACAGTAGGGAACATGGACGGCGAAACACCGAAGGCTCCGGGTTCGAGATTCTGGGAGACCGGCGATCCCGAAGCGATCCGCGCAAACATCGTCGCCACGCTGGAAAACTTCGACCACAACTCCGCCGAACTCGACGGCACCCGGGCAGCAGCCGTGGTGCTCGCGGTGACCAGTCGTGACGGCGAATACGGCATCTGGCTCACCAAACGTCCGTCGAAGATGCGGGAACATCCAGGCCAGTTCGCGCTGCCCGGTGGTCGCATCGACCCAGGTGAGGATTACGCCACCGCCGCGCTACGTGAACTACATGAGGAACTCGGCGTCGAAGTCGATCGCGCGGATGTCCTCGGCCGGCTCGACGACTATGTGACCAGGTCGGGATACATCATCACCCCCATCGTCTGCTGGGCCGGACCCGACCGCGAGACCACGCCGAATCCCGGAGAAGTCGCCCACCTGTTCTTCATCCCGATGAACGACCTGCAGGTCGAACCGCGGTTCGTCACCATCCCGGAATCGGACCGCCCGGTGGTCCAGATGCCGTTGCTCGGATCGCTGATCCACGCCCCGACCGGAGCGGTGATGTACCAGTTCGCCGAGGTTGTTCTCGGCGGTCGCCACACCCGCGTCGACCAATTGGAGCAGCCGGTGTTCGCATGGCGCTGAGACGCGGGAGACAATGGTCTCACCAGCTCCGATCAGGTTTCCCACATCCCGACCTCGGGTAGGAGTACCAAGTGACTACATCTGTGGGTTCCATCGCGCGGACCTTGCCCCGAGCCTGCGGTCCGTTGTCGTCGACGGTCATCGCTGCGCTGACCTGTCCGGCCTCGTCGTCGGCAGGCACCAATTTGTCGGTCGACACCGGCGACAGCGACCCTTACGGCCTGGACCTGCAACTGGCCCTGTACGTCTGCTACGAGCTGCACTACCGCGGGTTCACAGACGTCGACGATGACTGGGAATGGAATCCCGACCTGCTGCGGCTCCGGGCCGAACTCGAGCGCCGCTTCTCCGCCGCACTGGTCGCCGACATCGATCTCGCCGGCAGTGCCGGTGATGCAATCAGCGCTCTACTGACCGAACCGGCACACGGCAGGGGTCCGTCGTGGTTCCTCAAGGAGCAGGGCACCTGGGATCAGATGCGCGAGTACTTCATCCATCGTTCGATCTATCACCTGAAGGAAGCCGACCCGCACGCGTTTGCGATCCCGCGCCTGACCGGGCAGGCCAAAGCATCGTTTGTCGCCATCGAGTTCGACGAATACGGCGGTGGTCGCGGAGAACACGTGCACCAGAAGCTGTTCGCCGATCTACTCGAAGCCGCCGACCTGAACTCCGACTACCTCGCCTACATCGAACAGGTGCCTGGTGAATCCCTGGCTTTGGTGAACGTGATGTCGATGTTCGGACTGCACCGCAACCGGCGGGGAGCAACTGTCGGACACTTCGCGGCCACCGAAATCACCTCGCCGCCAGGGTCGCAGCGACTGGTACACGCGCTCGAACGCCTTGATGCCCCCGATGCCTGCGTGCACTTCTATCGCGAACACGTCGAGGCCGACGCCATGCACGAACAAGTCGTCCGGCACGACGTGATCGGCGACCTACTGGCCCGCGAACCCGACATCGAATCCGACGTCGTGTTCGGCGTCAAGGCGTTCCTGTACCTGGAAGACAAACTCGCCGATCATCTGATGGCTTGCTGGACCGACGGCCGGACCTCGCTCCTCAACCCAACCGGTTGAGGACCGAGGTTTCAATCCGCTTTATTCGCTGAGCTTTTCCGTCGGTGGCTGGTGTCGCACAGCGGAAAGTTCTTGCTGCGCTTGCATGCACAGATGGCCACCATGAACCGGTCCGACTCGACCACCCGGCCATCGGGCATCTCGATACTCACCGGTCCCTCCACCATGAGCGGGCCTCCCGCCACCACCCGGACCACCCGCCGATCGACCGGTGCGGTCATGCGTCCGAGCCCGGCTTGTCCGCGCGAATCACACACAGTTCTTCAAAACGATGGCCCGGCTCCAGCATTCCCACCGTTTCGAGCCACCGCGCATTCGTGTTCATCACCGGTCCGAACGGAATCTGCAGACGTTCGACAACACGCGCGTTCAATCCGCCTGCACGCAACATCGTCACGGAACGTTCGACATCGGCGAACTCGGATTGCACCAACAGAAGTGTGCCCTCGTCGGCCAACAGATCCGGGGCGACGATGCACAACGGGTCGAGCAGCGAACGACCGTCGCGGCCACCATGCCAGGCGCGGGTCAGCCCCACTTTGCCGGGCAGCGCGTTGCTGTCCGGTACATAAGGCGGGTTGGACAAGACCACGTCGTACGGTCCGTGCGCGAGCGCTTCCGGTAGCGATCCCTGGCGCGCGTCGACCTGCACACCGAACGCGGTTGCGTTGTCGAGGGCACAGGCGACCGCGGGCGCGGAGATGTCGAAGGCCGATACATGACCGGCACCCAGCACGGCGGCTCCGATGGCAAGCACGCCGCTGCCCGAACACAGATCCAGCACCCGCCGCCCCGCGACGAGGTTCCGCTCGGCCAGCGCCGTCAGCAGCAGTCGCGAATCATCCTGAGGTGCATACACACCAGCCGGTACGCGGATGGAGTCGTAAACCGTTGCCACGTCGATCACCGGATCGTTGGTGTTGTCGGTACGAACTGTCGGCAGTGGCTGCGCTGCGACCATTATTCGGGCTCCTCGTCGATCTGCGGTTGGTCGACCACCACCAAGGCTCGCGCGGTGGGTCGTATACGTGGAGATTCCCTGTCATCTCACGTTGTAAACACCAACGCGTCGACCCCGCGCATCGCCGCACCAGTTGGCACGGAAACCGCCAGGCCCAGCGGTTTGTGTCATACAACGCATCCTTTGTACGATCTCGAACGAATCGGTTCGGCCACTGTCGGTCAACCGGGATGGGCACGAGGGATGGCAATCGAGAGCAGCGACACCGAACAGAAAGAACCGGTGTCGGCGATCGACCGGTATTTCAAGATCAGCCAACGCAATTCAACCCTCTCCCGCGAGATCCGTGGCGGTTTGGTGACGTTCTTCACGATGGCATACATCGTGGTGCTCAACCCGATCATCATCGGCGGCGTTCCCGGCAACTCGAGGAATGCCGACGTCCTGGGCAACGTCCTCCCCCTGGCCCAAGTGGCCGCTGTCACAGCACTGGTTGCCGGCATCATGTCGATCGTCTTCGGACTTGTCGCCAACTATCCGTTCGCGATTGCCGCCGGCCTCGGCATCAACAGCCTGCTCGCGGTGTCCATTGCCCCGCAGGTCACCTGGCCCGAGGCCATGGGACTGGTGGTGGTCGACGGCATCATCATCGTCCTGCTGGCGGTCACCGGTTTCCGGAGTGCGGTCTTCCGGGCGATCCCCAGTGAGCTCAAGGCCGCGATCGCGGCCGGTATCGGCGCGTTCATCGCCTTCATCGGCTTCGTCGACGCCGGATTCGTCCAACGTATCCCCGATGCCGCAGGCACCACCGTGCCGGTGAGCCTTGGCATCAACAACTCGGTCGCCACCTGGCCCGCCCTCCTGTTCGTATTCGGGATCCTGCTCATGGGAGTCCTGGTGGTCCGCAAGGTCCGCGGCGGCTTACTCATCGGAATCGTTGCCACCACCGTCCTGGCGATGATCATCGAGCAGATCGCCGATCTCGACTCGACGATGACCGACCCCAAGGGATGGAGCCTCAACATCCCGGAGATCCCCAGTTCCATCGGCGATGTGCCCAACCTGAGCCTGGTCGGTGACGTCGACGTTTTCGGCGCCTTCACCCGCATCGGCGTGCTGTCCGCCTCCGTCCTGGTGTTCGCGTTGGTTCTGTCGAACTTCTTCGACGCCATGGGGACGATGACCGGGCTCGGCAAGGAAGCCGACCTGGCCGACAAGGACGGAAACCTGCCCAACATCGGTAAAGCGCTGGTCGTCGAGGGCACCGGCGCCATCGCCGGTGGTATCGGATCAGCATCTTCCAACACGGTGTTCGTCGAATCCGCCTCCGGTATTGCCGAGGGTGCCCGCACCGGACTGGCCAACGTGGTCACCGGCGTGCTGTTCCTGATCGCCATGTTCTTCACGCCGCTGTACTCGATGGTTCCGCTCGAAGCCGCAGCCCCGGCCCTCGTGGTGGTCGGCGCGATGATGATCTCGCAGGTGCGCGACATCGACCTGACCCGCTTCGAATACGCGTTGCCGTGCTTCCTGACGATCGTGGTCATGCCGTTCACCTACTCGATCGCCAACGGCATCGGCGTCGGATTCATCTCCTGGGTGGTCCTCGCGACCGCCCGCGGCAAGGTGCGCACCATCCACCCGCTGCTCTGGTTCGTGGCCGCGATCTTCGTCCTCTACTTCGCGAAGGAACCGATCGAGAACCTGATCGGCTGAGTTGCCGTTCGCCGGCGTGATGGGGTTGGCAGCGGGCGAGAGTTTTATTTAGTTGGTTCTGTGCAACTAACGTGGTGTGGTGCATGAGAGACGAGAGATGACCCGGGTGCGTTCGCGAACGCTGCCTGCGATGTTCTCGTCACTCGGGGTCCGCAACTATCGGCTCTGGGCAAGTGGCCAGGTCGTCTCGCTGACCGGCACCTGGATGCAACGCATCGCACAGGACTGGCTGGTCCTCGAACTCTCCGGCGGCAGCGGGATCGCGGTGGGCATCGTGATGGCCCTGCAGTTCGGCCCCACCGCCGTACTGTCCCTTCCCGCCGGTGCCCTCGCCGACAGGTTCGACAAGCGCAAGCTTCTCATCGGCACCCAGGTCGCGATGGCACTATGCGCGCTGATCCTGGGTGTGATCGATGTCAGCGGGGCCGCAACCCTGCCGATCGTCTACGTGCTGGCTTTCGCGCTCGGATGCATCTCGGCGATGGATGCCCCGGTCCGGCAGTCGTTCACCATCGAGATGGTCGGCCCCGAACAGCTGCCCAACGCGGTCGCACTGAGCTCGCTGACGTTCAACACGGCCCGCATCACCGGCCCCGCGCTCGCCGGGTTGCTGATCACACTCTTCGGCACCGGTCCGGTGTTCCTGATCAACGCCGCCAGTTCGGTGGCAGTTCTGGCCGCACTCGTGGCGATGCGCAGCGGTGAACTGGTGCGCGGTGCGCGTTCGGTCACCGATCGCTCGATCCGCAGCGGCGTTCGTTACGTCCGCAGACATCGCCACCTCATGGTGATACTGGCGACCATCTTCATGGTTTCCACGTTCGGCCTGAACTTCCCGCTGTCCCTGTCACTGCTCACCGCCAACACCTTTGAAGGCAACGCGGGCGGCTACGGATTGCTGGCAACGATGCTCGCGGTCGGCACCCTGGCCGGCGCTCTGGTCGCGGCACGACGTACCAAACCCGTCCGTCTGCGACAGTTCTTTGCCGGGGCGATCGCCTTCGGGATCCTCGAAGTGGTCGTCGGGTTCATGCCCACGTTCACGTTGGTGGCCTTGATGTTGATCCCGGTCGGCGTTGCCAACATCGCCTTCAGCACGGCCGCGATGAACATCATGCAACTGTCGGTCGATTCGGACATGCGTGGTCGCGTGATGGGCATCTACATGCTCTGCTTCCTCGGCGGAACACCCATCGGAAGTCCGCTACTCGGCTGGCTGGCAGAGATCACAGACCCGCGCATGCCGCTGATCCTCGGCGGCATCATCAGCGCGATCTCGGCCACCGTGTGCGCCATCGTCCTTCTGAAGGTCACCCATCAGCGCCCCACATTGGAGCGCGGAAAGCTGAGTCTGTCCACAACAGAGACCGTCGGCTGAAGCACTGCCCGACCTACGGTCGAGAATTCGCCCCCACCCGCACGGATCGAGTGCGATCCTGGGTGCGTGATCGATGTCGAACGGCCCAAGCTCGAGGGCAACGTCGCTGTCGGTGAAGGTCGGCGCATCGGTATCGCCGAGTTCGGTGCCGCCACCGGCCGGGCCGTCTTCTGGTTGCACGGCACACCCGGTGCCCGGCGACAGATCCCGATCGAAGCCCGGAGATACGCCGAACGCGAGAACATCCGGATCATCGGCCTCGACCGTCCCGGTGTCGGATCGTCCACCCCGCACCGTTACGGGTCCGTCCATGCGTTCGCCGACGACGTCTCGACGATCGCCGACATCCTGGGTATCGGACGCTTTGCCGTGATCGGACTGTCCGGCGGTGGCCCGTACGCGCTGGCCGTCGCCGACGCGATACCCGAGCGGGTGGTGGTCACCGGCATCCTCGGCGGGGTCGCGCCGACCCAGGGTCCGGAGGCGATCGACGGCGGTGCGATGGAGTTCGGCAAGCTGCTCGCGCCGCTGCTCCCGACGCTGGGGATGCCGATCGGTCGGGTGCTGAGCTCATTTCTCCGTGTGGCCCGCCCGGTGGCCGAACCCGCCATCGGACTCTACGGTCGCTTCTCCCCCGCCGCCGACCGCGAACTGCTGCAGCGTCCCGAATTCAAGGCCATGTTCCTCGACGACCTACTCAACGGCGGCCGCAAACAAATGGAAGCACCGTTCGCCGATGTTGTTGTGTTCTGCCGTGATTGGGGCTTCTTGGTCAGCGATATAACCGGACCGGTGCGATGGTGGCACGGCGATCGCGACCACATCATCCCGCACGCACATGGCGAGCACGTGGTGGGATTGCTGGCCGACGCGAAACTCGTCACCATGACCGGGGAAAGCCACCTCGGCGGACTCGGCATGGCCGTCGACATCCTCGCCGAGCTGATGAGCGTGTGGGATCAGCAGACCGGGATCCTCATCCCCTGACCCCGCTCGCCGTACACATGCGGGACGTACGCTGTTCTCGGGTCTCGATCAGATACCTCGACCGATCAGAGAGGCAAACGATGTCCGACTGGGTGCGCAAGATCAAAGAAGAAGCCAAGGAGTTCGTCGCGTCCGCCGAGCAGGAACTGACCGTCCTCGAAGGTGTCGACGGAGTCGATCCGCTTGACCCCGACCACGACGAAGAGGACGAGGAGAACCCGAAAGAGCCTGCCTGAACCTTCGATTGAGCGACACATGGGCCCGTTCGACGGCACTTTCGGCCCGCTCGACGATCAGGACGGGTACGGCAGCGCTTGTCCGCCGCGCTGGTTGAGCATCACCGTCATCACGCCGATCTCTTCGGACTGCTCTTTGACCATGGCTGTCGCAGCCCGCCGGATCGCGGGATCCCCGGCCTCCTGGCTGGCGTGGGCCGCCATGTCGATCCCGCCCTGATGATGACGGATCATCAACTGCAGGAACAGGATCTCCGCCTCTACGCCCGCGGCGTTGTGCAACGCTGTGAGCTCGTCGCCATTGGCGGTACCCGGCATTGCTGTCGCAGTGGAATCGTCATGCCCGGCCGGGGCCGTTCCATCGGGCGCCGCCGGGGCCGTCCCCATGTGGCCATGGTCTTCCGGCTTCATCCAGCTCATCGTCTGATCACTCTGCAACGGCGCATCGAGCATCTGCAGCCATCCGGTCATCTGGCCGATCTCGCGCCACTGGGCGGCCTTGAGCTGATTCACCAGGCCACGTACATCCGGCGAACTGTCGACCGACATCATGTCGGTCATCATGATCGCCTGCTGATGATGCGCCGACATGTCCTGGGCAAAACCGATATCCACCGCGGTTGCTTCCGTCTGTGGCTGCGCGGTGTCGTTGTCGGGGCTGATGGCCAGCCCGATACCCAGTCCGATGATCAAGGTGATCACCAGAGCCGAGGCGGGCCACCACCAGCGACGAAGGGTTGATTCAGTCACCGCGGCGGGTACACCGAGGGATCCAGCTGCAAGGTCATGAACCCATTGTCCATGCACGTCACCCACAGTTGGTCGCCGTGGAACTCCGGGGGTGACAGACACCAATCGGCCGAGAGGTCGCCGCCTGCCAACCGGTTCTGATCGCTGATGATCCCATCTGCGCGCGCTTCCCCCTGCAGCACTGCGCGGGCCACCGCGAGCGTGCCGAGAATTGCCGGCAACTCGACCGAACCGAACAACGCATGACTCGAATTGGTGAGCTGCCCGACCTTGCCACGCTGTGCCGGCGGGTTGAAGTACGCGATCTCCCGGAAATGATCAGGATCTCTGATGTCGAAAACCCGGATGCCCGACTGAATCCAGCCACAGGCCATGGCAGTCGGATCGACCCGGCGATCGATGGCGCAGTAGTGCGCGTCATAGCCGAAGACCCCGTTGCCGGCCGTACTCTGCGCCCAGCGGTTCGCATTCTCGGGCAGGTTGATCGCCAGCTTGATGGCGTTGCGCTGCGTGAGATTTGCCGAGTTGCTCGCGTCGAACAATTTGACGCCGCCCGAACCGGCCTCGTCGACCGAGAAGAGAAATGGCCGGCCGTCATACGTCGCGTAGATGTTGTGCTGCGTGACCTGACCGTCGGCCCAGTACTTCTCTCCGAGATGCGGCATCAGCTGGGGCACAATGGTTCTGGGCTTGCGGTTCTGAACGTCGGTGACGTCGATGACCGTCAGTCCGAACAGGTTCGCCAAATATAGGGTGTTGCCATCGGGCGAGAATCCCATGCCGTGGGCTTCGACTCCGGTGATCCCCGACCAGACGATCATCGGGTTACGCGGATCGGTGAGGTCGACGGCACTGAGATACCCCGGAGCGATACCGGATGCCCAGTAGGTGTTTCCGTCCGGCGAGAAGTCGCCCTCGTGGGTGGTGATCGGCATCGGCATGCTCAATTGGGAGCCTGCGCCGGTGTTCAGCAGTCGCGGGTGGGCGCAATCGCCGGAAATGTCGTAGACCGAGATGTAGCCGCCGCCCTCGAGAATCCCGACCCCGGTCCCGACCAGGAGACCGCGTTTCTGGTTGACCTTCAACGACTCCCACGTGCCACCCACCATGGCTGGTTCGGTGAGCACCGCGGAGAGTTTCGGGGTTCGCGGATCTGACGCGTCAATGACTTGCACCCCCGGATTTGGTCCGAGGAAGCTTGCCGGAAATGTCGACCCTGTGTACGAACAGTTCTTGTAGGTGGCGCTGACGATGCCGGCGCCCTGCCCCTGATACTGCCCGATCAGATCGAGGTTGCAGTTGTAGCCCTGGGTGCTGCGCCCCGACTTGCGGTCGGCCAGCGGGACTTCGCCCTGGATCCCCGTCTCCACCCGGTCGCCCTCGCGACACGAGGCCGGCGCGACCGCGGTCGGCCAGACATCGGTGAGGTCGTTGTAGCCAGGCGGTGCTGTCGCGACGGCCGGACCGGCCACAGCCAAGCCGGCCAACACCATCGTCATCGTCACCGCAACCCGACTCAAAGCGCGAACGATTTCATCCCGCGACACGTGTCCCCCTCCGGACGCACCACATTGTGCTGTCGCGGACAGTACCGCCGAGAGGTCCGGCGAAGGGGGGATTTGCCGATTCTGGCGTCAGTTGATGACAGGCAGGCTGTTGGCCAATGCAGTGAGTTCGTCCACCGTGGTCCCGGTGTCCACCGCGCCGAGTTCGATATAGACGCCGGGATGAGAGTCGACCGTCAACCCGATCCACTTGGTCTCTCCGACAGGGTCACCCACCACGGCTCGACCCCCTTGCCAGGTGGTGCTGCGGACATCGGTCCAGCCACGGATCTCCGTCATCCGCGACTCGAGCTGCTCCGGGCTGACATAGAAGTCCGTCCAGAGGTCGTACTCGGTGCCGTCGACCTCCAGGGCACATCGGAAGCCACCCTTGATGAACAGTTCACCCGAGCCGTCACGGTCGGTCCCCTCTTCGGGAGGAAGGGCATCGAACCTGGTCTCGCACATCATCGCGTTCCAGCCTTCCTCGGACGGCGCGGCAGGAAGCAGTTCGGCGAGTTCCGCCGCAGGTTGCGCAAGCAAACCCCACCCGGCTCCGACCTCGACGGTGGCTCCGGCGCTGGGTTCTGACAGCCGGCCCTTGTCGTCGACCGCTCGGACCGAATACTCGACCGTTGTCGAACCTTCCGGAGCGACGGCGGAGGCGTCGGTGAACTCACGATCCGAACCCGTGTACACAACCTCGGTGCCCCGACTCAGCAAGAACGACTCGGCATCGGAATCCGCAGACCACGTCACCTTCACCACGCCGCCCTCCTGGGCGGCCTTGATGCTGGACGGCTCCGCGACATCTCCCGCGCCCCGGACAAAATAGGTGACCGCCATTGCGACCACCAGCGCCACGACCGCACCGACCACCACCAGTGGCCACGCCCAGCGCTTCACAGCGGAAGCTCATCGAGTACGGCCGCGGCATCGGCATTCTTGCCGTTGTCCATGACCACCGAAACGTCGTACCTCTCGAGATCGGGGTCGTCGAAAGCGAAGAGCAACGTGCCCGCCCAGTCGCTCTTCGGTCCGTCACCCTGGTAGAGCAACCCGCGTACACCCTTGTCGGTGGTGACCGTGGCCGTCTGAAGGTCCAGGCTGTTGAGGTAATCATCCCGCGCCTGCTTGGATTCGAACTCCCGCAACCGCACCGAGTACTCACCTTCGGTGGAATGACACAGGATGGTGCCGGTTTTGGGAACATCGGCGTCGACCGATCCGACACCACCCCAGCACGCCTCCCCGGTGACGGTGTCGGTCGACAGCGGGCTCGGACCCACGATGTCTCCGAACGCCGCCGCCAGCTCCTCGACCCCGTGCCAGCGCTGCGTCACCACGACTTCCCCACTGGCCGGACCATATGGGGAGGCATCGCGGTCGCCGGAACGGGCCGACACCGAATACGTGTATGCACCCGGTAGTGGCACCGGCTGCGAATACCGGGGATCGCTACCGACGTAGATGATCGTTTCTCCTTGGCGCAGCGCGTATTCGGAAGCGCCGTCGACGGCAGGCCAGCTGATGTCCACCGCGGTCTCACCGACTTCTGCGGTGGGTTGTCCCGGCGTGGCAAGCGCATCGCCACCACCGAACATCAACAGCCCCACAACAACTCCGACAACCACAGCGAGAGCCACGATCGGGCCTGCCATCACCGGAGCGCGCTTGAACCACGGCGGCTTGTGCCCCGGCCCCCCGGAGGCCGCACCAAAGGGGACGAAGCCCGCACCCGGCGGACCTCCCGGTGGCGGTGTGGTCTGGCTGTAATTCGGATACTGCCCGCTCGGCACCTGCGGACTCGATGGCGACGAATGTCCGCCGACCGGCGGGCCGCCCTGGTATCCCGTGCCACCACCGGAATGACCGGGATTTGATTGGTACGGATTCGACTGGGGCCGAACCAGATTCGCCGACGGTGGAAAGGTGATCGCGGCGGTCGCGGGCGCCGGGCCATGATGACCCGCATGGGGCGGACCGGGTTGCGGCAGAACCACATTCCCCGGGATCGGTGCAAAAGCATGTTGTGCCCGAGTGCTCTGTTGAGCCCCGCCACCCTGCAATGCCTCTTGCGCGGCCTCGGCGAGTTCTCGTCCGGAGTTGAATCGGTCGGCGGGCTTTTTGGCCATCGCCCGGGCGATCACCGCAGCCATGGCCGCCGGGACCGCGGGATTGGCAGCCGCCGGATTCGGTGGCGGGTTGAACATGTGCGCAGCCATCAGCCCCTGACTCGTCGGGGCATCGAACGGCGCTGTGGCCGTGAGGAGTTCGTAGAGGCTGCAACCCAGCGCGTAGATATCGGCGCGGTGATCGATCTCCTCCCCACCTACCTGTTCGGGTGCGCTGTACCGCAGCGTTCCCACCGTCATACCGACCGAGGTCAGGCTGCTGTCGGTTTCCTGCGCCATCCGCGCGATCCCGAAATCCGTGAGTTTCACCGCGTCCGGATTCATCGGATCGGAACCGGGCGTGATCAGGATGTTGCCGGGTTTGACGTCGCGATGGAGAAGACCTTTGCGATGCGCGTAGTCGAGACCGTCGGCGACCTTCGCGATGATCGTGACCGCCAGACGCGGGTGAAGCGGTCCGCCCGACAGCATTTGGGCCGCATCCGTGCCGGGAACGAACTCCATCGCGATCCACAACTGGCCCTCGTGCGTGCCACGATCGAGCACATTCACCAGGTTCGGATGACTCAGCGGCGCGACCAGGTCTGCCTCGCGCTCGAACCGTGCACGGGTGTCCGGGTCGCTGCCGTAGGTGCTGTTGAGGAGTTTGATCGCGTCGGCGCGTGGAAGTCGCGGGTGCTGGGCCTTGTAGACCTCACCCATTCCGCCACGGCCGATCAACTCGAGGATCTGATAGCCACCGATGTGAGACCCGATCGCCACACTCATAGCCACTCGACCTTTCTCGTCACCCGCCGGCGGCGAGATGCGGTCGATACTATCGACAGCCGCCGACGGCACACCAGGACTCGAACAGCGATTAGTCCGTCTGATCGATCACGAAGAACTTCCCCGCCCAGCGGATTGAGCACATACGCTTACTCTCATGAAATCTGCCGGATCCCGGTTCCTCGTCGGCGCTGCATTGATCGGGGCTGCGCTGCTGACGACGCCGACACCCGCCATGGCCGGCGATCAGAGCACAACCTGCACGGCCGACGCGCAACGCGTCGGGGCACAGACGTACGTTGCCGCGCTTGCCGATCCACGACTCGCCTACGACGTACCACTGGCGGAGGACGTCATCCGATTCGAGAACGGACTGCAGACCGGCTTCTCCGGCTCGTTCATGAAAGCCGAACTTGCTGCCCACCTGCAGTACGGCGGCATCACCGGAATCAGGAACGCGACGTGGCGCCAGCACGGCAATCTGGTGCGATCGGTGTACGACCTCGACTACGGCTTCGCCGGTGTCGACCTCGCCGGAGCCACCGTCGACGAAACATTCGCCTTCGACGACCAGTGCCGGATCAAACGGATCGATGCGACGATCACCGTCCACCTCGCCTGAGCGGCAGCAGGCGGACACCATTGACGACCAGGGGAGAAAGAGCAGATGGGGCAGTTCACCAAGGCTGAACTCGAGTCGGAGTTCAGCAAGTTCAAGGCGGTCAACGACGCGGTCGCGGTCACTGGCGACTGGAATCGGTGGGCCGACCAGTTCACCGAGGACGCCGACTATGTCGAACACGCGCTGGGCACGTTCAAAGGACGCGAGGAGATCCGGGCGTGGGTCAACAAAACGATGGGACGCTTCCCCGGCAATCACATGGTCGGATACATCTCGTTGTGGCACGTGATCGATCCCGACACCGGCCGGGTGATCTGTGAGATCGACAACCCCATGCGTGACCCCGGCGACGGCAGCGTCATCACGGCCACGAACATCACGATCCTGACGTACGGCGGCGACGGCCTATGGGCAAAAGAAGAAGACGTATACAACCCCGCAGAGTTTGCCCAGGCGGCCAAAGCCTGGTGCAATAGGGCGCAGGAGCTGGGAAATCTCACCGAAGAGGCTTCTGAATGGCTCATCAAGTTCGGTAAATATGTCTGAAGCCCCGCGTTAGCTGCACCACAATCCCACAATGTCAGGTAACACTGACTTGCGCGGGCACGACGCCCCTGAGGTACTGATAACAGCTGGTGTGGCGCCGCTTTTACTGGCCGAGCGCGCCGCGCAACAACTTGGGTGACGGCATCACGATCCCGTACCCTGAAGCCTTACAGCCTAGCCCTTCCTGGAGGAATATCTGATGGCACGCGAGTTGACCCAACTTGAGCTACTGAAGGAACTGTCACCGGCGGCCGAAGAAAACGTCAACCGCCACCTGCGCACGACCAGGGATTGGCATCCCCACGACTACGTGCCGTGGGACGACGGCCAGAACTTCGCCGCGCTCGGTGGCGTCGACTGGGATCCCGAGCAGTCGCAGCTCAACGAGGTTGCCAAGGCCGCCATGGTCACCAACCTGCTGACCGAGGACAACCTGCCGTCCTACCACCGCGAGATCGCCGAGAACTTCTCGATGGACGACGCGTGGGGACACTGGGTCGGCCGTTGGACCGCGGAAGAGAACCGGCACGGCATCGTGATGCGTGACTACCTCGTGGTCACCCGCGGTGTCGATCCCGTGGCCCTCGAAGAGGCCCGCATGATCCACATGACCAACGGCTATTCGCCGCTACAGGCCGCCGGCGACCGCGCCGACGAATTGGGCGAAGAGGCAGCAGGCATCCTCCGGTCGGTCGCATACGTGACCTTCCAGGAACTTGCCACCCGCGTCTCGCACCGCAACACCGGCAAGGCCTGCAACGACCCCATCGCCGATCGGATGCTGCAGCGCATCGCCGCAGACGAGAACCTGCACATGGTCTTCTACCGCAACATCTGCGGTGCAGCCCTCGATCTCGTCCCTGATCAGGCGATGAAGGCGATCTACGAGATCGTGTCCAACTTCCAGATGCCCGGCGCCGGCATGCCCAACTTCCGCCGCAACGGTGTCCTGATGGCCAAGCACGGCATCTATGACCTGCGTCAGCACCTCGAAGAGGTTGTCCAGCCCGTCCTGCGCAAGTGGAACATCTTCGAGCGCGACGACTTCGGACCCGAGGGCCAGAAGCTCCGCGAGGATCTCGGGGCCTTCCTCGAGAAGCTCGAAGCCGACACCCTCAAGTTCGAAGAAATGCGTGATCGTTCGCTGGCGCGCGAAGCCGCCAAGCGCGAAAAAGCCGCTGCCGCTTCCTAAACAGAAAATCACTGAACTGACCGCGTTACTGCCAGACACCGTCACCACCCCGGCCCTGCGGATCGGGTCCATCGAGCTGTCCAGCCCGGTGGTCCTGGCCCCGATGGCCGGGGTGACCAATGTTGCCTTCCGGACCTTGTGCCGCGAACTCGAACTCGCGCGCACGGGCACCGTCGCCGGACTCTACGTCTGCGAGATGGTGACCGCCCGCGCGCTGGTCGAACGGCATCCGGTCACGATGCACATGACCACCTTCGGTCCGGAGGAAAACCCCAGGTCAATGCAGTTGTACACGGTTGATCCCGAGTACACATACGCTGCCGCGAAGATGATTGTCGACGAGAATCTCGCCGACCACATCGACATGAACTTCGGCTGCCCGGTCCCCAAGGTCACCCGCAAGGGTGGCGGTTCGGCGATTCCGTACAAGCGCCGACTGTTCGCGAACATCGTTGCCGCGGCGGTCCGCGCCACCGAGGGCACCGACGTCCCGGTCACGGTCAAGTTCCGGGTCGGCATCGACGAAGACCACCACACCCACCTGGACGCCGGACGTATCGCGGCCGCCGAGGGGGCGAAAGCTGTTGCGCTACACGCACGTACCGCGTCACAGCGCTACTCCGGCACTGCCGACTGGAACCAGATCGCACGCCTCAAAGAGCACGTCACCGATGTTCCGGTACTCGGCAACGGCGACATCTTCGAACCCGCTGACGCCACCCGGATGATGTACGAAACCGGCTGTGACGGCGTGGTCATCGGCCGCGGCTGCCTCGGCCGCCCGTGGTTGTTCGCCGAATTGAGTGCCGAACTGAACGGCACTCCAGCCCCAGCCGCCCCAAATCTCGGCGAAGTGGCGCAGATCATTGTCCGGCACGGCCAACTCCTCGCCGACCATCACGGTGAGTTCAAAGGCATGCGTGAGATCCGCAAGCATGTCGCCTGGTACCTCCGCGGGTTCCCTGTGGGTTCGGAACTCCGCCGCGAGATGGCGTTGGTCGAAACCGTCACTCAGCTGGCCGACCTCGTCGGACAATTGCCCGCTGACGTGCCGTTCCCCGACGACGCACACGGTCCGCGTGGCCGCCAGGGGTCACCATCGGCGGTGGCACTCCCCGAGGGCTGGCTCGACGATCCCGACGACGAAGCGGTCCCGGCAGGGGCCGAGGTCATGCATTCGGGCGGCTGAATCAGCCCCACCGCCGCGGTACCGTTCGCGAACTTCAGATTCATGCTGTCGCATCTTGGCGCTCGACAGCGCACATTCTCATCCCTCACATAGGGATGCGCCCGTTTTGGTCAGTATCATCGAAACGGCGCCGTGCCCGCTGAATGTTCAGACGGGCCTGAGATACAGCTCGGCGCCCAGATGGCTGAAGGAACATGGGTGAGCGACGACGAACTCCGGGCACGTGCGTCCGCGGAACGCCGCGATGAGATTCGCCGTCAGCTCGGTGCACCCTCTGACGAGGTGCTGCGGGAGCCGACCAGCCGCGAGCTGATCGAGGGCGACCGCAATCGGCTGACCGTCCGCGAGCTGCTCAATCGGATGAATTCAGCGGCCAGGTCCGAGGACACGGATTCCGGCACGGATTCCGGCGATGCCCCGCAGAGCCCTGCGCCGCCCAGCTCTGCCTCCACGCCTCGACGTCTCCGGCGCGTTAGCCCGGCCGATGCGCCGACCGAACAAATCGTCGGAGCCGGAGAACCCACGTTCGTCGAGGCCGACGCCAACACCGAGGTCATACCCGCCACTTCCGACGCCACGGTCAACAAATACATCCCGCCGATCAGCGCTGCGGCGCAGATTCCGGAACTGTCCACCGAAGACACCGTGGCCAGGGCGCCGCGCGCAGTGAGCTCCGGTCCCGCGACGGCCTCACGTCGGCGCGCCACACCACCCGAAGTCCGCGACCACAAACAGCTCATGCACCGCGCCACCGTGGGTGGCCGTGTCCTCATCGCACTCGCCTGCGTGTTGGCGCTGCTCGGTACGGGCGCGGTGTGGGGCTATCAGAAGGTCAAGGACAGCGGCTGGAATACCGTCGACGCGGTGAATCCCGACAACGACCAGATTCGCGACAAACAGCTGCAGAACGGCGACGAGACCTACCTGATCGTCGGCACCGACACGCGGGCCGGGCAGAACGGCACCGTCGGCGCCGGGGACAGCGAGGATTTCGAGGGCAGCGCCCGCTCGGACACCGTGATCATGGTGAACATCCCGGCCGACCGCAGTCGTGTTGTGGCAGTGTCGTTTCCCCGCGACCTGCAGGTCGACCGGCCCGAATGTGCAGACTGGAACAACGACGACGGCAAATACACCGACGACGACATCCCATCGGCAACCGGCGTGAAACTCAACAGCGTGTACGGCGACGGCGGCCCGAAGTGCCTGGTCGACACCCTCACCTCCATGACCGGCCTGAACATCAACCACTTCATCGCCATGGACTTCTACGGGTTCGAGCAGGTGGTCAACAAGATCGGCGGCGTCGAGGTCTGCTCGACAACACCTCTGAAGGACTACGAACTCGGCACCATCCTCGCCAAGCCCGGCACGAAGACCCTGAAGGGCTCCAAAGCCCTGGACTACGTACGGGCCCGCAACATCGAAACCGAGGGCAACGGCGACTACGGACGGATCAAACGGCAGCAGCTGTTCATGTCGTCGCTGCTGCGTGGAGCACTGTCCAGCCAGGTCCTGACGAACCCGAGCACGCTGAACGGCATCATCGACACCTTCATCAAGTACAGCTATGTCGACCAGGTCAACACCGACAACCTGGTGGAGCTCGGACAGTCGATGCAGGGGCTCGATGCCGGCCGAGTCACCTTCTTGACCGTGCCGACCTCGGGTACCGCAGAGGACGGGTCTGGCAACGAGATCCCACGACTGGACGACATCGACGCGATCTTCAACGCGATCATCAACGACCTGCCGCTCCCCGGGGAGAAGACCGAAACCCCCGAATCCGGCACACCGACGCCCGGCCCGACGACAACTGCGCCCAAGCCTGCGGAGGTGACGGTCACCGCTCTCTCGCCGTACTCGGTTTCACTGCGCGTACTCAACGGCACCGGCACCAGCGGGATCGCCGCCGAAACCGCCAACGACTTGGCCAACTACGGCTTTGAGATCTACGGCGTCGCCGATGCCTCGGAAAACCGCACCGACACCGTGGTCCGGTACGGCCCGGGTCAACAGGGATCCGCCGCGACGGTCGCCCAGATGATCCCCGGTGCCACGATCCAGGCGGATTCAACGGTCAGCTCGGGCGTCGAGGTCATTCTGGGCAGCGACTTCTCCGGCACCTTGAACGACGCCCCGGCCGAAGGTACGCAGGTCAGGGTCCGAGAGTTGCCACGGGAGTCCAATCCCGACGAACTCCCCAACGACCTCACGGTCACCAACGCGGGTGACACCACCTGCGCGTGATGATCGGATCCGAGCCCCAGTACACGGCTGCCGTTCATTTGCAGTTCACCACCTGACAACCATTTGCCCTGCTTGTGGCAGTACGGTGGGGATATGCGTAGTGCGTACATTGAGCAGATGGCAGAACTCAACGGAGTTCTGGGACAGATGTGTGAGTTGGCGGGGATCGCGATGGAGCGGTCCACCCAAGCCTTGCTACAGGCTGATCTGGCCGTGGCCGAAGAGGTCATCGGCGCCCACGAACGGCTGACGACCCTGTCGACCACAGCCGAGGAACGGGCCTTCGCCATCCTTGCACTGCAGGCGCCGGTGGCCGGCGACCTGCGGGCGATCGTCAGCGGATTTCAGATTGTCGCCGACATCGAGCGGATGGGCGCGTTGGCGTTGCACGTCGCGAAGGTGGCCCGCCGACGTCATCCGGCCAAGGCTCTCCCGGAGGAAGTCAACGGCTACTTCGCCGAGATGGGCCGCCTGGCCGTCGCCATGGCATCGAGTGCTCGAGAGGTTCTCAACACCCAGAACCCGGAAGACGCACTGAAACTGCAGGACGATGACGATGCCATGGATGATCTGCACCGGCATCTGTTCACCGTTCTGATGGATCGTGACTGGCCGTACGGCGTGGCCGCCGCCGTCGATGTCACGCTGCTCGGCCGTTACTACGAGCGCTTCTCAGATCACGCAGTCCTCATCGGCCGTCGCGTGGTCTTCCAGGCAACCGGTCAGACACCGGAGCAGTTCTCCGAGGTCTGACCCCCGGCACTCATCGGCTGTCCGCGGCGATCTCGGCGATACGATCGCCGAGTTCGGCCGCGGTCCGGAATCGGTCACTATGCGGTGCAAGGCATTCCGACACCAGATCCCGTTCGGCAGCTGAGAGCGCAGCGCTGAGTTCGGGCTTGGTCGACTGCACTGTCCGGATTGCCACCAGCGGTTGCATGTCCGGCAGCTCGCCATAGAGCCCCTCACCGGTCAGCGTCCGATGAATCGTCGCTCCCAGCGCCCACAGATCCGTTGCCCGCGAGGGCGCTTGGCCGACCAGCATATCGGGATCCGCGAACTCGAGCGTCGCCGATGATCCGACGCCGCTGACCGCGGTCGCCGCTGTGATCACCCGTGCCAGGCCCAGCGCACTGAGCACACCTGCCGGCCTGTCCTGATCGCCGCCGATCATCACATTGGCGGGCTTGATGTCACCGTGGACCAGACCCGCCTCGTGCAAGTCGTGAGCCCCCCGTGCGGCGCCTTCGAGTACCGCCAACGCCTGTTCGCGTTGCAGTGGCATGGCGGGCGCAGCCATCGATCCGCCCGCCAGGTAGTCCATGGAGTACATGAACTGATCGCCCAATGCTGCCTCGTACAACCGAAGCAGGTACGCCGAACGGACTTCGGAGAATGTTCGGAGTTCACGGACGCCGCGGTGAAATGCATCTTCGCCCACCGGGTTCGAAAAGACCTTCAGCACAACATGTTCAATACCAAGTGAGAGCCGCTCCGGCGTCACCGCGAGGTACGAGATCCCGTGACTGCCCGCGCCGAGGGACCGGACGATCTGGTAGTCGGCAATCGCGGCGGGCGGTCTACGTTCACCGGATCCCGACGGCGGATCAACGTACATCGCTCACCCTCCCATGTGGAGACTCGAACAGCAGCGATCGGCTACCCACCCGCAACTGCGATCCCGGGTAGAGCACAGCTTCTTGCCCACGTCGCAACGTGATCCAGCCGGGAGCTCGGGGATGTCGCACATGGGTGCCGTTGACCGAACCGGCATCGATCACGCGAACCTCCCAATCCACAAGGCGCAGTTCACAATGCGCGCGCGACATCGAACCGGAGGTGTCGTTTATCCGGATCGGGTCCAAAGGCCCGATCCCGCCGGCGGCCACCCCACCGCGGCCGGCGACCATCGGTTCGGGGTCACGGCCGATCAACAGATCTCCGGCCACGACGTAGGTGGAACCGTCGTCGATCACCAACAGCCCCAAGGGCGGTCGCGGTCCTTGCACCAACGCGCCTGTGTGCCGGTCGATCCTGATACCGCAGCGCGTGCAGACCGGGAGGCGCGGATCGTTGATATGCCCGTTGACACAGAGCAATCCGTGGATCTGCAGCTTCTGCTCGCGTGCAGGCACTCTCGAGTTGGCGACTTTGACAGGGCGGTTGGCCACGTCGGTCGGCGCCGATGACAGCGCCGAATCCAACACATCCTGGGGTGGGACCAGCGTCGGTTCGGCAACACCTTGACGGAACCCGGCGGGTTTACGCGGGCCGCCGACGATGGGGAGCGGACTCCGGGCGCTCTGCGTCACCTCTTCGTGATCGTCGAGCCGAACGGACAACATCGGTGGTGCCAAACGTATTTCGGCGTCGCTGTCGGTGGCACCGACCATGAGCGGCGTGGACTCCGGTGCATCGGCCACCGGCGAGGTCTGCGGGATCATGTAGACCGCACTGTCGGTGGACGGCGACGCGGACGGCCACAGGATCATCCCGGCTCCCGGGGCTGCACCCTTCTCCAGGGAAAAGATGTGCGACGGCGCGATCCCGGAGGCTCCGATGGGACCGCCGGAGAGCGGGTCCGTCTCGTCGATGGTGACGGCGACCGCATAGAGGCTGCTGGGATAACTGCGCTGGACCAGGAACCCGGAGTCGGCCCCGCGCACCACCTCTGGGGACGCGAGTTCGGTGACGTACATCCGCGCGGTCGCGCCGCCGTAGACGAATACCTCGAGCCCGCCGCGGGAATCGGTCGAGATGACCGCGAAGTCGGGACTGTTGTCTTCGTTGGCCAGCAACCACTTGGTCAGTGACCGCAGTCGAGAACTTTCCTGCGTCCCGGACTCGGACGGCAGTTCTGTGGCGATCCGCGCAAGATCAGTCAGTGTCGCACTGCTTTTCATCGGATCGGCATCGATGAGCAGCAGCGACGGTCCGCGCCGGAGAGCGATGCCACGACCAGGCAGCACGCTGACCGGATGTTTGACCGTCACTCCCCCATCATCACCCATGCCGCCGGATTTTCACCCGTTCGGGGCCAGGCGACAATCGTTCGGACTAGCCGAATCGACCGGAGATGTAGTCTTCCGTGGCCCGTTGCGCGGGGTTGGAGAACATCGTCTCCGTATCGCTGACCTCGATCAGTTGTCCCGGTTGACCGACACCGGCCAGGTTGAAGAACGCCGTCTGGTCACTGACACGGGCAGCCTGCTGCATGTTGTGGGTGACGATGACGATGGTGAAGTCCTTCTTGAGCTCGTTGATCAGCTCTTCGATGGCCAGCGTCGAGATCGGGTCGAGAGCTGAGCAGGGCTCGTCCATCAACAGCACCTCAGGCGAGACCGCGATGGCGCGGGCGATGCACAGACGCTGCTGCTGACCGCCGGAGAGGCTGCCACCGGGCTTGTCGAGACGGTCCTTGACCTCTTCCCAGAGGTTCGCACCGCGCAGGCTGCGCTCGGCGACCTCGTCGAGCTTCTTCTTGTCCCGCAAGCCCTGCAGGCGAAGGCCGGCGACCACGTTGTCCTTGATGGACATCGTCGGGAACGGGTTCGGCCGCTGGAACACCATGCCGATGGTGGAACGCACCGACACCGGGTCGATGTTTTTGCTGTAGATGTCCTCGCCGTCGAGCAACACCTTGCCCTCGACGCGGGCACCCGGGGTGACCTCATGCATGCGGTTGAGCGTGCGCAGCACCGTCGATTTGCCACAACCGGACGGACCGATGAAGGCGGTGATGCAGCGTGGCGGCACTTCCAGGCTCACGTCCTTTACCGCGTGGAAGGCGCTGTAATAGATGTTCAGGTCTTTGATATCGAGGCGCTTTGCCATGAATCTGTACTTTCGTTCGCTACTGGAGCCGGCGGGCGTCGGGGGGTGGGCGTCGCGTCAGAATCTCTGTGATCATCAGAACTGCTGTGACATCAAAACTTCTTGGGCGAGAACACCTTGGAGACCAGCTTGGCGCCGAAGTACACGATCGCCACCAGGATCACCAGGGTCAACGCCGCGCCCCACACCGTGTCGAAGGCGCCGGGACCGTTGTTGTATTGCTGCACCATCATCAAAGGCAGCGACTGCTGGTTACCTTCAAATGGGTTGGTGTTGATCACCTTTGTCGAGCCGACCAGGATCAGGACCGGCGCCGATTCACCCATCACGCGCGCTATCGCCAGCATCACGCCGGTGACGATGCCCGACAGTGCTGTGGGAAGTACGATCAGCGCGATCGTCTTCCACTTGGGCACGCCGAGGGCGTACGACGCCTCCCGCAGATCCTGCGGGACGACCTTGAGCATTTCCTCGGTCGCCCGGACCACGATCGGTGCCATCAGCAACACCAACGCCAGCGCGACCACAAATCCCGAACGCGGCAGCCCGAACGTGGTGCGCCACACCGCGTAGATGAACAGCGCGGCCACGATGGACGGCACACCCGAGAGGATGTCGACCATGAAGGTGGTGATCCGGGCGAGCACCGAATTGTTGCCGTACTCCACCAGGTAGATCGCCACGAAGATGCCGATGGGGATCGCGATGACCGCGGCCAGCGCAGTCTGTTGAAGCGTGCCGATGATCGCGTTGAGCGCTCCGCCCCGCAGTTCCGACTTCTGCCACCACTCGGCGTCGAGAATGGTCGACAATCCGCGGGAGATCAGCGTCCAGACCAACCATGCCAACGGGATCATGGCGATGACGACGGCGGCCGTGACCATGATCGCGGCACCCTTGTCGCCGATCTTGCGACTTCGTTTGACCGGTGTGAAGCCCGAGGGTGTGCGCTTGACCGGTGCAGTGCTCGTGTCGAGAGTTGTCATGTCACTTGGCCTTCTTTCCGCTGATGACGGCCCGTGCCGCAGAGTTCACGATGAACGTCAGCACGAACAGCGCGAGGCCGGCGGCGATGTAGGCACCGGTCTTCGACGGTGAATCGAACTCGGCGGCATTGTTGGCGATCTTCGTCGCGAACGTTTCGCCGCTCTCCATGAGGTTGAAGTCGATCGGGCCCGCCGTCGAGATGATGAGCAGTAGCGCCATTGTTTCGCCGAGGGCACGTCCCAGGCCGAGCATCGATCCGCTGATGTACCCGGAGAATCCGAACGGGATCACCGCCACCCGGACGACCTCGAACTTGGTCGCGCCCAGCGCCAGCGCCGCCTCACGATGCCCAGCCGGTGTCTGCACGAACACCTCTCGGGTCACCGAAGTGATGATCGGCAAAATCATCACAGCCAGGACGATGCCTGCGGTGAGCATCGTTCCGCCGGTCGACATGTTGGTCACCTGAGATGGTTCCTGGAAGAGCGGCATGAAACCGAGGTTGCCCACGAGCCATTCGTTGAGTGGCACGAGTGCGGGCCCCAGGACCAAGATGCCCCACAGGCCGTAGACGATCGACGGCACTGCGGCGAGCAGATCGATCACGTAGGCGATCGGACTCACCAGCCGCTTTGGTGCGTACTCGGTCAGGAATATCGAGATACCCAGTGCGATCGGCATCGCCAGCAGCAACGCGATGATCGACACCACCAACGTCGCGTAGAGCAGGCCCAGGATGCCGAACTTCATGTTCCCGGGATCGGTACTCCACGGGCCCGAGTAGGTGAAGAAGTTCGCCTCGTTGTCGAGCATCGAGGGGACCGCCTGGATCACCAGGAAGAGTGCGATCAATCCGATGATCACCGAGATGAAGATGCCGGATCCGACCGAAAGGGTCCGGAAAATCCGGTCTCCCAGTCGAATCGCCGAACCGCCGGACTTGATCTGCGACCCGGCCGGTTCTGTTGTCCCGCCTCCACCGGTGGTGGTACCGGGTTGAGTCGTCGAGGAGCTCATAAGCCCTTTCGCCCTCGTCGTATCGTCAGTCTCTGTCATCGCCTTCTACCGCTTTTTCTTTACGGTCACCCTCGCCTACTCGATCAGGCCAGTGCGTCGATGGTCGACTGCAGCTTGGATTTGTATTCTTCGGGCAGGGGGGTGTAGCCCAACTCTGCCAGTCCCTCTTGGCCATCGCTCAGAATGGTGGTGAACGCATCTTTGAGGGTCTTCGAGACGTCACCTTCGTAGCCTGCGGAGCAGACGATCGAGTACGGCGTCAGCAGCAGCGGGTATGCGCCCTCCTCCTTCAGCCCGTACAACGCGTCGGTGTCGACGATCAGGTCCTTGGACGCCGGGTCCTTGAACTCGACCGCGTCGAGCGCCTTGGCCGAGGTATCACCGTTCAGCTCCGTGGCACCGACACCGAAGTCGACCTGCGCGATACCCAGACCGTTCTCCTCGGCGAATCCCCACTCGACGTAGGTGACCGAGCCGGGAGTCTTCTTGACGGTGTCACCGACACCTGTCGACTTGGCCGCACCCGAACCACCCTGACCCTGGAAGGCCTTGTCGTGCTCGTACGGCCAGGCCTGCGGCGCCGAGTTCTGCAGAAAACGCTGGAAGTTGTCTGTGGTGCCCGAGCTGTCGCTGCGGTGCACCGGCACGATGGCGGTGGCGGGCAGTTCAACGCCCGGGTTCAGAGCTGCGATCTCGGGCGCGTTCCAGGTGGTGATCTTCGAGTCGAAGATGCCCGCCAGCACGGCCGGGTTGAGGACAAGACCATCGACCCCGGGCAGGTTGTAAGCGATCGCGACCGGACCGGCCACCATCGGGATGTGCCATGCGTCGTTGCCGGCGCAGCGGGTCTTCGCCTCGGCGATCTCCTCGCCCTTCAGTGGCGAGTCCGAACCGGCGAAGTCGACGTCGCTGCTCAAGAACTTGGCAACACCGTCACCTGAACCCGAACCGGTGTAATTCAGCACGACGCCGCCATTGTCGGCGACCACAACCTGGAAGTGTTCCATCGCCTTCTGCTGCGCGGTTGATCCTTCACCGCTGACGGTGCCACCGCTCTCTTCGCTGCTACACGCAGACAGCACCAGAGCAGTAACCGCAGCCGCACTGACGAGCGCAGCACTTGACTTCATTCTCACCGAAGACTCCTCCATGGACTTTCCGTGACATCTCGCGATTCGAGCCGTCACCCGACGCTCAATGCGTCACCTGTTGAAAGCTAGAGGTCCGTCATGTCTGGATTACCTACGCGTGGTGAACCGCAGATGAATACAACATCGCCCCCTAGACGGCGCTCTCGCAGGGGAAACCAGAGGTGTCCACCCAATGTTCACCTACATGCCACCTCTACGACGATCTGATGTCCGCCGGACACCTGATGGTCGGTCAGCCGTAGGCCACATCGATCGCGTATTGCTCGAATCCGAGCTTGCTGTAGGTGTTCAGAGCGGCGGTGTTGTCGCCCTCGACGTAGAGCTCGACTTCGTCGACTCCCTGCTCAGCAAGGTAGTGCAGACCGGCGAGGGTCAGGAGGCGGCCGAGACCACGGCCTTGCGCCGCGACATCGACGCCGACGATGTAGACCTCGCCCAGCGACGGGGTGTGAATCTTGGTCCAGTGGAACCCGAGTAACCGGTGCGGGTCTGCCGCGTCGAAGGCCAGGAACAGCCCGGCCGGATCGAACCATGCCGCGCTTGTACGTTCTTCGATCTGCTGCGATCCCCAGCCGCCCTGTTCCGGATGCCAGGCGAACGCCACATTGTTGACGCGAATGATCTCTGCATCGTCAGAGGGTCCGGCATATGTTCGGAGCACCACATCATCGGGGACGACCAGTTCCGGCAAGGCGGGATTCGGCAGTGGCCGGCGCAACTGCAGTAATTGGCGTCGCGCAGTCAGCCCGGAAGCCGCGGCCAGGGCCCGCGCGGCAGGCAGATCGCCGTGCGCCCAGACCCGGACATCACCGGTGACGCGCTTACGCGTCTCGCCCAGCAGTGTCCTGCCGTGACCCTTGCGTCGGTGGTCCGGATCGACCACCAATTCGATCACCGCCAGTTCGTCACCGCGCGCCGGAGTCACGTTGGCGTACCCGACGATCTGGTCGTCGTCGCTGACGGTGACCTCTACGACGCCGGGACGGCCGACACCGTTGACGGCCTGCTCCCCCAACGGCGCGACGCCGTCAACGGCCGTCGCGGCGTCGAGAATCTCCTTGATTCGCCCGGCGAACTCCGGGCTGCCCGATTCAGCTCCCATTGGTGCTGGAACTTAACTCCGCGTCCGGGAACTCGACCTCATCGGTTTCGACAAGGCCATCCAATTCTGTTCCGTCCGTGACAGTTCCGTTCGAATCCGATGTTCGTCCGCCACGGCTTGGCCGCACGGCCTTGTATCCGACGTTGCGCACGGTTCCGATCAGCGCCTCATACTCGGCGCCGAGCTTTGCGCGGAGTCGTCGGACATGTACGTCGACGGTGCGGGTGCCACCGAAGAAGTCGTAGCCCCACACCTCCTGCAGCAACTGTGCACGGGTGAACACCCGGCCGGCGTTCTGCGCGAGGTACTTCAGCAACTCGAACTCTTTGTATGTCAGATCGAGGGGGCGTCCCCGCAACCGCGCGGTGTACGTGCCCTCGTCGATGACCAGATCACCGAGTGTGACCTTGCCACTGGCTTCTTCTGCGGTGACGCCACGACTGCGAACCACAAGCAGACGAAGTCGCGCGTCCAATTCGGCCGGACCTGTGGCCGGCAACAGGAAGTCGTCAAGACCCCACTCCGAGTTCACGGCCACCAGGCCGCCCTCGGTCAATACAGCAACGACGGGCACCGATGAGCCCGTACTCCCCAGTAGCCGACACAGACCGCGTGCGGCTGCCAGATCAGAACGCGCATCGACGATGGCTACGTCTGCATTTCCAGCTTCCATCAGCGACGACACCTCGGTGGGCGCTACGCGGACGGTATGAGCCAGCAGTGACAACGACGGCAGTACAGACTCAGGGGTGGGATCGGCTGTCAGTAACAAGAGATCCACAAACCACTCCGATCTCGAAGGTACGTATTTATGTACGCTGCCTTACCAACGTGTGCGAGACAGATGTCAGAATAGCGCCATATCGGTCTCAGCCCGTTAACAAGTCCCTTGTTGGCGAATGAACAGCGACGGTCAGCCACGGTGACCAAGGGCCCAAAGTCCACGTAAAGAAGGGTTTAGGTGCGCAAACTGCTGGTCGGCGTGCTCATCGTCGTCCTCGCTGCGGTCGGCATCGACTTCGCCACCGCCGCCTACGCGGAGCACCATTATTCCCAGGCCCTGCGAACAGCCTCCGAATTGGAGTTCGACCCCGAGGTCACGATCACCGGTTTCCCCTTTATCGCCGCCGCCGCAAGCAACGAATACGACCGGATCGGTATCACCGCCAGGGGCACTGACCTGGGAAATGGCCGGCGCGGGGACCTCCGCTCCAACCTGTCCGGTGTCGAACGGGTCGGCGGCGCCTGGCTGATCGGGAAACAGACACAATTACGGGTCGACAAGGTGAGCGGCTCACTGAAGATCGATTCGGTGAACCTGGGCCGTTTCCTGGGTCTCGACGACCTCACCGTCACAACACCTGCACCCGAGGACAAGGCCGGCGGAGGCGGACCCGGCGACGGCATCCTTTCTGCCGACTCAGGCATCATTCTGACCGCGACGATCAGTTTGCCAAAAGTGGGTAATGTCGGTCACATTCGGGCTACCGACCACCAGAAAGTCAGTGTTTCCGCCGATCTGTCGATCAGCGGTGGCGCTTTGCGGATCGACGCAACCGGTATCTACTCGGGCTCCGCGGACCACGTCGACTCAGATGTCTCGCCGCAGCAGCTGCCCGACGTGTTGTCACAGTTCTCTCGGACACTGCCCGTTCTCCCGCTCCCGTGGTCGCTGCCTGCATCGTCGGCGGCAACCGAGGGCAGTGACGTGGTTCTCACCGCCGATCCGAAACCGCTGGTGGTGACCGCGGCCGAGTTCTGGCAAGGGTCTTGAAAACCCGGACACGGAGCGAAGCGGAGTTGGGCCATTGGCCGGACACGGAGCGAAGCGGGGCTGGACACGGAGCGAAGCGGAGCTGGACCAAAGTGGGTTGCATGCCTGCGGTAGTCTGGCGCTCATGCAACTGGGCCGTGAGTTGATGCTCACACGTCGCCGGGCGATCGACTTCTGTCGTATCGCCAACTGTTGCTGTCTGAGCCGGTAGTCGACGGGCTTTTCACAGTATTTCTCTGTGCCCCGTATGCCGGTGCGCCTCCTGGACAGCTCTGCGCTGTTCCAAGGCGATCACCTCACGTCACCCGCACGTCCCGATCTCTTTCGATCACCGAACAACACCTGAACGCAATACCCCTCTACGAAAGGAAAACCATGGCTCGCTCCGATGTCCTGGTCAGCGCTGATTGGGCTGAGCAGAACCTGAAGGCCGACAAGACTGTTTTCATCGAGGTCGACGAAGACACCTCGGCATACGAAGGCGGCCACATCGAAGGCGCCATTCGCCTGGACTGGCGCAAGGACCTGCAGGACGGCGTTCGTCGCGACTTCCTGAACCGGGAGCAGTTCTCCGAACTCCTGTCGGCCAAGGGCGTTTCGAACGACGACACCGTTGTCCTCTACGGCGGCAACAACAACTGGTTCGCCGCGTACGCGTACTGGTACTTCAAGCTGTACGGCCACAAGGACGTCAAGCTGATCGACGGCGGCCGCAAGAAGTGGGAACTCGACGGCCGCGAGCTGTCGAAGGACGAGGTCACCCTGTCGGCCGCGACCTACAAGGCCGAAGAACCCGACACCAGCATTCGCGCCTTCCGCGATGAGGTCATCAACGCCATCGGCAGCAAGAACCTCGTCGACGTGCGTAGCCCCGATGAGTTCTCCGGCAAGATCCTCGCGCCGGCTCACCTCCCGCAGGAGCAGGCTCAGCAGAAGGGCCACATCCCCGGAGCCATCAACATCCCGTGGAGCACCACTGCCAACGAGGACGGCACCTTCAAGTCGGACGAAGACCTGGCAAAGTTGTACGCCGACAAGGGATTCGACGAGAGCAAGGAAACCATCGCTTACTGCCGTATCGGCGAGCGCTCAAGCCACACCTGGTTTGTGCTCGATCAGATCCTCGGTAAGAAGAATGTCAAGAACTACGACGGCAGCTGGGTCGAATACGGCTCACTTGTCGGCGCCCCGATCGAGCTGGGAGAGAACAAGTAATCATGTGTGCTGCGCCTAAACAGGGACAGAATCTGCCCGCCGGTGTCGATACCGAAAAAGAGACCGTGTTGACCGGCCAGGTGCTCGACACCGACGGCAACCCGGTGGCCGGCGCATTCGTGCGCCTGCTTGATGGAACCGGCGAGTTCACCGCCGAGGTTGTCGCCAGCGGTACCGGCGACTTCCGCTTCTTCGCCGCCCCCGGAACCTGGACGCTGCGCGCGCTGTCGTCCACCGGTAACGGTGACGTCATCGTGAAGCCCGAAGGTGCCGGCGTGCACGAGCAGAACGTGACCGTCAGCAAGTAAGAGCCTCGGCTCTTGACGAAGGCCCGGTTCACCTTTCGAGGTGGACCGGGCCTTCGTGCGTCCAGAGAGGAAGCACCCCATACCTGCTCCCCCGGTCGACCCTCGCTCAGACGCCATGACGGCTCGGCAAAAGTGAGGGAATCCCCACACGCAACGCGATCCGGGCGGACGCTAGAATACTCAGGTGGTCATCTTCTTCGAAGCGTTGTTGGTACTGGCGAGCGTTCTGATCGTCTGGTTCGGCCTTTACGTGCTCTACCGGCTGGTCACAGACGAATCGTGACCCGTTCTGGCAACGAGGCGGTCAATCAGGCCGCCATCAAGGCTCAGGAAACCGGCAGCAGGAACATCCCGTCGCTGCCTGACCTGCCGCTGCCCGACGACACCGCCAACCTTCGCCAGGGTCCGGATCTCCATCCGGGCTTGCTGGCGTTGTTGCCGTTGGTCGGGGTCTGGCGTGGTGAAGGGGAAGGTAATCACCCCGAAACCGGCGACTACCGTTTCGGCCAGCAGGTGATCATCAGCCACGACGGCCAGAATTACCTCAGCTGGGAGTCCCGCTCATGGGTCACCGCAGAGGACAGCGATGAGGTCACGCCCGACCTCCGCGAATCCGGCTTCTGGCGCATCGGCGCAGACGATGTCATCGAACTTCTCCTCACCCATGCCGAGGGATGGATCGAACTCTTCTACGGCACCCCGTTGAACCAGACGAGCTGGGAGCTGGCCACCGACGTGGTGATCAAGTCCGCGTCGGGTCACCAGGCCGGCGGCGCCAAGCGTCTCTACGGTCTCGTAGAAGACGGCGACCTCGCGTACGTCGAGGAACGCATGGACAGCGACGGTGACCTGGTTCCCCGGGCGTCCGCGAAACTGCGCCGCTACGTCGGGTGAATGGCGGAGGCGGCGCGATAGCCCGCAGCCAACTCCTCGTGCAGCCCATCTCGGTTCGGCTGCCAACCCAGGGCGTAGGCGCGCAACGACTCGCCAACCACCTGATCCATCAGTAACGCGTCTGCGAACGCGGCACCCAGGCGTGATCGCGTGTCTTCCACGGTCGCGGGGATCAATTCTGCTCCGGGGTGTGCGGCCTCGTGAAGATCGACCACCGATGCCGTACTACTGACACCGATCACTCTCCCTCCCGGGTTGCTCTGCAGTGCAAGCACATACAGCTGCGCAAGATCACGGACGTGAACCAGTCCCCAGTGTGCAGAACCGTCACCGATGAGTGATACCTGCCCGGACCCGACACCTGGTGCATCGACGACGAGGTTCGGGATTCCACCACCGTCGCCGTACACGATTCCCGGAGCAACGATCGTGGCCGCCACCGACGACTCGAGCAGCCGGTCTTCCTGCTCCACCCGCCACGCGACGATGGCGGGCGGATCGAGCGGAGAATCGTCCACAAACCCGGTATTCGATCCCCACAGCCACATGCCACTGGTGTGGACATACGGTTTGCCCGTCCCGTCGAACGCAGTTGTCACGGCATCGATGACCGCCGAGTCGAGTGCGCTGCTGGTGGCGTCACCCGGGCTCGCCGTGTGGACGGCTCCGTCGGCGTCGGCAAGTAGACGGCGCACCGCAGCAACATCGAAGAGGTCGACGACCAGCGCGTCGGCACCTCGATCCCGCACGGTCCCGGCAGCCTCCTCCGAGCGCACCAGCGCCGTCACTGCCGTGCCCCGTGCGATGAACTCGTCGAGAACCGCTCCCCCGATATAGCCGGTCGCCCCGGTCAGCAGAATTGTCATGTCTCACCTTTCACAGTGGATAAATGGCCTGTGATCAGGACACTATCTGCCAGATACCGGTGACTTCAACGTGCCATACTTACCTGATGGAAAGCATCCAGCCCACCGGCCATGCCGCCCTTGAGTTCCCGCCAGACGAGGTTCGCCGAGCTCCGTTGCGTCCCCTCCACGGTGACGTCCTCAAACCATCCTGTCCGAGCCGCATGGTCGTCGAGCGACTCGGCGAAAGATGGACCTTGCTCGTCCTGATCGCCCTGCGTAACGGGCCGATTCGATTCACCGCACTCCGCGAGATGATCGGCGTGGTGACCCCGAAAGTGCTGACGCAGTCCCTGCGCGGCCTGGAGCACGACGGACTGGTCCTGCGCACGGTCTACCCAGAGATCCCACCGCGCGTGGAGTACGAATTGACCGAACTCGGCGTCTCGTTGATGGGCCCGGTGGACGCCCTTCGGCTGTGGTCAGAGACGAACAGCCGGCACATCGTCGCGGCCCGCGAGGCAGCCGACCGCCAGTCCTGATCGCGATGCGTGGACCCGGCCTCCCCAACCCGCGAAAAAACGGGCAGACCCCCGCACCACCCACTGAGCAGCGGGTATCCGACCAGGACGAGGCCGGGGGTGCGGGGGTCCGGTGACCAACGTGGATTTCTCTCCATACCAATTGGGGTACAAGGTAATCCACCAATCGGCCGGTTAGCTGATGGTCACCTCACGTGTCCTAGAAATCAATTTCAGACCACCTCCTTCCTCGTGTACCGACGAAGCTACTCCCGGTACCGCGACTCGGCAACAGTATTTTCTGTCGGCGAAACCTCGGGGAGGGTCAACACCAGATCGGCATGGTGACGGGCCGGGAGGCGATGGGTCACCACCACGACCGCCCGGTCCGGCTCGACCAACGCTGTCGTGGATGCGTCGAGCAGTTCGGACTGCAATCGATCAGAATCGGCGCGGTCCAGGTTCTCCCCCGGCTCATCGAGCAAAAGTATCGGCGCTTCGTTGATCAGCGCGCGTGCGAGCAGCAAACGCCGACGCTGACCTCCGCTGATCGAGTCCGCACCGGCATCCAGCGGAGTGTCGACTCCCGCAGGGAGTCCGGCCACCCAATCACCGAGCCCGACCCGATTGATCGTGTCGATGATCAGGGCATCGGAGGCATCACCGCGCGAGACCAGCAGATTCTCGCGGACGCTGGTCGTGAAGATGTGACCGTCCTCGGCAAAGTAGCGGACGACGTTGTCGTCGGGCCGGGTGACCGTACCCGCCACCGGCGTCAACAGGCCGGCCAGGGTGAGGAGCAACGACGACTTCCCACACCCGCTCGGTCCGACAATCGCGATCCGTGACCCCGGTTCGATGTCGAGGTCGATCCCGTTGTCACCACCGAACACCTCGCCACCCGGCCAACCCCAGCGCAGACCACTGGCCACCACTGCGTTCGGGTCCGTGCCCGTAGTCACCGTCGGCGCCGGCTGCTCGAAATCGTCGGCCCGGTCGACCATCGACATGATCCGGCGAGCAGAGTTTCGGCTCTTCTGAAGCTGCAGCGCCGCCTCGGTCATCGGCCCGGTCGATTCGAATGCGCTCAGCGGCAGCAGGATCAGCACACCGAGCGCCATCGGGGATGCCCCATCGGCGAGTCCGATCCCGACCAGAGCCGCGGCCAGTACCGACACCCCGACCGCCAGCGGAACCGCGGCACCGGCCCAGGCACCTTGCCTGGCACCACGATCACCGGCATCGGCAGCATCGGTCTCGGCGGTTCGGGCCTCGTCGAGCAGCACCTGACGCCGCCCGGCAACCGCCAGTTCTGCGGCATGGTCGAGCAGGGTCATGATCGCGCCTGCGTTGCGCGTCTGGGCTGCGGCCTCGGCCCGCGCTGCGCTCTGGGCGCCCCGGACCGCCAGCCACGGCGCAATCACACCGCTGACCACCAATGCGACCGCCAGTACCAGCGCCGCCCACAGCGACACGATCGCCATGATCGCCACCGCCGCACCGGACACCACGACCGACACCCCGATCGGGATGATCGCGCGGATGAGCGCATTGCCGATCTCGTCGACGTCAGTCCCCGTCCGCGACAACAACTCTCCGCGCCGCAGCCCTACCGAATACCCGGCCGGGCCCCCGGCCAGTGCCAGATAGAGTCGACTGCGCGCCGTCGACATCGCATCAAATGCCAGGTCGTGGGTGGCGAGCCGTTCGAGGTACCGGAACAGGCCTCGGGAGATACCCAGTGCCCGAACCGATGTCACAGCCACCGACAGGTACAGCACCGGCGGCATCTGCCAGGCCCGGGTGATCAACCACGCGGACAGGGCGGCCAGGGCCAGGGCGCTGCCCGCTCCCAGGATTCCGAGAAGCAACGACCTGGCCACCGGACGGCCGCGCAGACCCAGTAGGCCCAGCGCCCGCCAGAGCGGATCGCCGCGAAGGCCTCGATGAGCAGATATGTTGTCAGTGTTCGGCATAGGTCACCCCGGTGACTTCGACTATGTCGTCGGCAACGGCCAGCATCGCCGGACGATGGGCGACCACGATGACGGTATCGCCTGCCACAGCCCGCGACTGCAACGCGCGCGCCACCGCCAACTCTGCATCGGCATCGAGGTGGGTGGTGGGCTCGTCGAGCAGCAAGAGCGGCGCAGGCGAGGCGAGTACCCGGGCCAGTGCTAGACGTTGTCGCTGTCCGGCGGACAGTCCCACTCCACCACTGCCCAGGATCGTTTGCCAGCCGTCAGGGAGACCGGCCAGCACGGAGTCGAATCCGCTGGCCCGGCAACCGAAATCGCGCTCGCTGTCCCCTACCGGACCTGTCATCGCGAAGTTCTCCGCGACTGTGCCCGGCACCAGGACCGGATGTTGGGGCAGCCAGGCCACCTGCTCCCACAACGCCTGCTGATCGAGTTCGGTGACCGGCACATCGCCGATCAGGACTGAACCCTCCTGCGGTGACTGCAGGCCCAGGATGGCCGACAGTACCGTCGATTTCCCGGCCCCGTTCGGGCCGGTCAGCACTGTCAGGTGACCGGGCGTGATGGTCGCGGACAGATCGTGCGGCGCCCAGCCGTCGCGGCCATGCACACCCAGACCGGCCACGACGATCTTGGCTCCGGCGACAGCCACCGTTCGGCTTCCCACCGAGCGTTGGGTGGCCCCACCCTCGATGATCTCGAATACCTCACGTGCACTGGCTGTTCCGGCCTCCGAATTGTGGAACTGTGCACCGGCCGTCCGCAGCGGCAGGTACACCTCGGGCGCAAGGATCAACGCGAGCACACCTCCGTAGAGGCCCATCTCGCCGTGCACCAGACGCAGGCCGATGCTGACCGCCACCAACGCCACCGACAACGTCGCGAGGAACTCCAGCACCGCACCCGACAGGAACGCCACCCGCAACGCCTGCATCGTACTGCGTCGATGCGCCTGCCCGAGTTCGCCGACCCGGGCGGCCGGCTCCCGCTCGCGCCCCAACGCACGCAAGGTCGGTATCCCCGCGATCAGGTCGAGAAGCTGAGAGGACAAGCGGCTCATCGCCGTAAGCCGATCAGCGGTTCGATCCCGCGTCAGGCGACCGATCAAGATCATGAAGATCGGGATCAGAGGCAAAGTGATCACGACGATGACGGCAGAGGTCAGATCGGCCATCGCCATCACGACCACCAGCACCGGGATCGCCACCACCGAGAGCAGCAGCGCTGGAATGTATCCCGTCAGATACGGGCCCAGAGCTTCGAGTCCCTGCGTGAGGATCGTGGCGAGCCGATTGCGCCGCGCCAGGCGTTCACGGGGCGGGGTCCGGGCCGGATCCGATACCGCAGCAAGCGCTTCTCGGCGCAGGTCCGCGATCACCCCGGCACTGGCCCGGTGCGCGTATCGGTCGTGGATGTACACCGCCATCACCCGTACCGCGATGGCCCCGCCCAACGTCCACAGGTGCCAGGCCTGGGCGTCCAGACTGCGCCGATCCGGCGACACGATCAGCTCGGACAGGATCGACGCAACCATCGCGGCGGTGACGATCACGCAAATCACCTGTGTGATCGTCATCAGCACCGTCAGGATCAAATACCGGCGCGAGGTCCGCGAATAGCGCCACAGCCGTGGATCAATCGGCGGGCCGGATGCCGCCGGTGTCGCCGAGGTCACTTCGACTGCTCGACCACTTTCGGTCGGCGCAAGGGCAGGCCGATCGACGGCGGAATCTGACTCGTGGAAATGCGCTGGCGGAACACCCAATACGTCCAGCCCTGATAACACAGCACCAACGGGGTGAAGATGGCCGCGGCCCAGGTCATCACCACCAGCGTGTGATGGCTCGACGCGCTGCCTTCGACTGTCATGTCGAAGGCCGGATCGAGCGTAGACGGAATCACGTTGGGGAACATCGACCCGAGGATCAGGACCACGACGCCGGCGATCGCAAAGCAGGTGGCGACAAAGGCCCAACCCTCACGTCGCAGATACGCCAACCCGGTCGCGGCGATGATCGCCACTGCCGCCACCCCCAGCGCGATCCACGTCCAGCCCTGGCCGTAGGCGATCTGCGTCCACAGACCCCAGACAGCAGCAACAGCCGTGGTGGGGACGGCAAGCGCGAACGCCGTCTTCATCGATTCTCGTTGCAGGTCACCAGCCGTCTTGAGGGCCAGGAACACCGCACCATGGGTGGCGAACAGCATTGCCGTGGCCACACCACCGAGCAGAGCGTATGGGGAGAGCAGGTCGAAGAAGTTACCGGTGAACTGTTCGTCACCGTCGATCGGCAAACCGCGCACCAGGTTTGCAAATGCGACGCCCCACAGGATCGCAGGCAACCACGACCCCAGACCGATGCCGAAGTCGGCCCACCAACGCCAGCGCGGGTCGTCGATCTTTCCGCGCCATTCGATGGCCACGACGCGGACGATCAGACCGAACAAGATCAGGAACAGGGGAATGTAAAAAGTGGTGAACATCGTTGCGTACCAGTTCGGAAAGGCCGCGAACAGCGCGCCGCCACCGGTGATCAGCCAGACCTCATTGCCATCCCACACCGGTCCGATCGTGTTGATCATCGCCCGGCGACGGGTATCGCCGGGTATGCCGTTCTTCGGGCGGCCGAGGAAGGGCAACAGCATGCCGACACCGAAGTCGAACCCCTCGAGTACGAAGTATCCGAGGAACAGAAAGCCCACCAAACAAAACCAGAACTCTGCCAGACTCATTGATCTACCTCAGTCCTCAGTACGCGAACGACAGTTGCTTGGGTTCATCGGATTCCGGCCGGTCGTCCGACTCGGGCCGCTCCGGGCCATCACCCGGACCGTTGATCGGCGGGCCGGCATCGGCAGGGGTCGGCCCTTCCCTGGTGTACTTGCGGATCAGCACGAACCAGATGACACCGAGTGCGCCGTACAGCAACGTGAAGATGAGCAGGCTGGCCAGGACCAGGTAACCCGAATGTTGACTCACCCCTTCTTGAACCGTCAGATGGATGCTCTCGAGCCCGTTGGTGTCACCCTGATTTGCCGGGTTGGGCACCACCATCCAAGGCTGCCTGCCCATTTCGGTGAAGATCCACCCCGAACTGTTGGCCAGGAAGGGAGTCGGGATCATCCAGATGGCAAAGGTGGCAAACTTCTTCGAATCCGGTATTCGGCCGCGGCGCATGAACCACAGCCCCAGCACCGCCAGAGCCGCCGACCCGAGCGCCCAGCCCATCATTGCCCGGAATGCCCAGTATGTGACAAACAGATTGGGCTTGTAGTTGCCGGGACCGAAGTTGGCAACGTGCTCGGCTTGCAGTTCCTCCACACCCTGCAACGTCGAGTTGAAGTTGTTGTCGGCCAGGAACGAGAGCATGTTGGGAATCTCGATGAGGTGTGTCACCGATTCACAGTTGTTCTGCGTCCCGATTGCCAGAATCGAGAAACCTGCCCCGGTTTCGGTGGTACACAACGATTCCGCCGATGCCATCTTCATGGGCTGTTGCTCGAACATCAGCTTTGCCTGCTGGTCACCGGTGATGGCCAGGGCCACACCACTGACGATCATGATCCACAACGCCAGGCGCGTCACCGGGCGGTACAGGGTTCGCGCATCGTGCTCGAGTTGGTCAGCGGTCTTGCCGTGCATCGACGGCTCAGGATCGTCCGCGACCGCAACCGTTCCCTCACCGGAGCTCACACCGACCGGCACACTCTCCCGAAGCTTCTTGGCCCGTCGCATGTTTCGGACCATCCACCAGATTCCGATGGCGGCGACCAACGTGCCCGCAGTGAGGAACGATCCCGCGATCGTGTGTGGGAAGGCAGCCAGTGTGGTGCTGTTGGTCATCACGTCCCACAAGCTCTTCAGCTCCGGACGCTGCTTTTCCTCATTCCACTGCGCACCCACCGGATGTTGCATCCACGAGTTTGCCGCGACGATGAACCAGGCCGACGCGTTGACACCGATCGCGACCATCCAGATCGTCATGAGGTGCACTTTTTTCGGCAGCCGGTCCCAGCCGAAGATCCACAGGCCCAGGAACGTCGACTCCAGGAAGAACGCCACGAGGCCTTCCAGCGCCAATGGTCCGCCGAAAACATCCCCGACGAATCGGCTGTACTCGCTCCAGTTCATCCCGAACTGGAACTCCTGAACGATGCCGGTGGCCACGCCCAGTGCAAAGTTGATCAGCAGGATCTTGCCGAAGAATTTGGTGGCCCGAAGCCACTGTTCCTTGCCTGTCACCACCCAAACGGTCTGCATGATCGCCACCATCGGCGCCAGCCCGATCGTCAGCGGGACCAGGATGAAGTGGTAAACGGTGGTGATGCCGAACTGCCATCGGGAGACGTCGAGTGCGTCCATGTTTTCTCAATCGCCGGAGGTCTACTACGGTCGGTAGTAGCTGCAGATTACGCCTCTGAACCGAAGCCGAACAAGGCGTTTAGCGCATATTTGCTGTGCTGATGGCCACTTTCGACAGAATGGGGCACAAGGGCCCGCACCGGCCGGGACCCTCGACCCGGGCCGTGCTGCTCTACACCGCGACACCTCGATCGCCTGTTCATGGCGACGGTATGCATAACTAAAAATAGAGCACCCACAGGCGCCGCGCGCCGTCAATGAGATAAACGCGAAAAGGGAAATAAACGCGAAAAGGCGGCGTCCCCCAGAACAGGCGACGCCGCGACACTTCGGCGGGCCTTACTCGACGGCGCGGTCGACCAGCGCGGAAAAGTCTTCCGGATGATCCGGCGTCACCATCGTGTAGCCGTTCAGTTCTGTGACCCTGGTGGCGAGCGTGATGCTCGATACCAACCAGACCGCCTCGGCGCACACAAGATCGGCCGGACTCAATGGCGCGATCTTGGTTTCCCACCCCTCTTTTTCGGCCTGTGCGAACAACGCCTGCTGGGTGGTGCCTTCCAAAATGCCGGATTCCGCCGGCGGAGTGGTCAACGTCTTGCCGTTGACCACGATCACGGTCGAGCGGGGACTTTCGAGTACGAGTCCCTCGCTGCTGGTGTAGATGACGTCATCGGCGCCCTGATCGGCGGCGTAGCGCAGGGCCGCCATGTTGGTGGCGTAACTCAACGTCTTGGCACCCAACAGCTGCCAGGGCGCCGCGGCTGCGAGGTCAACGGAGTAGCCACGGGAAGCGGTGATCACCTTGACCCCGTGTTCACGCACCTTCGACGCCCGCTCGGCCACCGGCCCGACGGTCAGGTACTCGGTGGCGCCACCACCATCACGCGTCAATCCGGTCTGGCTGCCCGTTTTGGCCGCCACCGCATCCACCGGTGCCGATTCACGTCCACGCGAGTAGACCAGCCGCATCAGCCCCTCTGCCGCGTCGTTCGCCTCGGTCCAGACGCGGGCGCCGGTGGCGACTGCTTCGGCCCACTGCTCTTCGTCCGGGGCGGGCAGATCGAGCGCCTTCGCACTGCGCGAGAGCCGCTGCAGGTGTAGTTCGACGCAGCGGGCCGTGCCGTCACGCACCAGCAGCGTCTCGAAAACACCGTCGCCGCGCACGGCGGCGAGGTCGTCGGCATGCAGGATCGGCACGTCCGGGTCGAGAACAGCACCGTCAACAGTCACCAGAATTGGTTGAGCCATAGCGGCAAGGGTAGCGACCACACTCGTACCATTGGGAAGGTGACTGAACTGTTGGAATCATTGCGCCCCTCAGGAGCCGTCGGCGGCCTGGAAAATACGCCGGATGAAGCCGTGGCCTGGCATTTCGGTGACCCGTTCGGTGAGCAGCGTGCCGCCACCACTTCCGCGGCCGTCATCGACCGTTCCCACCGCGGTGTGATCGCACTGACCGGGGACGAGCGCCTGAGTTGGCTCAACACGATCTCGAGCCAATTCGTCACCGATCTCGCGGACGGTCGCAGTGCCGAAAACCTGAGTCTGGACGGCAACGGCAGGGTTGAGGACCACTTCGTACTGACCGAACTCGATGGGACGACCTGGATCGACACCGAGCCATCGCGGTCCGAGCCGCTGGCCGGTTTCTTGCAGAAGATGGTCTTCTGGGCGAAGGTCGAGGTTGCTCCCCGCCCCGATATGGCGGTACTGACGCTGCTCGGACCTGCCACCCGCACCGGGGCGATCGCGCAGCTACTACAGATTCCAAGTGCGGCAACGGTTTATGACGCCGGAAAGTTGCCCGACGGCGGTTTCTGGCGGGTGATGCCCGCCCTGGGTGATCACGCGTCGGTCGAATCGATCGATCTGGTCATCCCCGCCGACCAGCTCATCGCATGGTGGAAGAGCCTGACCGCGGTCGGCGCGCGTCCAGCCGGGATGTGGACCTACGAGGCGCTGCGCGTGCCTGCATTGCGTCCCCGTCTGGGGATCGACAGCGACGAACGCACGATCCCGCACGAGGTCAATTGGATCGGCTCACCGGACGAGTTGGGTGCGGTTCACCTGAACAAGGGTTGCTACCGGGGCCAGGAGACGGTCGCCCGGGTGCACAACCTCGGCAAGCCGCCACGACAGATGGTGTTGCTGCACCTCGACGGCAGCGCCGAGCACCGACCGGCCACCGGTGATCCGGTCACTGTCGGGGGCCGCGCCGTTGGCCGTGTCGGCACCGTCGTCGACCACTTCGAGTACGGCCCGATCGCCTTGGCCCTCATCAAACGCGGCGTACCGGCCGACACCCAGCTCGACATCAACGGCGCCAGTGCCGCAATCGACCCGTCGTCGGTGTCGGCTGATGACCGCGTCCAAGCCGGACGTGCTGCCATCGACAAGTTGAAGGGCCGGTAGTCGGCGTGCGCAGCACCTTGGCCAGGCCCCGGGCAGACAAGTTGAAGGGCCGTTGAGCCTGGCGAAGGGCACGGTGCTCGCTGTCTGCGCCGTGCACGAAGAACATGCCCTCGCCGGTGAAGTCGGACACAGTGCGATCGACAAGCGAGCAGTCGAGGGCCCCGTCGACGTCGACGAGTTCGGCCTCACCATCGACCATGTCTGCGACACCAAATACCACGGCGGAATCGATCAGGCGGTGTACGCATACGGCGACGACGAAGCTCGGCGATGGGCCGGCGAACTAGGGCGTGAACTCCCCTACGGATGGTTCGGTGAGAACCTGCGCATCTCCGGGATCGCGACCACCGACGCCACCATCGGCGAGCAGTGGCAGGTCGGTGAGCGCCTGCTGCTCGAGGTGACCATTGCCCGCACTCCGTGCCGCACATTCGCTGATTGGGCGCAGGAAGACCACTGGATCAAGCGTTTCTACGCACGGGCAGATGTGGGTTGTTATCTCCGTGTCGTCGAGGGCGGCCAGGTCCGGGCCGGGGATCGGGTCACTGTCGTCTCACGGCCAGACCACGGCGTGCTGGTGCGCCATCTGATCACCGGGCCCGATACCGATTCGCTGAAGAAACTGCTCGCGATCAACGATCTTCCGCCGAAAGTGGTCCGGGACGCGAACCGCTGGCACCGGCTGGCAAAGAGGTGACCGCGACGCGGCCGGTCAGTCGATTCCCGACCTGAAATCCGGTGCCCTGTTTGTTAATTTTCGCGACCGGCGGACGAGCTGGTCCGCATCACCCCTTCGGGCACGGTAGACTGACTTCCACGACCATATTTGTAAACACAGAATGGGGCCGCCACACGTTTGGCCGCCCCTTCATTGCGCGAGGGGGTCCCCAATGGGCCGCGGCCGGGCGAAGGCGAAGCAGACCAAGGTTGCTCGTGAACTGAAGTACAGCTCACCGAACACCGACTTCGACAGCTTGCAGCGAGAGCTGTCGGGCAGCGAATCAGTTGATCCGAACGATGGGATCACTGATGATCGGTGGTCCGATGAAGAAGGGTGGCGGCGGGCCTGATGGCCGTCGTGGGCCCGGTTTGAACCGGGACCCGATACCTTTTTCGACAGCCCCCTGAAGCGCTAGACCTCAGGCGGGCTGTTGGCATATCCCCACCCAGGCGACGTTTGAGCCGACACTGCTCCCTCGCCGACGACATCCCCGATCAGGTCCGGATACGAACTCCCGCCTGAATACAAAAAAGGTTCGGTCGACGCGAACGTCGACCGAACCTCTTCGTTTTCAGGCGCATTCAGAACCGCGGGTGTACGCCCATCAGTTCTGCGATCCCGTTCTTTGCGCTCTTGACCTGCTCTGTCTTGGTCGAATGAGACTTCTTGATCGAGCCGAGCACCCAGCAATCCAGGTGTCGTGCGGTCAGTACCGCCAGCGCCCGATCTGTGTCTTCGGGTGCAACGACCGCGACCATTCCGACACCCATGTTGAAGGTGCGTTCCATCTCGGCGCGTTCCACGCGGCCACGCTGGGCGATCATCTGGAAGATCGGTGCCGGTGACCACGTACCGCGGTCCAGTTCGGCCACCAGACCGCCGGGGATGACGCGGGCGAGGTTCTCTGCCAAGCCTCCACCGGTGACGTGCGAGAACGTGCGTACATCGGTTTCGGCGGCAAGCGCGAGGCAGTCCTTGGCGTAGATGCGCGTCGGCTCGAGCAGTTCCTCACCGAGGGTCCGTTCGAACTCCTCGACATGACCGCCGAGATCCATGTGGCCCCACTCGAGCAAGACCTTGCGGGCCAGCGAGTAGCCGTTGGAGTGCAGACCCGAGCTACCCATCGCGATGACAACGTCGCCGGGCCGAACACGGTCCGGGGACAGCACGGAGTCGGCCTCGACGATGCCGACGCCGGTGGCAGACAAATCGTAGTCCGACTCGCCCATCAGGCCCGGATGCTCAGCCGTCTCGCCACCGAGCAGGGTGCAGCCGGCTTCGACACAGCCGTCGGCGATGCCCTTCACCAGTTCTGCCACCACTTCTGGCACGACTTTGCCGACCGCGATGTAGTCCTGCAGGAACAGCGGTTCGGCGCCACAGACCACCAGGTCGTCGACGACCATGGCGACCAGATCGCGTCCCACTGTGTCGTGCTTGCCCATCGCCTGAGCGACTGCGATCTTGGTGCCAACGCCGTCGGTGGACGATGCCAGCACCGGCTCGCGGTAGTCCTTGAGTTTGAACAGTCCGGCGAATCCGCCGAGGCCACCCATGACTTCGGGACGCAGGGTGCGCTTGGCATGCGGGGCGAACAGCTGCACTGCCCGCTCGCCGGCATCGATGTCCACTCCCGCCGCAGCGTAAGAGGCGCCGCCGGGCTCGTTGTCGGTCATCTTGCGTCAGGTTCCCGTTCTCGAAAGGTTGGCAGGAAAATCCTGCCGGGGCGGTGAATAATCCGGCTTCACGCTACCCGAGCGTGGTCAAGCCACTACTGATGGGCGGTTCGAAATCTGCGGGTACGGACATGCATGTACCCGCAGCCGATCTTCGCCGATCCTGATGACATGCGATGTCGAACTGGTCAACCAGCACAGTTTGCGCTGGTTGACCAGCTCTCACGGACGTCGGACAGCGCTGGCGTTGTCGTTGTCTGCGATGACTTCCTGATCGGTTGCCGTCTTCTTGAGCATGGTCTCGAGGACCGCCTTACCCATCGATGTCTCGCGCGGCAATTCGATCGGGTACTTGCCGTCGAAGCAGGCGGCACACAGATTCGAGGCAGGTTGCTCGGTGGCCGCGATCATCTCTTCGGTGCTGATGTACGCGAGTGAGTCCGCACCGATCGCCTGGCGAACACCTTCGACCAGATGCTCTTCGGAGTCGGTGCCGTTGGCGATCAGTTCGGCCGGAGACGCGAAGTCGATGCCATAGAAGCAAGGCCAGCGCACCGGGCTCGACGCGATCCGCACATGAACCTCGGCCGCTCCTGCCTCTCGGAGCATCCGGACGAGCGCGCGCTGGGTGTTGCCGCGGACGATCGAATCGTCCACCACAACCAGGCGCTTGCCGCGGATGACCTCTTTGAGGGGATTGAGCTTCAGCCGGATACCCAGCTGGCGAATGGTCTGCGAGGGCTGGATGAATGTCCGGCCGACATAGGCGTTCTTCATCAGACCCTGGCCGTACGGGATACCCGATTCCTGGGCGTATCCAACCGCCGCCGGGGTACCTGATTCCGGAACCGGGATCACCAGGTCGCCATCGGCCGGGAACTCACGGGCGAGGCGACGACCGATCTCGACGCGGGTGGTGTGTACCGAACGGCCACTGATCACGCTGTCGGGACGGGCCAGGTACACGAACTCGAAGACACAGCCTTTGGGCGTGGCCTCGGCGAAACGACTACTCCGGACGCCATCGGCGTCGATGGCCAGGAGTTCACCGGGTTCGATCTCGCGGACGTAGGAGGCACCGACGATGTCGAGTGCGGCGGTTTCGGACGCCACCACCCAGCCGCGATCGAGGCGTCCCAGACACAGCGGGCGTACGCCGTGCGGATCGCGCGCGGCGTACAGGGTGTGCTCATCCATGAAGGTGAGGCAGAAGGCTCCGCGCAGCGTCGGCAGCAATTCCATCGCGGCCTGCTCGAGGGTTGCGTCCGCAGCGCCGTGGGCGAGCAAGGCGCCCACCACGTCGGAATCCGAGGTCGCGCCCCCGGCCCGACGAGAACCCATCAAGCCGAGATCGCGTGCCTTACTGGCCAGGTCGGCGGTGTTGACGAGGTTTCCGTTGTGTCCCAACGCAACACCGGTGCCGGCAGCGGTGGTCCGGAAAATCGGCTGCGAGTTCTCCCACGTGGTCGACCCCGTGGTGCTGTATCGACAATGCCCGATTGCAACGTGGCCCTGCATGGCGCCGAGCGTCTGCTCATCGAATACCTGGGACACCAGACCAAGGTCTTTGAAGACAAGTACTTGAGATCCGTCGGCCGTCGCGATGCCGGCGGCCTCTTGTCCCCTGTGCTGCAAGGCATATAGGCCGTAATAAGTGAGTTTTGCCACATCCTCACCAGGTGCCCAGACACCGAAAACACCGCATTCCTCACGCGGTTCGTTCTCTGGCTGGTCGGCATCGAGCAGATTCTTGCTGTTTATCGACAGCTCGGTCACTGGCACTCCCATTGGTGGGCTGTTGGAGGGCGTACGAGCGAGTCTACGGGCACGAGATTCGCCATTGCGAATCGCTACGGCGTGTCGTTGCCCGCACGGGACGGGTGTCGATGTCACACGCGCAGCAATGGCAGCCAATGAACGATCTCGGTTGCGCGGCTTCCGGACGCGGAAACCCTGCCGTCCGCAAGCGCGCCTGAGAGATCCAGTTGACCGGTTGCCAGCAGCAACCAGGTGCGGGGATCGGTCTCGACAACGTTCGGTGGGGTGCCGCGCGTGTGGCGAAGTCCTTCGATGCACTGGACCGCCACGAACGGCGGCACCCGCACCTCTACCGAGCCACCCGGCGCGAGTTGGGCGAGGGTTCGTGCGGTCATCCGGACAGCGTCGGCGATCTCTTTCCTCGTCGGCTCGACGGCTTCAGGGTCACGCAGCCACGGCGCCACGGTTTCGACGGCTGTTCGCATTGCGGCCGGGTCTACCGACTTATGAGGTGCCACAAACACATCGTGGCACCCACTCACCGCCCCACGGAACCGCGGACTCTCCCGCGCCGTCCAAATCGGGATATACGGTGAGCAGACGCGGTCACCGGGGGGTGCTCGTATGGGGGGGACATCCGATGCCATTGTTCGAAACAGATACTGCGGCGACCCGCACTGATGCCGGCCGCTATCGCGCACTCGGCGCCGAGATCAACACCATCGACGCCTCAGCCTCCACCACAGACATCGCGGAGTCGTTGCCCGGTTCGAAAGCCGGTGTCACCGCGGCGCGTAGCGGATCTGCGGTGGATACCGCGTACAGCGCGGTGGCGACCCGATTGTGCGCGTATGCCGATGCCTCGGTCGCGGCCACTGAAACCTTCGCCAACACTGAAGTGAACTCGGCAACCACGTTCAAAGCGCTGCGGCTGCAGTGACCTACACCGTCAGCGGCGTCAGGAAATGGCAGCCTTCATTGTTGAGCGACGCTGCAGCAAGCCTTGAGACGTCCAACATCGACTTCGAGTCCAAACTGGACTCCGCGCGTTCGGTAGCTCTGAACCAATACCAGTCGTCGGATGGGCACACCGCCGAAGCGGCGTGGCAGAAAGCCGAAAAAGACCATCGGCTCGGTATTCGCGTAGCCGATACAACAGACAAGGTGATCGAAGCACTCCGATCCGGCGCGACCCGGCTGCAATCGGTCCGCGACAATGCGCTCTCCAACGTCACTGCCGCAGTGCTGAGCAACTTCGAGGTCAGCGACGACTGGAAAGTCGGCGCGTACGGCATCGCGGGGCCGTATACAGCCGACGAGCTCGACAAGCAGGAAGAGGATCGGAAGGCATTTCAAGAAGCCATCGATGCAGCCTTGCAACAACTCGCCGATGAAGACGATGCGGTGGCTTTTGCACTCGACGGCGCCAACGATGAAGTGGACGCCACGAAGGGCGATGTGACGGCGGGCCGCGACTACGCTCCACCGTCTTTGGTGGGCTTGACGCCCGAGCAGGCCAAGACCGTTTTGGACGACCCACGGTTCCAGGAATGGGTGAAGAACCACCCGGATGCGGCAAAGCCGGTCCTGGACACGGCGTTTGATGCCGGCTTGGTTCCAAAAGAGGGCTATGGAGAGTTTCTCCAGAACTATTGGCTGCGAGAGTCACTAGAAGAGGCTGGAATCGATCCATCGCAATGGGATCCGTCGAAGGGCACCGAATACAACACCGAGACGATCACCAAGGTCTACGAGTACTACGGTCAGCTCTTCCTCGATCATCCCGAGCTGCAGTGGGCGGGGATGGCCAACATGATCGGCCCGTCATTCGCCGGAGGCTTTTACGATTTGGCAACGATGCGTGACATCGCGAAAGGCATCCAAGGCCCCGCCGGCGCAGCACTCCCATCAGAAATCGCACCGATGACCAAAGCTCTCGCGGCCCTGAGCGATCCGGAGATCGCCTACTACGAGCAGAAGTTCCTGAGCATGCAGAAGGAGATCTTCGAGGATCAAGCCCCCATGCACGAGGCATACCTCCACGGCGGGACCGCAGAAATCGACCGGATGCGGCGCGCAGCCCTCATCGACCCTGACACAGGTCGTGCGTGGCATCAGATAGACGACGGGGTCACACAAGACAATTCTGCGCTCATCGCCAGCGGAAATACCCAGCTACTTCATCGCGAACAGTTCGACATCATCGCTGACGACTATGAGGAAATGCGGAACCATCCCGTGACGGGCGAGGCAATGACGTGGATGTTGACCACCGTAGGCACACCATCCATACCCGGGGCTCATGCCTACCCTGAGTTGTATCCACACGACTTTGAATTGGAAAACAGGAGATACATCCCCGGTGCGGTGACTGTGCAAACGCCATTCCCAGAAGGAAATATTGCCGACGAGAATCAACGGTGGCGACTCATCACGGAGGACACTCTGCCTGCATATCAGCGTCTACTCGCGGAAGATCCGAATGAAGCCCGCCGGATTGTCGGCTCCGATTTTGATGCCCGAGTCGACGAGCAACGACTCGATAACCAAATGGGCGGCATCCTCAGCAGGTTGCTCACGGACTGGAAGTTTGATCCCCATTGGTGAAATCAGCGCAAGTCCTAGTAATTTTGGTGACAGTCATCGGATTGTTGGCCGCATGCACAGCCACCGCCGACAACAAGGAGAACCCCGTGACATCCACGTCAGACTCCCCTGGCCCCCTTGAGTTCTCGTTGCTTACCGACGAGGGCGTACAGCAGATCAAGGACAGCCGGCGCGCGCGTTTCGATTTCCGCGACCTCACCCTCACCAACACAGACGCCGGACTCCCTGCCGACTACAACAAAGACGTGATCATCGGCGGCGCAGGAAAACCCGACATCGAACTCACCTTCCTCGGCCCCGACGCCCAAGACACCGTCACCACCAAAACCATCTGGATCACCCACTACGGCGGCGAACAGTTCGAAGACCTCATCTTCTGGCGCTCCTTCGACACCCCCGAAGCCGCACAACAAGAACTCGCGCAAGTCACCGCACGCTGGGGAATCCTCCCCGAAAACGTGGAGATGTGGACAAGCATCGCGAGCAAGGCCGGCGAAGACAAAGAAAAAAGGAGCTTGGGCTCCGGAATCGGACCCACCGGACTCATCATCGACATGAACGCCAGCATCAAAAACGGCGTCCAGGTATTTCAGTACTACGTCAACCTCAGCCCACGCACTTACAACCCGGAAAACATCGACAGCATCCGAACCACCGGCATCAGCACTCGCCCCGTGAGCTGACCTGCACACACAGACGACCAACGACATGCCGATCAAAACCAGCCAACGATGTGCCATAGCAATGGTGACCGCCCTCATCTGCCTGCTGTCCGCCTGCACAATCACGAAAGTCGATCAGGAAGCGAAAGCAATTTCGTTGGAGCCGAAACTCCCGGGACAGCCTGGATTTTCACTCCTCTCGACCGCCGGCGTCAAGCAAATCCGAGACAGCCGGCTCACGCGCTTTGACCTTCGAGACCACACAATAACCAATGCAGAGGTAGGACTTCCGGCCGAGCACAAACGAGACGTGATCATCGGCGGCGCAGGAAGACCCGACATCGAACTGACGCTGGTCGGACCCGACGCCGAAGAAACCGTCCGCACCCAAACTATTTGGGTAGCGAATTCTCGCGACGGGCAGTTCAACTACATAACCTTCTGGAGATCGTTCAGTAGTCCTGAAGATGCGCGACAGGAACTCGCCGAAATCTCCGCCCGCTGGGGAATACTCCCCGCAAATGTCGACTCCTGGACGGAAATAGCAGCCAACGCTCGCGAAGATAAGAAAGAAAAGCAAAATCTCGGATCCGGAATCGGTCCGACCGGCCTCATCGTCGATCTGAACGCGAGCATCAAAAACGGTGTTCAAGTCTTCCAATACTTCGTGGTCCTCAACGCCAAAAACTACACCCCAGAGAACATCGAGAACATTCGCACCACGGGCATCGGCGAGATCGTAGCCAACTGAGCCAATACACATGCGCACGTCCTGGCCTAGGAAGGTGAGCTCGATGTCGAAATTGCCAGCACCGCCGAGTCCGTTGACCGACCGCCCACGGCGTTGCGGGTCTGCAATGACGCACCGACTACCCTCGTGAAGAGAACCTGCATTTCGAAGGAGCGTCACCACCATCAGCGCCACCCTGCACACCACCGGACTCACAGCCGGTCACGGCGAACGAACGTTGTTCTCCGATCTCGACCTCACGGTGGCCGACGGCGACGTCTTCGGTCTGGTCGGCGCGAATGGCGCCGGCAAATCAACGCTGCTGACGCTGCTCGCCGGAGTCGGATCAGCCGACTTCGACGGCACCATCACGTTGAGCCCGCCGGACGCCGAGGTCGGCTACCTCGCGCAGGAAGCGGAACCGACGCCGGGCGAGACAGTCTGCCAGTTCCTCGCTCGACGGACGGGCGTCGCACAGGCACAGTCGGCGATGGACGCCGCGGCCGAAGCCTTGGGCGAGGGCGGCGACGACCTCTACTCCCCTGCGCTGGACCGCTGGCTGCACCTGGGCGGGGCCGACTTCGACGAACGGGCCGATCAGGTCGCGGCAGACCTGGGTCTGACCGTCGACCTCGATCTGCCGATGTCGGCGTTGTCCGGTGGTCAGGTGGCGCGGGCAGGGCTGGCCGCACTTCTGCTGTCGCGCTACGACATTCTCCTGCTCGATGAACCGACCAACGACCTCGACCTCGACGGCCTCGCGCAACTCGAGGACTTCGTGTCGAGCTCGCGGACGCCGATGGTCGTCGTCAGTCATGATCGCGAGTTCCTGGCACGCACGGTCACCGGCATCGTCGAGCTCGACCTCGCCCAGCAGCAGGTGTCGGTGTATTCCGGTGGCTATGAAGCCTTTCTGGTCGAACGTGAAGTCGCCCGTCGCCACGCCCGCGAAGCCTACGACCAGTATTCCGACACCAAAGACGCGCTGACCGATCGCGCTCAGATGCAACGTAATTGGATGGAACACGGTGTCCGCAATGCGCGGCGCAAATCCAAGGACAACGACAAGGTCGGCAAGGGCCTGCGGCTGGAATCAACCGAGAAGCAGGCGTCGAAGGCCAGGCAGACCCAACGTCGCATCGAACGGCTCGAAGAGGTCGCAGAGCCCCGCAAGGAGTGGGAGCTCCGCATGGAAATCGCGGCCGCGCCTCGTTCGGGCACCGTCGTCGCCACCCTCAACGAAGCGACGCTCACCCGTGGCGAGTTCACGCTGGGACCGATCAGCACCCAGGTCGACGCCGGCGATCGGATTGTCATCACCGGCGCCAACGGATCCGGAAAGTCGACGCTGCTGTCGTTGCTCCTCGGCGGGCAGGCACCCGACTCGGGTTCGGCGTCGTTGGGCTCGGGGGTGCAGATCGGCGAGGTCGATCAGGCTCGGGGATTGTTCACCGGCGACACCGCACTTGCCGAGGCGTTCGGCGCCCAGGTCCCCGATCAGACCGATGCGGACATCCGAACCTTGCTGGCCAAGTTCGGATTGAAGGGACATCACGTCACCCGCTCAGCCGACTCGCTGTCACCAGGTGAACGGACGCGCGCAGCGCTGGCCCTGCTGCAGGCACGCGGTGTCAACTTGCTCGTGCTCGACGAACCCACCAACCACCTGGACCTACCTGCCATCGAGCAGCTGGAGCAGGCGGTTGAATCCTTTTCCGGCACAGTCCTGTTGGTGACCCACGACCGGCGAATGCTGGCCACCGTCCGGGCCACGCGGCGCTGGCAACTGGCGGACGGCAAGTTGACCGAGACGTTGGCCTGAGCCGAAGGCGAGGTACCGGGTCCTAGGTTCGGCGACGCCGGGTCCGCGGCTTCCAGGTCGAGTAGGCCAACGCCGTGAGCGCGTCCGCAGTCCGGTCACAGAACGCCTCCTGCCCGGTCAGACCAACCGTCAACGCTCGGATGGCCGTTGTCGCAACAAGGAGATCGAAGACCGCGTCGGCCCGCTTCTCCAGCGCCTTCGCGGGCATCTCGGGCAGGTCGCCGCGCAGTAGATCCCGCATCATGATCCGGACGTCGCGCTCAGATCGGTTGACGAGACGCTCGTAGAGATCCTCCTCATGCTGGTAGGCCAGCATGAGGCCCGGAATCGCCGCTCGCGCAACGGGATTTGCGAAATGCTGCAAGAACAGCAATGCCCACGTCCGCAGGTCGTCCCACAGGTCACCGGTGGCCTGTGGGACCACACCCGATTCGGCCGTGCCGAATGCGGCGTCCTCGATCAGCGCCTCCCGGCGTGCCCACCGGCGGTAGATGGTCGGCGCCCCCACCCCCGAGCGTCGGGCGATCGCGGTAATCGTCGCCGCCTGAAAGCCGCCCTCGACCAGTAGATCCCGCGCGGCCTGAAGGACATCGACGTCCTTCTGAGGATCACGTGGACGACCGGGTTGCGGCTGGGCAGAAGTGGTCACCCGATGAAAGTACCGCAAAACGACCATTCAATTACGTTCCATGCCCTAACGTATTGTCCGTCGCCCCCAGAGGTCGCCCCGAAGAAGGAGACTGCGCCGTGTTGACACCCAACGACGAGATCTTGGCTCACCAATTGCCGACCACGTTCGACCACGTATCGCAGAGTGATCTGCGCTGGGTGGAACGCGTTGTGATGTACGGATTCGACAAATCCGGCGACATCAATGTGATGACCGGAATGGCCCGCTACCCCAACCGCAACGTGACCGATGCCTATGCGATGGTCACCAAACGCAACGGCCCGGCCAAGGTGATCCGAATGTCCACCACACTCAATCCCCAGACCGGCGGACTCGGGGAATACACGATCGGCCCATACACCTACACAATCGAAGAACCGTTGCGCCGGGTGCGAACTCAGATCGCCCCCAACAGCCAGGGATTGAGCCTGGATTTGAGCATGACCGGACAATTCGACGCCTACGAGCAGACCGCCGCGTTTCATCGGGTCCGCGGGCGCGTCTCGGAGGACGCCCGCCGCTTCTATCAGAACGGTCTGGTCGAAGGCTGGATCGACATCGACGGTGAACGCATCGAAATTGATCCGCAGCGCTGGTGGTTCGGCCGTGACCACTCGTGGGGGATCCGCAGAGGCGGGGGCGGCGGCCTCCCCGATGGCACCGAACTCCAGCCCACCGATCTGCCCGAAGGTGTCCTCTACTACATGGGGATCTTCCAATTCGACGACGAGCTGGTGCATTTCGCGCAGCGCGAGAACAGCGACGGGTCGAGATGGCAGTTCGAGGGTGAACTGCTCTACCCCATCGATTCCGGGCGCCCACACGAGGCGATCATCGATGTCGAGCACGACCTCAAGTTCCGTGATGATGCGCGCGTTGTGTCCGGGGGAACATTCACGATCGTCCGCGCAGACCGATCGACCAGCACCATCGAGGTGCGCCCGATGACCGACTTCTGGCCCGGGCTGGCCGGTTACGACCACTACAACGGCTACGCCAGCGGCTACTTCCGCGGTGACGACTTCCTCGACGGTTTCACGGTGAACACCAATGATGCAGAGGCGTTGGCGCCCGTTCGGATGCTCAGCGAGACTTTGTGCGAGGTCCGGATGGACGGCAAGGTCGGGCACGGATTGGTCGAGATGGTCTTCATGGGCGCCTACCCGCGCTACGGATACACGGGCTGGTGACGCCGGTGTTACCGTCACGGTTGTCGGCCGATGAGCTCCCGGCCGCACTCGAAGCCGTACTACGACACAGGTTTCCGTCCGCCCATCGCGCGACCATCGCCAACTGGAGAGCCGCCGAACAGGGATTTTCCACCGAGACATACCTGTTCGATCTGGTTGACGTTGACGTTGACCCGACGGCGACCGCACAGGCGGAATCCCAGGGACTGGTGTTCCGGCGACCACCCGACTTCGCGGTCCTGCCGGACTTCGATCTCCGGCGGCAATACCTGGTGATGGAACGACTCGCCGATTCCGCGGTCCCGGTACCGAGAATGCGGTGGATCGACGCAGAGGGAATCGATTTGGGCACGCCCTACTTCGTCATGGACCGCATCGATGACGTCGTCACCGTCAGTGACGTACCCGCATACCACCAACAGGGCATCTTTGCCGACACCGACGATGTGGGCCGGGCACGGCTATGGAACGGATGCGTCGACCTGATCGCCCGGGTCCACCAGATCGACACCACCGAAAGGCGCCTGGGTTTCCTGGATCTCAGCAAGTTCGGCACGACGCCACCGCAGCGTTTGGTCAACTTCCTGAGATACGCGCTCAATTGGGCAGGCGACGGCGGTCCCCTACATCCGGGCTTGGCGCAGGCACTCGATTGGGCCGACAACCATCTGTACGAACCTTCTCGAGTCACGTTGTGCTGGGGCGATTCCCGGATGTCGAACGTCCTCTACGCCAACACCGACCACCATCCTGTCGCTGCCCTCGATTGGGAGATCGCCTACCTGGGAGACCCGGGTGCCGACCTCGCATGGATGTTTCTCACCGATTGGGTCAGCAGTCCGCTGGAGAACCACAGTTCGGTGAGCGGAACGCCGTCACGCGAAGCGACATTCGAACGATACGAGCGACTCACCGGAACGCGGCCGACAAATATGCTGTTCAACGATGTCACCGCTGCGCTACTTCTGGCCGTTCCCCTGATCAGGCTCAACACGAAACTCGAACTCGACGGTATCGATCTCGCCGACATCTGTGCCCAGCGCCTCGAGACAGTACTCGGCGGCTGACGTCCACCCGCGACCGGACATCCACGTGCACCCGGCATTCCGTGGCACGATGGGACGATGGGCACGGATGTCGGCAAGCGCGAATTCAGCCGCGAGGACAGACGACGGTTTCGTCAGCAGGTCGGAAACTGTACGGAGGCGGTCGCCCGCATGCTCGCGGACGGACTGTTCACCGACCAGGGTAATCCGCCCGAACCGTTGCTCGGCATGGAAGTCGAACTCAATCTTGTTGACCGTGCGATGAATCCGGCGATGTCGAACGCAACGGTGCTCGAAGCGATCGCCGATCCCGACTACCAGACCGAGTTGGGCCAGTTCAACATCGAGATCAATGTGGCACCGAGACCCTTCGTCGGCGCCGACACCGTCTCGCTCGAATCAAGCCTGCGCGATTCGCTCAATCAGGCCGAGGCCAAGGCCGCGACCACCGATAACCATCTGGTGATGATCGGCATGCTGCCCACCCTGCGGCAAGAGCACTTTGCGCATCAGTGGATTTCGGCGAACCCACGCTATGACCTGTTGAACCAGCAGATCTTTGCTGCCCGCGGCGAGGACATCGAACTCGACATCACCGGTGTGCCACTGGTGCCCGGCGACCGTCCGGACCGTCTGCAGACGTCGATCGATTCGATCCTGCCCGAGGCCGCGTGCACGTCGCTGCAATTGCATCTGCGTGTTGCCCCCGAGAGCTTCGCCGACCATTGGAATGCCGCTCAGGTGCTGTCCGGGGTGCAGGTGGCACTCGCAGGCAACTCGCCGTTCCTGGCCGGCAAGGCCCTGTGGCACGAGAGCCGCATCCCGGTTTTCGAACAGGCCACCGACACCCGCCCACAAGAGCTCATCAACCAGGGAGTCCGGCCGCGGGTCTGGTTCGGAGAACGTTGGATCACAACCATATTCGACCTTTTCGAGGAGAACACCCGATACTTTCCAGCCTTGCTACCGGTGGTGTCGGACGACGACCCGCTGGCACAGTTGGAAGCCGGTGAGATACCTGAACTGACCGAACTCCGAATGCACAACGGCACCGTGTACCGGTGGAATCGACCGGTCTACGACGTCGTCGACGGGCAGGCGCATCTGCGCATCGAAAATCGTGTCCTGCCTGCCGGACCTACCGTACTCGACATCATGGCAAATACAGCGTTCTACTACGGGGCCCTGCGCGGACTCGTCGACGCCGATCGTCCGATCTGGTCACAGATGACGTTCAATGCGGCAGCAGAGAATCTCCACACCGCAGCCCGCGACGGTATGGATTGCCAACTGTATTGGCCGACAGTCGGATGGGTACAACCCGATGAGTTGGTGTTGCGCCGGTTGCTGCCACTCGCGGAAGAAGGTTTGCAGGCATTCGGTGTCGCGGCCGACGTCCGCGACCGATACCTGGCCATCATCGAGGGCCGCGCGGTCACCGGGCAAACCGGTTCGGTGTGGCAACGTGCGTGTGTGGCAGCCAGGGAAGAGGCCGGCGACAGCCGCGACGTTGCACTGAGCGGCATGCTCAGTGAGTACATCGAACGCATGCACGATGGTGCGGCCGTGCACACCTGGGATCTGTGACACCCCTCGGTCTGCCCGGCCGCACCCGGTGAACCTGCACGCGACCTTCCGTCACGTCCGGGCCACGCTGTCCGCTACCGGGTGACCACCGGCTCCGGCTCGAACGATTGCGCATGCTTGGCCGGATCCAGCAACCCACTCACCTTGAGCCCGACCATCGTCAGGCCGGCAAAGATCAGCACGCCGCCGGCGACCCACATTCCGCTGTTCTCCGAGCCAGTGGCGTCGGTGAGTCCTCCGGTTATGTAGGGCGCAGCAAATCCGGATAGGTTCGCGAGCGAGTTGATCAACGCAATTCCGGCGGCCGCTCCGACTCCGGTCAGGAACTCGCCGGGGATCGTCCAAAAGACCGGGTAGGCAGCAAACACTCCGATCGCGGTCAGCGAGATCACGACCATGACAGCGATCGGCGATCCCAGATAGAGCGCGATGGGGACAGTGAGCCCGGCAAGGAATACCGGTGCCGCGACGTGCCACGCCCTCTCATACTTCCGATCCGAATGTCGCGTCCAATACACCATCGCCAGCGCTCCGAAGAAGAACGGGATGGCCGTGATGAGGCCGGTCTGAAACAGGTTGAAATCGGTCCCGAACGTCTCCGAGAATCCGGCGATGATCGACGGCAGAAAGAAGCTGAGTGCGTAAATCCCGTAGCCGACACCGAATTCCACGAGTGCGAGTCCGAGTACGAGTGGACTGGTCAGGACGCGCCGGAGAGTCCACGGATTTCCGGCTTCGGTTTCCTTTGCATCCGCATCCATCGTTGCTGTCAGCCACTCACGCTCTTCTGTGTCGAGCCACTTCGCGTCCGCAGGCCGGTCGGTCAGATAGAACCAGCACACGATTCCCAGGATCACCGCGGGCACGCCCTCGACCAGGAACATGATGCGCCAACCCGAGAATCCCATGAAGTCATGGCTGTATTGCATGATGGCCGTGGACACCGGAGCTCCGACCACCGCGGATACCGGAACCGCGAGCGCGAACAGTCCAATCGCCTTGGCCCGCTGGCGTCGCGGGAACCAAAATGTCAAGTACAAGATGACACCTGGATAGAAGCCCGCCTCGGCAATCCCGAGGAGGATTCGCACGACGTACAGCGCACCTTCACTGTTCACAAAGGCCATTGCCATGGCAACGATGCCCCAGGTCACCATGATCCGGGCAACCCATCGGCGCGCACCGAACTTGTGCAAGGCCAGGTTGCTCGGGATCTCGAACAAGAAATACCCGATGAAGAACAGACCGGCGGCGAGGCCGTAGGCAGCCTCGCTGAGACCCAGGTCCGCACTCATTTCCAACTTTGCGAACGCAATATTCGTTCGATCCACGTAGTTGATGAAGAACAGAACCGCGATGAACGGGATCAAACGGCGCGACACTTTTCGCATCACACGCTCGCCGAGTACATCGATTTCAGTGTCGGCCTGTCCCCCAGGTTTCACGCCGACCTGCTGCTTGTTTGCCATTTCCGTTTCCTTAACCAGTAGCGGACATTTGAGGGGTAGGGGAATTTCACCCGGATAGATCGGTTCCAGACATGCATCAGCCACTCCACAACTTCACGAAAGTAAAGAATCAGTAAAGAGTTTCCGAGTGTCTTCAGTTAGAAATAGACGACATATTCATGGCTGCAAAAAGATGCCACCTAAAGTTGCAGGCCGCCACGAATGCACCCCGACCAGATTCTGCCACCGAGGAGTGGACCGGAGTCCAGGTCCACGCGTTGCATGCACTGCGTCCGTACTTGCATGCCAAATCCTTTCCAGAGTCCCAATTTTCACCCGCTCTGGGGTCCCAACGATGCTGTGCAGGTTGCCGATAGTGAGTCTTGCATACAATCTGCCGTCAGGTGGTTTCTTTTGCGTTACGTCTAATCGACTCGTCGCAATGCACCGCGTAACCCCACCATTTCGGTTTGATCTTTTTATCGCGGCGCGCGGTCCATCAAAAATCAGACACCCGATTGCGGCATTGAAAATGTCCAGCAAGATGGGGTAAAACGAAATCTCGGCGCCAGTAACTGGTCACTCAACCGAGGTCCACGACCTGCGGCCCGACCAGTCATCCGCGCACAGCGCTACATCTCCCGCTCCCTTTCGTCGCCAAGCGCCCGGAGCTTCCCCGACAGAGCGTTTGAAGGCCCGGTTGAAGGCCGATTCTGATTGATATCCAACAGCATTCGCGGCCTGCGCAACACTGAGTGAACCGTTCTGCAGCAATCGCGCAGCGAGCTGGAACCGCCATCGGGCAAGGTAGGTCATCGGCGGCACCCCCACGTAGGCAGTGAACCGATCGGCAAACGACGATCGGGACATCGCCACCTCGTGGGCCAGGCCTTCGAGCGTCCACGGCTCGGCGAACCGACCGTGGATGAGCCGCAGTGCCGAACCGACGTCGGGGTCGCGAATGCCGGCCGCCCAGTTGCGAGCGTCCGGAGTCAACCCGTCGATGTGTGCACGGAGCGCTTCCACGAACATCAATTCCGACAATTTCGCCAGCATCGCCTCCTGCCCGGCGTTGCGACCGTCACTCGCCTCGATGGCCGCATCGAGCAGCCGCGACATCCAACCCCAGCTACGACTCGACACGGGGGCGTGGACCATTCTCGGCAACGATTCGAGCAACGGGTTGAACGGATGCCGGTCACAGGCGAAGTAGCCACACACGATCCGACAGCGATCGGCGTTGGTGTCGCCGTTGATGTCGATGACGAACGGCAGGGCTTCAGTCAACGGCCGGTAGTACCGAGACAGGTCCGGCTGCCCGCGGAGACCTTGTGCCGATGCGAGCAGGTGTGCCTCGCCGCTGGAGACGATCACCATCTCACCGGCCCGCAGCAACTGCGCGGGTTCGGGCTCGTCGACCGTCTCGACCCAACAAGAACCAAGAGTCAAGACGTGGAAGGCGATCAGGTGTTCGGCGTCCGTGGCGATCTTGGCAGCGATCACATCGGTGGGCGGACTCTCGAGAACGAAGGGCGAACGGGCATCGATGTCGAAGTACACCGCACCGGTCAACCGCACAGCGAGCAAAACGTCGGATAGGACGTCCATGGCGTGACTCCCGGACGATCGGACAACTCTCCCGGACGTGCGGCAAAGACCGAGTCGCTCCGTGGACGTACGGGCAAGTCCTTCGGCGTATTGGGCATTCCCGCACGTCACCGCTGCTTCGTACCGTTCAACTACCCAGTCTCCCACCATGTGAGTCCGTACAGAAGGAGCGCACCAAATGTCCGCTATCGAAGCCACCCCGGATGCCGTCATCTCCGAGTTACGCCAGACCGTTCGCGGTCCGCTGATCGGTCCCGAGGACCCTGAATACGACGAGATGCGGAAGGTTTACAACGGGGCCATCGACCGCCACCCGGCGGCTGTTGCCTGCGTCGCGGATGTCGCCGACGTGATCGCCTGCGTCAACTTTGCGCGCCGCCATCAGATCCCCATCGCGGTCCGCGGCGGCGGTCACCACGGTGCCGGGTTCAGCGTGTGGGATGACGCCCTGGTGATCGACTTCCGCACGCAGCGCTCTACCACCGTCGACCCGAAGGCAGGCACCATACGCGTGGACGCCGGATGCACCTGGGGCGACGTGGATCATGCCAACGCGGCATTCGGGAGGGCCACACCGTCCGGTTTCGTCTCCACAACCGGAGTTGCAGGACTGACACTAGGTGGTGGTACCGGTTATCTCACAAGGCATTTCGGGTTGACCATCGACAATCTACTATCCGCCGACGTTGTGTTGGCCGATGGGTCCTTTGTGACCGCAAGCGCCGACAGCCACCCCGATCTGTTCTGGGCGCTGCGCGGCGGTGGCGGCAACTTCGGCGTGGTCACCTCGTTCACATTTCAATCTCACCCGGTGGGTGACGCCGGCGAGGTCATCGGTGGGCCGGTCCTCTACGACATTGCCGATGCCGAGGAGGTCTTCAGGTGGTACCGCGACCTCATCCCGACGCTGCCCGACGAGCTGAACGGCTGGATCGGTGTCCTGGAGGTCCCCGGCGGGCCACCCTTCCCCGAGGAGCTGTGGGGCCGAAAGGTCTGCGGGATCGTGTGGTGTTATTCGGGGCCGCACCAGCAGGCCGACCAGGTCCTGGCGCCTGTTCGAGACTTCGGCTCACCGCTTCTGTTCGGCCTGGCACCGATGCCGTTTCCCGTGCTTCAGAGCGCGTTCGACGGCCTGCTGCCCACGGGCTTGCAGTGGTACTGGAAGGCCGACATCTTCGAGGAGATCACCGATACCGCGATCTCACTTCACCACCGGTACGGCGAAGCCCTCCCGTCGTCTCTGTCGACAATGCACCTGTATCCGATCAGCGGCGCTGCCGAGCGTGTCGCCGCGGACGCAACCGCCTTCCCCTACCGCAACGGCGGATGGAACGGAGTCATCGCAGGCATCGATCCCGATCCCGCCAATCTGGGACGCATCACAGAGTGGGCCAAGAACTACTGGGAGGAACTGCACCCGACCTCTGCAGGCGGCGGCTATGTGAACATGATGATGGACGAAGGTCGCGAGCGAGTTCAGGCCGCCTACCGCGGCAACTACGATCGGCTCGTCGAGATCAAGCGGAAGTACGACCCGCACAACCTCTTTCGGATCAACCAGAACATCGTGCCGACCTGATCCCCGACGCGACTGGCTACCGCGCCGCGTTCTTGATGAATTCTTCCACTCCTGCAGCAGGTTTGGTGCCGCCGAAGTAACCGCCGCGGACATGGCGACGTTGGGTGTTGTCGTCGGTGGCCCTGGCCGCGGAGTGCCAGAGATAGGCGTCGTGGAAGATGATGTCGCCGCGTTCGGCGTAGATCCCGACCTCACCGCGGATCTTCTCGAAACCCAGCGGCATCTCGAAAGGTGGCTTACGACTGGTCCGTCCGCCGGAAGCCTGGGCAGTATCCGGAACGGGTACGCCGTTGACGTTGCGGTACGGAGCCGGGGTGTCCCACAGATGGCTGCCCGGCACCACCCGCAGGAAGCCGTTGGCCGGACTGGTTCCGTCGACGTGCAGGGTGAATGCCGTACCGGGCCAGACGTCCAGACTGGGGCTGGACTGCCAATCCGAATGCCATCCGATCCGGGTGTATCCGGATTCCTTGCCGGGACGGGCATCCTGATAGACAACGCCGTATTGCTCATGTTCGCGTAACCAGGAATCGGGGCCGAGCAGTCGGTTCATGACGTCCCGCATCACCGGACCGGTGATCGCGGAATCAACAGCGGGCGATACCTCGCTGACGTATTCGACATAGTTGGCAAACTTCTCGGCTTTGGCGGCCTCATCGAGGAATATGGTCGACCCGTATCGGGCATCCAATTCCCCGGCGATCACACCACGTTGCGCAGCAACACATTCCGATTCGATGGCGTCGACGTCGGACGCGCTCAGCGCACCCCGCAGGGTGGCATATCCATACATGTCATAGAACCAGACCAGGCCCTCGAGATCGTCGGGACCGAAGACGCCTGGTGTGGAAAGCGGTGCAGCCATGGACCAGACTTTAGGCCCGCAACGGCAATCCGTCAGCGCAAGTGCCCTCGATCACTCATCGAACACCAGCTCGACGGCCGATATCCGCGCGCGATCGGCCCCAAACACAAAGAGGCCAACACCCTTCCGATCGCCGACGACCAGAGCGACGGCGACCGTGTTTCCTGCCGCCAGCAGCTTGTGCGACCGGACGCCCCGGAGCGATCCGATGACGTGATCAACGCCGACGGCGTCACCACCGAGCACCACAACTGGCGCGGTGGGATCCAGATGCCGGCGAGCGGTCGCCAGATCCCCCCGTGCCGCGGCGTCGAGGAACTTCCCGACGGTCGCCTTTGCCGTGGCACCGACCCGCCGAAACCCCTCGGCAAATCCGATTGCGCCCCAGACCCCTTGATTCCGAAGCAATGCTGCGGTCAGCCGCGCGCCGACCGGCACCGCGGCCACACCACAGCGCGCGAACTGCCTGATCATCCCCGGCAGTTCCCAATAGGCCGCAAGCCGCGTGATGCGCAGATCGTCTCCGCACTCAGACAGGTCGTACCGAATGAAGACGGGTACCCGCAGCGTCACCTTCGGCGACATCTCGACTTCCAGTTCGAGGTCACGAACGACGGTGCGCTCCACCACGAAGTCGGCGTCGCGATGAAAGGTGATGTTCCGTGGACCGATGAAGGTGTCATAGAAGCGCCGGATCTCGGAGCCGCCCGAGTGAATCCGTGACCCCACCGGATCGTTGACGACGCCACCGTCGACGAACAATCCGACCCACTCGTCGCGGTCGTGGGCACCAGCGGCGGCCGGCGAACGTTCAACAAGTGAAAGCATCCGATCCCGGCCGTATGTCGCCATCGGTTGACACCATCTTCCTCAAATCTAGAACGTGTTCTACTCTCAAAGTAGAACACGTTCTAGATGTCGAAGTCGGCGACTTGTTGCCACTCAACCGAAAGTGATCCTGATGAAAGTTGCTGTGACCGGCGCTGCCGGGTTTGTTGGTCGTAATCTCCTCGACCAGTTGGTCACCCGCGGCGACACTGTGGTGGCGATCGATCGACAACAGCCGGCCACAGCTCCCGACATCGCAGGCGTCGAATGGGTCAGCGCCGACATCCTCGACCCAGCGGCCCTGACCACCGCTTTCGACGGAGTCGATATCGTGTACCACCTGGTCGCGGTCATCACCCTGCGCCACAACGACGAGAACGCCTGGCGCATCAACACCGAAGGCGTCCGGAATGTTGCCGAGGCCGCGCTCGCTGCCGGGGTCCGGCGGATGGTGCACTGCAGTTCGATCCATTCATTCGACCAATACCTGTGCGGCGGACAGATCAACGAGGTGTCGGTCCGATCCGACAATCCGGCGCTCCCGGTGTATGACCGCTCCAAGTGGGCAGGCGAGCAGGAACTGCACCGGGTCATCGCCCGCGGTCTCGACGCCGTCATCTGCAATCCCACCGCGGTGTACGGTCCCGCCGATCATGCACCGTATTCACGAATCAACGGAATGCTGCGTGATTCTGCGCGTGGTCGTGTTCCCGCACTCATCACCGGCGGCTTCGATCTGGTCGACGTCCGAGATGTCGCGGCCGGGCTGATCCTGGCCGGCGAACGCGGCGTCTGCGGCGAAAACTACCTGCTCACCGGCGAAATGGTCGAGATGATCGAGGCCTTTCGGATGGTGGCTCGCGAAGCCGGGCGCCGCGGTCCGGCTCTCGCCTTCCCGATGGGTTGGGTGCAGGCGATCCTGCCCGTGGCCGAACCGATCTGCAAGTTGTTCGGTTCCGACCTCGTATCCAAGGCTGCACTTGGTTCGTTGGAGGCCCAGCCCGTGGTCGACGGAACGAAGGCTCGCTCCGAATTGGGTTATGCAGCACGATCTGTCGCCACAACGATGCGCGACTACGCCGACTTCCTCGTCGGCACCGGGCAACTACGACGTCGGCGCCCGATCACGGTGCCGCGACGGGCGAAAGCTTTCGCCTGACCGCCCATCGCAGCCGAACTCCCGCCGCCCATCGGCACTTGCCGGTGGGCGGCGGGAATTCGAGTGCGTGAGGATCGATACGATCGGCTCAGTCCTTGGTCACCAGTCCACGACCGGTGATCTGCGGGAGGTCGATCGCGGTGAGCAGTCCGGGCTGCGCGTCCACCACGGCTTCCACCGCGTTCACCAAACGCATTGCGGTGACCAACATTCCGGAATCGTTGTGGTCACCGTTCTCGCCGTGGTGTACAAAGTCGACAGTCATCACCGGGTCGCCTTTGATCTCGATGCGGTAGCAGCCATCGCCGTTGCCCGGGCTCGGCCATTCGGGCTGAGCATCGCGCTGTGTCCGGGTGACGTGTTCGAGGACGATGCGCGGCACTCCGTTCACGGTCCCGATCACCTCGAAACGCACTGCGGCCATAGTGTCTTTGGCGATGTGACAGGAGGCGATGTCGTAGTCGTTCTCCGCCGGACGACGGTCGATCTTCTCCACCAGCGGCTCATCGAGGGTCACGTCGAGACCGGCCGCGAGTTGTCGCACCACCGGCCCCCAGGCCAGCGACAGAACTCCCGGCATCCACAGCATCGACTGGGTGTCCATCGGTTTGCCGAAGCCGAACAACTCGGTCATGGTCATCGGCTGGTAGTACGTCGAATAGTCGGCGATCTCGGCGACGCGCAGCTCGTCGATCCGCTTCGAGAGCGACGTCATCGCCAGCGGCAGAACATCATTGGCGAAGCCCGGATCGATACCGTTGACGTGCAGGGTGGCATTGCCACCGCGGGCCGCACTGCGGATGCGCTCGTTGAGCTCTGCCGGCAGCACACCGTCGGGGTACACCAGGGCGACCGGACCGGAGGAGACCACATTGATCCCGGCCTCGAGGAACCCGATGAGGTCGTCGATCGCTTCCATGATGCGGTCGTCGGTCATCGCGCCGTGCACGATGCAATCGGGCCGCAGCGCCAACAGCGCTTCTTTGTCATCGGTGGCCGCGATACCGAGGTCTCGGCCGAGTCCGGCCAGTTCGCCGACGTCCTTGCCGACCTTGTCCGGGTTCGACACCCATACCCCGACCAATTCGAGCTCGGGGCGGGCCAGAACCCCCGCTATCGCCAGTTTTCCGATGGTTCCGGTGGACCACACCACAACACGCAACGACACCACAGACCTCCGAACGCAGGAACTAGAACGCGTTCACCCTAGCCTGCCCACAACCGAAAATGTGCCCTTTTGGCGAACAAAACCCCAGGTGGGGACCGCCAAAAGGGCACATCATCGGGGTCAGGAGAAGAGTTTGGGAAGCGTTCCCTCGAAGGCCTCGCGCAACTCGGTGAGCGGCACGGTGAAGGCATCCTGGACCTCGACGGAGTCGCTGCCCTGATCAACGACACCGATGCGAGTCCACGGCATCTGCCGGGCATCGAGCATCCCGCAGAAGCGCACCTCTTCGGAGCGCGGCACCGCGACCAGTACCCGGCCGGACGACTCGGAGAACAGCCAGACAAACGGATCGGCGCCCTCGGGCAACACGATCCGGCATCCGGTCTCGCCCGCCAGCGCGGCCTCGATCACGGTCTGCGCGAGGCCACCCTCGGACAGGTCATGCGCGGCCGACACCAGACCGTCGCGCGATGCGGCGGTGAGGATTTCGCCCAACAGACGCTCACGCTCGAGGTCGACGGCGGGCGGCGTGCCACCCAGATGATCGTGCGCGACCTGCGACCAGATCGATCCGTCGAACTCGTCGTGCGTGTCACCCAGCAGGATCAGCGTTTCGCCGATCTCGGTTCCGAAGCCGGTCGGGATCCGCCGACGCACATCGTCGATCACTCCCAGGACACCGACCACCGGGGTGGGCAGGATCGCCGTGGCGCCGGTCTGGTTGTAGAAGCTGACGTTGCCGCCGCAGACCGGGATGCCCAGTTGCGCACAGCCGTCGGCCAATCCGCGGACGGCCTGCTGGAACTGCCACATCACGGCCGGGTCCTCGGGCGAACCGAAGTTGAGGCAGTTGGTGACGGCCTTGGGGGTGGCGCCACTGACCACGACGTTGCGGTAGGCCTCGGCCAGTGCCAGCTGCGCGCCGCGGTACGGATCGAGATAGGTGTAACGACCGGAGGCGTCGGTTGCCAAAGCGATTCCGCGACCGGAGGATTCGTCGATGCGGATCATTCCGGAATCGGCATTCTCGGCCAGCACGGTGTTGCCGCGGACGTAGCGGTCGTACTGCTCGGTGATGAACCGACGACTACACAGAGCCGGTGACGAGATCATCTCCAGCAGGGTGGCCCGCAACTCATCCGGCGACACCGGACGCTTGAGATCTTTTGTGCTCGAAGCGATCACATCGTCTTGCCAATCCGGACGGGTGACCGGACGCTCGTAGACCGGTCCGTCGTGTGCCACGGTGCGCGGCGGTACGTCGACCACGGTTTCGCCGTGCCAGGTGATCTCGAGATGTTCGCCGTCGGTGACCTGACCGATATCGGTGGCCAGCACGTCCCACTTGCGGCAGACCTCCATGAACGCCTCGACGTTCTCGGGGGCGACCACCGCGCACATCCGCTCCTGCGACTCGCTGGAGAGGACCTCGGCCGGGGTCATGCCGGTGGCCCGCATGGGCACCTTTTCGAGTTCGATGTGCATGCCACCGTCGCCGGCCGCAGCCAATTCCGAGGTCGCACAAGACAGTCCGGCACCACCGAGATCCTGGATACCGATGACGATGCCGGCCTTGTAGAGATCTAGGCAGCACTCGATCAGCACCTTCTCGGTGAACGGATCGCCCACCTGGACCGCAGGCAGCTTCTTCGGTCGGCCACCGGCACTGTCGTCGAACGTCTCCGACGCAAGGACGGACACACCGCCGATGCCGTCGAGACCGGTCCGGGCGCCGAACAGGATGATCCGGTTGCCTGCACCCGACGCGAACGCCAGATGCAGGTCTTCGACCCGCATGACACCGGCACACAGCGCGTTGACCAACGGATTGCCCGCGTACGACGCATCGAAGACCGTCTCGCCGCCGATGTTCGGCAGGCCGAGAGAGTTGCCGTAACCGCCGACGCCGCGGACCACACCGTCGACCACCCGGCGGGTGTCGGGGGCATCGGCCGCACCGAAGCGAAGCTGATCCATGACCGCGATCGGACGGGCACCCATCGCCATGATGTCGCGGACGATGCCACCGACACCGGTCGCGGCACCCTGATACGGCTCGACGTACGACGGATGGTTATGCGATTCGACCTTGAACGTGACCGCCCAGCCATCACCGATGTCGACAACGCCGGCGTTCTCACCGATCCCGGCGAGCATCGATGACCGCATCTCGTCGGTCGTGGTCTCGCCGAAGTAGCGCAGGTGCACCTTGGATGACTTGTACGAGCAATGCTCGGACCACATCACCGAGTACATCGCCAATTCGGCGGCGGTCGGACGGCGACCAAGGATCTCGCGGATCCGCTGATACTCATCATCCTTCAGGCCCAGCTCACGATATGGCTGCGACTGATCAGGGGTATCGGCGGCGACAGAAACGGTATCTAGGTCTGCACTCACGAGAACAGTCTAGGTGGTGCCGCGCCGCCCGCTGACCACGCCGTCTCCGAGGGCCGGCCAACTGCACTGTTCTCTGTGCTCTCGGAGACCCGAACCGGCCAGGTGCCGGGTAGTCTGTGCCTCGCGCGCCGGGGGTGGCGCGTGAGGGGGGACACGGGGGTCATCATGAATGACAGGGCAACTACACCGGGCTCTCGCTCGGCCGTCGCCAAAGCACGCCGGCTGTTCGACTTCGCGGTGCTCAGCCTCGGCATCCCGGTCGACACCGAGCAGTACCCACCCGACCGGGACAAGGCCACACTCGCATTCGCCCGGGCCACCGAATGGGACCCGACGCTCGCCGACGCCTGGCTCGGACGGCTCGCCTGCGGCGACAACTCCCCCGCCGTGATCTTGCAGCTGTACCGGACCCGCGCGACTCTCGGTGCGCAGCAGCGACGACTCGGCCTGCCCGCCCGCACCCTGGCGGGACGCTTCTCGACCGGCTTGTACATCGACTATCCACTCGCCGACCGGACCGAGGCCATCACCGCCTACGCCGCCACCCTCATCGCAGGCGCCGACCACCAAGGCGCCGAGGACGCGCTCGACGAGGCCGCCGCCACCGTCGTCGGGCGGGCCCCCATCATCGATTACCTGCGGGCCAGCCTGCACTTCAAGACCCAGCGATGGCCCGATGTCCTGACGTCGTTGTCCGAGTCGGCCTCGTGGTCTGACGCCTACATGAACGCCGGAGCCGATCTCATGGCCGGTTCGGCGTGTGTGCAGATGGGTTTGTTCGCCGAAGGTGTCCGGCGGCTCGAGGCCGCCCAGGAAGGCCCGATCCCCTCCGCGGCCACCGCGGCGATGTTCACCCACGGCCTGGCACTGCGCGAGCAGGGCTCCGAAACAGCGGCACGCGAACGCTTCGAAGCCGTCTACTCCCGCGACCCGTCGTTCGCGGCCAACGCCAAGGCCCTGTCCGATCCACGATTCCGGCTGGTGATCAACACAGCCGAAGAGATCGACGTGCGCACCGACAAGTGGGATCCGACATCTGTGCCCGACTCACCGGTCCCCGGCACCGACGGCGGCGACCCGGGATTGCTGGCGACCGCCCAGGCCGAACTCGACGAACAGATCGGCCTGGAGTCCGTCAAAACCCAAGTCGCCAAACTGGAGTCCGCTGCAAAACTGGCCAAGATCCGCTCCGACAAAGGACTTGCGACCGGACCTCGCAGCCTGCACCTGGCATTCACCGGTCCACCCGGAACCGGCAAGACCACCATCGCCCGCATCGTGGCGAAGATCTACTGCGGACTCGGATTGATCAAAACTGATGCAGTGGTGCAGGTTTCACGACGAGATCTGGTCGGCGAACACCTCGGCAGCACGGCGATCAAAACCTCGGAGGTGATCGACCGGGCAATGGACGGCGTCCTGTTCATCGACGAGGCCTACACCTTGATCCAGAGCGGCCTGTCCGGCGGTGACGCGTTCGGACGTGAAGCCGTCGACACCTTGCTCGCCCGGATGGAAGACGACCGTGACCGGCTCGTGGTCATCATCGCCGGCTACGACGCCGAGATCGATCGACTACTGAACGCCAACGAGGGCATGTCGTCCCGCTTCGCCAAACGCATCCGATTCGACTCCTACACTCCGACCGAGCTGGCCGGTATCGCCGAATTGCTTGCCCGGAAGCGGGATTCGCTGCTGAGCCCGGAGGCGCTGCAGGAACTCGAGTTCGCCTGCGGCCCGCTCTATCACCAAATCCAAACAGACCAATCCGGAGCCGGGCGCCGCTCCATCGACCTGGCGGGCAACGGCCGGTTTGTGCGCAACGTGGTGGAGAGCGCCGAGGAAGAACGCGAGCATCGCCTGACCAGCGGCGCGATCGATCTGACCGACCTCGACGACGATGCCCTCATGCGGATCGAGGTTGCCGACATCCAGGCGGCGCTGGACAACGTGCTGCGCTCCCTGCAGCGCAGGCCCGGCTGAGTGCTCAGCCCCGGCGGGTGACCTCGAGGATCGTCTCTGCCAGCTCGGGCCGGCAGATGACCAGGTCGGGCAGGTAGACGTCGCGCTGGTTGTATTGCAGGGCAAGCCCATCGGCCCGGCTGCACCACAGACCCTGCGACTTCGCCACCGCCACCGGAGCCGCCGAATCCCACTCGTACTGGCCACCGGCGTGAACGTACGCATCGGCCTCACCCCGGACCACCGCCATAGCCTTGGCGCCGGCAGAACCCATCGACAGAAGCTCACCACCAACGGCCGCTGCGACCTCCTCCGAGAAAGCCGGCGGACGCGACCCACTGACCACCACCCGCGGGACATCCCCACGTGGCGTCTTGGCCAGGCCGACCGCGGGCGCGATGGGCAGTCCGTCGTTGATGTACGTCACCCCGAGCGCAGGCAACGCCACCGCACCCACGGTCAGGCCGCCAGATGGTCGAGTTCCGCCTCCGGCTTCATCTCCGCCAGATGGTCGAGTTCCGCCTCCGGCTTCATCTCCGCCAGCCTCCCAGAGCGCAACATGCACCGCCCAGTCGTTGTGGCCCTCGGTGCCGTACTCCCGGGTGCCATCGACCGGATCGATGATCCACACCCGGTCGGCCTCGAGACGGGCCAGATCATCGAACGATTCCTCGGACAGCACCGCGTCGCCGGGACGCTCGTGTGCCAACTGTTTCAACAAGAGCAAGTTCGCACGGAAATCGCCGGCGTTGCCGAGCTCTTTGCCGGTCAATCCCGATGTGGCACGCAGGTCGAGCAACAACTCGCCGGCGGCCGTGGCCAACCGACCCGCCAGCTCCAGGTCCTTCGGGTTCACAGTCACACGCCCAGGCTACGGCGAATCGACTCGGCAACGTCCCTTGGCGCACCGTCGGTAGGGGTGATGACAACATCCGGAGCGGCCGGACGCTCGTACGGTGAGCTGATCCCGGTGAAATGCGGCACCTCACCGCGCCGCGCCTTGGCATACAAACCCTTGGGATCACGTTGCTCGCACAGATCGAGGGGTGTATCGATGAACACCTCGTAGAACGGGATCCCGCGCTGCGCGTGAACCTCTTTGGCCCGCTGCCGTTCGGCCGCAAACGGACTGATCAACGACACGATGGCCACCGCACCGGAATCGGCGAACAGCGCGGCGACCTCCGCGGTCCGGCGGATGTTCTCCCGGCGATCATCGTCACCGAAACCGAGGTCGGAGTTCAGGCCGTGGCGCAGATTGTCCCCATCCATCAGGTAGGCAGGCCGGCCCTCAGCGACCATGGACCGCTCCAATTCCACTGCTATGGACGATTTTCCGGCACCAGAGAGGCCGGTCAGCCAGACCGTGGCGCCCTGATGTGCCCGCTGCTGCCGCGTGACCGACGAACTGTGCCAGACCACGTGGGAATCACGGCTCACCGGACCGTTGATCATTCCGGCGCCGACCGTCTTGTTCGTCGCCTCATCCACCAGGATGAAGCTACCGGTGTCGCGATGCTGACGATAGGCGTCGAACATCATCGGTTGCGCCGTGCGCACCGAGACCCGCCCTATCTCGTTGAGCTGCAGCGCTTGCGCGTTTCCGTCTCGATGCAGCGAGTTCACATCGAGGCGGTACGTGAGATCATCGATGACCGCTTTCGTCTCACGTGTGGCGCTCTGCAGCGTGTATCGGTTACCGGGTTTCAACGTGGTGTCCTCGGAGAACCAGCAGACCATCGCGTCGATGTCGCGGCCGACGTGAGGCCGGTTGCCCGGACGGGCCAACATCTCCCCTCGACTGATGTCGATGTCGTCGGCCAGCGAGATCGAGACCGCCATCGGCGCAAATGCCTCATCGATCTTCGCACCACCCGGACCCCAGATCTCCGACACCGTGGTGGTGAACCCACCGGGCAGCGCCACGACCTCGTCGCCGGGTTTGAAAGTACCGCTGGCGATCGTGCCCGCGTAGCTGCGGTGATCCGTGCCGTCGCCGAGTTGTGGCCGGATGACATATTGCACGGGAAAGCGCGCGTCGATGAGGTTGTGGTCAGAGGCGACGTGGACGTCCTCGAGGTGCGACAGCAACGAACCACCCTGGTACCAGGGCATATTCGTGGACGCATCGACCACGTTGTCACCGCGGAGCGCGGACACCGGGATGAAACTGAGATCGCTGACGTCGAGCTTGGTGGCAAACGCGGCGAACTCATCGCGGATCGTCGCGAACCGGTCTTCGGACCAATCGACCAGGTCCATCTTGTTCACGCACAGCACCACATGCGCAACGCCGAGCAACGATGACAAGAACGCGTGGCGACGGGTCTGTTCGAGAACACCCTTACGAGCGTCGATGAGGATCAAGGCCACATCCGCGTTGGACGCCCCGGTCACCATGTTCCGCGTGTACTGCACGTGTCCCGGCGTGTCGGCGATGATGAATTTCCGCTTGGGCGTTGCGAAGTAGCGGTAGGCGACGTCGATCGTGATGCCCTGCTCACGCTCGGCACGCAGCCCGTCGGTGAGTAGCGCCAGATCCGCGTATTCGTCACCGCGCGCAGCGCTGGTCCGTTCGATGGACTCCATCTGATCGGTGAAAATGCTCTTGGAGTCGTAGAGCAACCGTCCGATGAGGGTCGACTTTCCGTCATCGACGCTACCGGCGGTAGCCAAGCGCAGCAACGCCTTTCGACCACCGATTGCTGTTCCGGCGGCGAGTGCCTCATGGTCGACAGTCATCAGAAATAACCCTCCCTTTTGCGGTCTTCCATGCCGGATTCAGAGATGCGGTCATCGGCCCGGGTCGCACCGCGCTCGGTCAGCCTGGTCGCAGCGATCTCGTCGATGACCTGATGGACCGTTGCCGCATCGCTGAGTACGCAGCCGGTACAGGTGGCATCGCCGACGGTCCGGAATCGCACCTGCTCGGTGTGAACTTGTTCCCCCGGACCCAATTCCAGGAATTGCGTTCTGGCCAAGAGCATTCCATCTCGGGACACCACGTCGCGCCGATGCGAGTAGTAGATACTCGGCAGCTCGATCTCCTCGGCGGCGATGTACTGCCAGATGTCGAGTTCGGTCCAGTTGCTCAGCGGAAAGATCCGGATGTGCTCGCCTTTGTGATGACGACCGTTGTAGAGGTTCCACAACTCGGGCCGCTGGGCGCGCGGATCCCAGGCACCGAATTCGTCGCGGAAGCTGAACACCCGTTCCTTGGCCCGGGCCTTCTCTTCGTCACGACGTGCCCCGCCGAAGACCGTGTCGAAGGCGTTCTCCCCGATGGCGCGCAGCAACGCCGCGGTCTGCAACCGGTTACGACTGGCGCCCGGGCCCGTCGCTTCGACCACCCGTCCGGAATCGATGTCGTCCTGTACGCGCGAAACAATCAGCCGGACACCGGTTTCTTCGACCACCCGATCCCGGTAGTCGATCACCTCGTCGAAATTGTGGCCGGTGTCGACATGCATCAGTGGGAACGGAACCGGTGCAGGCCAGAAGGCTTTGCGAGCGAGGTGGAACATCACCACCGAGTCCTTGCCCGCGGAGAACAGCAGCACCGGTCGCCGCGCGGTGGCTGCGACCTCGCGAAAGATGTGGACCGACTCCGCTTCGAGCGCAGCCAGGTGTGAGAGTTCGTACCTCGTGCTCACCATCAGGATGACCCTTCGTCAAGGTGCTCCGAGAACTTGACTTGTCGAATATTCGACACTAACGTCCGACAATATGACATTGACGGTAGGTGACGGCAAGGGCGCCGGTCAACCCTCTCCACCGACACAGCGTGTGGTGCGGACCATCGAAGTGCTGGCGGACAGCATTGACACACCCCTGCCGCTTGCCGAGATCGTCCGGCGCACGGGGTTTTCGCGGGCCACCTCCCATGCGGTCCTCGCGCAGCTCACCAACGACGGCTGGGTGACCCGCCAGGACGGCAACTTCAGCATCAGTGCCGGATTCGTCGCGCTTGTCCGGCATGCCGAACGCGGATTCCCGATGCGCCGTCTCGCGGCCTCCGCGGCCCGTGACATGGCCGACGCACTCGACATGCCGGCCTTCGTGGCCGAGCGCACCGGCGAATCGATCACTGTGACCGACGTTGTCGGCACCCCCGGACTTGAGTGGATCCGTCCCGGACGTCGCATCACCCTGCGCCCCACCGTCTGCCGGGAGTTCGTCGCATGGTCACCCTCCGATGAGATCCAGCGTTGGCTCGACGCCGCACCAGCACAGGCCCGCGCCCGACTACGCGACGTCCTCGACACCATCCGCGATCGCGGCTACGCGGTCGAACGATTGACGCCCGACCATGCACAGATGGTCGATACCCTTGCATCCCTGCGTAATTCGCCGGTGTCGGACTCGTTGCGGTCACGGGTCGACGGCCTTCTCACCGAACTGACCACCATCGACTACCTGGCAGATGAGACGGTCGGCCAGGTTGCCGTGGTCACCGTCGGCGCCCCGATCTTCGACGAGTCCGGCGCCGTGGTCGCGTCGATCGTCGCCGTGCCCGACCGCGAGATGCCTGCCGAAGAACTGCATCAGATCGGAAAAGCGGTCACCTGCGCCGCCGGCCACGTCGGGGAAGCGCACATCCGTCACGGACTCAACAGGGCTTGAGCAGGGTGTCACCACTTGCACCGGCATCCGTCGCGACCGATGCATCGGTGAGCACACCGTCGACCACCTGATAGACCGAATCCATCTTCGCGAAGTGGGTTCGATCATGAGTGACCAGCAGTGTGGCCGCCTGGTGGTCGCGGACCACGCCCACGATCAGGTCGATGATGGCGGCGCCGCGTTCTTGGTCCAGGGCGCTGGTGGGTTCGTCGACCACGAGTAGCCCAGGGTTGTTCATCAGGGCTCGGGCGAGATTGACGCGCTGACGCTGGCCACCGGAGAGTTGCCCGGGCTTCTTGTTTCGGTGTTCGGCCAGCCCGACCGCGTCCAGCAATTCCATCGCACGATCCCGCGTCTCCCGTCGGCGACCACGCGGTACCACCAGGGACTGTCCCAGATGAGCGGTCACCTCGAGCTGTTCGAGTGCGGTCAGCGACGACACCAGGTTCGGCTGCTGGAACACGAATCCGATCTCGTTGCGCCGCACCACCGCAGCATCTCGAGGGGAGAGCTCGGTGATATCGGTCCGGCTTTCGTCGGTGCACAGGAAAACGCGACCACGGTCAGGGCGGATGAGTGTCGAGGCCACAGCCAGCAGACTCGATTTTCCTGAGCCCGAGGGACCGGTGACGGCGGCTATCTCGCCGCGGTCGAGACGGAGTGATACGTCGTCGAGCGCGGTGATGCGGTGATTTTGTCCGTCAGCGAAGGTGAGCGTGACATGTTCGATGTCGAGAGCGATGTTCATCGGGTACTCCCAAGGGCAGTGAGTGGATCGGTGGTGGACACGAAACGGAGCGCAAACCCGGCGCCGAGCAACCCGAGTCCGACGAGGGCCGCCGCCGGCACGACGGTGGTGGACATGTCGACGACAAACGGGACCGCGTCGCCCATGACCTGACCGGCGGCCACCGTGATGGCCAGTCCTGCGCCGACCCCCACGACGAGGACGATCAACGCCTGGCCCAGTGCATCGCGAACGAGTGAACCGGTGCCGGCCCCAAGGGCTTTGAGAACCGCGATGTCCGGGGTCCGCTGAATGGTCCAGACCGTGAAGAACGCACCGATCACCAGCGCTGAGATCGCGAAAAGCATCACGGTCATCAACGTCAGGGACAAGTTCTCGGATTTGTAGGAACCGATCGCCTGCAGCGAATCCGACACACTTGTCGACGTCGTTCCGGCGACCCTGTCCACGGCGTCGGTGTTCGAGATCCCCGACACCGCGAGAACCGTGGCGCCTGCGGTTTGGTTCAACGCCTGCCACTCGGCCAAACCGATCCAGATCACCGGGCTGTGGCTGAACCAGTCATCGCCGCGGACCGCGCCGACGGCGAAGTGCTCGCCGCCAAACGTGACCGTGTCCCCGACTCCGACGTCGAGGTCTGACGCTGCGGGTTCGCTCAGAGCCACAGTGTGGGGTGTGGTCGGCGTGCGGCCGGTGAATCCGGCGTCGGCCCCGATCAATGCCACGGTTGCCGTCGATCCGCCGTCAGATATTGCCTTGGCTCGACTGATCCCGATCGGGTCGACCTCCCCACCGGCCCGTTCCCAGGTGGCAATCTGATCAGTGGACACGCTGGAATCGTCGAAAGACGGATCCGTTTCACCGCCAGCGAAGACCACCGTTTGAGCGGTGATCGCCTCGATGGCCGATACGTTCTGATGGCGTAGCCCGGCAGTCAGACCGCTGAGAAAACTGGTCAGCACGGCCACCATCAGGACGACGAGCGTGATCAGCACGAACCTGCCGCGCGCGGCGCGCAGGTCCCGTAGAGCGACGAACACGAGCATTCCTTTCATCGACGCCACCTTGTTGCGGCCTTGAACTCATCGTGGCTGTGGTCGGCGCCGCCGCCATCGCACGGAAGCGCCGGTCCGCGCAGGTCGAACGATCGACCGCGGCTACTTCTTTTGATGGATGCGCAGGGGTGCTGGTTGTTTACGCTCGAAGACGTGCGTCATTCGTCCCTGACCCCGGTGTTCGCGGGCCTGCAGACCTCGCTGCATGCGCTGATCGTCGCGCTGAGCATGGTGGTCGTTCTGCGCGCGCTGCTCCTCGACGAGCCGCATCCGGTGGCGGTGATCGTCCTCACGCTCGGGTTCCTCGGTACGTATCTCGTCGGCGTCGTGGTCCGCTTGCAGCGACGGGGACGAGGGGTGTGGATCGCCATCCTGACGCTGTTGTGGCTGGTCCTGATCGTGCTGACACCCGATGCCGCCTACATCGTGTTCGGACTGTTCTTTCTGTATCTGCGGGTCCTGCCCCCGCGGTGGAATCTGCTCGCGGTCGCCGCGGCCACTGCCCTCGCGATCGTCAGCACCGGGGTGCATCGGGGCTGGTCTGTTGCCGGTGTGGTCGGTCCGGTGATCGGGGCCTGCGTCGCCGTTGTCATCGGAGTGGCCTACCGGACGCTGTATCGCGAGGCCAAGGAACGGCAACGACTGATCGACGAACTCGTCGCCACTCGGGAAGTTCTCGCCGCCCAGGAACGCGCCTCCGGCACGCTGGCAGAACGTGAGCGGTTGGCCCAAGACATCCACGACACCGTCGCGCAGGGGCTGAGCAGCATCCAATTGCTGCTACACGCCGCCGAACGGGCCGACCCGCAGCACCCTGCGGTTCAAAAAATCCAGATGGCCCGCGAGGTCGCTGCCGACAGTCTCGCCGAAACCCGTCAGCTCATCGCCGAACTCACTCCGGCAGCGCTGGAGGGGCAGTCACTGGGGTCGGCAGTGCGGCGGATCTGCGCCGGAGCACAGTCGGAGACCCTGGACGTGCACACCCTCGTCGAAGGCGAGGCCGTGCAATTACCGATGCCGATCGAGGCGGCGCTGGTGCGGATCACTCAGAGCGCGATGGCAAACGTGGTGCAGCACGCGCAGGCGACACGCGTCCAGGTCACGCTGACCTACAGTGACGACGTGGTGTCACTCGACGTCGTGGACGACGGGATCGGATTCGATGTGCGGATACTCGATCAGGACCCGTCAGAATCGTTTGGTCTCAATGCAATACAGCGTCGAGTGCAGCAGCTTCACGGTTCACTCGATCTGGAGTCCGAGCCCGGGCACACCGCACTGGCGGTCTCGTTTCCGATCGCCTCGGTGAAGATGACGCGATGATCCGATTGCTGTTGGCCGACGACCACGCGATCGTGCGGGCAGGTCTGCGCGCGATCCTCGAAGACAGCGAAGACATCGACGTCGTGGGTGAGGTGGCCACCGCAGAGGCCGCGATCGCCTACTGCACCACCACCGACGTCGATCTGGTGCTGATGGATCTGAGATTCGGTGCCGGCACGTCGGGCGTCGAAGCCACCGCAACCCTGCGCGGGCTGCCGAACGCGCCACATGTGTTGGTGGTGACCAACTATGACACCGACAGCGACATCCTCAACGCCATCGAAGCCGGCGCCTGTGGCTATCTCCTCAAGGACACCCCGCCTGCTGAACTACTCGCTGCGGTTCGGACCGCAGCGGTTGGCCAGAGTGTCTTGTCGCCCGCCGTCGCCTCCAAACTCATGACGCGGGTTCGCAAACCCGAGTCGTCGTTGAGTCCAAGGGAGATCGAAGTCCTCCGACTCGTCGAGTCGGGGATGTCGAACCGGGCCATCGGCAAATCGCTGTATCTCAGCGAGACGACCATCAAAACGCACCTGGTCCACATCTACGCGAAACTCGGCGTCAATTCTCGGACCTCAGCAGTGGCGCGCGCCCGAGAAATGGGAGCCATCTGACTCGACGCGCAGTCGTCGAAGGAGCGGGTCAGCGACGTTCTTTGCGCTGCCAGAACCGGCGCCGCCTGAATCGGTGACATCCCCCTGGCTCACAGAGGGCACAGTGGGTACCCGATCGAAGGTGCTCGTGGGCAGCCTTGTCATGGCCACAAACACACTTCACGTCCGACGATTCCGACCTTGCCAACACATCACCACCGAAGACCCTCGCCCGAGCCCTTCAGGCGTCGGCAAAGCATACGTCGATCACCACCGGTCAGGACGTGAAAACCGGCCATGACCACCAGCCGGGGTTTACCAACCAAGCACTTGCTAGGTAGGGTGTCCGGTGTGACGATCCCGAGCCCCCTGAGCGCCGCCGAACTAGGTCCCGACACCTCGCCGGTGGCCTACGACGTTGTTGGCGCCACGGCATACATCACCCTCAATCGACCCGAGTTCCGCAATTCCCAGAACTCGGTGATGACCTACTCACTCGACGCCGCCTTCGGGCGCGCGGTCGACGACGCAAGCGTCAAGGTCATCGTCCTACGCGGAGCAGGCAAGCACTTCTCCGCCGGCCACGACATCGGTACGCCCGAGCGTGATGTGCATGTCAAATACCCCAACACCGCATCCCTCTACTGGGACCACACCGACCGCGTCGGTGGCGACCAGCGACTGGCCCGCGAGACCGAGGTCTACATGGGGATGTGCAGGCGCTGGCGGGAGATCCCCAAGCCGGTGATCGCCCAGATCCACGGTGCCTGCATCGCAGGCGGGTTGATGCTCGCCTGGATCTGCGACTTCATCGTCGCCTCCGACGACGCCTTCTTCTCCGACCCGGTGGCCCGGATGGGCATCCCCGGCGTCGAGTACTTTGCCCACGCCTTTGTACTCGGCCCGCGCCGCGCCAAGGAGATCCTGTTCACCGGGGAACGATTCGGCGCAGCCGAAGCCCTCGAATGGGGCATGGTCAACCACGTGGTCCCCCGCGATCAGCTCGAAGCCAAGGTCGACGACATCGCCGGACGTATCTCGGAGATGCCTCAACTCGGGCTCGCGTTGAGCAAGAAGGCCGTCAACATCTGCGAAGACCAGATGGGTCTGCGCAATGCGATGGATTCGGTCTTCGGCTGGCACCACTTCGCGCACAGCGCCAATGCCGAAGGATCCGGTGGCGACTCGCTCGGCGGAATGGATGCCAAGTCGATGAAGTCCAGCGCCGAGAAGAAGAGCTCCTGATGGATCTACTCTTCGATTCAGCAGCCGACGAATTCCGTGCCGAGGTCCGTGGCTGGCTCGACGACAACGTTCCTTCGGAACCACTCGCATCGATGGACAGTGCCGAAGGATTCGAGCAGCATCGGCAGTGGGAACGGCAGATGGCCGACGCCCGGATGTCAGTAGTGAGCTGGCCGGTCGAGTTCGGCGGTCGCGACGCACCGCTGCTGCACTGGATCATCTTCGAAGAGGAGTATTACCGCAGCGGCGCACCCGGACGGGTCAGCCAGAACGGCATATTCCTTCTTGCGCCAACTCTTTTCGAGCATGCACATCCCGATCAGCTGGCGCGGATCATGCCGCGGATGGCCCGATCCGAAGACATCTGGGGTCAGGCCTGGAGTGAGCCCGAGGCCGGCAGCGACCTCGCGTCGCTACGGTCGACCGCCACCCGCACCGACGGTGGCTGGCTTCTCAACGGTCAGAAGACCTGGAGTTCCCGCTCGAGTTTTGCCGACTGGGGCTTCGGGCTGTTCCGGTCCGACCCGGACTCGTCGCGCCACAAGGGGATCACGTATTTCATGTTCGACCTCCGGGCCGAGGGCGTGACGGTACGACCGATCAACCAGCTCGACGGCGAACCCGGTTTCGCAGAACTGTTCCTGGAGAACGTCTTTGTTCCCGATGATCCCGAATCACCCGGTGAGTCCGGCGTGATCGGAGCGGTGAACAACGGCTGGAAAGTGGCGATGAGCACGGCCGCCAACGAACGCGGCCTGTCGCTGCGTTCCCCCGGCCGGTTCCTTGCCACCACCGACCGACTCCTGGCTCTGTGGAACGACACCGACGCCGAGGCCCGCACCGGATACGGCGATCAGGTCGCCGATGCCTGGATCGGCGCCCGGGCCTATGAGCTCTCGACGTACGCCACGGTGAGCCGTCTCGCTGAAGGTGGCCAGCTCGGGATCGAGTCGTCCATCAACAAGGTGTTCTGGTCGCAGTGGGACATCGCCACGCACGAGACCGCACTCGATCTGCTCGGCGCGGATGCCGAACTCGCGCAGCGGCAGCCGTCCGGGGCCTGGATGGACGGATACCTGTTCTCACTGTCGGGACCGATCTACGCCGGTACCAACGAGATCCAGCGCAATGTGATCGCCGAACGCTTACTCGGACTACCACGAGGAGATCGCTGACATGAGGTTCCTCCTCGAAGAAGAGCACCACGACCTGGCCGCATCCATCGACTCGATGCTGGCCAAGGCCGATCTTCCCGGCGTCATCCGCTCGTGGAATGACGGCGACACCAAGCCCGGCGAGGTCGTGTGGTCCAAGCTGGCCGAGACCGGTGTCAATGCCCTGCTCATCGGTGACGAACACGGTGGTATCGGCGCAGGCGCCGTCGAGATGGTCGTCGCGGCGCAGCAACTCGGCCGCCATGCCGTACCCGGACCCGTTGCCGAAACCATTGCTGCCGTGCCGATTCTGCTGGCTGATGCCGGCGCCGTCGACCGGTTGGCAGCCTTGGCCGAAGGTGAACTCGCCACCGTCGCCTTTCCTCCGCTGGTGCCGTACGCGGTCGATGCCGCGATCGCCGGGCAGGTCTACGTGGTCGGCGACGGCATTCTCAGCACCGGCGTCGCCAGCAACCCAAGGCCGTCGGTCGATCTCGCGCGCACACTCTCGTCCGTGGACGTCGATACGGCAATCGGTCCGGTCGATCCCGGTCGCGGCTTCGACTTCGGCGCTCTGGCCACTGCCGCCCAGCTGATCGGGTTGGCCGATACGATGCTCGAACTCACCGGCGAGTATGCCAAGACCCGCAAGCAGTTCGGCCGGGAGATCGGCTCGTTCCAGGCGGTCAAACACCACCTGGCCAATGTCGCTGTTGCAGTGGAGATGGCCCGACCGCTGATCCACGGTGCCGCGCTGTCGCTGGACGGTCAGGTTCCCGATCCGCAGTTCGCCTCTCGGGATGTCTCGGCGGCGAAAGTTGCTGCCGGGCAAGCGGCCTACCTCGCTTCGCGGATCGGACTGCAGGTCCTCGGCGCGATCGGTTACACCCAGGAACACGACCTGTCGTTGTATCTCACCAAAACGCGAGCGCTGATCACGGCCTGGGGTACTCCGGCCGTTCATCGCGCGCGGGTACTGGAGGCGATCACCGCATGAGCATCTACTCCCCCGGTGTCGACACCGAAGAACAGGCAGCACTGCGTGATTCGGTAGCGAGCCTGCTCCGGCGAAGCGGTGATTCCGCCGCGGTACGGTCGGCGATGGAATCCGAAGGCCGAACCGATCGGGCGCTGTGGACCACACTCTGTGAGCAGATCGGCGTCGCCGCACTGTCGATCCCCGAAGAATTCGACGGTATCGGTGCCTCACTGACCGAGACCCATGTGGTGCTCGAAGAACTCGGTCGCACACTGTCTCCGGTTCCGATGCTCGGCTCGGCGGTTCTGGCCACCCAGGCCCTGCTCCTCAGTGCGGACACCGACGCCTGCGCCGCCACACTCCCCGCCCTCGCGTCCGGCGAGAAGACTGCGGCACTGTGCTGGGCCGATGCCGACGGATGGAATCGGCCGGGCGTCGAGGCAAGCGCCGGTATCTTGTCCGGCGCTGCCCACTATGTACTCGACGGTGAAACAGCCGACGTCCTGGTGGTTTTGGCCCGCAGCGGCAGCGTCGTCACCCTGCATGTCGTCGATGCCACCGCGGACGGCATCAGCCGTTCGCCGCGCCCGACGATGGATCCCACTCGACCGTTGACCAGCATCACCTTTGACGACGTCGACTCGACCGCCATTCCTACACCGGCTGATCTGGTGGACAGGCTGCGCGCGATCGCATACGTCGCACTGAGTGCCGAACAGGTCGGCGCTTCACGCGCAGCGCTCGATCTGACGGTGGAATACACCAAGTCCCGCAAGCAGTTCGGACGTGTCATCGGATCGTTCCAGGCGCTGAAGCACCGGATGGCCGACATGTATGCGCTCACCGAGATCGCACATTCGATCTCATACGCAGCTGTCGATGCACTCTCATCCGGTTCCGACGAAGCCCTCGACCTGGCCGCCGCGGCGCGCGTGTACTGCTCGGATGCGTTCTCACACATCGCAGGCGAGACCATCCAGCTACACGGCGGGATCGGCATCACGTGGGAACACGATGCCCATCTCTACTTCAAGCGAGCACACGGCAGTGCCCAACTCTTCGGTCTGCCGCATGAGTCACTACCTCGTTTGGCCACCGCAGCCGGCCTCTGAACTCCCTGCCGTTACCGCCGACCGAGCTCTTGCGACCAGCGGTCGTCAGGGGCCCGGTCAGCGGGACTGTAGACGCACCTTGGCGCGTTGAACGTGCTGCTCGTCCATCGGCGGCTCGACGATCTGCTCGGCGCCGGGACGTAGGCCGGCGATGGCAAGCGCAAGGTGCCGCCGCCACGCGGTATCGCTGACGCCCCTGGTGGTTTCGATGACTCCACGCAGCGCCCAGAAGATGACGTCCACGTCCGACTCTGCGGCGTCCTCGCGGATACGTCCGTGTTCTTTCGCCGATGCCAGGAGCTCCGATGCGATCCGCCGGTACTCGTTCTTGAGCGCCGTGGTCTCGTCGTCGTTCCACATGCGCGAGATGCAACCCCTGTGCGATGCCTGGATCTCGCCGGTCCCGTACATGACCTGTTCGAGACCCGAGCCGTCGGTCACGTCGAGGGCCTTGGTGGCGATCGCGACCAGATCGCTCAACAGCTGCCGAACGAGTTCGCTGATCAGTGCATCCTTGGTGGGAAACCGGCGATATAGCGTGCCGGTTCCGACTCCGGCAACCCGTGCGATCTCGTCGACGCTCGCGTCGAGGCCGCGTTCGCTGAAGACGGTTGCCGCCGCGTCCAGCAACCGTTGTCTGTTCTCGGCAGCGTCGCGCCTGAGCACTTTGTCACCGCCGGATGCCTCACGAACACTCACATCGGACCTCACTCGGATTTGTCGCCCGCCAGAGTACCGCCGGCAACCATTGCAAGCTCGGGATGCGAGAGTTCGGCAGTGTCTTCGAGATGGGTCGTCTTGTTTCGCTTCACCGCCGGGATGAACAGCGCGGCAACAGCCGCCAGACCGCCTGCGATCCCCAGCATGACAAATCCGTTCGTGTAACCGGATTCGGTCGGGACGCCCGCCGACGATGCGCCCGCAGCGACAACGCTGGCCATGAATGCCGCGCCCAACGATCCGCCGATGGTGCGGATGTTCGCATTCATTCCGCTGGCGACGCCGGTTTGGTGCGGCGGCACAGCGGCGACAACAACATTCGACATCGCCGCAAAGGCCAGCCCGAACCCGATCCCGTTGACGGCCATCGCCACGTAGATGTCGATTTCGGCCGAATGAAGAAAGGCGATCATGAAGTAGGACGTCGCGCTGATCAGCGATCCGACGATCAGAAGATTCTTGGAGCCGAAACGAGCTGCCAGACGGCCCGAGAAGAGCCCGACGGTAAACATGCCGACCGCGTTGGGCAGCAACATCAATCCCGATTCCGTGACGGTCGCACCGAATCCATACCCTGCCGAGCTGGGTGCCTGCAGGAACTGCGGCAAGAAGCCGAGTCCGGCGTACATCCCGATGCCCATCAGCAGTGCAATCAGGTTCGCAGCCCACACACTGCGGATTCGCATCATCGTCATGTCGATCAGCGGATTCGATGAGCGGGATTCGGCGATGATCCAACCGGCCAGCACAGCGGCCGCGGCCACCAGCATGCCGATCACCTTCGCCGATCCCCAACCCCACGAGGGCGCCTGACTCACGGCGAGCAGAAGCGCAACAAGCCATGCGGACAACAAAAACGCGGTGAACCAGTTGATCTTTCCGGCCGACCGGATCGGCGATTCCGGTATCAGGAAGAATGCCGCCACACCGGCGAGGCTGGTGATGATCAGTGGAATCCAGAAGAGCCAGTGGTAGCCGAGGAGGTCGACGATCGGACCGGCCAGCACGATACCGATGCCGGCCCCGACGGACACCAGTGCAGCGATCAGACCAACCGCTCCGGGCACCTTCTCTTTGGGGAACTCGTCACGGATGATGCCGAAGGCCAGGGGCAGGACTCCGCCGCCGATCCCCTGAATGGCCCGCGCAATGATCATCATCGACAACGAAGTGGCCATCGCGGCCAGGAGCGATCCGAGCGCCAACGCGACCATCGCGATCACGAACATGCGCTTCTTGCCGTGCATGTCACCGAGTCGACCCAGGATCGGTGTGAAGATCGATGCCGACAGCAGGTAGGCCGTCAGCACCCACGTGACATCGGTCTGGTTGGTTCCCAACGCCGCCTCGACGGTCGGCAGGACCGGCATCACCAGCGATTGCAGGAGGGCGAAAGCCGATACTCCGACGGTGAGGACGGCAAAAGTCACTTGATGATGCGCCCGGGCGGGTGCGGTTTCCATTCATTCTCCTGAAGACAAAAGCGGAGACGGCACTCCGGATACTGGAATGAATCTAGCACCCGAAGCGGAGACGTCGCTCCGCATAACATCAAATCAAAGGATCACAAATGGACACCCTCAGGAATCAAATGGGCCCGTTCGAGGGGTGTGGTCAGGCGAAAGCGGCGTTGACCTCGCCCTCGGTCAGGCCGTAGTCCGCCAGCGAATACTTGTGCACCGGCCGACGGTCACCGGACTGACTTTCTTCGTCAAGGGCTCGCATCGCCGCAGACGCCTCATCGCTGAAGTCCAGCCCGAATGTCCGATAAATGTCCTCCATCGTTCCCAGCGGATCTGTTCGGAAATCGCGGAAGTCGACATCGATGAATTGGGCCGGATCGTATTTGGCGCGGGCAGTGTTGAACTGGCGCAACCCGCGCGACCACAACTCCAACTGGGTCTTGCCGATCAACTCGCCCTTGAACACGGTCGACCAGCCGTCCCCGGCAGCGTCGGCCAGACTGCACATCGACGGGATGATCGTCGCCGGCGGCCGGTGCGTCTGGATGATGAGTGCGTCGGGATAGACCGCCATCAATTCGTCGAGCGCGAACAAGTGGCTGGGATTCTTCAGGATCCATCGATGCTCGGGCTCGTTCACACCGACCAACTGCAAGTTCTTCTTGTGCCTGGCGTAGGCGTTGATCCAGTCCTGCTGCTGCAGCCATTGTGAATACGTCGGCAGATATGCCAACGACTCATACGAGATCGACTTCATCGTCTGCCGGAGCAACTGCCAGCATTCCTCCACGTCGGAGGCGCTCATGTAGTGCAGGCCCATGAACTCAGGATTCTCAACGTGGTGCTGCTCGAGGCCCGACTGGATCTGCTGGAAAACCGGATTCGACTCCCAGCCCTCGCGCGGGGGTCGCGGTTGCGGGAACTCGGCGAGCCACATCTCGAGTCCCTGATGACCCGGATCGGCGGTCAGCATCCGATGCAGCGCGGTGGTGCCGGTACGCGGCAGTCCGGTCACGAAGATCGGCCGGTCCACGACGACAGAGCTGTACTGCGGGTTCGCCTTCCACGATGCCTCACTGAGCAGCCGGGCGACCAGTGCTCCGCGCAGGAAGAACCGATTCATCTTGCTCCCGAGCTCGGTCAGCCCGGCGTCGCGGACATACGATTCGAGCAGCACCCCGAGCGCCTCGGTGTAGTCGTCCTCACCGAAGTCATCGAGACCACAGGCCTTGGTCGCCGAAGCCTTGAGATCTTCGACAGTTCCGACATCAGTTCTCGTGGTCACAACAACTCCCTACACGTGGTACTCGCCGCAATTGACATCGAGCGTCTGGCCGGTGATCGCACTGGCCCAATCGGACGCCAAAAATACTGCGGCCCGGGCGATCTCATCAGGTTCAGGGAGCCTTTTGAGATCAGACTTCGACGCAGTCTGCTCATAGACCTGCTCCGGGGTGATGCCGTACTTCTTCGCGACCTCACCGAAATACCATTTCAGCTGGTCGTCCCAGATGTAACCCGGTGCGACGGTGTTGACCCGGATGCCCTTGTCACCCAGTTCCGTGGCCAGCGTCTGAGACATCGCCAGCAGCGCCGATTTGGCCAGCTTGTAGCTGCCGTATCGGGGCTCGGAATGACGGATGACCATCGAGTTGATCATCACCACCGACCCCGAGGTCTTCTCGAGTTCGTCGGTGAACGCCTTGGTCATTCTCAGCCCGCCCAGGATCGTCAGATCCAGGCTGGCCCGGATGTGATCGAAGTCGGTGCGGGCCAACGGTTTCATCGATGGCAGCGCGAATGCGTTGTTGACGAGCACATCGACTTTTCCGAACTCGGAGACGGTCGCGTCGACGAGACCGGTGACCGCGTCATCATCGGTGATGTCCGTCGGAACCTGCAAGGTGACCCCACCGGACGCGGTGATCTCGTTCGCGATCTCCTCGAGTCGCGACGCCGTGCGGGCCGCGAGGACAACCCTGGCGCCTGCCGCGGCCGCCTGCAGGCAGATCGATCGGCCCAACCCCGGTCCGACACCACCCACGACAACAACCTTGCCGTCCAGCAATCCGGTTCCCGCAGTGGCCATTCCAGAAGTTGTCATCCGAGCATCCTTTGTCCAAACCCTCGCTGGCGCTCTGCGATCCGTTCTCGCCATTGCTCGTCCGTCACGACGTTCGATTCGTGATACGGCAGATGCGCAGGCACATCGGCGATGTCGATGATCGCCACCGACGGACCGTCGGAAGCCGTCAGTGTCCGGCTGACCCGCTGCCACCGGAACTGCGCGATCCCCCGCTGCCGCCCGGTCGTCTCGATCCAATTCGCCACACCCGGACTCTTCGCGCTCACGACAAGCCGGATCATGCCGTCGGGGTCGACCTGCGCCTGCGCGGCATTCAGGCTGGTCTGATGATTGACATAGTCGAGCGAGATGTACCACATACTGCCGAGCTGAAATCCTTGATACGGCGCATCAGATTTCGGCACGGTGATGAGCATGGCCTCGTCATCGGCGAGTTCGTAGTGTCCCACCGATGAGAACTGAGTGCTCAGTCCGCCAGGGGTGAGCCGAGGCTCGGTGAGCGTGTTGACGGGGAGGTCGAGGTAAAACCACTTGGGAAAGTTGAACCAGGTGTTGATCCGCGACAACAACATCTTGCCCGCGATCTCATAGCGGCGCTTGATCTGCGCCAGTCCGGGTTCGTCCGGTGCGGTACCGACGGAGTCGACCCGTTCGATCCGGATGGACCCTTTGCGCTGATCCCAGCGGTTGTACACCTCACGGACCGCCAGCATCGACGATCCCTCACCGAGGACAAAGTAGTTGGGGCCGGGATCGGCTTTCGGTGGCCCGAAGCGCAATTCGAATGAACCGTCAGGCTCGATCTGCAGGCGCCGGTCATCAAAAGCGTCGTCTCCGCCGGGAACGTTGGCCGAGGTGTAATCGCCCTTGAGGACCTGGAAGCTCAGATCCACTGTGTCACCGCGCGTTCCGGTGATCACATACTCGGCATCAGGCACCACATTGGCGTGGTAGTACAGCGTATCCGGATTGTCGAGGCCCATCTTCGCGTAGGGACCGGTGGACGTGACCAGAAATGGATGACTCTTCGCATGCGCCCAGGCCATCTGCAGGCTTGCCTTGATACTGCCTGACAGATAGTCGAACCCTTCGGCCAGATCCTGCTCATTCCGAATGAATTCGGCTCCGGCAATCAGCTTTTCGGCCTCGGTGATCGCCTCCCTGAAGGGACCCGTCACGTCGGGGGCGAAAGGTTGTGTCATCTCTCTCCTTTGAGAAAACCCGGACACCTACAACCAGGTGTCGCCACCGTTCCAGGTCAGGAAGTTCTCCAGCTCGGCCTGCGCGGGCGTGACCCGCGGGTGCTCCGTGGACAGGTATCCGCCACGGTAGAACAACAAGGGCTTGTCCTGCAGCACTTCTCCCAAAGTCTGCACCCGCCCGATCGCGATGTAGTGGTCGCCGCCGTCGTCGACACGGTCGAGTGTGCAATCCACCCACGACAACGAATGCCTGATGACCGGTAGCCCCAGGGGCGACGGCTCCCATTCGATACCGGCGAACTTGTCGTCGCCGGGCGCACCGAACGCGGCGCTGACGGCCTGCTGACTGTTCGAGAGGACATTGACGCAGAATTTCTTGCTCTGCTCGATGGCCTTCCAGCTGCGCGACGTCTTCATCGGACAGAACAGCACCAGCGGCGGATCAAGCGACAACGCGGCAAAGGACTGGCACGCGAAACCTACCGGTGTGCCGTCGTCCGTCACCGTGGTGATCACCGTGACGCCGGTACAGAACTGCCCCATGGCGGTCCGGAACTGCCGCGCATCGAAATCGTCGGTACCTCGTGGGTGACGCAAAATCGATCGAGCTCCGCCTTCGGCTTCGTCTCCAGCCATATCAGGCGTTCTTGAATCCGATGGAGAAATCGTGGCCCCACAGACTGACGGCGGTACTCTCCCGAGCAACCCAGTCGTGATCGTCGACCTGGCGCCCCTCACAACCGAATTCGATGTCGAAACCACCCGGGGTCTTCATGTAGAACGAGTACATCAGATCGTTGACATGACGGCCGAGCGTTGCCGACATGGGCACCTTCTTGCGAAGGGCCCGGTCGTGCGCCAAGCCCACGTCGTCGGTGTTCTCCACCTCGATCATCAGGTGCACGATCCCGGTGTCATTCGGGAAGGGCAAGAACGCCAGGCTGTGATGGCGCGGGTTGCAGCCGAAGAACCGCAGCCACACCGGCGGGCTACCCGGTTCACGGCCTGCGATCTCTGCGGGCAACCGCATCGAGTCGCGCAGCCGGAAGCCGAGTACGTCCCGATAGAACTCGAGCGATGCGTTGTCGTCGTCGGTGGTGAGCACCACGTGACCCAGGCCCTGTTCGCCGGTGACGAACTTGTGCCCGTACGGACTCACGACCCGGCGGTGTTGCAGTGCCACACCATGAAACGCTTCGAGTACGTTGCCCGACGGATCGGAGAAGACGATCATCTCAACCACCTGACGGTCGGCGAGTTCGAAGTCCTTTGCCTCCCGGAATATCACACCCGCCGCCGACAGCCGATCCCGAACATCCTGCAATGCAGCAGCATTGGCGCACTCCCAGCCGGAACTGGCCAGGTGGTCGCGATCACCCGGTACGATCACCAGCCGTGCCGGGAAGTCGTCCATCCGCAGGTACACCGCACCTTCGGTGAGCCCGCTGCCCTCCGACATGCCGAGGACCTTGAGTCCGTAGTCACGCCAGGCGGCCACGTCCGTGGCCTCGATACGCATGTACCCCAGCGAACGAACGGGGCCGAAATCTTGCGTCATCGTCGATCTGCTCCTTGTGCGAGAGTTGCCGAATGTGGGTGGCTCATCAGACCATCGTGTCGCCGATCGGGATGCCGAACTCGCCGTTTCCGAACGCGACGTAGGCCCTTTCGGCATCGTTGGCGGCGTGCACGCGTCCGGCATGGGCATCGCGCCAGAACCGCTGGATGGGTGTGCCGAGATCGAGTGCGTGCGCACCCGAGTTCTCGAAGAGCCTGTCGATCGAGGCGATGGACCGACCGGTGGCCCGCACCTGATCGCGACGGGCCTTCAGCCGCAACTCCATCGGAACATCTTCGCCGGCCACCAGTAGGTTGTACTCGGCCTGCAGGTTGCCCGAAAGCTGCGTCCACGCCGCGTCGATATCACTGGCCGCCTCGGCGATCCGGACTTTGGCGAACGGATCGTCCTTGGCCTTCTCCCCCGCATACGCGGCCCGGACCCGCTTGCCCTGATGTTCGACGTGCGCTTCATAGGCACCGTAGGCCATCCCGACGATCGGGGCCGAAATGGTACTGGGATGGATTGTTCCCCAAGGCATCTTGTATACCGGCGCGGTGTTCTGCTCCAGGCCAGGGGCCGCCCCGGTACTCATCGCCCGGAAGCTGAGCATCCGGTGGTTCGGCACGAAGACATCCTTGACGTCGATCGTGTTCGAGCCGGTGCCCTTGAGTCCCACCACATTCCAGACGTCCCGGATCTCGTAGTCGGATCGCGGGATCAGGAAGCTGACAAAGTCGACCGGCTTGCCGCTCTTGATCACCGGTCCACCGAGCACCACCCAGCTGGCGTGGCCCGATCCGGACGACCACGCCCAGGACCCGTTGACCTTGTAGCCACCCTCGACGACCTCGCCCATACCCATCGGCGCATACGACGACGAGATCCGGACCGAAGGGTCCTGACCCCAGACGTCTTCTTGCGCCTGCTGCGGGTACAGCGCCAGATGCCAGTTGTGGACTCCGATGATGCCCGCGACCCATCCGGTGGATCCACACGCGGACCCGAGACGGCGCACAGCCTCGTAGAAAGTCACCGGATCGGCCTGATAGCCACCCCACTGTTCGGGCTGCAACAGCTTGAAGAAGCCGATGTCGACCAGCGATGCGATCGTCTCATCCGGGATCTGGCGCAGATCCTCTGCTTCTTGTGCGCGTTGCGCGATCTCGGGTAGCAGGGCACTGATCTTTTCCAGTACCTCTGCCCCTGCGTGCCTGCCGTCACTCATCGAGCAACTCCTCGCTGTCGTTCCACGTCTACTCAAACGAGACTAGAACACGTTCTCATTTATGTCGAGTACTGCGCGTTTACCTTGCTTTCCTGCACCGTTTCGCCAATTCCCCTGGCATCGAACCGCACTTTTTTGTAACATGTTCTACTAAGCGCCTGCGCTTAAGCGCGAGAAGCCTGTGGATACAGACAGGGTGGGCAAGCAAAAGTACGAGGGAGCAGCAGATGACCGACATCGATGGCGGCGCGATCCGCGAAATCGACACCGGAACCCCACCGACCCGCTTTGCTAGGGGCTGGCACTGCCTGGGTCTGCTGTCCGATTACGACGACGGAAACCCGCATTCGGTTCAGGTCTTCGGCACCAAGCTGGTGGTCTGGGTATCCGAAGGTGAACTGAAGATCCTCGACGCATACTGCAGGCACATGGGCGGCGACCTGTCGCAGGGATCGATCAAGGACGGCAATGTCGCTTGCCCGTTCCATGACTGGCGATGGAAGGGCAACGGCCGCTGCGCCGGCGTGCCCTATGCAAAACGCGCGCCCAAGCTCGCCAAGACGCGTTCCTGGCCGGGCATGATCCGTAACGGACAGATTTTCGTCTACAACGACCCCGAGGGCAATCCGCCACCAGACGCCGTCGTCATTCCCGAACTCGACGAATTGAACAGCGACGAGTGGACCGGCTGGACCTGGAACAAGGTGGTCATCGAAGGTTCGAACTGCCGCGAGATCATCGACAACGTCGTCGACATGGCGCACTTCTTCTACGTGCACTACTCGTTGCCGGACTACTTCAAGAACGTCTTCGAGGGTGAGACCGCAGCACAGTACATGAACTCGCATGGCCGTCCGGATGTCGACATCATGACCGCGTACGGCGACACCAAGCTCGAATCCATTGCCGCGTACTACGGTCCGGCTTACATGTTGAATCCGATGGTGCAGTACTACGGCGGTTACGCCATCGAGACGATCCTGACCAACTGCCACTACCCGATCGACAACAATTCGTTCGTGCTGATGTACGGCGTGATCGCCAAGATTCCCGAGGGTCTCACCTCCGAGCAGGCGAGCAAGATGGCTGCCAAGATCACCGCGGGCATCGAGGTCGGCTTTCTGCAGGACGTCGAGATCTGGAAACACAAGAGCCGTATCGACAATCCCTTGCTCGTCGAAGAAGACGGTCCGGTCTACCAGTTGCGCCGCTGGTACGAACAGTTCTACGTCGACAATGCCGATGTCACCGAAGAGATGACCCAGCGCTACGAGTACGAGATCGATACCACCAAGGCTGTCGAGAACTGGAATCTCGAAGTCGAAGAGAATCTGCGACTGAAGGCAGAGCGCGAGTCGGCGGGATCAACTGCCGCCGACCAGGATGCCGCAGATTCGGTATCGGCGACCTGATGTTCGATCGGTCATGAGTGCGAACTGGTCCAAAGCTCCGGATTTCACCGATCCGGAACGCAGGGCTGCAGTCCGCGCCGACACGTCCCGCGACAAGGAGCACTACCTACGCGGCGGCCTGACCGAAATCGAGTGCCGCACATGCCATGCTCACGTGCTGGTGAAGAAGTACAGCCCCCATCACACCAGCGTGCAATGGACCGCGCAGGCACGCGAACAATGCCCTGAACTCGAGGCGATTCGCGCCAAGGGCGGCAACCCGGCGATGCACCCGACCTGCCCGCGACTATCCGCGAGTATCGATCACGGCGTCAGCGAGGGCATCGTCGCCAAGGAGTCACCCGACGTCGACCCCGACGGGTATTACTGACTCCACCCCGGAAAACCAAACGCCATCCCCGCAATCTGATTGCGGGGATGGCGTTTTCGGATGGTTCGGAAGGGTTACTGCTGCTCGTCTGGTCCCGGTTGCTGACCTTCGGGATTCGGGTACGGGTTCTGACCTTCGGGAGTCTGGTTCGGATTCTCAACAGGATGTTGACCGGAGTTCTGCGGCTGACCGTAACCTTGTTGCGGCGGAGCGTATCCGCCGGGCTGCTGCGGCGGGCCGTAACCCTGTTGTTGCGGCGGACCGTATCCACCGGGCTGCTGCGGCGAACCGTATTCACCGGGCTGCCGCGGCGCGTAACCCTGTTGCGGCGGCGGACCATATCCGCCGGGCTGCTGCGGCGGACCGTAACCCGGCTGAGGCTGACCATGACCGGGGCCCTCAGACCTGACGGGCTTGGCGGTCAGCGCGAGGTAGGTGGCAAGGCCGGCAACAACAAGCGCGACAAATGCGCCGACGGTGACCAGCCACAACCCCCATCCGGCACTGACTTCGGATGTATCACCGGCGTTACCGCTGATCACAGCGGTACCCGGGTCGGAGATGAAGATCAAAGCCATGATTACCGCTATCAACCCGAGCACGGCACCTGCGACCGCCGCAATCCCGGGGAATAGGTTCACGATCAGCGCAGCGCCTGCGCCGACAACAAGCACACCGACAATCATGGTGTAGAGGCCCGGGGCACTCGTGTCGTTCTCGGCTCGGGCTTCGGCCTCTTCGATCTGGCCCGAGCTGGCATCGCTGCCACCGGCATCGATTGACACCGAACCGGTTCCGGTGATGGAGATCCCACCGTCGGCCAGATCCTGCGATGCCCAGCTGAAGAAGCTGAACACCACCATCGCCACCCCTGCAACCACCAGTGCGACACCGGCGAACTTCAGGGTCGGGTTACTGGACGACGGTGCCAGCAACGCAGTCGTCGAGGACTTCTGACCCGCCGGAGCTCCAAACGGTGGCTGGTGACCCGGCTGCTGCGGCGACTGATGCCCGCCGGGTTGGTAGCCCCCTGGCTGCCCCTGATTCGGCTGCCCGCCGGGTTCGTTGGGTGGATATCCACCGCTGTTTCCGGGTGGCGGTCCGTACGTCATGGTGTACCCCTGATCTGTCGTCCGCCCGCCGGCTCGCGGGCACAAATATGCGAAGACGCGAATACTGATCGTAACGCTCCACGACAGATCGTTAAAGGGTCATGCAATTTCCCGAAATGTCGCAAGGTGTCAGGACTTGGTTGTCGGCTCTCGGGGATCCGGGGGCGGGCGGCGACCCGGCGGCGGTGGCGGTGACTGTCGACTGCGCCGGATCGGCGGCAGCCCACGATCGACTCCCGGATTCGGAACCGGGTGCCGAACCGGGGGAAACCCTCGCGAATCATCTTGGGACGCACGCTGGTTCGGACGGTAGCGCGGGCTGGACGCCTGCGACGAGCGGTACGTCTCGGCCCCTGGGTGCGACAGGTGGCCCTCGGACGGACGACGGCCCATCCGGTCTGTCGAACTTGTCGGGCGGGCCCGATAGCCGGGTTCCGGTCGAGGGCCGTTGTTCGGACGCGGAGCGGCCGACCCGGAGTTGTGGTTCGGACGCGGAGCGGCCGACCCGGAGTTGTTGTTCGGGCGCGGAGCAGCCAATCCGTCGTCGCGGTAGCGGGGTGCGGCGGCGCGAGGACCCGCGTGCACAGGCGATTTCGTCGAGTCCCGACGAGCCGATCTGTCTGCGCCGTCAGATGTCTTGCGCACGAGCGGCCGTCGCGTGCCGCGCATCGCGACAACAACGGCAGAACACGACACCACCACTGCCACAGACGCACCGAGCGTCACCAACCAGAGTCCGAGTGCGGCAAAACCGATCCCGGCATCCCCGGTGCCGTCGAGTACCGCAGTGCCAGGGGCGAACAGATATTCAAGGGACATGAACAATCCGATCAGTGCCGGCACGGCACCTGCCAGAGCCCCGATCCCGGGGTAACGGTTGACCAACAACATCGCCCCCGACACAACAAGCAGCGCTCCGAGGCCTGCGGTGACGATGCCGGGCGAATTGCTCCGTTTATCCAGTTCGGCAGCCACCTCGGTCGCCTCGCCCAGCGTCTGGGCCCGGACGTCAGAGATCTCGAGCGTCACCGAGCCCATGCCGGTCACGGAAATGCTGAGGCCATCGTCCGAGGCAGCCGTCCAGGTGAAGAAGCTGAAGACCACCATCAGCGATCCGGCAGCCGCAAGCGCGACGCCCAGAACCCGCAGGCGCCAGTCGCTCGAACGTGCCGCGAACAACCCACCGTCACTCGGTTGCCGGCCTTTCGCAGCGCGTCCACGCGTCTGCCCCACCTCGACCGGTGCCGATCGAGGACGAGGCGCCGACGACGCCCTTCCACCGACATCTGCACGTGTCCGGTCGTACGTCATCTGCGCCCTCGTGATCAGCTCGCACTGCAGCCGACCCACGCCGGAGTCGCCAATTCGGACAGATCGTAACCCGCAAGCCCGCCGACAATGCTGATCAGCGCGCCCTTCGGTCAGATTCCGGCGTTGGCGTCCTGCTTCTTCTTGAGTTCCAGGGCTATATCGATCAGCTGGTCTTCCTGGCCGCCCACGAGTTTGCGGCTTCCGGCCTCGATCAGGATGTCGGCGGCACTGACGCCGTACTTGTCGGCATGCCCTTCAGCGTGCTTGAGGAAGGAGCTGTAGCAACCGGCGTAGCCCATCATCATCGCCGGACGATCGACCAGGCATTCAGTGGGCATAACAGGCCGGACGACGTCCTGCGCGGCATCCGCGATCTTCATGAAGTCGATACCGGTGGTGATTCCGAGTTTGTCGCACACCCCGACAAATGCTTCCACCGGGGTGTTGCCCGCGCCCGCACCGAAACGGCGCACCGAACCGTCGATCTGCTGAGCGCCTGCCCTCACGGCCGCAATTGAATTGGCCACCGCGATGTCGAGATTCTCGTGTCCGTGGAATCCGATCTGCGCGTCTTCGCCGAGCTCTGCTCGCAGCGCCGAGACCCGATCCGACACCTGTTCGAGCACCAGGGCGCCTGCCGAATCGACCACGTAGACACACTGGCAACCGGCGTCGGCCATGATCCGTGCCTGCTTGGCAAGCACTTCCGGTGGCTGACTGTGCGACATCATCAGGAAGCCGACGGTCTCCAGACCGAGCTCACGGGCGAGGCCGAAGTGCTGAATCGACACATCGGCCTCGGTGCAATGGGTGGCGATCCGGCAGATCTGTGCACCGTTGTCCTGCGCGGCGCGGATGTCGTCCTTGATGCCCAGGCCAGGCAGCATCAGGAATGCGATCTTGGCGGACTTCGCCGTCTCCACCGCGGCCCTGATCAGTTGCTGCTCCGGTGTTTTCGAGAAACCGTAGTTGAAGGAAGAACCGCCGAGACCATCACCGTGCGTCACCTCGATGACCGGGACCCCGGCGCCGTCGAGAGCGCCGACGATGTCGCGGACCTCCTGCTCGGTGAACTGGTGCCGCTTGTGGTGGCTGCCGTCACGCAAGGACGAGTCCGTGATGCGGATGTCGAGGGTGTCGCTGTACTTACGAGGATCGTTGATACCGAACATTACTCAGACCCCTACCTTTTTCTGTGCTGCGGCCAGTTTCAGTTTCGCGATCTCTTCGCCGACCTTGGTGGCGGCGGCGGTCATGATGTCGAGGTTCCCGGCGTACGGGGGCAGGAAGTCGCCGGCACCTTCGACCTCGACGAAGATCGACACGCGGGCCATCCCGCCGTTGCCGACACTCGGCGCATCGAACTGGGGATCCTGCAGCAGCCGATATCCCGGCACGTACTCCTGGATCTCCTTCTCCCGCTTGTGAATCGCCTCGGCGATCGCGTCGATGTCGGCGTCTTCGGGGATGGCACAGAAGATGGTGTCACGCATGATCATCGGCGGATCGGCGGGGTTGAGGATGATGATGGCCTTGCCGCGTTCGGCACCACCTATCGTCTCGATGCCGCGGGAGGTGGTCTTGGTGAACTCGTCGATGTTGGCGCGGGTACCCGGGCCTGCCGACTTCGACGACACCGACGCGACGATCTCCGCGTAGACCACCGGGACCACCGACGAGACGGCGTGCACCATCGGGATGGTGGCCTGTCCGCCGCAGGTGATCATGTTCGTGTTCGGTGCATCGAGATGCTCGCGCAGGTTGGCAGGCGGCACCACCGCGGGTCCCACCGCCGCGGGCGTCAGGTCGATGGCGGTGATGCCGGCGGCCTCGTACTTGGGCGCGTACTCGCGGTGCACGTACGCAGACGTGGCCTCGAAGATGAGGTCCGGCTTCTCGGCCGACGCCAGTAGTTCGTCGGCGCCTCCCGACATCGTGATCAGCCCATGGTCGGCGGCCCGTTTCATGCCTTCGGACTCGGCGTCGATACCCACCATCCACCTGGGTGAGATGACCTCTGAGCGTGCGAGTTTGTACATGAGATCGGTGCCGATATTGCCCGATCCGATGATTGCGGCGGTGATCTTGTCAGCCACGTGTACTCCTAACGTTGGACTGTGTCGGTGGCGAAAATCAATCGGCGATGTCGCATCTTTCTAGCTGAAATCCAAAGTCACACTTCCTAACCCGACAAAGTCGGCAACAAAGTGATCCCCGGAACGAATATCGATCGCACGGGTCGCGGTTCCGGGCAAGATCACATCACCCTTGCGCAATCTGACCCCAAAACTCTCGACCTTCCTGGCCAGCCACGACACCGCGTTGAGCGGATGCCCGAGGACCGCACTGGAATTGCCTTCGGCGATCAGCTCGCCGTTGCGGTGCAGGGTGGCGTCGATGTTGCCGGTGTCGATATCTGCAATCCGAACCCGCTGCTCACCGAGTACCCAGCCGCAGGAGGAGGCGTTGTCGGCGATGGTGTCGGGTAGGGAGATCTTCCAGTCCCGGATCCGGCTGTCGATGAGCTCGATGGAGGGAACCACCCATTCCACCGCCGCGATCACGTCTTCATTGGTGCATCCGGCGCCGGGCAGATCTTCTCCGAGGATGAACCCCACCTCCACCTCGACACGGGGGTAGCAGAACTTCGTCGCGTCGATCGGCGTGTGCTCGTGGTACTGCATCACGTCGAGCAGATGTCCGTAGTCGGGCTCGTCGACCCCCATCATCTTTTGCATCGCCTCGGACGCCAGCCCCACCTTGTGCCCGGCGATCGTGGCACCGGCGGCCAGCCGCTTCCGAATGTTGATCAGCTGGATCTCGTATGCATCGGTCACGTCGAGATCCGGGTACGCCGCGGCCGGTGGATCGATGGCGGCAGCATGCAGCTCGGCGTCCGCCAAATCGTCGGCGATCTGCTGGCGCAGCCGGTCGGAGATCGTCACCACTTGCCTCACTTCTGGAGTTCGAGCGAAATAGAACGTGTTTCGGTTTTGACCCTCTGAAGGCCTCGCCAACCCATTCCGGGCTGGTATAGCCTGCCTCTTGAGGCAGTTTATAACGTGTTCTACCTTGCGGGTGGAAGTCGGCGATGCGCGAAGGGGCGAATCATGAGTGGTCCGGAAAGCGGACGAGGTGACGGCAGCGTGCCGAATCCGGGGGACGAAACGTATGACGTGATCGTTGTCGGCGCCGGCGGTGCGGGCATGAGCGCCGCCATCACCGCCGCGGCACACGGTCTGAGCACGATCATCGTCGAGAAATCCGCCTATTGGGGTGGGTCGACGTCCCGCTCGGGCGGTGGCGTGTGGATTCCGGACAACCGACTCCTGAAGCGCGACGGCGTGAAGGACGACCGCGAGGCCGCCCGCACCTACGTTCGATCGATCGTCGGAGATGTGGTCGCACCAGATCGGATCGACGCCTACATCGATAGAGGCCCCGAAGCGCTCGAATTCCTGATGGAGCACTCGCCGCTCGACCTCGAATGGGTCAAGAACTACTCGGACTACTATCCGGAGGCACCGGGTGGGCGCGTCCATGGACGGTCCTGCGAACCCAGGCCCTTCGATTCACGCAAACTCGGCAAAGACTTCAAGACGCTTCACCCGCCGTACACGAAGTCCCCGTTGAACGTGGTGGTGATGCAGTCGGACTACCGCTGGCTGAGCACCGGTCTGCGGCATTGGAAGGGCCCGCTCCGGTTCATGAAGGTCGGAATGCGGTTCACCTGGGCCAAACTCACCGGCAAGAAGCTGATCGCGATGGGCGCCGCCCTGATGTCGGAATTGCTGCTCGGTGTCCGGCAGGCCGGAATTCCGTTGCAGCTGAACACCGGACTCGTCGACCTGGTGACCGAGGGCGACCGGGTCGTCGGCATCGAGGTCGAATCCGACGGAACAAGGCGCACGCTCCATGCCCGCCACGGTGTGGTGCTGGCTTGCGGTGGTTTCGAGCACAACATCGAGATGCGGCACAAGTACCAGCGTCAGCCCATCGGATCCCAATGGACCACAGGCGCCGAATCCAACACCGGTGACGGCATCAATGCGGGGCTCAAAATCGGTGCAGCCGTGAGCTTTATGGAAGATGCCTGGTGGGGCCCGACCATCCCGCTCCCCCGCGGCCCCTGGTTCGCCCTGTCGGAGCGCGCGCTACCGGGAAGCATGATGATCAACGACCGCGGTCAGCGATTCATGAACGAGTCGCTGCCGTATGTCGAAGCGGTGCACCAGATGTACGGTGGCGAGTTCGGCCAGGGTGAAGGCCCCGGAGAGAATCTGCCGTGTTGGCTGGTTTTCGACCAGACCTACCGCAACCGGTACATGTTCGCCTCGGTGTCCGGACGGCAACCGCTGCCCGGCAACTGGTTCAAGTCGGGTGTGATCACCAAGGCCGACAGCATCGAGGCACTCGCGGAGCAGATCGGCGTACCGGCCGATGGCCTTGCCCAAACCACCAAGCGGTTCAACGAGTTCGCGGTGAAGGGCATCGACGACGACTACGGCCGCGGGGTCAGCAAGTACGACCACTACTACGGCGACATCACCAACAAGCCGAATCCGAGCCTCGGCCCACTCAAGAAGGGTCCGTTCTACGCGGTCAAGATGGTGCCCGGCGACCTCGGAACCAAGGGCGGCATCAACACCGACGCCGCCGGACGCGCACTTCGCACGGACGGTTCTGCCATCGACGGCTTGTACGCCGCGGGTAACACCAGCGCACCGGTGATGGGCCACACTTACGCGGGCCCCGGCGCAACCATCGGTCCGGCAATGGTTTTCGGCTACCTTGCCGCTCTCGACATCGCCGCACATGCACAACAGGATCGAGTGAAGAAGGAGAAGGCAAGCTGATGGCGATCGATCCGGATATCGCGCTGGGCGCGGTGGTCTCGAAGGAGTCCTACAGCTGGAATGCCTCGGATGTCGCGCTCTACAACCTCGGGGTGGGTGCAGGCGCCGATCCGCTGGACCGCGCAGCACTTCGCTATTTCGACGACAACCACCCGAAGGTGTTGCCGACGTTCGCGACCGTGGCCGCACATTTCCATGACACAGAACCACCGAAGGTCTCCAAGCCCGGCGTCGAGATCGATCTCGCAAATGTCGTCCACGGTTCGCAGGAAGTGCTGGTGCACAAGCCCATTCCCGCATCAGGATCGGCAACCACCACGGTCAGGATCATCGAACTGCAGGACAAGGGTTCGGCTGCGGTGATCATCGAGGAGTTCACCACCGTCGACGATGCGGGAGAGCCCCTGTGGACCGCACGTTCCTCGATTTTCGCCAAGGGCGAGGGCGGTTTCGGTGGCGAACGGGGCAATTCCGAGAAAGTCGTCTACCCCGATCGCGAACCAGATCACGTCATCGAGGCAAAGACACTTCCGCAGCAGGCCTTGCTCTACCGGCTGTGCGGCGACCGCAATCCGCTGCATTCCGATCCGGAATTTGCCGAGAAATCAGGTTTCCCGAGGCCGATCCTGCACGGCCTGTGCACCTACGGGACGGTGTGCCGCGCTGTTGTGGACACACTGCTCGACGGTGAGGTGGATCGGGTCGAACGGTTCGGCGCCAAGTTCGCCGGAGTCGTCTTTCCTGGCGAGACGCTACGAATCAGGGTGTGGGAGGACGGATCCCGCCTCCTCATCAGGGCGACGGTGGCCGACCGCGACGACGCGCCCGCGCTGGGCGATGTCGTGCTGACGACGTTTCGTCACGAGGACTGACGAAGCCTGCTCGAACTGGGGTCAGGCGGCACTCATGAAGATGGCAACCAGGCCGACGAAAATCGCGGCCAAGGAGCCCAACAGTGTGAGGACTCGCCAGATACGTAGTTTGATGACGGGTGTGTCGTTGACATGCGTTGAGGCCATTGGATTCCCTCTCTAATGAACATGGCCAGCCCGGCTGGGTCGGTCGTCACCAGCAACATCGAAATGTTGTGTTACCAGCGGGACAAATGTGACACACGTGACAGGTGATGCACGTCAGCCACACCGATCATAGTGATAACGATTACACAACACGAACAGCTGGATAGAACACGTTTCACTCGCCTAAATTGGATAAATGGACTCTTCTGGGGGCACCCCGACGCGCGATAAGCTCGGCTTCCGCGCAATCTGGCTCATCGTGGTCGCCTGCGCTGCACTGAGCCTGGTCATCGCCGCGATGGCTTCCCTCAACACCGCGATTCCCGACATCGCCCCGGCCGTCGGCGCCAACTCCAATCAGGTGACCTGGCTGATCGACGGCTACACACTCACCATCGCCGCCCTCTTGCTTCCAGCCGGAGCCATCGGCGACCGGTACGGCCGCCGCGAAGTACTGATCGGCGGGCTCGTCGTCTTCACCATCGGCTCATTGCTCCCGATCTGGGTGTCCAATCCCGATCAGTTCATCGCCGCCCGTGCACTGACGGGCGTGGGCGCGGCATTTGTCATGCCGGCGACACTGTCGGTCATCACCGCAGGCGTACCCGAATCCAAACGCCATCTCGCCGTGAGCATCTGGGCCGGCGTTGGTGGATCCGGCGGCATTGCAGGCTTTTTCGTGACCGGTGTGCTTCTCGAGTTCTTCAGTTGGCACTCCATATTCGTCACGTTCGGCATCTCAGCGGCCGTCACCGCGGTGCTGGCCTGCACGATCCCGACGTCCAAGGACTCGACCACGCACCGATTCGACTGGATCGGGTCGATCACCTCGGCCTCCGGCATCGGACTACTCGTCTACGGCCTCATCGAGGCACCGCATCGCGGCTGGCTCGACCCGCTGTCGCTGCTGGCGCTGATCGGCGGTCTCCTGCTCATCGCGGCATTCTGGTTCTGGCAGCGGAAGAACCCGGAACCGCTGCTCGACGTGCGTCTGTTCAACAACCGCGCATTCTCTGCAGGCACACTGAGCATCACGGTGCAGTTCCTTGTCGTCTTCGGGATCTTCCTGGTGCTACTGCAGCAGTTGCAGTTGGTCTTCGGATACTCACCGCTCAAAGCCGCAGTCGCCCTGATGCCGATGGTCGGTCTGGTGATGGTGTTCTCGCTGATCGGAAACTGGCTCACCACCCGAACGAGTCTGCGGACCATTCTGGTGTTCGGCATGGCCGCGATGGGCGTCGGTTCGATCTATCTCGGCGCCGTCAACCTGGACAGCTATCAGACCATCGTCGTCGCAATGATCATCCTGGCAATCGGATTGGGTATCGCCACGGCGCCGTCGACCACCGCAATCATGATCAACACACCCACCGACAATCAGGGCGTCGGATCTGCGGTGAACGACACCGCCCGCGAGCTCGGTTCAGCGATCGGAATCGCTGTCGGCGGAAGCCTGTTGGCCGCCGGGTATACCCGGAACATCGAACCGGTTGCCGCCGACGCCGAGGCATCGATGCAACAACTGTCCACACAGCTCGAAGCCGCCGGGCAAACGGATCGCGCACAAGAGGCCGCGACCGCTGCCGACTCCATCAGCGAGCACATCACCAACACTCTTGCCGAAGCGCTTCAGGTGGCAGGCCAACTGTCCCCCGTCCAACCGGAGCTCGCCGCGCGGATCAGCAAGGGCGCCATCGAGGCCTTCGAAGGACCGATGGGCACCTCATGCCTCGCCTTGGGCGGCGTATGCCTGGCAACGGCCATCGGCCTTGTCTTCCTCACGCCCAAACAGATCGACGACGGTGCGGCAGAGCGTGCCGACGCCAAAACCAAAGCGGGCATCAGCGACTGACGTCAGCAGACGCGTTGCACCGTCTGGAGATGTCGGTGAACGTGCCCGCTCGATGCTGCCGCCACAGCTCGTCTGGACGGCAGCATCGTGCGTTTTCACACTATGGAGTTGTCAAAGATGCGTGCGCGGTCCCGACAAGATCTCGGGTGCGCTGGTGGTGGAAAGTTGGTTCAGGCGGCGAGCGTCAGGGTTCGTCTGTTGTAGGCCGGTAGTGGTCTTCGCTGCGGATCGATATCGGCGGGCGGAATCATCCACGGGTGTCCGTCGGAGCCCATGATCACGTCCCACCCGGTGTTGTGAACCGCCATGTGACAGGTGCGGCACAGCAAGCACCCGTTGTCGAGGGTGGTGGCACCGCCATCAACAAAGTGCACGATGTGGTGACAGTCCGACCAGCCTGCCTTGGCACCACATTTCACACAGCAGGTGTCGCGGATGATGATCGCTTTGCGCACAAGCCCTTTGAACAGCCGTTTCGGTGGACTCATATCGACCGGGACGTCCTGCCCGTCGAGGGTGATCGAGGTGATTGATGAATCGCAGGCCAACGTTGCGGCGGTCGCTTCGGTGATCGGACCCATCCACGGCAACGTGGCAGCCTCGGGATGATCGGCGGGCACGGTGACCATCACTTCGGTTCGCGGCGCCGACACCAGCGTTTGCTCGCCACCGCCGCAATCCAATAACTGGTGCAGCGCATCAGCCCGGCGTTGGGTGGGGCTTCGACTGTCATCCGAACCGTCCGGTTCGGGGCGTGCTTTGGACCAGAAGTCCAACGCGGAGAACAACTTTTCCCCGATCACCGCATCCACATCGAACGTGCCGACACAGCGACCTTCACGGACTGCATAGTCCAGGCTGTTCAGTGACCGGTCTTCAGCCGGCGGTGGACCGCCGGTGTCCTTCGCCACCTCATTCCCCAGCGTTCGGGCCGCCGCGCTGATCTCTGCCGGTGGTGCTCCGGAGATGGCGTGGTTCAACAGTTTCCGTTCGAACTCGATCTGCTGCTCAGCGGTGATCGGATCCTCGGACCGCCCGAGGACATGCGCAACACCTTTGACCACCGCATCGACATGCTCGGACGACAGAAACCCGTCCCTCGAATACCCGGCAGTACGATCCAGACCGGCGAGGCCCGGTCCGACGCGCAACCACCGATACGCCGATACCGGTGCCGCACCATTGGCCTGCAACAACTTAGACGTGGTCGATCCCTCCTTACGGGCGATACCCGACCCGTCGATCACCGCGGCGCACACCGCTAGTTGATGCTCGGCGGCGTTGCGCAGGGTTATCAGATCCTTCGCCATACCCAGCGTGGCAGTTGGATCATCCGGTAAGACCAGGTCGACCAGATCGTCAACCATCTCGAGAAGTCGCATAGCACAGCACCTTCCAAGGACAAGAGCAAACCGGGAGGTCGACCGGATGTGTCTGCGGGGAAGGCGTCAGATACGTCGTGCTTGTGGCCGATTGATTCCACTGTACCTACTCGAACACATGTTCGCAAGGGTGTTGCTGGGCCAATTCGACTCAGCTGCAGCATCTTTCGATAGTCAGGCGAAACAACTAACGCGAACCCGGCCGATGGCTGAATAGCCCTTGCCGATCAGAAGTGCACACCAACCACCCCCACCCCCGAACCGAGCAGTCAGTCGATTCGCGCGGAGGGTGTGCCGATGCCGCGGAGAATGTTGTCGACCAGAGCGTCTGCGAAGGCGACGGTCAGCGGTTGCGCCGGGAGCAACAGCCGGTGGTAGGCCGCGCCCCACAACTGGTCGACCACGACTTCGAGGTCGATATCGTCGCGAAGCACACCCGCCTCCTGCGCCAACCGAAGACGGTCTACCGCAAGTTGACGGCGCGGCCGCGTGTACGTCGTCTCGATCGTTGCGGCGAGCGCGGGATCCGATTGGGAAAGTCCCACCAACTCTGCGATCACGCGACCTCGAGGGGTGTCGACGAGTAGGTGGATGAACGAATGCAACTGCGCTTTGAGGTCGCGGCCGAGGTCGCCGGAGTTCTCGAAACCCAGCTCCACCTCGACGGCGGAGAAGTACGCCTCGAGTGCGAGCGCCCCTGGGGACGGCCACCATTTGTACAAGGTCATCTTGCTGACGCCGGCGTGAGTTGCGACCTTGTCGAAGGTCACGGCCTTGATGCCACCGGAGAACAGCAGCTCCGTCGTCGCGGCGAGAACAGCCTGGTGCACTTCCGCTGCGGCGCGGCGCCCTCTTCCGGCGCGCAACTTGATGTCCTTCTCGGCGGGCAACCTGTCCGTCGTCATTGACCTCACCCCTTGCCTCATATGTACAAGTAGTCTACATTTCAGTTTGTGTACAACTAGTCCACTTATAAGCGAGTTGGCCATGGTCAGCAAGAATCACAATGCCCGCACCGCGATCGTCTTCGGTGGCTCCGGCGGGATCGGAAGAGCGGTCGCCGAACGCCTCGCAGCCGACGGAAACAACGTGGTGGTCCACTACGCCGGACGGGCGGCGGCAGCCGATGCGGTGGCCAACGGCATCACCGCGAACGGTGGGACGGCCATCACTGCAGGCGGCGACGTTGCGGACGAGACCCAGATGGAGCGTGTCTTCGATCAGACCGCCGAGCAGTTCGGTGGTGTCGACATCGTTGTCAACACCGCGGGCATCATGCTGCTCGCGCCTGTCGCCGACATGAATCTCGACGACTTCGACCGAATGCACCGGACCAACGTCAGAGGAACGTTTGTCGTGTCCCAGCTCGCGGCCCAGAAACTGCGTCCGGGCGGTGCGCTTGTCAACTTCTCCACCTCGATAACCCGTCTGCAACAACCGAATTACGCCGCGTATGCCGCAACCAAGGGGGCCGTCGAGGCGTTGACCCTCATACTCGCGCGCGAACTACGTGGGCGCGACATCACCGTCAACGTGGTCGCACCGGGCCCGACCGCGACACCGCTGTTCCTCGAGGGCAAACCGAGCGAACTGATCAACCGGCTGGCAAGCGCAGCCCCGCTAGAGCGACTGGGCGAGCCCGAGGACATCGCAGAAGTCGTTGCATTCCTGGCAGGTCCGGGACGGTGGGTGAACGGACAGACCCTGTACGCCAACGGAGGAATTGCCTGATCGCTTGCAGCGCAACGACTCCGGCCTATCTCAGCTGCTCACCGCGCCCGAAACCGATGTGCCGAGTGCGGCATCCTTGGCCCACCGGTAGTCGGCCTTACCGGCCGGGGTCCGCTTGATCTCGTCGACCAACACCAGCAGACGGGGAATCTTGTAGCCCGCCAGCATCGTTCGGCAATGCTCCTGGATTTCGTCGAGCGTCGGCGCGGTCTGGTCCGGGCGGACCGCTACCACGGCCGAGACCTTCTGGCCCATACGTTCGTCGGGGGCCCCGACCACCAGTGCGTCGGCGACCGCGGGGTGTGCGTGCAGGCAGGCCTCGACCTCTTCGGCAAACACCTTCTCACCACCGGTGTTGATGCACTGCGAACCGCGTCCGAGGAAGACGATGGTGCCGTCGGCCTCGACGTGCGCCATATCGCCGAGCACAGACACCCGGGTGCCATCGGGCAACGTGGGGAATGTTCGCGCCGACTTCTCCTCATCCCCGTAATAGCCCAGGGGCACGTTCCCGATCCGGGCGATCATCCCCACCTCACCGGAGCCTGGTTCGATCGGCTCCAGCTTTTCGTCGAGCACCGTCATCTTCGAAGACGGCGGCATCGCCAGCGTGCCGTCCTCCCGAACTTCAAAGGCACCGTCGTTGCCGGACTCCGAGGCCCCGAAGTTATCGCGCAGCAACAAATCAGGCTTCGCCGCGACCATCCGATCTCGCACACCGACCGACCAGATCGCACCGCCGGAGGTGATCGAGAACAGGGCCGACATGTCGACCTCGTCCTTCAGCTTGTTCATCGCATCTGCAAGGGGCGAACCCATACCGTCGCCGACGATCAGGATCACGTTGACCTTGTCGGATTCGATGGAGCGCACCACTTTTTCGGGGTCAAACGTCCGCATCAATACCAGGCGCGCACCCAGGGTCAAGAACGTGAACAGCGAATACAACGCCGCGCCGTGCATCAGCGGTGCCGCGATCAGGAAGGCCAGATCGGGGAACTCCTTTGCCGCTGCGGCAACTTCGCCGAGGTTCTTGCGTGGGTTGTTGTCCTCGTACGGGTTACCGCCCGACAACGGCTTGTGGAAGAAGTCGTCGTGCCGCCACATCACCCCCTTGGGGTAGCCGGTGGTGCCGCCGGTGTAGAGCACCCAGAGCTCATCGCCCGTCCGGGGTTCGAAGTCCCGCGCATCCGAATACCCCTGCGGCGCAAAGGGAAGAACACTCACACCGGCCTCCGTTGCGGCATCGGCCAGCGCTTGGGAGACCTCCCCGATCACCAGCACCGTCCGCAGGGTCGGGATCTGTCCGATGATCTGTGCCAGGTTCTCCTGATGTTCGAGTTCTTCGACAACTATCGCCACCGAGTCGGAGTTCTCGAAGATGTAGAGCAGCTCTGCCGGTGTGTAGCGATAGTTGATGTTGATGGGAACAGCACGCAGCTTGATGACACCGAGGATGGTGGTGACGTGCTCCAGGCTGTTCTTGAGGAACAGCGAGACATGGTCGCCGGCACCGATTCCCGCGGCCGACAACATGTGTGCCACCTGATTCGACTCGCGTTCGAGTAAGCGGTAGCTGTGATCAACACCCTCGTAGGTCAACGCAATCCGGTCGGGAACCGAGTCGGCGACGGTCTCGAATACATCGGCAAGGTTGAAGGCCATCTGAGAAATCTCCTTTGCGACGAGAATGAGGGCACGAACTATGCGGTCAGGACAAGACCACTGGTCGGGACTCCGGTGCCGGCGGTGACCACCACTGCACCTGCGCCGTCGACCTGGTTGACCGAGTCACCACGAAGCTGTCGGACAGCTTCGGCGATGCCGTTCATCCCGTGGATGTACGCCTCCCCGAGTTGCCCACCGTGGGTGTTGAGCGGCAGCCTGCCACCCACTTCGAGTGCACCGGGTTCGCGGACAAGATCTTTCGCCTCACCGCGACCGCAAAATCCGAGCTCCTCGAGCTGCATCAACGTGTACGGCGTGAAGTGGTCGTAGAGGATCGCGACATCCATGTCGTCGGGGCGAAGTTCCGACTGCTCCCACAACTGCCTGCCCACCAACCCCATCTCGGGGAGTCCGGCGATGTCGTCGCGGTAGTAGCTGGTCATTATGTACTGGTTTTCACCGCTGCCCGATGCAGCACCAGCGATGACGACCGGCGTATGCGGTAGATCCTTGGCGCGCTCGGCCGACACCACCACAATCGCCACCCCACCATCGGATTCTTGGCAGCAATCAAGGAGATGGAGGGGCTCGGCGATGTACCGCGAGTTCTGGTGATCGTCGAGCGTGATGGGTTTGCCGTAGAAGAAAGCCTCGGGATTGACCGCTGCATGCTTGCGATCCACCACCGCGATCTGGCCGAAATCTGCACTGGTGGCGCCATATTCGTACATGTATCGCTGGGCCACCATTGCCACGAACGCAGCCGGGGTACTTAGCCCATGTGGATAGCTGAAGGCGTTGTCGGTGCCCGACGAGTTGTCCTGCGCGACCAGCGAGGTGTTCACCTGGCCGAACCGCATGCCCGACCGCTCATTGAAGGCCCGGTAGGCCACCACCACATCGGCAACCCCGGTCGCCACCGCCATCGCCGCCTGCTGCACGGTGGAGCACGCTGCTCCCCCACCGAAGTGGATGCGAGAGAAGTACTTCAACTCACCGATGCCCGAGGCGCGGGCGACCGCGATCTCGGTGTTGGTGTCCATGGTGAACGAGACCAGTCCGTCCACGTCTGCCGGTGTCAATCCGGCGTCCGCAAGCGCCGCGGTGACAGCTTCGGCCGCGAGCCGCAGTTCGCTGCGTCCCGAGTTCTTGGAGAAGTCGGTGGCGCCGATACCGACAATCGCTGCCTTACCGGACAACCCGCTCATCGGCTCGCTCCCGCTTCACTTTTTCCCGCCGGTGCACTGACGTTCGTATGGTCCATCACCAGTGTCACCACCGACGTCACGTGGTTTCCGAGGCTGTCCTTGCCGACCACGTCGACCGTCACCAGACCGTCATCCACCGCGCTCACGGTGCCGGTGAGCGTCAAGGTGTCGTAGGCATACCAGGGCACACCGAGTCGTAGCTTGATCGACCGAATCTGCGCGCGCTGCCCGGCCCAGTCGGTGATGTACCGCTGCACCAGTCCGGTGTCGGTGAGGATGTTGACAAAGATGTCCTTCGACCCCTTCTGGTGAGCGAGGTCGCGGTCGTGGTGGACATCCTGAAAGTCCCTGGTGGCCAAGGCCGTCGAAACCACGAAGGTCGGTGTCGCGTCCACTGTGAGAGTCGGCAGTTCAAGACCGACTACTGCTGCGGGAGGGTTGGCGGGCGGGACAACTGTGGGTACCGCGGGGGGAACATTCATTGCTGCACTCCTGTTCCGGCGGGCTGCCACGCATACAGCGTCCAGGCGGCGGCATCGTCGACCGCCGGGAAGTCAAGGAATTCAACACGTACCGGAAGCCCGATCTCGACCTGCTCGGGTTCGACCCCGCGGAGCTCGCCCAAAAGCCGTACACCTTCGTCGAGTTCGACGAGCGCGATGACAAACGGCAACTTTCGGCCCGGAACCTTCGGGGCATGGTGCACCACGTAGCTGTAGACACTGCCCAGACCGGTGGCGACCACGTAGTCGGTCTCCTCGCCCTTGGCCTTCCAGATCGCCGGCACCGGCGGATGCCGCAGCGATCCGTCCTCGAGTTTTTGGATGCGCAGCTCGTGCTCGCGTACGCCGTCCCAGAAGAACAGCGTATCCAGAGATGGGGTGGGACGCATCATCTTTGCCGGATCGAAATCGTCGGCCGGTGAACCGAGTGATGAGATCACCGCGCTGTCGGCCGCGGGTGGCCCAGGATCCCTATCCGAAATCGGATCCTTGGCGGGCGGTCGGAACTTGAGGATCCGGAAATCCATCTCGGCGACAACTTCGTCGCCGACCTTCCAGGTGTTCCTGGTGGTGAAGAACCAGCCTTCGCCGAGGCCGGTCTGCTTGGGCCCCACCACATCTGTCAGGGCGGCCTCGATGGTCACCTCTTCACCAGGCTTCGTGTACCGGTGGTAGGTCGAATCACAGTTGGTCGCGACAACTGACGTGTAGCCCGCGTCGTCGAGAATCTGTGTCACCTGACCGAGTGGGTCGTCGTCGGCGCGCACCCTGGCCAGTCCCCGCATCGTCCACACCTGCGCCATCGCCGGAGGAGCCACGATGCCGTCGTATCCCGCAGCGCGGGCGGCATCGTCGTCGACGTAGATCGGGTTGTTGTCCCCGATGGCCTCGGTCCAGTTGTTGATCATGGCTGTGTTGATGGGGTCGCGGCCTGCCACCGGAGCGCTGGTGCCCGCAGCCCGGACGCGGTCGGTGGCCGCGATGATCGTCGACGTATCAACAGTTGTCATGGAATGGCTCCTCTCAGCGCTTTCCGCGGGGTAGACCGAGCCCGGCGGTGGCGATCATCTCGCGCATCACCTCGTTGACACCGCCACCGAAGGTGATCACGACGTTGCGTTTGGCCTGGACGTCGAACCAGTCGGCGAGCGCGGCGGTCTGCGGGTCGGAGAAATCTCCGTGCCTGCCCAGGATCTCGTCGATCAACCGGTGGACGTGCTGTAGCCGTTCGGTGGCGAAGACCTTCGTTGCCGCGGCATCGGCCATCGAGATCGAATCACCGCCTGCTGCCACCTGCCAGTTGAGCAGCTCGTTGATCCGGTAGTAGGCATGCAGCTCTGCCAGAGCACGTTTCACGTCCGTGTGCTTTGCCGGAACGGTGCCGTCGGGGCCCGGGCGCTCCGCCCACTCGGTGATGCGGGCGAGGAGCCCGTCGAGTCGTCCGGCGGGACCGAGCATGACGCGCTCGTGGTTGAGCTGTGTGGTGATGAGCCGCCATCCGCCGTTGACCTCACCAACCACCATGTTGGCAGGCACCACCACATCCGAGTAGTACGTGGCGTTGACGTGATGGGCATGGTCGGCGGTGATGATCGGGGTCCAGCTGTATCCGGGGTCGGTGGTGTCGACGATCAGGATCGAGATGCCCTTGTGCTTGGCGACGTCCTTATCGGTCCGGCAGGCCAGCCACACGAAGTCGGCGTCGTGGCCGCCGGTGGTGAAGATCTTCTGTCCGTTGACGATGTACTCGTCGCCGCTCTGGACCGCGGTGGTCTTGAGCGATGCGAGGTCGGTGCCGGCATCGGGTTCGGTGTAACCGATCGCGAAGTGGACCTCACCGGCGAGGATCGCAGGCAAGAACCGTTGCTTCTGCTCCTCGTTGCCGTAGAGCTGCAGAGTCGGTCCGACCGTCTGCAGCGTCACCGAAGGCAACGGGACATCGGCGCGAGCGGCCTCGTTGACGAAGATCTGCTGTTCGATGTGGCCAAATCCGCGGCCACCGTATTCCTTCGGCCATCCGACACCGAGCCAGCCGTCCTTGCCCATCTGCCGGATCACCTTGCGGTAAGTGGGTCCGTGTCGCTCGGTGAGCATCACTTCGGCATCGGTCTCGGAGACCAGCGTCGAAAAGTATTCGCGCAGCTCCGCTTTCAGGCTGCGCTGCTCGGGGGTGAGATCGATGAACATCGGGTTTACGCTCCTGCCTCTACCTGCTCGGCCAGTGCATCGAGGCGGCTGGTGGGTCCACCCACCAGACGCGCGAGATCCTTGGCGATCGAGAAGTACCGGTGCAACGGGTACGTGAGGTCGACACCGATGCCGCCATGGAGGTGGACCATCGTCCGCATCGTGGCCGGGACCTCCTGCGCCAGCCAGTACGTGGCCACCGCCAGATCCGGGCCCGCATCAAGACCTTCGGATAAACGCCAGCCGGCCGCCGTGGTCGCCAGTGTCATCGACCGAGCCACCACGTAGATGTCGGCGAGTTGCTGCTGTACGGCCTGGAACGTCCCGATGGGCTTGTCGAACTGGACTCGCTCGGTGACGTGGGTGGCCGTCAGCTTCATCGCACCGGCGACCAATCCGTCGGCGTAGGCGGCGATGCCGAGCGCGTGGTGCTCGATGAGCCAATCCGGATCGCCCTCGAGGATGGTCCGGACCGGCACGTTGTCGAATTCGACTGTGTACTCGCCCCATCCGCACGACGAGGTCGTCCTGGTGATGGTCACTCCCGGGTCATCACCGGCGACGACAGCTACGCCCGCGTCTGCGGCGACGAGCAGGGCGCTCGCACCCTCGGCATGCAGCACACCGGTTTTGGTCCCGGTCAACTTTCCGCCCGACACCGAGGTGTGCGGTGTGGCCGTCATCGCCGCGCCCGGCTCGTTGATGGCCGCAGCCAACCAACCACCCGATTGCACTGCGGCGCCGAGTTCGACCGCCACGTCGGGAGCCCGGGCGGCCAGTGGCGCCAGCCCCGAGATCAGGGTCCCGATCGCGGGTGTCACGGCCGCGGACCGTCCCAACGCGGTGGCGACGGGGAGCAGCCCACCGACACCGACGTCATCGCCGCCCTGGCTCTCCGGCAATGGCAGCGCCAGAACACCGCCACCGGCCAGCGCCGACCACAACGTTGTCTCGAACCCCCCGCGATCTGTCAGATTCGCGTCCCAGACCGTCTCGTGCCGTTCCAGCACCGAGTCCATGACATCGCTCACAGTTTGGGCGGTGGAATCCAGCGTGAAATCCACGTTCTACACCCCTCCAAAGAATTAGAACTTGTTCTAGTTGTATCAGACGAACACGGTGTCCGTTTCGACTTGCGCCAAGCTGCGGCCGCACCTCACCGGGGCAGACCCAGCAGCCTCTCGGCCGTGGCCGTCAGCAGGATCTGGGTGGTGCCACCCGCAATGGACAGACACCGGTTCAGCAGGAACGTGTCGGCAGCCGCGGACAAGGCCAGGCCTTCGGTACCACGGCATTGTTGCGCGAACTCGGGCACCGATTGCCGATGCCGAACCCCGATCAGCTTGCGGACACCGGCCACCGCCCCCGGATCCGTCCCGTTGATCGACCCGAGCACCGTCCGCAGATCCAGGACCTGCCCGAGCTGCGCCTGCACGATGAGATCGCCGAGACCTTCGGTCTGCGCATCGGTCAGCACCGAGTCACCGATCTGCTCGAGAAGCGCTTCCATCTCCTTGCCGAGGGCCGAGCCACCCATCGCCACTCGCTCGTTGGCCAGCGTGGTGCGCGCCAGGCGCCAGCCGTTGTCGACCTCCCCGACCACACAGTCGTCGGGGACGAACACGTCATCAAGAAAGACCTCGTTGAACAGTGACCGGCCGGTCAACTCGCGCAGCGGCCGCGTCTGAATGCCTGCCGACTTCATGTCGACGAGGAAATACGTGATCCCCTTGTGCTTGGGGACATCAGGATTGGTTCGCGCCAGGCAAATCGCCCAATCGGCATCGTGCGCGTGCGACGACCAGACCTTCTGACCCTGCAGCCGCCAGCCGCCGTCGACCTTCGTGGCCTTGGTCCGCAGCGAGGCGAGGTCCGAACCCGCCCCCGGCTCGGAAAACAGCTGGCACCACAACAACTCGCCGTCGAGCGTCGCCCGCACAAAGCGTTCGCGCTGCGCGTCGGTGCCGTGCGCGACGATCGTCGGGATCGCCCACCCCGCAATCACCAGGTCCGGACGACGGACGCCCGCTCGTTCCAATTCGGAATCGATGAGCACCTGATGCGACGCGTCGGCGCCGAGTCCGTACGGCGTTGGCCAATGTGGCGTCAGGTATCCGGTGGCAGCAAGTGCCAGGCGCTGATCCGTCGCGGCCGCAATGGACTCCGCCTGCTCCCGAACCTGCGGGCGGTCGCGCTCGGCGTCCCCCAGATCGATCGTGAACGTTCGACGGACCCCGGACCGGTTCAGTTCGGCAACCTGCCTGCGCCACCACCCCGGGCCCCCGAGCTGGGCCTGCCAGGCCAGCGCCCGACGCAGGTAGAGGTGCGCATCGTGTTCGAAGGTGAACCCGATCCCGCCGAGTACCTGAATACAGTCCTTGGCGTTCGCCACGGTCAATTCGGCGACCACCGCCGCTGCCGCCGCGGCGCTGATCTCCAGCTGCGCCGTCGCCGCCTCGCGGTCGGCACTGTCGGCTTCGGTGAGTTCGTCGATGGCCTCGGCGAGGTCCCAGGCCGCGGCGCCGACCAGTTCGCTGCGACAGAGCATTTCCGCGCAGATGTGTTTGACGGCCTGAAAGCTGCCGATCGGCGCGCCGAACTGTTCCCGCACCTTGGCGTACTCGACGGCGGTGTCGAGGCACCAGCGGGCAACTCCGGCCGCCTGAGCGGCGATCCCGGCGATGACCGTGGCCCGCACAAACGAATCCGAGACGTGCAGGACCTCGTGAGCGGGGATCCGGACCTGTTCGAACCGGACCCGAGCGAGGTCCATCGAGAAGTCGATGCCCTCGACTTTGTCGGCGACCACACCCGGCGTTTTCGGTTCCAGCAGCACCCACCGCCGGCTTCCCGCGATGTCCACCGGCGCCAGCAGCGCGACACCATCTGCGTACCCGGCGACCAGTCCGAGGTCACCGTCGGCCGACAGGACGCCGCGTTCGGTTTCGGTCGACAGGACCACGCCACCGCCCGTCAGCACAGCCGTTGCGATCGCGACGCCGACCTCACCGGCCAGCAACTGCCCGAGTAACGCGTTCTCATTCGGTGCGCCTGTCACCGCTGCCAGCAGGGCACCGATGGCCGTTCCGGCTACCGGACCGGGGACGAGTCCGTAGCCCGTTTGCTCGAGCATGACGGCGAGATCGATGAACATCGCGTCCATTCCGCCCTGGCTCTCCGGTACCGCGGCCGCGAACACCCCTAGACCCGCCAGTTCGGGGAACAGTGCAGGCCAGGCATCGGCCTGCACGTCGGATCCGGGTTCGGCCGCCCGGACCGAGGTGATTGCCGACACCTTTTTGGACCATTGACCAATTGCATCGGCCACAGCGGTATGTTCTTGAGTGGTAGCGATCGTCATGGGCCTGGACATCCTGACTACTCGGAGTTGTCGGTGCGTAGTAGAACCTGTTCTAATATTGCACGTTCGAGGCGGCAGAATGAAAGGGGCTGCGGCACGCGGCCTCCAAATCGCATTTTCGGTGCCAGCGATTAATGTGTAGTTGACCACCTGCAAAAACGGTCAACCACAGAAACCAGGGCCCACTGGGCGCAGAAACGAAAGAGGTCGTCCACTGATGGCAAGCCCGAATCCCACCGGCGGTTCGGTCAGCGATGCTGCCGTCGGTACCGAGATCGACCTCGGCTCCAACGCCCAGCGTGAACGTAGACGCCGCATCCTCGACGCGACGCTTGCCCTCGCGTCAAAGGGCGGCTACGACGCCGTACAGATGCGCGCCGTCGCCGACCGTGCCGACGTTGCCGTCGGAACCCTTTATCGTTATTTCCCCTCGAAGGTGCACCTACTCGTCACCGCCCTGGCCCGCGAGTTCGAAGGCGTCGAGGCCCGCGCCGACAAGACCCGCCTCCGCGGAGACACGCCACTCGAGCGTCTGCGCCACGTCCTGGACATGATCACCCTTGCCATGCAACGTGATCCGCTGCTGACCGAAGCAATGACCCGCGCATTCATGTTCGCCGATGCATCGGCCTCCGCAGAGGTCGACAAGGTCGCGAGGATCATCGACCGTCTGCTCGCCAATGCCATGGTCGAAGGCGAGCCCGGCGATCTCGACCTGAAGATCGCCCGCGTCGTCTCCGACGTCTGGATGTCGAATCTAGTGCAGTGGCTGACCCGCCGGGCCTCGGCCACCGACGTCACCAACCGCCTGGAGTTGACGATCACGCTCCTGCTCGCCGGCCGCGACAACAAGGACGCCGCAGCACAATAGCCACAAAAGCACCCGTTCCAGTCAAAAACACTCGTTGCAACGTGTGTTTTTGACCGGAACGGGTGCTTCTGTCTGTGCCTGCAAAAAGAAGGGGCGCAACCACTTTCGTGGTTGCGCCCCTTACTTTCTATCGACTATTTCTCGGAGTCGCCGGTCTTGGCCAGTTCCACCGGGGTGTCGGGAAGCGCGATCGGCTTCTTCGAACCCTTGAAGGTGAACTTGGCGTCTTCGCCCTCGTCTTCGCCGTCCCAGTTCTCGACGTCGACGAGGATGATCTCGCCTGCACCGATCTCGTTGAACAGGATCTTCTCGGACAGCTGATCCTCGATCTCACGCTGGATGGTGCGACGCAGTGGCCGCGCACCCAGGACCGGATCGAAGCCGCGCTTGGCGAGCAGGGCCTTGGCCTTGTCCGTCAGCTCCAGAGCCATGTCCTTGTTCCGCAGCTGCGTCTCGACGCGGGCGATCATCAGATCGACCATCTTGATGATCTCGTCCTTCGTGAGCTGATGGAACACGATGACGTCGTCGATACGGTTGAGGAACTCGGGCCGGAAGTGCTTCTTGAGCTCGTCGTTGACCTTCTGCTTCATCCGCTCGTAGTTCGAGCCCTCGGCGCCGGACTGGGAGAAGCCCAGACCCACGGCCTTGGAGATGTCGCCCGTACCGAGGTTCGAGGTGAAGATCAGGACGGTGTTCTTGAAGTCGACCGTACGACCCTGACCGTCGGTGAGACGGCCGTCCTCGAGCACCTGCAGGAGCGTGTTGTAGATCTCCTGGTGTGCCTTCTCGATCTCGTCGAACAGCACGACGGAGAACGGCTTGCGGCGCACCTTCTCGGTGAGCTGGCCGCCCTCTTCGTATCCGACGTAGCCGGGAGGGGCACCGAAGAGCCGCGACGCGGTGAACCGGTCGTGGAACTCGCCCATGTCGATCTGGATGAGCGCGTCGTCCTCGCCGAACAGGAAGTTCGCCAGCGCCTTGGACAGCTCGGTCTTACCGACACCGGACGGGCCGGCGAAGATGAACGAACCGGACGGACGCTTGGGGTCTTTCAGACCGGCGCGGGTACGACGGATCGCCTTGGAGACGGCCCTGACCGCTTCGGTCTGGCCGATGATCCGCTTGTGCAGCTCGTCTTCCATACGGAGCAGACGGGTGGTCTCCTCCTCGGTGAGCTTGAAGACGGGGATACCGGTCCAGTTACCGAGGACCTCGGCGATCTCGTTGTCATCGACCTCGGCAACGATGTCCATGTCGCCACTGCGCCACTGCTTTTCACGCTCGGCGCGCTCGGTGACGAGCTGCTTCTCCTTGTCGCGCAGGTTCGCGGCCTTCTCGAAGTCCTGGGCGTCGATCGCCGATTCCTTCTCTTTGCGGGCGTCGGCGATCCGGTCGTCGAACTCGCGCAGGTCTGGCGGTGCGGTCATCCGGCGGATACGCATCCGGGCGCCGGCCTCGTCGATCAGGTCGATCGCCTTGTCCGGCAGGAAGCGGTCGTTGATGTACCGGTCCGCCAGGGTGGCCGCGGCCGTCAGTGCACCGTCGGTGATGGAGACGCGGTGATGCGACTCGTAGCGGTCCCGCAGACCCCGAAGGATCTGGATGGTGTGCTCGACACTCGGCTCGCCGACCTGCACCGGCTGGAACCGGCGCTCGAGTGCGGCGTCCTTCTCGATGTACTTGCGGTACTCGTCGAGGGTGGTCGCACCGATGGTCTGCAGCTCACCGCGGGCGAGCTTCGGCTTGAGGATGCTGGCGGCGTCGATGGCGCCTTCGGCAGCACCTGCGCCGACGAGCGTGTGCAGCTCGTCGATGAACAGGATGATGTCGCCGCGGGTGTTGATCTCCTTGAGAACCTTCTTCAGGCGCTCTTCGAAGTCACCGCGGTAGCGGCTACCGGCAACCAGCGACCCGAGGTCGAGGGTGTAGAGCTGCTTGTCCTTGAGCGTCTCGGGAACATTGCCGTTCACGATCGCCTGGGCCAGGCCCTCGACGACAGCGGTCTTACCGACGCCGGGTTCACCGATGAGCACCGGGTTGTTCTTGGTGCGGCGGCTCAGCACCTGCATGACGCGTTCGATTTCCTTCTCGCGCCCGATGACCGGGTCGAGTTTGCCCTCGGCAGCAGCCGCGGTCAGGTTGCGACCGAACTGATCGAGGACAAGCGAGGTCGACGGCGTACCGGCCTCCGTGCTGCGACCGCCCGTGCCGGCTTCCTGAGGCTCTTTGCCCTGGTAGCCCGAGAGGAGCTGGATGACCTGCTGGCGCACCCGGTTGAGGTCGGCGCCGAGCTTGACCAGCACCTGGGCCGCTACGCCCTCGCCCTCGCGGATGAGGCCGAGCAGGATGTGCTCGGTGCCGATGTAGTTGTGGCCGAGCTGCAGGGCCTCACGCAGCGAGAGCTCGAGGACCTTCTTCGCGCGGGGAGTGAAGGGAATGTGACCGGACGGTGCCTGCTGACCCTGGCCGATGATCTCCTCGACCTGGCTGCGTACGCCTTCGAGCGAGATCCCCAACGACTCGAGCGACTTGGCGGCAACGCCTTCGCCCTCGTGGATCAGACCCAGCAGGATGTGCTCGGTACCGATGTAGTTGTGATTGAGCATCCGCGCTTCTTCTTGAGCCAGGACTACAACCCGACGAGCGCGGTCGGTGAACCGTTCGAACATTGTTCTCCCTTACGTTTCAATGGGTCGAGCACGACCTGCAGCTTCGGGTCCAGTCTGACTGGTCCACAGGCGTCCATCTTCCCAGGGTGGGCCTATGCCGACGGCAACATCCAAACGTCACCCTCAGCGGCCTTGGTCTCAGTCTAATGGCCGCAGGTCACCGGCACCGCAGATGTGTCGGCCTACGCCCCCGGCGGGCCCGGTTTCGGACCCTTTAATCCATCAACACTGCAGCTCGGGCGGGTATTCGCCATGCGATACGCCGTCAGCGAACGCGGTGCAGGTCATTCGATCGTCGTGGACTTAATCAACCGGCGGGTGAAATAGGGCATCTCGCGGCGTGCTTTGCGGGGCTCGGCAGAGCGCTCCCATATAAACCCCGGACTGCGCGGCGATCCCCTGGAAGGATACCCATCATGGCAACCGTCGAGACCACTCTCGGGACCATCGAGTACACATCCGTCGGCCCCGACGACTCCCCTTTACCGCCGGTGCTGTTCATCCACGGCGCGTTGGTCGACGCCGAACTGTGGCGCGACGTCGCAACCGGTCTGGCCACTGCGGGGTTCCGATGTCATCTGCCAACCCTCCCACTCGGTTCACATCGGATTCCGATGAAACTCGATGCGGACTTGAGCCCCGCCGGAATTGCCGGCCTGATCCGCGAATTGATCGTCGGCCTCGACCTCGACGATGTGACGCTCGTCGGCAATGACACCGGGGGTGCACTGTGCCAGTTCACCGTGGACGCCCACGGCGAGAACATCGGGCGGCTGGTGCTCACCAATTGCGACGCCTTCGACACCTTCCCGCCGTTTCCCTTCAATGCCATCTTCTCGCTCTTGAAGGTGCCCGGCGTACTGTCCCCCGCATTGAAGCTGATGCGGTCCAAGGCAATTCGCCACTCACCGGCGGGGTTCGGCCTGTTGGCGAAGGATCTCCCGCCCGACCTCACCGAACGCTGGGTGGCACCGGCCCGCGAATCCGCGCAGATCCGGCGTGACATCAGGAGATTGTTCTCGAACATCCGCCCATCCGAATTGAACAAGGTGACCGGGCGGTTGGGTGCCTTCGACAAACCGGTGACGCTCGTGTGGGGCACCGCAGACAAGTGCTTCACACCCGCCCTCGGCCGACGCCTGGCCGCTCAGTTCCCCAAAGCGCGATTCGCTGAGGTTCCGGGCGCGAGAACATTTGTGTCACTGGATGATCCCGCCGCAGTGGTCGACGAGATCACGAGAATCTCGACGCAATCGCATAACTGACGCCTGCGCGACGCTCAGCCGCAGCGCCGGAGGGCAGGGCTCATCTCGACCAGGCTTCGAACCCCGGCACCCACTCGACTATCGCGTCACCAGACCGGTGACGAGCACCGCCAGTGCACCGGTGTTCACCACCGCCCGGACGATGTTCCACCGCACCCAGGGTTCCTCGAAAGCCACCCGGACCGCGCGTAGGTCGCTGATCCGATCGGGATCTCCGGCTGCGGCGATCTGATTGTTGAGCGGGATGTTGAAGGCGGCGGTGGTGATCAGCGTCAATCCGTAGAGGACCGCGCCTGCCACGATCCACCACAGCAGCCGGTGGTCGCGGTAGAGCACGGCGGCGACCACTGTGAAAGCCAGGCCACCGAAGAAGACCAGCAGGAAGATCGGATTGACGATGGCGACGTTGATCCGTTGCATGACCGCGACAAAAGATCTGTCGTCGACGCGCCGCAGACCTGGCATCACGGCGCAGGCGAAAGCCGAGTACAGCCCGGCCATCAGGCCCACCGCCACCACTCCGAGGACCAGCACCGACTCCCGGACCATCGCCATCACCAAACTCCTTGTATGGACGCCTTTTTCACCACATCGGAGAAGTCGCCGGGTTCGCGTCCGAGGATCTCGAAGACGCCGCCGGTCACCGATTCATTGCGGCCGTCGAACAACGTTCCGAACAGTGCCATCACCATGTCCGCGTACTCCGAGCCGATGCCTTCGGCCAGCATCGCGGCGCGATAGTCGCCATCGGGAACCGTCAGGAATGCGATGTCGCGGCCGAGTATTTCACCGATCTCTGCGGTGGCGTCGGCAAAGCTGAGCAATCGCGGGCCGGTCAGCTCATAAACATGGCCGGCGTGGCCGGTGCCGGTCAGTGCTTCGACGGCGGCGTCGGCGATGTCGTCGGCGTCGATGAACGGCTCACCCACCGGTCCGACGGGCAGCACCACCACACCTTCGCGGATACCGTCGACGAGGAATGCCTCGCTGAAGTTCTGCGCAAACCAGCTGCACCGCAACACTGTTGCGGGGATGCCGGCGCGTAGGACGATCTGTTCACAGGCCTGCGCCTCGGGTTCACCGCGCCCGGACAACAGGACGAGCCGGTCGACACCGGCCTCGCCGGCCGCGGCGACAAAGGCGGTGATGTCGTCGACCGAGGCAGGCACGATCAAATCTGGCTGGTAGGTGATGTAGACCGCGCCTGCACCTTCGAGCGCGGACTTCCAGGTTCCGCGGTCGGTCCAATCAAAATGTGTGGTCGATGTGCGGCTTGCCCGCCGGACCGGCAGACCCGATCGTTCGAGTCGATCTGCCACTCGCCCACCGGTTTTGCCGGTTGCGCCGACAACCAGGACGGGACGTTGATGTCGGGGTGTTGTTGTGTTTGTCATGTGAACCAGTACAGGCGACCAATACGAGCGTTTCCATGGCTTATCCGCTTGATTTCATGTGTAATCGTCTTGTGGATGCGCTTGGCAGTGTGCTCAACGGACCCCGCGCGAAGGATGCGTTCCTGTTGCGGGTGGTGATGTCGCCGCCGTGGTCTGTCCGGATCGAGGACAAGGCTCCGCTGACGGTGGTGGTGACCGTATCCGGGACCGCGGCCATCGCCTTCGACGACGGTGAACAAGCGGACCTGCGTCCCGGCGACGTCGCGATCATCCGCGGCCCGCACCCGTACACCTTCGGCGACGGCAGTTCTGCGACCACCGCGATCATCGGAGAAGGCCAGCACTGCGTCAGCGACGACGGCGCAGAACTGGCCGACGAAATGTGCCTCGGTATCCGCAGTTGGGGCAACAGTGCCGACGGCGAATCCGTGTCGCTGGTCGGCACATACGGCGTGGCAGGCGAGGTGTCCGCCCGACTCCTGAATGCACTCCCCCGACTGATCATCGTGCGTGACAACAGTTCTCCGCTCCTCGGACTCCTCGCGACCGAGATGGTGCGTGACGCCCCTGGACAAGAGGTGATGCTGGATCGACTCCTCGACCTGGTCTTGATCGACTCACTGCGGTCCTGGTTCTCCTCCACCGAGTCGTCGGGGTCGAATTGGATTGCCGCCGAGTCGGATCCGGTGGTGGGACGGGCACTGACCCTGATCCACAACAATCCACAACATCCATGGACCGTCGCCGCGCTCGCGGGGCAGTGCGCGGTGTCGCGAGCCGTGTTGGCCAAGCGGTTCACCGAGCTCGTCGGCGAACCGCCGATGGCCTATCTCACCGAATGGCGCCTGTCGATGGCAGCCGACCTCCTGGCCGGCGGGGACCTCACGCTCGATGCCGTTGCGGCGCAGGTCGGCTACAGCGGCGCCTACGCATTGAGCGCGGCGTTCAAACGAGTTCGGGGTATCAGCCCCCGCGACTACCGCAGGTCCCTGGCGAGCTGAACCCCGTGATTGGATGAGCGACATGCTCAAAGGCCGGCCCGCGCCGGGAATCGGATTCGTCGTGTTCCTGCTGTCGATCATCATGGTGGTCACGGTCGGAGCGGTGTTGGCAATGGATACACCGCCCGAGGACACGTCCGAGTACGAAAGCGGCACGCTCCGGTCGTATCCGAGCGAACCCCGGGAGCGCTGGAGCCTCGACCTCAGCGACATGCGCACGTATGGTTCCGGCGCCACCCCGCTGGTGGCGGGCACCTACCGGGACACCTGGCTGATCTCCTACCCATCGGGTGATGGCACCACCTACCTCGCCATCGATCGCGGTAACGGAGATCGGCTCTGGGCGCAGCCGATCGATGCCGGGCTCGGGAGCTGTGCGCTCAACGACAAAGGTGAGGTCGGCTGCGCGGTGCGTCTGGCAGATCAGCCGGACGGCTTCTACATCGCTGATCTGGAAACCGGAGAACTCGGCTCCGTCTCAGGTCTCGACAACACCCAGGCCGTCACCGGATACGGACCCGACTTTCTGCGGGTCAACAGCTCCGGCTATCAGGTCAGCCGCAATATGGCGGACGGCACAGAGATCTGGGCCCGCACCTTTGCCGGCGCCGCCGCGGTCGAGGTGAACGGCACCGTCGCCATCGTGCGGGCGTCGGACGGCACGCAGCATCTCATCGATCCGGACACCGGCGACGACAGGTTCGGATGCGCATGCGATCTGGTGGTCTATCCGACCGGCATCGCGGCCCAGTTCACCGAGCGCGGTGCCCAGCGAGTCGAGTTCCTTCGCACAGACGGCACCCGGACGTCGAACAACGACAAACAACAACTGGTTTCGGGTCCATCGACTCTTCCGGTCACCACGGGCGCAGGCAGCGAGCAGATCTTCCAGACCCAGGGCACCTACGCCGCGTTCGATCCGCAACAGAAAACGCGGCTGTGGCAGGTCACCGACCCCGAGTTGTCCAAGGTCGGCGCGCGGCCCTGCGGTACGACGGTCGCATTTGCCCGCAAGGACGGCACCCGGTCGGTCCTCGATCTCGTCTCGGCGGACAAATTGGGGGAACTCCCCCGCGGTGAGGCGATGGATCCATCCGCCAACATCGACATCCTCGGCTGCATCGGGCAGGGCGGGAACATCATCGTCTTCGGTGGCAACTCCCAGCTCACGGCCTACGACTTCACCACGGGAGACCTCGCGTGGCAGCGGTCGGTGGTCGGCGGACAGCCTGCTGTGGTCGACGGATACATCGTGCTCGAGGAGGGCACCACACTCTCGCTGCTCGCACCTTCGTAAAAGAGTTCTCGGGTTGGGCGTCGGAAAACCGCCGCTACCGACGACTATGAGGATGTGAGCAGCTCAGCGGGTGGCAACACCCACAACCCGTCCGGTCCCGCGCCGGCAGGTACTGCGCTGCTCGCCCTGTACGACGAGGCATTGCCTGCGGTGTACGGGTACCTGATCCGGCGGGCCGGTGACAAGAACGTCGCGGAGGACGTCACCTCGGACACGTTTCTGGCCGCCATGGACCGGGCGCGAGGCGACGATGCCGTCGATCCGTCGATCCCGTGGCTCATCGGCATCGCACGACACAAACTGGCCGACCACTGGCGCAAGATGCAACGCACGCCGACCCCGGTGGAAGAGATCCCGGACCATCCGGCCGGCGACGAATGGGATGTCCACCTCGACCGAATGCTCGCCGAGTTCACTCTGGCCCGGCTGTCGAGCACCCACCGCGCCGTTCTGACGCTGCGGTACGTCGACGACTGCACCGTTCCGCAGTGCGCCGAACTGCTCGGGCGCACGGTCATGGCCACCGAAGCACTGCTCACCCGGGCCAAGCGGGCGTTCCGCGCGGCCTACCCAGACAACACGATGCCCATCGCGAAGGGAGGCTAGTCATGAACGGACCGAACCCATTTGACCCGTTCACCGTGCTGGCCACAGCCGATGTGCCGGTGTCCCCCGACGCCGACTTCGCACGTCGCCTGCGTACCCGCCTGGAGCGTGGACTCGAACTACCCGAAGGAGTCACCATGAGCACCGACATCGGCTCTGCGCCGTCGGCCGAGAACCTTTCGTCGCAGATCCTCACCACCGTGGAACGTCCCGGGGCCCTGCCCTACCTCACCGTCGCCGATCCGGCCGCGGCCATCGACTGGTACGTCACGAATTTCGGCGCCCGACTGCGGGGCGAACCGATCATGATGGAAGACGGCACCATCGGGCATGCCGAACTCCTCGTCGGCGGCGGCGTGATCTACCTGGCCGGGGAGTTCCCCGATCTGGGACTCAAAGCCCCGCAGCCACAAGCAGTTTCGGTGTCGTTGATGTTGCCGGTGCCGGACACCGACACGGTCATGCGCCGCGCCAGCGACGGTGGCGCGACGGTCCAGCGCGAGCCCTACGAAAACCACGGCGCTCGAACCGGTGTGATCGTCGACCCGTTCGGACATCGATGGATGATCACCGGGCCGGTGACCGGGGCGAAGGTCGAACAGATCCACCGCGGCGACATCGGCTACTGCTCACTGTGGACCACGGACGTCGACCGCACCGCCGCCTTTTACGGGTCGGTCCTGGGCTGGGAGTTCAACGCTGCCACCAACCAGGTCACCAATCTGTCCCATCGCCTCGGGATCTACTCGGTTCCCGGCGATCCGACCATGCTCTGCGTGTACGCAGTCGACGACATCGACGCCGCCCGTTCCGCGATCCTCGAGGCCGGCGGTACACCGAACCAGGTGCAGCAGTTCGGATTCGGCGAGCTACTCGACGCCGTCGACAACCAGGGTGTGGCATTTTCGGTGTACCGGCCGACGGCGCCGGATCCGCGGCCGCCACTGCACGCCACCGCCCACGGCGAGCTCACGTACATGACCCTGTACACACCGGACAGTGAACGGCTTCGCGACTTCTACGGCCGAGTATTGGGATGGACCTTCAACGCCGGGCGCGTCGACGACGGCTGGGAGGTGGACGGCATGCATCCGATGACCGGTATCGCAGGCGGCCAGGATCGTTCGGTGGCGGTCCCGATGTGGGTCGTCGACGACATCGAGGTCGCGGTGCAGCGAGTCCGCGACGGCGGCGGCACCGTAGTCAGTGGACCGTCACAGCAGTCGTACGCCATCTCCGCCGAATGCCTCGACGATCAGGGCGCGCGCTTCTACCTCGGCCAGTACTGAGCTCCCCGCCCCGGCCCCCGCACTCCGATGATGTGCCCTTTTGGCGAACAAAAGCCCAGGTGGGCATCGCCAAAACGGCACATCATCGGGTTCAGGGAGCGAGGAATGCGGCGAGGGCGGCGGAGTACATACCGACATCGGCGCTGCCCATGACCTCACGGGCACTGTGCATCGCCAACTGCGGCGCCCCGACATCGACCGTGTTGAGTCCGGTACGGGTTGCTGTCAGCGGACCGATCGTCGAACCACACGGCAGATCGGCCCGGTGAACGTAACGCTGGAGCGGAACCCCGGCCTTGTCAGCCGCGACCGCGAACAGGGCTTCGCCTGCCGCATCGCTGGCGTACCGCAGGTTCTGGTTCACCTTCAATACCGGGCCGCCGTTGATGGCGATCTGATGTGCCGGCTCGTGGCGCTCGGGATAGTTCGGATGCGTCGCGTGGGCCATGTCGCCCGACGCGCAGGCACTCATCGCCATCGACCGCAGGTAATCTTCCCGAGAACCGCCGCCCGCCAGCACAATTCGTTCGAGCACGGTACCGAGCAGATCCGACGACGCACCACGGTCCGAACCGCTGCCGACCTCTTCATGATCGAAGAGCGCCAGCACAGGGATGGCCGCTGAGGATTCGGATTCGATGGCGTCGATGAGCGCGCGGGTACCGGCGTAACAGGTGCCCTGATTGTCCAGACGCGGTGCACTGACGAGATCGCCGTCGACACCGACGACTCGACTGGGGGCCAGGTCGTGGGTCATCAGTTCCCAGCCGAGGACCTGATCCGGCGCGACATCGGCGCGTGCAGCAATCCATTCCATGAATCCCGGACCGTCGGCGCCGACACCCCAGACGGCATTGACATGGCGCTGCGGATCCAATGACACCCCGCCGCGATCCTCCGAGAGGTGGATCGCCAGCTGCGGGACCCGCAGTATCGGTTCGTCGATCCGGATCAGATGTTCGCGCAGACCGTCGGGCTCACGGATGGCCAGCCGTCCGGAGATCCCGAGGTCACGATCGAGCCAGCTGTTGAGCCAGGCACCGCCGTACTTCTCCAGCCCGACCATTCGCAGTCCGGCCGACCGTAGGTCGGGGTTCTGCTTGACCCGCAGGTTGGGGCTGTCGGTGTGTCCACCGACGATCCGGAAACTGCGACCACGAGCAGTGCTGTCCCACGCGACAAGCGATCCGCCGCGGATCACATAGTGCCGACCCGGCTGCGACGGCCATTGATGCTCTTCTTTCAGTTGCCGAAAGTCGTTTGCTTCCAGAACCTTTGCCACCGATTCACAGACATGGAACGGCGACGGAGAGTCATCGATGAAACTGCAGAGGCCGACAGCATCGGCGGACGTTGTCACCATGTGCGCCTCAGGCGTTGGTGAGCACGGCATCGAGGGCCGAGTAGAACAGGCCCAGACCGTCGTCGCTGGGACCGGTCAATGCTTCTGTCGCGTGCTCGGGATGTGGCATCAGTCCGACGACCTTGCCGTCGGCACTGGAGATACCGGCGATGGACCGCATCGAACCGTTGGGGTTGTCACCGGCGTAGCGGAAGACCACTCGGCCCTCACCCTCGAGCTCGTCGAGCACAGCTTCAGACGCGACGTAACGTCCCTCGCCCGACTTGAGGGGGACCAAGATCTCGGCACCCTGCTCGAAGCGGGAGCTCCAGGCCGAGGTGTTGGACTCGACGCGCAGCCACTGGTCGCGGCACATGAAGTGCAGCCCCTGGTTGCGTGTGAGCGCACCCGGCAGCAGCCCGGCCTCACACAGCACCTGAAAGCCGTTGCAGATACCCAGGACCGGCATACCCTTGCCCGCTGCCTCGACGAGCGAACCCATCACTGGCGCGAATCGGGCGATGGCGCCGGCCCGCAGGTAGTCGCCGTACGAGAATCCACCGGGCACGATCACTGCGTCGACACCCTTGAGGTCGCCGTCACCGTGCCACAGGTCAACCGCTTCGCCGCCTGCCAGGCGCACAGCCCGGGCGGCGTCGACGTCGTCGAGTGTTCCGGGGAACGTGATGACCCCGATCCGCGCTCCGGTCACGACGATGCGCCCTGTACCCGGGTCACCGAGTACTCCTCGATGACGGTGTTCGCCAGGAGCTCGGAGGCGATCCGGTCCAGGGCCTCGTCGTCGACGGAATCGTCGACCTCGAGTTCGAATCGCTTGCCCTGTCGGACATCGGCGACACCGGCGAATCCGAGTCGACCCAGGGCGCCACTGATGGCCTGCCCCTGTGGGTCCAGGATCTCGGCTTTGGGCATGACGTCCACTACGACTCGAGCCACTTCGGAACTCCTCTTCAGCTGCGGTTTGCTGGACGTAACTCTACCGGCTGAGCGCAGGCTTCCCGGCGGGCGGACCCGGATCAGGCAACGCTCCGGGCAGCGAGCGGCTCCAACATCCGGTAGGTCGTCGGCCAAGCTCCTTGCAGCAACGCAAGATCCACGCAATTGATCAGCGAATTGGCCGCGATCGGAGTGTCCAGATGCTTGGCCGCCACCGAGAGCCGGACGATTCCGCCACGGCGGGCCACACGCACAGTGTTTGCGATCAGCAGCCTGCACCACCAGGCGTCGGTCCCGAATCCTTCACCGATGCCGAGGACCCGGGCCCGGAGGCGACGACCGCTGACCAGGTCGTCGATCGAGGCCGGGCCCAGGTCAGTCCGAAAACCGCGACCGGGCAGCGCCTGGCGGGCACCGGGCGAGGAGTTCCATCGGGGTGCGGCAAATATCCGCGTGCGCAGACCCATTCGTTCGAGGACACGGTCCGCGGCGAGTAGTCGCAGGTCTGCCTCATGCGCTCCCAGCACTGCGAACTCGGCGCGCCGCCTGCGAACCGCCGCCTGGTCGTATCCGTGGAGCACGATCGCGTCGTCGCCGGCTCGTCGCTCGCGGAGCCATTCGCAGGTAGCGGCGTCGTCGACCAGCCGGTACCCGCCCGCCAGACGTGGGGCGACCAGCAGCGACACCGGTACGTCTCGTGCGGCGAGCCGCTCGGTGAAGGCCGCGGCCGTCGCCAACGTTTCGGTCCTGATGCCCGAGATGGACACGATCAGTTGTCCCGTCACAGCCATCAGTATCGCAATCGCACATGGTCAGGCGGTTGCACAGAGGTGGATGGTAGGCAAAGTCTTCACTCGGACAACAGGTTCAGTGACGGCGCTCACATCTGCAATTTGCTGTAACGGAACACACATTCCTTGCGTTGGCATCAATAGTTGCGTTGGCATTACCGTTAGCCAGTGTCAACAACAGATGTGGTCGAGCAACCCTCTTCGGAGCGTGCGGAGGTCGACGAGGCCTTCAAGACCGTCCACGATTTCATGTCCCGCCTGATGGCGGCCATGGACGTCGACGCGATGGACGACATCATCGACACCGAGCTGGGATTCACCCATTTCAAAGCTCTGCTGATCCTCAGCCGGCACTGTCGGCCACTCTCGGTCAACGAACTGTCCGACGAGCTACGCCTGTCACTTGCGGCCGCCGGACGTGCAGTCGACAAACTGGTCGGCCTCGAGTTGGTCACCCGACGTGAGGACAAGTTCGACCGCCGCATCAAGCGGGTGTCCCTCACCGACTCCGGCGAGAAAGCAGTTGCCGTCGCAATCGACCGAGGGCAGGATGCGATCCGGAGCCTGGTCACCTCGCTGCCCGGCGACCTGCGGACCAATCTGAACAACGCACTCGTGCCGGTGTTGTCCAGCGATTACCTCGCTCCCTCTCCGTGCGTTGACAACCAGGCGTCCATGTAGAAACTTGCGTCGGCAGCGCCCGACGAAGCGAAGACAACAGTGTTCCAACCCTTTTGCAGAAAGCGTCTCTTTCATGACCTCAACCGACAAGGCCGCGCCGCCAAGTCAAAAGCTCGATCCGTCGATCCTGAAGATTGCCGTGGTCGTGGTGCTGGGCGCCATCATGGCGATCCTCGACACCACCGTTGTGTCGGTGGCACAGAACACATTCCAGGATGAGTTCAGCACCGACCAGGCCGGGGCCGCCTGGACCATCACCGGCTACACCCTGGCGCTGGCCGCCGTGATCCCGCTGTCCAGTTGGGCTGCAGCACGATTCGGCACCAAGAACGTCTACCTGACGTCGCTGGTGCTTTTTGTCATCGGTTCGGCACTGTGTGCGCTGGCCTGGGACATCACGTCCCTGACCGTGTTCCGCGTACTGCAGGGTCTGGGCGGCGGCATGCTGATGCCCGTCGGAATGATGATCCTGACCAAGGCGGCCGGCCCCGCCCGCGTGGGTTCGGTGATGGCCATGCTCGGTATCCCGATGCTGCTCGGCCCGATCATGGGCCCGATCATCGGTGGCGCACTGATCGAATACGCCAGCTGGCACTGGATCTTCCTCATCAACGTGCCGATCGGCATCGTTGCCTTCTTCTACGCGATGGCAGTTCTGCCAGGGCAAGAAGAAAAGGCCCGGCCGACATTCGACTTCCTCGGACTGCTCCTGCTCTCGCCAGGCCTGGCCCTGTTCCTCTACGGCATCTCACTGAGCGCTGAACACGGGACCTTCACCGACACCCCGGTCTGGCTCACCGCCACCGTCGGCCTGTTGCTGATGATCGCGTTCGTCTTCCACGCGCTGCGGCACAAGAATCCGCTGCTCGATCTGCGTCTGTTCAAGAACAGCAAGCTCTCGATGGCCGTGATCACCATGACGTTCTTCATGATCGCGTTCCTCGGCGCCGCTCTGCTGTTCCCGCAGTACTACATCGGTGTGCGCGGCGAGTCGACTCTGATGACCGGGTTGTTGCTGGCACCACAGGGTCTGGGCGCAATGCTGACCATGCCGATGTCCGGCAAACTGACCGACCGGCAGGGTCCGGGCAAGCTCGTCATGGGTGGCATCGTCCTGATCGCACTTGGCATGGGCTTCTTCATATTCCTCGGTGCGGACACCTCGTTCTGGCTGCTGAGTATCGCTCTGTTCGTTCAGGGTCTCGGTATGGGTATGACGATGATGCCGATCATGTCGGCCGCGTTGGCAACACTGTCGGACAAGCAGGTTCCCGACGGTTCAACGCTGATGAATGTGGTTCAGCAAGCCGCCGGTTCCATCGGCACCGCGATCACCTCGGTGCTCCTGGTCAACAACCTCAAGGACGCAGAGACCCTGAGCGAGGCGGCAGATGGCTTTGCCAGCACCTTCATCGTGGTCACGGTCCTGATCGCACTCTGCTTCATCCCGGCGTTCTTCTTGCCCCGCAAGCCAATCGCCAAGCCCACCGATGCCGAAGGGCAGCCGGTGCCGGTGATGATGCACTAGCGATATCCGGTTCCACAAAAGCAGCGCCGCCCGAGAGATTCTCCCGGGCGGCGCTGCTGCTTTGTCAGGTTGTGGCGCAGGTCAGACGGCGCCGGTCTGCCGCAGGACCCAGGCGTACTCGAAAGCAACCTCTTCCCACTGCTTGTAGCGTCCGCTGACCCCACCGTGGCCGGCCTTCATCTCCGTCTTCAGCAGGATCGGGGCATCGCCGGTCGTGTTGGCCTGAAGTCGGGCAACCCATTTGGCCGCCTCGGTGAACAGCACCCGGGTGTCGTTGAGCGAGGTGACCACCAGGATCTCGGGGTACGGCAATGCTTCGACGTTCTCATACGGCGAATACGACCGCATGTAGTCGTAAACCTCTTTGTCGGCGAGAGGATTTCCCCATTCGTCCCATTCGATGACCGTCAACGGGAGCGACGGATCGAGGATGGACGTCAGCGGATCGACAAACGGCACCACGGCCAGGATTCCGTTGAACAGTTCCGGTGCCATGTTGGCGACCGCACCGACCAGCAGTCCGCCTGCACTGCCGCCCTCGCCCACGAGGTGATCGGTGTCGGTCACACCGGTGTCGATGAGATGCTGTGCCGCGGCGACGAAATCGGTGAAGGTGTTCTTCTTCGTCAGGGTCTTGCCGTTGTCGTACCAGTGGCGTCCCATCTCACCACCGCCGCGAATGTGAGCGACCACGAATACGACGCCGCGGTCGAGCAGTGACAGCCGCGAGATCGAAAAGCCCGGGTCGTTGCTCGATTCGTACGAGCCGTAGCCGTACAGCAGCGTCGGGGCGGGCCCGGAATCAGCGCCGCGCCTGCGGATCACCGACAACGGGATCTTGGTGCCGTCAGGTGCGGTGGCCCAGTCCCGGCGTTGCTCGTAGTCGGCCGGATTGAAGTCACCGAGCACCTGCTGCCGCTTGAGCAGCGTCCGCTCACCTGTTGCGACGTCGAGATCGAAGATCTCGGTGGGGTTGATGAAACTCGTGTAGCCGATGCGAAGGCGTGGAGCCGCCCACTCGGGGTTGGCCCCGAGCCCGGCCGAGTACAGCTCCTCGTCGAAGGTGACCTCGGTGAACACGGGTTCGCCGGTTGTCAGTGGAGCGATCGAGAGTCGCGGCAGCGCTTCACGGCGGTAACTCAGGACCAGTTGTCCGGCAAAGGCGTCGACATCCTCGAGGCGCACCTCGGTGTCGTGTGGAACCAGGATGCGTGTGGCCGTGGGGTCGCTGATCGGGGCCTCGAGCAATTCGAAGTTCTCGGCATTTGCGTTGTGCAGGATCAGGAAACGATCCTGATCTTCGATGACGGCATGTTCGACGCCGTACTCGACGCCCTCTTCGCGCGGCCACACCACCGTGAACTCGCCGGTGGGATCTCCGGCGTCGAGGACCCAGACCTCCGAGGTGATCTTCGACCCGACCGTGATCATCAGGTACTTGTCGCTGCGGGTGCCGCCGATACCCACCCAGTACTGCTCGTCCGGTTCGTGGAACACCTTGACGTCGGGGGTGCCTGCACCCAGATCGTGCCGCCAGACCGTATCGGGGCGCCATGCCTCGTCAACGGTCTGATAAAAAACGTGACGGCCGTCGAGCGACCACAGCGCACCGGGCGCCGTGTCGGTGATCTCATCGGCGAGCAGGTCGCCGGTACGAAGGTCCTTGAACCGCATCGTGTACCGCTCGTCACCGGTGCTGTCGACGCTGTAGGCCAGCAGCGTGCCGTCCTCGCTGACCGACAACGCGCCCAGACTGAAGAAGTCGGTGCCCTCGGCCTCGACGTTCGAGTCGAGCAGGATCTCTTCACCCGGAACGGGCTGTCCGGGCTCGACTTCCGGTGGCGTCCAGTCGTCCGGGCCACTGATCGGGCACCGGGCGCTCAGCGAATACTGCTTGCCTTCCTCGGTGCGGGCGTAATACCAGTACTGGCCCCGCCGCGTGGGCACCGACATGTCGGTTTCCTGTGTGCGACTTTTGATCTCGGAGTAGATGTCGGCCCGCAGATCGGCGAGTTCAGCTGTCTGGGCAGCGGTGTACTCGTTCTGTTGCTCCAGGAACGCGATGACCTCGGGATCCTCTTTGTCACGCAACCACTCGTACTGGTCGATCACGGTCTCACCGTGATGGGTGCGCTCGAATGGAATCTGTTTTGCGACGGGCGGCACGATGGCTTCGGAATCCTGCGAGGTGTCGGTCACTGCTCTCCTTTCGGCCAGTCATCGAATGACAGGCCTGAAATACGTTCGTACGCTTCGATGTAGCGGGCGCGAGTGCGTTGCGCGATGTCGTCGGGCAGTGCCGGTGGCGGTGTGTCGCCCGCTCGGTCCCAACCGGATTCGGGGCTCAGCAGCCAGTTGCGGACGATCTGTTTGTCGAAACTCGGCTGCACCTGGCCCGGGGTGTAGGTCTTCGCATCCCAGTAGCGCGAGCTATCCGGGGTGAGCACCTCGTCGGCGAGTACCACGGCGCCGTCGTCGTCGAGGCCGAACTCGAACTTGGTGTCGGCCAGGATGATTCCGCGCTGCGCCGCCAACTCCGAGCCGCGCGAGTAGATGTCGAGGGTCAGGTCCCGCAGGCGGACCGCCAACTCTTCGCCGACGGTGGCCACGACCGCATCGAAGCTGACGTTCTCATCGTGCTCGCCGATGTCCGCCTTGGATGCCGGTGTGAAGATGGGTTCGGGCAGTTTGCTCGACTCCCCCAGCCCGGCGGGGAGTTCGATCCCGCAAACCGATCCTGTGGCGTTGTAGTCGAGCAGTCCCGACCCGGTCAGGTATCCGCGGGCGACGCATTCGACGGGCAACATGTCGAGCTTCTTGACCACCAGCGCCCGGCCGAGCAACTCCGCCGGGATCCGGGGATCCTCGGGCCCACCCGCGAGGTGATGCGGAACGCCCAGTGCGCCGAAGTAGTAGACGCTCATGGCGGTCAGGATGCGACCTTTGTCGGGGATCGGCGTCGACAAGATGTGGTCGAAGGCCGAGATCCGGTCCGAGGCGACCATCAGCATGGTGCCCTCGTCGATCGAATAGAGGTCCCGCACCTTCCCGGCTGCGAGATGTTCATAGGAGTCCAGAGCAGGGCGCATATCTGTAGAGGTTAGTGGCCCGACCATCGCCCGCCGTTGTCAGGTGCCCGGGCGATGTGATCATCAGGACCCGATCGCCCTTTGGCGCATCCACCCTGTTCCCGGGGCCGACTGCGACAATGACCCGGTGATTGAATCGAAAGCTGCCGTCACCATCACCTACTGCACACAGTGCAACTGGGTCCTGCGGGCGTCTTGGATGGCCACCGAACTGCTCAACACCTTCGGCACCGAACTCGGCTCGGTCACGCTGATTCCAGGCACGGGCGGTGTGTTCCACATCGAGGTCGACGGCACGCTGATCTGGGAGCGCAAGCGTGACAATGGCTTCCCCGACATCGTCACCCTCAAGAAGCTCGTCCGGAATATTGCGGTTCCAGATTGGAACCTCGGCCACGCGGACGGCGTCAGCGCCGACTGACACCTGTCAGGACTCGCCTCGCACTCCCGCGGGCGCAGCGCCGGGAAATCTGGTCTCGAAGTCGAGTACACCCACCCAGGACGGCGTCACCGCGATCCGGTGCATCGTCGCGCCGTCTGCCCGAAGTCCGGCGAAGTACGCGTCGGCGGCCTCGGCGGGCATGCCGCGACGCATCATGAGTTCGTACTCGGGCACCAGGCCGTCGACATCGGTCACCACGGCTTTCCCACGGATCTGCAAGACGTGCGGCCGCTCCTCGGCGGTGTCGATCGTCAGCGCCACCGCCGGCCGCCGGCGCAGCGCCCGCACTTTCGCGGCACCCGTGAACGTCGCCATCACCAGTTCGGTGCCATTCCACCAGTGGTTTATCGGCAGCACCCGGGGAGTGCCATCGGATGCGGTGTAGGCCAGCCGCGCCGGGATGTCCATGTGCAGCAGTTCTTGCGCCACCTCCGTCTCGAGGAGCGCCGGATCACCTTGCGCCAGGACCGTACTCATGACGTCGCCACCAGAGACTCCAGCTTGTTGAAGCTGCTGTTCCAGCCGCCTCTGGCGCCGTCGTCCGGACTCAGTGGCCCGGGGGCGAGGAAATGGAAGGTCATGGTGGTCGTGCCCGGTGCAGACTCGGCAAAGTTCACCGTGATGGTCGAGAAGCTGCCAGGGGTCGTCGGATCGCCCCACGTGAACACCAACCGGTCCGGACGGACGACCTCCTGATAGACCCCGCTCGACGAGTGCTCGGTGCCGTCGGGCAGCACCATCACCCCTCCGTACTCACCACCCGGCCGGGCCTCGCCGTACATACGATCGCGGGGCATCGTCACACCCTCCGGGCCCATCCACTGGGCTGCCTGGTCGCTGTCGACCCAGGCGTCGAACACCACTTCCGGCCGGGCCGCGAACTCGCGGATGATCGTGAACTCTCGAGTTGCCGTGTCTGTCATGACTTCTCCTCCGTGTTGCCGGACTCGGTGATCCGGTTGATGTGCTGTTCGAGTCGAACGAAGCTGTCTTCCCAAAAGCGGCGGTAGTCGCCGAGCCACGCGCTCGCCTGCTGCAAGGGCCTGGCTTCGAGCGAACACGGACGCCACTGGGCGTCACGCCCGCGGGAGATGAGACCGGCCCGCTCCAGCACCTTCAGATGTTTGGATACCGCGGCCAGGCTCATGTCGAACGGTTCGGCAAGCGCGGACACCGTTGCCGGGCCGTCAGCCAGTCGCTCCAGCAGTGCCCGCCGCGTCGGATCGGCGAGCGCTCCGAACACGGCGCTGAGTTGATCGGCCACTTGTACACGCCTCGGCTTTCCACCCTGTCGGGTTATTCAACCTATTGGTTATCAACCAATGAGTTGAATAGTAGTCCGAGCCGTCAATTCGTCAACCCCTGATTGCCCGGCCGGTCCCGCCTGTGCCGAGAACGCCCTGATACCTGTCAAATAAGAAGGCACCGAGGGAGATCTACCCTCGGTGCCTTGCTATAGGACGGTTTCCAGGGATGTAACTAGAGAATCGGCGACGGCGCGTATCCGGCGGCGTCCGGGTACTGGGCGACCAACTCGGCGACCTGCGCGACCACTTCGGCGACCTGATGCTCGGCGGCACCGATGAAGGCCGACTTGTCGGCGAGTGCGGCGTCGAGTGCTGCCCGATCCAGCGGCAGACGGTCGTCGGCGGCAAGCCGGTCGAGCAGGTCGGGCTCGCGGCCGTCTTCCCGCATCGCGAGCGCCACGGCCACCGCGTTCTCCTTGATCGCCTCATGGGCGACCTCGCGTCCGACCCCGGCACGCACTGCTGCCATCAACACCTTGGTGGTGGCGAGGAACGGCAGATAGCGGTCGAGTTCCTTGGAGATCACCGCGGGGTACGCACCGAACTCGGCGAGAACGGTCAGGAAGGTTTCCATCAGACCGTCGATGGCAAAGAACGCATCCGGCAGCGCGACGCGACGGATCACGGAGCAGAACACGTCGCCCTCGTTCCACTGGGCGCCCGCGAGTTCGGCGGCCATCGACCCGTATCCACGCAGGATGACCTGCAAGCCGTTGACCCGCTCACAGCTACGGGTGTTCATCTTGTGCGGCATCGCCGAACTGCCGACCTGTCCGGGCTGGAAGCCCTCGGTCACCAGTTCGTGCCCGGCCATCAGCCGGATGGTCTGCGCCAGCGACGACGGTCCGGCAGCCACCTGCACCAGCGCCGAGACCACATCGTGGTCGAGCGAGCGCGGGTAAACCTGGCCCACCGACGTCAATGACTTCGAAAAGCCAAGGTGCTGAGCAACTTTTGACTCCAGCTCCGACAGCTTCTCCACGTCGCCGTCGAGAAGGTCGAGCATGTCCTGACTGGTGCCCATCGGGCCCTTGATGCCACGCAGCGGGTACCGGTTGATCAACTCGCGCAGACGGGTCAAGGCGATCAGCAACTCATCGGCGGCGGAAGCAAAACGCTTACCCAGCGTCGTCGCCTGCGCGGCGACGTTGTGGCTGCGTCCGGCCATCACCACCGACGAGTACTCCGCGGCGCGATCGGCCAGCCGGGCCGCGGTGGCCACACCATGGGCATGAACGTGTTCGAGGGAGCGCAGGATCTGCAGCTGTTCCACGTTCTCGGTGAGGTCGCGGCTGGTCATGCCCTTGTGGATCTGCTCGTGTCCGGCGAGCGCGTTGAACTCCTCGATCCGAGCCTTCACATCGTGTCGGGTGACCCGTTCGCGCTCCGAGATCGACTCCAGATCGATCTGGTCGAGCACCCGCTCGTAGTCGGCGATGGCCTCAGGCGGAACATGGATACCGAGTTCGCGCTGGGCCTTCAGGACCGCGACCCAGAGCTGACGCTCCAGCACGATCTTGTACTCGGCCGACCACAACCTCACCAGGTCGGCGGACGCGTAACGCGCGGCCAGAACGTTGGATACGCGGGGCTTGGTCAGGTTTTGCTCGGTATCAGACACCGGTACATTATGCCCCGCCGCGAAACGTCCTCCGCAGCCACTGCAGGTCAGCCCACCGCGACCGGTGTCACCGGCGCTACGTGGTCGATGACCTCGGACAGCGCAAACTTCGCCGCGGACACAACATCTGCGACCGAATCGGCCAGTGCCCCGATCACCACACCGTCCTCGACGGCCATCAGTTGCGCGATCCCGGACAGGTCGGTGCTGCGTCCGGACTTCTCCAGGACATCGAAGTGGACATTCCGGATCCGGTTCCGATGGTCGGCGAGTATCTGGTGCAGCCGCGGCATCCGTGCACACAGAATCACCGTTTCGTACCGGCAGGTCAGGGCGGTCCGTGGCGTGTTGTCCCCGACGAACACCTCGGCGAGCGCTTCGGCGGTCGCCTCGGCACCCCGCCGCCGCCGCGGTAGCGCCCGGCTCCGCGCGGCGATCGCGGTCTGGTCGTCGTCGCAGACATGCTCGACGGCTTCGGCGACCAGATCTTCGAGACAGGCGAAGTAATAGGTTGTCGACGCCAGCGGCAACCCCGCCCGATCGGCGACCGCACGATGTCGGACCGAGTCAAAACCACCCTCCAATAGCAACTCTCCCGCGGCGGTGATCAGCAGCGCCCTGCGCCGCGCACCTTTAGGAGTTCCTGCGGAGTTCACCCCGCCATGGTGGCAAAGGCCGCGCGACGATGGGTCATTTCGGCCAAATACCGGCTGCAGACCGGCATTTGCGCTAGAACACCGGGGCTAGGCGCTCCAGTGCCAGCGCGATGTCTTCTGTGGCGCCTGCGAAACTCATCCGGACAGTCCGATTTCCGTGGCGGGTATCGAAATCGAGCCCGGGTGCCATCGCCACTCCGGTCTGTTCGAGCACTCCCTCGCACCAGCCCAGCGAATCGTCGGTGCGATCACCTAGGTCGGCGTACACGTAGAACGCTCCGTCCGGCGGGGCGATGTCGTCGATACCCAGATCGGCCAACCCCCCGAGCAAAAGCTCCCGATTCCTGGCATACCGCGTCACGTGACCATCGAGCTCGACCTTCGACTCCGGACCGAATGCGGCAACCGCCGCGTACTGACTGATGGCAGGCGCGCAGATCGTCAGATTGGCCGTCAACCGCTCGACCGGGCGGCGCAGCGGCGCGGGCACCAGCATCCAGCCGAGCCGCCATCCGGTCATGCTGAAGTACTTCGACACCGATCCCATCACGACCGATTGCCGTGACGTGTTCCAGGCACACGATGTCTCCCGGCCATAGCTGATGCCGTGGTAGATCTCGTCCGAGATCAGCAGTGTGCCGTGGGCGTCGCACCAGCGCGCAAGGTCCGCCAATTCAGCCGGATCCAGGATCGTCCCGGTCGGATTGGCCGGGCTCGCGACGATCAAACCCGCAGGCGGCCGGTCCAGCGCTTCGAGCATCGCCACCGTCGGCTGGAACCTCGTCTGTGGCCCACAATCGAGTTCGACGACCTCACAACCCAATGCCGCCAATGTATTTCGGTAGGCGGGATAGCCGGGACGAGCCATCGCGACGGTGTCCCCGGCGTCGAACGCGGCCAGGAAGATCAGCGTGAACGCACCTGACGATCCGGTGGTCACCACCACGTCGTCGGGTTCGACCGGAACGTCGTAGCGCTCGCGGTAGTGGCCGGCGATCGCTTCGCGCAACGGCGCGATCCCCAACGACTCGGTGTAGCCGAGCAAGGATTCGCCCAGCGCCTTTTTGGTGGCTGCCAGGACCGGGACCGGGGCCGACGTCGACGGCTGACCGGCCGCAAGCGAGATGACGTCGAGGCCACGGGCCCGCCGCGCAGCGATCGCGGCCTGCACGTCCATCACGTGAAACATGTCGACTTGAGATCGTTGAGATTGCGAACGCATACCTCGAAACTATCTGCTCCCGCCCGGTCCCGATCGATCAACCGCATCGACTGACATTCACGTGCCGCTCACAGGTACCGTTGTCTCGCAATGACTACCTCCGCGAACCGGGCGCCCTCACCTGGGTCCACCGGCAACCCTCCCACCCGCGGCGGCCCCGTGACCGGCCGTCGCGCCTTGCTGGGTGCCGGACTCGCGGTCGGCGCCCTCGGATTGCTGTCGGCATGCTCGGACGAAGAGCAGAAGCGAGTCGCCCCGCAAGCGGTGCGCGCGGATCAACCTTCGACCCGGCCGCAGGAGGCCACCGCCCCCGTCGGCACGGCGGAAATCTTCACCGGTAGTTTCGAATCGGCGAAGATGCTCGGACGCCAGACGAACTGGATGGTGGCCCGGCCTGCCGGGGTGACCGGCGAACTCCCGGTTGTTGTGGTCCTTCACGCGCTGAACACCGATCAACGCGCTGCGTTCACGGGCGGACTCGAGATGCAGAACCTGATGCAGGACTGGGCAAGCCAGGGCAACGCCCCGTTTGCGCTGGCCTCCGTGGACGCCGCCCGCAGCTACTACCACCCGCGGACCGACGGCACCGACGGCGGCGCGATGGTGCTCGACGAGTTCCTCCCGATACTCGAAGGCGACCCGGAGCTGGGTCTACGCACCGATCGCATCGGCTTGTTCGGCTGGTCGATGGGCGGATACGGCGCACTGCGTCTGGGTGCGATGCTCGGCGCTCCACGCGTTGCTGCGATCGCTGTCAGCTCACCAGCATTGTGGGGCGACCCCGCGAACTTCCCACCCCGCGCGTTCGACAGCACCGCCGACTACCAAGCCAATTCCCTCTTCGGACAACAGGATTCGTTCACCCAGATACCACTGTTGATCGAATGCGGATCCAGCGACCAGTTCTTCACCTACACGCGCCAGTGGATGGCAGGCCTGCGGCCACCGCCGGCGTTCGGGACATCGCCGGGTGGACACACCAACCGCTACTGGCGGGGTGTCCTGCCCGGACAGATCGCCTTCCTCGGTCGCAATCTCGCGGACTGACGCACTCCCTCAGATGCTGATGCGACCCTCTTCGGCGGCCAGTCCGATGTCGGTGCGGAAGTGTGAACCGGTCAGTTTGACGGTCTCGAGCCGGCTGTAGGCCTGGGCGCGGGCGGCAGCGAGATCTGCGCCGACGCCGACAACGCTGAGCACGCGGCCACCGTTGGAGACCACGGCACCATCGGCAATCGCGGTACCGGCATGCAGCACACCTTCGGCGTCGGAGCCGGTGATCGGATCGCCGGTACGCGGGCGTCCCGGGTAGTTCTCGGCGGCCACGACCACGGTCACGGCGGCGCCATCTTCCCATTCCAGGGACGGCAGCTGGTCGAGTATCCCGGTGGCCGTGGCGTTCAATGCCACACCGAGCGGCGACTTGAGCAGCGCGAGCACGGCCTGGGTCTCCGGATCACCGAAGCGACAGTTGAATTCGACAACGGCAGGGCCGTCGGCGCCGATTGCCAGTCCGGCGTAGAGCAGGCCCGAGAACGGGATGCCGCGGGCCACGAGCTCGGCCGCGACCGGCTTGACGACCTCGTCGACGATCCGTGTGACCATCTCATCGGGCAGCCAGGGCAAGGGTGTGTAGGCGCCCATGCCGCCGGTGTTGGGTCCGGCGTCGCCGTCGCCGACCCGCTTGTGGTCCTGCGCAGGCAGCAGCGGAACGACGGTGTCACCGTCGACCAGGCAGAAGAGCGACACCTCGGGACCGTCGAGGAAGGACTCCAGCAAAACCGGATGTCCGCTCTCGAGGAGGTCGGCGGCGTGGATCCGGGCGGCATCGCGGTCGGCGGTGACCACCACGCCCTTGCCTGCGGCCAACCCGTCGTCCTTGACCACCCAGGTCGGCCCGAAGCGGTCCAGTGCGGCGTCGAGGTGTGCCGGGTTGTCCACGATCTCGCTGTGTGCGGTCCGCACACCGGCGACCGCCATCACATCTTTGGCAAATGCCTTGGAGCCCTCGATCTTTGCCGCTTCGGCGCCGGGGCCGAACGTGGCGATGCCGGCTGCCCGCAGCTCGTCGGCAACACCGAGTACCAGGGGCACCTCGGGGCCGATGACCACCAGGTCTGCCTCGATCGATGCGGCCAGGGCCACAACGGCAGCGGCCGACACGACATCGACCGCATGGTTGGTGGCCAACGCTGCGGTGCCGGGGTTACCCGGGGCCACATGTAGGTCGGTGACAGACGGGTCGCGGTTCAGACCCAGGACGAGGGCGTGTTCACGGCCGCCCGATCCGATGACGAGTACTCGCACGTGCCTGACCCTACCGCCCACCGCACCGGGCACATACCTACGCCTCCAGCACGTCCAGTGCCTGACGTCTGTGCTCGCTGCCCACGGTCTCGTCGACCACAACCGCCAGGGCCGGTGCCAGGGCCACGATAATCAGACAGGTCCCAACCGAAACTCCTGCCGCGGCAAGCACAACCGCCACTGCGAGTATCACCGCCATCCCGCCCAGTTCGGCCAGGTGGACGCGGTTGAAGCCGAGCAGAAAGCCGTAGAGCGAATAGATGCACGCAAGGTAGGTCCCCACCGGGATGATCACCGAGACTACCGCGGCGGTCTCGCTGATCGTCGCCTCGTGTTCGAGGTAGAGCGCAGCCACGTGCAGCCCGGCACCCATCATCGCAATGGACATGAAGATCAGGATGTGGAAGTAGCCGAAGATGAACGCCCGGCCACGGCGCACGTGCAGTGCCCGACCGGACGGGACCACGAAGTAGATCCACCACATGCCGAAAGTGATCCCCACTCCCGCCAGACCGACCACGGCGGTCTCGAACGTCCAGCCCTGCAGGTGTACCACGGCTTGGAGAGCCACGGTGGTCCCGAGGATGCCTTCGCCGAGGGTGATGATCGCCAGCAGGCTGTACCGCTCGGCGATGTGATGCGCGTGCCACGGCGTGGGTCCTTCGTTGCCCAGTTTCTCGGCGATCACCGGAACGCACATCTCGGCGGCCGCGAGCAGTCCGATCACCGCCATCGTCTGGTAGAGGCCGGTGTCGAGGAATATCGCTGCCACCCAGGCGATCTGCACGATGCTGATGCCGACCGCATAGACCACGCAGGTGTGACGGTAGCCCGGACTGCCCCGTGCCGCGCGAAGCCATTGCACAACCATCGCCAGCCGCATCACCACATATCCGAGGACCATCACGCGGTTGTTGACCACGCCGCCGGCATCGATGGACTCGAACACCGGCTCGATGCCCAGCGCCAGGATCAGCACGCCGATCATCTGCACCATCGTGGTCAGGCGGTAGACCCAGTCGTCGGTGTCGAAGGCCGAGGCGAACCAGGTGAAATTGATCCACGCCCAGATCGCGGCGAAGGTGGTGAAAACGAATCCGAGCACCGCCGTCTTGTAGTGCCCCTCGGCCACGTAGTGCGAGACCTGCAGACCGGCGAACGAGAACGCGACCACAAACGTGAGGTCGAAGAACAACTCCAGGTTGGTGGCGGCCCGACCGCCCTCGTGGGGGTCGCGGCCCACCATGCGGGTCACCCGATGTTTGAGTCCGTTCACCGCCGCCACCGCCGCCTGCGGTCCGCCACCCTGCATGTCGGTCATGTTAGGTCAGCACATGATGGAGCGTGGATCAGGCGGGTTCGGTGAGGTCATACAGGGTTACCGAACCCACCGTCGTGCTCGAGAAGTTGGCCTCGACCCACTCGGTGATCTCAGACGCGGTGCCGCTGCCACCGCCCCCCATCTGGCCGCCACCGGCGATGAAGTAGTGGATCTTCCCCTCGTGCACATACACCTGGAACTCGGTCAATGTCGGCGACGGATCACTTCCGTTGAACCCGCCGATCGGCATCACCGAATGCTCGGTGGCCAACTGATAGCCCGACGCGCTGTTCGAGCCGATGGCGGCCGCCACCCAGGTGAACTGGTCGGCGTCCTCGTTCAAGGTCGCAACCATCTCGCCGGTTGGCGTCGATCCGGAGAGCAGTCCGCCACCGGCACCGCCCATCTGACCGGCCTCACCCATCTGCGCCCGGCCATCTGTGCCGCCACCCGGTCCCGGCATCGCACCTTGGCCGCCCGGTGCGCCTCGCCCGTCGGTCATGCCGGGCATGCCGGGCATGCCGGGCATGCCTTGCTGCCCGGTCATCCCGGGCGGCACCATGTCGCCGGTGCCTGCGGTCATCCGACGCATCCCACCGCCCGGCCCGAAACCGCCGTCGGACGACGGCCCGGCAGTCGGAATGGATCCCGACCTGGTGGACGAGACCGTGTCGATCGCATATGCGGCCGGACCCACCAATCCCAGGGTTAGTGCCACAAACGCTGCGACGAGTGCGACACGCCGCAGTGCCGGTCTCGCCAGATGTGAGAATGCCACAACGACCGCGGCGACGACCGATCCGATCAACACGACATAGCGCAACCACGGCACGAAGTCCGGTGAACGCCCCAGGAGTACGTAAGCCATTGTGCCCGTTGCCAGAATCGCACCGGCCAACACCAGACGCACCCATAACCGATCACGGCGCTGCCAGCACTGAACCGCCCCCGCACCCACGAGTGCGGCGATCGCCGGCGCCAGCGCCACCGTGTAGTAGGCGTGGAAGATCCCGGCCATGAAACTGAACACAGCCATCGTGGTGACCAGCCACAGTCCCCAGACCACCAGCAGTGCACGTTTGCTGTCGGTCCGTACCGACTTGCCGCGCAGAATGATTGCGGCGACACCCAAGATGAACGCGGCCGGGATAAGCCAAGCGACCTGACCACCCTGCGATGCGTCGAACATGCGCGTCCAGCCGGTATCACCCCACATACCGCCCCCTCCCCCGCCACCGGGACCGGCGGGGAATCCCCCAGCGGGGAATCCCTCAGCGGCCAAACCTCCGACGCCCTCGCCGGCGGCTCCACCACCCCCCGGCGTGACGCTGCCCGTCTCGTTGCCATTGAGTCGACCGAATCCGTTGTAGCCCAGGGTCAGTTCGAGGATCGAGTTGTCCTGTGATCCACCGATGTACGGGCGCGAGCCGGACGGCCACAATTCGACGGCCAGAACCCACCAGCCCGCGGAGACGATCATCGCTCCGAGCGCAGCGAACAGATGCCCCAGTCGGGCGATCCAGGTTTTCTGTCCAAACGCGATGTAGGTCAACGCCAGCGGTGGGATGACCAAGAACACCTGCATCTGTTTGGTCAGAAACCCCAGTCCGACAAACACACCCGTCAGGATCATCCACCGGATCCTGCCGTCGTCGATGGCCTTGAGAGTCGCCCAGACGGCGGCGATCATCAACAGCACCAGCAACGCGTCGGGATTGTTGAAACGGAACATCAATACCGCGACCGGGGTGAGTGCCAACCCGACACCGGCGATGAGTCCGGCGACGGGACCAAAACGTTTACGGACAATCCAGTAGAGCAACGCCACCGATGCCACACCCATCAACGCCTGCGGCACCAGGATCGCCCACGAGTTGAGACCGAAAAGTCGCACCGAGAGCCCCGGAATCCACAGCGACATAGGCGGTTTGTCCACCGTGATCGAGTTCGCCGCATCCGAGGACCCGAAGAACCACGCCTTCCACGACTGCGATCCTGCCTGAATTGCTGCCGAGTAGAACGAGTTCGCCCACCCGTTGACACTCAGGGTCCACAGATACAGTCCCGCGGTGGCGACCATGAGTACGGCAAATGCCGGCCACTCCCAGCGCGGCCGGGGCGCTGACATCGGGGCTGGTTCCGGCGATGCCGGCTCCGGCTCGGCCGGTGGACGATCGATCAGCACCGTCATGCCGATACCTCCTTGTTGTGATGAGACGTGCGAAATACCAAGCGAAACCCGACAAAACGAAGAACGGTGGAGATCAGGTTGGCCACCACCAACACCGTCAGCTCGACGTGCTTGGAGACATCCGGCGCCCAAAGGTGCAGCAGTATCAACGATCCGGCGGTCAGCACCCATCCGAGTGCAAATATCGCGATGCCCTGCAGCTGATGCTTGGCGGCGCCACCGCGACCGCGCACACGAAATGTGAACGCCCGGTTGGCGGCTGTGTTGAACACGGCGGTGATGAGCAGTGCGAGAAAGTTGGAGATCTGGGCGCCGACAATGGAATGCAGCGCAAGATAGAGCACCGCATAGGCGATCGTCGAGGCCACGCCGACCAGACAAAATCGAACCAACTGGCCGACCAGACCGCGCGGTACACCGGCCACCTGCGGACCGATTTCGCTGCGGCCCAGGCTTTCTCTGAGCTCGGCAACCGGCAGCCTCCCGGAGGCGAGTGCCCGGCCGACCCGCCAACACCCCTTGATGTCTTCCGTCGCGGTCGCGACGATGTCCACCTTGCTGTGAGGATCATCGACCCAATCGACCGGAACCTCCGCGATCCGCAAACCCGCCCGCTGGGCGATCACCAGCATCTCGGTATCGAAGAACCAGCCGGTGTCGTCGATCATCGGCAGCAGCCGGCGGGCGACATCGGCCCGAACAGCCTTGAAGCCGCACTGCGCGTCGGAGAAGCTCGCACCCATGGTGGTGCGGAGCATCAGGTTGTAGCCACGGGAGATGAACTCCCGCTTGCCACCGCGGACAACCCGCGACGACCGGGTGAGCCGGGTACCGATCGCAAGGTCGGAATGTCCGGAGACCAGCGGGGCCACCAACGGCAGTAGTGCGTTCAGATCAGTCGAGAGATCCACATCCATGTAGGCGACCACCGCGGCATCGCTGTCACGCCAGATGCACTTGAGCGCACGACCACGCCCCTTCGCATCGAGATGGACGACCCGCACACGGCGGCCGTTCTCGATCGATGCGGCGAGTTCCTGCGCGATCGCCAATGTGCCGTCGGTGCTGGCGTTGTCGGCGATGGTGATCCGTGCCGGATAAGGCATGTGGGCACCCAGATGTGCGGTGAGCCGGTGGATGCACGACGCCAGGTCCGCTTCCTCGTTGTAGACCGGGACAACGATGTCGATCATCGGTGCCGCGGGTGTGAGATCGACGACGATGGCGGCAAGCTCGGCCGGGACCTCGTCCATGGTGTCTGCGCTCATGCCAGTCACTGTGGAATCCCAGCCTGTCGCAGAGCTGCACCGCCGCTGTCAGGTTCCTGCAAGCGCTGCGACCAGCGGACGGGGATAAGGTCGAGACATGGCATCGGTTTTCACAATGATCATCAACGGCGACATCCCCGGACGCTTTGTGTGGAAGGACGACGACGTCGTGTCGTTCCTGACCATCAACCCGGTCACCGACGGGCACCTGCTGGTTGTCCCGCGACAGGAGGTCGATCACTGGGAAAGTGTCGATCCCGCACTCTTCGGCAAGATCAGTTCAGTCGCGCAAACCCTGGGACTGGCCGTCAAAACGGCGTTCGACGCTCCGCGGATGGGTCTGCTGATCGCCGGACTCGAGGTTCCCCACCTGCACGTCCACGTGTTCCCCGCCTGGCAGCTGGAGACCTTCGACCTGGCAAACGCACAGAAGGAACCCGATCCGGCGGCTCTGGACGCCGCCGCCGACAAGATCCGGGAGCAACTACGCGCCCTTGGTCACGGCGCCTACGTCAGCGACTGATCCGGTCCCGCGGAATCCGCACCCAGAACGTCGCACCTTTTCCGGGTTCTGATTCGACACCGACGGTGCCTCCGTGCGCGGCGACCAACGCCGCGACGATCGACAGGCCAAGGCCACTGCCCGAGGAATTGTCGGTGCGATGGCGCGATGAATCGGCGCGGTAGAACCGCTCGAACACCCGCGCCCGGTCCTGCGCACTGAGCCCCGGACCGGTGTCGGTCACCGACAACACCGCATCGTTGTCGACGGTGCCGACCCGAACGGTGATCGACACGTCGTCGGGCGTGTGCAGGATGGCATTGCCGACGAGGTTGCTCAACACCTGCGCGAGCCTGGCAGCATCACCGGAGACCTCGGGAACACCCGGTCCGTCGAATACCTCCACCGAGATGTCCCGGTCGGGGGCCGCCGCTCTCGCGCTGTGCACCACGTCGGATGCCAGCGCCAACAGATCGACCGGCGCCCGCTCGAGTGGTCGCTGGGCATCGAGCCTGGCGAGCATCAACAGGTCTTCGACCAGCAATCCCATCCGCTTGGCCTCGGTCTCGACCCGCGACATCAGTACCTCGGTGTCAGTCATCGCACCTTGCCGGTACAGCTCGGCGAATCCCATGATCGACGTCAGCGGGGTGCGTAGTTCGTGGCTGGCGTCGGCCACGAACCGGCGCATGTTCTCTTCGGAACGGCGCGCCTGCTCCTCCGAGGCCGCCGTCGCGGCGAACGCACCCTGAATCTGATGCAGCATCGAGTTGAGCGACTCCGCGAGCCGCCCGACCTCGGTGTTCGGTGCCGCCGGGGGAACTCGTTGATCCAGATCCCCCGCCGCGATCGCCTGCGCCGTCTGCTCCACCCGTTCCAATGGCCGTAAGCTGGTGCGCACCAACAGATATCCGAGCGCACCGATCACCACGATCACACCGGCACCGATACCGACCTGCAACCAGATCAATCGGTTCACCGTGTCGTCGACGTCGGTCAATTCCACCGCGACGATCGCGCTACCGTACGGCGAGGACGTCTCGACAACCCGCCATCGCGGTCCGTCGCCAACCGACTTCACCGTGACCGGGTCCGTGCCAAAACTGTTGGCGTCGGACAGATCCGGCTCCGCCGCGTTGTCGTTGACGATCATCGTGCTGCCGTCGGACCGCTGGATCTGAACGTAATACGGTGTTGGCGGACGGCCGTTCTCGACGTCCTGGGGGTCCATTTGTGGGGGCGGCAGAGCCCGCGGTCTCGCCCACCCCGCGGCCGCCTCCCGCAATGAACTGTCGGTGCGGTCCATCAAGTTGTTCCGCATGGCCGACGTGACCGCGACCCCCGACACCAGAAGCCCCATGGTGACCAGGACCAGCGTCAGCGCCACCAACGACACCCGAAGCGGGACGCCCCGGCGAACTCTCGCTGCGATGGTGACCTCGGGAGTGCTGGTCACCGAGGCTCGCGCATCACGTATCCGACACCGCGCAGGGTGTGGATGAGCCGCTTCTCGCCGGTGTCGACCTTGCGCCGCAGATAGGACACATACGACTCGACGACGTTGACCTCTCCGCCGAAGTCGTAATTCCAGACGTGATCCAGGATCCGGGGCTTCGACAGCACGGTGCCTGCGTTGATCATGAAGTAGCGCAGAAGGGTGAACTCGGTGGGCGACAGCGACACGAGCTCGCCGTTCTTCCACACTTCGTGGGTGTCGTCGTCGAGTTCGATGTCGGCGAACTTGATTCGCGAACTGGCCTCCGGCTTCTCGCCGAATCCACCGCGCCGCAACAGCACCCGCAGCCGGGCGACAACCTCTTCGAGACTGAATGGCTTGGTCACATAGTCGTCGCCACCGATGGTGAGCCCGGTGACCTTGTCCTCCACCGAATCCCGCGCCGTGAGGAACAACGCCGGCGCCTCCACGCCATCGGCACGCAGACGACGAAGCAGCCCGAAGCCGTCCATCCCGGGCATCATCACGTCGATGATCAATGCGTCCGGACGGAACGTGCGGGCAATGTCGAGAGCGCCGGGTCCATCTGGCGCTGCCTGCACCTCGAATCCCTGGAACTTCAGTGAGACCGACAAGAGCTCGCGAATGTTCGGCTCATCGTCGACCACCAGCACCCGCGCACTCTGATCACTCATGTCTCACACCCTGCCTGACCGTCTTATTCAGAGTCTGCCAGCAACCTGGGAGGTTCCTGTGAATGACGTTCAAATCGACCCGATCGAGACCGTCCTTCCGATTTCATCGTCCCCACCTGCATCTTCGATCTCCCCCTCGAACATACATTTGAGTCTAAACGAGGGGTAGACATTGGATTCTGCGAAGGCAACCGATACCGGTCAGCCGTCGAGTGTGCGATGAAATGGCGCCGGATACCCGGGCTTGGGTCGGTGATCGCCGAGCCAGTCACCGAGTTCAACGGCCCGACGGCCGATCGCGGTTGTGGCGGCGCGATTCAACTCCTCCAACAGATACGTACCGATGGACCCATCCGGCCGCTGATGCCATCCGCCCACGACCCGTCCGTCCCACCAAACAGTTTGTCCACCATTGCCGTTCGAATCGAACAGATGCGGCGAGTGCGGCCCGAGATACCAGTCCCGCTGTTTCCATCCCATCAATGTCGGATCGAGTTCGGGCAGCAGCAGTGCAGTCGGCGGGGCGGCCTCCACGTCGTCGAGATCGTCAGGCAGGACGTACCCGATCGATCCGTCGCCGAGGTCGACCTCGACGACGTCGAGAGCCGAGAGCGCTTTTCTCACAGCGGTTTTTGTGGATCCCAACCACCAGACGATGTCGGTTTCGGTGCCGGGACCGAACTGACGCAGCCATCGCCGGATCAGTTCACGGTGCCCGGTGTCGGGATCTTCCACCGGCAGCGGCTCGCCGAGCCAATCCGACATCGCTGTCCACCTGGGCCGCGAACGCATCCAGTTACCGTCGTTGGGTCCGCGGACGATCTCGCCGGCGGCGCTCATGTGGTTCAGCACCCGTGGCCCCATCTGAGCCACGCCGGCCCACGACTTGCCTTCACCGTGCGAGATTGATCCGGCGAGCTCTGGCAGTTCTTTGCGCAATTCGGTCGACGTTGCCGTCCGCCCGTCGACCAGCGCACCGGACACTGCTGCCCGCGCCTTCGCGATCCAGCCTTCGGGGTCGGGGAAATCGTCGCTGCGGCGCAGATCCCGCAGCATGTTCGTGCGTTCACTGGCGGCGACCCGCTGCCCCACCGCACTGACCGCGTCGGCCAGCGCGGGCCGGGGAAACGCGAACAGCGTGCGCCGCATCGCGAGCTGTTTGATCAGTGTTCGGTCGTCATACAGCGCCCGATCCATGTCAGAGACATCGAAGCCCGGCATGCGCGCCCATGCCGATAGATAGACCGTCGCCGGGGTGGTCGCGTGAAGCGCGACAACCGCTTCGGCGGCCTCCACCGGAGTTGACGCCGCGGACTCGGCGATCAGCCGATGACGGCGCAACAGTCGTGCTCGGCGTTGCTCGGTGCTGATCGCTGGGCGGGTCACGACTTCATGCAATCAGATCAGCGCGTCTCCAGCGATTCGAGGTGCCGCAGCCAGCCGCCATAGTTGAGGTCACAGATGGCAGAGCGAGCAGCATCACGCACTTTCCGGCGCCAACAACCGTGCACTCGACGAGGGCAGCACCGGTCCTGGATCTTCGTCGACGACCCCGACTTCGAATCGAAGCCGGCCGGGTACTCGGTCTCTACGCACGAACCTGGGAGAGGGAACCATTGGGCGACAACGACTATGCAATTCCTACGGATGAAGACACATCCATCCGGGCCCACACCTACCATCACCTGGCGGCCAACGACGCGCAGCGGCCACGACGTTCGGTCGCTGCGAGAACACCACCGGCACAGAAGAGTTCACGAAAATCGCCGAACAGGTTATGGCGATCGGCCCGCCGCACAGTTCCCGAGGCGATCCTGGTGCATACCCCGCGGTGCACACATCCTGGCTCAATCAGGTCGAGATCTTCTTCTTTGTACGCTCAACGAAAGATATTCTCGCCCAACGATTTCATCACACCGACACCCAACCCGACCCGACAAACGCCGACCAGCAGATGAGCCCTACCCGACGAACTATGGGCGAGACCACTAAGTAAGCCGCACGCATCCCACACACAATCGCCAATTGTCGGACACTCAGGTTCTTCTCAGCTACGCTCTGCGCTGGTCGGCGCCGTCGGCAGTTCAGCAAAGGAGATCCTGTGCAACTCACGCTCTTTCGGCCCTATGTCACCGCTGGTATATCGATGGTCGGCGCCGCCGTCATCGCGATCGGTCCGATGAGTCCCGCCGCAGCCTCGCTGCCGGACATCCACGTGCCGGCGATTCAAACCTCCTCGGTGGGGGTGCAACTCGCCGCTGCCTTCAACCCCACCGCCGACCCCCTCACGGCGTGGGCCACCACCGCCATAAACACGTTCGAAAACACTGTGGCGCTCGGCGGGCAGGTCATCGGTAACGGCGCGCCAGTCTTGACCCAGATCCTCGCCAACCAGATCGGCTACGCCAACCTGATCGGCACATCGCTCCAGAACACGGCCACTGGATTGGAGGCCTGGGCGAGCGACACTTTGCCCTTCTACCTGCAGTATGCTTCCGACCTGTTCCAAGAGGGCCAGGTCGGGGAAGCGTTCAACTGGCTTGTCTACGCCGCTGCCAGCGTGGCATTTCCCTTGTTCCCGATGGTCGATATCCTCAGTATCCCGGGTGCCATAGCGCTGAACTTCGGAAATGTCGTCGCTCAACTAGGACCTGTCGTCATGGGACTTGGTCTCAGCGCCGTCACCGCGATCGAAGATCCCTTTCTTGCGTTTGGGAATCAGCTGCAGGCCTTTGCTGACGCAGTGAACGCCGGCGACCCACTCGCCGCAGTGAACGCGGTGCTGAACGTTCCCGCCGCGATGACAAATGCCTTCCTCAATGGGCAGGTGTTCACCGGGGTACTCGGCCCGTACAACACGATGTTCGGCACCGGCTTTCTCGGCGCTCTATTGGTAGGCGTGCCCCAGCTGATTGCGGATGCGCTCACGCCGCCCGTGCCTTCGCCTGCGCGCAGCACGGTGGTGACCGACCCGCCGAATACCAACGCACCAGCCGCCGCGAAAACGTCGGCCGTCGAGGCCGGCAACACCACGCCCAACGGGTTGCCCGCAACCACGGACGAAGCGCTCGCTGCTGCCGTCAGCTACAACTCCGGTCCCGTCGACAGCCCCTCGAGCATCGCGATACCGCAGATGAATACGGCAGAAAATGTGACGTCGTGGCTCCATCCGAAGCCTGAGACGGCCGAGATTCCGGCGGCCGGCGAGCCTTCCGGCAGCGGCAACGAATCATCCGGCACGAATGGCGGCGTCGACAGCTCGCCAAGCACTGGCGCCGACGACGATTCAACGGACGCGGCGGGCGACAGCTACCGCAGCCTCCAGCCGCTGGCCGGTTCATAAGTAACCCCGCCCACCCCGGCGGTTCACTCGGTCGCCGCACCACTCACAGTTTGAGAGGTGCGGCGGCCCACCGCACTCACCGAGTCGGTCGGCGGGGCCCGCGAAACGAGCAGATTATGGCGCCGGGATCGCGGCCACAGCTTCGATTTCGACCAGCTGATCGTCGTATGCCAGCACCGAGACACCCAGCAGGGTGCCTGCCGGCTTGTGGTCGCCGAAGACCTCGGTCACCACGTCCCACGCGACAACCAGATCGGCCTGCAGGTGCTCGGCGACATACACGGTGACCTTGGCGACATCGGTCAGTGACGCGCCCGCTTCGGTCAATGAGAGTTCCAGGTTTGCCATGCACTGACGGGTCTGTTCACTGACGTTTCCCGGCGCGACCGTCACCCCGTCCGCGTCGAGCGGCGCGGCCCCGGCTGTGAACACAAGACTGCCGGGAGCAATCGCCGCGCTGCGCGTGTGACTGTTTTCCGGTCGGTTGATCTGCACTGATGACATGACGCAATCCTAGGTGGTGCGACATCGACGTCACGTGACCCCGCGCGGTTTCCCGCACTCGACCGGCAGCACTGGCACAATGCCGTCATGGGACCTGGTGTCACGCCGCAAAGCGCCTATTTTGTTCTCGGGATGCCCGACCATGCACTGGTCGGCGCCGGACTCGACATCAGCCAGGCCGAGGTGTTCTTCGACGAAGAAGCTGCGCTGGCCTCGGTTGATCACCACTACACGCTCGCCCGCGACATCGCGTCCGACAAGGTGCTGGCATCAACCGATTGGTTTGTCCTGACCGCACTGGTCGGCGACGGCGTCAGCCCGGCCTACGGTGATCACTTCTTCGCCTACGACGAAGACGACCGGCCGTGGGCGATCGCAGGCGGCTTCACCCGCGCCGAGGAGATGACGGACTGGCTACCGTTCATCTTTGCCGTCGAAGACCTGCACGAACACTGGTCACCGGGCGGGGTCGACGAACATCTTGTGCCATTCGAAACCACCCGCGATGCGGACATCGACCTCTCACGGGTCTGGTTTGCACCGGTGATGGCGCAGCGGGTGTACCCCGGCGTGACCGACTGATATCCGAGCACGATCGCCCCAACCGTGACGCGGCTGATCCTGCAGATAACGCCTACGTTGATGTTGGACATCGTCGATGATGGATATGTGACCCAATTCATGGATGAGATCGACAACGCGATCCACGCGCTCAGGGAGCGACTGGACGCGCTGCAGGCGACCATGACGTACGCGCCCAATCAAATGACGCCGTCAGCGCGCGAGAAGCGCATCAAACTCGACGAGAGCATCGTCGAACTTTTCACGATCAAGGCGCTGGTCGCGCCTCCCAATACGGATCCGCCAAGCAAGGAACTGCGGCAGCGTCTGCACCACGTGCTGTGGTTGAACGGTCTCCTCGACCCGAAGACTCCCCGCCCATAACGTCCGATGTGCCCCGCCCTTTCCGCTGGGCGTGGTTGCGCATCGCATGTACCGGGCTATGGCGCTGATCTGTAGCACCGAGCCAACCCGCCGGAACCGGCGAGTTGACCCTGAACTCTGTGGAGCCCCCTGTCAGGATTGAACTGACGACCGCTCGCTTACAAGGCGAGTGCTCTACCACTGAGCTAAGGAGGCAACTGCGTGCGTGAGTATATCGCGAGACTTCCCCGGCTCCTCGCCGGCAGTCGTCGAGCGACGATCGACACCATCGAACCATTCGAACCGGCGATATCTCCCCGACAGCCGATCGATCTCACCGACGATGCCGCGGTGACCGAGGTTCTGGACCTTGCGATCCAGGTAGGCGCGGTGTTGCTCGACTCGGGCACCGGTGCGATCGACACGCAAACGCAGGTGCGGTTTGTGGCGAGCATGTACGGCGTCGAGAACTGCGACGTTGATGTGACGTATAACACCATCTGGGTGAGCGCGCGTCGCGGTACCTCGATGACACCGGTCACCGCCATGAAGGCGGTGCACTACCGATCGCACGACTTCACCCGCCTGGCAGCCGTCGACCGGTTGGTCCGGAAGATCCGCAACCTGGCGATCGACCCCGGCGAAGCCCATACCGTCATCGACGCCATCATCTCCGCACCGCACCCCTATCGGCGCTGGATCGCGACGCTCGCGTGGTCGACGATGGCCGGCGCATTGTCTGTTCTGCTCGGTGGCGGCTGGCTGGTCGCAGTGGTTGCCTTCTTCACGACTGCGGTGATCGACCGAACCAACCGACTGCTCAACAAGATCGGCACACCGCTGTTCTTCCAGCACATGACCGGCGGTTTCATCGCGGTGATACCTGCGGCGGTCGTCTACGAGAACAGTGAGGCCCTCGGGGTCGACATCAAACCGTCACTGGTCATCGCGGCCGGCGTGGTGGTGCTGTTGTCCGGGCTCTCGCTGGTCGGTTCGGTGCAGGACGCGATCACCGGAGCCCCGATCACCGGCGGCGCACGTTTCTTCGAGTTGCTCATCATGACCGGCGGCATCATCAGCGGCGTGGGTATCGCCATCCGGTTGATGGAGGCCACCGGCGTCTATCTGCCGACAATCACTTCGACCACCGCATTCGACCTCGCCAACACACCGGTACGGGTGGTCGCCGGTGGCACGGCCGCCGCGGCGTTTGCCGTCGCGAGTTATGCGGAGTTCCGGGCTCTGCCGACAGCGTTCATCGGAGGCGCGATGGGTGCCGCCATCGTCGCAACGGCCGGCCACTACAACTTCGGCCCGGTCATCTCGGCCGGGCTCGCAGCCGCCATGGTCGGCCTCGTCGGTGGTCTGCTCGCCCGCCGCGCGCTGACGCCACCACTTGTGGTCGCGGTCGCGGGCATCACGCCGCTGCTGCCCGGTCTGGCCATCTATCGAGGGCTCTACGGATTGATCGGCGGTCAGACCATCGACGGTCTGACCGCGATCGGATCAGCACTCGCTGTCGGCTGCTCACTCGCAGCCGGCGTCACCCTCGGCGAGTTCGTCGCCCGGACGCTGCGCCGCCCCCGGATTGCGACAAAGCCGACCCGAGCGCTTTTGACCGCACGCTCGTCCATCCGCCCTGGTCGCATGACAGGTGAGCCCGAGGTCGACTCCGAGGCAGAGACCCAGCCACTGCGGAAGTCGGACCTGCGCGCGGGCCTCACCGATAGACGAGTATGAGCAGGTAGAATGTTCGCCATGCCTGCCAAGACCAGTGACAAAACCGATATCGCCGAAGAAGATCTGGAACCCGTCGCCGACGAGACCGCCACCTCCGCGCGCCGGGTTGTCGCTGCTTATGCAGTCGATGCCGACGAATGCCGGATGTTGCTGGCAATGCTGGGAATTGCTCCGGGCGAAGCCTGATCTGTGGCAACCAAGCGATCGAATAAGTCCGACCCGCGCGCCGATTTTGTTGTGGTCGCCAACCGGTTACCGGTTGACAAGCAGGTACTCCCCGACGGCAGCGTCCACTGGCAGCGAAGCCCCGGCGGGCTGGTCACCGCCCTCGAACCCATTCTCCGGTCACAGACCGGTGCCTGGGTCGGTTGGTCCGGCCTGCCGGATTCGGCGGAGCATCCCGAGGTAGAAGGGCTCCAACTCTTTTCGGTGCCGTTGTCGGCCGACGAGATCGCCGAGTACTACGAAGGCTTCTCCAACGCCACACTCTGGCCGCTCTACCACGACGTCATCGTCAAACCCGAGTATCACCGCGAATGGTGGAACTCCTACGTGGCCGTCAATCGACGGTTTGCCGAAGCCGCGTCGAAGGCGGCCGCCGAGGGCGCGGTGGTCTGGATCCAGGACTACCAACTGCAGTTGGTACCGAAGATGCTCCGGATGCTGCGTCCCGACCTGAAGATCGGGTTCTTCCTCCACATCCCGTTCCCCCCGGTTGAGCTGTTCATGCAGATGCCGTGGCGGACCGAGATCATCGAGGGTCTGCTCGGGGCCGATCTGATCGGATTCCACCTGCCCGGTGGTGCCCAGAACTTCCTGTATCTGGCCCGCAGGCTCGCAGGCCAGGCCACGTCCAAGGGACAGGTCGGTGTCCGCGCCAAGTTCGGTGTCGTGCAGGTCGGTTTCCGCACGGTCCGTGTCGGCGCCTTCCCCATCTCCATCGACTCGGGCGAACTCGATGCACGCTCGAAGTCCAAGGAGGTCCGCAAGCGGGCCGCCGAGATCCGCCAAGAACTCGGCAACCCGAAGAAGATCCTCCTGGGCGTCGACCGCCTCGACTACACCAAGGGCATCGACGTCCGATTGCAGGCACTCGCCGAACTCCTCGAGGAGGGTCGGGTCAATCCCGACGACATCACGATGGTGCAGCTGGCGACGCCCAGCCGTGAGCGGGTCGACAGCTACATCAAGATGCGCGGCGACATCGAACAACTTGTCGGCAACATCAACGGCAACTTCAGCGAAGTCGGACATCCGGTGGTGCAATATCTGCACCGCCCGGTCCCCCGCGACGACCTCATCGCGTTCTTCGTCGCGGCCGACGTCATGCTGGTCACGCCGCTGCGAGACGGCATGAACCTGGTCGCCAAGGAGTATGTCGCCTGCCGCAGCGACCTCGGTGGCGCATTGGTACTGAGCGAGTTCACCGGCGCGGCAGCCGAACTCCGGCAGGCATTTCAGGCCAATCCGTATGACACCGACGGGGTGAAGCAGGCCATCGCCGATGCCCTCGAACAGGATCCCGACGAAGGCAAGCGCCGGATGCGGGCCCTGCGGCGGCAAGTCCTCACCCACGACGTGCAGCGCTGGGCGAAGAGCTTCCTCGGTGCCCTGGGTGCCGACACCGAAACGATGCCGAGCGAGAACCGTGGACTTGACATTGTCTGAGTGCCGATGGACCGGCAATTCGCCGAGTCCGGACCAGAAGTCTGTGATGAGCACTGCAATTACGCCCGCCTTGCGCAGTGGATTGGACTTCGCCGGGGTGCACAGACTTAGACTCTCGTAGTGAGTGCACAAGACCTGGCTCCGGAACTGCGGCGCGCCCTCAAAGCCATCGCTCGTATGCCCAGGCTGCTCGTTGCCTCGGATTACGACGGCTGCATGGCCCCCATCGTTTCCCGACCTCAAGATGCACGACCCAACGTCGATTCGGTACGGGCCATGCGGGCCCTCGCCGAACTCGACTCGACCACCGCGGCAGTGATCTCCGGGCGCGCGCTGCGCGACCTGGCGACCCTGTCGCGTCTTCCGGCGGAGGTTCACCTCGTCGGAAGCCATGGCAGCGAGTTCGACGTGGGCTTTGTCCACGAGATCACCCCCGAGGCCACCGAACTCCTCGAAACGTTGATCGTCGAACTGCGCGCCATCGCTTCCGACTTCGACAACGTGACCGTGGAGACCAAACCGGCCAGCACCGCGCTGCACGTCCGGAACGCGACTCCGACCGACGCCGACGCAGCCTTGCGCCGGGTTCGCACCGGGCCGGCGACCTGGGACGGCGTACAGGTGACCGAGGGTAAGTCCGTCATCGAGCTCGCGGTCATCAAAACCGACAAGGGCCAGGCACTCGACATCCTGCGCCACGAGGCCGGGGCCAGCGCCGCCATCTTCTTCGGCGACGACGTCACCGACGAAAAAGCCTTCCACCGCCTGCACGGACCCGACTTCGGTATCAAGGTCGGCGAGGGCGACACCCTGGCCACCTATCGGGTCGACGACACCGAACAGGTTGCCGCCGCATTGGCTTTCCTCGTCGAGGAACGTCGCACCTGGCTGAGCGGCGACGCCGCCGTACCCATCGAGCGGCTGACGATGCTCGCGTCCCCGCGCACCGTCGCACTGGTCACCCCGGAAGCCGACATCTGCTGGATGTGCCATCCCGAGCCCGACTCCGCGGCACTGTTCGCGAACCTGCTCGGCACCGACGAGGCAGGCGAGTTCTCGATCAGCCCGATCGTCGAGGGAGACAAGAAGCCTCTCCCGCTGAGCCAGCGCTACATCGACGGAACGATGACCGTCCGGACCCGGTGGGCCGGACTGGAGGTCACCGACTACCTGCCGCACGACGTCAACGTCGGCCGCACCGACCTGACCCGTGTGATCCGCGGAAGTGTGAAGGCTCGGGTGCGGTTCTCACCGCGTCCGGAGTTCGGCCAAGCCGCCGTACGCATCGAGGTGTCCGGCGACGGGCTGCGGGTGTCCGGCTCCAACGAGCCGATCGTCCTGCGCGCTCCGGGGGTCACCTGGGAAATCGAAACCGACCGCCAGCACCAGATCGCGACCGCGGTGATCCAGCTCTCCGAAGAGCCGGTGGTGCTCGAACTCCGCTGCGGGTCCGAAGACCTCGAGCCCTCGTCGGTTCCGGAACCCGAGCGCCGCGCGGAGGCCGAACGGTACTGGAGTGAATGGGCCGCAACGCTGGACCTCCCCGGCATCAAGCGTGACCTGATGAAGAGGTCGGCGCTGACGCTGCGCGGACTCGTCCACAGCGACACAGGTTCGATCATGGCCGCGGCCACGACCTCATTGCCCGAGGAAATCGGCGGAGTCCGCAACTGGGATTACCGCTATTGCTGGCTGCGCGATGCGGCCATGACCGCGTCGGCGCTGGTGTCCGTCGGCTCGTTCAAAGAAGCCGAGGACTACCTGGGCTGGCTACACCGAGTGCTCGGCACCGTCACCGGCCCCGAGTGGCTGCATCCGCTGTACACACTGGCAGGCGGTGGGCTTCCGCCGGAAGCGGTCATCGACTCCCTGCCGGGATATGCCGGTTCGCGTCCGGTCCGGGTCGGCAACGCGGCCAACCAGCAGGTCCAGCTCGACGTCTTCGGACCCATCGTCGACCTGATCTCGACCCTGTCCCACGCCCGCGCCGCCGCAGGCCACCCGGATCCGCTGACGGCCGCCGACTGGGAACTGGTGCAGGACATGGTCTACGCGGTGGAACGCCGCTGGACCGAGCCCGACCACGGTATCTGGGAGATCCGCGGCAACCCCCGCCATCACGTGTACTCCAAGGTGATGTGCTGGCTGACCGTCGACCGGGCACTCAAACTCGGCAAGGAGTTCGGCCGCGAGACCGAACTCGGATGGCCGGTGCTTCGCGACACCATCGCGCGCCAGGTCCTGAGCCAGGGCTGGAACGAAAAGGCCAACTCCTACACCGCCGCCTACGACGGCGTCGACCTCGATGCCGCGACACTGCAGATCGGATTGTCGGGACTCATCGACCCGTCCGATCCGCGGTTCACCGCCACTGTCGTTGCGACAGAGGCCGAACTCCGCAGCGGCTCAACGGTGTATCGGTATCACCACGACGACGGTCTGCCCGGCGACGAGGGCGGCTTCCACCTCTGCGCCGCCTGGCTCATCGAGGCCTACCTCCTCATCGACCGGCGCAACGATGCAGAAGCGCTGTTCGACCAGATGGTCAAGGTGACCGGTCCGACCGGACTGATCTCGGAGGAATACGACCCCATCGCCGAACGGGCCCTTGGCAATCACCCTCAGGCCTACAGCCACATCGGATTGCTCCGCTGTGCACGGCTGTTGGGCGAGTAGCACCCGGGCACCAAGCCCTCTCCAAGTGGACACCAAGGGCCGCCGTGGACAGTGTTCACATGAACTACCAACCACGACGCGGGAAGAGTTTCACGTGGATCTGCTTGACCTGCACACCGACCCCGGAAGCGCCGCTGCCCCCGCAACGTTCTGCCGCGCCACAACGATGCACCACCCCACGGCCCTGGCGTTCGTCGGTCCGTCGTCACAGCCTGTGATCTGCTAACGCAGCTGGACCTGCAACGACGGATCGTCGATCGGTAGATAGCCGGCCACAATCGCCCCTACCTGATAGCTGCGCAGGACGACGTCGCCGCCGTGGCTGTCGAGAAAGGCGGTATCGGCGGCATCCCGACCAGAGGCGATCCGGACCAGCGATTGACGTGGCGCCAGCCCCGTGGCGTCCACGACCACCCACCGGCCGTCGATCAACGCCTCGGCGACGGCATGAAAATCCATCGGGTACAGACCCGGGGCGTACACCGACACCAGGCGGGCCGGAATTCCCAAGGCACGCAACAGCGCAACCACCAGATGTGCGAAGTCCCGGCAGACTCCGGCCCCCGACAGCAAGGTGTCGACTGCGCCGTCGATGGGATCGCTGGCACCGAAGATGTACGAAAGTCGCTGCCGGACAAAGTTCGTGACCGCCACCAACTGCTCAGCCGCAGGCATACTCGTATCGAACTGACCCGCGGCGAAGCCGAAGAACTTGTCGGCCTCGGCATACCGGCTCGGCCGGAGGTAGAGCGAACGGTCGAATTCGGCCACTTGCGCCGGATCAGCCGGCGTCAGGACACTCGCCGAGTATTCGACGTAGAGCTCACCGGACTCCACCTGCAGCCAGTGAATACGACTACCGCTGGCCGTCACGATCTCATCCGGGACAATTCGGTTGCCATCCAACCGAATTGACAGATTCTCGTTCAGTTCCGTACCGGGGAGACGGGCCACTGCGATCTGCAATTCGATATCGGTGGCCTTGTTCACCAGTACGTCGAGTACAGCCGAAACGTCACGTTGAGCGGTTTGCCCGAAGTCACCTGACATGGATTGGACGATCCCTTCCCCGAATGGTTTGCCGAGTCAGGAACTCGAGTTCTGCAAGGCCCCGATGGGATCAGCGTAGAGCGCTCCGAGCGATACCACCACGGCTGCACCTTCCTGGACACGCGCACCGAACCGCGGCGGCGACAGTTCCATCGGTCCCAGCCCGCTGGCCGCATCGAACGCCGCCTGCACCGGAGCCAGACCATGGCGATGTTCGGCAAAGACATGGCCGGCCAGGACCACCCGATCAGGATTGATCAGATCGCGCACCAGAGCCACCATCTCGCCGAGTACTCGTGCTCGTTCGTCGTGCAACGCACCCGGATCGCCTCCGGCGGCCACCGCATCGTCGAACACCTTGCGGCCGACAACATCCTGCAATAGCGATTGCGCCTGCCCGGTCAACAGCGGCGCGTGCACCGGCAGATGGCCGATATTGCCGGGCCGCTCCTGCACTCTGCCGTCGATCGTGATTGCCAGGCCGACCGTCTCACGAACGTAGAAGAGCAGATCGGTGCCGGTGGTGTTGTCTGCACCGGCCAGGAGCAACTCGGCCGCCGCCATCGCCTGAACGTGCTGACTGACCGATACCGGCAACGCCAATTCGTTCTCAAGGGCTTCACCGACCGGTGCCCGCCGCCAGCCGAGTTGAGCATGGTCGACGCTGCCGTCCTCGTAGACCGTGCCACCGACAGCGGCACCGGCCCACAGCGGTACCCGCTGGGTGAATGATTCGGCGACCAACGCCGCCCGCCGCGCGATCAGCCGGAGAGCCTCCTCTGCAGGCCCGACCGGCGTCGACATCGCGACGGTCTGCAACGGTCGGCCACCCAGGTCCGCAACCATCAGCAAGGTCGAACGGGCACCGATGTGCACGGCGATCACACAGAACCGATCGCGATCGAGGGTCAACGGCACCTTCGGGCGACCGATGGCTCCGGACGCAACAAGGTCCGGACGTTCCCGTACGAGCCCGAGCCGATCGAGTGCCTGCAATTGCCTGTTGACGGTCGCCGGAGACAAGCCTGTTGCCGCAGGCAGGCGGTCCCGCGTGACGGGTCCCTCGGTGCGGACAGCCCGGAACACCACCGCGGCGGCGCCATCACCCCGTTCAAACGACACGGTCCGTGATTCACCGGATCGGGCTCGCGGTCGAGATCCGCCTGCTACTTCGTCAGACCCCATGGTGGAAAAATCTACCGGTCGCAGCGCACCTAGACTGCACACCATGACAATTGCAGCCAGCGCCGCGTCCAATACTGGTGATCGCAAGGTCGCCGTTGTAACCGGGGCCAGTTCGGGTATCGGCGAGGCCACAGCCAGAGTTCTTGCTGCGCAGGGCTATCACGTTGTGGTCGGCGCCCGCCGCATCGACCGCCTCGAGAAACTGGCCGCCGAGATCAACGGAACGGCCCTCCCCCTCGATGTCACCGATGAGGAATCCGTGCAGAAGTTCTGCGCACAGATCCCTGCGGTCGACGTCCTGATCAACAACGCAGGCGGCGCGAAGGGGCTTGCCTCCGTCGCCGAGGCAGACCTCGACGACTGGCGCTGGATGTGGGAGACCAACGTCCTGGGAACCCTGCGGGTGACCAAGGCGCTGCTGCCGAAACTCATCGACTCCGGCGACGGACTGATCGTCACCATCAGCTCGATCGCCGCCATCGAGGCCTACGACAACGGGGCCGGCTACACGACGGCCAAACATGCTCAAGCGGTTCTGCACCGGACACTGCGGCCCGAGCTTCTCGGCAAGCCGGTCCGGCTGACCGAGATCCAGCCGGGCATGGTCGAGACCGAGTTCTCACTTGTTCGCTTCGAGGGCGATGCCGAGAAGGCCGACAAGGTCTACGAGGGACTGACACCGCTCACAGCCGAGGATGTGGCCGAAGTGATCGGTTTCGTCGCCAGCCGCCCGCCTCACGTCAATCTCGACACGATCCTGCTGATGCCCCGGGACCAGGCCTCCGCCCGCCGAAACATCAAGACAGGCTAGACGTTTTCGGGTGTTCCTATGTTCGTATGAACATCCCAGGGTTTGGTAACACATCGCGCACCCCGTTCGAAGTCCAGACATAATCCTTGAGCGGGTAACCGGTCCCCCACCACGGCGGGCCAGGGTCCGCACCGGACCTTGGAGACTCGAGTGAGCTATCCGTACGACGCTGCATCCACCGGACCGATCTCGACTCCACCCAACGACCGCAAGCAGATCGTCATCGTGCTTGCGGTCGTTGCGGCATTGCTGCTGACGTTCCTCGGCATCGGTGCGGCATATCTGTTCACGAATTCCGGAAGCAAGGTCAAGGCAACGACCGCGCCAGAGCTCGTATTGGAAGCGGCCAACAGCACCGGCACCGACCCCTTCACACCGTCGGTCGCGGTCAGCAACCGTCCTCTGGACCCGGCCGTGACCGGACTCGCTCCCGCGGGTGCGGTCACCGTCCGCGGTGTCGAAGGGATCGACGGCACCACCAGCGGTCTCTACGGCGCCGATGGTGACGCGGTCTGCGACGCTGCGGCGTTGGCCAACCACCTGGCCAACAATCCGGCCAAGGCCGCCGCTTGGGCGAGCGTGTTCGGGATCAGCACCGCTCAGATCCCGTACTACCTCGACACACTCACCCCCGTTGTCCTGACCCGCGACACCTGGGTCACCAACCACAGCTACTCGAGTTCCGGCGCGTACGCGTTCCAATCGGTGTTCGAGGCAGGGACTTCGGTACTCGTCGACGCGTACGGCGTTCCCCGTGTTCGCTGCTCGTGCGGCAATCCTCTTGCGCCACCGGCAAGTACACCGGTCGCCGGATATCGAACAGTCGGCGATCCGTGGCCGCGTTACGCACCCCGGCAGGTCGTGTACGTGACCTACAACAACGAGCACACGACGATCGTCAACAACACCACGACCGTCGTCCCGGCGCCCAACCCGGCACCGACACCGGTCGCACTGACCCTGCTGGATCTGAAGACGCTGCAACCACTGATCCGCGCGGTAGGCGGCATTCTGAACCTCGAAGGCCTTCCGCCACTGACCGAACCGTTGCCGTCACCAGCCGCCCTGAACACTCCGTTCACGTCCGCTGATCCAGACCAGCAGGCGGCCAACGGGATCCAGGCCGACGGGCAGCCGGCTCCGGAGGTCCGGCGTCGCGCGGCCGCTGAAACATCTGAGTCGTCGACAACCGACGTGCCGGCACCACAAGCTGAGGTTCCCGCCGAATCAACGGTCCCGGCAGCTCCGGTGTCGTCCGATCCGGCAGTGCCCGTAGCGCCTTCGGCCCCCAGCGCACCTGCTGCCCCGCCTGTCGACGAGGTTCCGGCTGCACCGGCGACGAGCCCCAGCGTGGCCCCGACGCCGACCGTGTTCACCGGCAGCGGTGACATCATCTCGAGTTTCACCTTCACCGCCGAAGACGCATCGGTCACCTGCACGGTCCCCGATCCGACTCAGACAACAGCAGAACTCAGCTGTACAGACGACGTGAAACGAACGGTGTCGACGAGCTCGCTGGCTCAGCCGTCGGTGACCTCGTCGACGGACAGCCTCGGGGTCTGGGCGGTCAAGCTGACCGACGTCACCGATCCGGAGAACCCGACGACCGAGACGGCAACGATCTCAAAGGCGGTGTGGACCCTCCTCCCGACTGCCACCGTGGCACCGCCGGAACCCGAAGTCGCCCCGGCGGCCGAGACTCCGACCACTGAACCCCGGACGGTCACCAGTGAGCCCACCACCGCATCATCGGCACCCGCGGCGGGCTGACAGCCAGAACACAGAGATGCCCCGGAGCCGAAGCTCCGGGGCATCTCTATGTGGTCGCTGCCGCAGATCAGACTGCGGCGTAACGCAATGGTGGACGGGGCCTCAGCCGACCGGCGCTCGGGGAGCCCCAGAGTTCACCGGCGTCGTCGGGATGCCGGACACGTCCGGAGCATTCGTCGGTGTGGCAGGCGCCGACTGCACGTCGGGCGCACCACCGATCGCCGACAACGACTTCCAGGTTTCCCAGTCGTAGATCCAGTCGAAGATGTCACCGTCGGCCTCGGACAGTGGGACCCGGGTGTTGATGACCTCGACCGGGTCGCCGTACATCGCGGTGTTGAAATACTGCTCCGCGTCTTCGAGTGAGAGGTTGACGCAGCCGTTGGTGACGTTCGAAGATCCTTGGACGCCAAGGGTTGCCGGGTTGGCGTGGATGAACTCACCGTTGTTGGAGATCCGAACCGCAAAGCGCTCGAGCACATTGAAGTAGCCTGCGGCCGGGTTGCTCATGTAGAACTGCTCATGCTTTTCGCTGACGACATGGATGCCGGAGCGAGTGACGTTGCGGTCGAGGTCACCTTCGCCGTAGCTACACGGCAGCGTCATCAGCGTGTTGCCGTCGTTCTGTACAACTATCTGATGTGAGTCGGCGTCGGCCTTGACGATCTGGTTGCGCCCGATCACGAAGTCGCTTGTGACGTCGGCCTCGCCATAGCTGCCGTCGCCGTAGTCCACGCCGTAGAGCTTGCCGACCATCGACACCGTGGTGCCCGGTTGGTAGTAGTCCTTGGTTCGCCAGTGCACCCGGGACCCACCGTCTTCGCCCAGCCAGCCCCAACTGCCCTCGGTCGCCGGTGTGGTGGTGACCGTCAGTGCCTTCTCGACGGCTTCCTTGTCTGTCACGACGCCGTTGAACTTGAGCATCAGCGGTGCGGCGATCCCGACTTCTTGACCGTCGGCGATGTTGATCACCAGACCGATCTGGCTGTCCGGGGTGAGTGTGCCGAAACCACCGGTGATCGGGACAGCTTTGCCGTCCTCCCCCATCGCCGAACCCGCCCACGTGTACTGGCCGCCGTAGCCCAGGGGTTCGGTGATCGTGAAGGTGGTGCGGTCGGCCGACAGTTCGCCGGACACCACCCGCCCGTTCGCATTGGTCAGTTGCACATCGGGATTGAGCACGCCGTCGGAGACCTTGACCGACACCACCTCGATAGGTGAGGCGTCGGTCACGTCGAGGGCCGGGCTGTACGAGATATCGGCTTTCGGCTCCGTAGGCGCCTTGCTCCCGCCGGCACCACCGGTCGAGTCGTCGCCGGTACTGCAGGCCGCAGCGGTCACCCCGGCCGCACCGACGGCTATCGCCGTGAGGGCCGCGCGCCGAGACAGCAGCAGACGGTCACGGTATTCAGTCATGCGCCAAACAGTACCTGCGTCGCTGGTCGCCACCGCCTGTCGCACCGCGTACCTGTGCCACAGTGTCACCTGAACGAACTACAACGAACAGCCGACCAACACCGGTTCCGGCTCGAGCCACAGACCAAATTTCTGCTGCACGCCACCGCGCACCTGGCGAGCCAGGTCGATGATGTCTGCGCAGGTGGCCTGCCCCCTGTTGGTCAACGCCAATGCGTGCTTGGTGGACAGCCGGGCGCGCGCATCGGCGTCGGGATAACCCCGCGCAAAACCCGCCCGCTCGATCAACCATCCGGCCGAGAGTTTCACACCGTCATCCGCAGGGAACTGCGGCACGGTCGCCTCCGAACCGAGCTCTTGGACGATCTGGGTCAGGACCTTGGGCAAATACTCATGCGGGACAATCGGATTGGTGAAGAACGAGCCGACGCTCCAGGTGTCGTGGTCGTCGGGGTCGAGGACCATCCCCTTGCTCGCCCGTAACGCCAGCACGGTCTCGCGCACCTTCGGGGCCGGCGCTCGCGCCCCGTCTTCGAGGCCGAGAACCCGAGCCAATTCTCCGTAGCGGATCGGCTCACTCTGTCCGTCGTCGCGGAGCCGGAACGAGACGCGAACCACCAGTTCGTCATTGCGATGTTTGAGTCGGCTGGTGCGATATCCCAGGCCCAGGTCACCCGAGTCGACCCAGTTGAGGGCGCCGGAGCGGCGATCCAGGATCTGCACCGACCGCAGCAGCGAACCGACCTCCACCCCATACGCACCGACGTTCTGGACCGGTGTGGCACCGGCGGCGCCTGGAATCCCGGACAGGCATTCGAGCCCGCCGAATCCGCGCTCGACGCTCTCGGCCACCAGCGCATCCCAGTTCACACCGGCATCGGCGACGACATGATCGGAGCGCCAGTCGAGCTCGGTGTTGTTGATCCGGACCACTGTTCCGTCGAATCCGTCGTCACCGACCACCAGGTTCGACCCGCCTCCCACCAGCAGCACCGGAGTGCCTGCGGCATCGAGGCGTCCGACGGCGTCGACCAACGACTCGGAGTCGCCGCAGTTCACGACGTCGCGGGCGGGACCGCCGACGCGCAAGGTGGTGATCTCGGACAGCAAGAGGCGGTCATGTGTTTGTGCGGCCACCCCGCAACGGTAGCCTGCACTCATGGCGACCAAGCTGCAGCATTCGATCGACTTTCCGTGTCCCCCGGCCGACTTCGCTGCGGCGGTCACGTCCGAGCAATACTGGAATGACCTGGTGGCCAACGTTGCAGCCGACGTTTCCGAGCTCGAATCTTTCAAGGCCACCGACGACGAGGTCACCGTGGTCCTGCAGCAACGTGTCCCCGAAGACAAACTGCCGTCAATTGTGACCAAGGTCCGTCCCGGCGACCTCCACATCGCCCGCACCGTCATCTGGTCGATCACCGACGGCGCCATCTCCACCGGCACCTTCGCCGCTGTGGTCGAAGGCGCACCCGCCAAGGTCAACGGCACGCAGAACCTGACCGCCACGGCATCGGGCAGCACGGTCACCTTCGAGGGCTCCGCCGACGTGGCAATCCCCTTTGTCGGCGGCAAGGTCGAGAAGGCGATCATCGAGAACATCACCGAGTTGATGGCCGCCGAGCGCGACTACACGATCGAATGGCTCAACGCGCGCTGACCAGCGCCGCACTGCCCCGAGCGCGAGGCGGATCCAAGGCCTGATGTTCCAACGGGTTACCCTGTGCCCATGGCACGACGTCTGTCCTACTCCGCCCGGTACCACCATGCCCCGAAGAAGGTGTACGAGGCCCTGTCCCTGCGGGAGTTCTGGGACGCGCAGATGGAAGAGTTCCGCAAGCTCACCCCGCAGTCGGAGATCGATTCCTACATCGTCGGCGACAACGGGGTCGATGTCGTCCTCAAGCAGGTCCTTCCGCGCACAGAATTGCCGCCGATCGCACAGACGGTGATGGCCAAGGACATGGTCATCACCCGCACGGAGTCGCTGGGTCCGTTTGATCCGGACAGCACCAAGGGCACCTATGCGGCGTCGATCCCGGCCGGCCCCGGCAGCCTGACCGGCGTGCAGGAGTTGTTCCCGACCGAGACCGGCTGCACCATCCGCCGGACCACCGAGGTCAAGGTCTACATCCCGTTCATCAACGGCAAACTCGAACAAATGATGCTGGTCAACCTGGTCGATCTGTTCCGAGGTGAAGCGGAATTCACCTCGGGGTGGATTGACGCCAATCTCTGAGCGGCGGCCGGAAGGGACGATCACCCGCGGTACAACCGGTATCAACCGGCTCCGTCGTGTCGATCGCTGGATAGCCCACCACCGGCCGATACTCGCTGCCCTGGAGTCGGCACGGCAACCGCTGGCCGTCGACCTCGGCTACGGCGCCCGTCCGGACACCGCGCTCGAACTCGCGGCACGGCTCCGCGCCGTGGTTCCCGGTACCCAACTCGTCGGACTCGAAATCGATCCGGCCCGGGTGGTGCCGCCGCAGGACGGGGTGCGATTTGCCGTCGGCGGTTTCGAACTGGCCGGACTGCGACCTCAACTGGTCCGTGCCTTCAACGTGCTGCGGCAATACGACGAGTCACAGGTCGACGCGGCCTGGGCGCGCATGCAGCAACAGCTTGCACCGGGCGGTTACATCGTCGAAGGAACGTGCGACGAACTCGGTCGCCGGTGCTGCTGGATCCTGCTGGACGCGCACCATCCCTTGACCTTCACGCTGGCGTGGGATCCCGCGCGCAGCGCACGTCCCTCGGACCTGGCCGAACGCCTCCCCAAGGCGCTCATCCACCGCAACGTACCCGGCGAACGGATCCACAACCTGCTGGCCAGTCTGGATCGCTGCTGGGACATCGCAGCGCCGTTTGCACCCTTCGGTCCACGCCAACGTTGGCACCACACGCTGGAGTTGTTGTCCACCTTCGGTTTTGCCCCGACGCCTGATCGTCGGCGCCATCGCGACAACATCGTCACCGTTCCCTGGGATCAGGTCGCACCCGGAATCTGACCACCGGTCGTAGGGTGGACGTCATGCGTATTGCCATCGCCCAGATCAGCAGCGGATCCGACCCGGACAAGAATTTGGCGACGGTTTCGGAGCAGACCTCGGCCGCCGCAGCGCAGGGCGCGGAACTGGTCGTCTTCCCGGAAGCCACGATGTGCCGCTTCGGGGTGCCCCTCGGTCCGGTCGCGCAACCTCTCGACGGCCCGTGGGCGACCGCGGTCGGCAAACTCGCCGCCGAACACCAGATCACCGTCGTCGCCGGGATGTTCACCCCCGGCAGCGCCGATCGGGTGCGCAACACACTGGTCATCGCAGGCCCGGACGGCCAGATCACCGGGTACGACAAAATCCACCTGTACGACGCGTTCGGATTCGCCGAGTCGAAGACCGTGGAACCCGGTGACCACACGGTCGCGTTCGACGTCGGAGCGGTCACCGTCGGCACGGCCACCTGCTACGACATCCGTTTCCCACAACTGTTCACCACGCTGGCCGACCGCGGTGCGACCCTGATCGTCGTCCCCACGTCATGGGGCGCCGGTCCGGGAAAGCTGACGCAGTGGCAGACCCTCGCAGCGGCCCGCGCACTCGACAGCGGCTGCTTTGTCGCCGCTGTGGGACAAGCGGTTCCGTCTGATCCCGCGGTCGCCGAATCGACGACGCCGACCGGCATCGGCCATTCGATCCTGGCGGGACCATTCGGAAACGTGCACGTCGAACTCGGTGAGGCGCCCGAGCTTTCGGTCATCGACCTCGACTTCGACGAAGTCGACCGGGCCCGTCGTGCGATCGCCGTTTTGCCGAATCGTCGCGACATCAATTCATTGGCCTCTACCAGCGTCGATACCGAAACACAGTAAACTCTTAGGCGCGGTTGCGCGCCGACCATGCATCATCGTTGGTGATGAACAATCGCGACGACGCCGAGTCGACACCGGACGACGAAACCCAGCCTGCGCCCCCGACTGAGGGTGCGCCGTCGCCCGCTGTGTCCGAGAATGCAACCAGTGATGACCTCAACTCGGACACCGACCAGTTCCCACCGGTTCCGTCCGGCCCTGCCCCCGAGGCCTATTCGAGCGGTCGCCAGGACACCGCGCAGCTCGAGGTGCCGCCGGACGGGTTCGAGCCGTACTCCGGTTCTGGTGGGCCCCCGCCCGCAGGCCCGGCATACGGTCCGCTATCGCCGGAACGGCCCAAACGTCGGACCGGCATGATCGTCAGTGTTGTCGCACTCAGTGTCGTGCTCCTGCTGGTGATCATCGGGGTGGGCAGTGAGCTGGTCATCCGCAACAAGGCCCAGGACTGCCTCGAGCAGTCGTTCGGTGAACTCACCGGCGCCTCGACGTCGGTCTCGTTGAGCAAGCGGCCGATGTTGCTCCAGTGGGCCTCCGGAACGGTTCCCTACGTCCAGGTCGACACGAGCAACGAAGGCGACTCGTCAATGCGCCTGCACGCCCGCGGCGACGACATCCAGAGCGGCGACAACGAAACCACCATCGGTGAAATCCAGGGCTCGGGCTACGTGCCGTTCGCCCGCATCATGGAACTGAGCCAGACACCCCAAGCAGAACCCACCGAGCCGTCCGAACCCTCCGGCGGTGGTCTGAGTGGACTCCTCAGCGCGATGGGTGGCGGGATGACCGTGGACAGCGTCACCGGCAATGCCGCCGCAGGCACGATCACCGTCAAAGGCAACTTCCAGCTGCTGATGCTGCCGATCCCGGCCGAAGCAGAGCTCAAGCCGGTCACCCAGAACGGCAAACTCACGTTCGAGGTGGTGCAGGCCAGCGCCGCCACCCTGGGCATCCCGAACTCCTGGGCCCAGGCCCTGGTCGATCAGATCAGCGCGGGACTGTTCCCACCGCTGTTCAACGAGCTCACCTTCGAACAGCTCACCGTCTCCGACAAGGGTGTCGAGTTCGCGGTCTCCGGCAGCGATGTCGCGCTGAACAACCAGACGACCGGCTCGAACGAGTCCGGTGAGAGCTGCACCGTCCTCTGACGACCGGGGACCGCTCGATCAGCTGAAGACGACCGTCTTGTGGCCGTGCACCAGCACCCGGTCTTCCAGGTGCCACCGCAGTCCGCGAGCCAGCACCAGCTTCTCGATGTCGCGGCCCTGCCTCACCATGTCGGCCACCGAGTCCGAATGATCGACGCGGATCACGTCCTGCTCGATGATCGGTCCGGCGTCGAGTTCGCCGGTCACGTAGTGGCAGGTGGCGCCGATCAGCTTGACGCCCCGCTTGAAGGCCTGGTGGTACGGCCGCGCTCCGATGAACGACGGCAGGAAACTGTGGTGGATGTTGATCGCCTTGCCTGCCCAGTGCTCGCACAGCCCTTCGGGCAGGATCTGCATGAACCGCGCGAGCACCACGGCGTCCGGATCGTGTGAGTCGACAAGCGCCTGCAACTCTTCGAATGCGCCGGCCTTGTCCTTGTCGAACGGGATGTGGTGGAACGGCACACCCAAGCGGGTGCTGAAGTCCTCGAGGTCTCGGTGATTGCCGATCACGGCGCTGACCTCCGCGGGCAGCTCACCCCGATACGAACGGCCAAGCAGATCGCCCAGGCAATGACCCTCTCGGCTCACCAGCAGGACGGTTTTCTTGGGGACGGCCGAATCACTCACGCGCCACTCGGTTTCGGGGCCCAGTTGCGCCACCACTTCCGCTTCGAAGCGGGCGCGCAGCTCCTCGAACGTCAGCGCCACCGAATCTGCACGGACAGCCTGGCGGGTGAAGAACCAGCCGGAATCGGGATCGGAGTGATAGGCGGCCTCGACGATCCAGGCACCGACCTCGGCCAGAAAACCTGAGATGCGGGAGACGATTCCCGTGGTGTCTGGGCATCCGAGCGTCAGCACGTACCGATGGCCATCTGGCGGCGAGAATGTGGTCACAACTGTCCAGTGTGCCAAGCTCGATTCATGCCCGACACCCCGACCGGTCCACAGCTCACCCGATCAGTCGTCGCCGCCATGGTCGACCACACACTCCTCAAGCCCGAAGCGACCCGCGCGGACGCTGCAGCGACGGTCGCCGAGGCCAACGACCTCGGTGTGCTGGCCGTCTGCCTCTCACCGTCGATGCTCCCCATCGACACCGGAACTGCGCTGAGCTGCGTTGTGGTGGGCTTCCCGTCGGGTAAGCACCATTCGCTGATCAAGGCCACCGAAGCGAAACTGGCCGTCGACTCCGGCGCGCAGGAGATCGACATGGTGATCGACGTCGGCGCGGCGGTCGACGGCAAGTTCGACGAGGTGTTCACCGACATCTTGACCGTCCGCGAAGGGATCGGCGCCGGGGTCACCTTGAAGGTGATCATCGAATCGGCGGCACTCCTCGCCCTCGCCGGACCGGAAACCGTGACGGCGGTCTGCAAGGTCGCGGTCAAAGCCGGTGCGACGATGGTCAAGACCTCGACCGGCTTCCATCCGGCAGGCGGTGCCAGCGTCGAAGCCGTGCAACTGATGTCGGCAGCCGTACCCAAGCATGTCGGTGTCAAGGCCAGCGGTGGTATCCGAACTGCGGAGTTCGCAGCCGAACTGATCGCGGCAGGCGCCACCCGGCTCGGGTTGTCCGGATCTCGGGCCGTGCTGGATGGTTTTCCGGAAGCCTGAACCTGGATTACGTGGTTGTCGCCCGCACGACGTGACTCATCCTGTCGCGTCCGGCGGGCGTCCGTGCAGGCGTCGGCTGTCACTGTCCCGCCGTCCCGAAAGTCGCTTGTGCAGAAGGGTTGACCACGACGGAGGCAGCACGCCGGGCTCGTCGAGAAGTCGCCGAATGGCAGGCGCATCCCCGCGGTCGATGTTGAGTACGCGGTGAACCTCGGCGACCGTGATGCCGTGCCTGGGAGCATGTTGCAGGACCAGGCAGTCGCCGGATGAAAGACGACCGGGCACAAGCACTCTCAGATAGAAGCCGGTCCGCCCCGTGCGCTGGGTCACCACTGCGAGGTCGTCGATGCCATGGAAGGCTGCGAGTTTGAAGCACGGGCGACGGGGCTGGCTCACCTGTACGGTCACACTTCCGATGTTGAACACCGAGCCGATCAGGGCATCGGTTTCGAGTAGCCCGGTGATGGTGAGGTTCTCACCGAAGGCGGGGCGCCCGAAGGTCTCGAGCGCGTCGCCCCAGGCTTCGTAATGCTCGTTCGGGTAGGCCAGAATCGCTTTGTCGGGTCCGCCGTGGTTTCTCCGGTCGCCCTGTTCGTCACCCACCACACCACGTTTACCGACAGTGACCGGGCCCGATACCGGCACCTTGGCGATCGCAGACGGGACGGCACGTCCATGCCACCGCAATGACTGCACGCCACCAACCGACACGTAGAGCACGCGCGGGCCCGTCATCGTGCACTCTCCCCCGCCAGGTCGGCGATGACGGCGTTGAACCGGTGCGGTTGCTCCCAGTTCAGTAAATGTGTTGCATTTCGCCAGGTTTCGAGCCTTTCCAGGGAACCGGCACGGCGCAGGGCCTCGGCGAGTGGAACCGCAAGCCGGGGCGGCGTGAGTCGATCGCGGCCGCCGACGAGAACGGCGACAGGGATCGCCATCGCCGACAGGCCCCGTGCCACGTCCAGGTTCTCCAGGCAGCGTCCGACCTTTTCCCTCGTGCGCCAATCGGTGTCACGCAAGATCTCGCCGAGGAAGTCGAGTTGCGCCCGGGTCGCTCCGGGGAACACCGCACCGGCGGCCACCATGCCGGATCGCATGAGCAGGTCACCGCCGGCCCAATGGATGGCGCTGAACGTCAGCCATGCCATCTCGTATTGGACGCGTCGAAGGAGCGTGACCGGACTGGCCAGGCGGACAGGACCTTTCGTCACCGGCGAGGTTGCCGACGTACCGGCGAGGACAATCGACCTCGCGTAGCGCCCGACCTCGGACGGGTACTGCGTGGCCCAGCTCATCACCGACATCCCTCCCATGCTGTGCCCGACGATCACAGCGGGCCGATTGTCGGCCACAGTGTGCTCGAGCACCGCCGAGAGGTCTTGCCCGAGGTGTTCGTTGGTCATCGATCCGCTGCCGAGTTCAGATCGGCCGTGCCCGCGCTGGTCATAGGTGATCACCCGGAATCGATCGGCCAGGCCGTTGATCTGCGGATGCCAGTAGCGAGCGCTGACGGCGAAGCCGTGCACGAGCACCACCGGATCGCCGTCGGCCGGACCATATTCGTACACGGCAATCGAGGCGCCCCCTGGGCGGTCGATGACGGTGTGCCGCATGTCGATCTGCGGGGCCCGCAGCAACGGCTGCCCCCGAGACATCAGCCGGCCGTTCGATCCAGCAGATCGGTCAGCAGCGCGTTGTAGCCAACCGAGTTCTCGATACTGCTCATATGCCCGATCCCCGGCCACACCACCAGGTCGTCGAGGTGGCCGTGGCCGCGCAGCGCGGCGGCCATCGATTCGGCGTGGACGGCCGGGGTGAGTTTGTCGTCGGCGCCGACGACCACGAGTGTCGGCACCACGAGCGCGTCCAGACCGCCCGATACGTCGAGGTTGACCAGCGCATGGCCCCACTTACCCCGCGACCGTCCCGGACAGGCCGCCACCATCTCGTCACAGAAGTCGACATGCGATCCGCGTGAGGTCGTGTTCAGCGCGATGTACTGGGTGACCTTGCGCGACACCTTGGTTCGCGGGAGGTGAACGGTGGCGCCGGCGACGAGACGACTCGTCAGGTACTCGATCGGCGAGAGTGCGTCAGGCAGGTCGAGCGGAATGAGACCGAGATTGGGCAGCAGATGCTCGGCGCAGGTGGAGGTCAGCACCACGGCGCGCGCCACCTCGGGGACGCTGCCCGGAAACTGCTCGGCCCACGACAGAATTGTCATTCCTCCCATGCTGTGACCGGCTATCAGTGCTTTACGGCCTTGCGGGACAACCGCACTCAGCACGGCCTGCAGATCCTGACCCAGGAGATCAGCGGTCAGCTTCGAGGTTCCGCGCGGCGAACTGCCATGCCCGCGCTGGTCATAGGCGACCACGCGGTACCGGTCGGAGAAGGCATTGATCTGCGGGTACCAGTATTGGGTGCTGCAGGTCCAGCCATGCACGAACACCAGCAACTCACCATCGGGCGGCCCGTAGGCGAGCACATTGAGTTCGGTACCGTCACCGGCCCGAACGGGTATCCGCTCGGGTTCCGCAGCGGGTGTGGCCAGGAGCGGATCCGGCTCGTCCTCAATGGGATCCGGCGCCAGCAGTGCCGCGCGAACAATCGATCCCAGGAACGTTCCGGTGATCGCAGCACCGGCCGCGACCACACCGCCTGCGACGATCGCTCCCCCGAGCGCGATCTTCTTTCCGTTCACACTTTTCCCCTCATGCCTGTTTAGTGACTTTCCACATCGCCTGTGGCGACCGGCTTTTCATCGTCAGAGGCCATCATCAACTCGGCACCGCGATCAAGAGCCTTGGAGATCTCGGCATCCATGGCTTTGCTGAAGGCGACTTCGACGATGTCGTGCGCCATCGGGCGAACGGTCTGCACCAATTCGGCGAGCCTGATCACCTCGCTCTCCTCGAGTTCGAAGGGTTCTCCTTCGACGAGGTATTTGTCGGTGACAATCGAGACGAAGCTCGCGGCGATGTCCTGCAGGTCATCCTGGACGCGTTCCCAGCGGTCGAGCAGGACTTCCAGGTCGATTCCGGCTTTGACCAGAACCTCGGCGCCTGCCAGGACCTCCGGGTTGGTGACGGCATATCCGGCGCCTTCTTTGACCAGCAGACCGAGACGCTGTCCCAGCGCGATGCTGCTGTCGGTGGCTCCGAGACCTTTACGCAATTCCGAGATCGTGATCGTGGCGACGCGGCGAAAGTTCTTCCAACGGCTGCCACGTTTGGGCTCGCCTTCGAGTACGTGCTCGACCTTGAGCCCGTACCGCGCCGCCATCAGCAATTCGCTGATGGTCGCAAACGTGTAGCCACGCTCGAGCATCTGCGAGATCATCTTCAGGCGACTCAGGTGCTCGGAGGAGTACCACCCCGTGCGTCCCTTGATCTTCGGCGGAGGCAGCAGCCCGCGATCCTGATACACCCTGATGTTGCGAACGCTGACGCCGGAGATATCCGCGAGCTCGTTGATCCGGTATTCAGCCATCTGCTCATTCTAGGTCGACCACCAGCGGTTCTCGGCGATGGGACCAGCGTGCTATATGACACCAGACATTGTCAAGGTCTGACGCCTCAAGGGGCTCGACGGCGTCGACCCCACGACGACGGCGCCGATCAGACCTTGCGGAACCACGACTTGTTCTGGATCGAATCGACCCGCGGGCGAACATCCACGATGTACACCAGCGTCGCGACCACACCGACGATCCCCAAGATGCCGATGGCGCCAAAAAGCCAGATGAACACCGTTGCGGCGGCCAGTATCGACACCCAGATCACCTTGCTCTGGCGATCGACTGCCGGAAACGCATCCGGCCGCTGGACCGCGGCATGCACCAACGAAACCGCCGCCGCGATGCCGGCCACAACCGTCAGAGCGAGAAGGACAAAGCTCTGCGCGTAACCCATGAAAGATAGAATGTCCACGAGTTCACCTTACTGTCCAATTCACCTGACGGTCGCAGCGTCGCATCGCAGCGGCCGGTTTTGAAACCCCGAGCCTGACGTGTTGAAGCCCTTACTTCGGCGGGGCCTTCTTGGCCGGAGCCTTCTTCGCGGGGACCGCCTTCTTGGCCGGAGCCTTCTTTGCGGGGGCCTTCGCGGCCGGAGCCTTGGCCTCGGCGATCTTCTTGGCCGGGGAGTCGCTTGCGGTCCTAGCCTTCGCCTCTACGGTTCCGGCGGCGCCTGCGATCTGTTCGGAAGCCTCCTCGCTGGCGTCCTCGATCTTCTCCGATGCCTCGTCGATCTTGGTCGAGGCGATGCCCGCGAGCTTGGCCGCACGCTGACCGACGGCCCGCGTCTGTGACGAGATGGTGCCGAGGGTGTCCTCGGTCAGGTCGACGGCGTCGCCGTACGCCTTCTCGACGCGGCTGAGCTGCCCTTCGACAGCGGGAGTGGCACGCAAGCGCTCCACGGTCTCTTCGCCGCGCTCGGCCAGCGAGTTGTAGATGTTGGTCGCGACCTCGATGTAGGCCTCGGCGACCTTGCGTAGTTCTTCGGTGGTGAACTTCGAACGCAGCTCGTCGATATTCGACGGAACCTCCTCCGGCAGAGCCGAAATCCGCTCGCGAGTCTCGTCCAGACGACTCTGCGCAGTGGTGCGGGTCTCTTCGAATCGAGCCTGGGCTGTCTCCGTGGCGGTTTCGGTGCGCTCACGCAACTGCGTGATCACGTCATTCACCTGCTTCAGTGCCAGATCTCCGGCACCAACAGCGGCATACAGTGGGTTTGCGAGATTGCGGTCAGCTTTGGTCATCATGTCCCTCCAGCGTGGACTTTAAAGTGGTTTGTGTTGCGCTCGTGCCACTTTCGACCTCGGCCCGGCTCTCTTTACAGAACGAATCGTAGATCTCGAGCAACACTTGCTTCTGGCGTTCGCTGATGACGGTGTCTGCCATCAGCGCGTCGCGCACCGGGCTCGCAGGACGCTCTTCGAGAATCCCGGCCCGCACATAGAGCACTTCCGCCGACACACGTAGGCCCTTGGCGATCTGGGCCAGCACGTCGGCCGAAGGCTTGCGCAACCCTCGTTCTATTTGACTGAGGTACGGATTGCTCACCCCTGCGCGCTCGGCGAGCTGGCGCAGTGACACCTCGGCGGCAATCCGCTGAGACCTGATGAAGCTGCCTATATCTTGGGCTGCAGTGGCAACGTTGGCACTGAGGTCCTGGGCGATGTCCTGGGCCGCGTTCGCAGCGGCCGCCACCGGCCCGTCTTCTGGATCAGTTGGCATTGGAACCATCGGTGACTCCTTCAGGTTTCGAGACCCATGGTGCCACGTCTGCTAGCAATTGCAAGCAATGTGCTAATTCGTGACGAAGGCCACAAACAACCTGTCCTTTTTGGGTGGTTTGTTCAGTTGAAAAGCAGCACGGACACGGTGTAGATCGCCAGCCCGGCCAGCGCGCCGACAACGGTGCCGTTGATGCGGATGAACTGGAGATCGCGTCCGACCTGCAGTTCGATCTTGTTGCTGGTGTCGTCGGCGTCCCACCCACGGACGGTCTCGGTGATGACCGAGATGATCTCCTGCGAGTAGTTCTCCGACACGTGCCGTGCCACCCGCACCATCAGCAGATTCATCTTGTCCTGCAGTTCGTGATCATCCCGGATCCGCACGGCGACTCCGATGACCGAATCGGTCAGGGTCTTGCGCAGGGTTCCATTCGGGTCGGCGAGCAGCTGCTCGATCAGTGCCTTGCCCGCATTCCAGGCCGTCGAGGCCGCACCGGTCACCTCGTCGCGCTCCAGCAGCTCCGACTTGATCGCCTCGAGCCGCTCGATCGTCGCCGGGTCATGCTGGAGGTCGTCGGCAAGTTGCACCATCATCGTCGTCATGGCAGTCCGCACCTGATGGTGAGGGTCGGTCTTGACCTTGAACGAGAACTCGACCAGCTCTCGGTAGATCCGATCTCCCACAAAGTGATTGACGAACTTGGGCGCCCACGCGGGCCCGTCCTTGTCGATCACGCGGTCGATCAACTCCTCACTACCGAGGGCAAAGTCATGCGCACGATCACAGACGAGCTGGATCACCGGTTCGAGCCGGTTCTCGGCGATGAGTTGTTCGAGTACGCGTCCGGCCGGCGGACCCCATTCCGGTTCGGCAACCCACTTCATCCCCGCCAGGATCAGCTGTTCGATGTCTTCGTCATCGAGCATCTCTGCGGCAAACGCGATCCCGCGTGCGGCCTCCGCGCCGACGCGCGGCGCATTCTTCGGATCGGCGAGCCACGACGACACCCGTTTCGGCAGAGCCAGCTGGGCAACCTTGTCCTCGATCACGTCCGGTGTCATGAAGTTCTCTTCGATGAACTCCCCCAGCTGATCGCCGATCTGATCCTTCTTCTTACGGATCAGTGCGGTGTGCGGGATCGGAATGCCCAACGGGTGCTTGAAAAGCGCCGTGACAGCAAACCAGTCGGCGAGCGCACCGACCATGCCCGCCTCGGACGCCGCCCGCACGTAGCCGACCCAGGCTGCGACGTTCTCCCCGTCGCGGTCTTCGAGCCAACGGCAGAAGAAGTAGATCACCGCCGCGAGCAGCAGAAATCCGGTCGCGACCATCTTCATCCGCCGCAATGCGGCCTTACGCTGCGCGTCAGCACCCCCGATCCCGGAGATGTTCCGCTTGGGCGCGGGCGGCACTACCGGTGGCGCCTGTGTCGTTTGCATTCATCCAGTGTTACCGAATCTCGGCCGTTCAAGCGGGAAGGCATAAGCGACCCTGCTCTCAATGCATTGCCCGCGTGCCGCGGAACATATGGTGAACGGGCAACTACCGGCAACGAAGAAGAGACTTGTGTGATGTGCCCTCGACCGAATCCGGCAGCAGCCGCGCGCGCTGCGGTCGCAGCTGCTGCGACGGCCGCCGCCAAGGGCGCGTCGTTGCCCAACGCCATCCGCAGTCAGGTGGGCATCGACGAGGTCAAGACCGACGGCCGAAAGCGTCGTTGGGAGGGCCACAAGGAGGCCCGGCGCACCGAACTGGTCGACGGAACGCTCGCTGCGGTCCGGACACTCGGGCCCGACGCAGGCATGGACGAGATCGCCGCCGAGATCGGGGTCTCGAAGACCGTCCTCTACCGATACTTCAGTGACAAGAGCGACCTGACCACCGCAGCGATGATGCGTTTCATCGAGACGGTACTGGTCCCTCGGCTGAGCAGTGCGATCAACGAGGACCTCGAAGAGTTCGACCTCACCCGGATGGTCATCTCCGTGTACGTGCAGACCGTCGCCGATGAACCGCAGATCTACTCGTTTGTGACGGCGGGTGGTTCGGGCGCCCAGGTTCTTGCCGATTCGCAGAAGCTCGTGGCGCAGATGCTCGCGTTCGTGATGATCAACCGGATGGTCGATCAGGGATCCGAGACCGCAGGCGTGGAAACGTGGGCCTACAGCCTGGTCGGCGCAATCCAGCTCGCGGTGCACTGGTGGATGGTCGAACAGCGACTCGGCAAAGAAGAGCTGATCAACTACCTGACGATGTTGGTTTGGTCGGCGATCTCCGGGATCGCGGCGGCAGGCGGTTCCAGCGAGTTTTTCAACGCTCAAGAACATCCCCTCCCCGAGGCGCCTTCACCGATAGATTGACGCCCATGGGTGAGGACAAAACAGCGGCTCCGGTCGCACTGGTGACCGGGGCGAGCCGCGGTGTCGGCAAAGGGGTGGCGACCGCATTGGGTGCGGCCGGCTGGACCGTATACGTAACCGCGCGTGGGGGCACCGGACCCGAGGATCGTCTGGGTCAGACCGTCGCCGCCATCAACGCCGCCGGTGGCACCGGGTTCGGCGTGCGCTGCGACCACACCGACGACGAAGCGGTGGCCTCCCTGTTCGAGAGGATCTCGGCCGAACAAGGTCGGCTCGACCTCCTTGTAAACAACGCCTGGGCTGCGCCAAAGGGTTTCGGTGGTTTCAGTGACAAGTTCTGGGAGCGGCCGGTCAGCGACTGGGACACCCTGATCACGGTTGGTCTTCGCGCGCACTACGTGGCGTGCGTCCACGCGGCGCAGCTCATGGTGCCGCAAGGGCATGGGCTGATGGTCAACATCTCGTCGTTCGGAACCCGCGGCCACCTGCATACCGTGCTCTACGGGATGAGCAAGGCCGCGCTGGACAAAATGGCCTTCGACATGGGCCACGAGCTGGCCGGAACCGGCGTGAGCGCGATCTCCCTGTGGCTGGGCCTGATTCAGACCGAGCTGTTGCTGTCGCTGGGTATCGACGAATTCGCCGGTTTCAAGATCAGCGAAGCAGAGCACCCCGAGTTCGTCGGACGTGTGATCGATCGGCTCTGGCGCGACCCGAATCTACAAACCCACAACGGGCACACACTGGTGACCGCCGAACTCGGCGCCGACTACGGATTGTCGAACAACGACGGCATCGCGCCGAAATCACACCGGGCCCCGTTCGGCGGCGGACCGCTGTTCCCACCGAGTCACTGAAGGCCGCCCACCGGCCATCAGAATTGCTCCACTTATCGACGTCCGCGCCAGTTGCAGCGGGAGTGAACGCACGCAAGTGGAGCGAACTTGGGTGGATGGCCCGGTTAACCGTGTAATGGGGTCGTATGAATTTCAACGAATTTCCATAACAGGTCAATACCGCTCACACAAGCCCCCACTTCAAGGTCGCATAAATGCACTAACAAGGATTAGACAGGCGGGCTTTGTCCAGGACAGCAAACCTCACACGGCGGCTTTACCTACCCAAAATCGGACATAAAGGCTGCTCAAACCCCTTCCGGCGCACTGTTTCTCGAAATGATTAGCGGATCTCACTGATCGGCGTATCGAACATTCTCAGATTTAGAACCCTTGCTAAAAGTCGAATAATTGAAGGAAATCGACGTTTGCATTCACCCATCTAACAGTTGTTAAGTTGACGTGACACCAACGCAACAAACAAACCTTTTGGGGGTCGATTCACAGCTATGAACCGTACTTTTGTTCGCGCAACCACCGCTGCCGCCGCAGTCAGCGCCGCCGCTCTGTTCTTTCCCGCCGTGGCTTCGGCCGCGCCGGTGACGGGCTCCAACTGCTCGACCGTTTCCACCGGAACCGACGCCAACGGATGGGGTAACCCGTTCCCGGAAGAAGCGGGCGCCAAGTACAGCGACTCCACGCTTCTCGATGCAGACGGTTCGCTCGTGCTGGCCACCGAGGCGTCCGCGGCGCGGAAGGCGTGGTATCACCCCGCGGGTGGACTGAAGGCCACGGACATCGACGGGGCCCTGACGTTCAAGCAGACCGAAGGCAATGTCAACTGGCAGATCCGGGTCACCGGTGCGGACACAGTAGGCGCTCCCGAGTCCGAAGGCGGCTTCGCCACCTTCGCCTGGGCGAGCTCCGGTACTGCCGGCACTCAAGATGCAACCAACGCAGCCAACTGGTGGTCAACCCGGAATCTGCCCAACATTCCCAAGGGCACCCCATCAACGCTTGATGCCCTTGTTGCAGCTGCCGGTGCAGCAACTGTTGTCACCCACTACGGAGTTTCGGCACAGCCGAGCGTGCCCGGCGAAACGGTGCACGTCGACTCGGTCTCGTTCAACGGTTGCACCACCAACTTCAAGGCCACCGGCTCTGCGGGCGGCGACAGTAGCGGCTCACTCGGCGGTCTCGGATTGGGCAACCTGATCCCCGGACTGTTCCCGTAACCCCTACGCACGAACAGCAACATTTCCAGGAGTGCCCTTCCCATCACGGGAAGGGCACTTCTCGTTGCGGTGTCTCAATATGCGACGACAGTGCTCACTCCCCCGATACCTGCCAGATGCCGGCCCGCACCACTAGCATTTTGGGAGGTGCACCCGTAGTCGACATTTAAGGAGGGCGAAGTGATTTTCATCGTGGTGAAGTTTCAGGTGAAGCCCGAGTGGACCGAGAAGTGGCTCGATCTGGTCGGTCCGTTCACGCAGGCAACGCGGAATGAGCCCGGCAACAAGTGGTTCGAGTGGTCGCGCAGCGTCGATGATCCCAACGAGTTCGTGCTGGTGGAAGCATTCGACGATGATGCGGCGGGCGCCCACGTGAACAGCGACCATTTCAAGAAGGCCACGCAGCAGGACATGCCGCAGGCCCTGATGGCCACACCCAGGATCGTCAGTCAGCAGATCGAGGCCGACGATTGGTCAGAGATGGGCGAGGTCACGATCGACTGACGTTCCCCACCCCAGACGGATCAGGAAGTGCCGGCCGCCTGTGCCTGCCGGGCCTCGACCTGGCGCCGTTCGCGCCGTGCAGCGGCGACCATGTTGCGCAACGCCGGCTCCAGTTGCCAGTAATGCCTGGTCTTGAGGCCGCCGTCCGGATTCACCCACAGTCGATCGGGATCGATGGCCTGTGCTGCCCGCTGGATCCGTTCGTCGATCTCGTCGATGTCCGGGATGGCCGCGCTGCGGCTCTCATAGACTCCGGGACCGACCTCACGTTTGATGGACGTTCCCGAGGCCACGATCTGATCCAGCACCCAGTCGATCGACCGGGTCGCCACGATCGAGGTGACGTCGGCGTCGAGCGCGTCGAACGCGTCGACGACCTTCGCGATGCTGGAATAGCCGATGTGCGTGTGGATCTGGGTCGCAGGCTTGGCACCGCCGACCGCCAACTTGAACGCCGCGACCGCCCAGTCGAGATAGCCCTCGCGACCACGTTCGCGCAGCGGCAACAACTCTCGAATAGATGGTTCATCCACCTGGATGATCTTGATCCCGGCCTTCTCGAGGTCGGCGACCTCGTCACGGACGGCAAGGGCGAGCTGCTCCGCCGTCTCATAGAGCGGTTGGTCCTGGCGCACAAACGATCTCGCCAGCATGGTCACCGGGCCGGTGAGTATGCCCTTCACCGGCTTGTCGGTCAGAGACTGCGCATAGGTGATCCACTCGACGGTCATCGGGCCTCTACGTTTGATGTCGCCGTAGAGGATCGGCGGTCGCACACAACGCGAACCGTAAACCTGCACCCAACCGAAATGTGTTGTGGCATAGCCGTCCATCAATTCGGCGAAGTACTGGATCATGTCGTTGCGCTCGACCTCACCGTGCACCAGGACATCGAGGCCGATGTCCTCCTGCAGGTCGATGACACGTTTGATCTCGTCGAACAGCAGCTGCTTGTACTCGTCCCAGGTCACCCGCCCCTGCCCGTAGTCGTAGCGCGCCTGCCGGATCTCTGCGGTCTGCGGAAACGACCCCAGTGCGCAGACCGGAATCAGTGGAAGTCCGATGGCCTGCTGCTGGGCCGCCCGGCGGACGTCGTAAGGAGCCCGCTCGCGCTGATCCGGGCGGATTGCCGCAACCCGCTGGCGCACATCATGCTTCAGCTTGAAGTGCACCGACTTCGGGCGGTTGTACCAGCGTTCCGGCGCGCCGTGGGTGACCGCCTTGGCGAGCGCCACCACCTCGCCGACCTTCTGCTTCGCGAAAGACAACCGGTCGGCAACGTCGCCGGGGATGTCATATTCGATGAGCAGGTCGACGGGGACGTGCATCAAGCTGCACGACGTCGACACGACCACGTCCGGAATCACCGCTTTGATGGCCAACAGGTAGTCCAGTGTCTGAGCCTTGTCTGCCTTCCACACATTCCGGCCGTTGATCACACCCGCGTACAGGCGCTTGCGCTTCAGACCCGGGATTTTGCCAAGGGCGGCGGCGCTGATCGGCTCCGACACCAGATCCACACCGATGGCCTCGATCTTCGTCGCCGCCAGGATCGGCAGGGCCGCACCGAGATCGCCGTACTGGCCGGTGACGAGCAGACGCGGTCGCTGGCTCACCGCGGACAGCGCGTTGTACACGGTCCCCAGTAGTGCCAGCTCCTCCTCGGAGCGGTCACTGGTGAAAGCCGGCTCGTCGAGCTGGACACATTTGGCGCCCTGTGCGGCCAGGTCCTTGAACAGCTTCAAGTAGACCGGGATCACCTCCTCGATCTTGTCGATCGGCGAGAAACCCTCGGGCGCATCAGGGCCTGCCTTCGACAGCAGCAGCAGCGAGATGGGTCCGAGGACCACCGGACGCAGCTCGATAGCGTATTCCTTGGCCCGCTTGTGCTCGGCCAGCAGCGATTCGGCGTGCAGAGAGAACTCGGTGTCGGCACTGATCTCGGGCTGGCGGTAGTGGTAGTTGGTTCCGAAGAACTTCACCAACTCCAGCGGCGGGAAATCCGGTTTGCCCCGGGCCATCGTGAAATAGAAGTCCAACGGATGCAGCTCGCCTGCCAGCGGCTTGAACCGGTTGGGAACGGCACCGAACATGAGCGCATTGTCGAGCACGTGGTCGTAGAAGGAGAAGGTGTTGCCGGGAACCTGCTCGAGCCCGGTGGCCGCGAGCTCCTGCCAGATGCTGTCTTGCAACTGTTGCCCGGTGGCGATCAGATCGCCCACCGAACCGCCGTTGTGCCAATGTCTCTCGAGCGCGCGTTTGAGTTCACGCCGGGCGCCGATGCGCGGATACCCCAGGATCGAGGACCCGTATTCGATCTTCTCTGCGGGGCTGGTCATGTCCGCGCCCGTTAGTTCTTGACGCCGGTCTTTGCTGCTTCGTACTGGTAGAAGCCGTGGCCGGACTTCTTGCCGAGCCGGCCGGCCTCGACCATGCGCAGCAACACCGGCGGCGGCGAGTAGAGCGGTTCCTTGAACTCTTCATACATCTTGTCGGCGATGGCCTTGACGGTGTCGAGGCCGACCAGGTCGGTGAGCTTGAGCGGCCCCATGGGGTGCGCACAACCGAGGACCATGGCCTTGTCGATGTCCTCCACGGTGGCAAATCCACTCTCCACCATGCGGATTGCCGACAGCAGGTACGGAACCAACAGTGCATTGACCACAAACCCTGAACGGTCGGACGACCGCACGACCTGCTTGCCGAGGATGTCGCGGGCGAACTCTTCGGCGCGGGCGGTGATCTCCGGGGCGGTCATCAACGTGGTGACCAGCTCGACCAGAGGGAGCACGGGTACCGGGTTGAAGAAGTGCATCCCGACAACGCGATGTGCGTTGGCGGTGGCCATCCCGAGCTTCATGATCGGGATGGACGAAGTATTGGAGGCGAGCACCGCATTGGGATCGGTGACCACCTTGTCGAGCTCTTTGAAGATCTCGGTCTTGACCGCTTCGTCCTCGACGACGGCTTCACACACCATCTGCCGGTCGGCGAAGTCGCCCAGGTCGGAGGTGAAACGCAAACGCCAGGAGGCCTGTTCGCGTTCCCGCTCGGTGAGCTTTCCACTGCTCACACCGCGGTCGAGCGAGCGCAAGATGCGCGAGCGTCCGGCAGCGGCAAGCTCGCGAGTGGTCTCGTAGACCAGCACATCCGCGTGCGCACGCGCACACACCTCAGCGATGCCCGCGCCCATCTGCCCGGCACCGATGACACCAACCCGCGTGATCTTCTCGCTTGCCATGACAACTCCTTGAAAACTACGAAACCGCACTATCTTTGAACCAAAAGGAACCAACACAGAAGGGGTAGATGAGGGTAACCCTGCTCGGGTACGCCCAGAAGCCGGTAGAAAACCAGCAGGCGGCCCGCAACGGTAGTCGCGGACCGCCCTGCTTGTTCGCTTAAGTCCCGGGGTGGCGGACTAGCCGAGTCCTAGTGGAACTGGCCTTCTTCGGTGGAGCCCTTCAGAGCAGTGGTCGAGCTGTTGGGGTCAACGGTGGTGGCGATGCGGTCGAAGTAGCCGGCGCCGACCTCACGCTGGTGCTTGACGGCGGTGAAGCCGCGCTCGTCGGCAGCCTTGAACTCGCGGTTCTGCAGGTCGACGAATGCGGTCATCTGCTCGCGGGCGTAACCGTAGGCAAGGTCGAACATGCCGTAGTTCAGGGCGTGGAAGCCGGCGAGGGTGATGAACTGGAACGTGAATCCCATTGCGCCGAGCTCGTTCTGGAACTTGGCGATTGTGGAATCGTCGAGGTGCTGGCTCCAGTTGAACGACGGGCTGCAGTTGTAAGACAGCAGCTGGTCCGGGAACTCGCTCTTGACGGCTTCGGCGAACTTACGAGCCAGTTCGAGATCGGGGGTACCGGTCTCCATCCAGATCATGTCGGCGTACGGCGCGTAGGACTTCGCACGTGCGATACACGGCTCGATGCCGTTCTTCACGTGGTAGTAGCCCTCGGCAGTGCGCTCACCGGTGACGAACGGCTGGTCGCGCTCGTCGACGTCGGAGGTGATCAGGGTGGCGGCCTCGGCGTCGGTCCGGGCGATGACCACGGTCGGCACGTTGGCAACGTCAGAGGCCAGGCGAGCCGAGCTCAGGGTGCGGATGTGCTGCTGGGTGGGGATCAGCACCTTGCCACCGAGGTGGCCACACTTCTTCTCCGAGGCGAGCTGATCTTCCCAGTGGGTTCCGGCGGCACCGGCGGCGATCATGGCCTTCTGCAGTTCGTAGACGTTCAGTGCGCCACCGAAGCCGGCTTCACCGTCGGCCACGATCGGCACAACCCAGTTGTCGACAGACTTGTCACCCTCGACGTGAGCGATCTCGTCGGCGCGCAGCAGAGCGTTGTTGATGCGGCGAACAACCGAGGGAACCGAGTTCGCGGGGTACAGCGACTGGTCCGGGTAGGTGTGTCCGGACAGGTTCGCGTCACCGGCGACCTGCCAGCCGGAGAGGTACACAGCCTTCAGACCGGCGCGAACCTGCTGCACAGCCTGGTTACCGGTGAGAGCACCGAGGGCGTTGATGTAGCTGCCATCACCCTGCGTGACACCCTCCCAGAGGATTTCGGCGCCACGACGTGCAAGTGTCTGCTCTTCGACGACGCTGCCCTGCAACTCGACGACCGACTCAGCGGTGTAGTCGCGGGTGATGCCCTTCCAACGAGGATTGGTATCCCAGTCCTGCTGGATCTCGGCGGCAGTCCTTGGTTTTCCGACGGTGCTCATATTCTCGCACTCCATATTCGTTGAGCTTGTGCTGTGTGGCGGGTCCGCCCGAGTTCGGAAGAACCGAACCCGTTCGGGACGAGTTAGCAATTTCGTATCCCCGGAGGGCCCCTGCTTCACCGAGAGTGCCACAGGCAAAGCTGCAGGTCTACACGCCGCAGGTGTGAATTCAGGCCAGGTTTTCACCGGGGTTTGCAAATGTTGCGAAGATCGCGGTGTAAACAACTTCCAGTTAGTTACCGGTGAGTACGCCAAAAAGTACGCGCGTACTGCAACTTTACGGGTTGGTCATCCACAGAAGCGGTGTTGCGTGCGGTCCACAACGACACCCGGGTTTCCAACTCCAGACGCTGACGCGGTGAGCAGAATCACAGCGATCTGCCCGCTGATCACTTGGTCGCGGCGTCCACCCGGCGCACTGCTTCGGCGAACAAATCAGCGAATTCGACTTCACTGAGGCCCTTTTCGGTCGAGTTGGCGACCAGTTGCACGCTGATCCCGTCGACCACGGCGTAGCCGGCCACCGTGTGCGACGCGGTCGTCCGTCCCCCGGGATATGTGGTGGTCACCACCGAACTCACCATCAGCGACAGTGAGGTGGGCAGGGCCGGGGGCGTCAGTCGCCGGTTCTGGGTGAGCACGGTGGTCCCGGCCGTACTGCCCTGTGTGATCGTGATCGTGAACTGTGCACATTCGCCGACGCTGACCCGCACGTCGGCGTCGATATCCCGGGGCACCGTGGTCACCAATTCGGTGATGGTGCCGCCCGTCGGTGATTGCCATGCCGATACCGCCGCGTTGGAGACGTCGAGCTGGTCATTGAGATCGGCATCAGCGGTCGGGCGGCACTGCGGCGGGTCGAATAGTGCCGAGCCCGCCGATTCGAGGGCGGACGCGTTCTGCCTCTGCAGGTCGATGATGCCCAGTTCGGCGGGTTGATAGCCCTTGGGAAACTCGCGGGCGGGTAGCAGGAGTGCAGCGGGTGTGTTCGACGAGGACTCCGACGGTGGCGATGATTCCGACGCAGGCGAGGAACTCTCGGAACATCCGGTACCCACCAGACACAGGGATGTGAAGACGATCGCCGTTACAGACAGCTTCCCGCGCATTCCCACACCCTAGACAGCGCCGTCTGCGGTGTTCGATCGGCGACCTGCGCTGGTCCCGGGCCGCACCCGCATACCCTAGGAGCATGTCCAAGACCTACGTCGGCGCACGTCTACGGCAGTTGCGCTCCGAGCGCGGCATGTCGCAGGTTGCGCTGGCGCAGTCGCTCGAGATCTCCCCGTCCTATCTGAACCAGATCGAGCACGATGCCCGGCCGTTGACGGTTCCGGTCCTGCTCAAGATCAGCGAGGTCTTCGGGGTCGACACCGGGTTCTTCAATTCTCAGGACAACGCCCGGCTCATCGCCGAGATGCGCGAAGTGATGATGGACGAGGACCTCGACGCGAATGCCGACGCCCAGGAGATCACCGACCTGGTGACCACTCATCCGGATATGGCAAAGGCCATGGTCAACCTGCATCGCCGGTATCGGATCGCCACCGAACAGCTCGCTGCTGCCACCGACGAACGCGGCGACGGCACCATGAGGGGTTCCATCAGCGCGCCCCATGAGGAGGTTCGGGACTACTTCTATCAGCGCCGAAACTATCTCCACGAACTCGATGTCGCAGCCGAGGAACTCACGTCCCGGATGCGGATGCACTCCGGTGACGTCCGCAGCGAGATCGCGAACCGTCTGCAGACCGTCCACGGCGTCCAGATCGTGCGACGCGTCGACCTCGGCGACACGGTTCTGCACCACTTCGACCCCGAGACGCGGCGCCTGGATATCTCCGGCCACCTCTCGCAGGGTCAGCGGGTGTTCAAGATGGCCGCAGAATTGGGACACCTCGAATGCGGTGACCTCATGCGACAGATGGTCGACGAGGGCAACTTTACGTCCGACGAGGCGCGCGCGCTGGCACTGCTCGGAATGGCGAACTACTACGCCGCCGCCGCGGTCCTCCCCTACTCCCAATTCCATGGCGCGGCCGAGGACTACCGATACGACATCGAGCGGCTGTCTGCGTTCTACGCGGTCTCGTACGAGACGATCTGCCATCGCCTGTCGACGCTGCAACGGCCCAACCTGCGGGGCGTCCCGTTCACGTTCGTCCGGGTGGACCGTGCCGGAAACATGTCAAAGCGGCAGTCCGCCACCGGTTTCCACTTCTCCAGCAGCGGCGGCACGTGCCCCCTGTGGAACGTGTACGAGACCTTCGCCTCGCCCGGCAAGATCCAGACCCAGATCGCACAGATGCCCGACGGCCGCAACTACCTCTGGGTGGCCCGCACCGTCGAGCGTCGCGCGGCGCGCTACGGCCAGCCCGGTAAGACCTTTGCCATCGGATTGGGTTGCGAGCAGCGCCATGCCGCGCGACTGGTCTACTCGGACGGTCTCGAGATCGGCCCACAGGCCAACGTGACACTCATCGGCGCAGGTTGCCGCGTGTGCGAACGGATGAATTGCCCGCAGCGTGCGTTCCCGGCACTCGGGGCAAAACTCGACATCGACGCGCACCGCAGCACCGTGTCGCCGTATCTGGTGCGGTGAGGCCGCTAGACCGGATCCAGGATCCGGCGTAGAAACTGTTTGGTTCGTTGGTGTTTCGGCTTGGCGAGCACCTCGGCCGGCGGACCCTGTTCCAGCACGATGCCGCCGTCGACGAATAGCACCTGGTCGGCGACCTTCTGCGCGAAGTGGATCTCGTGGGTCACCACGATCATCGTCCAGCCCTGGGTGGCAAGGTCTTTCATGACCCCGAGGACCTCCCCGACGAGTTCGGGATCCAGCGCGGACGTCGGTTCGTCGAACAGCATCAGCCTGGGCTTGAGGGCCAGCGCCCGCGCGATCCCCACGCGCTGTTGTTGTCCCCCGGAGAGTTGATGCGGGTACTGGTCCCGTTTGTCCGACAGACCGACCTGCAGCAACAATGCCTCGGCCTCGGCCACGACCTCGCTGCGCGGTCGCTTCTGCACGATCACCGGGCCTTCGATGACGTTCTCCAGCACCGTCTTGTGCGGAAACAGGTTGTGGCCCTGAAAGACCATGCCCGACTGCGCGCGGTATTTGGCGAGTTGCGCCTTGGGTACCGGTTTGTCGAAGTCGACGGATACATCGCCGATGGTGATCTGGCCGCCATCGGGCACGTCGAGGGCATTGAGCGAACGCAAGATCGTTGTCTTGCCCGACCCCGACGGACCGATGATTGTGGTCACCGAACCGGGCCGGACGGTGAAGCCGATGCCGCGCAACACGTGGTTGTCGCCATACGACTTCTGCAGACCGGTCACGGTCACGAGGTTGTCCGTCTCACCGGTGGGTGTGGGCTTCTGCGGGGGCACAGGAGTTTCGGTCATTTCGCCACGTACCTATCCAGTCGGATCTCGATGCGGCCCTGTACCGATGACAATACGAGGCACACAACCCAGTAGTACAGGGCCGCGGTCCCGTACAGGGCAAAGAACTCGAAGGTCGGCGCTGCCGCGATCTGGGCGGTGCGCAGCAGTTCTGTCACCAGGATCGTCGAGGCCAGCGAGGTGTCCTTGACCAGCGAGATCAACGTGTTCGACAACGGTGGGACTGCGGTGCGAAGCGCCTGCGGCAAGATGATGCGCCGCAGCGCGACCGGATAGCTCATGCCGATCGTTTCGGCGGCCTCCCACTGCCCCTTCGGGACACTGCCGATGGCCGACCTGATGATCTCGGCGGCATAACCACCGACGTTGAGACTGAAGGCGATTGCCGCTGCCGGGAACGGATCGATGAGGATGTTCAGTTCGGGGAGCGCGTAAAAGATGATAAAAAGCTGGACCAGCAGCGGCGTTCCGCGAATCAACGAGATGTAGACCCGCGCGACTGACGACAACGCCCGATTCTTGGACATCCGCGCCAACGCCACACCCAGCGCGATGATCAAACCGAAAAAGAAGCTGATCGCCGTCAATGGGATGGTCACGGTGATGGTGGCCTTGGCCATCGGCCACAGGTTGTCCGCAATCAGTTTCCACGTACTGGGCCCAGTCTTCGGTTCCGACGTGCCTGCGGCATTGGCGTCCAGATAGGCCTGGGAGATCGCCGCGAGGGTGCCATCGCTCCTGAGCTCTTCGAGCGCGGCGTCGATCTCGTCGATCAGCCCACTGTCTTTGGGCGCCGCGAAAGCCTGCTCGCTCTTCTCCCCGATGTTCGCCGCGATCTTGATGCTCGTGTCGCCGGTGGTCGCCTGATAGGCGAGAACGGACAGGCTGTCGTTCACCGTTGCCTGTACCCGCCCCTGGTTGAGCAGCTTGATGGCCTGGGTGAAACCCTCGACCGACTCGACGTTGGCTCCTGCATCCCGCGCCACCTGCGCCCAGTTACTGGTCTCGGACTGCGCCGTGGTCTTGCCCTTGAGATCGGCAAGCGAGGTGATCGAGTTGTCGTCCGCCCTCGTCACGATCACGCCTTCACCGATCGCATACGGCGTCGACAGATCGTATTTCGCCTTGCGTTCGTCGGTGATCGTGACCTGGTTGGCGACCACGTCGAACCGGTCGGATTCCAGCGCCGCGAAAATGGAATCCCATGGGGTCTCGACGAATTCGACCCGGAGACCCATCTTCTCGGCGACCGCCTTCGCCACGTCGACGTCGTAGCCGACGAGTTGGCCGGTGGCTGGATCGTGATAGCTGAACGGCGGGTACGTACCCTCGGTCCCCACCCGCAGCACGCCCGACTCCTTGAGCCGGTCAATCCCGGTGCCGTCGTCACCACCGCAACTCGCCAGCACCGACATCGCGGCGAGCACACCCACGATCACGATCAGTATCCGACGCACTGATAGGACTTTAGTCCCCCAACGGGCAGGTCGGGGAAGGCCACCACCGACGCGCCGGGCCTGAGGCGGGTGCGGTCGGCGCCGGGTCCGCCGAGCGGTGGTGATCCGGCGTTACTCAACACTCCTTCCGCTAGGTTGACAGACGTGACCACACCACGCATCGACCCCGGCAATTTCCGTCAGCTCGGGCCCTTCAACTGGGTGTTCAGCCGCGGGGCCGCCCGCGTCATCGGAGTTTCGGACGCGCACATCTTTTCGACGCTGGGGCGGGCCAAGGGCCTGTTCCGGGGATGGCTGCATTTCTCGAGCCGGATGATGCCGTTCGGCAGACTTTCTCGGCACCACGCCGAGATGGTGATCATCCGGACCGCCCATCTGCGCAACTGTCAGTACGAGCTCGACCATCACAAGCGACTCGGCCGGCGGGCCGGTATCGACGAGGCCGAGTTCTCACGGCTACTTCAGGGCCCCGAGGCGGGCTGGTCCGGGGTTGACGAGGCCTTGCTCCGCGGCGTCGACGAGTTGGTGGGCACCAAGGACCTGAGCGATGCCACCTGGAAGAACCTGGCCGCCCACCTCGACGAGCGCCAGCTGATCGAGTTCGTACTCCTTGTCGGACAATATGATTCACTGGCCACCACCATCGGCGCCCTGCGGATCCAGCGAGACTTCTGAGTACTGCGTCTCACCTGAGACCAGCGCAGCAGCAGCTCAGCTGATCGCGTGCAGGTTCTTGGCAGTCGGCGACTTTTCGACGGATTCGGGGTCGGGAGCCGTGCGGAGCAGCCGATCGGCAGTCCCGGATGTGGTGACGGTGAACCAGTAATGCTCGCTTTTGTAGTGATGAAACCGGTGATGGCGCCAGGTCGCTTTGTAGAAGCGTGATTTCGGTTTGTAATCGGTGTGGATGAGGTAGTGCGTCCACTCGTAGAGCAGACCGAGAACGCCGAGGGTCACCATGAACGTCAAACCCAATCCTGTTCTGCCGAAGGCAAACAGCCCGCCCGCAACGGCTACCGGCAATATCAGGCACAGGACCTGCCACGGAATGAAGATCAGCGGGATGTCGCGGGGATTGCTGTGGTGCTCGCGGTGTTTGCGCGACAGCAAGGAGTCGACCTTCAGTCCGGCAACGGTCCGGGGCCGCCAGTGCAGGATGCACACGTGAATCACCCACTCCGCAAAAGGAAATGACACGACCATCACCACCGGTACCAGCGCATCGGTCCAGGCGAAGTCGCCGACCGCAGCGCGGGCGATCGTCGAAGCAGTCAGGAAGACAATGATCATCCATGGTGACGGGTGCCTGACGAACTCGCGAAAGGCGCTCTGCAGTGAGACCTTCCGGCGATCCTTCCGGCCGGTCGCCTGATGTTCAGTCGTCATCGGAATCCTCCCGGACCAGCTCTTCCATCTCGGTGAACGCCGCCATCAGCGCGGTGGTCGCGGGTTCGAGCAACACCGTCGCGGCCCGGGCGGCCCTCTGTGGATCGCGCTTTTCGACGGCGTCGACGATCGCGCGGTAGCCGGCCGCATTCCCGACCTCCGCCGACAACACACCAGCCAACGCCGGCAGTGCGGGTTCGTACGCCGCCCGCATCGTGTTGTACATCAACCGGAACGCAATCGAATCGGCGCCGTCGACCAACGCGTCCCAGAAGTCCAGGGCGACCAGCTGCTGCTCGATGGGGTCACCGAGATCAGCGAGCTTGGTCGCCGCGTCGCGCACTGCGGTGATCTGTGCGGTGTTCGCGCGGAGCGCCGCCAACTCGGCCACCTTGGGGCCGATGTGGGCTCTGGCCTCGATGACCGAACGGGCCACCGACACATCGAGTTCGCCCTGACGGATGAGCAGGCGAGGCAGCAGGTCGAGGCCGCCGAACTTCCGCACATCTCGGACGGTGGTGCCGTCGCCCTGCCTGATGGTGACAAGTCCGGCCGCGGCCACCCGCTTCAGCGCCTCCCGCACAGCAGGCCGCGACACACCGAGCACCCGCGCAAGTTCGCGCTCGCTTGGCAACGACTGACCGGGAGCCAGATCTCCGCTGAGCACACCTTCGATGATCTGCTCGAAGACGTCCTCGGGGACGCTGCGGTGTTCGATCGGCTGGAACGGCATGCTTCGACGGTAGGACCGTCAACGGTAAGAGGTCAAGTGGTCTGACCAATACTCTGCAGTACCGTGTGCGCATGGCCGACCGAACCCACGTCCACGCTTTCACCGACGACGCATTGGGCGAGCATGACGCAGTGTCATTGGCGGCCGCCATCGCGGCCGGTGAGATCAGCGCCGGCGAAGCCGCCGCCGCGGCGATCGCCCGCGCCGAAAATGTCGAACCAGACCTCAATGCGCTGGTCATCAAGGACTTCGACCGGGCATTGGCAGCAACGAGAACACCGGCGACCGGAGCGTTTGCCGGTGTCCCCACGGCCATCAAGGACAACAGTCACGTCGCCGGCCTGCCTACCGCATCCGGCTCGCGAGCGGTCCGACCGACACCGAAACCGGCCAACGAACCGTACGTCGACCAATACCTGTCGACCGGTATGACGATGCTCGGCAAAACGCGTCTACCCGAGTTCGGCTTCAACGCCACCACGGAATTCGTCTCTGCGCCACCCACCCGGAACCCTTGGCACACCGGCTACTCCTCGGGTGCGTCGTCCGGTGGGTCGGCGGCACTCGTGGCCGCGGGCGTGGTGCCGATCGCGCATGCCAACGACGGCGGCGGCTCGATCCGAATTCCGGCTGCGGCCTGCGGATTGGTCGGCCTGAAGATGACGCGCGGCCGCGAGATCCAGTCGATACAGGGCAAGGCGATGCCGATCGACATCATCTCCAACGGCGCCCTGACCCGAACAGTGCGTGATACCGCCGCATTCGTTGCCGCCATTGAGAAGTACCGGCCCGCAAAGAAATTACCTCCGATCGGGTCCGTCCACGGCCCGTCGGACCGTCGGCTGCGGGTCGGTCTGGTCCTCAACTCCATCGTCGGGGATCCGACCGACAGCGAGACCAAGACTGCCGTCGTGCAGACCGCGGAACTGCTGGAGTCACTCGGCCATGAGGTCTCAGAGATCACCGTTCCCACCGACCAGAGCTTTGTTCGCGACTTCGTGCACTACTGGACGCTGATGGCGTTCTCCATGAAGTACTTCGGCAAACACGTCACCGGTGACAGGTTCGACAAAAGCGAGCTCGATCCGCTCACGGCGGGATTGGCCCGAGACTTCCTGCGACGCCCCTGGCTGACGCCGACGTCGATCCGCGGGCTCAAGCGCAGCGAGAAGCAATACCGGGCGGCATTCTCCGACCTCGACGTGGTGCTCTCCCCCGTGCTTGGCCACACCACGCCCGAACTCGGATTCCTCTCGCCTGCACTGGGATACGACGTGATGTTCCCGCGATTGATCAACTACGTCAGCTTCACGCCATTGAACAACGCCGCAGGCAGTCCGGCGATCTCACTGCCCATGGGACGTACCCGGACGGGCCTGCCCATCGGCGTCCACTTCTCGGCAGCCCACGGCGACGAGCGCACCTTGCTCGAGCTCGCGTTCGAACTCGAAGCGGCCAAACCTTTCGCCCGGATCCAGGACAAAGAGCGCTCGCGCCCACGGTCCTGATGCGGCTCGACCTGCGCTGATGGAGTCAGCCCGGCGACGAAACGGCAGGCAGGACGGTGGTCAGTGACCGAAGCAGTCGCTCAGATACGCCTCAGTTCGTGCTCGCCAGCGCGAACGGCAGTACCTCCGAGACTCCGGCGCGACGGAGTTGCCGAGCCGCCATGGTCAGTGTCCAACCGGTATCGGCAAGGTCGTCGACCAGGAGCACCGGTCCGGTGAGCGCGGCAACGGTCGCCGGGTCGGGATCACTCCATGCGTTTTCCAGGCCGGCCACCCGATACGCCGAGTTCGCGGCCGTCACCGATCGGTGTTCTGGTGAGTAACGCAACGTCCCGAGGTTCGTCAGACGTCCCAGTTCGGACAGCCGATCGACCACCGACCCGATCAGGATCGGATGCGAGTCCGAATCGAGCCCCATGATCGCGGTCGGTCGGGTCTGCCACGGCCACGCGGCGAGTACCGCAACCGCGGCGCGCACAACCTCTTCGGGAGCAGGCGCGTCGGGCTCATCGAGCAACCGACGCAATCGGTTTCCCCACCCGAGATCACTGAGTCGACCGATCACGCGGCCCGTCGAGGGTCCATCCGAGATCTTGCCCGACAGTTCAACACCCAGCTTCTTCATGCCCGTAGGCCACTGCTTGCGGGGTGCCAGTTCGACACCGGGACGCTGCAGCTGTTCGCGCGCCGCATCCAGCGACTTGCCGTCGACTGTTGCCGAATACCGCTGGCCCGCACAGTTGTCGCATCGCCCGCATTTGCTGTCGGCGATCAGATCGGGATCGTCCAGCTGAGCACGCAGGAACACCATCCGACAGTTGGGGGTGTTCTGGTAATCGAGCATCGCCTGCTGTTCGCGCTTTCGGGCCATCGCGAGCTTCTCGTAGCGGGCCTCGTCATACGACCACGGCTGACCCGTCCCGATCCAGCCACCCTTGACCCGCTTGACCGCACCATCGACGTCGAGGACCTTGAGAACCATCTCGAGTCGTGAGCGACCGAGGTCGACCAGCGGTTCCAGTGCCTGGGTGGACTGCGCCCGATCGGAATCCAGGACCTCGATCACCCTGCGTACCAACGTTTCCGAAGGAAAAGCCACCGACGCGAAGTATCGCCAGATCTCCTGGTCCTCGCTTCCCGGCAGCAAGATCACCTCGGCGCTGGCCGTCGAACGGCCGGCACGACCGACCTGCTGGTAGTACGCAATCGGCGACGACGGAGCCCCGAGGTGGATGACAAAGCCGAGGTCGGGCTTGTCGAAACCCATACCGAGCGCGGAGGTCGCGACCAGCGCCTTGACCCGGTTGGCCATCAGGTCTGCTTCGAGCTGCTCCCGCTCGCCCGAATCGGTGGCACCGGTGTACGCGGCGACCTTGTGTCCGAGGTCGGTGAGCAGGGTTGCGACGTCACGAGCAGCGGACACGGTGAGGGTGTAGATGATGCCCGAGCCTTCGATCGAATCGATATGGGCCGCAAGCCATGCCACCCGTTCAGCTGACGTCGGAACCTTCACCACCGACAGATGCAGCGATTCCCGATCGAGTCCACCGCGCAACACAAGTGTGTCGCCGCCACCGACACCGAGCTGCGCGGCCACGTCTTCGACAACCCGGTCGTTGGCGGTCGCGGTGGTGGCGAGCACCGGCACGTCGGTCCCGAGTTCGGCGACAAGCGTCCGGATCCGGCGGTAGTCGGGGCGGAAGTCGTGGCCCCAGTCGGATACGCAGTGCGCCTCATCGACCACCACCAAACCGGCATCTGCGGCCAGTGCAGGCAGGACATTGTCACGGAAGTCCGGATTGTTGAGCCGCTCGGGGCTGACGAGCAGAACGTCGAGATCGCCACTGTTCACGCGCTCATGGATGTCGTCCCACTCGGTGACGTTTCCCGAGTTGATGGTCGCCGCCTTCACCCCGGCCCGTTCAGCCGAGGCGACCTGGTTACGCATCAGTGCAAGCAGCGGCGACACGATGACGGTCGCGCCACGACCTTCGGCACGCAGCAGCTTGGCGGCGATGAAATACACCGCCGACTTGCCCCAGCCGGTCCGCTGCACAACCAGCGCCCGCCGTCGTTGGACCACCAATGCCTCGATGGCCGTCCACTGGTCATCGCGCAGTGTGGCGTCGGGGCCTGCCAGCTGCTCGAGGATGGTCTGAGCCTGCTCGCGGGTGGCGGTGATTCCAGTGGTCATGTGCCCATGGTGCCCTGCCGCCCCGACAAGGGTCGTCAGCGGCATGCGAGCGAACGACGGTCACCTGTCATGACCCGCCAGATCACGAGTCCGCAGATGCCGATCACGACGAATGACACGTTCGCCAGCATGCCTGCGGGGTGCACGGGCACGTCATTGGATACCGCGGACACGTCGAAGATCGAGGCGGTCACCCCGCGCATCACTGCAATTTCGCTTCCGACCAGCACCAACAGCGTCACCCGGCGATGCCAACGGCCGGTCAACTCCGCCAGGCAGATCACGACGCAGATAGCGGCCGAGGCGAACAGCAAGGCCCCGGTGACAACCTCGTAGGCCAGAAACAACGGCCGCCCCGCGAGCAGTGTGGCATTGACCGGCAGGCCGGTGCGCCACCCCGACGCCCACGCGAAGTGCAGACCGGCGAAGGCTGCGCACAGGATCGCCACCACGCACGCCAACACCCGGAACTCCACGGTGCTCTGAGGTCGTTTGATCACAGAACCAGGGTCACAAGCACAGTTGCCGAAAGACAACCGACAAATGGCTGGCCTTGACCAGGACATCGGCGTCGGGCCACTCCGGTCGCCAGCGGCTGGGATTCACCACCACCACCTCCGGTGGCGCGAGTTGTCGCGCCCGGGGCAGGTACATGAGATGAAACCACAACACCAGCAGCGGCAACGACAGAGCCGACCCAAGGACAGCCTGGAGCCGGGCGAGAATACCGTTTACTGCGACTGTCCCGATTCAGAGGTCTCGATAGTCGCGGGTCGGCATCCGGGGAGCCCGCCTGGCGGGCATCGGCATGTACAACTCGATCAACCGGATCACCCGATAGCGATGTCCGGCATAGGGTTCGAGAAGTTCGAGCATCCCGTCATCGTCGACCCGTTTACCGATGAGCGTGCCGCCGACCATGGACGGATAGTGAAAGTCGCCCACCGGCACCGCATCGGCGTCCCCGACCGCTCGCACCCTGGTCTGCGCCGCGGTCCACGGCCCGATTCCGCGCAGCAGATGCAGTCGATCGGCCTTGCGCTCCACGTCGTAGCCGGCTGCGGAGACGATCGTGCGGCGTCTCGCCGGTTCTGCACCACTGGCATGCCATTCCCATTGCGGAATCTCACGCCACACCTGTTGCGGTGGTGGCACTCTCATACTCGGCGCGCCCGGTGCCGGCTCCCCGAACTTTTTCAGGATGTACCGCCATGACCGCCAGGCCTCGGCACCGGTCACCTTCTGTTCGAGCACCCCCGCCGCCAGCGATTCCCAGACCCGATCGGTGCGTCCGATGCGCAGCCCTCGTCCCTGACGCGCGAGCTTGGCGATGACGTCGTGATGGGGGACAAACTCCTCCGGGCTGTCCTGGCTGCCGAGCATTGTCGGCATGTGTTCGAGCAACCACGGACCACCCGGACCCCAAGCCCGCCCCAACACCTCGGCTCCGTGATGCGAAACCGCAAGCGTTCCAGGACCATCTGGAGTGTGAATCGCGCGCCAGATCGAACCGTTCGGCGCGAATCTGGTGGACGGATCACCACTTCCGCGACGATGCAGACCCAACGTGGCCCGCAGATCCAGCGGTCCGGGCGGCGTCCACAGCCTGGAAATGAATGAAGGGCCCGGCGAATTGTCGCCGGGCCCTTCATCGGTCATGAAAATCTACAGGTTGATCATGTGACCGATGGCGCCATGGAAGGTTTCCTGCATGGCCTCACTCATCGTCGGATGGGTGTGGACGTTGCGGGCCAGTTCCTTGGCCGTCAGGTCCCACTTCTGTGCCAGCGTCAGCTCGGGCAGCATCTCGGAGACGTTGTCGCCGACCAGGTGTCCACCGAGCAGTTCGTCGTTGGTCTTGTCGGTGATGAGCTTGACGAAACCGGTGGGTTCGCCGAGGCCGTGAGCCTTGCCGTTGGCGGAGAACGGGAAGGTGGTGACCTTCACGTCGAAGCCCTCGTCATTGGCCTGATCCTCGGTGAGACCGAAGGAAGCAACCTGCGGCTGACAGAACGTCGCCCGCGGCATCATCCGGTAGTCATCGATGACCATCGTCTCGGCTCCGCCGATGGTCTCGGCTGCGATGACGCCCTGGGCCTCGGCCACGTGGGCGAGCATCAGCTTCGCGGTGACGTCACCGATCGCATAGATGCCGTCGACGTTGGTCCGCATGTGACCATCGATCGCGATCGCGCCGCGATCGGTCAGCTCGACGCCGGTCTTGTCGAGGCCGAAACCTTCGACGCGTGGGGCGAAGCCCACCGACATCAGGACCTTGTCGACCGTGAGCTCACCGGCGTTGTCCTTGGCGTCGACGTACTTGACCACGACCTTCGAACCCTGGTCATCGATCGACTGCACCTTGGTGGAGGTGAGGACCTTGATGCCGAGCTTCTTGTAGGCCTTGGCCAGTTCCTTCGACGCGTCCTTGTCTTCGTTCGGAAGCACACGGTCGAGGAACTCGACGATGGTGACGTCGACTCCGTAGTTGGCAAGCACGTAGCCGAACTCCATGCCGATGGCACCGGCGCCGACGATCACGATCGAGCCGGGGAGTTCGCGGGTGAGGATCTGGTCCTCGTAGGTGACGACGTTGTCGGACAATTCGACGCCGGGCAGAAGCTTGACCACCGAGCCGGTACTGATGATCGCGTTGTCGAACGTGATCTCCCGATCGCCGACCTTGATCGTCTTGGGCCCGACGAACTCGCCGAACCCGTCGATCTCGGTGATCTTGTTCTTCTTCATCAGGAAGTGGACACCCTTGACCATCCGGTCCGCGACCGAGCGACTGCGATCAAACGCAGCACCGAAGTCGAAGGTCACATCCCCCGACATGCCGAAGGTCTTCGCCTGATGGTTGAAGATATGTGCCAGCTCGGCGTTGCGCAGCAACGCCTTGGACGGGATGCAGCCCACGTTGAGGCAGACACCGCCCCAGTACTTCTCTTCGATTACGGCGGTTTTAGCCCCGAGTTGCGCCGACCGGATCGCGGCGACGTAACCTCCCGGACCTCCGCCAAGGACAACTGTGTCAAAGTGTTCAGCCACGCGCTCTACCCTACGTCGCTGCACTTCGGCGCGCTGACACATACCCCCTAGCCAGAGCGTGATTCACATGAACGACACGTAGCGACCGATCAGCGATCATCCAGCGGGGATCCACAACCACAGGTCCCGCGGCGACATCAGCGCGGCGTACCCGCCACCACCATCGGCGAACTCCTGGCCCTCGGGGTCGGCGGGCAGGGCGTCGAGCCAGTCGTCACGGCCCGAATCAGAGGGTCGAAGATGCCGCTTGTGCTGTGCTTTCATGTCAAGCCCCTTGCGTCTGCAGTTCGCGACCACGCCGCCGGTAGCGGCGTCCGTGCGCCGCGGCGAATCGGACCTCCACGCGCTATTCGTCACCCGACCCCGGCCGGATGGAATCATCAGATAGTCGGAACTAGAACCTGTTCTTGTTCGTCGTTCAATTGGGAGATACCCTCAGCAGGGTGCAGCCCACACCGTTTGCCCCCGCGTCGCTCGGTCCGCTCAAACTCCGCAACAGGATCATCAAATGCGCCACGTTTGAGGGGGCAACACCTGATGCCCTGGTGACACCCGAACTCATCGAGTTCCACCGAGAGGTTGCCGCAGGCGGTGTCGCGATGAACACCGTCGCCTACTGCGCGATCTCGCCCGAAGGCCGCACCGACCGCCACCAGATCTGGATGCGCCCGGAGGCCGTGCCCGGCCTGATCGACCTGACCGAGGCAATACACGCCGAGGGAGCCCTCGCCGCAGCTCAGCTCGGGCATGCAGGCCCGGTCGCGAACTCCATCTCAAATCAGGCCAAAGCCCATGCCCCGTCCCGCATTCCAGCTCCGATGGGCATGGCGCTGTGTAAAAAGCTCACCACCGACGACATCGCCGACTCTGTGCTGAAGTACCGGCGGGCCGCCCGGCTCGCGGTCGACAGCGGTTTCGACGGACTAGAACTCCACTTCGGTCACAACTATCTGGCCAGCTGTTTTCTGAGCCCATTGCTGAATCGCCGCCACGACGAGTACGGCGGATCGCTGGTCAACCGGGCGCGGTTCTGCCGCGAGATCACCGAAGCCGTCCGCGACGAGGTCGGCGACGATGTGGCGATCTGGGCCAAACTCAGCATGTACGACGGCTTCCCGGGTTCCTTCGGTGTCGACGAGGCGTGTGAGGTCGGCCGCATGTTCGAGTCCGACGGTTTTCTCGATGCCATCGAACCGACCGCGGGCAGTTCGCTGCTCAACCCGATGTACCTGTTCCACGGCGAGGTACCGCGCAAAGAGTTCTCCGATGCCTTCCACGGTGCGATGCGCTGGGGCCTCAAAGCGGTTGCCCCGTTCTTCCTGAAGAAGTACGACTACGAGCCCGCCTACCTGCTGCCCCTCTCGCGCCAGTTGCGTGAAGCGGTGTCGATGCCGCTGATCCTGTTGGGCGGCATCACCGATCGTGCATCGATGGATCTCGCGCTCGCCGAAGGCTTCGACTTCGTTGCCATGGGCCGGGCGCTCCTTCGCGAGCCCGACCTCATTCTGCGCATCGAGGCCGATCCGACAACGGTCTCCAAATGCGTGCACTGCAACCTGTGCATGCCGACCATCTATTCGCGTACCCGCTGCCCGGTCCGCACCGGCGAGGTCTCGGAAGCCGAAGCCGTCAGCTGACCTCACTGCGGATCTGATTTCTCGACGCGACGGTCGCCGCGCAGGTCGTCAGAAGACCGCCGACGAGGCCCAGTGCGACGAGCCCGAAGAACTCGGGCCGCAGGAACACCTCGAGTCCGTCGTGCAACACCATCTGACGGACGAACGCACCCATACCCACCCCGATCACCGCGCCGGCGATGCAGGCCGCCGCCACCGTGGCTATCACTTCGTAGCGGACCATCGCCACCACCTGGTCCGGTTCGAACCCGAGTCGACGTGCCAGCCGGAACTCCCCGCCACGCACCGAGGTCCGCATCATCACCGTGTTGACCATCGACAACAGCCCGTACAGGCAGGGCGGTACCAGCAAGACCGCCAGAACGATCGTGTTCTCGTCCCGGATCTCTCCGGTGGTCGCGGCAATCCACTCCTGCGGGCTCATCGCACCGGGAAAGTTCTCGACCGCCGCCTCTCCGCTGAGAAACGAGTACTCCACACCGGCCTGCGCATCGTGTGCCGCGACCTCGTCACGCGACATCACAAAGGGTGGTGCCACCCCGGCGTCGTCATTGATCAACGCCACCACGCGCAACTTCTGCTCAAAACCGTCGGGCATTCGCACGGTCAGCACCGACCCCACACCCAGCCCCCGATCGGACGCCTCGAACTCCCCGATCGCAACGGTCCCGGGTCCGAGTTCGTCCAAGGCGCCGGCGCGCCCGGCATCGCGCCACGTCTGCGCGTATGCCTGCGGGTCGATACCCATCACCCCAGCCGACGCGGTCATGTAATCACCGAACAGGGTGAACTCGGAGAGCAGCGGACTGTCGACCGAGATACCCGGCTGCGACTGCGGCACCACCGGACCGGACACCACAACATCGGCCATCAGATCCCGCTGCAATGCGCGTTCAGCGAGCACTTCGGACGTGTCGATCGTGAACGCCAACCCCCCGGAGATCGCGATCATGGCGATGACCGGTGCGGCCAGTGCCGCCACGGCGGGTGCCGAGGTCCGGGTATTGAGGCGCGCTGCGTATGCCACCGGATCGAACCTCGACGACGGCTGCAGCATTATCGCCGCCAACCGAGGCAGCAACCAGGGCGACCAGGCTACAACCATGGAGGTCAGCAGTGGTGGTGCACAAATGCCGACCAGCATCGCCTGCACCGGTGCATCCGGTCGGACGGCGGCGATCAGGGCGATTCCACTGATGCCACAGCATGTTCCGAGCACCAGCCGCCAGAGCGACCGCGGCTGCGTGTTCATGTCGGCAGCACGAAGCGCCGCCAACGGTGAGATCCTCGCGGCCCTGCGAGCCGGCAGATATCCGCCCAGCGCTGCCGCCGTCCCGCTGACGATGCCTGCAGACACGATGGCAGGCCAGACCCCCGTCACGGACAGGGTTGTCTCCGTCAGACCCCAATGATGTGCTGCGGCAAACAGGATCGGCGCTGCGGCCAGGGCCAGCAGGCTTCCGACCCCGGCGGCCACCAGCGCCAAAAGCAGCATCTGGGTCAACTCCCCCAGCACAATCCGGGACCCAGATGCCCCCAGCAGCCGGAGCAACCCGAGTTCGCGCCGTCGCAGTCGCACCATGAACGAGCACGATGTCATCACCACGCTGACCGTCATGAATCCGCAGATCATCGCCACGTAGCCCAGGAGCACGCCGAAGTCGCTGCTCCGGCCAGTCTGTTCTTGGTATTGCGCATCTGCGGACAGGCAGATCGTGGTGGCTGCCACCAACATTGATCCGAACACCAGCGAGATGAACAGACCGAGGTAGAGCAGCGGCTGCTCACGAATCGCGCGAACCCCGGTCATCGAATCGCGCCGGCCGCGCGAGGGTATTCCCTCGAGACGATGCGTCCGCCATCGAGGCGCAACACCTCGTCGGCCCACGCGGCCGCGTCTTCATCGTGGGTCACCATCACCAACGTCATCCCCAAGGTGTCGACGGCACGGCGAAGCAGTCCGAGTACGGCTGTGGCGGTGGGCCTGTCGAGAGCACCGGTTGGCTCGTCGGCGAACAGCACCCCGGGCGTGGCGATCATGATGCGGGCGATGGCGACCCGCTGTTGCTGACCACCGGACAACTCCATGGGCCTGCGACGTTCGAGACCACCCAGGCCCACCTCTTCCAAGGCATCGCGAACCTCTGCCGAATCATGGCGACGCCCGGACAACCGGCCCGGCAAAGTCAGGTTCTCGCCGACCGTCAGACCGGGCATGAGGTTGTAGTCCTGAAAAATGAAGCCGACGTGGTCGCGACGCATTCTGGTCAGGGCTCGTTCCCCCATGCCGTCGAGCCGCATCCCGCAGAGCGCGACGCTCCCCGTGCTCGGCTGTTCCAGTCCCGCCAGGCAGTGCAGCAGCGTCGACTTGCCACATCCGGACGGACCCATCACCGCGGTGAATGTGCCCGAGCCGAAAACATGATTGATGCCGGTCAATGCCGGCACCGGCTGACGGCGGGTTCCGAAGGACTTGGTGAGCGCATGTACGCGAACATCATTGAGTGGTTGTGTGGTCACCTTGTCGATTCCATCGGACCGGAGCGCTCCGGTCAGTAGCCTGTGCGTCCGAGATAAGTAGCGTGTGCGCTACCCCGGTCGTCATCGGCGTCGCATAGATTGACTTTGTGCCAGAGGCCATGACAACGGCCGGAGCGACCCTCCGTCGATACCCCCTGCGGTTCGCCGTGGGAGCGTGGCCGTGGCGTGCCCTTTTCTATGTGATCACCAGCGCCATCAGCGGTCTGGTCCTGATGCTCATACTCGGTTCGGTCCTGTTCATCGGTGTCGTCACTCTGCCGTTGATCGTCGGGTTCTTCGTGCTGCGCGAAGTGCCGCTACTGGTCAGTGCTGCCGCCGAGGTCGAACGCAAACGCCTTCAGCTACTCGACGCCGGCTCGGAGACGCGGTTGTTCCGGATCCGTAAACAGGAGCCCTTGTCCGCGCGCGAGTATCTGACGTTGCTCCGTTCGTGGCGACTGCAGTGGCGCGAGGTCGTGTTCGCGATGCTCCTGACGGCAACGTGGTTCGTCGACTGCGCAGTGTTGCTCCTCGGCCCAGTTCTGGGCGTGGCACTGCTGATTTCTCCCTGGGCGGTAGAGGATTCAGCTCCGGTCACCTTCGGTTCCTGGTCCGCTTCCACGGCTGGGGAAGCATGGATCCTCGCGGCGGTGGGGGTCATCTGGTTCGCCGCTTCAGTCCTGTACCTGATCCCGTCCTATGCGATCGTCAGAGCCGCACCGGCACGGATCCTGCTCGACCCCGATGACAGCGACCTCCGCTCGGAGATCAGCAGGCTCCGAGCGTCGCGACTTGATCTCGTGACCGCGTTCGCCACCGAACGCAGCCGGATCGAAGGGCAACTACACGACGGTGTTCAGCATCGCCTGGTGGCTCTGACGATGACGCTGGGACTGGCCGAGGTCAAGGCAGACGAAGGCCCGGTCCGTGACCTGATCATGCGGGCCCACCGCGAGGCAGATCTGGCCCTGAGTGATCTACGCGACGCGGTCCGCGGCATTTCGCCGCAGGTATTGGCCGCCCACGGACTCGACGCAGCGGTTCGCGAACTCGCCGGGCGCACACCGATTCCGGTGGCAGTGCAACTGGACACCGGTCGATCACGGCTTCATGAGGCCGTCGAGGACTGCTCGTATTTTGTTGTCGCCGAATCGATATCGAACGCTCTCAAGCACTCCGATGCCACGTCGATCACTGTCACCGGAACCGCGTCCACCGAACACTGGATGTTGCGGATCACCGACAACGGTGTCGGTGGGGCCGACCAGAGCGGCGGGCACGGCATCGCCGGGCTCGCGATCCGCTGCACCGCGATCGGCGGCACACTGGAGGTCGTCAGTCCCGACGGCGGCCCGACAGAGGTGAAAATACTGTGCCCGCTCACTCCGAATTGAACGCCGCCGGCGGACTGACCGTCGTGCTGGGCGAGGATTCGTTACTCCTGCGTGAGGGCATCGCAGCGATTCTGGCGCACGCCGGCCACGAAATCGTCGCCCAGGTCGGCGACGGTGATGCCGTGGTGTCAGCGGCACGGGCGCTGCGCCCAGACCTCGTCATCACTGACGTCCGAATGCCGCCGACACATACCGACGAAGGGTTGCGGGCGGCGGCCGCACTGCGTACAGAATTCTCGGATATGGGAATCCTGGTGCTCTCGCAGTATGTGGCGGCCGCATACCTACCCGAACTGATCAGTTCATCCACTGGTGGCGGGGTGGGCTACCTCCTGAAGGATCGCGTCGGACACGTGCAATCGTTTCTGCAATCGGTCACCGAGGTGGCAGGCGGGGCCACGATCATCGACCCCGATGTGGTGCGCCAGTTGGTGGGCAATCATGGTGCGGGCGGGCCGATCTCACAGCTGACCGGGCGTGAGCAAGAAGTGCTGTCGCTGATGGCCCAGGGCCGGACCAACGGGTCGATCGCAACCGAACTGTTCGTCAGTGAAGCCGCGATCCGCAAACATGTCGGGGCGATCTTCAGCAAACTCGACCTCGTGGCCGAACCGGGATCGGGCACAGACAGACGGGTGACCGCGGTCCTGACCTATCTGCGTGAGATCACCGATCAATAGCCGGCTACGCACGCTCATCGTGGTTCCAGCTCGCTGAGCCGACGGTCGAGATATCTGCGCTGCGCGGGATCGGTGGTCAGAGAGATGGCCTTGGCGAACGCATCCCGGGCCTCGGCTGTTCTGCCGAGTTGCCCGAGCAGGTGCGCGCGAGTGCTCCATGCCGGCTGAAAGTGGCCGGTCCGGTCCGCGATCTGCTCGAGTAGGTCCAACCCCACCGCCGGGCCGTCGACCTCCGATGTCACCGCGGCAAGTGCGACAGTGCTGCCCAGTGTCGGTGCGACCGTGTCGAGTACCCGGTACAGATCACGCAGGACCCACCAATCGGTGGTTCCCAGCTCGCGACGGGCGATGTGCACCGACTCGATCGCGGCTTCGAGTTGGAAGCGTCCGAGCACACCGCAACCGTGCGCGGTGCGTAGATGCGCCTGCCCACGTTCGATGAGCGAGCCATCCCACCGCCCGACATCCTGTTCGGCCAGCGGGACCAGGGCGCCGTCCGAGCTGTAGCGAGCCGGTAGCCGGGCATTGGACAGGCAGATCAGGGCCGCGAGTCCATGCGCCTCGGCCGAGATCTCCCGCCCTTCCGACGGCGCCAGTTCGGCCAGTGTTTCGGCCAGATACAGCGCCTCGGTGGTCAGACCGTCCCTGCGTTGGGTTCCGCTGCTGTGCCAGTCGATGGCAAAAGTGCCATAGACGGCTTCGGCGACCGCTGGCATCCTTTCCGCAAGCACGGTCCGGTCCGGAATTCGGAAAGGTATGCCCGCCTGTTTGATTCGGCGTTTGGCACGAACCAGACGCGCGGCCAGCGTCGCAGTGGGCATCGCCAGTGCCCGGCCGATCTGTTCGGCGGTGAAGCCGAGCACCGTGTTCAACATCAGCGGGGTGTGCACAGCCGGGTTGATGGCCGGGTGCGCACACACCAGCATCAGCGCCAGACGTTTGTCCCCGATGGCATCGGGGTCGACGCCATCGAGATGTACGCCGGCGTGGCGATCCGGTTCCAGCACAACCGAATTGCGGTAGGCCGCGGATTTCCAGCGGTCCCGTTGCCGATTGCGGGCGACCGCGAGGATCCATCCGTCCGGGTTGTCGGGCACCCCTACGCGCGGCCACCGCGTCAGGGCCCGCTCGAAGGCGTCGGCCAGCGCATCTTCGGCTGCCTGCACATCACCGTCGGCGGCGGCCAGCAGCGCCAGCAACCGTCCGTAGGACGTGCGCGCGGTCATCGCCGCACGCACGTCCACCTCGGTCCTGGGCTCGGGCACGGCTCAGACCCAGCGGCCGTCCACCAGCGAGATCCCGACCGGACGCACCTCGATCACGCCGTACTGGGTTCCCGGGCATTTCTCGGCCCACGCGAGCGCGGCGTCCAGGTCGGGCACGTCGATCACGAACACCCCCGCCAAAGCCTCCTTCGTGTCGGCGAACGGGCCGTCCTGGATCTGCAGGCTGCCGTCTCGCCGGGTCACCGTCGTCGTGGCCGCCACCGACTGCAGGATCTCCCCGGCAACCAGCACGCCGGCTGAGGCCAGCGCATTACCGTAGACGCCGAATGCTTCCTGCATCTGGGCGATGTCGTCGTCGGAGATCTCACCCTCTGCGGGCTCCTGGTTGTTCAGAAGTAGTGCGTATCGCATCGTCTGACTCCTCACATCTCATCCATTGTGGTCCGCATTCGGCGGTCCATCACGGTGATGACGATTGACGAGCCCCCAATTCGACACGTCCTCGATCGGGATCACGTAGTGCCGGGTCGCGGATTCGAGTAGCGGACTACGCGTGCGCCGACCGCGGGATCGCGGGATTCTCGAATCACGCCACCACCTCGACGCAAGCGAAGACCCTCAACCCGAACCCGACCAGGACATGCCATGACAATCGTCCAGCCGCAGTCCGATGAACTCACGCAATCACACCGCAGCGCATTCGACTCCGAAAACCGACTTCAGACCGACGCCGCCGCGCGAAGAATCGCGGAACGACAGGGCAAACGCAGCGGCAACGAGGACGCAGTGTCCCGCGGCCACCTCGCCGACGCCGATTCGGCGGCCCGGATCACCAATCGCCTGGCCCGGATCACCCGCTACTACGCTCCCGACTCAGCACCTCTCACACCCGAACCCACCATCGCCAGGGGTGTGGACCGGGCAGCAGATGTCCTCGACATGGAGGGTGCCGATCTCGAGAAGATCATCAACTCCCCCGACTTCCTCAGCGTCCGATACCTCGACGAAGGTGTGATTTCATCGCGGTCGGTTGGTCGCGTGAACATCGGTGTCAGGTCAGGTCGGCCAAGTGGCTACGGCACCGGATTCCTCGTCACCCCATCGCTGCTCTTGACCAATCACCATGTGCTGCCGGACGCAGACACGGCCCGGACGAGTCAGATCGAGTTCAACTACCAGGACGGGGCGGGCGGTGTTCCGCTGTCCGGCGCATCATTCAGCTTTGCACCCGACCGTTTCTTCCTGGCCGACCGCCAACGTGATTTCGCGCTGGTTGCCGTCGACGCCCCGGCACCGGAGTTGGCGACATTCGGATTCAACCGGCTCACCTCCGCACAGGGCACGGTCATCGTCGGCGAATCCGTCACCATCGTTCAACATCCCGGTGGCCGCAGGAAGCAGATCGTGTTGCGCGAGAACAAACTCGTCGACATCCCCGATGGATTTGTCCACTACTCCGCGGACACCGAACCCGGTTCATCGGGCTCTCCTGTTTTCAACGACCAGTGGGAAGTTGTTGCGCTGCATCATGCCAGCGTGCCCGCCCCCGAGCAGACGCGGTTCGGCGGCTACCTGAACGAAGGAGTCCGGATCAGCAGCATCCTGGCCCATCTGCGATCACAGCCCCTGACGGCCGCGCAGACGGAACTCGTCGGCGCGCTGCTCGGCGACGGGGTGTCATCGTCGCCGGCGCGCAGCCCGGGCGAGGGCGAACCGGGCCACGGCGAGGCGCAATCCGTGAACACCGCCACGACGATCCGGGTGCCGGTGGAGATCACCGTGCATCTCGACGGCACCGCCACGACGATCAGGGCCGATGTGGGCACCGTGAACACCGGCACCGGCACCGGCACCGGCACCGAGGCAATCTCGATCGACCCCGACTACACCACCCGCGATGGTTACGACCCCCGATTCCTGACCCGGCCGGTACCGCTACCCACACTCACCGATGCCGTCAAACCGGTTGCTTCTCAAGAACTTCGGTACCACCACTTCAGCGTGATGATGCATCGCCCACGCCGGATGGCACTGTTCACGGCCGTCAACATCGACGGCCGCCAGGCGAACGATCCACCCCGCGAATCGGACCGGTGGATTCGTGATCCACGTATCGCCGCCGGCGAACAAACCGACGAAGCCCTCTACCGCGACAACCCACTCGACCGAGGGCACCTGGTACGGCGCCTCGACCCGGCGTGGGGGCCGCAGGCGAAAGCCGCCAATGACGACACATTCCACTTCACCAATTGCACCCCGCAACATCATGATTTCAATGCGGGCAGCACACTGTGGGTGGGTCTGGAGGACTACCTCCTGCGTAGCGCCCAGAACAACGCACTCAAGGTGAACGTTCTGACCGGCCCGATATTCGCCGACGACGACCCGCCATATCGCGGATTCAAACTACCCAGACAATTCTGGAAAGTCGCGACGATGGTCAAGGGCGATGGCACACTGTCGGCCACCGGCTACCTCCTCAGCCAGGAAGCACTTCTGGACGAATTCGCCACCGCGCCTGAAGCTTTTGCCTTTGGCGCGTACCGTACCTACCAGGTTCCGGTCCGCAGGATCGCAGGAGCATCCGGCCTCGACCTGAGCGCCTACATCGGTTCCGATCCGCTGGAGCACATCGAAAGCTCGCACACCGCACGAGAACTCATCCGCACCGCAGACCTCATCCTCTGATCGGAGAACGCGTCATGACCACCATCGAACCCCCGACCACGCGCCTGTGCGGGGCCATGCCCGAACATCGTAGATTGCTCACCGAATCGGCGGACTATCGTCGGGCGCGGGCAGAACTCGAAACCACAACCATCGAACTCGAAGCCCTCGAACGACTCAGCACCGAGATCGTCCACATTCCCATGGTCGTGCATGTGGTTGCCCGCACCGACGCCGAGAACATCTCCGATGCTCAGATACACAGCCAGATAGAGGTTCTCAACCGCGACTACCGTGCCACCAACGACGACATCGATCGGGTCCCGGAGTTTTTCAAAGACCGGGTCGGCGACGCCCGCGTGGAGTTCTCGCTGGCCACCTCCGACCCGGAGGGCAACCCGACGACCGGTATCACCCGCACATCGACCCAACACGCGACGTTCAATACCGACAACGCGATCAAGTTCACCTCCAGAGGTGGCATCGACGCCTGGCCCACCGACCGGTATCTGAACGTGTGGGTCGGCCTCCTCGGTGGCGGATTGCTCGGATACGCGCAATTCCCCGGCGGACCCGCGGACACCGACGGTGTGGTGATCACCCACACCGCGTTCGGCACCACCGGAACCGCCACATCGCCGTTCGATCTCGGCCGCACCGCCACCCACGAGATCGGGCACTATCTCAACCTGTTCCACATCTGGGGCGACGACGGGAGCGGTTGCGGCGGCACCGACGAGGTCTCCGACACACCGAATCAGGGGTCGGAGAACACCGGGAAACCGTCGTATCCACACGTCAGTTGCAACAACGCCCCGCACGGCGACCTGTTCATGGACTACATGGACTACACCGACGACGATTCGATGGTGATGTTCACCGCCGGGCAGGTGAGCCGGATGCGCGCCAGCCTCGACACCGCCCGGTCAGCGCTGGTGACGGCCGGGAGTGCGGGCGTCGGCGCAGGCTCCCCGACCCCGTGACCGCCGTGGCCGACCAGCGCTGGTGGCATTCATTCGAAGAAGACCACGACGATGTGGCCGTCTACCGACCCGACGGTTTCGAGTTCCCGCCTGCCAGAGGCCGCCGTGGCCTCGAGATCGAGCCTGACGGATCGGTGATCGAGCTCGGTCTCGGCCGCGACGACGTACCCGGACAGCGGTTGCACGAATCGACCGGATCTCCGGCACCCGAGATCGTTCACCGCGACAGTCAGCGGATCGAGGTCCGACGGCCATAACGGGACCGGAACCGAAAGGAATCTGCCATGCATACCGAAGACACCATCGCAGTCCAGCGTGAACCGACCTGCCGACGAGCAGCGGCGCTGCGCATCGCGCCCACCATCGAACATCCGCCGATGGTCAGGGCCGTGCCGGATCCTGAGATCGCCGCCATTCTCTCGGCGTTGTCGGGCTCCCGCTACAGCCGGTTCCTGTCGACCATCACCACCCCGGTCACCCGGCATTCGCTGAGTCCGGAGTTCCGGTCCACCATGTATTTCGCGGCCACCGAACTCGAGGGTGCCGGATACCAGGTGTACCGCGCACCGGTCGCGGTCGGCGAGGGCTCGAGTGCGAACCTCATCGCTCACCTACCCGGAACCGGTCCCGAACCACGCGACCTGATCCTGGCCACCGCACACCTGGATTCTGTCAACGAGGCCGGACGCGCGCATCCGGCACCGGGCGCCGACGACAATGCATCGGGCTCGGCCGGAGTCCTCGAACTCGGAGCGGTTTTGGCCGGTCGTACGTGGCACCACGATGTGGTGCTCATCCTGTTCGGTGGTGAAGAGCAGGGTTTGCTGGGGAGCATCGATTACGTAGAGACGCTCGCGCCGGAAGTCCGCAACCGGATCGCCGCCGTCATCAACATGGACATGATCGGCCGCAAGAACTCGGCCACACCCGGCGTCATGATCGAAGGTGGGCAGAACTCGCAGGCGTTGATGAACGACCTGGTGGCGGCCGCCGGTACCTATACCCAGTTGTCGGTGTCCACGTCGTTGAACCCGTTTGCCAGCGACCACGTGCCGTTCATCGATGCCGGGATCCCCGCGGTCCTCACCATCGAAGCCGATGACCGGGCCAATACGGACGTGCACAGCGACCGCGACACCCTCTCGACCGTCGACTCCTCGCTGGCCATGGAGATCTTGCGCATGAACCTGGCAGTCCTGGCCACCCGCCTCGGCCCCCTGAGCACCGGACCGCTGGTGAACGTCGAGCGCGCCGGTGCGGCAGACTGGTCGGCGTGAGTTATTCCGACCCCTACCTCTGGCTCGAAGATGTGACCGGCGATGACGCCCTGACCTGGGTGCGTGAGCACAATCAACCCACCCTCGATCGCCTCACCACCGGAACCCGTTTTTCGGAACTGCAAGCCGCCGCCCTTGAAGTCTTCGACACCGACGACCGCATCGCGTATGTCCGACGGCGCGGCGACCACCTCTACAACTACTGGCGTGACGCCGCCAACCCGCGTGGTCTGTGGCGGCGCACCACGTTGGAGCAGTACCGCACCGATTCCCCCGAATGGGATGTGCTGATCGACCTCGACGCCGTCGCCGCCGTCGAAGACGAGAACTGGGTCTGGAAGAGCGCCCTGGTTCTGCGTCCGGCCCATGAGCGGGCACTGATCCTGCTCTCGCGTGGTGGGGCCGACGCCTCGGTCGTGCGCGAGTTCGACATGGTCTCGAGAAAATGGATCGATTCCGCCGACGGTGGGTTCACCCTGCCGGAAAACAAATCCGATATCGACTGGATCGACGACGACACCGTCTACGTCGGCACCGATTTCGGAACCCACTCCGACGGCAAACCGGCGCTCACCCACTCCGGATACCCCCGCGTCGTGAAGCGCTGGACCCGAGGAACGCCACTCGAATCAGCTGACACCGTATTCGCCGGATCTGTTGAAGACGTTGCAGTACAGGCGATGTACGACGACACACCCGGGTTCGAACGACATTTCGTTGTCCGGTCGACCGACTTCTTCCACCAGGAGTTCTATCTCGTCGGAGACGACGCGGAACCGACGCTGATCGATGTCCCCACCGATGCACACACCAGCGTTCACCGTCAGTGGTTGCTGGTGTTCACCCGCTCGCCATGGGAATTGAGCGAGTCTCAGACGTACCCAACCGGGACGCTGCTGGTCTTCGACCACGATGCGTACCTGACCGGGAATCGCGAAGCGACAGTACTGTTCTCACCCGACGACCACACGAGCCTCCAGAATTTCTCGTTCACGTCCAAGCATCTGGTTCTGGTGACCTTGCGTGACGTACAGACACAGGTCCGTCTGCTCTCGGTGTCCGACTGGTCGGTCTCCGAACTCGCCGGACTTCCGGAGTTGGCCACCATCTCGGTTCTGGACACCGATCCCGACCACAGCGACGAACTGTTCCTGTCGGCCAGCAGCTTCACCACCCCACCGAGCCTGCTGCACGGGTCGAGCACCGATGGCGTCGCCCCGATCAAGCAGTCACCCGCACTGTTCGACACGAGCAATGTGACTGCCTCCCAGTTCTTTTCGACGTCGGATGACGGGACCCAGATCCCGTACTTCGTGGTCAAACGCGACGACGTGGATTCGGGACCGACCCTGCTGTACGGCTACGGCGGATTCGAGAACTCGCTGACACCGAGCTACGGCGCGGTCTCCGGTCGCAGCTGGGTGGAGCGCGGCGGCATCTACGTCATCGCCAACATCCGGGGTGGCGGCGAATACGGACCGACCTGGCACACCCAGGCCCAACTCGCAGGCCGCCACCTCGTCTACGAGGACTTCGCCAGTGTCGCAAAGGATCTGATCGCACGCGGCCTGACCGCCAGTGAGCAACTGGCAGCGCAGGGCGGATCCAACGGCGGCCTGCTGATGGGCGTGATGCTCACCAGCTACCCGGAACTGTTCGGCGCCCTGGTCTGCCAGGTCCCACTGCTCGACATGAAGCGCTACCACCTGCTGCTCGCCGGCGCCTCCTGGGTCGCCGAGTACGGCGACCCCGACGACCCGGAGCAGTGGGAGTTCATCTCGAAATACTCTCCGTACCAACTACTCCGCAAAGATGCCGACTATCCCAAGCTCCTGATGACGACGTCGACCCGCGACGATCGCGTGCATCCCGGCCACGCCCGCAAGTTCGTCGCCCGGATGGAAGAACTGGGGCATTCGGTGAGCTACTACGAGAACATCGAGGGTGGCCACGGCGGCGCCGCCGACAACAAGCAGGCGGCCTTCAAATCAGCACTGGCCTATGAGTTCCTCTGGGAGAGCATCAGCGACTGAGTCCCTGCTGCACCGGCCCGATCAGCGCCGGTGCAGCAGCACCACGCCCCCACGGTCGTCGACCACACGGTACTGACCACCGGCTTCGATCTGCTCCAGTTCTTTGCGAACACCATCGGGACTGGTCGGGAACATGTTGTAGGTGTTCGTGTCGACCATGATCCACTCCGGGACGGAACGGTCACGATCCAACCGCGGGAACAGCGTCACCTCGTAGTCGGAAACAAGGCGCGGCGCAACGTTGTTGGTTGCGGCGACCGATTCACCGTCCGGGATCTCACGGGCGAGTGATTCCACCGACTGCGCAACTGTGGCCGGGGTGTAGAAATCGCCCTCGGCAAGTCGGTGCAGCGGGCCACCCGCGGCCAGCGCCACCGCGATCACCGCGGCCCCGGCGGCGAACCCGGTGACCACCCGCCGCGACCGGCCCTGCCTGCGCAATGACATCAGGGCATCGATCATCGCGACGAACATGATCGGCATCAAGATCGCGTCGTAGTGGTAGTCGTCGGACCAGTAGAGGTGATTGGTGCTCCAGAATCGCCATGCGATGGTCGGGACCGCTATCAGTGCGATCGGCGAACGCACCGCGAGGAACAGCGTGATCACCAGCAGCATGAAGGCGGTCGAGGCGCGCGCATCTCCGGCGGCAAATCCGAGGAGGAACTCCTTGACCCCCTCGGCAGGCGACTCGGCGAACTTCGTCCCATAGGAATAGTCGCCGCTGCTGAACGCGGGAACGAACACCTTTGTCGCCAGGACCGTCCAGAGCACACCCCAGACCGCGGTGGCGGCCGCCCAGCGGTAAGCCTGCGGACCACATCGCCACGCAACTACGGCCGCGAGCACGGCAACGGTCAACCCGAGATCTTCTTTGCAGAAGACCAACGGCAGCGCATAGAGCAACGCGGCGCGCCACCGCTCCTCGACGATGGCAACCATGCTGAAGGCCAGAAGTGGCACGGCCAGCGCGATCTCGTGGAAGTCGAAGGCCAGCGCGTGGGCGATACCCCAGGAAAGCCCGTACGCGAGCGCGATCAGAACACCCACGGCAACACCCAGCTGCCGGGTCGCCAATCGCACGATGGGTATCGCCGCCAGCGCAAAGAGCAACGCCTGGACCACCAGCAGCGTGATCGGCGTCGGAAAGACCCGGTAGATCGGCCCGATGAGGGCGATCCAGGGCTGGAAGTGGTCGCCCATCAAGTTGATGCCGGTGCCTTCGAGCGGCACGATCGGCGCTTCGAAGTGGCCGTAGGCGCGCACTGCCTGGGTGAATATGCCCAAGTCCCAACCGGTGTATCCGAGCCGCTCGAAGCGCCTGACCGAATAGACGATGTACACGACCGCCAACCCGGCGAACGCGGCGAACGCCAACACCCATGGCGCGTTCCAGCGCCGCGGATCGGCGAGTTGCTCTCGTTTTGTGCGGCGGGGCGACCGTTCGCCGAGCCCATCTCCGGTCACGTCACTGGTGTCCGCCACGATGGATGAAGGCATTTTGCCACCGTAGCGTGGCTCGATGCCCTATGCGTCGGGCAACAGAATCAGTCCGGCAGCATCGGTACCTGCATTCCGCTGTCGCGGCCGAGGAGCACCGCCCTGGTCACGGCCCCGGCGCCGAACCGATCCCGCAGGCTGTCGACCGTGATGTCCAGTTGCTCCTGATGGTGCTCTTCGAAGGGCAGGGCCAACTGCACGACCTCAGTGCCGGACAGGTTGGTGAGCGAGACACCCAGCAGCGTGCAACCCTTCTCCTCGATCATCGGCATGGCCGCGTCGAGGATCTTTCGCGACGCCGTCATCAAGACGTCGGTGCGGTCGGTGGATTCGTAGAGGGTGTGCGATCTGGTGGCCCGGGTGAAGTCGTCGAACCGCAGCCGCAGGACAACGGTGCGCGTGCGCCGGTCGGCTTTGCGGAGCCGCTTTCCGAGCCGGTCGATGATCCCGACAATGGTGGCCTCGAGTTCGTCGGCCGACTTTGCACGACGGCCCATGGCGCGCTGCGATCCGATCGACCGGCGGCGGCGCCCGACCTCCACCCGTCGTGGGTCTTGGGCCATCGACAGCGCATACAGATGCCGGCCCGCGCCACCACCGACGAGCGAACTCAGCAGCGCCTCGCCGACCGCGGCGAGGTCTCCCACTGTGCGCAACCCCGCGTTGTGGAGTTTCTCCGCGGTCACCGCCCCCACACCCCACAGCCTCTCGACCGGTAGCGGATGCAAGAACTCGAGTTCAGTACCGACCGCGACCTCGAGCAGTCCATCGGGTTTGCCCACCGCGCTGGCCACCTTGGCCAAGAACTTCGTGCTCGCGATCCCGACCGTGATCGGCAAGCCCACCTCGGTCGCCACCCGGGCCCGCAGGCGCGCGCCGATCTCCAGCGGCGAACCGCTGATCCGACGCAGACCGCCGACATCGAGGAAGGCTTCGTCGATCGAGATCCCCTCGACGATCGGCGTGGTGTCGCGGAAGATCTCGAAGACGGCCTTGCTCGCCTCGCTGTAGGCGTCGAACCGCGCCGGCATCACCACCGCCCGCGGGCACATCGCGAGCGCTTCTCTGCCGTTCATCGGCGTACGGATCCCGAAGGCCTTGGCTTCATAGCTGGCCGCGAGCACCACACCGCCGCCCACGATCACCGGCCGTCCGCGCAACTCCGGGTGGTCGCGTTGCTCTACCGAGGCATAGAACGAATCCAGATCGGCGTGCAGGATGCTCGCCTGGTCTCTTTGCTCGATCCGGGACACGAACATATGTTCGCATACGGGTCCGACAACGCGCCCCGTGTCCGATTCGCCGATAGGGTCATCGCCATGACACGAACCCGAATGTGCCTCGCAACACTGGCGGCCGCCACCGGACTGACCCTCGCGTTGCCGGCCACCGCCACCGCTGCCACCCCGGCGGACGTGAAGGTGTCCGTCGAGTCCCGCGGCGACGATTACGGGTTCAAGCTCTCCCTTTGCCCGGTGACCGCCACCAACGTCGGCGGGACCACCGCTTACAACGTGAAGGTCTCAGGATTCTCGCTTGACGGGACGCAGTTCACCATTCCCGAGCTCGCCCCCGGCGAATCGGAAACGCAGATCGTAGGGTGTGGACTGGGAATTCCGGTCTTCGGGATGGCCGTCCCGTCGGATTGGAACATCCTCAACAACTTCGCGGTTTCCTGGCGCCTACTGCCCAACCTGTCATGACGTAGGCGGCCTGCTCGTCGACCGTCTAACGCCGACGCTCGAGCGTCGCCGACACCACGATGCCGGCAATAACGACGACCACTCCGGCCCCGGCGGCGATCAGGCCGACGTTCTGCATGCTCTCGACCACCTTGTCGACGATGAGTTCGGCGACCTCTCGCGCCGAACCTTCGGCACCTGAGATCTCGTCGGTTGCCCGACGCTGGGCGAACTCGCCCAACAGCCAGGTCAGTACGCCTCCGACGATCACGCCGAATCCGATTGCGGCAACGACCAATCCGCGCCGCCGCGCCACCACCAGAGCGCCGAGTCCCGCGACCACCGCGACCACGAGCGACCCGATCGCGATGTACCCGATCTGGTCGCCGAGCTCGTGATAGCGACCGGCTTCCAGACCCGACCGCGCCGAATCACTGAGTGGCACCTCGATGGGCCCGGAGATCTCGACACCGCTCAGGAGCTGGTCGTTGATCACGCGGTTCACCATCGGCGTCAGATTCAGCGACATCACCTGCCCCTCTTCTTCGGGCGTGGCCTCTTCGAACAGCCAATCGTGCTGCTGATTCATCGCCTCGACGAAGTCGGGCTTGAAGTTGTCGCTACGGGTGTAAGCCTCCGCGAGCGGCCGGATCAGCGCAGACGGGACCAGCGGCGCAGCAGCTGACACCTGCGCGGTGATCTCATCGGCAATCTGTTCTTGGACCTTCGAATTGTCCGCGAGCGGAGAGACCATCTCACTGAAGCCATCGCGGTCGACGAGATTCGAGTTGACCCAGAACGCCGGCACCGCAATGGCAGCAGAGACGATCGCAACTAGACAGAGCACCGCAGCAAGGAAGGAACGCACCGACCCAGGTTACCGATCGATCGGCACAAAACCCGGCAAGGTCCTACTCACCGATGATGTCGCGGGCACGACCGACGATCAGAGGATCGGGACGTCCGACGATCTCGTCGTCCCGATCGTCGTAGTCATACAGGCTCAGAACGTAGCGCATGGCGCCCAGCCGAGCGCGCTTCTTGTCGTTGCTCTTCACCACGGTCCATGGCGCATGGTCGGTGTCGGTACCGGCGAACATCTCCTCTTTGGCCGCGGTGTACTTGTCCCACTTGTCCAGCGAGGCAAGGTCCATCGGCGACAGCTTCCACTGCCGGACCGGGTCGACCTGCCGGATCGCAAACCGGGTGCGCTGCTCCAGCGGTGACACGGAGAACCAGAACTTGATGAGTTTGATGCCGTCGTCGATCAGCATCTCCTCGAACAGCGGCGCCTGCCGCAGGAACTGGGCATGCTGTTCATCGGTGCAGAATCCCATCACCCGTTCGACGCCGGTCCGGTTGTACCAGGAGCGGTCGAACATGACGATCTCACCGGCCGCGGGCAGATGCTGCACGTAACGCTGGAAGTACCACTCGGTCGATTCCCGCTCGCTCGGCTTCTCGAGGGCAACCACCCGCGCGCCACGGGGATTGAGGTGCTCCATGAATCGCTTGATCGTGCCGCCCTTGCCCGCAGCGTCACGTCCCTCGAAGACCAGCACATGGCGCTGGTTGGTCACCTTGATCCACCTTTGGAGCTTGAGCAGTTCGATCTGCAGCAGACGCTTTTCCAGCTCGTACTGGTCGCGGCCCATACGTTCGTCGTACGGATAGTCCTCACGCCAGGTGTCGATGACGTTGCGACCCGGCAGGGTCAGCAGTCGTGGGTCATCGTCATCACGGTCGTCGACCAGGAACTGCGTCGTGTCAGCGAGGTCGACAATCTTTTGCAGGGCCTCACGACCGGCAACAACACTGAAGTCGGGCCCGACATCGGGATGATCGGGTCCAAAATCTGAAAGGCGCAGTATCTCGTTCACCGATTCAATCTAGTCTGATTTGTCCGCTGTCAGGTGTCCTCTTTGTGAACCCGGGGCCAACGACTCGAAGCCGACGAACTGCCGATACACGAAGAGCGGCACCGTAAGCGGCACCGCTCTTCGTCGGAGAGTGCGGGGAACAGGCGCCCGCACCGTGGTCTTGTTATCGGGGTGTCGAAAGCCAGATACCCCCGGCGCCGATGCAGCCTTGTCCGGTATTGGTGTCGACTGCGGCTGCGAAGCTGCCCGTGCACTGTGCCCCATAGCGTCCGGCATAGGCACTGCCGCCCCACCCGGCGATCGCGATCGACGTGCCGCCGTCGCGCGCCTGACTGACCGACATACCTCCGGGGCCGGTTGTCACCGCGTAGCCGGTACCACCGGATATCGCGCCCGCGAGGGCCGCGGCACCGGGCTGCAGGTTCAACGCGTTCGCGTTGCCACCGGTGTCCGCCGATGCCACAGCGGTGCCCGCACCGCTCTGATCTGTTGCCCGAGCTGTGCTGCCCGGACCCGCCTTGGCACCACAGCCGCCGTTGCCCTCGACGTGGATGACGTTGTGCCCGTTGGACACCTCGCATATCAACGGGTCGGCCGATGCCGTACCCAGCCCGCCAAATCCGGCCAAGGCCAACGCTCCGGCACCGATCAACCCGGCCACTGCAAGCCGGGATCGAGAGCGTGAGCAGACGCCAAAAATACTTGAATCAAACAAGTTTCGCCCCATCAAGACTGTCAAAGGAGATACAGGCCCCACCGATTCGAGGCCCAGGAAGAACCCGGCCGCCTCACTGCGCACCGACCACTGGGACAGACCATACTCCCCCGCCTGCGGTTCGCACCAAGATTCGATGGCAACGCTTCGGTCACAAAGAACGGGCGCCGACGCCGCGACCAAACCCGGCCGATTCCGAGGCGAATCAGTGTAATTTTCTCTCCATGGCAGTGAACGCAAAAACCGAATTCGACATCGATGCACCGCCGGCCGTGATCATGGAGATCCTGCTCGACGTGGAGTCTCTACCCGACTGGTCTGGTCCACACAAGAAGGCCGAAGTCCTCGAAGAGTATGACGACGGTTCCCCGAAGAAGGTGAAGCTCGAACTCCAGGCCTTCGGCATGACCGATCACCAGTTGCTCACGTACTCATGGACCGAGAACACCTGTACCTGGGATCTCATCGAGGCCGACCAGCTGTCCCATCAGCACGGGCAGTACACGGTGACGCCCAAGGGCGAGGGGTCACACATCGAGTTCGATCTCGATGTGGACCTGAAGATCAAGCTCCCCGGCCTCCTGGTCAAGCAGGCCCAGAAGACAGCGCTGAACACTGCCCAGAAAGGTCTCAAGGAAGAAGCCAAACGCAGACTCGCGTGATCGGGTTACTTCGCCATCCAGAGCCGCCTGCGCACGACTCCCCGCATCTGCTCGACCGCATTCGGTGAGAGCTGTTCAGGCGGACTCTGCCGCAAGAGGTCGTTCACGGACGCAAAGTAGTCGCGATCCGACATCCCGAAACGCTCATGAATCTGCTCAGACGGCCCACCGCCGAGGGGATACCACCGGACTTCGAAGTCCAGCATCTCCTGCGTATTCGGTACCAAGACCCACTCCCTTCAACATGTGACCAGCGCCACTGATCAGTGACTGTAGTCACAGGGTAGCGCGTCGCGCCAGTGGGTACAGCTGTTGAAATCTTAAGAATCGAAGAACGATTGGGGCGAGAGGACCACGACTCGAATTACGCGTGCCTCTGGGCTAATTGAGCGATCCGGTTGTCGCGGTCGGCGGCGTGGTGCGCCAGCATTGCCAGGCGTGCACCGTCCCGATCACGATCGCGCACCGCCGTGAGAATCTCGCGATGCTCGTCGATCGGACGCTCGAACGCACCGTCGGAATGCGAGGGCTTCCACGGTGCGCCGAGCTTGATCTGGGCGTCCAGCCGATCGAGCAGATCGGTCATCGTCCGGTTGTGCGCCGCCTCGCGCAGGGCGGTGTGCCACTGCCGCAACGCGAGGCGGATATCAACCGGGTCCGGCTGCGCCGTCGACCGATCCTGCGCGTCCTGAAGGCGGAGCAGGTCGACGTCGGTGCGACGCTCGGCCGCCGCCGACGCCACCGCGGCGTCGAGCACGGCCTGGGCTTCGAAGAGCTCGAGCAGTTCGTCGTCGCCACGCTGGGTGATCATGAATCCGCGGCGAACCGGTTCGATCAGTCCATCCTGCGCCAGCAATGCCAGCGCTTCCCGGACCGGGGTGCGAGAGACTGCGAAGTCCTCACTGAGCACCCCCGGGATCAACGGTTTGTCGACGGAGTAGGCGCCCGCCAACAGATTCTCGCGAAGTTTGCGATAGATCCCGTTTGCGTGGCTGTCCATCAGAGCTCGTCGAAACGGGGCAGCAGATGCTCGGCGACCTGCCGTGCCTCCTCGGCCAGCGGCCAGCCGGCCAAGATCAGCGACGTGATGCCGACGGCATCCTTCAGGCGACGTACGGTGCCGGTGATCGAGTCGGGGTCGCCGACGAAATAGAGAGCCGATGAGCGGGACCCGAAGATGTCCAGCGGCGACCATGCGGTGATGCCTGCGTAGAGGCCCTCATCGACCTGCAATTCGGAGGGCTCCGGAAAATGGTTGGCCCGCAATGCATCAACCCATCCCTGACGCTGCGCATCAGGCGCGGTGTATGTGAGCAGACTGTGCTCGCCACCGGTGCGCTTCTTGACCGCGACATCGAGGGTGTCGCGGACTGCGTCGATGCCCGCACCGGTGAACACCGTGTAGAACTTCTCGAGCGCGTCGGCAGCATCCGGGCGCACGATCACGCCACCGAGAGCACCGATGGAATCGAACTGTCGGCCTGCGGCCGAGACCGCCGTCTTTGCGGCCTCGATCCTGGGGGCCAGCTCATGCGCGGGACGCAGCATCGTCAGGTAGTTGTGGATGGTCGCTCCGGCGTGCTCGAGGCCGGCCGGCGAATCTCCGGTGCCCCACAGGTCGATCACGTCCTGGGTCGGCTCGATGCGGACCGGTGAATTGTGGAAGTTCGAGTCGGTTCCCGCGCGGTAGTGCTCGAGCACCTCGGCCCAGTACTTGGTGCTGCGGGTGTACCGATCGTCATGATCGGCCTTCACGCCGTAGGGGCCCACCCGGTCGTCGGTGCCGTTGATCACGTTGATGTCGAGGCGACCGCCGCTGAAGCGATCGAAGGTGAGTGCCTTTTCCGCGAAGGCCTTCGGCGGGATGACACCCGAATAGGTGGCGACCAGGAAGCGCATCCGACTGGTCACGGCTGCGGCGAACGACGCCGAGGTGAACGGATCATTGGGCCAGGTGGCGACCAGCGCCCCGTAGAAACCGCCGTCGTCGATGGCCTGGGCGAGTTCCCGGTAGTGCTCGAAATCCGGCGGGTAGAGCCGACCCGGAGTCCACGGATAGTCACCATTCGCCGTGGTCAAGTACCAGAGCGTGCGGAAGCCAGCGTTACCACTGGAGTCGTTCGAGGCCATTACTGCACAGATCCCTTCATTGCTTACAACGCTCCCGATTCTCTCGGTCGGAGCACCGATCGTCACCCATTCAAATCATCTGGATTTTAACGCGTGCACAATCATCCCGATGAATGTAGCTGTATACACATGCCGCAACCAGGCCCGGGAAGCATGAACACCGACCAGGACACCCCTGGGTTGTTCACGTCTGCGCAGTGGCTGAAGGAACATCGGGCCGACCCGAGGCTCGTGATCCTCGATGCCTGCGTCACCCGCGATGTCCATCCTGACGACACCAGCACCTATTCGACCGGGCTGCCCACGTACCGCGAGGGCCACCTGCCCGGTGCCGTCCACGCCGACCTCGTCGACGACTTCTCCGATCCCACGGCAGCGGCACCCTTCACCCGACCCACCCGGGAACAGCTGGCCGCCGCTCTCGGCCGCCACGGCGTCGGCGCGGATTCGACAGTGCTGGTCTACGACCACCTCAACGGGATCTGGGCCGCGCGACTGGTCTGGGTATTGCACAGCTACGGGTTCGCCGCCGCCTCCGTCCTCAACGGTGGGTTCGACACCTGGCGCGAGATCGGTGGCGCCATCGAGACCGGGGAGCGCACCCCGACACCGACCACTCCCCCGGAGCTCTTCGCCAAGCCCGGCTACTTCGCCGACGCCGACGACGTCCGGGCGCTGGGACCGGAATCAGAACTGATCAACGTTCTTCGGCCAGAGGTCTTTTCCGGTCAGGAAATGCCGTACGGCCGGGCCGGACACATCCCGGGAAGCGTGAACCTGCCCTTCGCCGACCTGGTCGACCCCGACGGAACCGAAATCGATCTCGACCGGGCACGTCGTGCAGCCGAATCACTCCACCCGGGACCGGTGGTGACCTACTGCGGTAGCGGCATCACCGCCTCCGGATACGCACTGGCGCTGCGCGCGTCAGGCCGCGACGACGTCCGCGTCTACGACGGTTCGATGTCCGAATGGGCGGCCGACCCCCACAATCCCCTCACCACATCACTGTGACCATCACTCCCTGAGACGAAGGACAGACCATGACCACCCTCGAACCGACCCGCGTACCCGACGTCGATGCGGTCATCGACGCGCTGCTCGAATTGCGTTCGCGGACACCGCTGGTGCACGCATTGACCAACTACGTGGCAGCCGGGTTCACCGCCAACGTCCTACTCGCCGCAGGCGCCAGCCCGGCCATGGTCGACAACGTGGAAGAGGCCGGCCTCTTCGCCGGAGTCGCCGACGCAGTGCTCATCAACCTCGGAACACCCCAGTCGGCCCTGCACGACTCATACGTCGCCGCCGCGACCTCGGCCCACGAATCCGGCACACCATGGGTACTCGATCCGATCGGCGCCGGCGGACTGCCCTGGCGCGGCGAGCTCGCCCGAGAACTGCTGGCCCAGCACCCGAGTGTGATCCGCGGCAACGCATCTGAGGTCATCGGCCTGCACGGCCTCGATGGTGGCGGCCGCGGCGTCGACAGCTCGGCCGATCCGGCCGCAGCAGTGGAAGCGGCTCGGGCCCTGCTCGCTTCCGCTGACGCCGTCTCGGCCTCCGGCCCTGTCGATCACGTTGTCGGCGCCACCGGCACCACCCACAACCTGGTCAAGGTGGGCGGCGGACATTCACTGCTGACCAAGGTCACCGGCACCGGATGCTCATTGGGCGCGCTGGTCGCGGCATATGCCGCAGTCACCCCCAACGGATTGACGGCCGCGGTGTCCGCGCACACCCACGTTGCGGTCGCGGCAGAGATCGCCGCCGAAAAGACCTCGGCGCCAGGATCCTTCGCGGTTGCCTACCTCGATGCACTCCACGATCTGGGCCCCGACGACATCCGGTCGCGAGCCCAGATCAGCGGAGCCCTGCTCAGCTGACCTGGCCGTAGAAACGTTCGGCGTATAGGCGGATCACCAGTCGACGTTCGTCCACCATCGCCTGGGCATACTCGTCCCAGTCGGGGTGTTCACCGGAGATGTCGCGGTAGAGGTCGATCAGTTCCGAGATCGTGTCGTCGTCGGTTGCCTGTGCGGCGACCGGGCTCAGTTCCACCCGACCCTCGGCGACCACATACGACCAACCGTCCTCGCTGCTGACCTGAAAACTCGCGCGCGGATCACGGCGCACATTGGCGACTTTCGCCCGTCCATCGGTGGACGAGATCCGGAAGACACGCTCGCGTGGGTCGAATGAGTAAGCCACCGTGGATAATTGCGGCACCCCGCTGCTCCGGATCGTGGCGAGGGTGCCGCGGCTGTGTTCGGAGATCAACTCGATGAGTGCCGGGTTGTCGGTCATACGTCGAAATACTCCTCATCGGTGACGTGTTCGAGCCAGGTCGTGGTCTCGGCCGGATCGTCGGCGTTGTCGAGCATCGCCAGATGTTCCATGAACGAATCCGGCGCAGCTCCGTGCCAATGCTCCTCGCCGGGAGGACAGTACAGCGTTTGCCCGGTCCGCGCCTCGATCTTCGGTCCGCCGCGCGACTGCACCCAGGCAATGCCCGAGGTGATGTGCAAGGTCTGACCCAGAGCGTGGAAGTGCCACGCGGTGCGGGCGCCGGGCGCAAACCGCACCATCGCGACGGTCATCCGCTGGCCGCCCTCGCGGGGTTTGGCAATCGGGTCGAGCCAGACGTCGCCGGTGAAGTACTCGGGTGGATTTTTGGTGGTCGGTATACGTGGATCGATGTCCATGGAGGATCAGGCCTCCGGGATGTTCATGCCAAAGGACTCACGAGTGATCGCCTCGGGTTCGGGGCCACCGCGTATACCGGTGTCGAGTGCGTCGATGGCGGTGAGTTCGTCGGCGGAGAGTTCGAAGTCGAAGATGTCGAAGTTCTCTGCGATCCGTGATGGTGTCACCGACTTCGGGATGACCTGCCGCCCTTGCTGCACATGCCACCGCAGCATCACCTGAGCTGCGGTCTTGTCATGCGCCTTCGCGATCGCGACGATGGTCGGGTCCTCGAGTGTCGAGCCTTTCGACCCGTCGCGGTAGAAGGTGATGCCGCCGATCGGAGACCACGCCTGCGTGAGGATCCCGTGCTCGGCGTCGGCTGCGAGCACATCGGGTTGCTGGAAGTAGGGGTGCACCTCGATCTGGTTGATCGCGGGCACAACCGATGTCGCGTCCAACAGGCGGGTGAGGTGCTCACGCATGAAGTTGCTGACACCGATGGCGCGAACCTTGCCGTCGGACAACAACTTTTCCAGCGCCTTGTACGCGTCGATCGTGAGATCGAACTCGCTCGGCAACGCCTGATGCAAGATCAGCAGATCGATCTGATCGACCCGGAGTTTGCCTGCGGCCTTGTCGAACGCATGCAGTGTCGCGTCATACCCGTAGTCGCTGATCCAGACCTTGGTCTCGATGAAGATGTCCGACCGGTCGAGGTCCGACCGGCTGATCGCTTCACCGACACCCTGCTCGTTGAGGTAGGCACCCGCGGTGTCGATGTGGCGGTAGCCGACCTCCAGCGCGGTGGACACTGCGGTAGTCGTCTCATCTGGCGGTGTCTGAAATACCCCAAAACCTATTGACGGCAGTGTGATTCCATTGTTGAGAACATAATTTGAAGGAGCCATGAATTCCACCGTAGCCTTCTACCGCACCGCCAGACAGTGACTGCGAGTACCTGGTTTCGGCGGTGCGGTCACGGCCGGAGCGCAACCTTCAATGTCTCTGGCGAATCCATCGCCGCATAGGTACGTCGATGACCCGGACATCTCCGGCACCGTACATATATGTGGCTTTCATACGCTCCGGTTGACCTCTGTCCTGCCGTTTTCTGGAGTCACAGTTGTGCCGGGTAACGCCAGTACCTCCCTTGGATTCGCGGCGATGCCTACGGTGGAGACATGAGTTCCGCCGAGCTGCGCACCGAGATCCGCGATTTTCTCAGCTCGCGGCGTGCGCGTATCACCCCCGAGCAGACCGGTCTTCCTGCCTACGGCGGCAACCGCCGGGTCAAGGGTCTGCGCCGCGAGGAGGTGTCCCTGCTGGCAGGCGTGTCGGTCGACTATTACGTGCGGATGGAACGGGGAAACCTCTCCGGTGCCTCCGACAGCGTCCTTGGTTCCCTTGCCGGCGCATTGCAACTGGACGAGGCCGAACGCGATCACCTGTTCGCGCTTGCCCGCCAGTCTCAGGAGAGTTCGGCGACCCGCCGCCAACGGACCCCACCGACCACCGTTCGCCCGGCGATCCAACAGGTGCTCGACGCCATCACGGATGCACCGGCCTGGGTTCGCAATGGCCGCCACGACATCATCGCGATGAACCAGCTGGCCCGCGCGCTCTACTCACCGGTACTGGCCGACCCCCGCCGCCCGACCAACACCACGCGATTTGTCTACCTGCAGCCCAGCGCTGCCGAAGAGTTCTTTGTCGACTACGACCAGATCGCCAGAGACGCCGCTGCCATGCTCCGGCTCGAAGCCGGCCGCAACCCCCACGACAAGGGCCTCATCGCACTCGTCGGGGAACTGTCCACACAGAGCGAATTGTTCCGCAAGCGTTGGGCCTCACAAGACGTTCGTTTCCATCGGAGCGGCCGTAAACGCTTGCGCCACCCCATTGTCGGCCAACTCGACCTGGACTTCGAAAGCATGGAGTTCCCTTCCGAACCGGGCCTACATCTCAACATCTACACCGCGGCCGCGGGCACACCCACCGCCGATGCACTCAAACTGCTCGCCTCCTGGGCGGCCGGCCATGAGCAGCTCGAAACCGAACACCAACCGGTGCGCAAACCTTCGTGAGTTCCCTTCCTGCTCAATAGATTCAGCGGAAAGAGGTGTCGGAGGGCTCGGCGGCAGGCGGGTTGGTGCGCGCCAGTGCCTCCAGGTACCAGCGGCCCCCGAGCGCTCCGGGCACTTCCACCGCATGGTCGAGGGCGAAGTCGACGATGCGCCGGGCGCCGGGGACCGCGGCGGCACGATCTGCAGACCAGTCGATGACCGCGGTTCCGGTCAGCTGGAGCACGTCCCCGGTATCCCAATTCACGAACAGGAGTCCGGCGTGCGGGTCGGCTTCGATGTTACCGAGAGTGTTGTACATCGAGTTGCCGCGGTAATCCGGCCAACTCAGGTGATGCTCGTCGACGACGGTGACGAATCCGGGATCACCTCCGCGGTGCGAGACGTCCGCGCCGAAACTCTGGTGGCTGGTGGCGACAAAGAACGTGTCGGCACGACGGATGAGATCTCTTTGCGGGTTGTCGATTCGGTCGAGGTGCCTGACCTGACGCTCACTCGAATCCGACTCTCCCAGAGGTCCGTCGGGCTCGCGGGTGCTGATGTATTTGGGGCAGTTGGCGTAGACCTGCTCCGTGTGTAGTTCCAGCACGCCGGCATTCATTCGGCCGATCCCATTGATGCGCATGCGCCGACGGGTCCCGGGTTCGATCGCGAGCAAGCCCAGCGCCAGCGGTCCCTCGGCCAGTGAACTCTCGAGGGGGTCACCGACCGACGGTTGAGCGTCCACCCGGACGGTGCGGCTATCCGGTGTGGAGATGAAGCCGGGACCACCAGCCAGGACGCTGGCCCATACTGCGCCACCGAGGGCGCGGTGCCCCACGAACAGCAGGCGTTGCTGTCCGAGGAACTCCGCCGCGACCTCGGGGATTTCTGGCTGGATCATTCCTCGACCGACCCGGGATGCGATCTCGAGTTCACCCGCCCGAGCCTGCACACGCAGTTCTCCGTCATGAAAAGTTGACATCGGAATCCTCGAAGGTCAGAAGAAGCCGCAGGTCGGTGCGGCGCCGGACGGCGCGAAGGCATGTTCACCCAGGCCGGAAGGGGTGTAAACCTCGAGCCGCGTTCCGTCTGGATCTTCGAAGAAGATGCCACCGGACGACGCTCCCTCGCCATGCAGGACGACGCCGTCGTAGTACAGCGCGGTGCCCAGCTCGCGGAGGCGCGTTTCGATCGCCCGAACCTGGTCGATATCTGTCGCCTGGAACGAGAGGTGGTGCAGACCGGGGGCGGCGGGGTTGAAACGACCCTCGCTCTGCTGCCACAGCGTGACAAGCAACGCGTTGTCGTCGCCGAGAAACACCCAGCGCCGATCACCGTCGGTGCCCTCGCCCTTCACGTCCCATCCGAAGACCTGCTGATAAAAGCTGGTGGAACGGTCGGCATCGGTGACGTTCAGGCCGACATGTCCGGTCGACAAGCGTGGTGTCGTCGTGGTCATCTGTTCCTCCAGGAGATTCGATGGCTATTCTGTCTTTATGAAGTTAGACGGTTACATAGAAGGCGTCAACAGCTACAACGCCGTTCGCGTTGGCGGAGCTAATTGCCCGACGACGGTTACGGCGGGTGGCGGATATACTTCCGAGGTGGTTAATCGACCGCTCACGGGGGAGCCATTGCCGTTGGACCTGGCCAACACGTTGTGGGTGATTTCCGGCGAGTCGCATGACGCCCTGGAGGACCCCGACTTCGTAACCGAGTGGATGGCATCTCATGGTGGTCCAGAGGTTCCCGACCTTCGGCGCGCCACGCAAGCACTTGTTTCAGCTCGCTGTGCCATTCGGACGGCGCTGACACGACCTTCCGACTCCGCCGACTACGACGCCCTCAATACGTTGCTGGCTCGCGGTCATCTCAGAGACAGGGTCGATGCCGCCGGCGTCCACAGCGTCACCGAAGTGGACGACCCTCACCAGTGGCTGGCATGGAACGCTGCGCACACGTTGGTCGATCTACTCAGAACGCAACCACACCGCATCAAGCCTTGCGGCGGATGCGTGCTCTGGTTTTTGGACACCACGCGCAGCGGCACGCGGAGATGGTGTTCCATGGAAGCCTGCGGTAACCGCGCCAAGGTCCGACGTCACCGCGACGGATCACTCTGAGCGCTTCGGAACCCGACTGGCACCCGAATCATGTTGAGGCACAGAGCTCTTCACGTTTCGGTCGTTCCGGATGCAGACTCCGCCGGTTTTCGAAGACTGAGAGGTGTGCCGGCCGGGGGTTACTCCGGCGCGCCGATGTTGAGCTCGTCGGGGTGTGCCCCCACACGGACGCCGTCGTCGAGGGTCGCGATGTCAGCGAGGTCTGCGTCACTGAGTTCGAAGTCGAATACGTTGATGTTCTGAGCAATTCGGTCCGGATTGACCGATTTCGGAATGACGATGAGCCCGTTCTGCAGATGCCAGCGGATGAGAACCTGCGCGGGCGATTTGCCGTACTGTTCCCCCACCCGCGCGATGATCGGGTCGGTGAGCAATGTGTTCGGCTTGGAGTTCGGTCCCCAACCAGAATTGCTGGTTCCGCCAAGTGGACTCCACGATTCGACCGCGATCCCGTGCTTTGCGGCTGCCGCCCGGACCGCCGGCTGAGGTAGGTGCGGATGGAGTTCGACCTGATCGACGGCGGGTAGTCCGCCGCGGCTCACCAGCAATTCCAGGTGATGCGGCTCGAAGTTGCAGACACCGATCGCCTTGGCACGACCCGATTCGGCGATGGTTTCGAGCGCATCCCAGGTCCGCAGCAGACGCGCGTCATCCTGCAGGGGCCAGTGGATGAGGTACAGGTCGACGTAGTCCAAACCCAAGCGCGACAAGCTCTTGTCGAACGCGCTCAATGCCGGCTCATACCCCTGGTCGGCATTCCACAGCTTTGTCGTGACGAACAGTTCTTCGCGCGGGACACCAGCATTCGCGATGGCCCGGCCGACACCCTCTTCATTGCCGTAAACCGCGGCGGTGTCGATGTGCCGGTAGCCGGCATCATCGATCGCCGACCGCACCGCCAGCTCGGTCTCGTCGTTGGTTGCCTGCCAAACACCCAGCCCCAGTTGGGGAATCGTGGTGCCCGAGTTCAATACGATGGTGGGTACTTGTGCGGCCATATGTCCACCTTACTGTCTTTCGCCCACGGCGATCGAACATAAAGCAGCTCAGCGCCAAACCGCCGGCCGCGGTGGTGCTGCCGCCCGGCCCGCCAGTGAAACTGGGGCAGACTTCCCGTGGGCAGCAGCACTACGCGTTTTCACACTATGGAGTTGTCAATATTCATGCGCGGTCCCGACGCTAGGTCGGGTGCGACAGAGTAAAGCGGTCGAGCGATCAATCGGGCTCGGTGAATCAGGCTGCGAGGGTGAGTGTTCTGCGGTTGTAGGCCGGTAATGGCCTTCGCTGCGGATCGATCGCTGCCGGCGGGATCAGCCAGGGATGTCCGTCCGATCCCATGATCACATCCCAATCGGTGTTGTGGACGGCCTGATGGCAGCTGCGGCACAACAGACAACCGTTCTCGAGGGTCGTGAGGCCACCGTCTATGAAATGTTGAATATGGTGACAATCAGCCCAGGTCGCCGGACCTCCGCACTTCACACAGCATGTATCGCGGATGATGATCGCCTTGCGCACGAGCCCGGTGAACAGGCGTTTGGGTGGGCTCAGATCAATCGGCACTTCTTCCCCATCGAGGGTGATTGAGGTGATCGGCGGGAATGGTGACCATCACTTCGGTCCGCGTGCCGATACCAACGTTTGGCCGCCGCCGCCGCAGTCCAGGAGTTGATGCAACGCGTCGGCGCGGCATTGGGTGGGGCTGCGATTGTCGTTACTGCCGTCGGGTTGGGGATATGGTTTGCTCCATAAGTCCAAGGCGGAGAACAACTTTTCCCCGATCACTGCATCGACATCAAACTTCCCGACGAGCCGCCCTTCAGAATTGGTCGCATAGTCGAGGCTGTTGAGTGTGCTGTCTTCGGCTGGCGGCAGACCGCCTGCGTCTTTCGCAATCTCGTTGCCGATACCGCGCGCGGTGGCGCTGATGGCGGCGGGTGTGGATCCGGAGATGGCATGACTCAACAGTTTCCGCTCATATTCGACGCTCTCTTCGGCGGTCGCCGGGTCGTCGGATCGGCCGGTTATGTGCGCGACCCCTTTGACCACCGCGTCCACATGTTCGGACGATAGGAATCCGTCGCGTGAATACCCGGCAGTCCGATCCAGGCCGGACAATCCCACGCCGATACGTATCCACCGATACGCCGATGATGGTGCTGAACCGTTGGCTTGCAACAATTTGGACGTTGTCGAACCGGTTTTGCGTGCGATACCCGACTGGTCGATCATTCCCGCGCAGACTGCGAGTTGATGTTCGGTCGCGTTGCGTAGGGTGATCAAATCTTTCACCACACCGACCACCAGATTCGGGTCAGCGGGTAGTGCCAACTCAACCAGGTCGTCGACCATATCTAGAAGTTGCATAACGGGACCTCCAGGCAGGAACCAATAAGACGTGACCAATTCTCCGGGGAAGTGTTTGCTCGCGACTCGCCATATCTGCATGAGCAACTGATTCCAAACTACCTGTTCGAACATGCATTCGCAAGGGCAATCGTCGATCAATCCGGTTGATACACAACAGTATTCGTTCGCAACACAAACGTTCATCGCTGGCCGAAGTCCGTCTTCGGCAATGTCGGCAGGGGCTCCGACGCGCAAAGGTTCGATAGGCCGAGCGGGCAATTAGTCGATGGTCAACACGATCTTGCCTTGGATATGCCCGCGGGCGGCCCGTACATGGGCCTGTTGCGCGTGCGCCAGCGGGAAGCTGCTGTCGATGGCGACTCGCAGAGTTCCGTTGGCCATCAAATCGGCGAGCTCGGCGAGCTGCGCACCGTTCGAGCGGACCTGGGTAGACGTGACCGTAATACCCAATTCCGCGTTCTCCTCGTCGTCGAACTCGCCGAAGTAGACCGGGTAGAGGGATCCACCACGTTTGAGGGTGCGCAGGAAACGTCGACTGTCGGGACCCCCGACGGCGTCCAGGACGAGGTCGACGCCCGCGGCGACTTCTTCGGGTCGGTCGGTGGTGTAGTCGATGAACTCGTCGGCACCGAGTTCGCGCAAAAAACTCTGGTGGGCGCCGGAAGCCACGGCGATGACGCGGGCTCCCTTCCACTTGGCCAGTTGGACAGCAAGATGTCCCACGCCACCTGCGGCGCCATTGACAAGGACGGTGGTATCGCTGTCGAGTGCCACCGGTCGGTGCCGAGCCTCTTGAAACGGGGACGGGTGGTCGTGCCCGAGCGCGATCAGGAACTGCCACGCCGTCAAGCCCGACATGGCCAGACCGGCGGCGTGCACGTGGTCGACGGCGGCCGGTTTGTGAGCAAGGTCTGACGCCGGCGCGGTGACGTACTCGGCGTATGCGCTGCTCTGCAAGGAGGTTGGGAACCGGAGGAGTCCGAACACGTCGTCTCCGACCGCGAAACCTTCGACATCGGTCGCGACGGCTTCTATGACGCCGGAGACATCGGTCCCCGGTATGAGCGGGAGTGTCATCGGGGGCTTGAGCTCGGGAGGCACGTTGGGCATCCCTTCACGCGCATACCAGTCGGGCGGGTTGATGCCGACCGCGTGGACTCGGATGAGCACCTCGCCGGACTTCGGCTCAGGAACGGCCACGTCGTCGTTGCGCAGAACCGCCGGGCCGCCGAACTCGTGCAGTCGGATCGCCTTCATCGTGCTTGTTGTCATCGTTCTCTCATTTCTACCGATCAGGTGCCATGCGTGACGCAGAGCTTGTTAGTGGGACGAGCCGTCAATACTGTTGTCGGACAACGACACTGTCGCTTCTTGGATCTCACTGAAGCGACCGTCTGCGTCGTGTCGAGCGAATAGGTAGACCTCGGTGCGAACGGGCGTTCTGTCCAACATCTGAATCTCGATTGTGTGGTGTCGGCGTAGAGCGAGCCATCGGTCAGCTCTTCGTGAACTCCGATGGTCCCGCTCGCCATTCATGTCAGGTCCTTGTTTCCGGCGTGGAGGGTAAGCTATCGGAGCACTGCTCCGAATATATGGAGCACTGCTCCGTTTGTCAAAGGGAGACCATGCGCGCCGACGCCAGGAAGAACTACGATCAGCTACTCGGGGTCGCGCGCACTGTCGTGACCGAGCAAGGGGCCGACGCGTCACTGCGCGACATCGCGCGCCGCGCCGAGGTTGGGCTCGGCACGCTCTATCGACACTTTCCGACGCGAGAGGCGCTGCTCGAAGCCTTGCTGCGCAAAAGCTTTCACGAGCTGACGGAACTGGCCGACAAGCTCGAAGCGTCAAGATCGCCCGCGGACGCACTCGTCGAGTGGTTTTGCGAGTGTGTCGCGGTCACGCACGAATATCGTGGCGCCATCACGCCGATGACGGCTGCCATCGAGGACCCCGGGTCTGCGCTCCATGCCTCGTGCGTGACGTTACGCGCGGCGGGCGCGCGACTGCTCTCCCGGGCGCAGGACACCGGCGTCGCGCGGACCGACATCGATGGCATCGATCTCTTTGCGCTGATCGCAGCACTCGCGTGGCTCAATGACCAAGCCGCGACGGCGCCGCGCGCCGACCATCTCCTGGGGATCATCACGGGAGCAATCCTCAAGGATTGCTCGCGTGGGGACGACACTCATGCACCGGTCACATAAACCGATTCCGGTTCAGATGGCACTTACTTTGGTGTCGACGCCGGGCTGATCTGACGTCACTCCGCGAATCCAGGCTCAGTGGTGCGTCTCGCCGCCGTTCGAAATGCCCTCGCAACCGTGACACCATCGCAAGCCGAATCAGCCTGCCAATTCGCCGACCGTCAGGCCACCCCAGATCCCGTACTTCTCGCCATATCGCTCGGCGTGCCTGCGGCATTCCCGCGCGACCGGGCAACTTCCGCAGATCCTCTTCGCGGCGGCTTCGCGACGTCGACGTTCCTTGGCGTATTCACGTCCTGCCGGCGGGAAGAAGATGTTCGAGTCGACGTCCTCGGTTCGGCAACTGCCCTGTACCCGCCAATCCCAGCCGGTTTCTCCCCCGACGTAGACGCCTCCGAATCCGGTCATGCCGTAAAGGCAAGCGGTGCGCGCACCGCCGCCAGATCTTTGGCCAACACGGCGGCTCCGGCCTCGGTTCCGGAGAGTGCCGTGCCCGACACCGGCTGGTACCCGGCCTGACGGAACAGCGCATGCACATCGGACTGATCCGAGCCGGTCTGCACCAGCACGCGGCGATGCCCACGGTCGGCGGCCTCTGCCTCGAGCCGGGCCAGGATCCGACTTCCGAGCCCGCGGCGACGCTGCGCCGCGGCAGTCCAGATCCGGGTGATCTCGGCGGTGTGGCCATCTGCGCGCCGATACTCGCCACCGGCAACCGGGACGCCGTCGGCAACCGCGACCAGAAAGGCGTCGCCCGGCCGGACCCGCAACTTCGCAAACCATCCACACGACGTGCCGCCATACCGGCGGCTGTTCTCGATCGCGACCTGCGACAACGCGGTGCGGGCCAGTCGGTCGTCACCGGCGACGCGCACGATCTCGACCTTTGACCGACATGCCTCGATCATCGGCAGTGCCGGCGGGGCCTCCGGATGGACTGCAGCCGCAGCCATCAGCAACTGGTCGACCGACAACAGCTTTCCGACAAACGACATGACTTTGCTCCCTCGACGGTGGTGAAACCATTCAGCCGCGAAATCGCGCGACGGGCGATGGTTAGAACCACGCTGATCCGATGAGCGCGGATCGGGTATCACCTTCGGCACGCTTGTCGTTGGCGCAGATGTACCAACTCTGACGGCCACCGATCACCGATGAAGGAGTCTTCGATGTCGACAACTGCGAGCCTGCATCTTGCAGTCGCGCTGGAAGGGGCCGGCTGGCACCCGGCCGCCTGGCGCGAACCCGATGCCAGACCGGCCGAACTCCTGTCGGCCAAGTACTGGGCCGACCTGATCGCCGACGCCGAACGCGGCCTGATCGACTTCGTCACCATCGAGGATTCCTTCGGACTGCGGCCCGCCACACTCGGCGGGCTCGACGCCCGGACCGACCAGGTCAGTGGCCGCCTGGACTCGGTGTTGATCGCCGCGCGGATCGCGCCGTCGACGTCGAATATCGGCATCATCCCCACCGCTGTCGTCACGCACACCGAACCTTTCCATCTGGCGAAGGCGATCGCCACACTCGACTTCGTGAGCACCGGGCGGGCCGGGGTCCGACTGCAGGTCTCTGCCCGGCAACACGAGGCAAAGCTGTTCGGCCGACGCGCCTTTCCCGAGATCTCGTACGCAGATCTATCCGGTCCGTCGGCACAGGCCCTGATCGCAGATCTCTTCGAAGAGGCCGGTGATTACGCCGAAGTGCTACGGCGACTGTGGGATTCATGGGAGGACGACGCCGAGATCCGAGATGCCGCAACCGGCCGTTTCGTCGACCGCGACAAGCTCCACTACATCGACTTCGAAGGCCGCTTCTTCAGTGTGCGTGGACCCGCGATCACCCCACGACCCCCTCAGGGCCAACCCGTGATCGCGGCGCTGGGTCATCAGCAGATCCCGTACGAGCTGATCGGCCAGTCGGTCGACGTCGGCTTCGTGACCCCGCACACCGGGGCACAGGCCACCGAGACGATCGCCGCGATCAGATCAGCTCAGGAAACCGCCGGACGCGCGGCGGAAACCGTTCACGTTTTCGCCGATCTGGTTGTCTTCCTTGATGATTCCGCGCAGGAGGCGGCCGACCGCCGGACCCGTCTCGATGAGCTCGCCGGTGCGGAGTATCAGAGCGATGCACTGATCTTCGCCGGTACCGCATCCGGTTTGGCAGACCTGATCGAGGAACTGGCGGCGAGCGGGATCACCGGATTCCGGCTGCGTCCCGGCGCGATCCCCCACGATCTGCAGGCGATCAGCGACGCTGTGGTTCCGGAACTGCAACGCCGCGGCCGGTTCCGCGAGAGCTACACATCGTCCACACTGCGCGGGAATCTGGGCCTGGATCTGCCGGCAAACCGCTACGCAACAGCCAACCATCACTCCTCAGGGGATCTGATCAACCGATGACCAAGCAGGTACACCTCGCGGCGCACTTCCCCGGGGTCAACAACACCACCGTATGGAGCGATCCGGCTGCAGGCAGCCACATCGAGTTCAGCTCGTTCACCCACTTCGCGCAGACCGCAGAGCGCGCCAAGTTCGACTTCCTCTTCCTGGCCGAGGGCCTGCGCCTACGTGAGCAGAACGGGCTGATCTACGACCTCGATGTCGTCGGACGTCCGGACACGTTCACGGTGCTGGCAGCGCTGGCTGCGGTGACCGACAAACTCGGGCTCACCGGGACCATCAATTCCACGTTCAACGAGCCCTATGAGGTCGCCAGGCAGTTCGCGAGCCTCGATCACCTCACCGCCGGACGCGCGGCGTGGAATGTGGTGACCTCCTGGGACGAGTTCACCGGACAGAACTTCCGTCGCGGCGGCTATCTGCCCCAGGAACAGAGATACCAACGTGCACAACAGTTCCTGGAGGTCGCCACCGAGCTGTGGGACTCCTGGAACGACGACGACGTGGTTGCCGATCGCGAGTCGGGTACGTACCTGCGCCGTCCCGACGTCGGCACCTTCGATCACACCGATGACCAGTTCGACATCGCGGGCCAGTTCAACGTGCCGCGCGGTCCGCAGGGGCGTCCGGTCATCTTCCAGGCCGGCGACTCCGAGGATGGTCGCGAGTTCGCCGCCGCGAATGCCGACGCGATCTTCTCGCGCCATTCCACCCTCGACGACGGACAGTTGTTCTACAAGGACGTCAAGGCCCGTCTGGCCACGTACGGCCGCCGGCCAGAGGACCTGCTGATCCTGCCTGCCGCGACCTTCGTCCTCGGTGACACCGATGCCGAGGCTGCCGAACGGGCTCACGAGATCCGCCTTCAGCAGGTCAGTGGCCAGACCGCGATCAAGTTCCTCGAACAGCTGTGGAACCGCGACCTGTCCGACCACGATCCCGATGGCCCGCTGCCTGCCGTTGATCCGGCACCCGGGGAGAACACGGTCGCGAAGGGCCGTGCCAGTGTGCGCATGCATCGGGACCCGCTGGCTGTCGCGGCCGAGTGGCGCGCCAGGGCCGAGGCCGAGAACCTGACCACTCGCGAACTGATCATCGAGGTCACCGGGCGCCAGGCCTTCATCGGTTCACCGGCAACGGTCGCCGCCGACATCAACAACTTCGTGCAGACCGACGCCAGCGATGGATTCATCCTGGTCCCGCACATCACCCCGGGTGGTCTCGACGAGTTCGCCGACACCGTGGTTCCACTGCTGCAGGAGCGTGGGGTCTACCGGACCGAGTACGAGGGCGACACCTTGCGCGATCATCTCGGCCTACCAACACCCGTCAACCCCCGATGATGTGGCCTTTTGGCGGTGCCGACCTGGGCTTTCACACGCCATAAGGGCACATCATCGGGTCAGCTCTCGCGCTCGACGAGGCGGTGCGGCCAGGCCTCGTCCGGGATGTCCCGCAATCGGCACGGGACATCCTGGGCGGTGAACCAGCCGCGATAGTGAATCAGCTCACCGATCACCGGATTGCGCACAGTCGCGTCCACTCGAAATCGGTTGTGTCGGGCGTCCCAGCCCTCGGCATAGAGCATCCGGGCTGCCATGAACCCACGCATGCCAACTTTGGGGCCTGCGGTGAGCAGCCGCATAGGTCCACTCTCGAACACCAGCGAGCCCTCCTGGTCGACGCTGGCATCCAGCGGCCAGAGCAGTTCCGGTCCATCGCCGAAGTAGTCGACCAGGCCCTCACGACCGTCCACCAGGAGAGAATTCAGCCCCTGGGCACCACTGGTGTAGTTCAGGGATCGCATCACCGCCAGCGACTCCCGGCCGAGTTCGTCTTCATAACAATAGTTGTGCATCGTGAATGGAACCAGGCGGCTAGATTTTGTCGGCATGGCGTTGCGTTTACCGAAGTGCCGCAGCGCGGTTGACACCAAGGGCGAACTGTAAATCGACTCCATAATTCCGGTGGCCGACTGCGCCAGGTGCGACTTCGAATCAATCCCGTAGCGCCACTGCAAGTTTGGATGCAGACTTTCGAACTCTTGACCCAAGACATTCTGGACCGAGCTCACTGCAACCCCCCGTTCCGACAATGCGGCATGAGGACTGAATGTACTACGAACGGCCTGCCTAAAATGTTAGGTCGGAGCACGTATTACCGCACAACACAGAGGAGCATCACGTGAGCACTCAGGTCGAAGAGATGGAGTTCGCTGCCGAGACGCGGCAGCTGCTGGATCTGATGATCCACTCGATCTACTCGAACAAGGATTCTTTCCTTCGCGAGTTGGTGTCCAACGCATCGGACGCCCTCGACAAACTGCGGATGGAGTCGTATCAGGACAAGGACCTCGACGCCGACACCTCCGATCTGCACATCCAGATCTCCCTCGATCCCGAGGCCCGCACCTTCACGATCGCCGACAACGGCATCGGCATGACGCGCGATGAGGTCGTCGACCTGATCGGCACGCTGGCGAAGTCGGGTACCGCCGAGGTCCGCAAGAAGCTGAAAGAGGCCAAGGACTCGGCCGCGTCCGAAGAGCTGATCGGCCAGTTCGGCATCGGCTTCTACTCGACCTTCATGGTGGCCGACAAGGTCACCCTGCTCACCCGCAAGGCCGGCCAGTCCCAGGCCACCCGGTGGGAGTCCGCAGGCGCTGGCAAGTACACGATCGAAGAGGTCACCGATGCCCCGCAGGGCACCTCGGTGACACTGCACCTCAAGCCTGTCGACGCCGAAGACGATCTGCACGACTACACGTCGGTGCCGAAGATCCGGGAACTGGTGAAGAAGTACTCCGACTTCATCTCGTGGCCCATCCGGATGGACGTCACCACCCCGGTACCGCCGAAGGCTGCCGACGACGAGTCCGACGAGGGCGAGGACGAGGCGCCCACCGAGACGACGGTGACCGAGACCCTGAACTCCCAGAAGGCGCTCTGGACGCGTCCGCGCTCGGAGGTCACCGACGAGGAGTACGCCGAGTTCTACCGGCACGTCAGCCACTCCTGGGACGATCCGCTCGAAACCATCCAGATGAAGGCCGAGGGCACTTTCGAGTACCAGGCCCTGCTGTTCATCCCGTCGACGGCACCGTTCGATCTGTTCATGCGCGAACACAAGGCCGGCGTGCAGTTGTACGTCAAGCGGGTGTTCATCATGGACGACTGCGAAGAACTCATGCCCGAATACCTTCGCTTCATCAAGGGCCTCGTCGACGCAGCCGACCTCTCGCTCAACGTTTCGCGGGAGATCCTGCAGCAGGACCGTCAGATCAAGGCCATCCGCCGACGGCTCACCAAGAAGGTCCTGAGCACCATCAAGGACATGCGGACGAACGACCGCGAGAAGTACGACACCCTGTGGTCGCAGTACGGCCGGGTCCTCAAGGAGGGTCTGCTCTCCGACATCGACAACCAGGCCGCCCTGCTGTCGATCATCTCGCTCAGCTCGACGCACTCCACCGACACCGCAACAACGCTGGCCGAATACGTCGAGCGGATGAAAGACACCCAGAGCCAGATCTTTTACGCCACCGGCGAGTCGCGGGAACAGCTCGAACGCTCCCCCCACCTCGAGGCGTTCAAGGCCAAGGGCATCGAGGTGCTGCTGCTCACCGATCCGATCGACGAGATGTGGATCGGATCGATCACCGACTTCGAGGGCAAGCCGCTGCAGTCGGTGGCCAAGGGCGAGGTCGACCTCAGTGGCGAGGCCGACAAGGAAGAGGACAGCAAGAAGGACGAGGAGTTCGGCGAACTCCTCACCTGGATGACCGGCGTACTCGTCGACGACGTCAGCGCGGTGCGGCTGTCGAGTCGCCTGACCGATTCGGCGGCGTGCATTGTCGGTGAGGCACAGAGCCTTTCGCCGGCACTGGAGCGGATGTACCGCGACTCGGGCATCCCGATGCCCGACAGCAAGCGGATCCTGGAACTCAACCCGGACCACCCGCTGACGGTCGGCCTGCAGAAGGCATTCGCCGAGCGCGGCGACGACACCGCACTGCGCCAGTCGGCCGAATTGCTGTACGGCGCGGCACTGTTGGCCGAAGGTGGCACACCCAAGCAGCCCGCCGCCTTCAGCAAGACGCTGGCTGATCTATTGACCCGGACGGTCACCGCCGGCTGACCCAACCCCCGATGATGTGGCCTTTTGGCGAACAAAAGCCCAGGTGGGCACCGCCAAAAGGGCACATCATCGGGGTCGGGGAGTTCGTCAGTGGATCCCGAACTCCTTGATCTTGCGATAGATCGTGGCGCGGGAAAGACCAAGTGCGGCTGCGGCTTCGGCCTTGTTGCCGTTGTTGTCCAACAGACTTCGCACGATCGCGTCGCGTTCCAGCGATTCGATCTGGGACAGTGTTCGCCGGATCGTGGTGCGACATTCCGCCGGGAGATGTTCGACGTCGATGACACCACCCCGTCGCACCGCCAACGTTTCGGTGAGGATGCGGCGTAGTTGGGCAACATTTCCGGGCCACGGATGCTTGCTCAGCGCGCGGGCCGCGGCCGGTGTGAGGCGTGCGGTCGACCCGGGATGGATCTGCTCGATCAGGTAAGGCACCAGGGCATGGAGGTCTTCGCTGCGATGCCGCAGCGCCTGCAAGGTCACCGTGTGTGAGAAGAACGGCAGCAGCGTTGCCTCGACTTCGCTGCGTTCGGTGTTTCCGCTGGTGGTCGCCGCAACCCACCCCGTCCCCTCCACCGACTGCAGCAGAAGAGCCACCGGATCCACCAACAGCGTTGGTAGCCTGTCGATATCGGCAAGCAGAACGTTGAAGGCATCACTCGATTCGAGCTCCGCGGACAGCAGGTCCAGGTACCTCTCGTGGTCGGCGGCATCACGGATCCCGAGCGCCAGCAGATGGGTGGCCGGGGCCAGTTTGTGCGCGGCCGCGGTCACCAGGGTGGACCGCCCGGTACCGGGTTCACCCTCGACGAGCACCCAGTGCCGGTCGGCGTAGCAGCGTCGCACCTGGTTGTAGCTACGCCGAAGCGAAGCGCTGTTTCCGACGAGTCCGGCCGGCAGGGGTTCTCCCTCGATCCAGGTCGGCGACGGAGACGGGGCAACCCAGGCGTCGGGGAAGTCGTCCACCGTCACGTGAAACACGATATTCACTGCACCGGAACGTATTTCGTCGCGATCGGCCACCGAGACCCGCGCGTTCCGTCCGCTCGGCAGCTGCGCCACCAGGGTTCGCGTCGCGGCGACGGCCTGCACGTCGAGCGCGTGTTCAAGCAAAGCCGTCTGGTCGCGTGCGTCCAGGGTCCGCCGCAGATAGGCATTCATCAGGACCATCTCACCGGCGACGGCGAGGACGCCGCGGCTGTAGCGGCGGGCCGTCGTGAGGTAGGTGGTCAGCAGAGCGGTCTCGCGTTCGTTGGCCTGGCTCAGCAACTGATTCTCGATCTGCCTGCTCGCCGACTTCGCGAGCGACAACAGCAGCGGATTGGCATGCTCGGCGCGACAGGTCATGTCGAGCACTCCGAGGAGCGCACCGGAATTCGGATGCCGGATCGGCACGCCCGCACACGCCAACGTCCCGAGCTCTCCGACGTAATGTTCGCTACCGAGGATGTACGTCGGCTGCCGGGTCTCGATGGTGGTCCCGATGCCGTTGGTACCGACAAACTGCTCGGCGTAGCTGTACCCCCTCGCCAGCTTCACCTCATCAAGGGTCCGGTTGATCCCGGCATCGGAGGAGAACCGCTCCAGGATAAGCCCCTCCGCCGACGTCAGGATCACGCTGACGGGCTGGCTCGCCATGTCATCGGTGATCGACTTCAACACCGGGCTCGCGGCGTTCATCAGCGGGGTGTCGAGGTCGGGTTCCCGAACGAACGGCAGTTCGACCCGGTCGACATGGATGTGCAGTGCTTGCGATCGCCGCCACGAATCCAGGACCGCAGGCCGCACCAGGTGGGCTCCTGGCCCATCTGCCGCCAGAAATTCCTCACGGGCCAGCTGCCGCTCCCCTGCTGACCAGCCACGATCGACGAAACTCGACATCCTCGCAGGTCACCTCCATGACCGGCTGTCAACTTCCGGTCTGCCGCAATCGTAGGAGCGTCTCGGAATGAGACGCGTCTCACATTGAGACGTACTAGCCATCGTAACGAGTGTGTCATCGGTCACAGGGAGCTTTGCGGCTCTCGCCATCGACCACCCGCGTGCTCGAACGAGGAGGACTGCGTTGAGCAGACAGAGTCTGAGCAAGGCACACAAGAAGATCACAGAACTGTCCTGGGAGCCGACCTTTGCCACGCCGGCCACCAGATTCGGCACCGACTACACGTTCGACAAAGCACCCAAGAAGGATCCGCTCAAGCAGATCCTCCGCTCCTACTTCCCGATGGAGGAAGAAAAAGACAACCGCGTCTTCGGCGCGATGGACGGCGCGATCCGCGGCAACATGTTCCGTCAGGTCGAAGAGCGCTGGATGGAATGGCAGAAGCTGTTCCTCTCGATCATCCCGTTCCCGGAGATCTCCGCGGCCCGGGCCATGCCGATGGCAATCGACGCGGTCCCCAACCCTGAAATCCACAATGGGCTGGCGGTGCAGATGATCGACGAGGTCCGGCACTCGACGATCCAGATGAACCTCAAGCGCCTCTACATGAACCACTACATCGATCCCGCCGGGTTCGACATCAGTGAGAAGGCGTTCGCCAACAACTACGCAGGCACGATCGGCAGGCAGTTCGGCGAGGGATTCATCACCGGTGACGCGATCACCGCGGCCAACATCTATCTGACAGTGGTCGCAGAGACCGCATTCACCAACACCTTGTTCGTCGCGATGCCGTCGGAGGCGGCCGCCAACGGTGACTATCTGTTGCCGACGGTCTTCCACTCCGTCCAGTCCGACGAGTCGCGGCACATCTCCAACGGCTACTCCATCTTGTTGATGGCATTGGCCGACGAGGACAACCGCCAACTCCTCGAACGCGATCTCCGGTACGCCTGGTGGAACAACCACTGTGTGGTGGACGCGGCGATCGGCACGTTCATCGAGTACGGCACCAAAGACCGTCGCAAGGATCGTGATTCGTACGCCGAGATGTGGCGGCGGTGGATCTATGACGACTACTACCGCTCCTACCTCATCCCGTTGGAGAAGTACGGTCTCAAGATCCCGCACGATCTGGTCGAGGAGTCCTGGAACCGCATCGTCAACAAGGGCTACGTCCACGAGGTCGCCCAGTTCTTCGCCACCGGCTGGCCGGTGAACTACTGGCGCATCGACGCGATGACCGACGACGACTTCGAGTGGTTCGAGTACAAGTACCCGGGTTGGTACAACAAGTACGGAAAGTGGTGGGAGGCCTACAACCGGATGGCGTATCCGGGCAAGAACAAGCCCATCGCCTTCGAGTCCGATGCCAACTACCAGTACCCGCATCGCTGCTGGACCTGCATGGTGCCCGCCCTCATCCGTGAGGACATGGTCACCGAGAAGGTCGACGGCCAATGGCGGACCTACTGTTCGGAAACGTGCGCCTGGACCGACATCAAGGCGTTCCGTCCCGAGTACGAGGGCAGGCCGACCCCGAACATGGGCCGCCTCACCGGTGACCGCGAGTGGGAGACCCTGCATCACGGCCGCGATCTGGCCGACATCGTCAAGGACCTCGGATACGTCCGTGATGATGGCAAAACCCTTATCCCGCAGCCACATCTGCACCTGGATGATCCGAAGAAGCTGTGGACACTCGACGACATCCGCGGCATCGAGTTCGGCAGCCCCAATGTCGCGTTGAACGAGATGTCCGATGCGGAAAGGGAGGCACACATCGCCGAGTACAAGGCCGGTGGCCCCGCCGGCCGTCCGGCGAAACAAGCTGCAGGCGTCTGAACCCCTCGCCGGGGTTCCCACAACCCGGCCAGGCGCCTGCTCAGAACTCGGGGGCAGTGTGGTTGCACGCGCCACGCTGCCCCTGGGCTCCATCCATCTCATTGCAAGGACCTCGACCCATGGGTGACACCCACAATGTTCGGTTCGAACCCGTCGACCTCGACATCGAAGTCGACGAGGACGAGACGATCCTCGATGCCGCTTTCCGCCAAGGTGTTTCGCTGATGCACGGCTGCCGCGAAGGGCAATGCTCGGCATGCAAGTCCTTTCTCCTCGACGGCGACATCCAGATGGACCGATACTCGACGTTCGCGCTGGCAGACTACGAGAGCGAAGAAGGCTACGTACTGCTCTGCAAGACGCACGCGTATTCGGACTGCGAGATCGAACTCATCAACTTCGACGAGGACGAACTGCGCAATGCCGTACCCCTGCAACACCTCAAGACCAAGATCGTCGGTCTCGACGACCTGACCCACGACATCGTGTCGGTCAAGCTGGAGCTGCTCGAACCCGAGACGTTCGTGTTCAAGCCGGGGCAGTACGCCGATCTGATGATCCCCGGTGCCGATGAGCACCGCTCGTTCTCCATGGCCACCACCCCCGCCATGGCCGGACGACTGGAGTTCATCATCAAGAAGTATCCCGGTGGCCGATTCTCCGGCCTGCTCGAGACGTCGCTGACCGTCGGCGACGAACTCGAACTCAACGGTCCGTACGGCTCTTTCACCATCAAGGAGTCATCTGTACGGCCCATCGTCTGCATCGCGGGCGGTGCGGGCATGTCCCCCATCCTGTCCCTGCTCCACCATCTCTCCGAACTGGAGGGCGCAGGCAACGCGCCGCTCCGTCCGGTGCACTTCTACTACGGGGCCAGGACCGCCAAGGATCTGTTCTATCTACACGAGATCAAGGAGATCGGTAACCAGTTGCCCGACTTCACCTTCGTCCCCTGCCTGTCGGAGGAGACCACGGCAGATTGGGAAAGTATGGGCGTGGCAGGCGATTTCGGGTTCGTTACCGAGGTGGTCGAGCGACGCGAGTCCGGAATGGATTCCGCGGACTTCTATCTCTGCGGTCCACCACCGATGGTCGACGCCGCGATGGCGCTACTCGACGGTGCCGGAGTGCCTCTCGATCAGGTCCATTTCGACAAGTTCACCACCACCGTTCCACAAGACAGTTGACTCTTCGTCCCCGACCGACATGCGCCGCGACCGCCCGCAACCGAAAGTGAGTTCAAAGATGAGCGCCCCAGCAGCCCCCAAACCCGATACCGGCGGCGAGAACGGGAAACCGGTCCGCAGCTTCCCGAAGCCCCACTTCACCGATGCCGAGGCCGGAGCTCTCGACTTCCCGAGTTCGAAGAGCCGGAGCTACAACTACTTCAAGCCTGCGAAGATGCGGGCCACCACATACGAGGACGTCACCTTCGATGTCCAGCCCGATCCGGAACGTTACCTCAGCCAGGGCTGGATCTACGGATTCGCCGACGGGCCCGGCGGCTATCCGAAGGACTGGACGGCGCTGAAATCAACTGACTGGCACCAGTTCCGTGATCCCAACGGGGAGTGGGAACAGACCATCTACCGCAACAACGCGAACGTGGTGCGGCAGATCCAGCAGAACCTGGACAACGCAAAACTGGTCGGCGCCTACGACTCCTGGACTCCGAGCTGGGCCACGTTCATCGAACGCAATCTCGGCGCCTGGATGCACGCCGAGAACGGCATGGGACTACACGTGTTCACCGCTGCGCAACGGTCTGCACCGACCAACATGCTCAACAACGCCATCTGCGTCAACGCCGCCCACAAGATGCGGTTCGCGCAGGATCTCGCGCTCTACAACCTCGACCTGACAGACACGATCGAGGGTTTCGACGGCGCGGTGCACCGCGATGTCTGGCAGGCCGACCCGGTGTGGCAGGGCGTACGCGAGAATGTGGAACTGCTGACCGCCGAGGGTGATTGGGCCGAAGCGGTGTTCGCCACGAACATCATCTTCGAGCAACTCGTCGGTGTCCTGTTCCGGTCGCTGCTGGTGATGCAGATCGCGGCCCGCAACGGGGACTACGTCACCCCTTCCCTGGTCGGATCCGGTGAGCACGACTACAACCGCGACCTCGGCTACACCCGGGCACTGTTGCGCATGCTGGTGACCGACCCCGAAGACGGTGAAGCAAATCGTGAACTGCTGGCCACCTGGTCCGACAAGTGGATTCCATTGAGTCTGGCCGCTGCCCGCGAGTTGCAGCCGATCTGGTCGCAGCCCTCCGAACGGCATGTGCCGTTCGCCGATTCGTTCGCCACCGCCAAGACCGGGCTACGAACTGTTCTTGAAGATCTCAACATACCTGTATCGAAGGAGCTGTCAGCATGAGCGAGATGACCTTTGGCACCGACGTCGGATCGTCCAACATGTGCGGTGTCACCCTGATGAACAACCAGAACGGCTACGTGGTCGCCGAGATCATGGGTCGCAAAGAGGGTGTCGAGATCGAAGAATTCCCGTCGATGATCCGCGTCGACGGGCAGAAGGTCCTCACCTTCGACTTCGACGAGATCACCAATGCGCTCGGCTCCGAGTTCGATCAGTCCGACTTCGAGGAGATCATGTCCACCCACTACGGGCGGATGGTCCACTTCGACGACCGGACGATGCTGTTCGCCAACCCCGAGGATGCCGCCGAGTTCATCGATTTCGACCTCAAGGTCGTCGAGTAACCCTATCCGTCACCAGTATTGGAGCAATCGATGTACAACAAGGATGGCGAGAGCTACTACATCGTGGACAGCCACATCCACTTCTGGAACGGTGGACCACGCAATCAGAAGAACCGGTACGGCAAGGGTTTCACCGGTTGTTTCTATGACTATCACGCGAATCTGTCCCCGGAATCAGAGAAGTGGACACTGGAGAAGTTCGGTAACTACACCGAAGACGACCTGATGCACGACCTGTTCGAGGTCGGGTATGTCGACAAGGGCATCTTCCAGCCCACCTACCTCTCCGACTTCTACATCGACGGTTTCAACACCACCGAACGCAACGGTGCACTGGCAGAAAAACATCCGGACAAGTTGATGACCAACGGCGCCTGGGACCCGCGCAACGGAGAGGCCGGACTCGAGGACCTGGAGAAGCTGGCCGCCCGGTGGAACCTGCAGGGCGTCAAGCTCTACACCGCCGAATGGAAGGGTAGCTCCAAGGGTTACAAGCTCACCGACGACTGGTCGTACCGCTACCTGGAGAAGTGTCAGGAACTGGGTATCAAGAACATTCACATCCACAAGGGACCCACGATCTATCCCCTCAACCGGGACGCGTTCGACGTGGCCGACGTCGACGATGTGGCAACGGCATTCCCGGAGCTCAACTTCATCGTCGAACATGTCGGGCTACCTCGCCTGGAGGACTTCTGCTGGATCGCCACGCAGGAGCCCAACGTTTATGGCGGCCTTGCCGTTGCGATGCCGTTCATCCACACCCGGCCACGGTATTTCGCACAGATCATCGGTGAGCTGCTGTATTGGGTCGGTGAAGACCGGCTGACGTTCGCCAGTGATTACGCCATCTGGAAGCCGGCCTGGCTCATCGAGAAGTTCGTCGACTTCCAGATCCCCGAGGACATGCAGTCCGAGTACGGCACGCTCAACACCCAGATTCGCAAGAAGATCCTGGGCCTCAACGCGGCCAAACTCTACGGTTTCGACGTTCCCGAGCAGGCCCGGATCCAGCCCGACGAGTCCGCACCTGCCGAGAAGCCGGTCGGCAGCAGTCCGGCGAAGCCGACCTCCTCATCATCGGCGTCGGTCACGGTATGACGGTGACAAATGGTCCGGACCGGACGGTGACAAATGGTCCGGACCGGACGGTGACAAATGGTCCGGACCGGACGGTGGCGAACAGTCCGGACCGGACGGTGATCAGCTGGCCCAGTTCAGTCGGTACCGCCACGGCAACGGCGGCGCGGCGGGTGTGGGATGCGCTGGGGACTGTGCGCGATCCCGAGTTGGACGAGCCCATCACCGACCTGAAGTTCGTGACGTCGGTCGACCTGGATACCGCGGGTTCCGGCATCGAGGTCGCGATCCGGCTACGCCTTCCGACGTACTTCTGTGCACCCAATTTCGCCTATCTCATGGTCGCCGACGCGTACGACGCGGTGGCAGCACTTCCGGAGGTGGACCGAACCTCGGTGCGACTGGAGGATCATTTCGCAGCCGAGGAGATCAATGACGGTGTCGCAGCGCGGGCCGGGTTCACCGGGTCCTTTCCCGGGCTGGCGGTCGATGAACTCGGCGAGCTCCGCCAGACCTTTCAGCGCAAGGCGTATCTGGCGGCACTCGAGCGGATGTCACGTCGGTTGGCCGCCGATGGTGTTGGTGTCGAACGGTTCTCGACCCTGACCATCGGTGATCTACCCTCCGGTCACGAACTCGATTCGTTGTTGCGTCGGCGGGCCGAGGTCGGTTTGCGATCGGGGCCCTGCGAGCTGGTCATGGTCGAACACGACGGGCAGCCGATAGGTGCGGACATCCTTCCCAAGCGACTGCGCTTTGCCAAGTCCGTGCGGGTGAGCATCGAAGGCAACGGCATCTTCTGCCGCGGCCTGCTGACAACCCGCTACGGCGATGACACCACCCCCGGAACCGGCAGCAGCGTAGGTGAATTGGCGGGCACCGATCTGGGGATGCCAACGATGAGGAGCGAGTCATGAAAGCGGTGCAACTGGCGGCCTATGACACCAAGCCCGAGCTGGTGGATGTCCCTGATCCCAAGGCGGACGGCGCCCTCGATGTGGTGGTCAGGATCGGTGGTGCCGGTGTCTGCCGCACCGATCTGCACATCATCGAAGGGCAGTGGGAACAGAAGTCCGGTGTCACACTGCCGTACACGATCGGACACGAGAATGCCGGATGGGTACAGGAGGTCGGTAGCGCGGTCACCTCGGTCAAACCCGGCGATCCGGTTATCCTGCATCCACTGGCAACGTGCGGATTGTGTCGGGCCTGCCGCGCCGGCGACGATGTACATTGCAGCGCTTCGGCTTTCCCGGGCATCGACAGCAACGGCGGGTACGCCGAATACCTCAAGACCAACGCCCGCGCCGTGGTCAAACTCGATTCGTCGCTACAGCCCGCCGACGTTGCGGCCCTGGCCGACGCCGGCCTCACCGCCTACCACGCGGTGGCCAAGGCGGCCCGATTCCTTCGTCCCGGGGACACCGCGGTGGTGATCGGCGCCGGTGGTCTCGGCCATATCGGGGTACAGGTGCTCGCGGCACTGTCAGCAGCCCGGATGATCGTGGTGGACCGGTCCGAGCCGGCGCTCGAACTCGCCGCCGAATTGGGCGCCCATCACACGGTCGTCGCGGACGGCACCCAGATCCAGCAGGTTCTCGACCTCACCGACGGCAACGGCGCCGAAGCCGTCATCGACTTCGTCGGTGAAGGTGGCGCCATCGAAGACGGTGTCGGGATGTTGCGCCGGGCAGGCAACTATTACGTGATCGGATACGGCGGCACCTTGTCGATTCCGACAATTGACATCATCTCCACCGAGATCAATTTCATCGGCAACCTGGTCGGCTCCTACAACGACCTCGTCGAACTGATGGTTCTCGCGGCGCAGGGCAAGGTGTCGCTGCACACCAGCACCTATCCGCTGGCCGACTTCGCCACCGCGCTGTCCGATCTCGACGCCGGGAACGTGCGGGGGCGAGCCATCCTCATTCCCTAGATCACCTACACCACATAGCTTTTCAATTCGTCTACACATGAAGGTGCGTGCACAATGGCAAAAGATCTGCGCTTCGGTTCGGACGCTCGGGCTCGATTGGAGATGGGGGTCAATGCGCTTGCCGATGCGGTCAAGGTGACCCTCGGACCCAAGGGCCGCAACGCGGTACTCGAAAAGCTGACCGGCCCTCCGACCATCACCAACGACGGTGTGACCATCGCCAAAGAGATCCAGCTCCGCGACCCCTACGCCAACATGGGGGCGCAGCTGGTCAAAGAGGTTGCCACCAAGACCAACGGGGTGGCCGGCGACGGCACCACCACCGCAACGGTTCTCGCCCAGGCGATGGTGCGCGAAGGTCTCCTGGCCGTCGACAACGGCGCAAACCCGATGCAACTCAAGCGCGGCATCGAGAAGGCGGTGGACGCGGTGGTCGCTCTGCTGCAACAACGTTCCCGTGAGGTGACCGGCGAAGAACAGCTCCGGCACGTGGCGATGCTCTCGGCCAACAACGACCCCGACATCGGCGACGTGATCGCCACGGCCATGACCCACGTGGGTGTGGGCGGTGTGGTCAGTGTCGAGGAATGGCCGCAGTTCGGACTGGGACTGTCGTTTGTGGACGGTGTCGAGTTCGACCACGGCTACATCTCCCCCTACTTCGTCACCGACAAAGACCGGATGGAGTCACAGCTCGACGACGCCTATGTGTTACTCACCAATCAGAAGATCACCACGGTGCAGACCCTGATGCCGGTGCTCGAGCAGGTGCAGCGCAGCAAGCGGCCGCTGCTGATCCTCTGCGAGAACATGGACGGACCGGCGCTGTCGATGCTCATCACCAACAACATGCATGACACGTTCCGCTCGGTGGTGGTGCGGGCTCCCGGCTTCGGTCATCGACGCGTTGCCGAATTGGAGGACTTTGCAGCCATTTTGGGCGGCCGGGTCGTCAGCGCCGATTCCGGCCTGTCCCTCTCCGATGTACGTCTCGAACACCTCGGCCGGGCGAAGAAGATCACCGTGACCGAGCTGTCGACAACCATGGTCGACGGCGGTGGTGACGTGTCGGAGGTGCGGGCCCGCATCCATCAACTCGAACAAGAGCTGGCGCGGACCGAGAACGAACACGACCAGGACAACCTGCAACTGCGCATCGCCAGGTTGTCCGGCCGGGTGGCGATGATCCACGTCGGTGCCGCCACCGGCGTCGAACTCAAAGAGAAGCAACACCGCGTCGAGGACTCCCTGTCGGCAACCCGGGCCGCGATGGAGGAAGGCATCGTCGCAGGTGGTGGCACCGCCCTGATCCAGGCACAGGCGACACTCGACCTTCTCGAACTCACCGGCGACGCCGCCGAGGGACGTGAAATCGTCCGTCGCGCAGTGGAAGAGCCACTCCGCTGGATCTCGATCAACGCCGGCTACGACGGTGACGAGGCTGTGCAACGGGTCGCCGACCTTCCGGAAGGGCACGGGTTCAACGCGGTGACCGACACCTATGGCGACATGTTCGCCGCCGGGATCATCGACCCGCTCAAAGTGACCCGCTCGGCATTGCAGAGTGCCGCGTCGATCGCGGCGCTGCTCCTGACCACCGAGACCCTGGTCGTCGAGGAGGTGATCCAGAATCCCGGCGCCATCATCGCTCCCGGATTCGGTGACCTCGCCGAGGGCATGGTCCGGCCGTCGAACATCTACTGACGCAACGCGATGACCACCTATTCCGTCGCGACGACGCCAACGGTGCCGGCCCGGACCCGACTGGTGCTGGGCTCGCATGAGGTCGTCGACGGCGGGCGCCTGCGGACGGCCCAACGCAGTGGACTACTCGGCGGCGGCGGGCTCGACGTGTCACCGTCATTGCACTGGTCGGGTGCCCCGATCGGAACGCTGTCCTATGCGGTGACAGCGCACGACTCGGGTGGCCGGTGCCATTGGGCAGTCGCCGACGTCAGTGGTGGTGTGACCTCACTGGTGGTCGACGCCGGGAATGGGAACGATGATCGATTACCCAGTCTGGCAAAGCAATTGCCCAACGACTACGGAATCGCACGCTACGTCGGTCCGTCGCAGGCCCCACCCGGCCTGCCGGGGCGGTTCACATTCACCGTGCACGCCGTGGATATCGGCAGGCTGCCACTCGGCATCCTCGCCGGACCAACTCAACTGCAAGAGGCGCTCCGCATTCACAGCCTCGGCCGCGCGACACTGACCGCAGCCCACGGGTGGACGCCGCCCGTCCACTGAATGCGCCGAACCCCGGGCGGGTGCACCGAACGTGCTTCGGCACGGCCCGCCCACGGGAATGCACATCAGGTGCGAGGATGAAGCACGTGAATGTGCGCGCGAAGAACAACGTCAAGATCCTCGGGCGCGAAGATGGACCGACGATCATGTTGGCCCACGGATTCGGATGCGACCAGAACCTATGGCATCGGGTGACCGGGCGGTTGGTTCCGGATCATCGGGTGGTGCTGTTCGACCACGTCGGTGCCGGCGCCTCCGATCCGGCCGCGTGGGACGCCGAGCGGTATTCGAACCTCGAGACCTATGCGCAGGATGTGCTCGACATCGTCGACGAACTCGATCTGCACGACGTGGTGTTCGTGGGTCACTCGGTCGCGTCGATGATCGGCGCCCTCGCCGTGGCCAAAGAACCCGACCGGTTCGCCAAGCTGGTGTTGCTGACCCCGTCACCGCGTTATGTCGACGACGAATCCGATGGATATCGGGGTGGCTTCACGCGTGATGACATCGACGAACTTCTCGAGTCTCTCGAGAGCAACTATCTGGGTTGGTCGGCGTCGATGGCGCCGAACATCGCCAGTAACCCGGAGCGACCAGCGCTCGGCGGCGAGTTGACCGAATCCTTCTGTCGAACCGACCCGGAGAAGGCGTTGGTGTTCGCCCGCGCCACCTTCCTGTCCGACAACCGCACCGATCTCGCGCGTGTCACCGTGCCCACCCTCGTGATCGAGTGTGCGCGAGACTCACTCGCACCCCGCCACGTGGGCGCGTACGTGCACAACCAGATCGAGGGCAGCGAACTCGTCACGCTCGACGCCAGCGGTCACTGCCCCCAGCTCAGCGACCCCGTGCCCACCACCGAGGCCATCGTGGCCTTCGTCGGTGGCCGTTGATGAGCAAGGACCACAGCGACATCGGGTCACCGGGCGTACTCGACGAGAATCTGGAAGACCTGTACGAGAACGCGCCATGCGGGTATCTGTCGACGTGGCCGGACGGGCTCATCGCAAAGGTCAACACCACTCTGACGGTGTGGCTCGGACAAGACCGAACGTCATTGCTGGGCAGACCTTTCAGCGATCTGCTCACCGCAGGCGGGCGGATCCACTACGAAACCCACTTCGCACCGCTGCTGCAGCTGGAAGGCGTACTGAGCGGAATCACCGTCGACCTCGTCGCGGCCGACGGCCGACGACTGCCCGTCTTCGTCACCGCGAACGTGAAGATCGGTGCCGATGGAACCGCCGTGCTCGTCCGCATCACCGCACAGGACGCACGTGACCGACGCGCATACGAGAAACAGCTGCTCGAGGCGCGGCGCCATGCAGAAGAAGAACGTGCGCGCATACAACTGCTCGCCTCGACTCTTCAGCGCTCGCTGCTTCCACCGTCGTTACGACCTCCCGATGGCATGGAGGCAGCGGCCCACTACCACGCCGCGTCGATCGACGATGTCGGCGGCGACTTCTACGACGTGTTCGCCCTGTCGGCGCACAAGTGGGGGTTCTTCCTCGGCGACGTGTGCGGCAAAGGGGCCACCGCGGCAGCGGTGACCTCGCTGACCCGCTACACGCTGCGCGCTGCGGCGGTGTACGACGACGATCCGATTGCGGTGTTACGCAACCTCCACACCGTGTTGCATGCGAATCACCAGGGTGACGAACCACGGTTCTGCACAGTGATCTTCGGTGTGCTCACCCGCCGCGACAACGGATTCGACGTCCACCTCGCCAGTGGTGGGCACCCACCCGCCCTACTGCTCACCGCCGCCGGTCAAGCGCAGTACGTGAGCACCGAAGGTGGGCAACTGGTCGGCATCCTGCGCGACCCTGAGTTCGTCTCGAAGCGGATCCACCTCGATGCCGGCGACACCCTCCTGCTCTACACCGACGGGCTCACCGAGGCGCGGACCGGACCTGGTCCCGAGCGGTACGACGACAACGGTGCGCTGCTCGAGTTCGCCGCGGCACACACGCCGACGTCCGCAGGCCAGATCATCGAGGACGTGCGGGCATTGCTCGACAGTTTCGGTGCCGGGCTCGAAGACGACACCGCGCTCATCGCACTGAGTGTCCCCCACCCCGGGGTCTAGAGGGTTCGGAGGGCGGCGAGCAGAAGGTCGACGTCCTCGGAGGTCGAACCGAGGCCGAGGCTGGCGCGTACAGCCCCTGAGCCGTGGCCCAGACGGTCCAGAAGCGGGTGGGCGCAGAATCGTCCATCGCGCACCCCGATGCCGTGTTCGGCCGAGAGATGGGCTGCCACCTCAGATGCCCGATGCCCGTCGACGACAAAGCTGACAACGCCAACGGCATCGGTGCTGTCGGTGAAGATCTTCAGGGCATGCACGCCCGGGATCTCCGCCAGACCATTGCGCAACCGGTCGGTGAGTGACGTTTCATGGGAAACAACAGCCTCCCCGAGGGATTCGATCTCGACGCAGGCCGCCGCGAGCGCAGCCGCACCCAGGACGTTGGGCGAACCGCCTTCATGACGGGCAGGCGCGGGCGCCCACTTCACGTCCTGCTCGGTGACATTGAGTACGGCACCGCCGCCTGCGAGGTACGGGTCGGCCGCATCCAGCCAATCCCGCAGTCCGACAAGCACTCCGGCCCCGAAAGGCGCGTAGGTCTTGTGTCCTGAAAAGGCCAGGTAGTCGATGCCGCCTGCAGTGATGTCCACCCTGCGGTGCGGAACCAACTGCGCTCCGTCGACAGCGATCCGAGCGCCGTTGCGGTGCGCAAGATCTGCCAGTTCACCGATCGGCAAGATCTCGCCGGTGACGTTGGAAGCACCGGTGACCGCCAGCAACGCCGCACCGGTCTCTATCAGTGCGGTCTCCACGCGAACGATCGTCGCGGCCAGCGTATTCGCGGCACGGACCACGTGAACGTCACTCCACGGCAACAGATTTGAATGATGTTCCAGATCGAGGACGACGACCTTTCCCGGCACACAGCGGGCCAGGAGGTTCAGCGAATCGGTGGTGTTCCGCGTAAAGATCAGGCAGTGCTGCTCGCCGGCACCGACAAAGTCCGCGACCTGCTCACGGGCGGTCTCGTACGCCTGCGTCGTGACCTGCGATGCGTAGCCCGCGCCCCGATGCACGCTCGAGTAGGTCGGAAGCAATTGTGTGATTCTCTCGACCACGCTGCACAACGCCGGTGCACTCGCCGCGTAGTCGAAGTTGACGTATCGCGTGGTCGAGCCATCCCGCAATGGCGCCTGGGTGTCCGAACCTTCTATCGCTGCAAGAGCATTCAGGGTTCGATTCAGTGTTGCAGTGCTCATATCTCACACCAGCTTCCGGTGTCAGGGATTCCGCACGCACCAAGTTTCGAACCTGCCGATGGAGCAGTTCGGAACTCGGACGTGGGGGGTCCGCGCTTGCCTGTTCGGGTTCGAACAGGCCAGGTCTTCACCCGGAGCACCCCGCCGCGATGGAGGGTTGCTGACCAGCAAGCCGGGGCTATTCGCTGGTACTCGTGACCGACGCCGACGCTAACAGACTTTTACGGCGTCGTCCATACCCATGTGCTTTAACTTCTCGGCGATCGGAACTCCGCGCATCCATCGGATTTCCGCAGGAGCGTGAGTATGGTTCTGTCCAACAGTTGAAATCCCCTGCCCGGGCATACCCACATGATGCCCGGATTCGCTTGGTGGACAACAACTGCCCTGTGTCAACGAGTATCAGCGCCAAGTTCCAGCTTGCTGGTCGGCAACCCTCCACCGCGGCGGGGTGCCCTGGATGACAGACACGGCCCCAGCCTTCACCGGCATGGGGCAAGCGCGGGGTTCACGCAAGCGAGCCCGAAGAGATTTCCGGAAGCTTGATGACCTTGTTCAACGCACCACGCGATCGAATCCTGAGCACCTGCCACGCCCATTGCATTCACGAGGAGAAAACCGATGTCCCGAACACCTGCTGCCGGCCGATTGAGACGGGTGCATCCCGGACCGGGTCATCTGAGCAAGGCCACGATTCTTACGGCTCTCACGGTCGGACTTGTCGCCAGCGCCTGTGGCTCCGGCGACAGCAATAATTCCGCGACGGCCACCGGTGATCCCGTCGACGGCGGCACCCTTCGGTTTGCCATCAACAGCAGTCCCGGCGGCTGCATCGACCCCCATCAGAGCCCTGCCGACGTCGCCGGCTTCTTCTCCCGCCCGATCCTCGACTCTCTTGTCGCCCTCAACACCGACGGCAGCCTCGACCCCTGGCTCGCCACCGAGTGGAGCGTGTCCCCCGACCAGCTCACCTACTCCTTCACCCTCCGCGACGACGTCACCTTCTCCAACGGAGAAAAGTTCGACGGCAACGCAGTCAAGGCCAACCTCGACCACATCGTCGACCCCAACACCAAGTCCCAACTCGCGGCCAACACCATCGCCACCTACGCCGGCACCAACGTCATCGACCCGACGCACGTGGAAGTCACCTTCTCCGAGCCGAATTCGGCCTTCCTTCCCTCCGCGGCCTCGGCATACCTCGGCATCGAGGCCCCCTCCACCCTGACTCAGGGAACAGATGCCCTGTGCAGCAAGATCGTCGGCACCGGGCCGTTTGTCAGTGAAGCCGGCTACACCCCGAACAAGGGCATCGACTACACCCGCAACGAGGCCTACAACTGGGGTCCGGGCAACGCCGACCACTCCGGCAAGGCACACCTGGCAGCCATCAGCATCCAGGAGATCCCCGAAGACTCCTCTCGCTACGGCGCTTTGACCAGCAATCAGGTCGATGCGATTGCCAGCGTCCCGCCGGTCAACGTCAGCGCGCTCAAGGACACACCCGGCTATTCCGTCGAGACGGTCCAGGCTCCGGGCGGAAACTACAACTACTACCCCAACACACAGGCCGGCGTCTTCTCCGACATCAAGGTCCGCGAAGCCTTCCGGGCCGGAATCGACTGGGACACCATCGTCGACAAGCTCTACTTCGGCGTCTTCCAGCCCGCGAAGAACACCTTGAGCCCCGCCACGGTCGGCTACAACAAGGCCAGTGAGTCGGCGTACGTCTACGACGAGGACAAAGCCAATCAGCTTCTCGACGAAGCCGGCTGGACCGCACGCGACGGCGACGGCTACCGCACCAAGGACGGAAAGCGTCTGACCGTCGTGCATCCCTTCCTCAAGGAATACGCTCGCGAACAACGCGACACCCTGCTCGAGCAGGTGCAGTCGTCCGCCAAGAAGATCGGTGTCGACTACCAGATCAAGAACACCACCATCGACGACTACTACACCGCCCTTTTCACCAACGGCTACGACGTCCTCGACATCAGCTGGCAGCGGGCGTCACCGGATGCACTTCGCACGCTCGATCATTCGTCGAACATTCCGGTGGACAGTTTCGGAACAAACGTGGCCAAGTACTCCAATCCCGCTGTTGATTCCGACTTGATCGCAGCGCTTGGCGAAACCGATCTGACCAAGCAGTCGGAGATCTACGCTCGCGCCCAGCAGCAGATCGCCGACGACGCCGCAGTGTTCCCGGTCTACGTCTTCAACTACGTGCTCGGCCGCAGTAACAACCTGCAAGGCGTGAAGTTCGAACCGCAGGCCTACCCGACGTTCTACGACGCCTGGGTGAGCAAGTGACCGTGATCGACACGGTGGCAGGCCCGACCGAGGTGGCGCGCACTCGCTCCCTCGGTCGGGCGGTCGCCAGCCGATTGCTGGTGTCGCTGCTGGTGCTGTGGGGCGCGATCACTGCCACCTTCCTCGTCCTGCATTCCGGCAAAGGTGAGCCGATCAACGCGATCATCGGCACCGCGCAGGTGTCCCCGGAGGTCCGGGCGCAGATCATCAACGACTACAAACTCGACGATCCGTTGATCGTCCAATACTTCGATTACCTGTGGCGACTGCTTCACGGCGACCTCGGACGGTCCTACGCGCTGCGAATGCCAGTCACCGAGGCCATCGGTCAACAGATTTGGCCCACACTGCAATTGGTGATCGTCTCGGCGATCCTCGCGCTGGTCGTCGCACTGGTGGTGGGGCTGGCCACGGCCAACCGGCCAGGATGGCTACGCGGCCCGGCCACCTCGCTGGAGGTCCTGACCGTGGCAGTCCCGACATTCTGGCTCGGCATCTTGCTGCTGACCATCTTCTCGTTCCAGCTCGGCTGGTTCCCCTCGGTCGGCTCGGATGGCGTGGCTTCGCTGGTATTACCATCCATCGCGCTGGCGGCCGCACCCGCGGCGCTGCTGTCACAAGTGCTTCGGCACGGTGTCGAACGCACGCTCGACGAAACATTTGTTGTCACCGCGCGGACCCGCGGGATCAGCCAGACCGCGGTCCTGCTCCGCCACGTGCTGCGCCACGCCGCGATGCCGGTGATCACGTTGTGGGGCTGGATCGTCGGCGCACTCATCAGCGGCGCGGTGATCGTCGAGCAGGTCTTCTCCCGAGAAGGTCTGGGCCGCTTGACCATCGCCGCGGTCACCAGCAAAGACCTACCACTGGTCCTCGGGGTCGTCATCATCGCCGCCACGTTCTACACCATCGTCAACACCCTCATCGACGCCGCATACGGCTGGCTTGATCCGCGGGTTCGGGCCGACGGGCCCACAACCTCTGCAACCGAGAAGGTAAACGCATGACCACCGACACCCGGCCCGACCCGGCGCCGCGGAGACGTAGCGCAGCGGAGCTCGACCCTTTACTGCGGAGACGTAGCGCAGCGGAGCTCGACCATCGAGCGGTCCGTTTCGCTGTCGGACAGACTGTTGTTCAACGTATTCGGCGACTGCGATTGTCGGTGATCCTCAGCGCGATCTTCCTGGTGTTCATCACCTTGGCGGCGTTGTTCCCCAGCCTGTTCACCGGCAGAGACCCCAACGCCGGCGAACCACTCGACATGCTGCTGGCCCCGAGCGTCGATCACCTGTTCGGCACAGACCAGAATGGTCGCGACATCTACGCCCGAATCATTTACGGTGCGTGGCCATCCCTGCTGATCGGTGTGAGCGCCACCGTGTTCGCCCTGGTGGCCGGCACACTGATCGGCGTCTTCGCCGCCCGCGGCGGACGTGCAGGCGACTGGGTCGTCTCGCGCCTGCTCGACGTCTTCCTGTCCATCCCCGGACTACTGCTGGTCTTCCTCATCGTCGCCGCCCGCGGTCCCGGCACGTTCACCACCATCATCGGCGTCGCCGTGGTCACCCTGCCCAGCTACGCCCGCCTGGTCCGCGGCGAAGTCATCCGTCTGCGCGGGGCGGTGTTTGTCGAAGCCGCCAAGGCGCTGGGCTGGACGCAGACCAATATCGTTGTCCGCCACATCGTCCCGAACGCGATCGGACCCGTCTTGGTCCTGGCCACAATCGGTATCGGAGCAGCCATCGGAGTCGGTTCCTCACTCAGCTTTTTGGGTCTGGGCCCGCAACCCCCCACCGCCGAATGGGGCAGCATGCTCTCGGCCAGCCGCTCATACTTCTCCGTCGCCTGGTGGCCGGCGGTATTCCCCGGCCTTGCCATCACCTTGACCGTTCTCTCGGTGACTGTTGTCGGCCAATACCTGCAACGACGAACCGAAGGTCGGGTGGCGCCATGACAACCCTCACCAAAGACGCAGCACCGCAGGCACCGCTCGTCGATGTACAGAACCTGCGGGTGGGATTCCCCTCCGGCGCCCGCACGATTTGCGCCGTCGACGGTATTTCATTCGCCATCAACCGCGGCCAAAGCGTGGCCATCGTCGGTGAATCCGGTTCGGGCAAAAGTGTCACCGCCCGAAGTCTGGTCGGATTGGCCGGCCCCACAGCACAAGTCACAGCAGATCGACTACAGGTCAACGGATCGGACACCCGACGGTTCTCCGAACGGCAATGGCGCCGCCTGCGTGGCCGCGACATCGGATTTGTCCTGCAGGATGCCTTGACGTCCCTCGATCCCCTACGCACGATCGGCGCCGAAATCGGTGAAGTCCTGCGAACACACAAGGTCGTGAGCAACAACGCCATCGACGATCGCGTCCTCGAACTACTCACCGAGGTCGGTATCCCCAACCCCACCCTGCGCGCCGGACAGTATCCACACCAGCTCTCCGGCGGACTGCGCCAACGGGCGCTCATCGCCTCTGCGATTGCCGCCGATCCGGCCCTCCTCATCGCCGACGAACCCACCACCGCACTCGATGTCACGGTCCAGGCGCAGATCCTGCGACTACTCGAACAACGCAAGGCCGACGGCACCGCGCTGTTGCTGATCAGTCACGATCTGGCGGTGGTCTCGCAGGTCTCCGACTACGTCTATGTGATGAAGGACGGGGTGTTCGTCGAGCACGGCCCCACCCGCGAGGTCCTGAACAATCCACAGCACGCCTACACCCAGCAGCTCCTCGACGCGATCCCGGTCGCACACGCCCGCGGCACCCGCCTGTCCTCCCGCGACGGCGTCCAGACCCTGCAGCGCGCCCCCATCTCCGATGATGTTGTGCTGCAGACACACAACCTCACCAAACACTTCACACTCACCGGCAACCGCCGCCTGCGCGCCGTCGACGATGTCAGCCTGCACGTACACGGTGGCGAAACCCTCGGCATCGTCGGCGAATCCGGCTCCGGCAAATCCACCGTCGCCCGACTGCTCTTGAACCTCGAAGTCCCTGACACAGGATCCGTCGAGATCGCGGGCACCGACTGGAAAGCCCTGTCGAACAAAGAGGTCCGCACCCGACGCCAACGCATCCAGGTCATCTATCAAGATCCATTGAGCTCCTTCGACCCGCGTCACACCGTCGGACGGATCGTCGAAGAACCGCTCCTGGCCACCGGTGGCATCAGTCGGACCGAGCGCCGCAAGCGTGTCGCCGAACAGCTCGAACTGGTCGGACTGAGCACCGACCACCTCGGCCGTCGGCCACACCAGCTTTCCGGCGGCCAACGCCAACGTGTCGCCATCGCCCGCGCCCTGGCAACCAAACCTGAGATCATCATCTGCGACGAACCCGTTTCGGCACTGGATGTTTCAATCCAGGCCCAGATCCTCGACCTCCTGGCCGATCTGCAGGCCGAGCTCGGAATCGCTTACGTCTTCATTTCGCACCACCTCGGCGTGATCTACCACGTCGCCGACCGAGTCCTGGTCATGAAAGACGGTCAGGCTGTCGAAACGGGCACCGTGGAAGAGATTTTCAATGACCCGCAGAACGACTACACCAAGGCCCTGTTGGCATCGATACCAACACTCGAAGGGCTAACCGAACACAACAGAGTTGAGGTCACGATATGAGTTCCGTCGAGGTCGACACCGTGGTTGTCGGGGGTGGCGCGATGGGTTCGGCCGCCGCCTGGCAGCTGGCACGCCGGGGTGTAGAGACCGTGCTGCTCGAACGATTCACCCCCGGCCACGCCAACGGCGCCTCGCATGGCGCCTCCCGCATCTTCCGCACCTCGTACGCCGACCGCACCTACGTCGCGCTCGCGAGGGAAGCGGAAGCACTCTGGGCCGACCTCGAATCCGAGTCCGGGACGCAACTGCTCACCGTCACCGGCGGCGTCGAACAGGGATGGACTCCATACCTGTCCCAGATCTCCGAAACCCTCACCGACCTCGGACTCGTCCATCAATGGCTCGAGCCCGACGAGGCCTCGCAGCGGTGGCCAGGAATCAGATTCGACGGCCGCGCGTTGTATTACCCCAACAGCGGACGGCTACATGCTGACAATGCTGTCAGTGCACTACAACGCAGCGCAGCATCCCTCGGCGCAGAAGTTCGACACGAATCGCAGGTGATCTCGATCGACGTCACAGACGACAACTCGGTCACCGTGCGCACCGATGACCAGAAGTACGTGGCTCGACGTGTGGTGGTGGCGGCAGGCGCCTGGGCGACGAAGCTGTTGTCGGGCATCGCACCGCTGCCGCAGATCACCGTCACCCAAGAGCAACCCGCACACTTTGTACCGCGTGACCAGGATGCCGAATGGCCCAGCTTCGGGATCTTGCATGACCCCGACGGACCGAACGCGCCCGAATTCGGTGGCGTGTACGGCCTGTCCTCAGGCGCGGAAGGCGTCAAGGTCGGCTTCCATGGAACCGGACCGGTCGTCGACCCCGACCACCGCGATTTCACGGCGGAACCACGGCAACTCAAGGCCCTGCAGGAGTACGTCCGCCATTGGGTGCCCGGCGTCGATGCCGACGCACTGACCCCGATCAGCTGCACGTACGCCACCACACCCGACTCCAACTTCGTCATCGATCGCCGCGGTCCGGTTGCGGTTGCCGCCGGATTCTCCGGACACGGGTTCAAGTTCGTGCCCGCCATCGGTCGCCTCCTCGCCGACCTCACCATCGACAAGAACGCACCCGAGCTCTTCTCCTTCCGCTCCCACTCCGCAGAAAAGGTTGTCTAGCCATGTCGAAGTACGCCAGCCCTGTCGATACCGAAACCCACGGCGAGTACGCAATCACTCGCGCACCGGATGACACCCGGCCGGTGTATCGATTCGCCGGACGTATCAGCGGCGACGGATCCACGCCGTACCCGGCCGTCGCTGATCGCTATCACGTCTATTCCGGCTGGTTCTGCCCGTGGGCTCAGCGGGTCACACTGGTCATCGAGCTGGCCGGCCTCGCTGATGTGATCAGTGTCAGCTACGTCGACGGTGCGCGCGATGCCCGCGGGTGGGCATTCCGCGAGACCCACGGCCCCGACCCGGTGAACGGCTTCACCCTGTTGCGCGATGCCTATGACGCCACGGAACCCGACTTCGACGGCCACGTGTCGGTCCCCACCCTGTGGGATCGCGAGACAAAGCAGGTGGTGAGCAACACTTTCGATACGCTCGACGCCGATCTCGCGTCGCAGTACCGGCGTCAGATCACCGGCGAGTTCGACCTCTACCCAGAGGATCTGCGCCCGCAGATCGACGAGTTGGAAGCCTGGTTGCGAGCCACGGTCAACAGCACCGCACACGTGGCCACCGGAACCGGTTCGGCCGCCGAGGAAGCCGCGGCCACGGTCTATCAGGCATATTCAGAACTCGACTATCGGCTCGCCGAGAATCGATACCTTCTGGGCGACAACGTCACCCTGGCCGACGTCCGGCTCTGGGTGACACTGGTCCGATACGACGCTGCGGCCGCCAAGGCCGGTACCCGGCGCCTTGCCGACTTCTCGAATCTGTGGCGCTACGCCCGAGACCTGTACTCATTGGACGCATTTCGTGTCACCACCGATTTCGCGTCGTTCGGCGCATCAGAGGCCGTGGCCGACGACTGGCAGTCGCCGATCACGTCATCCGCAGCGGCTCACTAGGAGTTCGAAATGGCCCCGCCCATCCCCCTGTCGGTTCTCGATCTTCTGCCCCGCTCCAGCGGGTCGGACTACAGCACCGCAATACGCAACACCATCGACCTGGTCCAGCGCGCCGAACAGTTCGGATACGACCGCTATTGGTTCGCCGAGCACCACACGAATCCGGGGGTCCTCGGGTCGTCACCCGCCATCGAGATCGCACTGATCGCAGGTTCCACCTCGACCATCCGGTTGGGTTCGGCCGGAGTGCAATTCGGTCATCGGACACCACTCGCGACGGTCGAGGAGTTCGGCCTGATCAACACGCTGTACCCGGGTCGCCTCGACCTCGGTATCGGACGATCCATTTCTCGCCCCGCCCCGGAGACGACAACGGGATCGGAATCGGTGACCGAAGTCGCAGCAAAGAACTATCTGTCCGCCCGCGGCGGAGCGGCCCACACCGAAGACACGTACACCCCCAACGGTCTGCTCCTGCCCAAGATCTACAACATCGCCGGCGCGTTTGCGAGTAAGTCCATCACTCACCTACTCGACCTGCTCCAGCAACCCGGCGCGTACGCCCCGAGCTATGACGAGCAGATCTCCACTGTTCTTGCCCTTCTCGACGACACATATGTCAGCCCACAAGGGCTTCCCGCTCATGCCACCCCGGGAGATGGTGCCGACGTGCAGGTCTGGATCCTCGGCGCCTCCGGTGGATCCAGCGCTGCCGTCGCAGGGTCAAAGGGTCTACGCTTTGTTGCCAGTTACCACCACAGTCCGAGCACGGTCATCGATGCGGTTGAGGCGTACCTGGCAGCATTCCAACCGTCCGCGGATGTCCCGGAACCGTATGTGGCGGTGTCGGTGGATGCGGTTATCGCCGAAACCGATGACGAAGCAGCCGAATTGGCGAGCGGATATGCACCTTGGGTCCGCAGCATCCGGCGCGGCGAAGGCGCGATCCCGTACCCGAGTCCGGCCGAAGCAGCTGCGTTGGAATGGACCGACGACGACCGCGAACTGGTCCGCGACCGGGTGCTGACGCAATTTGTCGGATCGCCGTCCACCGTTGCCGACAAACTCGAGATCCTCCGGGACGCCACCGGCGCCGCCGAGCTCTCGATCACTACCATCACACACGACCACGCGGCGCGGGTGCGCTCGTACGAACTCATCGCAAAGGAATGGTTCAGCCGGTGACAGCTCAGACCACACCGGACACCGGTGTACTCGATAATGCCATGTGGGAGAGCCTGATCGGCGCCCATCTGCACCTGAGCGAGGGCACCACCCGCGCTCGCCGCTACCTCCCGACGATCTCCCCGTTTGTCGGGGTCGGCGATCTGAGCGATCCGCAGACGTGGACTGATCTCGCCGAGTTGATCGGCCCCGGACAAGAAGTCGCGCTGCCGGTCGAGGTGACCGACCTACCCGATGGCTGGGAGGTTGCCATGAGCGGCCCGGGCGTCCAGATGGTTGCCACCGACACGCTGAAGCCGAGGCCCGAACCCGAGGCAATCCAGCTCGGCGCCGACGATGTCCCCGACATGCTCGCATTGATCGGCCGCACCAAACCCGGGCCCTTCAGCCCCGAAACATACCGACTCGGAACATATCTCGGGATCCGGCGCGAGGGCCGGCTCATCGCGATGGCCGGCGAGCGCCTCCATCCACCGGGATGGACCGAGATCAGCGCCGTCTGTACCGACGCCGAGTTCCGCGGCGAAGGCCTGGCCACCCGCCTGGTACTCGCTGTCGCCCACGGCATCTACGTCCGCGGTGAGACTCCGTTCCTCCACGCTGCGGCCGACAACACCAACGCCATCGAGCTCTACAAACACCTGGGCTTCCGCCTGCGAACCAACATCACCTTCACGGTCGTGCGCTCCCCCGGCAACTGATCAAGGCATCGAACACCCGCCGACACAAGCGTCTGGGTTGTCGACGGGGGCCGGCTGTACGATCCTTGTCGGGGTACTGTCCAGCTCCAGGCGTTCACCCTGTGACCGCTGACAAATGATGACGTGGAGGTTCCTCTGGAACGGGGGCTCCCACGTCGTCGGGCTTCACGGTATCCGGCGCCTTGTGGCGGCGGATTTGTTTGGGGCAGGGGCCTACCGACTTGAACTTCACCACCCTGCAAGAGGCGTAATGGAGTGAGCAGATGGACAGTCCACAAGATCATGTCGAGTCCGGCATTCATGACCAGATCGCGCAAATGGCACGCGATCTGCATGGGTCGCGGGATCACCCGATAACCGCAGATCAGGTACTCCAGGAGGTTACCGAGGCATCGGTGGCGCTGCTACCGAGTGTTTCTCATGCCGGGATCACCTTGATCAGGAAGACCGACCCCGGCAGCGAAGCCGTACTCGAATCAGTTCTGGCCAGTGGTCCGGTTCCCGCGCAGGCCGACGCGTTGCAGCACGAGCATGGTGAAGGCCCCGCGCTCGACGCGATTTGGGAGCAGTACACAGTTCGGATCAACAATGTCGAGACGGAACAGCGATGGCCGAAACTGATGCCGGCTCTGTACCACCAAACTCCGATTCGATCGGTCCTATCACTTCAGCTCTATACCAAGGGACACGAACTCGGAGCTCTCACCCTCTATGCCGAGGTTGCGGATGCGTTCGACGCCGACACCGAAGACCTCGCAGTCGACCTCGCCACGCACGCTGCCATCGCGTTGGGCGCTGCCCGCAAGGGCAATCAGTTCCGCAGCGCACTGGCCTCGCGAGACATCATCGGCCAGGCCAAGGGCCTCATCATGGAACGCTACGACCTCCATGCGGTGCAGGCCTTCGCGCTCTTACGCAAGCTCTCGCAAGATTCCAACATCCGCGTCGTCGACGTAGCTGCCCGGCTGGTGGAGCAAGACCATCCATTGCCGTTTGGAGTGACTGAGTAGAGGCCTACGCACAGCATCGCCCTTCGGGCTTTTGTGCGCGGGGCTAAAGGTTTGCGACTCGGTTGACTGGGTAGCTAATCGGTAGGTCGGGGTTTCAGCCTCAGGCTCCGATTTAGATATCCGGGTTAAGCAGGAGCCGGGGTGTCGCTTGGGGGCCGGTTGACCTGAGTTTCAACGCCTGCTGAGTCAGCTTCCGCCGGTCCGGCAGCTCTGTCTCTCGCTTCGCGAAGACGTCCGCGCAGATCCGGATCGATCGAATAGCGCTCCTGTGAAGCGAGCGCCAGGGAACGGACGGCCGAAGTACTCTTCGAGAAGCTTCGCGCCGGGCATCGGATCGTCGACTTCAAGCTGAGGTGGCAGGCGCATCACGACAGTATCGACATGGGCGGCGTGTCAGTCGCAGCAGTCGCACTCGTCACCCGCGGCGATACCGCCCCGGTTCGTCGGCGCAGGGCAGCAGGTTTCGCCTTTCCAGGCGTTCACGCCTTCCCTTACCGCGATGGCGGCGATGACGAGCGCAGCAATGGGGTCGGCCCATGACCAGCCGAACAAACTGTTGACGAGCAGTCCGACGAGCAGGACCGCAGACAGGTAGGTGCACAGCAGTGTCTGCTTTGAATCCGCGACCGCTGACAACGACCCCAGTTCGCGGCCGGCCCGGCGCTGAGCCCACGACAGGACGGGCATGATGGCCAAACTCACTGCGGCCAGCACGATCCCGACAGTCGAATGCCTGGCCTCGCCAACCCCGAACAGAGATCGAACCGCGTCGATCGAGACGTACACTGCGAGCCCAAAGAACGAGAATGCGATGATCCGCAAGGCAGTCTTTTCGCGTGACTCGGGGTCCTTCCCGGCGAACTGCCAGGCCACTGCTGCAGCGGAAGACACCTCGATGACCGAGTCAAGGCCGAAGCCAATCAACGCCGTTGAGGACACACGGACGCCCTCGCTGAGAGCGATAATGGCCTCGATGACGTTGTAGGTGATCGTCGCGGCAACGAACCAGCGGATGCGACGTGCCAGCAGCTGCCGTCGTTCCCCGCTCAGATTAGGTCGCAGGTCAGGCAATCCGAGATCGGCCATCAACAGCACCCATCGGCTTGCGAATCAGGGCAGCACGTCGGATCGACTGCGAGAACCAGGCCTAGCAGGTCGTCGAGAGCCCGTCCGATTCGCTGGTCGGACAGCTCGTACCGGGTGCGTCGACCCTCCGGTACGGCGACGACGAGACCGCAACCTCGCAGGCACGCAAGATGATTCGACAGAATCTGCCGAGACACCCCGATACGATCAGCGAGGTCTGACGGGTAGCTCGGTGCCGTTCGCAAGCTCAACAGAATTTGTGTTCGGGTTGCGTCAGACAGCGCGTAACCGAACCGTGCCAGCGCCTCGCGGTGGACCATCGTCTCCATGCTGCCGACTGTACATGCAATTCTGTATTCAGTAATCCCTGTATCCGATAACCCCGGGTGTCATGTGCGGGTCAGATGTCGGAGAGGCCCTACTGCCAGTCGCGTGGCGGAACGTCGACGCCGCCATAGACCGTGTCTCGCTGGTTTGTCAGACCCAAGAGAAGTTCCTGGGCGGTGGTCCGGACCGAGCTGGTAAGGGTGAGACGACAACGCGGGTCGCCGCGCCGGCGAGTGGTGCTGGGTAGACCACCCGAGGCCGCCTTCATGCGCGAGCGCTCGCTCGCGGTCGCGCAGCTGTTGTGAGCGCCGCCGTCTGACGCCGATCTGGCCCAGCAAGCTGTGGGACCTCGCGGTGTCGTGCACCAGCACTCGAATCACGACGGCAATACGTTTCGCCTCGCTGTGGTGCCCACTGGCATCGGCTCCGCGCAGCTCGTCTTCATGAATTGCATCTGCTCGTCGAGGTCTGCGTGGTGCCGTCCGCGTTCCATGTGTACGTGGTCGTGACGCCACCCTCGGTCGAGGTGGCCACCGTGCCATCACTGTTGTAGGTGATGCCGTCCGGGACCAGATCGATCGGGGCATAAGTAGTGGACTCAATCGGAAGAACTCAGTCAACGACCACACCGCCAGAAGTCCACGGCCAAAAGAGGTTCCGACATTGTTGAAGCCTCGACGACGGGACGGTCTTCGGCTAGCTGTCGACACCTTCTGGAGAGGCTTCCACCGGAACCACACATACCCCGTCGACGCACGATCCTGCATCGATGTCGCCGACGAGTTCGAATGGGGTGAGTGCGGATTCAGACATTGCTGGACTCTTCGGCCTGAACCTTGTCGAGCACACCGGTGAACGTCTCGGCTGACTGTGCGCCGGAGACGCCGTACTTGCCGTTGATGACAAAGAACGGGACACCGGAAATACCGTAGGCACGAGCCTGATCGATATCAGCGTCCACAGCGTCGGCGTATTCACCTGATTCCAGGACCGCCAGCACGGCCTCCCTGTCGAGGCCGACGTCGGCGGCGAGGTCGGCGAGTTCCTCGCTGCGGCCTACGTGGCGACCCTGCTCGAAGTACGCCTTGAACAACCTCTCTGCGTACTCCAGTTGCTTGCCCTGAGCCTTCGCGTAGTGCAGTACCTGGTGAGCTTTGAGAGTCTTGGTCTGCAGGACGGAGTCAAAGTCGAAGTCGAGGCCCACCTCGGCGGCGATCCCGGTGACATTGCCGAGCATCTGCTTCACCTGATCAGCAGGCATTCCCTTTTTCTCGACCAAGTAGTCGACCGAGGACCCGGCAAAATCTTCCGGGGTATCCGGGGACAACTCGTAGCTGTGGTACGTGACTTCGACGTCGTCGCGGCCCTCAAACTCGGCCAGACCGGCCTCAAACTTCCGCTTACCGATGTAGCACCAGGGGCAGGCGATGTCGGACCAGATGTCGACAGTGATGGGGTTAGGCATTCAACTTTCAACAACCGCTGCGTGCGAGCCATTCCCCTCGCGAGTTGCCGACCGGCCAACCGTCCGACGTGCGCGTCACGCGCCCAGCGCAGCTCGCAACGTCGGCATCGAATTGACCAGTTCGCTCCGCCAGAATGGCCACAGGTGCATGCCGACCGGTTGCGCACTGCGGGTCACCGACACACCCTTGGCGCGCAGCGCACCAGTGAGCTGATCGGTGCACAGATTCGAGCCGAACTCGAGGGCCATTGCTGTCGGCGGCATCGGAATACCCTCTCCAGGACCGGGAAGACCGCTGCCCGAAGATAAATAGACCGATGTGCCCTGCAGTCGAGCCGCATTGGCGAAGATGTCGTGAGCCTTCCATTCCGGGCTGCCTTGCGGCCCCCACATGAGCTGCGACGACCCTCCCGAACCGATCACCGTGAGATCGGTGAGCGTAGTCCCCGCCAACCCCTCGGTGAAGTAGCACCCGCTATAGCCCGCCACAGCTCGATAGAAGCCCGGGTTTCGCTGCGCGAGCATCACCGCGCCCTGTGCACCACTGGATATCCCACCGATCGCCCGGTCACCACTTGCGCCCAGGTACGGCTCCAACGCCTGCGGAAGCTCCTTGGTCAGGAACGTTTCCCATTTGACCACACCGAACTTGGGGTGTTGTTCGATCCAGTCGGTGTACAGGGTTCCTGTACCACCCACCGGCAGAACCACATTGACGTTCTCATTTGCAAAGACTGGTGCGATGTTGCCTTTGTCGGCGGCGAGCCAGCTATTCGATTCCGCCTGGCCCGAGTTGCCATCGAGGAGGTACAGGGTTCCGCGGGGGCGACTACGGTCTGCCGGCAGCAATACGGTCACCGGAATGTCGCGGCCCATCGCCGCACTGTACACAGTCAATTGGAGCGTGCGATCGTTTGCCGTTCCTTGCTGCACCACAACAGCTTCGGATACGCCAAACGCTCCACCGTTCGCCGGATCGGCGGCAGCCTGCACCGGCAAGGTCATCAAAACCGTTGCAACAGACGCCAACAACGCCGTCACACCACGACGAATCAACAACTCGCTCACCGCCACCACCTACCCACTTTTCAACGCCCGACACGGTCAGTCGGTTGACGACTTGGAGAACCGCAAAACACACGCAGCCGTGGCCCACACCAGTCGGTGCGGGCCACGGCGGGCGTTAATCTACTTGGGAACCTTGACTGTTCCGCCGCTCAGCGCAGCTAGCGCCTCGAGTCCGCGAACCGCCAAATCGGTTATCGGCACAGCGATCGTTCCAACAATTGTTCCGACAACGTCACCAACACTGCCCATTTCAATCTCCTTATTCTAGTTTCTGTTGCCGTAGAGGGGGATGTTCAACTGGCGGTCACCGTCAGCCGGCAACCGATCCGACGAAGTTCCCGAGCAGGTTGTCCAACCCCAACATGATGGTGATGATGTTCGGCAGAAGGGTGTCACCGCCGGCCAGGAAAAATGCTTCGATAGATCCCATGTGTTGCGCCTACTTTCTTGCTAGTAACCGAGAAGTCGGCAGGGCTCTACACAAGAGGCCAACGACCACTCGAATGGGGAGGTACATCGCATTAAGGCTTAGATGTGATGTGTAGAACACGTTATCGTTACATTCCCAAAATTGGACCGAAATGCGAAATTCTCTCGAAAATATTTTTCACGGGCCTTGCGGCACAGCATCTTTGAGCTGAACAGTCGCACAAGAATTCGATGCGGCTTCATTCGAATGAAATTCGGCAACCTACCGAGGCGTACAGGCGGAAACTTCGCTACACCTCAGAAAATAACGACGATCAACGATGTCAATTGACTCTTACCGCCGCCGCTTGCGACAGGTCTTCCAGACTCGTTCGAAGAAGACGCACATAGCTATCAGGATCCGGCAGAGCAGCTGATGAGCTGAAGAAATTGAGGATCAATTTCCCGTCGGCAGCGGCCAGCAGATAGTGCCGAAGGGCGTCCCCATCAACCGGTGGTTGCCCACCAACAATCGCCACGGCCGGGGATCCGGCGAATGTACAACCATCCACCGTCACCGGGATATTACTGACCGTCGAGTGTGACTGGCGCCCGCGATCGGAATCGTGCGGATAGTGCCGAACCGCAAAGCCGGTGAGCCGCAGCAACCATGCCGGCGCTGTCTCCACCCGCTTACCTTTGGCGCGAACCGCGGGATAGTCACTGCGTTGCTTCGCCGCCGCGGCAGCAGATGCAATTTTCGCCAGACGGACCAGTGGGTCACGTTCGTCGACGTTGAGGTCGATCGTCAAGATCGCCAACTGGTTTGCCGACTCCCACTGCTCGATACGACGCATCGACCGCGGAACCATGGCGCACACGGGATCCCGGGGCTCTTCCCCACAGCTGTCGAGGTACGCGGCCAGCGCGCCGGCGACGATGGTGAGGTAGACATCGTTCAAACTCGCGCCCGGCACCGCGGCCTGAATCGCCTTGGCCTCATTGATCGTCAAAGTCATGAAATCGACGGAGACTTCGCCCTGCAGAGACCGATTGAACCGAGTCGCCGCCAAATCGTCTCGGATCGAGACGATCTCGCCGGATTGCTCGGCTTCCTTGACCTCCACGCCCGCCCGACCGGTCGTCGAGAGACCTTGAAAGAATCGAAACGACGTGCCGGGGAACGAGACCAGGGCTCGAGACAGCTGTGCCGCCCGGCTCATCGGTGGCGTTGCGCCCTGCACAGCGGGCGCATGGGTCGTCGAGAACAGCGCCCGAGTCAGTTCTCGGGTGGCGAGTCCGTCCATCGCACTGTGATGGATCTTGAGCGTGACCACCGTGTATCGGCCGGTCAGATCGTCGAGACCGTGTACGCCGCACAACACATGCATCTCCCACGGCGGCCTGGTCATATCCAACTTCCGCGCCAGCAGCACGCTCAGATACGACCGAACCGGCGCCCAGCCCCCGGCACCCACCTGTTGCACGGTCACGTGGTGATCCATGTCGGGGCCGTCGGCGGGTACCCACCGCGGGTAGTCCAGGTCAAATGGAGTTCGCTGCAACCGCGTGGTGAACAGGGCGGCATATCCGAGCCGAGCGGTTATCCAAGCGACGGCCTGCTCTTTGGTGACTTCCGCGCAGGATCCTTGATCAGCATCGAAGAAATAGCTGACCATGAGATGCCCGGCGTGCGTGTCACTTTCGTTGTAGACGAACTCGGCATCGCGTGGTGCCAGCTGGGAGATTGGTGTCGGGGGCACCCTGCTGAACATCACGCTCCCTCGGAGAGACTGACTACTAGTGTTGGGCACCGTATCTCGCGGAGATGAAGTTCGTTGTCGATTTCGCTCAACTCGTGGGTTGGCGCCGGATGATCACCTACCATCAGTCGATGACCGCGCTCGATGTCGGCGTCATCGCCGTAGCCATACCCACCGTCGGCGTCGCCACCTGGGCCATCGGCATGTACTTTCTCGGGCGAGTTGCCCGGGCTCGCCGCAAGTCCGGGCGCATTACCTACCGAGCAAAGACTCAGCCGAGCTCCGACCACGGCACGAGCCTCACCATGTAACGGATCCATCCACAGCCTGTGGATGGGCAGATGCGTGGGAGGCACTTTGACGCAACAGTATTCGAGTAGGGATGTACGAACTCACCGTCGGCCCTGCGACATCGACTTGTGTGCAAGGCGCGCCCGCAAAACAGAAACCGGCCCACCCCCGAAGGAGTGGGCCGGTCTCAGAAGAGAACGTAGAGCTAGAAAGCGTGGGCTAGAAGCCCATGCCGCCCATCTCGTCGCCGCCCGGCATAGCCGGTGCGTTGTTCTTCTCAGGCTTGTCAGCAACGACGGCCTCGGTGGTGAGGAACAGAGCCGCGATCGAGGCTGCGTTCTGCAGCGCCGAGCGGGTGACCTTCACCGGGTCGTTGATGCCGCGGGCCAGCAGGTCCTCGTACACGCCGGTGGCGGCGTTGAGGCCGGTTCCCAGCGGGCTGTGACGGATCTTGTCGGCAACAACACCGGGCTCGAGGCCGGCGTTGATGGCGATCTGCTTGGCCGGAGCCTCCAGAGCAACACGGACGATGTTGGCGCCAGTGGCCTCATCGCCTTCCAGGGTCAGCGCGTCGATTGCGGACTCCGACTGCAGCAGAGCCACGCCGCCGCCGGCGACGATGCCCTCTTCGACAGCAGCCTTGGCGTTGCGCACGGCATCTTCGATGCGGTGCTTGCGCTCCTTGAGCTCGACCTCGGTCGCAGCGCCTGCCTTGATGACAGCAACGCCACCGGCCAGCTTGGCCAGACGTTCCTGCAGCTTCTCACGGTCGTAATCGGAGTCGCTGTTCTCGATCTCGGAACGGATCTGAGACACGCGACCGGCGATGGCCTCGGAATCTCCGGCGCCCTCGACGATGGTGGTCTCGTCCTTGGTGACGACGACCTTGCGTGCGGTGCCCAGCAGCTCGACGCCGGCGCCCTCGAGGGACAGTCCGACCTCTTCGCTGATGACCTCGCCACCGGTGAGGATGGCGATGTCGGCCAGCATGGCCTTGCGACGGTCACCGAAGCCCGGAGCCTTGACGGCAACAGACTTGAAGGTGCCACGGATCTTGTTGACAACCAGGGTCGAGAGGGCTTCGCCTTCGACGTCCTCGGCGATGATCAGCAGCGGCTTGCCGGCCTGGATGACCTTCTCCAGCAGCGGCAGCAAGTCCTTGACGGTCGACACCTTGCCGGAGACCAGCAGGATGTACGGATCTTCGAGGACGGCTTCCTGGCGGTCTGCGTCAGTGACGAAGTAGCCCGAGATGTAGCCCTTGTCGAAGCGCATACCCTCGGTCAGTTCGAGCTGCAGGCCGAAGGTGTTCGACTCCTCGACGGTGATGACGCCTTCTTTGCCGACCTTGTCCATGGCCTCGGCGATGAGGTCACCGATGGCCGGGTCGCCTGCGGAGATACCGGCGGTGGCAGCGATCTGCTCCTTGGTATCGATCTCCTTGGCGGACTTCAGCAGCGACTCGGTGACGGCTTCGACAGCCTTCTCGATGCCGCGCTTCAGGCCGAGCGGGTTCGCGCCGGCAGCGACGTTGCGCAGGCCTTCGCGGACGAGGGCCTGAGCCAGGACGGTGGCGGTGGTGGTGCCGTCGCCAGCGACGTCGTCGGTCTTCTTGGCGACCTCTTTGACCAGCTCAGCGCCGATCTTCTCGTAGGGATCCTCCAGCTCGATCTCCTTGGCGATGGAAACGCCATCGTTGGTGATCGTGGGGGCACCCCACTTCTTTTCGAGCACGACGTTGCGACCCTTGGGTCCCAACGTCACCTTTACGGTGTCAGCGAGGGCATTGAGGCCCCGCTCGAGGCCGCGACGGGCCTCTTCGTCAAACGCGATGATTTTGGCCATTACGAAGTGATCCTCCGATAGGGGGTGACACTGAAGTTCGTGGTTGGTTTCGGTGCCCGCGACGGACGAACGGTCGTGTCATTAGGACCGATCTCACCGTTCCAACCTGGCACTCACGGTTGGCGAGTGCCAGATCCCATTTTTAGCACTCACCGGGGTCGAGTGCAAGGTATGCCGGTCAGAAGGCTCGGCAAACTCGGGCAACTTCCACTCTCGGCGCTTATGGTTGTGGCCTCGTCTGACCAAAGGACTCCGATGTTCGGTAAAACCTGGGTACCCGGAACCGCGACCATCGTGGCCGTCAACATCGTGCGGATGAGCAGCGACGGCCAGACCCCGACCCGCGAGTTCGCCGCCGATATCGTCGTACCGGGCATCGATCCGTTCCGCGCAAAACTCACCGAGCCCCGCTGGACGGCCGACTTCTGGCCGCCTGCGGCCCGTGAGGTCCGGGGCGTTCTCCGGGATGCCAAATCGGGTGCCGTCCGCTTCGACATGAAAGACCCCCGGAACAGCTTCAAACAGCACGGCGCGGCGACGGACGCCGCGTTCCTGGCAACACTCGAGCAGCCACCGAAACCGCCCATCAACTGACCCGCCCGAACTAGTTCTTCGCGGGGCTAAGGAATATTCGGGCGTCGTGGCTGCTTGAGTACAGGAATGCCACGACAACAGATCGGCCAGGTCTCGGCGTTCACGGTGATCGCGGCGACCACCATCGCGATGATGTTCTCGTCGTCGGCGCCGTCTCCCCTGTACCCGATCTATCAGGATCTCTGGGGCTTCTCCTCCTTCACCTTGACCGTCATCTTCGCGGCGTACGTGGTCGCGTTGCTTGGCGGTCTCCTCACCGTGGGATCGCTCTCCGACCACGTCGGACGGCGCCCGGTCCTGTTCGGCGGCCTGGCCCTGATCATCGCCTCCATGGTGATGTTTGCCGTCGCCGACGGAGTTCCGATGCTGCTTGCGGCGCGCGTACTGCAAGGCCTGGCCGCCGGCGCCCTGACCGGAACGCTCAGTGCCGCGCTGGTTGATCTGCAGCCCAGCGCGCGCGTCGGCTCCATCACGAACTCGGCCTCGATGCTGGGCGGGTTGGCCTTCGGCGCAATCGCGGCGGGCGGTCTCATCCAATATGCGCCGATGCCCCGCGAACTGGTGTTCCTGATCTTGATCGCCGCGTTCGCCCTGTCCGCGGTGTGCATCGCGTTCATCCCCGAGACCTCCGCACGCACCGGTTTCGCCTCTCGCAGGCACCTGTGGCAGGTGGTGCGTCCCAGCGCCGGCCTGCCGCGGTCGGTCCGTGGGGTTTTCGTGATGGCCGCCTTCGGGTGCCTGGCCACCTGGTCGCTCGGCGGATTGACGCTCTCGCTGGGATCGTCGATCGTGCTGCGCATCTTCGGGGTCGAGAACCACATGATCACCGGCCTCATCCTCGGAACGTTCTTCACCTTCGGCGCGGTGGGTTCGATGGCAACGTCCAGGTGGACGGCGAATCTGAAGTTCGGGATCGGACTCGCTGCGCTGGGTATCGGGCTGGTCATCAACCTGACCGGAACGATCTCGGCGGTGCTACCGCTCTATCTCGTCGGCTCGGCGATCGCCGGCTTCGGGTTCGGGTCGACGTTCGCCGGCGTGATGGCCACCGTCATCGCCGCCACCGCGCCCGAACAGCGGGGTCAGGTCTTCTCCACCCTGTACGTGGTCAGTTACACCGGATTCAGCCTTCCGGCGGTGATCGGCGGAATTGCGGTCGGACACTTTGGATTGCGGCCAACGGCCATCGGCTACAGCCTGTACGTCCTGTGCCTGGTGGCCATCGCTGGGAGTGTGGCCATCCTGCGCGTTCGCACTGAACGCCGGGTGGAACTCGCGCCGGTCGAGACCGCGCAAACCCTGGTCACGGCGGCGGCTGACACGTCGGGCACCAATAGATGACCCGTTCGAGGTCTGTGCCCCCGCCGAGATCTCCTGATCGGATGATGGTCCCGCATCGCCTGCACGGGCGTTTGGCCCGGCCATAGACCCAGGTGCGCTCACCGGCGCGGTCGACGTTGGTGACCCGGATCGTACGGTTGCGGTTGAACTCCAACATCTTTTTCGCCAGGTCCACCCATTCGCGGAGGTCGCCTGAATCGGCAACCGGCACTGCCGGGTGGGTCCGCCGCAGAAAGCACATCTCACAACGGAATACGTTGCCGATCCCGGCAAGCACTCGCTGGTCGAGTAGGGCCAGGCCGATCGGCCGCGCCGGGTCCGACGCGAGATTATCGACCGCGACATCGGCGTCCCAGTCGGCTCCGAGGAGGTCGGGACCGAGATGACCGACGGCTGTGTCTTCGTCCGCGCGGCGGAGGATTTCGAGTTTTCCGAGCTCGAATCCGACCGTCTGCACCGGACCTGCCTCCAGGATGATCCGGGCCTTGAACGCCGGCCGCCGCCAACGGGCACCCTTTGTGTATATCTCCCAGCGGCCCTCCATCTTCAGGTGCGAGTGCACAGTGTGCTCACCCACGCGGATCAGGAGATGTTTACCCCGGGCGACGACCTCGTCGACCCGCCCGCCGGACAGATCCACCGTCGCGTACCGCGGAACCCGAACATCGCAGCGGGTCAGCGTCTTTCCGGCCAACGCGCGATGCAGTCGCGCCGCGGCCTGGAACACGGTGTCACCTTCGGGCATATCTACTTGATACCCGCCTTGAGGCTCGCCGATTGCGGTCGCCCGCGGAAGTAGGCCTCGATGGTGTCCGCCGCGGAACCGATATGTTGGCGCAGCACCGCCACCGCGTCATCGACCTCACCGCGGGCGGCATGATCGACCAGCTGCCGATGTTCGGTCTGGGCCAACTGGTCCGAACCCAACTCGGCCAGATGAAAACGCAGGTAGCGGTCCTCGTCGTCGAGTTCGGCAGCAATCAGCTTCAACAACTTCGCATTTGGATGCCGCCGGTAGAGCGCAAGGTGGAAGTCGGAGTTCAGTCTGCCCAGGTCTACCAGCTCGGGGTCGTTCTCCATGGCACCCAGGATGCGACGGGCCTCGTCGATGTCAGCGGGCTCCAACCGCGGAATCGAGCCGGCCAGCGCTTCCGGTTCCAGCAGCAGCCTGATCCGATAGGTGTTGACAACATCGTCCGGGTCGACGCCGACCACCACCGCACCCTTGTGTGGCACGTGATCGACCAGGCCGCGGGCTTGCAGCGACAGAAGTGCTTCGCGAACCGGCATCCGGCTGACCCCGAACACCTGCGCGAGTTCGGCCTGCCGAAGTGCCGTGCCGCTGGCCAGTGAGCCGTCGAGGATCGCGTCGGCGAGTGTCGATTCGATGACCGTCCGAGCGTGCTGCACCGCGGTCGGACGAAGTCCGAGGGTGTCGAGGACCTGCGTGGAACGTGTCGGCGGCATACTTCTTCCTATAATTGGATCCAAGATCCAATCTACTCTACGCTGGTCCCTACTGCCCCGACCCGCGGAGGTTCGTGTGTCGCTCATCCAGCCGATCACCGCCGGTGTCGTTGCCTCGCTGGTGGGATTCACCAGTTCCTTCGCCGTGGTCCTGACCGGCCTGCGAGCCGTCGGCGCATCGCCCGAACAAGCCGCATCCGGCCTGTTTGCCCTCTGCTTGGCCATCGCCGTCGGCGTCGGCTTCCTGGCGACCAGGTACCGGATGCCGATCACGTTGGCCTGGTCGACGCCGGGTGCGGCACTGTTGGCAGGCACCGCAACACCAGATGGCGGCTTCCCGGTCGCCGTCGGAGCATTTGTCCTTGTCGGCGTGATGGTCGTCGCCACCGGACTGTGGCCACGCCTGGGCTCACTGGTGCAGGCCATCCCGACGCCGATCGCCCAGGCGATGCTGGCCGGGATCGTCCTGCCCCTCTGCCTGGAACCGGTGCGTGCGGTAGCTGCGGAACCGTTCGCCATCGCTCCGGTCATCGTCGTCTGGCTGATCTTGATCCGGTTTGCCAAGCGGTGGGCGGTGCCCGCGGCATTTGGTACCGCGGCCATTGTCATCGCGGTCGTCCTGTTGACGTCCGACAAGGGCGTGACCGCCGATTCACTGATTCCCCGAATGGATCTGGTTGTCCCGCAATGGTCTCCGCAGGCCTGCGTCGGCATAGCGGTGCCCCTCTACATCGTCACCATGGCATCGCAGAACCTGCCGGGTACCGCCGTCATGGCCAGCTTCGGCTATCGGATCCCTTGGCGCCCCTCGATGTTGGTGACCGGCGCCCTGACCTCGCTGGCGGCACCGGCAGGCGGGCACGCGGTGAATCTGGCGGCGATCAGTGCCGCCCTCACCGCCGCCCCCGCCGCCGAGCCCGACCCGCGTCGGCGCTGGATCGCGGCCGCCACCGTGAGCCCGGTCTATCTCGTCATCGGCATCAGTTCAGCGGCCGTCGCCGCGCTGGTCACGATCGCACCGGCCGGACTGGGGGAAACGGTGGCCGGTCTGGCCCTGCTCGATACCCTGGCCGGCGCGCTCGCGGCCAGCCTGCGCGACGAAAAGTCCAGAACCGCAGCAGTTCTGACCTTTGTGGTGGCTGCAGCCGGAATCTCTGTCGCCGGGATCGGATCGGCATTCTGGGCGCTGATCGCCGGACTCGTCGTCTACGCGGTACTGAAGAGTTCGCCGGACTCCACACCACCGTCGACGAGCACCAGTGACCGTGAGATACCCAGCCGGGCCAAGAATCCATCATCGTGACTGACCACAAGCATCCCGCCCCGATACACCGACAATGCCTCCACTAGCTGATCGACGCTGTCGAGATCGAGGTTGTTGGTCGGCTCGTCGAGAACGAGCAATTGCACCGGCGGAGTCGCCAGTAGCAATCGGGCAAGGGCCACCCGAAACCGTTCGCCGCCAGACAGTTCACCAACCAGCCGGTCCACTGCGTCGCCGCGTAGCAAGAACTGAGCCAGCCGGGCCCGCACCAGGTTCGGCGCAACATCGGGTACCGCGGACCGCACGTTGTCGAGCACGCTGGCGGCATCGTCGAGATCATCGAGACGTTGTGCCAGGTAACCGATGTGGTCGGTGTGCGCGACCGCATACGGACTGATCTTCGGCGGCTCCGGATCCCACAGTGTTCGCAGCAGGGACGTCTTGCCGGAGCCGTTGGCTCCGGTGAGCGCAACACGTTCCGGACCGGCGATCACGATCGTCGAATCCCCACTGCGTATCTCGGCCAAACGTCGTCCCGCAGGGACATCCGGGTCGGGCAACTCGATCCGAATGTGTTTGTCGTCGCGGATCAATTCGGTCGCACCCTCGACTGCCTTGCGTGCGTCGTTGATCTTGTTGTCGCCTTCGGTGCGCAATCGGCCCGCAGTCTCCTGGGCGTTGCGCTTACGCGCGCCCAGCAGAATCTTCGGCAGGTTGGTGTTCGCCTTCCCGTACCGACCCCGCCGGGCAACCTTCGTTTCGGTCTCCACACGTTGCCGCTGTTGAACTTTCAGATCCTGCTGCGCCGACCGCAGATCCTGCTGCGCGGACTCCTGTTGGGACCGTACATAATCGCGATACTCGCTGAGCGGTCCGCCGAACACCGTCACCGTGTTGTCCCGCAGTTCGGCTGTGGTGTCCATCAATTCGAGAAGCTCGGTGTCATGGGACACGACAAGCAAGGTGCCCGGCCAGTTCCGGATCAGCGTAGCCAGACGCGCCCGGGCGTCTCGGTCGAGATTGTTGGTCGGTTCGTCGAGCAACGTTATCGGCGCGCCGCGCAGACGCAGACCCGCGATCGCGGCCAAGGTCACCTCACCACCGGAAAGGGTGCCGACATTGCGGTCCAGACCCAATTTCGCGATGTCGGCCTCGGCGAGGACTTGCCGCGCACGGGCTTCGACGTCCCAGTCGTCGCCGAGGATGTCATAGTCCCCCGGCTCCGTGGATCCGGCCTCGATCGCCAGCAACGCATCGACCCGGGCGCGGATACCGAGTAGGTCCGCGACCGTGGCGTCGCTCTGCAGGATGAGATCCTGTGGCAGATAGGCGGTTTCTCCGGTTGTCGTGACCGATCCCGAGGTGGGGGCGATGTCCCCCGCAATGATCTTGAGCAGTGTCGATTTTCCTGACCCATTGGCGCCGATGACACCGATGTGGCCGACACCAAAAGACACCGTCAGGTGTGAGAGGGCCGAAGAACCGTCCGGCCAATCAAGGCTGACGTCTCGGAGAGAAATTGCAGATTCAGAATGCGCAGGCATACGGACTCCCAGGAAGAATGAAGACGAAAGTGCGCCAACAACTCATCCCGCCGCGGCATGCGGCAATCGAACGGTGTCAGCGCGCTAGGACGCGGAGCCGTCGATGATCTTCACTGGGGAACCTGACTATCGGGAACAGAACGTCGTCCAGTGTGCACAACAATTCGGAGCCTCGCAAGTACTTTGTTCTGCGAGCAGAATGGTGCGATGGTGCTCATCCGATCCGCAGTGCGCGACGACGTCGCTGCCGTAACCGACCTGATCTCTGCGGCGTTTTCCCACTACACCGAACGTATCGGCACCGAACCCGCGCCTATGCACACCGACTACGTCAGCCTGATCGACACCGAAACCGTGTGGATCGCGGAAGACAACGGTGCGATCGTCGGGACCATCGTGCTCACGCCAGGGGCCGATCACCTGCAACTCGACAACCTCGCGGTCGCTCCTGACACCCAGGGGCGCGGCATCGGGGCGCAACTTCTTGACTTCGCGGCAGATCAGGCCCGCGTACTCGGTCTACGCCGCCTGGATCTCTACACCAACGAGCTCATGACCGAGAACCTCCACTACTACCCGCGGCATGGATTCACAGAGACGCATCGCGCCGCAGAAGACGGGTTCTGCCGGGTCTTCTTCACAAAGCCCTTGTGAGCAACTGGCCCGAGACTACAATCGAACAGCGCTGACACGACCCGGAGAAAGCCGATGTACCTGCAAGAGTTCACTGCCAACGGTTCATTGAATCACGATGCCGCAGAGCGGATATCGTGGAAGACAGCCGATTACTCGCCACGGATTCACCTCGTGGTCAACGGGCGCAGGCTGTACGCCCATTGCCTGCCGCTCTGTTGGGATGAATTGGACATCCGAGACGGAACACCCATCTCGATCACCGTCGACGGCGGCATCGGCAGGACCGACGACACCGACGAGCGGCGCGCGCTGGTCGAGATGGTCGACTACATCCAGCGCATGACCGCACCCGACCCTCCGGATCGGAGATTTGGGTCCACCCGACGGCGATTCTGGCACGGTCGACGGTGACGTCGGCACGCTCGCGGGATCAGAGGAGCGAACGATAGAACTCGAGATGACGCTTCGCAGCGAGTTCCCAGGTCAGGCTGGACGCCAAGTCCCGACCACGTGACCGCATTGCGGGATCGACGGTCATTGCGGCGGTCAGTTGTCCGGCCAGGTCCTCGGGGGTTCGGGCATAACGCACGGCATCACCGAAGACCTCCCGCAGCACCGGTAGGTCGCGGGCCACCACCGGGGTGCCGGCAGCCAGTGCTTCCATCGCCGCCAGACCGAAACCCTCTTTGGTCGATGGGAACGCAAGTGCCGCAGCTTCGGCAACCAACGCCGGCAGGGTCTTGTCGGGGACGGAACCCAGGACGATCGGCGTGATATCGAGATCCTCTGCCCGGCTGTTGAATTCGGTGCGGTAATCGCGATAGTCGAACAGCGTTTCGCCACCGGCGAATACGAGTTGGAGTCCAGGATCGCGCAGCCTCAGGAGTGCATAGGCCTCCAGCAGATCGATACTCCCCTTCCGGGGTTCGATCCCACCAACCGCAAGTACGTACCTCCCGAGTCGATCACCCCACTGTTGCCGCGCTGCAACAGATTCCGGATCACTGCTGGCTGCGGCCGCAAACCGCTCCGCCTGGACGCCATTGGGAATCACAGTCGGCTCGAACCCCCAACCCTGCCGAACCTCCCGCGCCACCGCGGACGACACACAGATCCGGGCGTAGGGGTCCACGATGGCCTTCTCGTGGCACGCGGCGAGCACGGGCGTGGTGAATTGGTCGAGGTGGTGGATGGTCCGGACGCACCGGCCAACGGCGTTGGCACTGATGCAGTCCTGGGCATGCACGATATCGGCTGCAGCCGAGTCGAACTCAGCACCGAGCACCTGGATGGACCGGACGATCCGGTCGGTGACCGTATCGCCTTCGCGGTCCTCGAACCGGGCCAGGCGCACCGTCACGGCAGGATCAACCGTCCGGAAGAATCCTGGGTCGCCGCCGCGCGCCAAGGACCAGATGGTGACCTCGGCGCCTGCCTTCGCCAGCGCCTCGGCGAGATTGAGCGTATGTACAACTCCGCCACGCGGTTTGGTGGAGTAGGTCAGTAGTGAAACTCTCACAGATCGTCCTGCCAGTACGTGTCGGTGCGCCGCTCGGCGAGGTGGTGCAGCACCGTGCGGGCCCGGTTGATCTCGGCATCGATGTCGATGTCACACACCGCCATTCCACCCTTGGCCCACGTCTTCGCGAGCACTTCACCGCCAGGCCCGACCACCTTGGCCTGTCCCAGGAATCGCAGTTTGCCCATCACCCCGGTCTGATTCGACGACACCAGCACCACCTGATTCTCCGCGGCTCGGGCCGCGTCGTAGAGGTCGAACAGCCGCGACTGACGATCGTTGGGTAGCCGTGAGGCACGGTCGGTGACGCTGGCCGGCCACGCCGAGAGTGCGGCGATGATCCTCGCCCCGTCGAGCGCAAGGGTGCGGGCCGATTCCGGAAACGTCTTGTCGTAGTCGATGAGCATGCCGATCCGGCCGACCGGGGTGTCGAAGGCCGCGAAGTCGTCACCCGCCGCATAGGCGAGCGATTCACCGGCCGGTTGATGAACTTTGCGGTGTAGACCCAAGATCCCGTCGCCCGACAGACATACGGCGGTGTTGTACCGCTTGCCTTGCGCGGCTTCGGTGAATCCCACGCAAACCGTCATCGGCCCCGCCGCCTCGGCGATCCTCGCCAGTTCCGGACCGTCGGTGTCGACCGTCGGTGGAAGGTGATCGATGTCCGGCGACCGCAGGTCACCGATGTATCCGCCCAGCGACGCGTCTGGCAGTACCAACAGATTGATGCCGTCGCGCGAAGCCGCCTCGATGATCCCGACGATCTTGCTCACCGCGCGCTCGACATCCCTGCCGAAATGGGCTGCGAGTGCGGCAACACGGATGGGTGCCATAGCCGATCAGCCTAGTGACTCGATGTGGCCTGCGCGGTCGGAACAAGCCCTGCGGTCAATTGATCGGCCAGATACTCGGCGTCACGAGCGATGGCAGCGAATCGTCCGGAGCCCCAGGTGTGCTGCCACGGAAGGCCGAGGAAGTAGACGCCGGGTGTCGAGGTGACGCCGCGATTGTGGGTCGGCATCCCCTCTCCGTCAAAGACTCCGACCTTGAGGAAGCGGTAGTCGGTACGGAAACCGATCGACCACACGATGGCCGACACATCCGAAGTCTCCAGATCCAGTTCGGTCACTTCGGTTTCCGGCGTCCACACCGGGACATACCGCGGTTCCGTCGGTGCGTCGATGCCGGTTCGATCGATGTAGGCATCGATGTCGTCTTTGATCGCGTCGCTGACGGCGTCGGCGGCGTCGAGGTTCTTCGCCAGATTCGGCGCGAAGGTCAGGGTCGTCCCGATTAGCCCGGTGGACCGGCCGTGCAGCTGCATACCGTCGCGGGCGAAGGCACGCAGGTCGATGTCCCGCCCGCCGTCGCGGCCGGTCACGTAGTGATTTGTCTTCTCGCGCTTGGACAGACCGCCGGGGTGCTCGTCGATCGAGACGTCGTAGACACCCATGTCGTGCAGCCAGGCGACGCAGTCCCGACCCCGGTAGAAGCGGGCCACCCGTGGGGCACTTCCCGTGGCCAGGTGTACTTTTCGACCGGACAGGTGCAGATCCTCGGCGATCTGCGCTCCGGACTGCCCGGAACCGATCACCAGCACTGCTCCCTCGGGGAGCTGGTCGGCGCCGCGGTACTGCGACGAATGTATCTGCGCGATCCGATCCGGAAGCTTCTCTGCGAAACGCGGGATCACCGGTGTGTGATAGCCGCCGACCGCAACCACCACCTGCTTCGCGTGCAATGGCCCGGCTGTGGTGGCGATGTCGAATCCACCGCCTGCGCGTTGGCTCACGGATATCACCGAAACATGTTCGCGTACCAGGGGATCAAAGGTCTTTGCGTAGTCGCAAACCCAGGCATACACCTCGTCGCGGCTCATGAAGCCGTCCGGATCGTCGCCGGAGTACTCGTAGCCCGGCAGATTGCACTGCCAGTTGGGCGTGACGAGGGTGAAGTTGTCCCAGCGTCCATCCCGCCATTCGTGGGCAATGGTGTCGCGTTCGAGCACCACATGGGCGACACCGCGTCGGGTGAGATGCCAACTGACAGAGAGCCCGGCCTGACCGGCGCCGATGACCACCACCGGCACCTCCTCGATCGGGGTACTCACTGAAGATTCGTTCATGATGTGTGTCCTGCCTGTGTCGGCGTGATCAGGTCTCCACCGCTCATCGTCAATATCTGGACCTGCCCGTCGGGCATCTGGCGCGCCGCTGCCTCGATGTTCTCGAGTTGAGCGGCCGCCGACGTGCAGGCGAACCCGAACTTCGCGCGTACGCGGTCACTGGCGATGGTCAGGGCTTCGGTGCTGCGGGATACGAACTCCCCCACCGAGTACTCTGCGCCCGGCTCCAGGAAGTCGTGCATGACCAGTGAGGGTGAATAGCATTGTTGCTCTGAGCCGTCCGGCCAGCGCACGGTGAACGTCATTTCAGGCATAGGTGAGCTCCTCGACTCGGTTTGGCTCGGTGACACTGCCGTAGATCTCGGGTCGACGATCACGCAGGTTGTACATACCGCCACCGCGGGCGGCTGCCATCGCTGCCTTGACATCGAGCGTCGCGGTCGCCAGGCCTTCCTGGGTGCCGGTGTCTGCGAGGATCTCCCCGCCCGGTCCGACCACCTTTGCGCTGCAGACGAATCGCAGGGAGCCAAAGGTTCCGGCCTGATTCGATGCCACCCAGATCAGCTGGTTCTCCAACGCCCGGGCCCGGTCGTAGATGTCGAAACGCTGCTTCCAGCGGTCGTCTTCCATGTTCGGTGTGGTGTTGGTCCGCGACGTCGGCCACGCCGACAGGGACGCGACGATCTCCGCCCCACCGAGCGACAGCGCCCGGGCAGCCTCTGGGAATGCCTTGTCGTAACAGATCTGCATCCCCATCCGCCCGACCGGAGTATCGAAGGTCGGGTACCCCGAACCGGCTGAATAGCAGAGGTTTTCACCCAAGGGTTGATGGACCTTCCGGTAGGAACCGAGAATCCCGTCGCCGCTGAGGGTGACAGCCGCGTTGTAGCGTGTGTCGCCATCGGCCTCGCAGAAGCCCAACGTCACGGTCATGTCGCCGGCCATCTTGATGACCCGCTCCAGTTCCGGGCCACCGAGTTCGAGAGCGGGAGGCAGACTTTCGAGTCGCCGTTGCCGCGCCTCCGGACTCTCGTCAGCTCCGCCGAGGCTGGGCAGATAGCCTCCCAGCGCAGCTTCCGGAAGGACCAGTAGGTCGCTGCCCCGCTGCCGCGCCAGTTCGATGAGCGCACCGATGGTCCGGTATGCGTCCTCCATGTCGCGGCCGAACTGCGCCGACGCGACAGAAATTGTGGTGCTCATGCTTTCCCCAATCCTGTGACGGTGCCGTGCACCGCTTGTGTGATCGTGCCGTCGGGCCAGCGCAAGCTGACGCCGTCGCCTTTGATGAGTCGTCCACAGACCACGCTGGTCGCCGGTCCCGCATCGGGGACCTCTCGGCCCGGCGCGTCTGCCGTGATCATGGCGAATCCCGGGAAGGCGGTGACCCACTCGCCCATCGCCACGCCCGAAGGTCGTGGGATGGTGGCCATGTCGAGCAGCGCACCGGTTCCACTGGCTTCGGCCAGCATGCCGGTGGTTCCGACCAGCCCGGCCATGCTGACGTCTTTTGCCGCAGCCGGAGCTGCCCGCTGCACGAATGTTCCCATCCGTACCAGATCTTGAGAATTGCGCGTGGATGTGGAATCCCACTGTTGCCCTGCGTATCCCGGACGCCAGTTGCCTCCGAGGTCTGCGGTGAGCCGAAGGTCGTGGCCTACCTGCCCACCCCCGGCCGGGACCGGTGTCGCGGTACGACCCAGCGCGGTCACCGACAACGACGACGGAACACCGGCCTGTGTGTGGCCGCCGAGGACCGGAACACCCCATGCAGCAGCTGCTCTGGCCATCCCGCGAACGATCCGGGTCAGTTGTGATCGGGTGGGTGCGCCCACCGCGTCGAGCAGTCCCACCGGGGTGGCGCCCATCGCGGACAGGTCGTTGAGATTGACCAGCACGCCACACCACCCGGCCCATTCCGGATCGCGCTCGACCATCGACGGGATGATCGCGTCGCAGGCCGCGATCAGATCGCTACCGGGAACCGGTGTGCCGTCGTCACCCCGGAAGCCGCTCGGCCCCAATCCCATCGACTGCTCTGCCAGTGGTGCCAGCACGTCGGCGAGCATCGCCTTGGTGGCCGTGACAAGGCGCTCGATCTTGTTGATCGGCCAGCGCATCGCCGCGTGGGTGACCCCTGCGACGTCGACGTCGGCGGTGTACTGCCATCCCAATGAGGTGAACATCGGCTGGTATCGCTGCTGCACGGCGGCGTCGAATCGCAGGACCCCGGAACTCTCGGCATACGCGCTTGCCGCTCGTACCAGTGCCGGACCGACTCCTCGTGCCTGTTCGGTCGGTGCCACCACCAACCGGCTGCCAGCCCACCACCCGATGTCATCAGTTGTCGCCGGCGCGAGCCGCACCCCACCGAGCACCGTGCCATCGGGAGCCATCGCGCAGAGCACAACGGTGCGAGGGTCGTCGTCGACATCATCGTGGTCGGATCCCCTGAACAGCTCTTGCTGCACCACAAACGCTTCGTGGCGAAGGGTCCGATACCGGTCGAGTTCCCTTGTGTCCAGGGCCGGCTGGATGATGAAGGCGGCCGGTGATGCGGCGCGGCGGGGCCCGGTCAGAATGGCCAGGTCAGGGATACCGGCGTGCATGATCAACCTCCGACATTCTGCAAGACACTGCATGCACCACAGGCGGCACATCCGGCTTTCTGATCGGCGCCGAGCATCCCCGCGGCAGCCAACTCTTTCGCGACCCGCCGGGTGACGTCCTCGACGACGTCGCTGCGTGGGGCGACGGCACGGTCCACGTCGACGGCGAGCGATCCCTCATGTGGACGGAACGGCACCACAAAGGGATACACGCCCATGTCGATGAGTTCACGTGCGCCTGCGACCAATTCGTCGGGGTCTTCACCCAATCCGACCAGCAGGTACGTCGACACCTGATTGCGACCGAACACCCGTACCGCCTCGGCCCACGCCGCCCGGTACTCGTCGGTGGACACCGTCGCCTTGCCCGGCATCCAGCGCTTGCGCACGGCGTCGTCGAGCGACTCGATGTGGATGCCGATCGATTCGGCACCGGCGTCCTTCAATTCGGTGAGCGTGGCCAGGTCACCGGGCGGTTCGCACTGGACCTGGATGGGTAGATCGGGCACCACCGCTTTGACTGCGCGGACGCAGCGCGCCAGATGTTTGGCGCCCCGGTCCTTCGCCGCGGAGGTACCGGTGGTCATGACCATCTGCTTCACCCCGTCGAGGCGGACGGCCGCCTCGGCGACCTCGGCCAACTCTGCAGGCTTCTTCACCGCCACGGTCGCACCGGACCGCAGCGACTCCTCGATGGTGCAGAACCTGCAGCGCTGCGACTCGTCATAGCGGATACAGGTCTGCATCACCGTGGTGGCCAACACGTCCCGGCCGTGGAGCTTGGCGATCTTCTCGTACTCGATGCCCGTATCGGTGCGCAGGTCGTAGAAGGCCGGCCGTTCGATGGCCGTGACCTCCAGACCGGTGTCGGCTCCGTCGAGCAACACCTGACCGCCGTCGAGTACATAAGGACTCAACGGATTGCGCGGTATCGCGGCGCTGAGGCCGTCGATGATCAGGTGACCGTCGTCGCTGGGACCTGCACCTGCGGATCGGCGCAGCGGCGGTGAGCCGCGGACACCGAGCAGCGCAAGATCTACGCGTGCCGATACGGTCGGCTCTGGTCGAGCTCCGCTCCGCTTCGTCTCCAGCATCTCTTCACGTCAGACCATGTAGGTGGAGTTGATGATGGCGCCCTTGCGCGAATAGTGGATCAGCGCATCCTGCACATCGAGCGGATGCGCCGGGATGACCCCTTCGATGAGGTCTTCTTCGCGGCCGCCGTGCAACGCCAGACCGAAGCGGCAACAGAACACCGTGCCGCCTTCGGAGATGAACGTCGCGAGCGAATCGTTGATGTTCTGCTCACCCGGGAAGCCCGAGTCACCGGTGGTCGGAAAGCCGCGGGTGGCCAGGCAATTGATGGCTCCGGGTCCGTAGAAGTACATTGCCGATTCGAATCCCTTGCGCAGTGCGCGGGTCGCCTGCAAGACCGCCACAAAACTCACCGACGATTCGTGGGCGATGCCGTGGACCAAGGTAAAGTAGGACTCGCCCTCCTGTGCCTTGTAATCGGGGAAGATCTTGGTGCCGCCGTAGATGTTGGTGCCCTTCGGCAACGATGGATGTGGGATCTCGGCGATGGACTTCTTGATATTATCGGCGATGGACTGATCGATCTCGGACATAGAGTCCTCCTGATAGGACGGAAGGTTGAGGTCGCTGCGGCTGCTTTGCCGCTAGGCGAGGAGCCGGAACCGGCTGCGATTACCAGTACAAAAGTTCCCGGTTTCAGGCTGGTTATCGCAGGACTAACAGTGCAGTTCCAAGAGCTCACAGCGGTAACACGGAGGAAATAGGCCACTTTCGCAACTTTCGCTCTGCGCGATTCAAAAGGTTCTCGGGGCACCACGAGCCCCATAGCGTCTCTCTGGTGACCCAGATCGCACCTGCCTCCATCGCGAAACCACCTCGCGTATCGAACCGCGGCTCACACCGTTTCTGGACGGTCGTTCGGTGGCTCTCGCCGCTCTTTGTCCTACTGCTCTGGCAACTGGGTAGCGCCATCGGGCTGATCCCCCAGGACGTGGCGCCTGCGCCCTCACTGGTCTTCGAAGCCGGCCTCGAGACCATCGAATCGGGAGAACTCGCCGACGCCCTGACCGCATCGGGATGGCGCGTGATCCAGGGACTGCTTCTCGGCGGCCTGATCGGTGTCGCGCTCGGCGTACTCGTCGGCCTGTCGCGGATCGCCGACTCCCTCCTCGACCCGTCACTGCAGATGGTTCGCGCGCTCCCCCACCTTGCGTTGATCGCCCCGTTCATCCTCTGGTTCGGAATCGGTGAGACCCCGAAGATCCTGATGATCGCGCTCGGAGTGATGTTCCCGCTCTACCTCAACACCATCTCGGCGATCCGCCAGATCGAGCCGAAGCTCCTCGAAACCGGCCGGGTGCTGGGATTTGGTGCTTGGCAACGCTTTCGGATCATCATCCTGCCCAGCGCCGCACCGCAGGTCCTTGTCGGACTGCGCCAGTCGCTGGCCATCGCCTGGCTGACACTGATCGTGGCCGAACAGATCGCCGGCGGCGAAGGCATCGGCTTCATGATCAACAACGCGCGCGACTTCCTCCGGATGGACATCATCTTCTTCGGTCTGGTCATCTACGCGTTGCTCGGCTTCACCACCGACGCCGCCGTCCGCCAGCTAGAGCGTTACGCATTGCGCTATCGACCCAACAATGAGGACGTGTGATGACACTTATCTCTGACCCTCGGGCGACGGCCAAGCCCACCGACAAGGCGGATGTAGCCGCCGAATTGAACGCCGTATCACTGCATTACGGCGACAATCAGGTCCTGGACAATCTGAGCCTGAAGGTACGCCACGGCGAGATCGTGGCCCTGATCGGCCGCAGCGGCTGTGGCAAGTCCACGACCCTGCGCGTGCTCGCCGGGCTCACCGACAACTACACCGGCGACACCTCGGTTGCCGGCGCCCCCGCCGTTGCCTTTCAGGAACCACGGCTGTTCCCCTGGCGATCCGTCGCCCAGAACGTCGGCTACGGGCTCAACCGGGTAAAGGTCGCAAAGTCGAAGACCCAGGGCCGCGTCGTCGATGCACTGACCCAGGTCGGTCTCGACGACAAGGCCGACGCTTGGCCGCTGACCCTGTCCGGCGGTCAGGCACAACGTGTTTCACTGGCACGCGCCCTGGTGGGCGAGCCGGAGCTGTTGCTGCTCGACGAGCCGTTCGGGGCGCTCGACGCACTGACCCGACGGACCATGCACGACCTGCTGCTCACCGTGTGGAAGCGGCACCAGTTCGGCGTCCTCCTGGTGACACATGATGTGCACGAGGCGGTCTCGATCGCCGATCGCGTCGTGGTGCTCGATGAAGGCCATATCAAAGATGAAGTTGTGATCGACCTGCCCCGCCCGCGCGAGGCAGGACACCCAGAGCTGGCCGAGGCGGCACAGCATCTGTTGAAGAGTTTGGGAGTTGTCGAATGAAGCGAGTTGTTGAATGAAGCTCAGTGGTGCCATCGGGTCTGCGGCCCTGACTCTCTCGTTCGCGTTGATCGCGACCGGATGTGTGTCGCAGGATGACAAAGGCAGCGAGGACGTCGCCAACACAACGGTGTCGGTCGCCGAGCTCAGCGGCGCGACCCTGAAAGTCGGTGACCAGAAGGGCATCACCGAGCCGCTTCTCGCCGCGGCCGGCGAATTGGACGACCTGCCGTACAAGATCGAGTTCTCGATGTTCACCTCCGGGCCTCCCCAGGTGGAGGCGGCAACCGGCGACAAGATCGACTTCGCCGTCACCGGCAACACACCGCCCATCTTCGGAGCGGCCAACAACGCCAACATCAAGGTCGTCGCCGCCTACCAGGCCTCCGGGAAGGGTGACAAGATCCTGATCCCCAAGAACTCGACGCTGACCTCTGTGTCCGAACTCAAGGGCAAGAAGATCGCTGTGGCCAAGGGAAGTTCGGCACACGCCAACGTCCTGGAACAGCTCGACGCCGTCGACGTGAGTGTCGACGACGTGGAATTGGTCTTCCTGCAGCCCGCCGACGGACTGGCAGCCTTCCAGCAGGGCTCCGTGGACGCCTGGGCGATCTGGGATCCGTTCACCGCCATCGCCGAGGCCCAGACCGGCGCAAAGACGTTGGTCAATGCCGAGCAGAGCTATGCCTTCGGAATCGCCTCAGCGAAGGCACTCGCAGATCCCAAGCGCAACACCGCGCTTGCCGATCTGGTCCAGCGCATCGCTCGGGCCACACAGTGGGCGCAAGCGAATCCGCAGGAATGGGCCAACCACTACGCACAGTCGGTCGGTGTCGCCCCCGAGGTGGCGCAGATTGCCCAAGAGCGCAGCATCAAACCGGCGGTCCCCCTGACCGATGAGGTCGTCGCATCCGAGCAACTGTTGGCCGACCTGTTCTACGATTCCGGTCAGATCCCGGCGAGCCCGGACTTCGACACCTTCGTCGACCGCCGCTACAACACCGTGCTGGAGCCGTACTTCGGAACCTAGACAGCGGACGCTGGATCCGGGACAAATGCACCTGTTCCAGTCATTTACACACGTTGTAACGTGTGTAAATGACTGGAACAGGTGCGTTTGTCTACTGACTCGGTTCGGTGAGTACGTGATGACGGCCGAGCGGTAGCATCAGCGGCTTGCCCGATGTCGGGTCGAGGATGACCTGACTGTCGAGGCCGAACACCGACCGGACGTTGTCCTCCGTCAGGACCTCCGCGGGTTCGCCTGCGGCATGGACGTTTCCACCGGCCAAGGCGATGAGGTGGTCGGAGTACCGGGCCGCGAGATTGAGATCGTGCAACACCATCACGATCGTGGTGCCACGGTCGCGGTTGAGGTCGGTCAACAGGTCGAGAACCTCGATCTGGTGACTGACATCGAGAAATGTCGTCGGTTCATCGAGCAGCAACACGTCGGTCTGTTGCGCGAGAGCCATTGCTATCCAGACTCGTTGGCGCTGTCCACCGGAGAGTTCATCCACCGGTCGATCGGCCAGCGCCGAGGTCTCGGTGGCCTCTAGCGCAGCGGCCACGGCTTCGTCGTCTTCGCGGGTCCATCGAGAAAACAGCCCCTGATGCGGATGCCGTCCGCGTCCGACGAGATCGGCGACCGTGATTCCTTCAGGGGTGATCGGCGACTGCGGCAACAGACCGAGGGTGCGCGCCAACTGTTTGGCCGGCGTCTTGTGTACCTCGGTGCCGTCGAGCAGCACCCGGCCCGAGCGCGGGGTCAATAGTCGCGACATCGACCGCAGCAGAGTCGATTTACCGCACGCATTCGCACCCACGATCGCGGTCACCTTGCCCGGAGGCACCAGAAGGTCCAGCTCTTCGATGACGGTGTGTTCGCCATAGCCGAGAGTCAGGTTCTCGACAAGGAGTTGGTGTGTGGTTGTCACAGCGAGCCTCCGGCGCGGTTGGTACGAACGATCAGATAGATGAGGTACGGGGCGCCGAGCACACCGGTCACGACACCCACCGGGTAGCGGGTGCCGAAGGCGAACTGTCCGACGAAGTCGGCAACCAGCACCAGCAGAGCTCCGACCAGCGCGGCCGGCACGAGCAACGAGCCGTTCGGTCCGACCAGGCGCGCGGCGATGGGACCGGCCAAGAACGCCACAAATGCGATCGGCCCCGAGGCTGCGGTGGCGAAGGCAAGAAGTCCCACGGCAGCGACGATCACGAACAGCCGGGTTCGGTTGACCCGCACCCCGAGTGCCGATGCGGCGTCATCGCCGAGCTGGGACATCTCGAGATTGCGTGACTGTCCGAGCAGCACCGGTGCCAGCACGACGAGTGCGAACAGAACCGGGATCGCCTGGGTCCACGACGCGCCGTTGAGGCTGCCGGTCAGCCACCGCATCGCCTCCTGCTGATCCCATTCCGCGGCCTGGTCCAGCAGATAGTCCGTGATGCTGTGGAGCATCGCCGCAATACCGATACCGATGAGGATGAGACGGGTTCCGACAACGCCGCCGCGGAACGAGAGCGCGTAGATCAGCACCGAAACAGCAAGTGCGGAAACAATGGCGAAGATCGACACCTGGGTCGCACCGAGCGAAAGCGTGACGATCGCGAAGGTGGCCGCAGCACTGGCACCCGCACTGATCCCGATGATGTCGGGGCTGGCCAACGGGTTGCGCAGCATGGTCTGAAAAGTGATGCCGGCCAGCCCGAAACACAAACCTGCGGCGACAGCCAGGACCGCGCGTGGGATCCGCAGGCGACCGACGGTGAAGGTCGCACCCTGGACCTGCTCCCCCAGAATCACTTTCAGAATATCGCCGGGTGGGTAGAACGTCTTGCCGAACATCAGGGTGATGGCAAAGGCAGCCGCGATGAGCACCACCAGGATCGCGATCACCCAGCGACGGCGGCCACCTCGGATCTTGCGGTTCCGGGCGATGGTCTGCGCCGTCACCATGGTTTCCGAACTCACAGTGCACCGACCTTCTGACGACGGACGATGTAGATGAAGAAGGGTGCGCCGATCAGCGCGGTCAAGATGCCCACGTCGATTTCGGCGGGGCGCGCGACGATCCGTCCGATCACGTCGGCCACGGTGAGCAACACCGCGCCGGTGACGGCCGAATACGGCAGCAACCACCGATAGTCCACACCGACGATCAGTCGGCAGGCATGCGGGACGACCAGTCCGACAAAGGCAATGGGGCCTGCGACCGCGGTCGCCGCGCCACAGAGAATGATTGCTCCCAGGGCGGCACCGCCGCGGACGAGCGCTACCCGCTCACCGAGTCCGGCGGCGAGATCGTCACCCAACGCGAGTGAGTTGAGGCCACGCGCCGACAACATCGAGATGATGAATCCGACCATCAAGAAGGGCAAAACTTGCTCGATGCTGGAATAGGTCGCTCCACCGACGCCGCCAACGCGCCACGATTGGACGGTATCGGCGACATCGTTGCGGCCCAGAATGATTGCGGTGACGAAGGAGACGAGCGCCGCCGAGGTGGCGGCACCGGCGAGCGCGAGTTTGAGCGGTGTGGCACCACCACGACCGAGTGAGCCCACGCCATAGACGAACACGGCGGCGGCCGCGGCACCGATGATCGCAACCCAGATGTAGGTGGACGCCGCGGCCAGGCCGAAGTAGCTGATACCGATGACCACGGCGAGCGATGCGCCCATGTTCACACCGAGTATGCCCGGGTCGGCGAGCGGGTTTCTGGTCACGCCTTGCATGACCGCACCGGATACGCCCAGCGCGGCGCCGACGATGATCGCCAGAAGCGTTCTCGGTATCCGCTTTTCAACCGCGGCCTGGTTCATTCCCTCGGAGTCACCGCCGAGTACGGCAAAAACATCCGACCAGTCGACACCGCGAGAACCGACCTTGATCGACAAGATCGCCACCACAACCAAGACTGCGGCGACGATCAGGAACCCAAGTGCCCGCACCCGTCTCGGGCGTCGCACGATGGCGACACCCGAGGCGGACTGCGAAGTACCTTGTGTCACTTGGACTTGTCTGCTGCTTCCGCGAGCAGCGCGACGTAGTCGTCGAGCACCCAGGAGATCGACAACGGAGTCGGGTTCGCAGCGGTTCCCAGCGGAGTGCTGGGCAGGGCCACGATGGCACCGTTTGCCACTGCCGGCATCTGGGACAGCAGCGGGTCGGCCTTGAGGGTCGCGACCAGCGCCTCGTCGCCGTAGGTCACGATGATGTCGACGTCACTGAGGCCGTCGATCTGCTCGGCACTGCGTGTCGCCGAGAACTTTTCCGTCTCGGCTGACGCCGCGGCGATGCTGCCGGGGGTCTGCAACCCGAGGTCCTCGAAGAACAGTGCGCGGGTGTCGTGGGTGGTGTAGAAGCTGACCTCGCTGAGATCAGCGGCGTCTACGTGTGTCAGGAACATGATCGACTTGTCCTGCAGCTGCGGGTATTTCGTCCCGGCAGCGGCGACCTCGGCCTCGAGGCCTGCGATGAGCTCGGCGCCCTCGGCCTCCATGCCCATACCCTTGCTGTTCAGCTCGATCATCTGCTGCCAGGGGGTGCCCCACGCGGTTTCGGGGTAAGCCACCACCGGCGCGATCTCGCTGAGGGTGTCGTAGTCCTCCTGGGTCAGGCCGGAGTAGGAAGCGAGGATCACATCGGGGTTGGTGTTGGCGACGCTTTCGAAGTCGACACCGTCGGTCTCGTCGAACAGCACCGGGGCTTCGCCGCCGAGCTCATCGAGCCGCTCGCTGACCCACGGCAACATGCCGTCGCCGTCGTCGTCGCCGAAGTTCGCGGCCGCCATGCCCACGGGAACGATACCCAGCGCCAACGGCACTTCGTGGTTTGCCCAGTTCACGGTGGCCACCCGCTCAGGCTTTTCGGTGATGGTCGTGGTTCCGAGCGCGTGCTCGATGGTGATCGGGGCTAAGTCACCGTCGCCGCCGTTGTCGTCCGAGGACGACGAGCAGGCCGCGAGCCCGACCGCGAGCAGCGCTGCCGCCGCGAATGCCACCAACTTGGGTGCGCGAGACATTGTTCCCTTTCGGTTCGTGAAACAAAAAGACGCATTCACCGGCGGGCCCACCGGCGACCGATCAACATCGGTAAGGATTACCTAACAGAGGCTAGATCGCGATGCTTGCGATTGCAATCAAGCAAATGTGACAGGGTTTGTCGCGAAACGGACAAGTGGTGGGTCGCCGCCCACACCCCTCACAGCTCGCGGAACCGGCCCGGGCTCATTCCGGTGACCCGGCGAAATGCCGTTCCGAAGGCGCTCACCGAGCGATAGCCGACTCGCCCGGCAACATGGTCGATCGGGTGCCCCTGGGCCAGCAACGTGATCGCATGCTGGACGCGCGCGGTGACCACCCACCGGGTGAAACCGATGCCTGTCTCGGAATCGAATGCCCGCGTGATCGTGCGGGCGCTGACGCCGAGGCGGCTCGCCCACTCCCCCAACTGCGTCTCGTCGGAGGGGTCGGCCTGCACGGTGGCGACAATCGGCGCCAGCAGCGCCGACTCCGGAACCCGCAGCAACAACTGATGTGGCGCCGGGGTCAACACGTCGAGAACCATGGCCTCCGTGGTCGACCGCGATACATCGTCGAGATCATCGGCACCGAGCCGGTCGAGCAACAACCGCAACAGCGGAGAGACCTCGACGGCCACCGGCTCATCCGAAATGGACGGGACCTCACGAATACTGAAATGCACTGAGCTGAGCGCTGTCCCGGCCGGTGTCCATCCCGAATGCAGGACCCCCGCGGGAATCCACAAGCCGATCGTCGGCGTGATCGTCCAGACCCGAGGGCCGACGGTGGTCGACGACGACCCCTTGGCACTCCACAGCAATTCATGCGTCGGGTGGGAGTGTTCTTCCCACTGGGTGTCGCGCGAGATGACCTCGTACACACCCGCGATGACAAACGGGACCTCGATGGCGCCTGCCTCATAGACGGGCAGGCTCCGCGTGTCGGCCACCTCGATGCTCACCCGACCACCATAGGTCAGCGAACGCGGCGCAGCCCCACCACAGTCGTCTGTCGGTCGCCGCCGCCCGGCCATTCCAGGCTGTAGCCGACCTTCGCGGCGCGAGATATCGCGTACGCAACTTGGTCCGCATTCATCTCGATCAGAACGCAACCGTTGTCCGACAACCACTCCGGAGCATCCTCGATCAGACCGCCGATGTGGTCCAGTCCGTCCGGACCACCGAACAGGGCGTGGTGCGGCTCGTGGTCCAACGCCTCTCGTGGCAAGAATTCCGAGGCGGTGGTCGGGACATACGGCGGCACGGCTGCGATCACGCCGATCCGCCCCCGCAACAAGTCGGGCAGGGCATCAAATCCGACACCCCGATGGACCATCGCAGTGCCGCCCAAATTGACGGCGGCATGCTCCAGTGCGCCGGCATCGATATCGGCGGCATGGATCTCGAGCCTGGGCAAAGCCCGTTTCACCGCGGACGCGATCGGCGCGACACCACAAAACGCTTCCACCACAATCGGATCCCGGCCGGCGCGTGCCGCTGCGATCGTCGCCCGCGCCAAGAATCGTGAACGCTGTCGTGGCACAAAGACACCCGGACCGACGGACAGTCGGAGATCGTCGAAGGACACGTGCCCGACGATGTGCTCAAGCGGCTCACCGGTCACGCGTCGCCTGCACAACATGTCGAGTTCGGCAGGGCTGCGGGCGAATTCCCTGAGAATGGCCGCTTCCTCGGTCGCGAAAACGCAACCCGCTCGACCGAGCCGAACGGCGATCGGGTCCGGGATCGCGCATGCCTGCCGAATCATCTCGGCATCGGTCATACCGGATACTCGACGATCACGAATCCGTCGTCGATGGCGGACAATCGGGCCCCCACCCCGTGCATCGCCGTCGCCGCCGCCGCGATTCGGCGATACGCCTGCGCTGCCGCAGGCAATGTGGTCGCGCGGTCGGCCGCGTGCCGGTGGCCCAGAATCTCAACGGTCCGCACCACAACGCCGCCAACCACCGCGTGCTGCCGAAGCCGACTGTGTTCGGCAATCAGATCCATCGATGGACCGATCCGGGCCGAGACCAATGCCCACCTGCGGTCGGCGGTCTCCCCGGGCCCGAACTGAGCTCGCACCTGCGCCATGGTGCCGTCATCGACGGCCGGGCCGCTGCACTGCGACAACTCACCACCACGCTCCACCAGCCACGGAGTTGCGCCGGACGCCTCAACGGTGAGCTGCGCGCCGGGTTCGTCGAGAACCTCGTCGATGATCCGAAGCCGCCACCGAAGGCCCGGGGCCAGGACGCCCACGGGAACATCGACACCGCCGACAGGTTCGAGACCACGCCTGCGACGGGACGGCCGACGTGCGTGCAGCCGCCCGTCCCGCATCGGCGATACCAATGTCCAGCCGGCGACATGTGCGGCCATCAGTTGCTCACCCACTGCGGCAAGTTTGTCCGCCACCTCCGGCAAGGACCCGGCATCGTCGAGTTCCCAGTCGAAGAGCGCCGAATACTCGGATCCCGGCCACGGTGAAGGTGCTCGGTTCGTTTGTACAGTCATCTGTGCCACCTGGTTCTCAGTCGACAACGAAAGGGTCGACCGCGGGGACTCGGCGGTCGATTCCACCAACCCATCGCGTTCGGCAGCTCACCGCGCCAATTCAGTTGAAGAGAACGGGGTCCCTCACAAATGAGGTCCGGCGTCAGCCACAAAGTATAGCCACGGAACATGCACAGAGCACGCGATGTCCGTTACGCCGAGGTTTTACGCTCCGGCGTAGATCGTCCGGTAAATGTCACAGATCTGATCCGCGTCAGGCACCAGCGGGTTGTTGGCCGGCGATCCCGATGCCAGCGCCTGTTCCGCCATCAACGGCAGGAGGCCGTCCCATGCCGTGCGTTCGATGCCGTACGCCGCCGGTGTCGGGACCTCGACGTCGGCGCACAACCGCTTGAGTTCCTCCACCAGGGCGCTCGCCGCGATCGGATCCGATGTCGCGTCGCCGGCAACCCCGAGAGCCCGCGCGCATTCTGCATAACGCAGAGGAGCACCGGAGATCGAGAATTCCGTCACCGCCGAGAAGAGCATCGCATTCGACAACCCATGCGCCACATGGAAGTGCGCACCGATCGGCCTGCTCATGCCGTGCACCAGCGCCACACTCGAGTTCGAGAACGCCATCCCCGCCTGCATCGACGCCAGCATCATGGCCTCCCGCGCGCGCCGGTCCTGCCCATCACGGTAGGCGGAACGCAGGTGCTTGCCCACCGTGTTGATCGCGGTCAGGCACAGACTGTCGGTGTAGGGGTTCGCCTTACGGCTCACGTAAGCCTCGATCGCGTGGGTCAGTGCATCCACGCCGGTGTCGGCGGTCAGTCGCGGTGGCATCGACAACGTGAGTTCATAATCCACGATCGCAGCGACGGGGAGAAACGAGGTCCCCGGGCACAGCATCTTCTCGTCCGAGGTGCTGTCGGTGATGACCGTGAATTTCGTCGCCTCCGAACCGCTTCCGGCGGTTGTGGGAATCGCGATGATCGGGAGCGCATCACCCGAATACTGGCGCGGCGCCCTGAAGTCCCGCATCTCACCTCCCGACACGGCAAGCACGGCCAGCGCTTTCGCGGTATCCATCGGACTACCGCCACCGAATCCGATCACCGAGTCGGCCCGATGCCCTCGCACGGCATCGAGCCCGGCCTGCAACGACTCCGTGGTGGGGTCGGGCACGGTCTCGGCGAATACCGCAACGTCCACACCGGCGGCGGTGAGGATCTCCGACGCCCTCGCCACCACACCCGATCCGACGAGGTAGGAGTCGGTGACGATCAGCGGGCGGGTGACACCAAGGGCGGCAACGATCTCACCAACTGCACTGAGTGAACCTCCTCCGAGTCGCAGCAAACGCGGCAGTGCGATATCCGTTGTCATGAAATCTCCCGGCACCGAAAGGACTCAGCTGTTCTCAGGGAATCCGAGGTTGATGCCGCCGTGACTCGGATCGAGCCATCGACTGGTGATGGCCTTGGTACGCGTGAAGAAGTGCACGCCTTCCATGCCGTGTGCGTGGCTGTCCCCGAACAGCGAGGCCTTCCAGCCACCAAAGCTGTAGTAGGCCATCGGAACCGGGATGGGCACGTTGATGCCGACCATTCCCACCTCGACCTCGTTCTGGAAACGCCTGGCCGCACCGCCGTCGTTGGTGAAGATCGCGGTCCCGTTTCCATAGGGGTTGGCATTGATCAAGTCCAATGCCTCGTCATATGTTTCAACGCGCACAACCGAAAGGACCGGCCCGAAGATCTCATCGGCGTACACGCTCATCTCGGGGGTGACGTGATCGAGCAGCGTCGGCCCGAGCCAGAACCCATCAGCCGGTCGATCAGGATTCTCGGTGATCGTGCGTCCATCCACCACGACCGTGGCGCCCTCCGCTTCACCGGCGTCGACATAACCGCGGACCTTGTCACGGTGCGCAGCGGTCACCAGCGGCCCCATGTCCGAATCCTTGGTGCCATCACCGGTTTTCAACGGCCGGGTGCGATCGACGATCTTTCCGACGAGTTCGTCGGCGATGTCACCGACAGCGACCAGTACCGATATCGCCATGCAGCGTTCACCGGCTGAGCCGAATCCGGCATTGACCATGGCGTCGGCAGCCAGATCCAGGTCGGCGTCGGGCAACACGATGGCGTGATTCTTGGCGCCGCCGAGCGCCTGCACCCGCTTACCCGCAGCGGTCCCGGTGGCGTAGACGTACTGCGCGATCGGCGTGGAGCCGACGAATGAGACCGACTTGATCGACCGGTTGGTCAGCAGCTCGTCCACCGCCACCTTGTCACCCTGCAAGACGTTGAACACCCCCTCGGGCAGCCCTGCCTCGGCCCACAATTGCGCCATCCACAAGGCCGCCGACGGATCCTTCTCACTCGGCTTGAGCACCACGGTGTTGCCTGCGGCAATCGCGATGGGGAAGAACCACATCGGGACCATCGCCGGAAAGTTGAACGGCGAGATGATCGCAACCGGTCCCAGCGGCTGGCTCACCGAGTACACGTCGACGTTCGTCGAAGCGTTCTCCGTGTAGCCACCCTTGAGCAGGTGCGGTATGCCACAGGCAAATTCGACGACCTCCTGGCCCCGGCCAACCTCGCCGAGCGCGTCGGAGACGACCTTGCCGTGCTCGGCCGTGATGATCTGCGCCAACTCGCCTTTGCGTTCGTTGAGCAGTTCCCGGAACTTGAACATGATCGAGGTGCGCTTGGACAACGAGGTATCGCGCCAGGCCGGGAACGCGGCAGCGGCGGCTGCGATCACAGTTCTCGCGTCTTCGACCGACGCCAGCCGCACCTGCCCACTCACCACACCGGTCGCCGGGTTCGTCACGGGCGCAAGCACATCGGATGAGCCGGTAAACGGCTTCCCCTCTGACCAGTGGGCGATCTCGAACATCTGCACTCTCCTTGAAACATTGGTGGTCACTTGAACGTTGGCGGTTACCCCAAGGCTGCCCTTGCATCAACGCACGGTCAACAGCCAATACTGCATTTGCATCTGCATAAATGCACACGACAGAATGAGGGCATGCCGAGTGCCGACCACCTGAGATACCTGCTGGAGCTGTCCCGAACAGGGCGACTCATCGAAGCCGGTCGCCGCCTGGAGGTCGACCACACCACCGTGAGCAGGCGAATCGCAGCCCTCGAACGCGAGACCGGCGAGCGACTCTTCGATCGGCACACCTCCGGCTGGCAGCTCACGGCCGCCGGACAACGCATGCTCCCCCACGCCCTCGCCGTGGAGGCCGCAGTGGCTGCCGCCTACGCCACCACCACCCCAACCGACGAGCTCACCGGATCGGTTCGCATCGTCGCTCCGGATGGCTTCGGGGTGTATGTGTTGGCGCCTGCCCTGCTGCAACTCCGTTCAAGCCATCCGGAGCTGACCGTCGAAGTGGTGACCGCAACCAGCCACGACCTGCTCACAGTCCGCGATTTCGACGTGGCGATCACGCTGGAGCGCCCGAATCGCCGTTCCAGCCTGATCACCAGATTGGGTAGTTACACCCTCGGCCTGTACGCGGCGCGCGACTACCTCGAGTCACACGGTCCGGTGACCGAACTCGGTGCGCTGAACGAGCACACCATCATCTGGTACGTCGATGCGCTACTCGATGTCGAGCCGTTGCAGATCCTCGACCATCTCGGACCCGGGATCACGGCCCGGGTGCAGATGAACAACATTGCCGGACATCACCAGGGGGCCCGGACAGGTCTTGGCATCGCACCGCTGCCGACCTACGTCGGCGAGGCCGATCCCGCACTGACTCGAATACTGCCGCAACACTTCTCGGTCGAACGCGTCTACTGGCAAGTGGTCGCACGAGATACCTCGCGTTCACGACGGGTCCGAGCGGTCACCGACCTCCTCGGCGAAACCGTCAGCGGACATCAGTACCTGTCCGTGTGAACTGTGAGGTCACATCGCAAGGACATGGCGGCTACGTTCACGCCCGCGACCATCTGAATTGCGGAGAGATCATCATCGTGCTGATCGGCGACGATGTCCGGGCCTACAGTGTTCCGTGGATCAGGCGATGTGCGTAGATCGCGACGCGACCCCACGCGAACGGGAGTATCAAGGAACCATGCACCTCAAACTCAGCGACGAAGACGTTGCCTTCCGCGAGGAACTGCGCACCTTCTTCACCACCGAAATACCCAAAGAACTCCGCGAGCGTGCCGCGGCCGGCACCTCGATATTTCCCGACGACATGATCGCCGTGCAGCGCAAACTCAATGAACATGGCCTGGCAGTACCGAAGTGGCCGGTCGAGTGGGGTGGCAAAGACTGGACGCCGGTACAAAAGCACATCTGGCAGAACGAGATGAACCTCGCCTCCGTCCTGGAACCGCTGGCTTTCAACGCCGACATGGTCGGGCCGGTGATCGCCAACTTCGGCTCGCAAGAACTCAAGGAACGGTTCCTCCCGCCAACCGCCAACCTCGACATCTGGTGGTGCCAGGGCTTCTCCGAACCCGAAGCCGGCTCCGACCTGGCATCCCTCAAGACCCGGGCTGTGCGCGACGGTGACCACTATGTGGTCAACGGCCAGAAGACCTGGACCACGCTGGCGCAGTTCGCCGACTGGATCTTCGCACTCGTCCGGACCAATCCGGATGCTCCAAAACGACAGGCGGGCATCAGTTTTCTGCTCATCGACCTGAAGACCCCTGGCATCACCGTCCGTCCGATCCAGCTGATCGACGGCGGCTATGAGGTCAACGAGGTCTTCTTCGAAGACGTGAGGGTACCGGTCGGAAATCTTGTCGGCGAAGAGAACGCCGGATGGAGCTACGCCAAGTTCCTGCTCGGCAACGAACGCGCCGGGGTCACCCGGGTTGGTATCACCAAGAACCGGCTGGCCCGCGCCAAGGAACTCGCCGCGACGATCCCCTCCGGCAACGGAACCCTTCTTGGAGATCCCCTGTTCGCAGCTCGGCTCGCCGAACTCGAAAATGAACTACTGGCACTGGAACTCACGCAGATGCGGGTGGTCGCCTCATCGGCGAACGGAAAGCCCGACCCGGTCTCGTCAGTCCTCAAACTTCGCGGCAGTGAGTTGCAGCAGGCTTCGACGGAACTACTTGCCGACATCGCAGGCGTCGATTCGCTTGCCGTCAAGGCTGCCGACATCGGCTCTCCCCATTGGGCGCAGGAGACGGTCCCGACCTACCTCAACTACCGGAAGGTGTCGATCTACAGCGGCTCGTCAGAGGTTCAGCGCACCATCATCGCGTCCTCCATCCTCGGGCTGTAGTCGCCCCCGCACCTGTAAAGGACCACCGAACACCATGGATTTCGAATACAGCGAAGAGCAGACGATGCTGCGTGACACCACGCGCGATGTGCTGTCCAAGTTCTACGATCTCGAAAAGCTCCGCGCAGTCACCGATACCGACCTCGGCTGGAGTCGCGACCTCTGGAAGTCATTGGCAGAGATCGGGATTCTCGGCCTGCAATTCAGCGAGGACGATGGCGGAATGGGTGCAGGCCCCGAAGAGGTCGGTGCCGTCCTCGGCGAGTTCGGCCGCGCCCTGGCACCCGAACCGCTCCTCGACGCGGTGATCATCCCCGGCGGGATCATCGCCGACACCGGCAGCGCCGAGCAGAAGTCGAAGTACCTGCCTGCGCTGGCCGCCGGTGAAGTGCTGGCCGCCTTCGCCCATATCGAGCCCGGCGATCGCTGGCCGAACGCGGCGGTCGCGACAACCGCGACCCCATCCGGCGACGGCTACACGCTGACCGGCATCAAGAATCCGGTGCTGCACGGCGACTGCGCCGACGTCATCGTCATCACCGCCCGCCTCGACGACGCCGTCCGGCTGTTCCTGGTCGATTCTGCTGACCGTGGTGTCACGCGCACGCCGTTCCGGACGCATGACTCCCGGCGCGGCGCCCAGATCGACCTGCAGGACGCTCCGGCGGCCCTGCTCGATTCCGGTGACACCGCTGCTGCGCTGATCCGCAGCGAGGTACTCGCGCAGGTCGGGTTGTGCGCCGAGGCTGTCGGTGCCATGGACGAAACCCTGCGCCTGACGGCCGAGTATCTGAAGCAGCGCAAGCAGTTCGGAGTGCCGCTGGCCACGTTCCAGACGCTGACGCACCGGGCCGCGGACCTGTACGTCCTTGTCGAGCTGGCCCGCAGCATGAGCCTGTATGCGACGGTGTCGCTCGCAGACGGCGACATCGATCCGGTCATCGCCTCGCGAGCCAAACTGCAGATCTGCCGGTCGGCCCGCAAGGTCGGCCAGGAAGCCATTCAGATGCACGGCGGCATCGGAATCACCGCGGAGTATCCGGTCGGTCACTACGCCAGTCGCCTACTTGCCATCGAACACACCCTCGGCGGTAGCGCGGAACATCTGCGGACCCTGTCCGATCGCATCGCAGACTATGACAAGATCCTGATCGGATAGTGACAACGTACATTGACGAAGTCGGGTCCGCGGTTCATTGATGAAGCCGTACCGACGAGTTCGTTCATGACGTAGAACCGCGACAGGAGAAACATGGCTGCCCCATTGCTCGAAGCGTCCACCGAGATCAAAGCCTCCCCGGAGCAGGTCTGGAAGGTGGTGTCCGACCTGCAACGGATGGGCGAATGGAGCCCGCAGTGCCGCAAGACCATCGTGCGCGGCGGCGGACCGGTCACCCTCGGAACCAAAACCATCAACATCAACAAGCGCGGGCTGCTGGTGTGGCCGACCAGGTCGAAAGTGGTGCGGTACGAGCCGAACAAGGAGATCGCCTACAGGATCGCCGAGAACAACAGCGTGTGGAGTTTCACCATCACGCCCACCGCCGACGGCGTGAAGCTGACGGAACGCCGCGAGGCACCCAAAGGGACCAGCAAGGTCTCCCAGGTCCTCATCAATGCCGCGATGGGCGGCGAGAAGCCGTTTGACGCCGAGCTGGTCGACGGGATGAATCAGACGCTGACGAAGATCAAGCTCGCCATCGCCTGATCACGGTGGATCAGAGTTTTTCCAGTAGCGCGGGCAGGTCTGCGACCGAGTCGATGACATGGTCGGGGACCTGCCCGAACTCGTCTGCCTGCAATACCTCCAGCTGTTCGGGCCGGAACTTTCCGGTGCGAACCAGAACCCCGACCATGGCAGCTTTTTGCGCGCCGAGAACATCGCTGAATATGTCGTCGCCGACCATGACCACCTCGGCCGGGTCAGCGACTCCGAGCATCTCGATCGCTGACCGAAATCCCAGTGGAGACGGCTTCCCGATCGCGGGGATCTTCTTGCCGGTCGCCTTCTGCAGGCCTTCCAAGTAGATACCCGTGTCGATCTTCGGCCCCGACGCGGTCGACCATGACAGCGACCGGTGCATCGAGATGGCGGGTACGCCGTCGATCATCCAGCCCAGTGCCTTCGAGAGCAGCTCGTGGGTGAATGAGGGCCCGGCACCGCCGAATACCACCACATCCGGGTTGTCCTCGACCAGATCGATCCCGTCCATGTCGTCGGAGACCTGTCCTTCGTTGAGGACCACCACCCGCTTGCCCGGGTGCTTGGCACGCAGGTATTCGGCCGTGAGCACCGCGGCGGTCAGCACCTCATTGTCATCCACTTCGAATCCGACTCGGGTCAGCGTTTGCGCGATCTGACTCCTCGACTTGGATGTCGTGTTGGTCAAGAACATCCGGGGCATCCCCGATGCGGAGATCGCCTCCAACGCTTCGACGGCACCGGGCAGAGGTTCCCACGAGGTGACGATCACCCCGTCGATGTCGAGTAGCAACCCTTCAGCCATGACTCAAAAGCTAGTCCTGCCCCTAGGCGGCCGCACGGCGGGATGGCCGCCTTGCTGACAGGTGCCCTTCCGTTCCGGCATGCTTGGCGTCATGGCCGATCAACGCGCACCCCAGTTTTCCGCACTGTCCAAACGAGTCGCCGGCCTCATGACACGCGCGCATTCTGACCTCGCCGATGTGGTCGCACTGCCGTCGGTGCACCTCGATCCGGCCAAACGCAGCGACTGCCGGGCCAGCGCAGCCTGGGCCCGCGGAGCGTTTTCCGACGCAGGCATCGACTCCCTGGTGATGGACACCGTCGACGGGAGCCAGACGATCCTGGGGTTCGTGCCCGGCCCGGCCGGTGCGCCGACGGTTCTGCTCTACTCGCATCACGATGTGCAACCGTCCGGCCCAGAGGAACTGTGGGACAGCGCGCCGTTTTCGCTGACCGAACGTGCTGGTCGATGGTTCGGACGGGGCGCATCGGACTGCAAGGGCAATCTGGTTGCCATCCTCACCGCATTGCGCGCGCTCGATCCGCTCCCGCCGGTCGGGATCCGGATCGTCATCGAGGGATCCGAAGAAGCAGGCGGCGAAGGACTCGACCACCTGGCGCGCACGCGACCCGAACTCTTTCAGGCCGACATGATCCTCATCTGCGACACCGGCAACGTCGCGCCCGGCATTCCCACGCTCACCACCAGCCTGCGGGGCATGGCCGCAGTGAAGGTGTCCGTGGAAACCCTTGCCTCCGAGGTTCATTCCGGCCAGTTCGGGGGCGGCGCACCCGACGCACTGGCCGCGCTGATAGCCGGCCTGGCAACTCTGCGCGACGCCGACGGCAACACCACGATCGACGGCCTCACCAACGATCAGTCCTGGCCCGGCGCCGCCTACGACGCGCAGCAGTTCCGGGCGGACTCGACCACCCTCGACGGTGTCGACCTCATCGGTTCGGGCTCCCCCGCCGAAATGGTGTGGGCGCGCCCGGCGGTGACCGTGATCGGTATCGACGCACCACCGACGGCCGGCGCCCCGGCCGCGATCAACCCGCGGGCAGCCGCGCAATTGAACTTGCGGGTACCACCAGGCATGGATCCCGACGAGGCCGCGACAGCGCTGGAAAAGCATCTACGCGAACACATTCCGTGGCATGCCCGGGTGGACGTCGAGATCCAGGCGACCGGCGCCCCGTTCTCTGCCGTCACCACCGGACCCGGCTACACCGCCCTGACCGCGGCGATGGCCAAGGCCTACGGCAAACCCGTCGTCCACTCGGGCCAGGGTGGATCGATCCCGCTGTGCACCGTCCTCGCGGAAATCTGTCCACAAGCCGAGATCGCGTTGCTCGGTGTCGAGGAGCCTGCGTGCCGGATCCACGCACCGAACGAGAGCGTCGATCCCGACGAGATCTCCAAAACTGCACTGTCCCTTGCCCTTTTCCTCTCGAAGTACGGAGCGAAGAACTGATGCGCAGCGTCTCCGAACATCAGGATGCGGTGACCGCTCTGTTCCGGGCGCCACGCGTTGTCACCGTGCCTGCCGCATCGGCACTGGGCCGGGTACTCGCCGAAGACACCGATGCCCCGATCACGTTGCCCGGCTTCGACAATTCGGCCATGGACGGCTATGCCGTCCGCGCCGAAGACATCGCCACCGCCACCGAGGACGCCCCAGTGGCTCTGCCGGTCGCCGCCGACATCCCGGCCGGACGGACGGACGCGCTCACGCTGGCGCCCGGAACCGCGCACCGGATCATGACCGGGGCACCGATGCCTGCAGGCGCCGACGCGGTGATCCAGGTCGAACGCACCGACGGTGGCACCGACACCGTGCGGGTCTTCGCAGCTGCCCCGGCCGGCACAGCGATCCGGCGGGCCGGATCCGACATCGGCATCGGAGCCCGCGCGCTGCCCGCCGGTCGAGTCCTGCGGGCACCGCAACTCGGTCTCGCCGCCGCACTGGGTCTGGCCGAATTGCCGATCTACGCTCCGCTGCGGGTACTGGTCCTCTCCACCGGCAGCGAACTGGTTCCGGCGGGCACACCACTCGAGTTCGGGCAGATCTACGAGTCGAACGGCGCGATGTTGACCGCGGCGGCCATCGAGGCCGGCGCGCATGCCGAGCAGGCTCATTTCGTGCCCGATGACGTCACCGAGTTCCGGGCCAGTCTCGACAGTTACATCGACGGAAAAGAAGGCCCGCATGTCGATCTGATCATCACCTCCGGTGGAGTCAGCGCGGGCGCCTACGAGGTCGTCAAGGACGCCCTCACCGGCGAAGGTGTCGACTTCGTGAAGGTTGCGATGCAACCCGGGATGCCGCAGGGCTGCGGCATCTACACGAGCGCAGGCGGCAACCCGGTGCCGATCATCACGCTGCCGGGCAATCCCGTGAGCGCGCAGGTGTCGTTCGAGGTGTTCATCCGCCCGCCACTGCGGTCCGCGATGGGACTACCGGCCCAGCGCCGAACCATCGCGGCATCGGTTACCGAGGCCTTCACCTCGCCCAAGGGAAAACGGCAATTCCGGCGTGGAGAACTCACGATCACCGATGGTGTCGCACAGGTCCGGCCCATCGGACCCCCGGCGTCACATCACCTCGCGTACATGGCTTCGGCCAACGTCCTACTGGACATCTCTGCCGACACCGACAAGGTCGACGCCGGCAGCACAGTCGAGGTCCTGGTACTCGAAGAGCTATGACACACCACCACCAATATCGATTCGGACCTGCGAAAACACTCGCCTCATCGGCACCGGCCGCGGCTCCGGCCGATGGCCTGGAACAATAACGCCATGGCCAGACGCCCCACTCCGACAGACGCCGAGCCGAGTACCGGTCTGGCTCACATCGCAGACCTCATCCGCGAGACCGTGCCGCCGCTGCACCGAGCCGGAATCCCGTTTGTTGCGGTTCCGGCCGCCATCGCCGTGGCCGGGCGCAAACATGGGTGGATCCGCACCCCGGCCACCGTTGCCGCGCTCGCCACCGCCGCGTTCTTCCGCCACCCGTCGCGGGTGCCACCGAACGCGCCCGGTGTTGTTGTCGCTCCGGCCGACGGGCAGGTCGCCCTGGTCGATCACGCGGCCCCACCCGTCGAACTGGGACTCGGCGACACCCCGCGTCCCCGGGTCTCGATCTTTCTCTCGGTTTTCGACGTGCACGTGCAGCGGATTCCCGTCGCAGGCAAGGTCGAGGCGATCGAATACCGATCCGGTTCGTTCGTCAGCGCCGACCTCCCGGCGGCCAGTGAGGCGAACGAACGCAACTCGATGCTGATCCGCACCGCCGACGGCGCCGAACTCGCCGTGGTCCAGATCGCCGGACTCCTGGCCCGCCGCATCGTCTGCGACGCCAAACCAGGTGATGAGGTCACACTCGGCGACACCTACGGCCTGATCAGGTTCGGATCCCGGGTCGACCTCTACCTTCCCGAGGGCACCCGCCCGCTGGTTGCCGTCGGGCAGCGTGCGGTGGGCGCGGAAACCATTTTGGCGCAATTGAAATGATTGCCTACGGACGGGGCGAAACCCAACGCACAGCCTCCCGCCGCGTCACACCGACAACCGGCCGTCGGCGGCCGAGTCGAGCCGGAACGCTGAACACCGGCAAGCTGCTGGTGCCATCTGCGTTCACCGTGCTGGCGATCTGCGCCGGTTTGTCGGCGACCAAGTTCGCACTCGACGGCCGGGTCGACCTGTGCGTGGCGATGATCGCCGCGGCGGCTCTGCTCGACGGCATCGACGGACGGATCGCGCGACTGCTCGGCGCGACAACCAAGATCGGCGCCGAACTCGATTCACTCGCCGATGCCATCAACTTCGGTGTCGCGCCCGCACTCACGCTGTACGTGCTCATGTTGCAGGGCAATGACGCCGGCTGGTTGCTGTCGCTGATCTACTGCTGTGCAATCGTTTTGCGACTGGCCCGGTTCAACACCCTGATCGACGACGATGACCGGCCGCAGTACACCAAGGACTATTTCGTCGGCGTACCCGCACCGGCGGCCGCCCTGATCGCGATCCTGCCGATCGCGCTCGACCAGCAGTTCGGCTCCGGCTGGTGGACATCGGACATATTCGTCGGCGGCTGGATGACCTTCACCGCACTGCTCGCGGTGAGCCGACTGCCCACCGCGTCGCTGAAATCGTTTGCGGTACCACCCAATGCACTGGTGCTGGTGCTGATCGGGGTGGCGCTGGTCGCCGCGGCCCTGCTGACTTACCCGTACGCTCTGATGTTCGCCGCCATCGGCCTCTACCTGATCCACATCCCCTTCGCCTGGCGCACCAAACGCTGGGTCGCCAGCCGCCCGGAGACCTGGGATTACCATCCGCGGGAACGGCGTGCCGAGCGCCGCGCGATCCGCCAGGTGCGTCGCGGACGGCCGACCCAATCCGCGGCCCGTCTCGGATTGCGGCGTCCCGGGGCCTGATACCGGTAGTTTTGCTTCTGTGACATCCGAATCCGCGGCCGCTGATCCCACCCACACCGGATCACCGCAGCTGACACTGACCGCACGACTCAACCTGTCGGCCGCCGAGGCCCGGCGCGGCATCGTCCGGGTGCACCCTGAAGTGCTCACCGGCCTGGCATTGCGCGAATGGGATGGCGTTGCGGTCATCGGATCCCGGACCACCACCGCGGTCATCGCCGCGACCTCGGCGTCCGAACCGACAGGTATCGCCCTGCTCGACGAACTGACGCTGTCGAATGCCGGGATCAAACCCGATGCGCCCGTGGTGCTCGCACCGGCCGTGGTCCATGGCGCCACCCGCATCGTGGTGCGTGGTTCGTCCCTGACCTCTGAATCGGTCGACGAACGAACACTGCGCCGGGCCCTGCTCGGCAAGGTGGTGTCGGTGGGCGATGTGGTCTCGTTGCTCCCCCGCGACCTCGGCCCCGAGTTCGCCACCTCCGAGGCCACCCGCACCCTGGCACGTTCGGTCGGCATCACCTGGACCAACGAACTGCTGACCGTCGTCGCCGCCGAGCCGGCAGGCCCGGTGAGTGTGCAACCCGACACCGCTGTGCTGTGGGCCGACCGCACGAGCACAGCCACGAACCCGACGCCGACCCCGAGCGCACCGATGCGGGTACAGACTCCGAGTACACCGGCGCCACCCGTACGCCGGGTCGATGAACTGGTCGGCGTCGATGCCCAGGTCGGCAAGCTCACCGAGTGGATCGGCTTGGCACTCGACAACCCCGAATTGCTCACCGCGCTCGGCGCGCAGGCACGGCTCGGCGCGATCGTCACCGGTCCACCCGGAGCGGGCAAGGCCACGGTGGTCCGGGCCGTGTGTGCCGACCGCAACCTGATCTACCTGGACGGTCCGGTGACCGGCGCCCTGGAGTCATCCGCCCGGCTGGCCGCGGTCAGAGATGCTGCCGACCAACTGGTTTCATCATCCGACGAGCGCGGATCAGTCCTGCTGATCAGCGACGTCGAAGCACTGCTGCCCGCAGAGGCCGATCCGGTGTCCGCCTTGATCCTCGACGCGCTGCGGACCGCCATCACCGCGTCGCGAGTCGCCTTGATCTGCACCAGCTCCCGGCCGGAGAACCTCGATACCCGCCTGCGCGATCCAGAACTCTGTGATCGGGAACTGTCAATCGCTCTTCCGGACAACAAGATCCGGCGAGGACTGCTCACCGCACTGCTGACCGACGTTCCCACCGAGACCATCGATCTCAGTGACATCGCCTCCCGAACACCCGGCTTCGTTGCCGCGGACCTCGCTGCCCTGACCCGCGAAGGTGCGCTGCGCGCCGCCGCCCGCAGCGCGCGAGATGGCAAGCCTCCCAAGCTGACCGAGGCCGACCTCAGCGGCGCATTGGAAGTGATCCGGCCGGTGTCACGGTCGGCCTCACCGGAGGTTACCGTCGGTGGCATCACCCTCGAGGACGTCGGCGACATGGTCGAGACAAAGCAGGCCCTGACCGAGGCCGTCCTGTGGCCACTGCGACATCCCGACACCTTCACCCGTCTGGGCGTCGACCCGCCGCGCGGTGTGCTGCTCTACGGCCCTCCCGGCTGCGGCAAGACCTTCGTGGTGCGCGCACTCGCCGCATCCGGGCAGCTCAGTGTCCACAGCGTCAAAGGTGCTGAACTCATGGACAAGTGGGTCGGCAGTTCGGAAAAAGCCGTCCGGGACCTGTTCGACCGGGCCCGGGAGTCCGCACCATCGCTCATCTTCCTCGACGAGATCGACGCGCTCGCGCCACGACGAGGGCAGTCCTCTGATTCCGGCGTCGGCGATCGGGTGGTCGCGGCCCTGCTCACCGAACTCGACGGCGTCGAACCGCTACGTGATGTGGTCGTCCTGGGCGCGACCAACCGACCCGACCTGATCGACCCCGCACTGTTGCGGCCCGGCCGGCTCGAACGCCTGGTGTTCGTACCACCACCAGACGCCGAAGCCCGCGGCGACATCCTGCGGACCTCGAGCCGGTCGGTACCGCTCGCAGAAGGCATCGATCTCGATGAGCTCGGCGCCGATCTGGACGGATACTCCGCGGCCGACTGTTCGGCGCTCTTGCGCGAGGCGGCGCTGGCCGCCATGCGTCGCAACATCGACGCCGCCACCGTGACGGCCGAAGATGTGGCCGTCGCCCGGGCAAGGGTCCGCCCCTCGCTCGACCCAGATCAGGTCGAGAACCTGCGGCGATACGCCGACAAACGCGGCGCCTGAACGCCGCAGAATACGTCAAACCCGACGCACCTGAGATCGATTTCGCCTGTTCGGTCAAAACGTTGACATGCTGACCCGTTTGGTGGAAATGTGCTGAGCGAGTGTTCAGCATTTACGTAAACAGTCGGCTCTGAGCGAGAACCGACGATGAGTCGATCTCGAAAGGGTTGGTGCACGATGGCGGGACGTATGGAGGGCAAGGTTGCCTTCATCACGGGAGCAGCGCGCGGGCAAGGGCGCAGCCACGCAGTGCGTTTGGCACAGGAAGGTGCCGATATCATCGCAGTCGACATCTGCGGACCGATCTCCGAAGAGGAGGCCGTGATCGCGGTGTCCACACCGGAAGACCTCGCCGAAACCGTCAAGCTCGTCGAGGACCTCGACCGCCGGATCGTTGCGGTACAGGCGGATGTCCGCGACTACGACGCTCTGAAAGCCGCCGTCGACAGTGGCGTCGAACAACTCGGGAGGCTTGATGTCATCGTTGCCAATGCCGGCATCGGCAACGGCGGCGAGACCCTCGACAAGACGAGCGAGCGCGACTGGCAGGAGATGATCGACGTCAACCTGTCGGGCGTCTGGAAGTCGGTGAAAGCCGGTGTTCCGCACCTGATCTCAGGGGGCAATGGCGGATCGATCATCCTGACCAGCTCGGTTGGCGGACTCAAGGCCTACCCGAACACCGGCCACTACATCGCCGCCAAGCACGGCGTTGTCGGGCTCATGCGCAGCTTCGCCGTCGAACTCGGAGAGCATTCGATCCGCGTCAATTCTGTGCACCCGACCAATGTGAACACTCCGATGTTCATGAACGAGGGCACGATGAAGCTGTTCCGTCCCGATCTGGAGAACCCGGGGCCCGACGACATGGAACTCGTCGCGAAGTTCATGCACGTGCTCCCGATCGGCTGGGTCGAACCCGAGGACATCAGCAACGCGGTGCTCTTCCTCGCCTCCGACGAAGCCCGCTTCGTCACCGGTGTGACACTGTCCGTCGACGCAGGCAGCTGCCTCAAGTAGCCGTCCCGGTATCGCGAATATCCACGAGGGGCGGGAAATCGGCCCCTCGTGGATATTGCGCTTCGTGAACTGCACGGCGCCACGCACGTGCCACCATCGCGGCTCCCGTACGTCCGCGATGGGCATTGATGGCCGACAGCCCCGAAATCGCTTCAGAACCAACCTCTTCGGGACAGATCTCCTCCACATGCGAACCCACAACCGCCAGTTCGGCAACAAGAGCCCGCACCACCGACGGGGCCAGACCGAACAGTGCGATCGCGCAGTGGTCGACGCGAGAGTAGGCGTCGAGCCAGACGACCACAGCTGCACCCGCCACTGCGAACTCCCCGCTGCGCCAGACGAACTCTTCGATGGCGTACCCGCTTCTGTCACAGCGGATCGGAACCACGATCCCGGTCAGGAGTTCGTCATCGGCCAATGCGGTTCGCCACGGGCCGACGAAGAAGTCCGTTGCCTCGATCGTGCGATTGCCACGAGGCGAGATCGCCTCGAACTCGGCATCAAGCGCCAACGCCACCGCGGCGTACTCGGCCGCAGCATCGGCATGGGCGATCGATCCGCCGATCGTTCCCCTGTCGCGAATACCGGAATGGCCGATCAGAGGAGTCGCACGCGAGAGCAATGGCACATTGGTCCCGATCAACCCCGATCGTCCGATCGCGGCATGCGTTGTACCCGCGCCGATCCAGACCGAATCCGGACCGATGTCGAAGCCCTGCATTTCGGGTATGCCACGCAGATCAACCAGGTGGGAGTACTCGACCAACCCCATCTCCATCATCGGCAGCAAACTCTGTCCACCGGAGACAGCGGTCGCGTCGTCACCCAGCTCGGCGAGGAGGGTCACCGCTTCCGCCACTGTGGACGGTGAATGATATTCGGCTGCCATCGTTTTCACGGCACTCCACTCATTTGACGTCGCTCATGCTCTTACCTACGTCGGCCAGAGTGAGGGGGGTGCCGTAGGTCTCGGTGTATTTGTACGGGGCAACGTCACATCGGTACGGGCCGTTGTCGGGTTGAAAGTCTGCAGGCTCCCATCCCGCACCGGTCAGTCGTTCGACGTTGAAGCAGGCTGACGGCGGCGTCGGCTGCGCCAGATTCACAGGCGCGTGCAGACCCCCACCGGTCCAGGCGGTTTCCTTCTTCGCGGTGTCGTGAAGGCAGGTACGTGTGAGGTCGTCCCCGCACTTGGCGGCCGATGTGGCAAAGAGTAGCCAGGAGGACATCGCGCGCATCGCCGGATGTGTCAGCTCTGCACCGGGGGCATATTTCGCCCATAGGTCCTTGAGCTGCTTCATCGCCGGCGCGTCACTGCTGAGCGGCAGATTTCCGCCGAGGTCCACGTAGTTGTGCTGATAATCCGCGGAGTTGCCCACCAAGTCGGCGAACTGCTGCCCGTAGGCGTTGTTGTTCGCATCAATCCAATCGAGCTTGTACTCCATGGACGTCAGCACGCTCTCCAGTTTGGCCAACTGCGAGAACTCACCATAGAAGATCAGTCCCTTGACACCCTTGCTCTTCAAGGCCTGCGCGTACGGTGTCCAATCCGAAACGCCCATAGCCGGATACAGATCGTTGTAGACAAACACCCCACCGGCCGCTTCGGTGGACTCAACGGCCTGCTCCCCCATGAGCTTGGTGACCGGCGAATCTCCGTTGATGATTCCGACCGCATCGGCCGAATCGGGATGGGCATCGTTGATCAACCACTGGCGGAACCCGAAGAACGGGTCGTAGCCGGGCACCTGAGTCGGATCCGCACTGATCTCGAGATCAGAACCCACCGACGACAATTGAGCGACCTGCGCAGGGAAGCTCGGCAACAGACAAGAGACCCGTTCCTTCACTCCGAGGCCGTCGAGTGCACTACCACCGCCGACAAGAGCAAAATCCTCGCGACACGCCTCCAACATCTGCTTCCGTACATCCATCAGCTTCGAGTCGCGGGTGGTGGCCGTGATCTTGCGGCCGCCGATGCCGCCCAACTCGTTGCACCACGACGTGAAAACCTTCGCCGCATTGACGAATTCGGCATTCTTGTTGAACCCCACGTCAGAGAAGACACCGACCCCGATCGCATCGGCCGTCACACCCTGAGTCGGCGAGGCAGACATCGAACCCTGCTGACACACATCCGACAGATCGCCGAAGTCGGCCGAAACGGCGTCTGAAGACGAACCCGAGGTGCCGGTGCTGTCGCCGTCGGCAGTTCCACCCCCGCCCCGGTCGCCACAGCCGGCCACCAGCAGAACAATCGCCACCGCGGCGACAAACATACGATGTGCAGTCACGATTTTCCTCCTCGGAGAGCATCCGGGTTGTGAGGCATGAGGGAAGAGCAGCGGCGGTGCGCAAGCCGCGTACGGTCCGAAAGGAGGGATCGGAGATGGTCCGTCCACTACCCGGCAAAGCTAGCTCTCCCGCATCGAAGAATCAAGCATTTCGCGAAATTTGTCCTGATCGATCGATCATATTTATGCGGCACTCGACTATGGAGGGCCCAGAGTATCGACGCTCAGATACCCCGATCTTGCTATTAGACCGGCTATTCCGTGTCCTTCGGCAGGATTGTTGCCGAGACCCCATCGTTGACAGAACAACCCCACAGTGACAGAGTCCTGATCGAGTGATCAGTTCCTGTCGGCGAACAATTGGATCGACGGGCAATCAATTTCGAAAGGATCGGTGGGACAATGGCAGGACGCATGGAGGGCAAAGTCGCCTTCGTCACCGGAGCAGCGCGTGGGCAAGGGCGAAGCCACGCTGTGCGCCTGGCACAAGAAGGTGCCGACATCATCGCGGTCGACATCTGCGGGCCGATCTCCAAAGAGGTCGAGCCACTGATCGCGGCGTCCACACCGGAAGACCTCGCCGAGACCATCAAGCTGGTCGAAGATCTGGACCGCCGAATCATTGCCAGCCACGTCGACGTACGCGACTTCGACGCACTCGCGTCGGCGGTCGACAAAGGTGTCGAAGAGCTCGGCCACCTCGATGTCATCATTGCCAACGCAGGCATCGGCAACGGCGGCGAGACCCTCGACAAGACCAGCGAGCGCGACTGGCAGGAAATGATCGACGTCAACCTGTCGGGCGTCTGGAAGACAGTCAAAGCCGGTGTGCCACATCTACTGTCAGCAAACAATGGCGGATCCATCGTGCTGACCAGCTCGGTCGGCGGCATGAAGGCCTATCCGAACACCGGCCATTACATCGCCGCCAAACACGGCGTCATCGGACTCATGCGCAGCTTTGCCGTCGAACTCGGACAGCACTCGATCCGAGTCAACTCGGTCCTTCCGACCAATGTGAACTCCCCGATGTTCATGAACGAGGGCACGATGAAAATGTTCCGGCCCGACCTGGAGAACCCGGGCCCCGACGACCTCGAAGTCGTCGCAAGGATGATGCACGTTCTGCCGATCGGCTGGGTCGAACCCGAAGACATCAGCAACGCGGTCCTGTTCCTCGCCTCCGACGAATCCCGCTACGTCACCGGCACATCGCTCGCCGTCGACGGGGGAAGTCTCCTCAAGTAACACCTCGATCGATTTCAGAGCTGCGCGGCATGTGCGAACCCCCATACCGCGCAGCTCTGATCAACCGACAAATCCAGGGTAGATCTCTCGATACTCATGCGTTGTGCTCCGGCGAAGATGCGGAGGAGTACTCGTCGATGAACCGCTCGATGAACGCCACGAGTTCGGCATGGCCGGCAGTGACGCCGACAGCTTCCTCGTTGCGGAGGTTGCGAGCCATACCCGTCAGGATCATCGACATCACCACCGGCGGATACTTTTCCAAGTCGACGCCACGAGCCCGAAGAACCATGGTCACCGCCGCGGTCTCGATGTCGCGAATGCGCTCGGACGACTTCTTCAATTCAGCACTGATCACCTTCCGATGATTGGCCAGTGCCATGAATTCGGTGTTCAGCTTGGTGGCCCGGGCATCGCCACTGACCAGCCACAACGCCCGCAGTGGATCATTCTGTTCCAGCGCGCGACGTTGACGCTCGTACGTGACCTCGGCGCCTCCACGGACCACGGCGAGAAACAGGTCGTCCATCGTCGGGAAGTAGTAGTACACCAACGCCTGCTTGACGCCTGCCCTGGCGGCGACCTTCCTGGATGTCGCCGCGGCGTAACCCTCTTCGAGAATGACCTCGATCGTCGCTTCCATCAAACGGGTGCGGGCATTGACCGCATCCGGATCACGCTTCGTGCGTGGCGTTGCCATTCAGCGTCCCCCGCCGACAAAGACGCGTACGGACTTCAAGCATCGCGAGCCCGAACACGATCTTGACTTCAAATTCACTCCCGCACTATGCATGACTCACTGTAACATTCTGATCGATCGATCAATTTGTGCTTCGGCAGTCTCACAGCCCACCACCGAAAGGCCTCCGATGGTTGACATCACCAAGGCAGACTTCTTCAGCGAACCCGCACTGGCGGACGACCCGTATCCGTATTTCGACGAGCTGCGGTCGCGGTGCCCGGTACATCCCATCGCCATGCCCCGTGTCATGGCCGTCACCGGCTATGAGGAAGCCATCGAGGTTTACCGGGACCCCGAGGTGTTCTCTGCCTGCAATTCCGTTGCCGGCCCGTTCCCACCGCTCGAAGGCCAGCCCGACGGCGACGACATCAGCGACTATGTCGAGCAGAACCGCGAGCACTGGTTCTTCCACGAGTACCTGATCACGATGGACGGCGCGCCACATGAGCGCGAACGGGGACTGCTCCGTCGCATCATGACCCCGCGTCGTCTACGGGAGAACGCCGAAGCGATGTCCGCCATCGCCGACCAGTGCCTCATCGAGGATGTTGCGACTGGCGCCAGCGAGGTGATCGCCGACTATTCCCGGCCCTTCACCACTCTGGTGATCGCCGACCTGCTCGGCATGCCGGACGAAGATCGAGAGAATCTCCGCATGAGCAACTTCAAGGCCAAAGTTGTTGGTGCGCTGGGTGGCTCAGAAACCGTCGAGACCAACCTGCTCGAGTATTGCGAAGAGCGATTCATGGAGTACGTCATCGATCGTCGCGAGAACCCACAGGAGGACGTACTCACCCAACTCGCAACCGCCACCTATCCCGACGGCTCCGTTCCGGAGCCCGAGGTGGTCGTACGATTGGCATCTTTCCTCTTCGGTGCCGGCCAGGACACCACCGCACGCCTGATCGGATCTGCGCTTCGCATCATCGCCGAAGACCAAGAGCTGCAGGCGAAGTTGCGTGAAGACAAGAAGGTCATAGCACCGTTCATCGAAGAGGTCCTGCGACTGGAAAGTCCCACCAAGAGCGACTTCCGGTTCACGAAGATGGCCGTCAACCTCGGGGGCGTCGACGTGCCGCCCGGTACGACCCTCATGGTCCATCCAGGTGCCTGTAACCGCGACGACCGCAAGTTCGAGAATCCGGATGTGTTCGACCTCGCTCGCGAAAACAACAGGGAACACATCGCATTCGGCCGCGGGGCGCACACCTGTCCCGGAGCGCCCCTGGCACGCGCGGAAGCCACCGCCACGGTCGAACGCTACCTCGCGAACACCGGCAACATCGCCATCAACGAGGACAAGCACGGACCGGCAGGCAATCGGCAGTACAGCTACGAAAAGACTTTCCTGCTGCGTGGTCTTTCAGAACTCCATCTGCTCTTCACCCAACCCGGGGAGTGATGAACATGACCACATCGCGTCCAAGGCTCACCGTCGACAAGGATCGTTGCGAAGGCCACGCACTCTGTGTCCAGACCGCGCCTGACATTTTCGACATCGGCGACGACGACATGGCCATCTGGGTTGAGTTTCCTCCAGAAGGATCCGAGAAGTCGATCCGCGCGGCGATAGCCGTCTGTCCCCGCCAGGCGATCAGCATCGAGGAACGCTGAACAAGGCAGGAGCAACCAGAACCGGCGACGAGATGGCTCGTCGCCGGTTCTGGTTGAACGACAGTTCACATACCGATTCGAATGTTCTTGACCTGCAAGAACTCGTGGAGTCCTTCCAGTCCGCCAGCGCGGCCGGTGCCACTTTGTTTGTAGCCGCCATACGGCCCCTGCGGCGAGATGTCGCTGTTCCTGTTGATCCACACCGAGCCCGACTCCAGTTGCCGCGCAACACGATGCGCGCGTGCCAGGTCGGTCGTCTGAACGTACGCATTCAGACCGAAAGTGGTGTCGTTCGCCAGGGCGACGGCTTCTGCCTCATCGGTAAAACGCATCACCGACACCACCGGTCCGAAGGTTTCGACGGTCGCCAATGGCGATGTGTTGTCGACATCGACGAACACTGTCGGCTCGATATAGAACCCGGAGCCGAGGTCACCACCGATCCGATGACCTCCGGTGATCAATTCACCCATCTCTTCTTCAACAGCACGGTCGATGACACCCAGGATCCTGTCGGCCGCAGCCTGGCTCACCACGGGACCGACCATGGTGTCTGCGTCGAACGGGTCCCCGATCGGCGCAGCCGAGATCACGTTCAGGAATCGCTCGAGGAAGTCATCGTAGACGCTGTCCTGCACCAGAATGCGGCTCGCACATGCACAACTCTGCCCTGATTGGCCCAAAGGGCCCTGCCAAGCCGCAAGGATCGCCGCCTGGTCGAGGTCGGCATCCCCGAACACGATGTCCGCGGATTTGCCACCCAACTCCGTGGCCACCGGAGTGAGATTGGGTGCGGCGGCGGCGATGATCTTGCGGGCCGTGTCGCCGCCACCGGTGAAGTGGATTTTCCCGATCCCGGGGTGACGGACAAGCGCGTCGCCACCCTCGGGTCCCGACGGCAGCACGTTGACAAGCCCTGGCGGCATTCCGACGTCGAGACACAACTCGCCGAACCGCAGAGGGCTGAACGGCGACAACTCCGATGGTTTGAGAATTACCGCATTCCCAGCGGCCAAGGCGGGAGCAACGTTCAGACCGACGACCACCATCGGGCCGTTCCATGGCGCGATGATGCCGACCACGCCATAGGGCTCACGCTCGATGAGATTGATGTCGAACCTGCTCGATACCGGGGTGCTCGACCCATGAGCCTTGTCGACGTACCCGGCGTAGTACCGAATGAAGCTCTCGGCAAGCATCACGTGGCCGGGGCTGGTTCGAACCGGCACGGCAAAATCGTGAACATTCAGGCGCGCCAGTCGATCAACGTCCTGCTTGACGGCGTCGGCAAGGTCGAACATGAGATCACGCCTTTGCGCCGGGGGCATGGAGATCCACTCACGCTGGGCCTCTCGCCCCGCTGACACTGCACGATCGATCTCGTCATATCCGGCGAGTTCGACAGTCGCATTACACAACCCATTCGCCGGATAGATGTGATCGTACGTTCCGCCCGACGACCCGGTGACCCGATCACCTCCGATCAACAACGCCGAAGGTAACGCTTCAGAAACCGGTACTGTGCTCATGCTTCCATCCAATCCATCCTGCGGTCAGAGTTGCCGATACGCATGTTCAGCGGATCATGAAGCCCGCGTCCAGGGCCCATTCGGTTCCGGTGATGAACTTGGCTTCGTCGGAGACCAGGAAAGCCACTGCGTTGGCAACATCTTCGGGCTCGAGCATCTGAATCGGGAGTGCGTTCTGCATTCCCGAGATGGAGTTGGAGCCACCGGCCGATGCTTCCTCGAACAGCTTCGTCATGGCTTCGTTCATCGTCATACCACTGGCCACACCCGTCGGATGAATGGTGTTGACCCGAATCCATTCGGGTGCAAGATAACTGGCCAGTCCCTGCATGAGTCCGACAAGTCCGCGTTTGGCGGATGCATAGGCCATGCCACTGGCATTGAGTGATGCCGACGCCTTCAATCCCGCAGTGGAGCTGGTGATCACGATCGATCCGCCGCGGCCACCTTCGCGGAGCGCGGGCAGTGAGGCACGGACGGTATGGAACACCCCGGACAGGTTCGTGTCGATGACGTCGTTCCAATCGGCGAGGAAGTCCTCCGATTCCGGTCCCATCCTGATGATCCCGGCGTTGGCGATCACGATGTCCAGCCGTCCGAACTCGGCCAGCCCCTCACCAAATGCAGCCGAAAGCTCCTCGTAATTCCGCACATCCGCCTTGCGGGCGACGATCCGGCGATCCTGCTGCTCCACAAGCCGCACGGTTTCGGCCAAATCCGCCTCGCTTGCATTGGGGTACGTCATCGAGTCGACGTTCTCGCAGATGTCCACAGCGATGATGTCGACACCTTCGCGTGCCAACCGCACGGCGTGAGCGCGGCCCTGCCCACGGGCGGCACCGGTGATGAACGCAACGCGACCTTCAAGTCCTGACATTTTCACGCTTCCTTTTCCAGTGGCCGGGCGATCCTTGCCCAGGCTTGTTCCGCAACTGCATGGAGAGCTTCACCTTTGGCGAAGCCGGAGTACGCCGACAGTTGGAGCACAACCTCGTCCATCTCGGCCTTGGTGATGTCGCCGGATTCGAGGGCCGATCCGGTATGCGACGTCAGTGGCAACGCCGAATCACACACCGCCACAGAGGCAACGGTGATGAATCGTCGATCACGCCGACTGAGACCGGGGCGCTGCCAGACGTGTCCGAATACAAAGTTCAGGATGCCGGCGTGCATGTACGGCGTGTCGGGACCGGGAGCCTCGATCAGATTGACGTCACGGAACTCCTGCACGCCACGCTCGATCCGCTCGTCCCAGTCGGACAATCCCAATTGCGTGTTCTCTTGCGGGGCCACCACACCCGAGCGGCCCCGGCCCTGCTCCAATATCGCCCACTGCCGTCGCACAACGCCCTCGAGGTGTGACGCCTTGGGCCAGCCGTTGTAGACCGCGAAATGCAAGACGAACTCCAGCATCTCGTCGATGGTGATGTCACCGCTACTCAGCGCGGCGATGACCTGATCCTCGATCGGCTGCTGCGCGTCGGCGGCGCCGACACAGGTCAATGTGACCCAGCGGCGGTTGCGGCGGCTCAATCCAGGCCGCGCCCACACCTCGCCGAAGACAAACCGCTGCTGCGCATCAACGAACGGGGTCGAGCCGATCGGGGGGGCCGACATCATCACGTCGCGATAGGCGGAAGGAGCCAGATTTTCCATTTTTGGTACTCACTTTCAGGTCGAGTGCCTGAACTTTAAGTCTCTAGACCTAATTTTGTCCATCATGGTTTCATGGTCAGATGTCGATGCCCCCGGTCGGTCGGTCCGCCAAACAGCAACTGGTGCTCACCGCCGAGCGCCTTTTTGCGGTCCACGGAATCGACGGGGTACCGCTGCGCCAGATCGGGACCGAAGCGGGCATGGCGAACAAATCGGCAGTGCAATATCACTTCGGATCAAAAGAAGGCCTGGTCGAGGCCATCCTGGTCAACCGCCTCGACGATCTGGACCGCAGGCGGGCACTGCTCCAGGCCCGAACACCCGCTGACGACTTGCGCGGGGTGATCGAGGCACACCATCTACCGTTGATCGAACTCGCCGAAGACGAAGACTGTTACTACTTGCAGTTCCTCGAACAACTCGGACACAAGGTCCACCCCTTGGACAGGCTTCCCTCGTCCAATCGGACAGTCGAGGACGCGTACACCGCACGGGTCGACTCACTGATCAGTGACATACCGAAACGTTTGCGGGAAATACGGATTCGCCAGGCATCGGCGACAAGCCTGCACGTGTGCGCGGATCGGCATCGCACCCGCATGCTGGGGCTACGGGTTCCGCCGTACGCGGTGCATGTGAGTCAGCTACTGGACAGCTTGATGGCGCACCTCGTGACCCCGCCGTCAGCGGAGACTCTCGCGGCCCTGGCCGCCTGGCCACAATCAAAGAGCAGACGGGCTACGACTGCGACACCTGATAGGTGATGGCCGTCGGGCCGCTGACCGATGCCTCGGTCGTGCCGATCACCACGGTGTAACGCTTGCCGTCCGCCTCGGCCACAAAACCCTTCACGGACTCGGCGCCTTCCTGGCGCTGGAATTGCTCGGTGAAACCAACGTCGAGAAGTTGCGTCGACGCGTTGTCGAACGGGTCGCCCGCGTCGGCCCGGCCGGCCACGGTCAGGTTCCAGCCGTCCTTGGCCGTGCCTCCGACAGCCAGCACCGCACCCTCGATCACCGGCACCTGGGAAGGGAAGTCACCGGGCAGCGCCAGCGATCCTGCCGACGTCGAATCGGCCTCTTTCTCGTCGCTGCCGCACGCTCCGACAAGCAACATCAAACCCGCCAGGATCAGCATCACAACCACGCGCACCCGAATCATGGAGACAGACTAGGTGGTGAGGTCGTCAACTGTCCTACCGACCGGCGGACAGCTTTACGGTGACCTGGGCGATTACTTGCATTCGGAAACGAATCGAAGCCCGAATACGGCACCTAGCAGCAGCAACGGTAGACTGGACCGCAGAGAACGAGGCCGAACACCCCACAGCAGGTAGCGCGACAGCAGGTATCGCGCAGTTTGTTCCCTGAGGCCTCGTGCGCCGACACACCGCCCACCTGATCGACGGAGTGCCCCTTGATTGCAGTCCTGGCCGCCTTGGCCATCACGGCTGTGCTGGCGCCTGCGATCATCACCTGGCTGGGCAGGCGCGGCTTCTACGTTCTGGCCCTGGCACCCTTCGGCGGGCTCATCTGGGTCTTCGCGAACTGGCCCGACGAATCCAGTGGCATCCGCACCGAGTCGATCACCTGGGTGCCCGCACTGCAGATGAACATCGACCTGCGATTCGACACCCTGGCCGCGATCATGTCGGTCCTGGTCCTCGGGGTCGGAGCCCTGGTGCTCTGTTATTGCGCCGAGTACTTCACCGAGACCCGGCGCCGGGTCGCCGGCTTCGGTGGCGAGATGGTCGCATTCGCGGGTGCCATGTTCGGCCTGGTCTGCAGCGACAACATGCTGGTCCTCTACATCTTCTGGGAATTGACCACGGTCCTGTCGTTCCTACTCGTCGGCTTCTACGCGGTACGCGCCACCAGCCGTCGCGCCGCCACCCAGGCACTGCTGGTCACCACGGCAGGCGGCCTGGCCATGCTGGTCGGCATCGTTCTGCTCGGTGAGATCGCCGGCACGTACTCACTGTCGGAGATCGTCGCCGATCCGCCTGCCGGAACGTCGGTCACCATCGCGATCGTGCTGATCCTGATCGGCGCCCTGAGCAAGTCCGCCATCTTCCCGTTCCACTTCTGGCTTCCTGGCGCGATGGCCGCACCCACCCCGGTCAGTGCCTACCTGCACGCCGCGGCGATGGTGAAGGCCGGCATCTTCCTGGTCGCCCGACTGGCACCGGGATTCTCCGACCTCGTGTCCTGGCAGGTCCTGGTCCTGGGTCTGGGCACGCTGACGATGCTGCTCGGCGGGTTCCGTTCACTGCGCGAATACGACCTCAAGTTGGTACTCGCCTTCGGCACCGTCTCCCAGCTCGGCTTCCTGATGGTGCTGGTGGGTATCGGCGATGCGAACGTGGCGATGGCCGGACTAACGATGCTCGTCGCGCATGCCATGTTCAAGGCCGCGCTGTTCATGGTCGTCGGCATCATCGACCACTCCACCGGTACCCGCGACCTGCGCAAGCTCGCGTGGCTGGGCTCCAGGTCGCCGTGGCTCGCCGCGATCGCGACGCTGGCCGCGGCCAGCATGGCCGGTCTGCCGATCACCCTCGGATTCGTCGGCAAAGAGACTGCCTTCGCCGAGATCTGGCACACCGGCGCGTTGAACTCCTGGCAGGGCCCGGTCGAGGTGATCTTGCTGGTGATCGGCTCCATCCTCACCGTTGCGTACTCGCTGCGTTTCCTGTGGGGTGCCTTCGGCCGTAAGCGCAAGTCGTCGCCGAGTCCGGCCGTCGCCCGACTGCACAAGCCGACCGCCGCATTCCTCATCCCGGCCGGGGTCCTGGCTTTGGCAGGCGTTGCCTCCGGTCCACTCGCCGGTCTGATCGGCGAGAGCTTCGAGCCCTACGCCGAGACCGTCCCCGACTACGGCGAACCGATCGTCCACCTGGCACTCTGGCACGGATTCAACCTGGCGTTGGCACTGTCCGGAGTCGCCGTGGTCGGTGGCATCGCTCTGTTCGTGCTGGTTCGCGAACTGGGTCGCCTCGGATTCGTGAAGCCGGCGCTGGGCAACGCCGACCGGATCTACGACGCGGTCCTTCGCGGCGCAGATACCCTCTCGGTCAACCTGACCCGTAACACCCAGCGCGGCTCGCTGCCGCGGACACAGGGCATCATCGTCGTCACCCTGGTGCTGCTACCGACCATCGTCCTGTTCGTCGGTTCGCGAAACCGGCTGGAGCTGAACGGGTTCGAATCACCTGTTCAGCTGGTCATCGGCGGCATCATGGTCGCGTCCGCGATCGCAGCCACCGTATTGCGCAATCGCCTTGCCGCCGTGTTGGTCGTCGGCGTCACCGGCTACAGCTGCGGTGTGTTGTTCGCCCTCCACGGCGCACCCGATCTGGCGCTGACGCAGTTCCTGGTCGAAACACTGACGCTGGTCATCTTTGTCCTGGTGTTGCGCAAGCTGCCTGCCGAAGCCGAGACGCGGCACGCCACCGGCTTCAAGCCGCTGCGCGCGCTCCTCGGCCTGGCGTTCGGCGCGCTCCTCGTCACGGTCGGCCTGTTCGCCGCGGCCGCCCGCACCACGATTCCGATGTCGACCGAGTTGCCCTACGCCGCATACAAGTACGGCAACGGCTCCAACACGGTCAACGTCCTGCTGGTCGACATCCGCGCCTGGGACACCCTCGGCGAGATCTCCGTCCTCCTGGTGGCCGCGACCGGTGTCGCCTCGATGGTCTTCCGGCACCGGCGGTTCGGATCGGCCCCCAGCGTCGCCGACGCCACCCGCGATCAAGCGCCGCGCACCGAATACGACGGCACCCAACAGTTCGGTGAGCGGACGACCTGGCTACGCGGCAGCAACTTCCGCGATCCGCGGCACCGGTCGCTGGTGCTCGAGGCCACCACCCGGCTGATCTTCCCGACGATGGTCGTGTTGTCGCTCTACTTCTTCTACGCCGGACACAACGCGCCCGGCGGCGGATTCGCCGGTGGTCTGACGATGGGACTCGCCCTGGTGCTCCGGTACCTCGCGGGCGGCCGCTACGAACTCGGCGAAGCCATCCCGATCGATGCCGGCCGAATCCTCGGTATCGGACTGGGTCTTTCGGTGGCCGCGGCGGTGGCCTCGGTCTTCGTCGGCGCACCAGCACTGTCATCGGCGACGATCGAGTTCACACTCCCGATCTTCGGCGACGTGAAACTGGTGACCGCACTGTTCTTCGACCTCGGCGTCTACTTCATCGTTGTCGGCCTGGTCCTCGATGTCCTGCGCAGCCTCGGCGCCCGCCTCGACGAAGACGCTCCACGGGTCCGCCGCGAGACACAGGAGGTCGACGCATGAGTGTCAACCTCGGACTACTCATCGTGGTCGGCCTGATGGCAGCCTGCGGCGTGTACCTGCTCCTCGAACGCAGCCTCATCAAGATGCTGCTCGGGTTGTTGTTGGTCGGCAACTCGATCAACCTGCTGATCATCACCATCTCCGGCGGAATGGGAAACCCCCCGATCATCGGACGTAGTTCGGGGGACCGAACTCAAGACGCCGATCCGCTGGCGCAGGGCATGATCCTGACCGCGATCGTCATCACGATGGGCATGGCCGCGTTCATCCTGTCGCTCGCCTACCGCAGCTTCATGATCAACACCGACGACGAGGTCGACGACGATCCGGAAGATCTGAAGGTCCAGCACCAACGCAGCGCGGACGCACCCGACCGCGACCGCAGCGACGACCCGGTCACCGGCCTCGACACCAGGCGCGGCGACATGTTCGACGATGCAGGCAATCCGTTGACCGAAGAGCAGATCAAGGCCCGTCGCGCCGAGATCTACGAAACCGACATCCTTCCCGACCCCGACGACCTCGCCGACGAAATGGCGGCAGATCTCGAGGAAACCGCGACGGACACCAGAGGGGGCTCAGACACATGACGTTGTCGAATGCCTGGTTCCCCACGCTGATCGTGGCGCCGGTGCTGGTTCCGATGATCGGCACCGTGCTCACGCTGATCATGGGCCGCTATCCCCGTTTTCAGCGTGTGGTGACCATCGTGGCGATCTCGATCGCCTTCATCTCCGCCTGCCTCTTGCTGTATCTGACCAACCGCGACGGTACCTACGCCCTGCACATCGGTGGCTGGGATTCCAAGGGCGGCGATCTCGGCCCATTGGGTATCACGCTTGTCGCCGACCAGCTCTCGGCCCTGATGCTCGTGGTCTCGACCGCGGTCCTGCTCTGTGTCATGCTCTACGCGGTCGGCCAGGGTATCCGCGACGGCACCGTCGACCAGCCGGTCTCGATCTTCCTGCCGACCTATCTGCTGCTCTGCACCGGAGTCTGCAACGCCTTCCTCGCCGGCGATCTGTTCAACTTGTACGTCTCGTTCGAAGTACTGCTGGCGGCCAGCTATGTGTTGCTGACGCTCGGTGCCAGCGCGGACCGGGTACGGGCCGGTGTGTCGTACGTGATGGTCTCGATGGTCTCGTCGCTGGTGTTCCTCGCGGGCATCGCGTTCGCCTACGCCGCCACCGGAACCCTGAACCTTGCCGAGATGGCGATCCGCCTGCAGGACGTACCCGATGGCACCAAGGGTGCGCTGTATGCGGTGCTGCTGGTTGCCTTCGGCATCAAGGCGGCCGTGTTCCCGCTGTCGACCTGGTTGCCCGACTCCTATCCCACCGCTCCGGCGCCGGTCACCGCGGTGTTCGCCGGCTTGCTGACCAAAGTCGGTGTGTACGCGATCATCCGGGCCCACACGCTGCTGTTCCCGGGCGGTTCCATGGACAAGGTCCTGATGGTGGCCGGATTGCTGACGATGCTGGTGGGCATCTTCGGTGCGATAGCCCAGTCCGACATCAAACGACTGTTGTCGTTCACACTGGTCAGCCACATCGGTTACATGATCTTCGGCCTCGCGCTGTCCACAGAGTTCGGACTGTCCGGCGCAATTTACTATGTGGCGCACCACATTCTGGTGCAGACAACCCTGTTCCTCGTGGTCGGACTCATCGAGAGACAGGCCGGCTCCGCCTCACTGCGCCGCCTGGGTGGTCTGGCGGCCAGTCCCCTACTGGCAGCTCTGTTCTTGATCCCGGCACTGAATCTCGGTGGCATCCCGCCGTTCTCCGGGTTCATCGGCAAGGTCGCGCTCATCGAAGCCGGCGTCCAGGACGGCAGCGTGCTCGCCTGGTTCCTGGTCGTCGGTTCGGTCGTGACCAGCCTGCTCACGCTCTACGTGGTGGCCCGGGTTTGGACCAAGGCCTTCTGGCGCCCGCGCGCCGACGCCCCCGAAGGTGACATGGCCGATGCCGGCCCCTCACCGCTGCTCGACGGATCCGACGCCGATGACGTCGCCTTCGACGACCGTGTGGATGTCGGCCGGATGCCCATCGGCATGGTGGTCCCCACCATCGCGATGGTGGTCGCAGGCATCATCCTGACCCTGTGGGCCGGACCCATCTTCGAGTTCACAGATCAGGCCGCCGCCGATCTCACCGACTCGAGCATCTACCTCGACGCCGTGCTGGGAGGTGGCCGGTGACCGGGCCAACCGCATCGTCACGACCACAACCGCCGTCCCCGCGCGGTCCGATACGTGCGCACCTGGTGAACGCCTGGCGGTTCACCGTCATCTTCATCGCCTGGCATCTGACCAGGACCGGGATCCTGATCAGGAACCGCATCCAGATCAAGCGATGGTTCGGTTCGGACCGCCGCGAAGTCGCGGTCCGGGTGTGGACGATCTCCTGGCTCGCCTTCGTCTGGGTTCTGCTCTGGGGTACGTTCGACCTCGCCAACGTCATCGCCGGCATCGGCGTCGCGATCGTGGTACTCATCCTGCTGCCGCTGCCGCGGGTCCCGGTTGAAGGCCGCATCCACCCGTTGACGGTAGTGGAGTTGATCTCCCGCCTGCTGATCGACCTCTTCAAGTCGAGTTTGCAGGTCGGCTGGCTGGCGATCCGGCCCGCCAAACCACCCCTGAGCGCGGTGTTGCGTGTCCGGCTTGCCATCAAGTCGGACCTGGTACTGACGCTTGCCGTGGACTATCTGAATCTGGTGCCCGGAACCATGGTGGTCGAGATCGACCACAGCCGCCGACTGCTGTATGTCCATATCATCGACGCCAGCTCACCGGAAAAGGTGAAAGCCTTCCACGAGCAGGTCGAAACCGTCGAACGGTTGTTCATCAAGGCCTTCGAACGCGATAGTGAATGGCATGCCAGCCCGTACCACGGAATCGACGACGACTACACGAGCGGAGTCATGAAGTGAACGTTGTCTGGATCATCGCTGCCTGTCTCCTGCTCTCCGCGTCGGTGCTCACCACCGCGCGCATGCTGATCGGCCCCGACACGCTCGACCGGCTCGTCGCACTCGACACCGCGGTGGCGGTGGCGACGTGTTCACTGGCGGTGTGGGCGGCCTACTCCATGGACTCGACTGTGGTGTCCGGGATTGTCGCGCTGTCGCTGCTCGGCTTTGTCGGAACCGTTGCGGTCGCCCGCTTCCGCGTCCGGGACAACGAGGTCTAGCGCATGATCTCCGACATCATCGTCTCCATCCTGGTCCTGAGCGGATCACTGATGGCATTCACGGCCTCCATCGGAATCCTGCGTTTCCCGGACACGCTGACCCGCATGCACGCGGCCACCAAACCTCAGACACTCGGACTGCTCCTGGTCCTGATCGCCGCCATGGTCCGCCTCTGGAACACCGTCGATTTCGGCATGCTGGTGCTATCGGCGATGTTTGCCCTGGTCACCGCGCCGGTCATCGCACATCGGGTCGGCAAACTGGCGTACCAGGAGCAGCGGATGCGCGACGATCTCATCCGCGAGGACGAGATCGAGACGCATCGCACCGACTGATGGCGCTGCCGAACTGATGGACCCCGAACCGTCCCCGTCCACACCCGCGCCATCTGCGTCGGCACTGCGCCGCGGTGGCGAGCTCGGAAAAGTGGCTGCACACACCGCGATCCGGCGAGTTCGTTCGCGCGCGGCCACCCTGGGCGGCTCGCCCGACGAACGCCGCCGACGCGCTGAGCGTGATGCCCTCGCCGCTGCCGACGAGCTGATCACCGTCCTCGGGTCCATGAAGGGCGCGGCAATGAAGGTCGGGCAGTTCCTCTCGCTGCTCGACCTGAACATGGTGCCGCAGTCGGCCCGACCCGCGTTCAACCAGAAACTCGCGATACTCCGCGACAACGCTCCCCGAGTGGCGAACGAGACGATGCTCGCCGTGGTCCGTGCCGAACTCGGTGACCGGATGTCTGCCGTCGCCGAGATCGATCCCGTCCCGATCGCCGCCGCATCCATCGGGCAGGTGTACCGGGCCCGGCTCACCGACGGCCGCGACGTCGCGATCAAGGTGCAGTACCCCGGGATCGACCGGGTGGTGCGTGCCGATCTGAAGAATCTCGCCATTGCGCTGCGCCTGTACAAGGGCCTTCTGCCCACGGCGGATCCACACTCGTTCGTTCGTGAGATCACCGGCAACATCGTCGCCGAACTCGACTACGCGGCCGAGGCCGACAACCAGCGCAGGCTCGCGGTGCGCTATCAGGGGCACCCCTTCATCCAGATCCCGGATGTGATCGACAGTCTCTGCAGTTCAAAGGTTCTGACCACGGAGCTGGTCAGTGGCATCACCTTTGACGAGGTGGCGAAACTGGATTCGGAGACCCGCGACCAGGTCGGGGAAGTGATCTACCGGTTCTACTGCGGCAGCATCCACACCGACGCCACGTTCTGCGGCGACCCACATCCGGGCAACATCATGCTCGCCGACGACGGCCGGGTCGCCTTCCTCGACTTCGGATCCAGCAAGACGATGTCCAAACGCGCTTTACAACTCGAGCGAGCGGCACTGATCGCCGCCCGCGCCGGTGACTCCGAACAGGTCGCCCGGATATTGCGGCGCGGCGACATCCTGATCGACGAGGACAACATCACCGATGCCGACGTCCTGGCCTACGTCCAGGACTCCACGTGGTGGCATATGGACGACGTGACACTGACCATCACACCCGAGATCGCCAACAGCGCCATGGTGGCGGCGGTCCATCCCGCCCATGACTACGCCGAACCCGCACGTAGGCAACGATTCCCGGAGGAGCACCTGATGGCCAGGCGGGTCGAGTTCTACACCTGCGCCATGCTCGGCCAGCTCGGCGCGACCGCCAACTGGTTCCGGATCGAATCGGAGTGGCTCACCGGTGCGGAACCGGAAACCGAACTGGGACAAGTCGATCAGTGGTGGCGTAAGCGCACCTTCAGCGACTGAGTTCGCCGACCACCGCGTCCACGACCGCAACCATGTCACCGGTCTCCGCGTAGATCTTCCGCTGCCGCTGATACGAGCCACCCCGACGCGGCATGTCTGCCACCGAAGCCAATTCGTCGACGCAGTCGAGTTCGACCGCAATCGGGGCCAACCTGGTCAACATGTCGTCGAGGTCGTCGGTGACAAGACGCTCGTTGCACTGTGCGTCGGTGATGATGATGGCGTCGAGCCCGTAACGTGCGGCCCGCCACTTGTTTTCCTGCACCAGCCAGGGCGCCATCACCGGCAGCGTTTCACCGGCGTCGAGCCGATGATCGAGATCCACGACCAGGCAGTGGATGAGCGCCACCAGTCCGGCGAGTTCGGAAACGGTGGACACGCCGTCGCAGACCCGGATCTCCACCGTCCCCAAAGTGGGCGAAGGCCGGATGTCCCAGCGGATCTCGTTGAGGTGCTCGATGATTCCGGTGGTCATCTGATCACCGACAAAATGCTCGAACTCGGCCCATTTCTGGAACTGGAACGGCAGGCCCGCGGTGGGAAGCTGCTGGAACATCATCGCGCGATTACTGGCGTATCCGGTGTCCTGGCCCGCCCACATCGGCGACGACGCCGACAACGCAAGCAGGTGCGGGTACTGGTTCAGCAGCGACGACACGATCGGTAAGACCTTGTCGCGGTGGTTGATCCCGACATGCACGTGGACACCCCAGATCAGCATCTGACGACCCCACCACTGGGTGCGTTCGATCATCTCGGCGTACCGGGGTGAGGGTGTCAGCTGCTGCGTGGACCACTCCGCAAAAGGGTGTGTACCGGCGCCGTACAGGTCGACGCCGATACCGTCGGCGATCCGGCGGACCACCGCCATCGACTCGGAGAGGTCGGCGATCGCCTCCCCGGTGTTGTCGCAGATTCCGGTGACGAGTTCAACGGTGTTGCGCAGCAACTCTTTGTGGATTCGGTCGCCGGAACTCGGGTTGTCGAGTCGGCTGACCTCTTCGAACAGTTGCGCCGCAGAGTTCGACAGATCCCTGGTCTGCTTGTCGACGAGGGCGAACTCCCATTCCACGCCGAGCGTGGGCCGCGGCGAAGCCTTGAAGTCGATCGATCGAGAGTTGTTTATCTCAGGCCTCTTCGATGACGCCGCAGGCGATCCGCTTGCCTGCGTCACCCGTCATCAGCGTTTCCTCGTCAGGCGCCGGTGCGTACTTGGTTGGAATGTTGCCGAAGTTGTCCGGCTTCTCGTGGATCACGATAGCGGTCTGCAGGATCTGCTCGATGTCGAAGGCATCGGTGACCGTGACGGTTTCACCGGTGCCCTCATCATTGATGTAAATCGAAACGAGGTCGCCGCTGGCCGGATGCGAGGTGTTGCCATCGACCTGCAGGTGTCCGCCTGCGGAGAGGAAGTCCCCGGCGGCGCCACCGGTCGGAGGCGTCGAGTCGGGCTCGCACTTGCCCACCGCGTGGACGTGCATGCCGTGGAAACCGGGTGCGAGGTTCTCGGCCTTCACGGTGACGACAACCGAGCCCGCTTCGTTGGTGTCGAAGCTGGCCGTGCCTGCCGACTGGCCATCGGCTGTGCGCAGTTCCGCGGTGGCCTCGCCACCTTCACTCGGATCACCGATCGCGCCTACGTCAATCGGCGCCGGATCACCGGTCACGACGCTCGGCGTCGTCCCGCGTTCCTTGGTGGGGTTCTCATCCGGGCTGCAACCGGCCACAAAAAGTACAGCCATCGCTGCCGGTGCCACCAGCGCGGCGGCCCGCCACACAGTGCTGAGGTTCTTGAGCGAGCGCTGCGCCATGATTGAGCTCCCTTGGGGTTGGGCGTACGAATCCACCGGTTCTACCGTCGGTAGTAGGTCAGAAAAATCATATCCGTGTTGATGCCGAGCTCCGCCTCCGGCTTCGTCTTTCCGTTCCGGTCGGGATCATCACCGGGTCACGACGATGAGTGGCAACCCACCCGGACACTGGCTGAACGCCGATGGCCGCGGATCAACCGAGACGTCGCCACCGAGATCTTCGGCAAGTTGCTCGGCGGCAGCGCGCTGCCGGGCTGTGTAGAAAATCGTGTTCTCGGTGATGCTCGCCGACTGCAGATTCGTCGGTTCCGCGGTCTCCCAGCCCAGGTCTTCGACCTTTTTGGTGAACGTCTGGCCAAGGCCGCTGACTGTGCCTGCATTGAAGATGCAGACCTCCGGACGGCTGGGGTCAGCTGAGGTGGAGGTCGATGGCCGCGCCGAGGTCGTGGCCGTGGGCGTGGTCTCGGTCGCCGGGGCTTGCGGCGCAGCCGATGAGGGCGCCACAGAAGTCGACTGCCGACTCTGCGCAGCTTGGAGGCCGGCTTCGGGGTCGGAGTCGCCAGTGGCAGCAGAGTGCCAACCGAGTCCGATGAACACCACGGCAACCGACAGCAACAGCATTGCCCCGGCGCGTAGTGGCAGGTGAGGGTTCTCCCGACGCGTCGGAGATTCCGGCGGATCAGTTTGGTCGGACTTGGTCATTGGGTCAACCTTACGAAACTTCCCCAGCCATCCGCACGCGGCGGGTCCGACAAGTCGTCAGGAAGGCAGAGCCGAGTCATCAGGAACGGCAAAGCCGAGCCATCAGGTGACGTCGAAACCGAGGCGGCGGGCCGCACGGGCCTTCTGCCGACTGGCCCGCAGTCGACGTAGTCGCTTGACCAACATCGGGTCGGCAGCCAGCGCCTCAGGACGGTCGACGAGTGCATTGAGCACCTGGTAATAGCGGGTTGCGGACAAGCCGAACAACTCTTTGATGGCCTCTTCTTTGGCGCCGGCATACTTCCACCATTGACGCTCGAATGCCAAGACCTCATGGTCGCGCCGAGTCAGCCCATCGGCTCCAACCTCGCCGGGCCCCAACTCTGCATGGTGCTGGCTGATGTTGTCCGCAAGTCCGGAATTCTTCTGGTCTCGCGCGGTTGCGCCGTCCATCTCGCTCCCTTGAGAATCGGTCCTACTCCACCCCGTCGCCAACACCAACTTGACGATAGTTATGTCACGAATTACATCAGTGTGGTTCGTGGTACATCTAACCACGCCGCCAGTGGATTTCGCTTGATGGCATGCCGAGTAATCTGACCCTCATGGCAATTCTTCCGATCTGCATCGTCGGTGATCCGGTGCTGCACAATCCCACTGAGATCGTCACCCTCGACGCCGAAGGCAAACCACCCGCTGACGTGGTGGCATTGCTCGACGACATGTACGAAACAATGGACACGGCCAACGGTGTTGGACTCGCCGCAAATCAGGTCGGCGTGGGTCGGCGTTTCTTCGTCTACGACTGCCCCGAGGGTGATGGCCGGACGGGGCCGCGCCGACGCGGCGAAGTGATCAACCCCGTCCTCGAGACGTCAGAAATTCCCGAGACCATGCCCGACCCGGATGACAACGACGAGGGCTGCCTGTCGGTCCCGGGATTGCAGTTCCCCACCGGGCGCGCCGAATGGGCAAAGGTGACCGGTGTCGATCGCAATGGTGACCCCGTCGAGGTCGAGGGCAAAGGCTTCTTCGCCCGGATGCTTCAGCACGAAGTCGGACACCTCGACGGCTACCTCTACACCGACGTTCTGGTCGGACGGAACGCCCGGGCCGCCAAAAAGACCATCAAACGCAGTGGGTGGGGCGTGCCCGGTCTGTCCTGGCTGCCAGGCTCGGAGTCCGATCCGTTCGGGCACGACGACGAAGATGACGACGACTAGGTGACCCCGGCTGCGGGCGACCGCGTGGTGGTGCGCTTCCGGAAAGGACCCGGAGCGCCCGCCGACTGGCGCGCCGACGAGACCGCGACCCTGAGCGACGTCACCGGCATCCTCGAATCCACGGACCCGGAACTCCGGGTCCGTCGTGGCGTCGAATTGCTGCACATCCCGGCCGAACTGGTCGTCGCGGTGAAGGTGCTCTCCGACAAGCCGGTGCGGAACTCGGAGATCCGGTCGTTGGAGCTCGCGGCCGCCAGGGCCTGGCCCGGACTGGAATCGGAGATGATCGACGGCTGGTTCGCCCGCGCCGGCGCCGGATTCACGCGGCGGGCGAACTCCGCGGTGCCGCTGGAGATGGGCGCACGTCTCGACTCGCAGACCCTGCAGCGGTTGGGCCGGTGGTACGCCGCGCGGGATCTGCCGGTGATGCTTTCCGTGGTGTCCCGGCTGGTCCCGGGGTCCCACGTGCCCGAGGACGACTACACAAGCCCGGTGGACGTACTGACCGCACCGATCGGCACGACGGCGATTACTCAGCCCGATCACCCCGTGACGATCACCGATCAACCCACCGACAAGTGGATGGCGGTCTACGCCGCAGGGCGGACGATCTCGGACCTGTCCACAGCACGAGCCGTTGTCTGCGCATCGCAGGACGGACGTCTCGGCTTTGCCGAGGTACGCGACTCCCGCGGGAATGTGGTTGCCATCGGCCGCGGCGCGATCACCACCGGCCTCAAAGACGAAGTATGGCTGGGTGTCTCAGCACTGCAGACCGATCCCGAACACCGGGGCCAGGGCCACGGACGGTCGATCATGGCCGCGATCGAGTCGTGGGGCGGCGCAGGCGGCGCGACATCGACCTACCTGCAGGTCGAAACCACCAACCATCACGCCCGGGAGTGGTACCGCCGCTTGGGCTTTGGTCTACACCATTCCTACGGCTACGTCGAGTACCGCTAGCGTCGAGCGGCTGGGTGACGGTCCGACTACTGGGCTCGGCGGCGGCGGTAGAGAACGATCAGCGCGGTCGCCACCAGGGATACCCCCACCGACACGGCGGTCCGGGTGACGATGCCGCCGAATCCCGACGCCTCGATCAGGTCGATCGGCTCGGCGGGCTTCCTCGGCGCCACCGGCTTTTCGGCCACCGGCGCCGCGGCCGGTGTTTCAGAGGTCTCGGCAGCGGGTGTCTCGGCCACTGTCGCGGCGGCCTGGTCGCTCTCGATCTCTGCAGCAAGGTTCTCGGAGAATTGTCCGATCAGTTTGCCCGCCACCTCGGCCATCGCGCCGCGCCCGAACTGTGCGGGCTTCCCGGTGATGTCGAGTTCGGTCTCGACGAATACATCGGTGTGCCCGCCTGCATCGACAAGACGGCAGGTGACCACCGCACTCGCGGTGCCGTTGCCTCGTGCTTCACGGCCGCTACCTTCGAGGACGGCGATCTTGGCCTCTTCGTCGCGGGAGCGGAACTTGATGATTCCCGCGTAGCTCAACGCGATCGGCCCCAGCTTGACCTTGACCTTGCCCTTGAACTGATCACCTTCGTTGGAGGTGAGCGTGGCGCCGGGGACGCAGGGGGCAACCCGTTCGATGTCGAGCAGCACCTGCCATGCCTCCTCGACCGGAACGCCGATGCTGAACTGGTTCTCGAGCTTCATGCGGGCCTTTCACTTCCGTTGATCGAATCGGCCGCCGCACGAACGGCTTCCACGATTCCCTGGTACCCCGTGCACCGGCAGATGTTACCGGAGAGCGCTTCCCTGATCTCGGTTTCGCTCGGATCGGGTGTCTCACGCAGGAAGGCTGTCGCGGACACCACAAAACCCGGTGTGCAGAAACCACATTGGAGACCGTGGTGGTCACGGAATGCGCACTGCACTGTGGAGAGCTCACCGTCAGAGGACGCCATACCCTCGATCGTCGTGATCTCGGCGCCGTCCACCTGGACCGCGAAGAGCAGGCAGGCACGAACCGCCTCGCCGTCGACGAGCACGGTACAGGCGCCACACACGCCGTGTTCACAGCCGAGATGCGTTCCGGTCAAACCACAGTCGACCCGCAGAAAGTCGGCCAGCGTGAGTCGGGGTGCAATCGATGCGTGATACAGCGCGCCGTTCACCCAGACCTTGATCTCTACATCAGCCATTCTTCGCCTCCAAAAGCGCGCGATCGAGCGCACGGTTGACTCGTGTTGCCCCGACCCGGGTTCGATAATCGGTGGAGCCGTGCAGATCCGCCGGAACCGAGGTGAGCCCCGACACCGCGAGTTCCCCGATCTCTTTGGTGTCGATCTCGTCGACGGAAACACCGATCAGCGCCTGTTCCGCCGCGGTGGCGCGGGTGACCGCAGGGCCGAGACCGAACAGACCGATGGCGCATTTTTCGATCCGGGATTTGTCGTCGATCCGTACCGCCACAGTCGCCCCGGCGATCGCGAAATCACCTTGGCGACGGGCGAACTCATCAACCGCGAACCCGCATCTACCCTCCCATACCGGGAAAGTGACGCCGGTCAGCAATTCGTCTTCGACCATGGCGGTGCTCCACATACCGGTGAAGAAGTCCACGGCCGGCACCGTCCGCGCACCACGCGGTGAGAGCAATTCGATCTGCGCGTCGAGCGTGATGGCCACCGCCGGATACTCGGCTGCGGCATCGGCGTGAGCGATCGAACCGCCGATGGTGCCGCGATTCCGGATCTGAAAGTGCCCGATCAGCGGTGTCGCCCGCGCCAGCAATGGCACCGATTCCGTCACCGTCTCGGACCGGCCAATGGCACTTTGCCTGGTGCCTGCACCGATCCAGACGGATTCACCGCGCACTTCGATGCCTTCGAGGCCGGACAACCGGCTGATGTCGATAAGGTGCTCGAATGCGGCAAGGCGCAGGGCCAGCATCGGCATCAGACTCTGGCCGCCCGCAATGAATTTGGCCTCGTCACCGAGTTCGGCGAGCAGGCTGACGGCTTCGAATGCGGTGGCCGGCCGGTGGTAGTCGAACGCTGCGGGCTTCATCGGGTCACCGATCCCGCACGTGCCGCATCCACCATCGCGACGATCCTCGCCGGACTCAGTGGTAACTCACTGACCTCGACACCGAACGGCGCCAAGGCATCGGCGACGGCGTTGACCACGGCCGGCGCCGAACCGATTGCCCCACCCTCGCCCACGCCCTTGAAACCGCCCGGACCGGGGCCCATCGTCTCGACGTGCACGATCTCGATGTTGCTGGGCACTTCGGTTGCGGTGGGCATCAGATAGTCCATGAATGTTGTGGTCACCGGGTTTCCGGATTCGTCGTAGGCCAAGTGCTCGTAGAGTGCGCCGCCGATGCCCTGCACCGTTCCGCCCCGGATCTGCCCCTCCACCACGTTCGGGTTGATCATCGGGCCGATATCCTCGCCGACGATAAACCTCAGGAGGGTGACTTCACCGGTCTCGATATCGACCTCACAGGTGCACACGTGGGTGGCATTGGCCCAGATCATCGGAGCCTGCGCCTTGTAGCGGCCACTGGACTCGAGGCCCGGAGACACTCCCGCGGGGAGCGAATCAGGTTGGTAATACGCGATATCGGCGATCTCGGCGAGAGAAATGCCCGGCCCGTCCCCACCTCGTACCGAGGCATGGCCGCGGATGAAGTCGACGTCGGCGACATCGGCACCCAACTTGTGGGCGGCGATTGCCAGGATCTTCTCCCGCAGGCCGCTCGCGGTGACGGCCACCGCGCCCGCGGTCATCGAACCCGAACGGCTGCCCTGGGTTCCGGCACCGAACGGCGTCACCGCGGTGTCTCCCTGAATGGTGTGGACGTCTTCGATCGCCACACCCAGTGCGTCCGCGGTCAACTGCACCACGGTTGTCTCGACGCTGTTACCCGCGGAACCACCGTTCACGAAAACGTCGACGGTCCCCGACGGATTGACCCGGATCGTGGCACCCTCGGTTGCCATGAACGGTGTTGAGGCCGAGGTGGGTTCGATGTAGGTACAGGTCCCCACACCCAGATACCGACCTTCGGCCCGCGCCGTCTCCTGCTCGCGCCGGAATGCCGGATAGTCGAGCGCCTCGACCGCCTTCTCGAAGGTCTCGAGTGGGGTCGCATCCGAATAGGGCATCCCCAACGCGTTGCTCACCGGCATCTCGTCGGCGCGGAGCAGGTTGCGGCGTCGTAGCTCGATCGGGTCGATGTCCATCTGCCGGGCGGCGGCGTCGAGCAGCACTTCCCTTGCCATCGACTCGTACTGCCATGGGCCGCGGTACGCGACGCGTCCAACAGTGTTGGTGTACACCAACTTCAGGCCGAACGTTGCTTGCGGAACCCGGTACGGTCCCGGGAACAACATTCCCACCGCGCCCGCACCGGTCAGCGGCGACGGAATCGGGTATGCCCCGATGTTCTGTACATGATCGAGTTCGGCGGCGACGATCTTGCCGTCGGAATCGAAGGCCATCCGGGCTGCGCCGTGCTCTTGACGCGCCATGCCCGCCGACATCAGATGTTCCTGCCGATCCTCGATCCACTTGACCGGGACACCGATCTTCTTCGCGGCGATCATCACGCAGGTCTCTTCGCGCTGCGGCACCACTTTCTGGCCGAATCCACCTCCGGTGTCTTTGCACACCACGCGGACCCGATGCTCGGGGACACCGAGTATCCGGGAAGCAAATCCGCGCGCTTCGTGCGGTGACTGGCTGGAGAGCCAGATCGTCATCTCGCCACTGGGCGAGGACCATTCGGCGACGATGCCGCGGGTTTCCATCGGCATCGGCGAATGGGCCTGCTGGTATACGGTTCGGCGAACGACGTGCGCCGCCGCGTCGAAGATCGGATCCATCTCCGATGCCGGACGTCCGGGGAGTTCGATCGCCAGATTCCGTGCGAACTCGGCGTGAACGAGCCCGTCGGCGTCCGGTGCAGTTCGGTAATTCACCACCGGCGGCAACACGTCGTAGTCGACGATCACCATGTCGACGGCGTCCTCGGCGATGTACCGACTGGTGGCGATCACCATGGCGATCGGGTCGCCGACGAATCGCACCTCGTCTTCGGCCAGCGACGGCCACTGTGACGTCCCACCGACCATTCCGTCGAGTGAATAGCGGAGTTCGTGGACACCCGGATTGATATCGGCGGCAAGGTAGATGGCCTTGACCCCATCGATCGCCAGCGCCTCCGAGGTGTCGATGCCCAGGATCCGGCCGCGCGCGACGGTGCTGCGCACAAACGCGATGTGCAGCATGCCTGGCCGGGTGATGTCGTCGACATAGCACCCCGCGCCTGCCACGAGGCGGGCGTCCTCGACCCGTGGCACCCGGGCCCCGACGTACCGGGCGGTTGAAATTTCAGTTGTGCTCACCGGCACCCCTCTGTCCGTTCACATTGCGCATGATCGACATACTTTTGTGCACTCGCTCAGCTTTGTAGGATTGCGGTATGTATAGCAGTTTTCGGAGAAGTCGGTCAAGGTTTTGCCCTCCTTCGCAGTGTCATAAAACGCCAGGTCTTTTGGCGTGACAGCGGGTGTGCGGCGGCGGAAGAATGACGGCGCAGGCGAGTCCGAAACCCGCGACGCGCTGGTGCGGGCGACCGCTCAGATCATGCTCGAGGAGGGCTACGCGGCAGCCACCTCACGACGGGTTGCGGCGCGGGCCGGAATCAGGCCACCCCTGGTCCACTACTACTTCCCGACCATGGACGATCTGTATCTGGCCGTCTTCCGGGACGGCGCCGAGGCCAACCTGAAACGCCTCAAGCGGGCGCTCACCGACGAGCAACCGATGCGGGCAATTCTGCAACTGCACAGCGACCCGATGGGTACCGCACTCCAGATGGAGTTCATGGCGCTGTCGAATCACCGCAAGGCGATCCGCTCCGAGATCGCGGAGTACGGCCTGCGCTTCCGCGAGATCGAGACAGCCGCGTTCGCCATGCTGATGGGCGCTCGCGGCATCGATCCACGAGACCTCCCACCGGTCGCCGTGTCGGTCGCGGTGACCTGCGTGACCCGAACCCTGGTCATGGAGAACGAACTGGGTATCACCGGCGGGCACGATCAGACGCAACGAGTACTGGACGATCTGGTGCGACAGCTCGAACTCCGGCCACCTCGGATCGAGCACGGTCCCGAGTAGTCGACCTATCCGAAGTGGGCAACATACCTTCGCTGCCAAGGCATTTCGACGGCATCCTCGCGGTAGTTCGCCCGGACGTAGTCGACGGCCTGCGGTGCGGGCACACCATCGATCACCGCCAGGGCGGCCAGCGCCGTACCGGTCCGTCCGCGACCGCCGAGGCAGGCCACCTCCACCCGTTCGATTTCGGCGCGCTCCCACACCTCTCGCAATGCATCGGCGGCGGCGGCCCGATCGGACGGTAGCCAGAAATCCCGCCACCGCAGCCATCGGCCACGCCACGGCACGGCCGGGGGCTGGTGACCGAGTAGGTACAGCCCGAACTCGGGCTGCGGACCAGCCGGCATCGGGTCGCGTAATCCTCGTCCCCGCACCCGCTTGCCGGATGGGAGCGTTAGCACCCCGTCCGCCGAGTCGTCCCAGGTGAGAGCCATGGGGCCAGCGTAAACGGCCGACTCTCCTCGAACTCCTCTATCCGCCCACAGCGAACCTGGATGACGTAACGCTGTAACGGTGTAATCATGTAATCACCTACCAAGGAGGCATCATGAAAGGCACACATCCAGGATCCAGAGGACCCGGTGGACGCCGCGGAGGCTGGCAACAGGCGCAGCTCCCGGACGCCGGCGATGCCGGTGCATGGTTCACCGGACGACTGCCCGACGACTGGTTCGACGGACCCGTCGAGGTGACGGTCGACCGCGACGAGATCACCGTCATCGGCACCCTCACACCGCCGGACACCGGCACCGACGACAGCGGCACCGAAAAGACCGCGACAGCTGCAGCACAAGGCCGCGCATCACGCTTCCGTGAGGACACCCGCGGCGAGCGGATGTCCATCGCCGACGAGGCCCAGGCCCGTTATGCCCGGAAGGTTTCATGGGGCGTCAAGGTCGGCGACGAGCGGATCCTGTTCACCCACATCGCCGTTCCCGTGATGACGCGACTGCGTCAGCCGGAACGACAGGTCCTCGACACCCTTGTCGACGCCGGGGTCGCACGATCACGTGCCGACGCACTGGCATGGTCGGTCAAACTCGTCGGTGCCCACACCGATGAATGGCTGGGCAAACTACGATCCGCAATGGACGACGTCGACAACCTCCGCGCGCAGGGTCCCGAACTCTGACCGGACGAACCCCCGTGGCGAAATTCGCGCCAGTTACCCGCACACGCGCCCGCTGCAACCGGCGCGTACGCAGGTAAGTGGCGCGAATTCGGCCCGGAGAGCCTCAGCGGAACCAGCCGGAGTCCTTCGCCCGCCACAGCATCTCCGACCAGTATCCCCAGTCGTGTGTGCCGGTGATCGGGTAATCGGTGGTGATGGGCAGCCGGTTGATCGCCGCCTGGGCCTCAAATGCGCGGGTTTGCGCAAGGGCCAGCACCTCGAGGGGCGAACCCTTGAGGGAGTTGATGGGATCGGTGTTGTATTGACCCCACAGTCCGGTAGACGCGGCGACCCGTACTTTGAGCCCGTGCATCTTCGGCACTTGGATGAGTGGGTCGTTGTCCGCCCATCGCGGACTCCATGGCGGACCGAACATGCTGTCTGAGTTGAACGGACCAACACCGGCTTCGATGCCCGCATCGATGAGTATCAAGCGCACCGCACTGCGGGTGCCGGGCACCGACAACGCCAGGACGCCGGACATGGAAAACGCATGCGAAAAGTTTTGTCGATTGTTGGCAGCGATCACCAGTGCAGGGCCGCCGCCCATCGAAATTCCGGCGATGGCGTACCTGCCACTTGGTCCGCGAAGTCCCTGCGCGTCCATAGCCTGAACCAGGCTCCACGTGATCACGCAGTTCCACTGGTACCGGAACTGTTGGTTGTTGAGGTTGCTCGGGGCGTCCCAATCGGCATACCAGCTGGCCAGCCCGCCGATGGGCTGAACCACGTTGACGCCGGAATCGGCCATGTCCTGAACCCGGGTGTTGTGCTCCCATCCGCTGACATCGTTGGTCGCCCGCAATCCGTCGAGGAGGACCACCGTCTTGTAGTTCTCTGGCCGCGCCCAGTAGTTGACCTTGATCGGGCCGGGCATGCCACAGGAGTCGATCCACATTGTCTGACGAGCTGGTGCCGCATTTGCGGCACCAGAACCGATGGTCAGGCCGCCGGCGATCAGCATCGCCGCACCGACAGTCGCGGCGAGTGAACGCATTCCGATTCGAGCGCCCGAGCGTCTGGCTGCAACGAGTTTCATCGACGGTTCTCCCTCAGGCTTGAATGCCATCTGGTACCCATGTCGTCAAAAGCACATCAAATGTAACGCGAAGGACCCCTTATTTGCGCTGGATGACCAAATCCGTCAGGGCCATCCCCCGACGTCCATGCGGAGGCTCCCGGACCTCAATCGGCGGCGATGGCCGCCAGCGTCCGTTCGACCGCCGCCGCAATCTCCGCCACGTCGGGGATGTACTCGGAGTCGGTTTCGATGCCGATCCACAACCGGCCGGCGTAGGACGCTGCTGTGAATCCGACCCGTACGTTGCCGGCAAGCGGCCCCAAGGGCCACAGTTCGACAAGTGGCGCGCCATCGAGCACCAGTGGGCGGCTCGGACCCCGCACATTGGACGCGACAGTCGCGATCATGCGCTGGTGCCGGGCGAGCACATTGAATCCGCGTGCCAGTAGGGCCGAGCGGATGACGGTCCCCGAGGCCCGCGCAAGGGCCTTCGAGGCAGCCGTCCGCGCAGCGACCACCGCAAGTGCGGACAACGGATCGGAAAGTGGCACATCGACAATCATCAAGCCGACGGCATTGTGCGCGGGGCCGTGCGCGTCGATTCGCACCGGAACCGAAATCGCGAGGGATTCCGGAATCGGTTCTCCCGCATGCTCGATCACAACAGCGAGCCCCTGTCCCACCGCGATCAGGTAGGCGTCGTTGACCGTTGCGCCGCAGCGTTGGGCAGCTGCCTCGAGCGCCGCAAGATCGACACTGGCGGACGACACTGCCCGGCCCGCACTCACGGGACCGAGCAGTATCCGAGACCTGATGCGCGACTGCATGATCGAACGCACCCGAAAGGCCAGCCGCGAGGCGGACGACGGCACGGAACCCGCCTCGCGCTCAACAACTCTCACCGGCCGGGCATCGTGCTCCACCGAATCCTCCCCGAAAAGGCGCTCCATCAATGCGCTCGCGCGAGCGCCATCGACCAGCGCGTGGTGTAGCCGCACCACCATTCCGCAGCGGCCAGGCCGAGCGGCCGGGACGAGCGCGATGTGCCAGAGCGGGTGATTGGGGCCCAGTGGTGTCATCACCAAACGGCTGCATACATCTTCGAACCCTTCACCGGGGAGCGCTTCCTCGATGGTGATGTGCACCGCGGGATCGGCCGCTGCATACGTCCACCACCATTGCCCGTCCCGACGATCGGGACGCTGGTGCAGGTCGACCTCCGCCTCGATCCGCGGGCTGAGCGCGACGCGGAGCCGATCGATGTCAGGGTGGCCATTGTGGTCGACGAAGCCGCTGCCGCCGCCGAGCACTCCGGCCAGCGTCACAACGTACGGCTGACCGCCGGGGCTGATGCCGAGCGTCGCAACATCGACCGCAGCAATCGGTACATCGGGAATCGGCCTACTCATCGAAACCCCCTGCGCTGACCATCATCCGAACCTCAGTCAGCGGTCAGCGAGCGACTGTTGTCCTTGAGTTCAAAGCCGCTGCGTCCCAGTGTGCGGGCACCTTCCACCAGCGCCGCACACACCCGGGCGGCGTCGGCGTAGCCCAGACCGCCGGGTGGGTGGATGTTGCTGATGCAGTTGCGCATCGAATCGGCCCGCCCCGGCGTCGGCAAGTGTGTCAGGTAGATCCCGACGCTGTCGGCGACCGACAGTCCCGGACGCTCGCCGATGATGACGATCAATGTTCCGACCTTCTGGGCCGCCCCGATGTGATCACCCAACGCCACCCGGGCCTGGGTGGCGATCACCGGTGGGGCGAGCGAATAGCTCGGTGCCAAAACCTCTTTCAAAGCCGAAAGCAAGCCCGCGCCGTGTTCGGCGAGCGCAATCGGAGACAACCCGTCGGCCAGAACAATGCCGATATCGGCACCGATTTCATCCACGGAATCCAGATCTGCCGGCATCCGACCCAGATCCGGCCTGCGCAGGTACTCACTGCGATCGGCAGCCCGGCTAGTCACCAACAGCGGTTCCCCCAGACCCACCGCCGCGACGTCGACAACCAGCGCGTCGACGTCAAGTGGCTGGTGAACCGCATCCCTGGCCGCCGCGTGCGCAGTGGCGAACTCGAGCACCCGCGTCGTCGGAAGCGAATCCCCGGTGCGCCCCAGCCCGATTCGTGCCGCCGTGCGCAGACGCAGCGCATCCCACAGTTCACTCATCGGGCCACCGGACCGGCGAGCGAGCGCAGCGGCGACGCTTCCGGTGCCAGATCCAGCACCCGGCCGTCCGGACCGAGCATGCCGATCCGGTCAAGCCAGGCGGCGAACTCGGGGGCCGGAGCCAAACCCAGTGTGCGGCGGGCATACAACGCGTCATGGAACGACAAACTCTGGTACCCGAGCATCACATCGTCGGCGCCGGGCACGGTGATGACAAATGGCACACCGGCGACCCCGAGCAGCGTCAACAGGTTGTCCATGTCGTCCTGATCGGCTTCGGCATGATTGGTGTAACAGACATCCACCCCCATCGGCAGACCCAGCAACTTCCCACAGAAGTGGTCTTCGAGACCGGCGCGCAGGATCTGCTTGCCGTCGTACAGGTATTCGGGGCCGATGAACCCGACCACTGTGTTGATCAGCAGCGGATCGAGTTCGCGCGCAACAGCATACGAGCGCGTCTCCAATGTCTGTTGATCAACGGGCTTTCCACCGGTCCCGATGTGAGCGCCCGCCGACAACGCCGACCCCTGCCCCGTCTCCAGATACATCACATTGTTGCCGACGGTCCCGCGCTGCAACGACTTCCCTGCCTCGTTCCCCTCGCGCAGCACCGCGAGGTCGACACCGAAACCCTTGTTGGCGCCTTCGGTTCCGGCTATCGACTGGAACACCAGATCCACCGGCGCCCCCGCCTCGATCAAACCGATCGTGGTGGTGACATGCGAGAGCACACACGATTGCACCGGAATCTCGTACCGCTGCCGGATGTCGTCGAGCAAATGCAGCAACTCCGATGTCGCGTGCGGTGAATCGGTCGCCGGATTGATCCCGATCACCGCATCCCCACAGCCGAGCAACAATCCGTCGAGAGTTGCCGCGGCGACCCCCGTCGGATCGTCTGTGGGATGGTTCGGTTGTAGTCGGGTCGCCAGCGTTCCCGGCAGACCGATGGTGGTCCGGAACGCCGACACCACCGAGACCGCACGCGACACCGCGATCAGATCCTGATTGCGCATCAGCTTGCTCACCGCCGCCGCCATTTCCGGCGTCACCCCTCGAGACACCGAAGTGAACGTCGCAGCGGCGTCGGCCGCAGGTCCGGCCGCCACGTCCAGCAACCAGTCCCGGAACTCCCCGACAGTAAACGATCCAACGGTCGAAAATGCCTGCGCATCATGGGTATCCATGATCAACCGCGTGACCTCATCGGTCTCGTACGGAACCACGTCCTCGGTCAAGAACACCGTCAACGGCACATCGGCAAGGGCCCACTGTGCGGCCGCCCGTTCGGTATCCGACTCGGCTGCACACCCGGCCAATTCGTCCCCGCTACGGGCCGGTGTCGCTTTCGCCAGCAACTCCACCAACCCGTCGAAGATGTAGGTGGTGCCGGCGAGCGTGTGTCGATAGATCGTCACGCCTTATTCCATTTCCTCGTCTGCCTCTGCGAGCAAGGCGAACTCCTCGTCGGGCGAGTTCGCCACCAGGTGTTTGCGGCTGTACAAACCAAAGTAGGCCATGAAGATGACAAACGCGCCCAGACACCAGAGCGCCGCCGTGGTGTCGACCAGGAAGGTGGCGATCACCGAGGCGATGGCGATCACGAGAGCGAAACCGGTGGTGTAGACCCCACCCGGGGTCTTGTACGGACGTGGCATATCAGGCTCACGAACCCGGAGCACGATGTGACTGACCATCATCAGCACGTAGCTGAGCGCGGCCCCGAAGACGGCCATGTTCAACAGGATTGCGCCCTCGCCGGTGAAGGTGAGCGCGAATCCGATGATGCCCGGGATGATCAGCGCCCAGGTCGGTGCCTTCCGGCTGTTGGTGACCGACAGTGCCGTCGGCAGATAGCCGGCCCGTGACAATGCGAACAGCTGACGCGAGTAGGCGTACATGATCGAGAAGAAGCTCGCGACCAGACCGGCCAGCCCGATGTAGTTGACGACCGTTGCGGCACTGCCGTCGATCGCGTCGACCAGCGGGTTCGCCGATTCGCCGACACCCTGCGCGCCGAGCGCGCCGGTGGCCAGGAACAACACCAGTGCAGCGGTCAGGAGCAGGACGCCCATGGCCGCGATGATGCCGCGCGGCACGTTCTTCTCGGGGTTCTCGGCTTCTTCCGCGGCCAGCGGCACGCCTTCGATGGCCAGGAAGAACCAGATCGCGAACGGGATCGCGGACCAGATGCCCAAATAGCCGAACGGCAGGAAATCCGACGATCCGGTTGCATCCGGATCAGCGGCGATGTCCGTGAGCAGCCCCGTGTCGAAACTCCCGATGGCGGCGATACCGAAGATGACCAGCCCGACAAGCGCGATCGCGGTGATGACGAACATCGCCTTGAGGGCCTCGCCCGCACCGACGAGGTGGATGCCGATGAAGACCACGTACACAGCGAGGTAAACCCACCAACCGTCGGAGATCCCGAACAGGTCCAGCGATTCGACGTAGCCGCCGATGAAGGTGGCGATGGCTGCCGGGGCGATCGCGTACTCGATCAGGATCGCCGTGCCGGTGGCAAACCCACCCCACGGCCCCAACGCCCGCCGGGCAAAGGTGTAACCACCACCGGCGGCAGGCAGCGCCGATGACATCTCTGCCATCCCCAGCACCATCGCGAAATACATCGCGGCGATGATCACCGACGCGATGAGCAGACCACCGAATCCGCCTTCGAGCAGACCGGCATTCCATCCGGCGTAATCACCGGAGATCACATAGCTGACACCAAGCCCGGCGAGGAGAACCCACCCGGCTGTGCCCTTACGCAGTTGACGCTTCTGAAGATATTCGGAGGACTCCGAGATCTCGGTTGCATGGGTCATGCCGAACGGTATCGAGCCTTTGCAGCGACGAGGTTAGCGCCAGCTTGCGACCTTGTTTCGTCCGATGATCAGCCGACGGCGGCGACAGCGCGATCCGACCGGAACACGTGGGGGTACACCTCTTCGCGGTCCTGGAACGACAGGATCGATGGATTCGAGACCACACCTTCGCGGACCTCGATCGCCCGCGAGATGACAGGTGCGTCATCCCAGGCCGCAGGCCCATCCATGATCACACTCAGATGCGGCAGCAACGCCGAACTGATCTCCCAGGTCGCCGAGTCCCACAAGTAGGAAGGGCTGTGGTCAACCGCGTAGTAGAGGACATTGTTGCCGACGGTGAACGACGGCTCGATGAACGTCGTCGGGCGGGCCCAGCTGAAGCCCATGCCTTCGTCGCAAGAAACATCGATGATGATGCTGCCCGCTTCGAACGCCTCCAGGTCGGATTCGTCGAGAAAGGTCAGCGGCATGTCGGTGTTCTGCAGGACGCAGTTGACGATGATGTCGCTACCTGAGAGGAACTCGGCCACCGACACCATGCCATCCGGCGTCTGCGCCGACATACTGGCCGGGTCACCGCGCTCGCCGTACTCGAGCTGCACGATCTGGGTTCCGTGGATCGGTGAGCCGACCGCCGCGACGTCACGGTTGGTCAACACGTGCACCTCGCCGATGCCGTGCGCATTGAGTGCGGTCACCGCACCGCGTGCGGTGGCTCCGAAACCGATGACGGTGGCCTTGAGCCGGCGACCGTAGTCGCCGGTCTTGCCTGCCAGCTCCAGCGCGTGCAGCACCGAGCAGTAGCCGGCCAGTTCATTGTTCTTGTGGAAGACGTGGAGGGCAAAGCGACCGTCGGCCCCCCAATGGTTCATCGCCTCGAATGCGATGAGCGTCAATCGACGGTCGATGGCGATCTGGGTGAGGGCGGTGTCCTGCACGCAGTGCGGCCAGCCCCAGATCGTTTGTCCGACACGCATTTCCAAGAGATCAGCAGCCTGCACCTTGGGAAGCAGGATGACGTCGCAGTCGGCGATCAATTCCGCGCGGGACGCAATTCGTCCGACATACGGCAGCAGATCGGCGTCGGTGACGCCAAAATGCTCGCCGTAACCGTGTTCGAGCTGAATGTATGGGCGCAGGTCCTCATCGAGGTCCACGAAATGCCGCGGATGGACAGGCAGTCGACGCTCGTTCTCTTTGGCCGAATGCGCCAGTATCCCAACAGAAAGTCTGGGCACCTCAGCGTTTCTTGCTGCCAGTGAAGTTGGTCTCGCCAGGCGCGGCATCGGACTTGCCTTTTTTGATGGCGCGCTTTTCTTTCAGGGACTTGCCGGTCTTCATACCTTGACGGGGCGATTTGTCTGCCATGTGGCGATCCCTTGATTGAGAACCTGATAGGTCCCGATTGGCTCACCTTACGCCCACGGGATCCACAATCACCGGGCGCAGACCTGCGCGGACACACCGGTGTGAAAAACTTGCTGCATGCTTCGAATCGCCACCTGGAACGTCAACTCCATCCGCGCCCGCAGTGAGCGGGTGGTCAACTGGCTCGAACGGTCGAACATCGACGTCCTGGCGATGCAGGAGACCAAATGCAAAGACGAGCAGTTCCCGGCGATGGGTTTCGAGGCCGCCGGGTACGAGGTCGCCACCTTCGGCTTCAGCCAGTGGAACGGCGTGGCGATCGCTTCGCGCGTCGGCCTCGAGGACGTCGCGCGCCAGTTCGACAACCAGCCCGGATTCACCAAGGACCCTGAAGTGGCTCCGGTCCTGGAGGCCAGAGCGCTCGGCGCCACCTGCGGCGGTGTGCGGGTATGGAGCCTTTATGTACCCAACGGCCGCTCCCTCACCGATCCGCACTACGCGTACAAGCTCGAATGGCTGGCTGCGCTACGCGACAACGCCGACAAATGGCTGGCCGATGATCCGCAGGCACAGATCGCGCTGACCGGGGACTGGAACATCGCACCCACCGACGACGACGTGTGGGATCCGGCGTTCTTCGAAGACAAGACGCACACCTCCGAACCCGAACGCAACGCATTCGAGGCAATGGTCAAGACCGGCTACGCGGATGTGGTGCGGCCTCATGCACCCGGACCCGGCGTCTACACCTATTGGGATTACACCCAACTCCGGTTCCCCAAGCGGCAGGGAATGCGCATCGACTTCAGTCTGTGTTCACCGGCACTGGCAGCCCGGGTCACCCACGCCGAGATCGACCGTGAAGAACGAAAAGGCAAGGGCGCCAGCGATCATGCTCCGGTGATCATGGAGCTCGGCGACTGAGCACTCACTGCTCGGGGCGTTCGGCCAACTCCTCGGCGATCTTGTGCAAGGCCCGCGCCAGGACATCCCGTTCGGTCTCGTCCAGCCCGGCCAGAGCCTTCTCCAGCACCTGAACCCGGTGAGACCGATTGCCGTTGCCCAGTTCGATTCCGGTCTCGCTCGGCGCCAGCAGGCTCGCCCGGCCGTCCGCCGGATCTGCGGTACGCACCACCAGACCGTCTCGTTCGAGACCGGTGACGATCCGCGACATCGTCGGCACCGTGAGATTCTCGCGTTCGGCCAGCGTCGACAGTCGAATCGGTACCCCGGTGTCGAGCAGTACCCACAGCGCCGACAACGAACTCAACGGCAGTGCACTCTTGTTCGCACCCGCGCGCAGCGCCCTGGCGATCCTTGCGAGATCACGCGAAACTGAGGCGGCGGCGTTATTGGGCGCTGTCATAAACAGGTAGTTTACGTACGAAGAATTCAGACGTACCGGGCTATTCGATAAGTAATGCTCACAGGCAGGGCGCGGTCAGTCTGCCAGCCGGGCAGCATCAACGTCTTTGCCTGCTTCGGCGGCGTTGGCGGCCTGCGCGGCACCGGACCACGCGATCACCATCGCCCCGGCCACCGCCACGACAAACCCGGTGACAGCGAGCCAGGTCCGTCCCGGCACGGCATCGTCGCCGAGCCAGATGATGCCGACAATCGCAGGCAGGACCGTCTCACCGACCACCACCGCCGCCGTCGCCGCATTCACCGAGCCGAGTTGCAACGCAACGGTGTTCAGGTAGTAGCCGCCGGCACCGGTCAACAGGATCGCGTAGGCGGCCGGGTCGGACAGGATCTCGATGATATTGAAATCGGAGACCCCGTTGAGAATTCGCACCGACACCGCGACCATCCCGAACATGGCACCGGCACCGAGTCCGGCGGCGATCGCCGCCCGCGAACCGAGCCACCGGACGAGCCCGAAGGACAGACCCGCCAAGGCAAACGCCACCACGAGTACACCCCAGTGGAACCACATCCCATCATGACCGGTCCCGTCCTCATCTGCCGACAGTCCGATCGCGACGAGCGCCCCCACCACCGCGCCGATCGCGATCCAGTCCCGGAGCAGCAGTTTGATGTCGAGGACAAAGATCCCGAGGATCGCCGTGACAACCAGATACGAACTGACGATGGTCTGAGACAAGAACAGCGGAGCCAGGCGCGAGGCCACGGCGTTGCCAGCGAAACCGAGGACATCGAGAACGGTACCGACGATGAACGCACCGGTCAGTACTGCAGCGATGGTGGCGCGCATGGTCGGACCGCCGGTGGCGGTCTCGAACCCGGTATCGCCCCTTGCCACCGCATCTTGTTTGGACTGGCGCGCACCGTATGCCTGCAATACGGACGAGGTGCCGTACGCGAGCGCGGCGAACACGGCCGCGAGGACCCCATAGACCATTTGCCGAGTATGACCGATGGGCCCGGAACAATGCCGTGAACCAACTACCCGAACGGATCCTGCCCACCAAAACTCCGGACGGTGACGTAAGCTACGCCGAGAACAACTTCACAAGCACGGGGGCTCTTCGATCCGAGGGCTGAGAGGACGGCAGGCGGCCGTCGACCGTATGAACCTGACCGGATAATGCCGGCGTAGGGAGAAATACCATGGCGACAGCCGTCCATTCAGTCACGACCGGACCCATTCGTGGCAGCTCGAAGACCTACCAAAAGATCGACCATCTGCGCGTTCCCGGCCGGCGCGTGCACCTGTCCAACGGTGAGCATCACGACCTGTACGACACCTCCGGCCCCTACACCGAGACCGACCCACAATTCGACCTCGAAGCCGGCCTCCCGAAGACTCGCGATACCTGGCAACGACCCGCACCCATCAACGGTGCCGGCACCCAACTAGCTTGGGCCAGAGCAGGTTTGATCACCGACGAGGTGCGTTACGTGGCGGCACGGGAACAGTTGCCCGCCGAACTCGTCCGCGCAGAGGTGGCCGCAGGCCGAGCCGTCATCCCGGCCAACCACCGGCATCCGGAATCGGAGCCGATGATCATCGGCAAAGCCTTCACCGTGAAGGTCAACGCCAATATCGGGAACTCCGCGGTCACGTCGTCCATCGCCGAGGAGGTCGAGAAGATGGTGTGGGCCACCCGATGGGGAGCCGACACCATCATGGACCTGTCCACCGGCAAAGACATCCACGCCACCCGCGAATGGATCATGCGCAATTCACCGGTGCCGGTGGGTACCGTACCCATCTACCAGGCAATGGAGAAGGTCAACGGCGATCCGACTCAGCTCACCTGGGAGATCTACCGCGACACCGTGATCGAGCAGGCCGAACAGGGTGTGGACTACATGACGGTGCATGCGGGTGTGCTGCTGCGGTATGTGCCGCTGGCCGCGAACCGCGTCACCGGCATCGTCTCGCGCGGTGGTTCGATCATGGCGGCCTGGTGCCTCGCGCACCACGAAGAATCGTTCCTCTACACACACTTCGACGAACTCTGTCGCATCTTTGCGCAATACGACATCACCTTCTCGCTCGGCGACGGCCTGCGTCCGGGTTCGATCGCCGACGCGAACGATGCCGCACAATTCGCCGAATTGCGCACGCTCGGCGAGCTGACGAAGATCGCCAAATCCTTTGGTGTGCAGGTGATGATCGAAGGTCCGGGCCACGTCCCCATGCACAAGATCGTGGAGAACGTCCGACTCGAAGAGGAACTCTGCGAAGAAGCCCCCTTCTACACACTCGGCCCCCTTGCCACCGACATCGCGCCTGCATACGACCACATCACTTCTGCCATCGGCGCCGCGATGATCGCCCAGGCCGGCACCGCGATGCTCTGTTACGTCACACCCAAAGAGCATCTGGGCCTACCCAACCGGGATGACGTGAAGGTCGGCGTGATCACCTACAAGATCGCCGCCCATGCCGCCGACCTCGCCAAAGAACATCCGCGAGCACAGGAGCGGGACAACGCACTGTCGAAGGCACGCTTCGAGTTTCGCTGGAACGACCAGTTCAACCTCTCGCTCGATCCCGACACCGCTGTGGAGTATCACGACGAGACGATGCCGGCCGAGCCGGCCAAGACCGCCCACTTCTGCTCGATGTGCGGTCCCAAGTTCTGCTCGATGCGCATCTCCGCCGATGTCCGCGAATACGCGCAGAAACACAACCTGGTGACCCAGGACGACATCGACCGCAAGTTGGCGGCCGACATGGCGGCCAAGTCCCAGGAGTTCCGCGACAAGGGAGGCGCCGTGTATCTGCCGCTGACCGAGGCGAATTCGGTTGCAACATGAATGAGACACCACTGTTGCCGCTCGCCGAACCAGGCCAGAGCCCGATCCGTGTCATGACCATCGCCGGGACGGATTCCGGTGGCGGCGCGGGCATCAACGCCGACCTGCGCACCATGGCATTGCTTGGCGTACATGCCACCACGGCGGTGGCGGCGGTCACCGTACAGAACAGTCTGGGGGTCAGCGGATTTCATCCGATACCCCCCAAGGTGGTGGCCGCCCAGATCCACTCGGTTGTCACCGACATCGGGATCAGCGCAGCCAAGACCGGCATGCTCGCCTCCGGCGACATCATCAACGCGATCGTCGACGTCGCCGGCGACCTCGACATCGGCTGCGGCCGGTCCATCCCACTCGTTGTCGACCCGGTGTGTGCGTCCATGCACGGCGACCAACTGCTGGCCGATGAGGCGATGCATTCTTTACGCAGCAAGCTCATTCCGATTGCCACCGTGATCACGCCGAACCTCGACGAGGTCAGGCTGATCACCGGCATCGAGGTGACCGATCGGGCCAGTCAGGAAGCTGCCGCCCGGGAATTGCACGCCCTCGGTGCGCAGTGGGCACTGGTCAAGGGTGGCCACCTGCGGTCTGATCCGAACAGTCCGGACCTGCTGTTCGACGGATCGGACTTCATCGAACTGACCGCCAAGCGCATCGACACCACCCACGACCACGGGGCCGGCGACACGCTGGCCGCAGCGATCACATGTGCACTGGCCCACGGCTATTCGGTGCCGGCCGCGGTCCGTTTCGCCAAAGCGTGGGTGACCCGTTCACTGTCCGCGGCCTACCCGCTCGGGGCAGGCCACGGACCGGTGAATCCACTGTGGCGCCTCGGAGTGTGAGGACTCAGGCGTCGCGACGGTCGGTGACATAGATCGCGGCACCGAAGACCACCGCGGCAAACACGATGTAGTAAACGAGCGAACCGTATTCATTCCAGTGGAAATCGACGCTCGACCCGTTGCCGCCGCCATAGAGGAAGTGGTCGCCGTTGACGAACGGCAGGAACGGCCCAATCCAGTCTTGTACCTTCGGGATCGACGCGAGCACGTTCTCCAGCACCAGCATCCATACCAGCAGGATGACGATCGCACCGGCTGTCTGCCGGATCATCGCACCCAGGCCCAGTGCGATCAGCGCCGAGAAGAACGCATAGACCGGTACTCCCCAGTACATCCGTACCGCATCGGATCCGAGCAGATCGAAGTCACTGCCGGACAACGATTTACCCAGCACGATCGCCAACACAGCGAGCACAAACGTGATGCCGGCGGCCAGACCCCCGTAGACAACAGCTTTGGCGAACAACACGTTGTGCCGATTCGGGATGGCCTGAAAAGTGGTTCGGATCGTGCCGAAGCGATATTCACTCGTCACCGCCAATACGGCCATGATCATCAGGACGACAACACCGAAACCGCTCACCCCGAACAGAAAGTCTGAGGCGTCAAGACTGTCGATGCTGGTCCCTCCGTCGTCGACCAGGCCGAACAGTATGGCCATGCCGAGGCCCAGCACGATCACGATGCCGACACACCAGTACGGCGACTTGGTGGTGAGTAGTTTGATGCGTTCAGCTGCAATTGAATGTGTCAGCATCAGTTGCCCCCTCCGTACTGGTTCACGTTCTGCTGATTCCACGTCTGCTGCGGTGGCTGATTCGACTGCCACCCCGGTGGCGGTTGCTGTGCACTGGTCGCCATCGATTCGTTGCCGTGGTACTCGACGGCACCGGCCGTCATCGACATGAACACTTCCTCGAGCGACGCAGTTGTACTGGAGAGTTCATGCAGGCCGATCCCGCTGGCTGCAGCGACGTCACCGATCTGATCGGTGGTGACGTTCTCCAGGTTCAGTGCCGGCCCCGAGCCTTCATCGGCGACCGGCACGGACCGCAGTCCGGCTGCCGCCAAGGCCGATTGGAGTTCGGCGAGCCGAGGGCTCCGCACACGTACGGTGACCATCGCCCCACCGGTGAAATCCTTCACCGATGAGTCGGCGATCAACTGTCCGCGGCCGATGACGATCAGATGCTCTGCCGTCAGCGCCATCTCGGTGAGCAGATGACTGGAGACCAACACAGTACGACCCTGGTCAGCCAAGGCGCGCATGAACTTTCGAATCCAGACGATGCCCTCCGGATCGAGTCCGTTCACCGGTTCGTCGAAGAGCAGGACCCCGGGATCGCCGAGCAGTGCGGCGGCAAGGCCCAGACGCTGCGACATACCCAGCGAGAAGCCGCCTGCCTTCTTGCCCGCCACCTCGGTCAGGCCGACATCGGCGAGGACCTGGTCGACGCGGTGAAGAGGTATGCCGTTCGCTGCCGCCATCCACCGCAAGTGGTTGCGAGCCGATCGGTTCGGATGCACCCACTTTGCGTCGAGAAGGGCCCCGACCTGCGTCAACGGATTCTTCAGGTCGCGGTACAGCTTCCCGTTGATGGTTGCCGTTCCGGCGGTGGGCCGGTCCAGACCGAGAATCATGCGCATCGTCGTCGACTTACCTGCACCGTTCGGTCCGAGGAATCCGGTCACCAGACCGGGCTTCACATCGAAGGTGAGGTTACTGACCACCTGATTCTGGCCGTAGACCTTTGTCAATCCCTGAACACTGATCATGGCTCACAGTCTGCCATCGAGCTGTCGTCAACCGCATCATCCTTCAGTCTGACAAATCAGACGTGGGATCAGGTGTGATCAGCGATCGATCTGAGGCGACGACGCCTGCGCCCAGAACCTCTTCGGAATACGCCCCGCACCATGCGCGAGCCGGCCGGCGACGACCGCGGCCTGCATCGCCGCGGCCATGCGCGGCGGGTCTGCCGCACGGGTGACCGCCGAGGCCAGCAGCACTCCGGAACATCCCAGCTCCATCGCCAAGGCCGCATCACTGGCGGTCCCGATACCCGCGTCGAGGATCACCGGCACCCGCGCCGACGCCACGATCATCTCGATGTTGTGCCGGTTGATGATCCCGAGTCCGGTGCCGATCGGCGACCCCAACGGCATGACGGCCGCGGCGCCCGCGTCTTCGAGCCGCCGGGCCAGGATCGGATCGTCGTTGCTGTACGGCAACACCACGAATCCGTCGTCGACCAGCGCAGTGGTCGCCGCGACCAGTTCCGGTCCGTCTGGCAACAGGGTGCGGTCATCGCCGACGACCTCGACTTTCACCCAATTGGTCCCGAGGGCCTCGCGGGCGAGCTGAGCGGTCAGCACCGCTTCGGCGGCCGACCGACAGCCGGCCGTATTGGGCAGGACATCGATGTTCAAGCGGCGCAACAGGTCCAGCACACCGGTCCGGCCCGCGGAGTCGACACGCCGCATCGCCACGGTCGTCAGTTCGGTTCCCGAGGCGATCAGGGCCTCTTCGAGCACAGCCAGATTCGCTGCGCCACCGGTGCCGGTGATCAGCCGCGAGTGCAGTGTGCGATCACCGATGATCAGCGGATCATCCACCTTGCACCGCCGTCAGGATCTCGACGCTGCTGCAGGATCCGAGTGCGGTGTGCCAGGTGGACTTCGGACGCACCACCCCGTCGATCGCGATGGCCACGCCGGTGCGCGGCAGATCGAGGTGTTCGAGCAGTTCGACCACGGTCATCCCTTCCGGAAGCGCGGTGGCAACGCCGTTGACGACCACGTCGGTTGTCATGAGAATCTCCCTGGATCGATGGCCGGTTCGTCAATAGTGTTGCCCGCGAGCATGTCCGCCACCAGATCGGCGGTGATAGCGCTCATCAGGATGCCGTTGCGGCCGTGTCCGGTGGCCACACAGACGCGTTCGTCGATTCTGCCGATGATCGGGAGTCCGTCCGGCGTCAGCGGACGCAGCCCGGCATCGGCGGAGAACAGGCGATATTCGCGCAACGACGGCATCAGCTCGATGGCGTCCGCCAGCAGATCGGCCACACCGCCGACCACCGGTTGCAGATCCGCATCGCCGTCGTACTGGGTGGCACCCACGACCACCCCGTCGGATCGGGGCACAACGTAGACGGCACGACCGTTGATCAGCCCTCGGACAACGTGTTTGGGGGGTGAAAGCGCCCCCTGCGCCCAGCCGAGCCGGAGCACCTCCCCCTTCGATGGGTACACCGGCAACCCAGGCAGGAGTTTCGCCGATCCCACGCCCGCGGTCAGCAACAGCTGATCGTCCGGTGGGCCGCCCAGGTCGGTGACCTCGTCACGAACGAAGTGCACCCCGAGGGTGGACGCACTCGCGGTGAGCACCGACAACAACCGGCGGTTGTCCACGGCCATCTCACCACTGGCCAGAAAACCACTGCGCACCCGCGTCGACACCGCCGGTTCGAGCTCACGAATCTCGTTACCGGTCAACGGCTGCACCCGATGACCACGTTGCCCGAGCCAGTCGGCGGCCATCGCGAGTTCGCCGACGTCGGCGCTGTCCACTCCGGCCATCACGCTGGAGCGCGCCGCAACCACACGGGGATCTCCGAGGCTGTCCAAGAACGCAGGCCATCGGGCCATCGCACGTTCGGCAAAGGTGAGATAGGTGTCTTCACCGACGCGACTCTCGCCGGCAATGCCGAGCATTCCGGCCGCAACCGCCGATGCCGCATCACCCCGGCCGGGGTCATAAATGGTTACTTGCCAGCCACTTTCGGCAGCCCGAAGCGCGCAAGACAGCCCGATGACGCCGCCACCGACAATTCCGAGGGTCTTCATCCCACGTCCTTCCTTCGCCGGCATTATCCGGATCAGGTGTAACGGTTTCGCGGACGGTTCGTGTCCTGCGGTCTCAGCCCGAGCGATTCCCTCGAGCACCCGTGTGTGTACTGCCGAACAGAGTACGCCGGTACATTCGGGGACTGTGACTGCCCACAACCAATCGGCCCCTGCCCGTGCTCGTTTGAGTGCTGCCCGGCTCTATCTCTGCACCGACGCCCGCCGCGAGCGCGGTGACCTCGCCCGGTTCGCCGACCGCGCACTCGCCGGCGGTGTCGACATCATCCAGCTCCGCGACAAGGGTTCACCCGGCGAGCGCGAGTTCGGACCACTCGAAGCCGCCCATGAGCTGGATCTCCTCGCCGAGCTGGCCGAGGTCACCGCCCGCCACGGCGCATTGCTCTCGGTCAACGACCGCGCCGACATCGCTGCACTCTCGGGCGCCGACATCCTGCACCTCGGCCAGGACGACCTCCCGGTGGCAGCGGCCCGCCGAATCGTCGGCGACGACGTCATCATCGGACGCAGCACCCACTCGAGCGTCGAGGCACGCAGCGCCGCAACAGAACCCGGGGTCGACTATTTCTGCACCGGTCCCTGCTGGCCGACACCCACCAAACCCGGTCGCAGTGCACCGGGGCTCGACCTCGTCCGTGACACCGCGGCCCACGCCCCGGCCCGTCCCTGGTTCGCAATCGGAGGCATCGACGAGCAGCGACTGCCCGAGGTCATCGCCGCAGGCGCGCAGCGCATCGTGGTCGTCCGGGCGATCACGGCCGCGCCCGACCCGGAGGCCGCTGCCCGTCGTTTGAAGGACAATCTGCTTGCATCCATCAAAATCTGAGAGCTATGGTGGGGAGATCATGATGAAGCAGCTTCTCGTAGTTCACCGCCGTAGCGGGGTCTGATTCGACCGGCCCCCCGCTGCGGGCCGTTGCGCTATCCGCTGGTCATCCTCTTTCCCGGAAGACCCGCTCTCATGAACACTCTGATCTCCACTGATTCACAACATCAGCATCGCGACCACTTCACTGCCCGGTTCGGACGCCCGCTGCCATCGGCCCTTTGTGCCGAAGCCGCAGGTATGAGCTGGTCCGCCTTCACCAATACCTACGCCCCCACCTCGGGTCCGCTCCGCCTTGGCAACTGGACTGCCGACCGCGGCGCCGATGACCTGCTGTTCTGTCAGGCGACCATCGCCGACGGCGACTCGATCTCTGCGCTGGCCGCCACCGCATCCGGACCGATCGGCGCACTCACCGACATGCTGTATCAGCTCGGCGCCAGACTCGAGATCGCCGACCTCCACCAGTACGACCACGCGGGGGGTGTCACCACACTCCTGCGCTGCGAACGTGACGGTCGACGGACCTGGTCGATGGGGTCGGGCACCAACGGTGAGGACTCGGCGCTGGCCGCACTGATCGCGGCGGCGAACCGGCTCAGCTGACGGTGCCGGTATCGGCCGCGCCGACGATCGAGCCGAGTTGGATCCTCAGATCGGGCCAGCTCGCCCCGAACGCCGGGTGCAGCGGCAATTCGTTCACCTGGTCAGAGCTGACCCAGCGCAGTTCCACCGACTCACCGTTGGCCGTGGTGACCAGCGGATTCGCAACCTCGGCGATCACGGTGGTGTAGGTCCAGCCGCTGGGGGCTCGATGTGTCACCAACTCGGTGTGCACGGTCAGTACCGCATCGGCGATCCCGGCCTCTTCATCGGCCTCACGCACCGCGGTGTCCACCGCGCTCTCGTGGGAGTCGCGGGCGCCGCCCGGCAGTGCCCACGTCCCGCCCTGATGGCTCCAGACCGCGCGATGCTGTAACAGAATCAGCGCTTCACTCGCTTCACTAAGTGTGAAGAGTAATAGTCCGGCGGCACCGTGACGGCCCCAGTAACGCGATCCATCCGCGTCGAAAACCCATCCGTCGCCGTCGCCTCGCACCAGAACCTCCTCGCCAGCCCGCGTTTGTTGGTAGTCACGCTACTTGCAACCAGCGAGTGACACGGGGTCGCACTGCAACAAGTCCATGATCAATCGAAGTAATGTCGCAGTCAGTTCGAAAATAACTCCGATCAGGACACGACCTGTTCGACCCGGCGAGCTCCAGGAAGAAGGGACCGCGTGACCGGCGGCAACGCAACATCTTTGCGTACCCGGTTCATGCGTGCGGATAAGCCCTACTCCGACCGACCGGCTCCGCTGACCCGGCGCGAACTGATGAATCTCACGCGCGAGCGGTCGCCGCACCCCATCACCAACATGCGCGAACTCGCCAAGACCAGCCCCGGCAAACTGATGATCATCATGGCGGTCCTGATCATTTCCTGCGTCACGGTCGGCTGGTATGCCTCAGACACCCTCGACCAGCGCACCAGCACACTCGAAGTGATGATCGACGAGACCGAACCGCTGGCCGAGGCGTCGCAGGTGCTCTACAGCTCACTGTCGATCGCCGACGCCGCCGCCAACACCGCGTTCATCTCCGGCGGTCTGGAACCGGCCGCGCTTCGGGCCAGCTACAACGACGCGGTGGCGACCGCCGCGAACGCCATGATCGAGTCCGTCAGCGGTACCGCCATGGACAATGCCCAGGTCCGGCAGGACCTGACCACCCTGTCGACACAGCTCCCCGTCTACACGGGCCTCATCGAGTCGGCCCGGATCAACAATCGCCTTGGCAATCCGGTCGGATCGGCATACCTGGGCGAGGCGTCGAACATGATGCAGGAGACCATCCTGCCCGCAGCCGAACGTCTGTACACCGAACGCTTCGAGGCCATCGGCAACGCGCGGACCAACTTCACCAGCCCACCGTGGGGTGTCTACTTCGCCCTCGCTCTCGTCCTGGCCGCGCTGATCGCCACCCATCTCTACATCGCACGTCGCAGCCGACGACGTTTCAACATCGGACTGCTCGTGGCCATCGGATGCCTGGTGATCGGATTGATGTGGTTGCTGATCGGCGGACTGTTGTCGGTGAAGGCAACCAGCGATGCCGAAAAACTCGGTGCGGCTCCCCTCGGTGAACTCACCTCGGCCCGGATCCTCACCCAGCAGGCCCGATCGGACGAAACCCTCTCGCTTGTCCGACGCGGCGATCAGCAAGACATCGAGGCGAGCTGGACCGAGGCCTCCAACCAGATCGACGTGGTACTCAACGAATATCTCGATGACGAAAGCAAGGACGTCGCAGAGGACTCCGTCACCGACGCCCTCGATGCCCTCGCACTGTGGCGCGACGCCCACGCAGCGATGCTCGAACGCACCAACGCCGGCGACTTCAACGGCGCCACCGCCATCGCCGTCGGGGACAACCCGGACGGTTCGGCGGCCGCATACACCGCGCTGGACGACGCACTGGTCGACGGCATCACCCGCACCCGGGAAACCTTCCGCGACGACATCAACACCGCCCGGGTTGTGATCGGATACGCCGGACTGGGAATCCTGCTGCTGGGGATCGCCGCAGGCGTCGCGTCAGCGGTCGGCATCGCACCACGGATTCGGGAGTATCGATGACCACGCGACGCACTTTCCGGCCGGCTGCGGCCGCCGCCGTCATCGCGGTGAGCGCAAGCCTCCTCGCGGGGTGCGTGCACGCCGCGGCACCGCCGAATGATCCGCCCTCGGCCACCGCGGTCTGGCCCAGCCCGGCCGGTGTCAGTACCGATGTTCCGGTGGAAGCGCCACCGGCCACCGAATCCTGCGACTCCACCGCAAGCCTGGCTCCCGGACCGCTTCCGACGCCCGGACAGATGCCGGCGGGCAGCAGCATGGAGGCCATCTACAAACGCGGCTGGCTCAAGGTCGGCCTCGACATCGGCTCGAACCTGATCTCGTTCCGCGATCCGGTCAGCGGGACCATCGAGGGATTCGATGTCGACATCGCCAAGGAGATCGCGCGCGGCATCTTCGGGGATCCCGAACGAATCGAGTTCCGGATCCTCAACTCCGACGACCGGATCAGCGCGCTCAAAGACGGATCGGTCGACATCGTCGTCAAGACCATGAGCATCACCTGTGACCGGCTCGAAGAGATCGCCTTCTCCACGGTGTACTACGAAGCATCTCAGCGCATACTGACCATGCGGAGCTCCGGCATCAACGGTGTTGCCGACCTGGCAGGCAAAAGGGTCTGTGCCGCACGCGGGACCACCTCGATCGCCCGCATCCAGCAACGGGTTCCCGATGCCATCGTCGACACCGTGTCCTCCTGGGCGGACTGCCTGGTGATGTTGCAGCAAGGTCAGGTGGATGCGGTCTCGACCGATGACGCGATCCTCGCCGGGATGGCGGCCCAGGATCCATACGTCCACGTGGTCGGCCAGAGCCTCGGCGAAGAACCGTACGGGATCGGCATCAACAAGAACGACGAGGACATGGTGCGGTTCACCAACGGGATCCTCGAGCAGATCCGCAACGACGGCACCTGGTTCGAGATCTACAACAAGTGGCTCTCGATCCTGGGTCCGAAATACTATCCACCGCAACCCGAGTACCGGGATTAGGACGCGAATCCGTTGACTGATCATCCTTCCTCCGACAAGACCCCTGAGGTCGGCACGCAAGCTGCCACCCTCAGGGATCTCGAGGTGGGTACGGAGCCGTCCGGTGTCCGTCACGCCGAAGTCCCGACGCAGGCCGTAGGGACTGACACGGACTTCACCGAGCCGACCTTGCGCGCACCGGTCGGCAGCACGAGCCAGCCGAACCTCCTGGTACCCACCAGCCGGAGTTCTCGTAGTCGCCGGCGGATGGGCGGCGGCCTGGTGGATGTGCCGCGGATCCACGACATCGAACCGTTTGACGCCGTGATGGACGACGCCGTCATCCCCGAGGCAAATCGGTTGTGCTGGAAGTGCGGTCGGCCGGTTGGCAGGTCGTCGGGTGAGGGCCGTGGTCCGCTCACCGGCACCTGCAACAACTGCGGGGCCCGCTACTCGTTTGTCCCGGGGCTGAGCAAGGGGACGATGGTCGCAGATCAGTACGAGATCGTCGGTGCCATTGCCTATGGCGGCCTCGGCTGGATCTACCTGGCCATCGACCACAACGTCTCCGATCGGCCGGTCGTCCTCAAGGGACTGCTGAACTCGAAAGACTCTCAGGCACAGGCCGTTGCGCTGGCAGAGCGCCAGTTCCTGGCATCGGTCTCACACCCCGGAATCGTCAAGATCTACAACTTCGTCGAGCATCCCGATGTCGGCGACAACACCTTCGGCTACATCGTGATGGAGTACATCGGCGGTAGCACGCTCAAGGACATCACGTCCGCCGAGGACGAATCCGGTTCGCACCGAAAGCAACTGCCACCGGAACAGGCGATCGCGTACCTGCTCGAGGTCCTGCCCGCCGTCACATATCTGCATTCGGTCGGCCTGGTGTACAACGACATCAAACCCGAGAACATCATGATCGGCAGCGAAGACGTCAAGCTGATCGACCTCGGTGCCGTCTCCCGGATCAACGGTTACGGTCACCTCTACGGCACCCCCGGATTCCAGGCACCCGAGATCGTCAAGACCGGGCCGCAGGTCGCATCCGACATCTACAGCCTCGGACGCACGCTGGCGGTGCTCACCGTCGACATGCCGATGGAGAAGGGCCGCTACCTCGACGGTCTTCCCGACCCCGCGGATGTGGCGCTGTTCCAAGAGAATCCGTCATTCTATCGACTGTTGCAGCGCGCCACGAACCCCGATCCCACCCAGCGATTCGCCTCCGCGGACGAGATGGCCGGCCAGCTCCTCAACGTGTTGCGTGAGACCGTGGCAGCCCACACCGGCATACCCCGGCCCGGGTTGTCGACGGTCTTCAGTCCCCAGCGGACAACCTTCGGCACCGAGATGATGCTCGCACCGGTGGACGGCATCCTCGAACCGGTCCGCACCAGAAGGAGTCTGGACACGATCGACATCGTCGCAGCCCTTCCGGTCCCACTGGTCGACCAGTCGGATCCGGCTGCCGGGCTGCTCAATTCGACGGTGTTGTCGGAGCCGACCCAGACACTCGACTCGATCCGCAGCGCGCGCGAAGGCGGCCTGTCGTCGGTCATCGGCACCGACCCGTCCGATGATCATCCATCCCGAGAGATCGACCTGATCGAGGCCCGCGCGTACCTCGAGCTCGGCGAAGCGCAAACCGCCCTCAATCTCCTGCACGACGCGACCGAACACCACGGAAAGTCTTGGCGCACGGACTGGTTCATCGGGCTGGGGACCTTGTTGACCGGCGACGTACCGACCGCGCACGAACGCTTCAACGACGTCCTTTCCGCGATGCCCGGTGAGGCTGCGCCCAAGCTCGCCGTCGCCGCCACCGCCGAACTGATGGGCAACCACGACGTTGCGCTGCACCACTACCGCACGCTGTGGCAGACCGACCGCGCCATCATCACCGCCGCGTTCGGCCTCGCGCGGATGCGGTTTGCGAAGGGCGACATCCCCGGTGCCGTCAAGGCGCTCGACGATGTGCCACCCACCAGCCGCCACTACAACGCCGCCAACTGCACCTCGGTCCTCACCCTGGTCCACGGCCGCGACCCCGCCGAGGTCTCCGAAGACCAATTACGCGAGGCTGCACGGCGACTCGAGTCGATGTCGGATGCCGAGCCCCGCAAGCAACGACTGGTGATCCTGGTCCTGGGTATCGCACTCGGCTGGATCCATCGCCGCCCCGACCAGTCCCCCACCGACGCGTCCGCGCGGGGTGACATCCTCGGCTATCCGTTCAACGACCACGGGCTGCGGGTCGGCTGCGAACAGTCATTGCGCCGACTCGCCCGCAGCACGGTCAACCGCACCCAACGCTTCCGCCTCGTCGACCTTGCCAACTTCGTTCGGCCGCATACCTTGTTCTGAGCGCGCTGATCAGCCCACGAACACCCGGAACGGCCGCAGCACCAACTGGCCGGTCTCTTTGAGCCTCATCTGGATGTCGATCCGGATCTCCTCGTCCGACACGGCACCGACCACGCCTGATACCGAGAGTTCCGCCGGGACGTCGTCCAGCACCACAACGGGTTTGACGAACCTGGTCTCGTACCGGAGGAATCGATGTGGTTGGTCTTCGAGCCACCACATCACATGCCCGACCCCGATCCCGACCGTCAACATTCCGTGTGCCACCGGACCGTCCAAACCGACTGCGACTGCAACCTTTTCGTCAACGTGGATTGGGTTGTTGTCCTTCGAGGCCCGCGCGTAGGCACGTATTCTCTGCTGGTCGATCGTCTCGGACACGTTGAACAACTCGGTCCCGACCGTGAGATCGCTCATTCGGCTGCCTCGGTCTCGCAGATCAATGCCGAGTTGACCCGTACGATCTCGTGCCCGTCCGGGCCGGTGACCATGGAGACGATCTCGAACTGCGTGATCGCCGCCCTCGCCCGCACGTTCGTCACCGTCACGCTCGTGTTCACCACGTCACCCGCCCTCAAAGGTCTTGTGTAGATCGTCGTTTCGGCCGTGTGGACCACACCCATGAACGGCACGTCACCGATGGTCAGGAACATCTTGATCGCGGGACCCAAGACCACATTGACAAAGCTCGGCGGCGCTTCGCCGGAGGTGGCCTGCGGTCCACCGATCACCGCCACCACCTCGTCGATCTCCGCCTGCGTCACCTCGTATGGTGACTCCGGCGAGACCTGCGTGCCTTCAACGATCATGAGAGTGCCTCCACTGCTTGCCGCGCTATGGCGAGTTCTTCGTTGGTCGGCACCACGAGCACGGTGACCGGGGAATCGTCGGTTGAAATGATCCTCGGCTCACGACTTCTGGCCGCATTGCGTTCGGCATCGAGCACGATGCCAAAGTTTTCGAGCCCGGCCATGGCGTCCGCACGAACATTGACAGAGTTCTCCCCAACGCCCGCAGTGAACACGATGGTGTCGGTTCGGCCCAATGTCACCATGTAGGCGCCGATGTACTTGCGCAACCGGTGAATATAGACGTTGTAGGCAAGTGTCGCGTCCGGGTCGCCCTCCTCGACTGATCGGGTGATCACACGGAAGTCGTTCTCCCCACACAAACCCTTCAACCCCGACCGACGATTGAGCACCGCGTCGATGTCAGCGACATCCAGACCCGCCGCGCGTTTGAGGTACATCACCACGCCCGGGTCGATGTCACCGCTTCGCGTCCCCATCACCAGACCTTCGAGCGGGGTCAATCCCATCGACGTCTCGACCGGCTTGCCGCCCGCGATGGCAGACGCAGATGCACCGTTACCCAGATGCAGCACAATCTGATTGATACTTTCCAATTCGACGTCCAAGAACTCGGCGGTCCGCGACGATACGTACGCGTGTGATGTGCCGTGGAATCCGTACCTGCGGATGTTGTGTTCGAGCGCCAACTTCCGGTCGATCGCATAGGTGGCGACGTGCTCGGGAAGTCCGTGGAAGAACGCCGTGTCGAACACGACCACGGAGGGCACCTCGGGCAGCAACTTCCGGATGGCTTCGATTCCCAGAAGATTTACCGGGTTGTGCAGCGGGGCCATGTCTTCGAGTCCCTTGATGGCCTCGATCAGATCCTCGTCCACCACGGTCGGCCGATACAGGTCCGGCCCACCATGAACCACCCGGTGGCCAACCGCGGCGATGCCCTCGGATTCCAGGTCATGCCCGGAGGACTTGAACAGTGCGAACGCCTTGGACAGCCCGTCTTGGTGGTCGATGACTTCACCGACGTATTCGTTGCGGACATCCCCACGGACAAGCAGCACCCGTCCCTGCGACTCCCCGATGCGTTCCACCACACCATGTGCCACCACGAAACCCGAATCCGGCTGCACCAGCTGATACTTCAGCGAAGAGGAACCGGCATTGAGTACCAGGACGGTATCGGGCTCACTCACCGGCGATCCCCTGTGCCTGGATCGCGGTGATCGCAACCGTGTTGACGATGTCTGACACCAAGGCACCTCGCGACAAATCGTTGATCGGCTTACGCAGCCCTTGCAAGACCGGACCGACAGCCACGGCATTGGCGCTGCGCTGCACGGCCTTATATGTGTTGTTACCCGTGTTGAGATCGGGGAACACCAGCACGGTGGCCCGGCCCGCGACCTCGGAACCGGGCATCTTCGCACTCGCAACCGCGAGGTCAACCGCGGCGTCGTATTGAATCGGCCCTTCCATCAACAGTTCCGGCGCCCGCTGCCGGGCCAGGCGGGCGGCCTCGCGCACCTTTTCCACATCGGCGCCACTGCCGGATTCGCCTGTGGAATACGACAACAGCGCCACCCGTGGTTCGATCCCGAACTGGGCCGCTGTCGCCGCTGACGAGATCGCGATGTCGGCCAACTGTTCGGCGGTCGGGTCCGGGATCACCGCGCAATCACCGTATGCCAGAACATGATCGGCGAGACACATGAAGAACACACTCGATACCGTCGAAATACCCGGAGCCGTCTTGATGATCTCGAACGCAGGCCGGATCGTGTGGGCGGTGGTGTGCACCGCACCGGATACCATGCCGTCGGCGTAGCCGAGATGCACCATCAGGGTGCCGAAATACGACACGTCCTTGACAATGGTGCGGGCCCGCTGCGTGTCCATCCCCTTGTGTTTGCGCAGCTCGGTATAGACCGCACTGAACTCGTCGAGCAGGTCGGATGTGGTCGGATCGATCACCACCACGTCGGACAGGTCGACCCCGAGCTCCGCCGCCCGATCACGCACCGCCCGTTCGTCGCCCAGGATCGTCAGATCTGCCACCTGCCTGCGCAGCAGGCGCCCGGCAGCGCGCAGGATCCGGTCGTCGCCACCTTCGGGCAGGACGATCCGTTTGCGGAACTTGCGGGCACGCGAAATCAGCTGGTACTCGAACATCTGCGGAGTGACGACCTCTGGAATCGGTAGCTGGAGCTTCTCCAGCATCGCGACCGCGTCCACGTGCGCTTCCATGAGGTTCAAGGCTATGTCGATCTTTCGGGCCGAATCGACTTTCATCCGGGCGCGGGCATTTACTGCAGCCCTTGCTGTTTCGTATGTTCCCTGTTCGCAGCAGAAAATAGGTAGCGCGGAGTTGAGGCCTTCGACCAGAGCGGCGATCTTGGGGTGGGGCTTGAGACCGCCGTTCAGGATGATGCCGGAGAGCTTCGGGAAACCATCGGCCGAATTGGCGGCCACCAGGGCGAGCAGCACGTCGGACCGGTCAGCAGGCGTGATCACGGCCATCCCTTCCGTCAGACGTTCGAGGATGTGCTCGACGGTCATCCCGCCGACCATCACCTGCACTGCCTCCCGGCCGAGCAATTCCGGATCGCCACTGTACATTTCGCCGTCGAGTTCAGACATCAACTCCGCAACTGTCGGAGCGACCAGCAGCGGGTCCTCCGGCAATGCCCAGCAGGGCAGCCCGGTGGCCAGCTCGAGTGCGGCCTTCACCTCCCCCAACCGATTCGGCTCGCAGCGGTTGGCGATCAGCGCGACGGCCTGCGCGTGATTGGCCGACAACTCCGCCAGGCACAGCTCGGCCAGGGACACCACCTCATCCTCGGTGCGGGAAGCCGCCTTGAGCGCCAACAGCATCGGAGTCTGCAGGTTCGCTGCGATGCGCGCGTTGAAGCTCAGTTCCGATGGGCTCGCGACATCGGTGTAGTCGGACCCGACGACCAGGACCGAATCGCAACGCTCCGCCACCGCATGGAACCTGTTGACGATCTCGCTGAGGGCGGCATCAGGATCGGCGTGGACCTCCTCATAGGTCACGCCGATACAGTCTTCGTAGCTCAGATCGCTGGAATCGTGCTCGATCAGCAGTTCCAGGATGTAATCGCGCCGACCGGAGTTCGTCCGGGAAATGGGACGGAACACCCCGACCCGCCCACCGGAGGCCGCCAGCAGATGCAAGACCCCAAGCGCCACTGTCGACTTGCCCGTGTCGCCTTCAGGCGATGCCAGATAGATGCTGTTCGACGTTGAAGCGCCCATGCGACCAGCCTAGACCCGGCCGCCGCGCGTCACTCGACCGCGCGGACCGTGGAGCGCACCACCATCTCTGCGATGTCCTCATCTGACATCGCACTTCCGGGAATCAGCATGTAGGAGTAAACAACCCGGACCATGAACTCCGTGGCCCGGCGCGCGTCGGGGATGAGCGCGGCCTCCAATTCGGGTTCGGCGGTGAAATTTCCGACACTGTTCGCCACGATGATGTCGACGATGGTGGTGGCCGCGTCACGATCAGGCCCACGGGCGACGATCGTGGCAATGATTTCTTCGGGCTCGTTGCGCAGAATGTATTGCAGCGCTTCGTGTTCCCTGATATACGCGAGGACGTTGACCACCATCGTCGACACCTTGGCGGCCGGCTCGGTCTCCGAGGCGATCCAGCCCGCGATCAGATCACCCAGGCTTTTGACCTCGCGTTCGACGATCGCCTGCACCAACTCGTCGCGGCCACCGAACATCCGGTATGCGGTCGCCCGGCCGACGCCGGCGTGCCGTGCCACAGACGTCAGGCTCAACGCCCTTGCGCCGAAACGCTCCACGACGGCGATGGCGACGTCGACCATCCGATCTCGTTCCATACCCCTGAGATTAGGAGGTGACCACAGGTTCTGGCGATTGCGCACCGGCTCGACCGCGACGGCGACTGATTGCCACACCCGCCAGTGCCATCGCGCCACCGACCAATCCGAGCAGCGTCGGGACCTCGCCGAGGAAGATCCAGGACAGGACGATCGCGATCGCCGGTACCGCCAGCGTGGTGGCCGCCATCTTCCCCGCATCCGTCCGCGAAAGCGCATAGGCCCAGGTGAGGAAGGCGATGGCGGTGGGTCCCACACCCAGGAAGACAACTCCCGCGATCGCTCCGGCCGAGGCCTGCGACAACTCGGAGACGGCCTGCGGAGCAAATGGGATGGTGGCGAGGAGTCCGGCAACGCAGCCGACCCAGGTCGCGGTGATGGCATCGACTGTTCGCAGCGCCACCTTCTGCATGAGCACACCGATCGCGTAGAGCACAGCGGTGATCAGGCCCAGGATGATCCCGAGCTTGTCGTTGTTACTGCCACCGGACCCGCCGAGTGCGATGAGGAGCACCCCGGAAAATGCCACCAGGATGCCGATCACCAGTTGCCGCGGAAAGCCCTCGCCCAAGAACAGACCGGCGAACACCGCCACCAGGATCGGTGCGAAGTTCACCAGCAACGCCGCGGTCCCGGCGTCGAGGTGCTGCTCGGCCCAATTGAGCAACACCGTGTAACCCGCGAACCACACCAGCCCGTAGCCGACGACCAGCACCAATCCCTTGCCCCGGGGAAGCGGGCGGCGGTAGCGCAGCGCGATGATCACCAGGACAACCGAGCCGACACCCAGCCTTGCCACCGTCATCGGTCCCGGGGACAACGTCTCCCCGACAAACCGGATGACCACAAACGCCGATGCCCAGAGCAGGACGGTCACCGCGGCCGCCACCACGGCCAGGTTGTTCGCCAGCGCGGCTTTCACGAGTTGCCTGCTTTCATGACTTCCACCTTCACCCACACAACCCATAAGCACAAGTAATTTTTCCTTGGTGTCACTTCAGTGCAGCTGTACATTGGGAGGATGTTGGATGTCCATCGCCTGCGAATCTTCCGTGCCGTGGTGGCTGCCGGCTCGATCAACGAAGCGGCCACCGCACTCGGGTACACCCCGTCCGCGATCAGTCAGCACCTGACGGCGCTGCAGAAAGAGACCGGCCTGACCCTGATGGAGAAGGACGGCCGCGGCATCAAACCCACTGCGGTCGGGCTGACGGTCGCCGACGAGGCCGCAAAGGTTCTCGAGCGCCTTGCCGAACTCGAATCCCTGGTCGCCGATCTGCGCTCGGGCCGGGTTGGCAGCCTGTCCGTGAGCTACTTCTCTTCGGCAGGCGCCGCCTGGATACCCCCGATCATCGCGACCCTCACCCGCGAGTACCCCAATCTGCGCGTCGAACTGCGGCTGATCGAGTTGGCGCACGACAGCTCGGGTGATCCGGACGTCGAGATCTACGTCGACGGCGCCGCGTCCACGTCGCTGCGCGGCTACGACGTCCAACAACTACTCGCCGAGCCCTACGTGGTGGTGCTGCGTGACGATCACCCACTCGCCCGACGCGAACACGTCGACCTCGGCGCCTTGCGCGACGAGCGGTGGGTCGACAACGACGTCTCCCGCGGGCCGTGCAGGCAAGCGATCCTCGATGCCTGCTCGGTGGTGGGCTTCAGTCCCGGTTTTCACATCGAGACCCACGACTATCCGACCGCGATCAGCTTTGTCGCGGCCGGTGTCGGTGTCACGGTCCTGCCATCGCTGGGTGCCGGCATATTGCCACCGGGTGTGGTCAGTCGACCGCTGATCAACCCGACTCCGATGCGCACCATTTCGGTGCGCACCCGTCAGGCGGTGCGCGGCAACCCGGCCGTGCAACGGATCATCGAGCTCCTGCGCGAGCGCGTCGCTCTTCCTGAGGCGGCCTGACCCACGGCACACCCGGATGTGATGAGGTGTCTCATGGCCGACAACCAAATAACCCAGGCAGTGGACAAAGCCACCGACAGCAACCTGTTCGAACGGGCCGCGCGCGGCGGCCACATCGTCAGCGGGATCCTGCATCTGCTGATCGCCTACATCATCCTCCGGCTGGCCTTCGGGTCCGGCGGTAGTGCCGACCAATCGGGCGCTCTCGCCCAATTCTCGGGCAAACCCGGCGGCACCCTGGTGCTGTGGATCGCCGTCGTGGCATTCGTCGCGATGGCGCTGTGGCGCATCGCGGAAACAATCGTAGGTCCGCACGCCACCGAACCCGGAAGCGGCGACTCGGGTGTCTCCGGGCTCTTCGACCGCGCGAAGTCGGCCAGTGTGGCCGTCGTCTATTTCGGGTTCGCCATCTCTGCGGTGCAGTTTGCCCGCGGTAGCGGCCAATCGAGCGGCAAGCAGAACGCGGGCCTGTCGGCGCGGTTGATGGAGAACACGGCAGGCAAGACACTGCTCGTCGTGGTCGGACTGGTCATCATCGCGGTCGGCGGATATCACGTCTACAAGGGCGTGACCAAGAACTTCCTCGACGACCTCAAGGTCACCGACAACAAGCTGGTCACCCCACTCGGGGTCGTCGGTTACACCGCGAAAGGTCTGGTCCTGGTGGGTGCCGGCATCCTCGTGATCGTCGCGTCGATCAAGTCGGATCCGTCCAAGGCCACCGGCATCGACGGCGCGGTCAAGACCCTCGGCGAGGCGCCGTTCGGCCAGTTCTTGATGGTCGTAGCGGCATTCGGGATCGCCGCGTACGGGCTCTACAGCTTTGCGATGGCACGCTACTCCCGCATGTGAACCCCGATGATGTGGCCTTTTGGCGGCGCCCACCTGGGGTTTTGTTCGCCAGAAGGCCACATCATCGGAGGGCCGGGGGGTTGGGGGTCAGCCCAGCTTGCGTAGGCGGGGTTCGAGATCCTTCTGGAAGTTGGTGAGGAATCGGGCCTGGTCGTGTCCGGGAGCGTGGAACACCAGGTGGTTGAGGCCCGCGTCGGTGTACGCCTTGACCTTCTCGACGGCTTCGTCGGGATCGGAGGCGACGATCCAGCGCTTGGCAACCTGCTCGATCGGCAGTTCGTCGGCGAGGCGCTCCATCTCGGTCGACGAGTTCACGCTGTGCTTCTGTTCCGGTGTCAACGACAGCGGCGCCCAGAAGCGGCAGTTTTCCAAAGCCAGCGCGGGATCGGGGTCGTAGGAGATCTTGATCTCGATCATCCGGTCGATGTCCTCGAAGTTGCGCTCGGCTTTCTCGGCACCTTCCTTGACCGACGGGATCAGCTTCTCGGTGTAGAGCTCCATGCCCTTGCCCGAGGTGCAGATGAAGCCGTCGCCGCTGCGACCGGCATAACGGGCCACCACCGGACCACCCGCGGCGATGTACACCGGGACCGGCTGCTCGGGAATGTCGTACATGTACGCGCCCTGCGTCTTGTAGAACTCGCCGTCGAAGTTGACCTCTTCGCCGGTCCACAACTCGCGCATCAACTTGACCGCCTCACGCAACCGCGCGAACCGTTCCTTGAACTCGGGCCACTCGCCCTGAAATCCGGTGGCGTATTCGTTGAGCGCTTCACCGGTGCCGACACCGAGCATGATGCGGCCGGGGTACATGCACGCCATCGAGGCAAACGCCTGCGCGATCACCGCCGGGTTGTACCGGAACGTCGGTGTCATCACCGAGGTACCGATCTGCACCCGTTTGGTCCGCTCGCCCACCGCAGCCATCCAGGCCAGCGAGAACGGGGCGTGGCCTCCGTTATGACGCCACGGCTGAAAATGATCCGACACCGCGACAGAATCCATGCCGTGCTCTTCCGCGGCCACCGCGATCTCGACCAACTCGCGAGGATTGAACTGCTCCGCCGAAGCCTTGTACCCGAGTCGCAAAACCACCGTGTCTCCCTTGATCACTATGTGCACCGTTGATTCCAGTTGACCACAACCCGCCGGCCGAAGCATTCATCGGCCGATCAGCACCGCACTTCACCAGCGGTTTGACTTCAAGTGAACTTGAACTTCTACAGTTGGTGTCATGAGTATGGAGTCAGTTGCCTGGAACACGATGTACCGGTCGGCGAACGGGCCCGACCTCGATAGAGAGAGGCAACGGGGGAACCGCGGCGTCACGGTGCGCCGGATCATGGAGTTTGCCTCGCCACATCGCGGCAAGTTGACCGTCTTCATGATCCTCAGTGTGGTGGTCGCGATCCTGACCGTCCTGACGCCGGTCCTGGCCGGCCAGGTGGTGAACCACATCGTCGACGGCGGCATGGCCTCGACCGTGGTGTGGCTGTCGGTCCTGATCGCGCTGATCGCGCTCGCCGAGGCCGCGGCCGGACTCGTGGTGAGCTGGCTGTCGTCCACCATCGGTGAGGGTCTGATCTACGACCTGCGCCGGGCCGTATTCGACCACGTTCAGAAGATGCCGGTCGCGTTCTTCACCCGAACCCGCACCGGCGCCCTGGTGAGCCGCCTCAACAACGACGTCATCGGCGCGCAGCGGGCGTTCTCCGACACCCTCTCCGGGGTGGTGTCCAACATCGTCACGCTGACGCTCACCGTCGCGGTGATGATGTCGATCAGCTGGCAGATCACCCTGCTGACATTGGTCCTGTTGCCACTGTTCGTCGTTCCGGCCCGGCGCATGGGCAAGCGGATGCAGGCACTGTCCCGGGAGGCCGCCGAGTACAACTCCCTGATGTCCACCCAGATGACCGAGCGGTTCTCGGCTCCGGGCGCCACCCTGGTGAAGTTGTTCGGGCGCCCCGATCATGAATCTGACGAGTTCTCCACCCGCGCAGACAAGGTGCGGGCCATCGGCGTACGCCGCTCACTGGCCCAGAGCATCTTCGTCACCTCGCTGACACTGGTCTCGGCCCTGGCGCTGGCCCTGGTCTACGGTCTGGGCGGCTACCTCGCGGTCAACGGTCATCTCGACGCCGGCGCCGTGGTTTCGTTGGCCTTGCTGCTGACCCGGATGTACGCGCCGCTGACCGCACTCGCCAATGCCCGGGTCGAGATCATGAGCGCCGTCGTCAGCTTCGAGCGCGTCTTCGAGGTCCTCGACCTGCCGCCGCTGATCACCGACAAGGACGACGCGGTGACCGCACCTTCGGGCCCACAATCGCTGACCTTCAACAACGTGCGGTTCGCGTACCCATCGGCCGACAAGGTCTCGTTGGCTTCACTCGAAGAAGTCGCGATCCTCGATACCCGCGGCGGTGACCAGGTCATCCACGATGTGTCGTTCACCGTGCCACCGGGCAAGATGGTGGCCCTCGTCGGCAGCTCCGGCGCAGGCAAATCGACGATCGCCCAGTTGGCCACCCGCCTGTACGACGTCGACGGAGGTTCGATCCGGCTGGGCGACACAGATATTCGCGATATCGAGAGCGGATCGCTGCACCGCTCGATCGGACTGGTGACCCAGGACGGGCACCTGTTCCATGAAACTGTCCGCCAGAATCTGCTGTTCGCCAGCCCCGACGCCTCCGAGCAGGACATCTGGGACGCGTTGCGTCGCTCTCGACTCGACGGCCTGGTGGCAAGTCTGGCCGACGGTCTCGACACCGTTGTCGGAGAACGGGGATACCGCCTCTCCGGCGGCGAGCGTCAGCGCCTGACCATCGCGCGACTGCTCCTGGCACAACCGTCCGTGGTGATCCTCGACGAGGCGACCGCCCACCTCGACTCCACATCGGAAGCCGCTGTGCAGGAAGCGCTGGGCGAAGCACTCGCCGACCGGACATCAGTGGTGATCGCTCACCGCCTCTCGACCATCCGGGCGGCCGACGAGATACTCGTCCTGGAAGAGGGCCGCGTGGTCGAACGCGGCACACACCTCGATCTGCTTGCGCGTGGCGGGCGTTACTCCGAGCTGTATCGAACCCAGTTCTCGGACAACAACTCCGCGCCGGCCAAGTGAAACGGCCACCCCTCAGGGCCGTACACCTGCCCGGGCGAATCCCTTCAGCGCAAACTTGTTGTAGCGGACTGTGGCGGGCAGCTTCGAATAGATCGGATCGAAGGCCCGAACGGCGGCACAGAACCGCCGGTAGTTGCGTTCCTTGCGGTCACTCCACGGCAGGTTCAACTGCCTGCGTGAGCGTTCCGGCAGACCCCCGGTGGTGATGAATGCCGCAAACGGATTGACGATCGGTGAGATCACCTTCCAGACAACGGGTTTCATACCGGGCGGCAGCGGGTAGCCCTTGGTGACGAAGCCGACGCCGTAACGCGCTGTCTTGTGCGGGACGAGTACCTCGTCGACCATGTGATCCCAGTACGCAACGAAGTCGGCATACGTCGCCGGGACCGGCCGTTCGCTGACACCGTAACGGCGGTACCAGGTGACCGACTCGGCGTAGATCTGCTCTTTCTCGGCGTCGGTGAGCTTCTTGATGAAGCGGTCGGTGGCCTCCAGGACGATGTCGACAAACGTCGCATGTGCCCAGTAATAGGTCTCGGGATTGAGCGCGTGGTACCGCTCCCCACCGGGCATCTCGCCCTTGATGTCGACGTGGAAATCACGAACCGTCGGTCCGGCACTGTCACCCTCTGGCGCATAGACGGTGCCGTAGATACCCGGCAGTGAGCGCTTGATGCGGGCAAACGGGTCCTCGAAGAACACTGAATGTTCCAGGACCGCCTGGCCGAGTTCGGGCAGCATGTTCTCGAGCACACCGGGTCGCGGACCCAGCAACGTCACCCGACTGTCCCCGAAATAACGCCAGGTCAGCGACCCGGGGCCCAGCGGTGCGCCGACAATCTCCGGGCGCGCATCGTCGGCCTCCGATTCGGCTGCCGTCGTGTCGATTGCGTCGGTCATGAGCTTGACGGTAGCAGCAATGGAACATATTCGGAAGATTGTGCCAACGCACTGCCTAACTGGCGCCCCGCAGGTGTGCGCGCCCACCTCGCGCGGCTGCTGCAACGGCGTCCTTGGCGAACCGCGCTGTCCTCGCGATGGCTCGACGTGCCTCCGGATGGCGCCCCGCCAGCGCGGGAAATGCGTGAACCTGCCAGGCATAACTGTGCATCTGCACCTTCACCCCGGCCGCGGTCAGCGACTCCACCAGTTCGAGCGCGTCCGGCTCGAGCATCTCGCCTTCGGCGGTGACGACGATGGTCGGCGGAAAGGCCGCGGGTGGAACGTCCACGATCCGGCGGACCCCGTCGAGTTCGATCGGCCCCTTGTCGAATTGCGGCCGGAGCGCGGCAAGTTTGCGGATCGGAAGGTATGCATCGCCACGGCTCGAGCGGTTGGGATTGCCGCCGAGATCGAGGTCGAGGAAGGGCGAGTACCCGATATACGCCACGGGAGAGGGCACTCCGTCGCGGTGGGCCAGCTCGACGATCTTGCCCGCGAGGAACCCGCCGGCCGAATCACCCGCCACAACAACGTGTTTGAACCCCCGTTCGGTCACCAGTTCCAGGTAGGCCTGATAGGCATCGGCGACGGAGGTTCCCACGCCTGCCTCCGGAAGTTGCCGGTACGCAACCGAATACACGGGCAGGTCGACGTGCTCGCACAGCTTCCCGGCGACCGCCCGATGCGTGGCCAGGCCACACACGACGAGCGCCCCACCGTGCAGATAGAGCACGGCCGCTGCTTCATCGCGACCACTCGGGCGGGCGGGTACCGACAGTTCTACCGGCCGGCCGGCCAAGGTGATCTGCTCACGCGCCACAGACTTTCCCTTCGGGCCAAGGGCGAAGATCTCATCAATGAGATACAGCGGCCGCAGCCCCACGGCCCCGATGGGCCAGAGCGCAAGGGTGGGCTTCACAAAGAGCCGCGAGCCCATCCAGATGGGGTACGACCGCAGGCTCGGTCGTGCATGTCTAGTCACCGACATCTCAAATCCCCTTCGCCATGACCAGGGCATATCGTCTTGAACAGTGAATTCTAGACAAAGATTTCGTGAAGTTACACCTACCACTCCGCAGTTGGGTCCACCTGAGTACCTCACGCGAGGGGCCGATGTGGTCTCGTTGCATCGCATGTCCATGACCGGGCTGCAACACTTGTTCGGACGACGTGGAGAGAAAGGCCCTTGGTGACAGCTCCGACCCTCGCGCAATTCAGCAGATCTGCGCAGGCGCCAACCGCACGGACCCTCATCGATGTACTGACCGAGACCGCGTCAGTACATCCGGATGCGCCGGCCATCGATGACGGCGACACGATTCTCACGTACGCCGAATTGATGGATCTCGTCGATGAAGGTGCGACCTGGCTCGGCACGCGTGGGATCGGGCGCGGCGATCGTGTCGGAATCCGCATGCCGTCGGGTTCGCGCGAGCTGTACCTGGCGATCCTGTCGACTCTGGCGGCCGGTGCGGCCTACGTGCCCGTCGACGCGGACGATCCGCCGGAGCGGGCCGGCCTGGTGTTCGGCGAGGCCGGCGTGGCGGCGGTGCTGGGCGCCGAGGGCCTGCGCTGGCCGGCCGATCTCGGGCTCTCCCGTGGCGAGGGTGTCGAAAACCCGACGCCACCGACCATCGAAGACGACGCCTGGATCATCTTCACCTCCGGATCCACCGGCACACCCAAGGGTGTGGCTGTCACCCACCGCAATGCGGCGGCGTTCGTCGATGCCGAGGCCTTGATGTTCCTGCAGGACGAACCACTCGGTCCCGGCGACCGGGTGCTCGCCGGGCTGTCTGTGGCCTTCGACGCGTCCTGCGAAGAAATGTGGCTGGCGTGGCGTTACGGCGCCTGCCTGGTCCCCGCGCCACGATCGCTGGTGCGTTCGGGCATGGACCTCGGGCCGTGGCTCGTCCAGCGTGACATCACCGTGGTGTCCACGGTCCCGACGCTGGCCGCGCTCTGGCCCCCAGAGGCCCTCGAAGCCGTCCGCCTGCTGATCTTCGGCGGCGAGGCCTGCCCGCCCGAACTCGGCGAACGGCTGGCAGTCGACGGCCGCGAGGTGTGGAACACCTACGGCCCCACCGAGGCGACCGTGGTGGCCTGCGCCGCCCGACTCGACGGGAGCCGACCGGTCCGGATCGGATTGCCACTGGCCGGCTGGGATCTGGCCGTGGTCGACGGCGAACAGAAGCAGGTCGACTTCGGCGAGGTCGGGGAACTGGTGATCGGTGGAGTCGGGCTGGCCCGCTATCTGGATCCGGTCAAAGATGCCGAGAAGTTCTCGCCGATGGAGACATTGGGCTGGGAGCGCGCGTACCGCAGCGGCGACCTGGTCCGGTTCGAGGCCGAAGGCCTGGTGTTCATGGGTCGCGCCGACGATCAGGTCAAGGTGGGCGGGCGACGCATCGAACTCGGCGAGGTCGACAACGCCCTGCAGCATCTACCCGGAGTCGCCGGTGCCGCCGCGGCCGTCCGGAAATCGGCGGCAGGCAATTCATTGCTGGTCGGCTATCTCGTCTCGACCGACCCCGATTTCGACCTTGACCGCGCCCGGGAACAACTCACCGATCGGCTGCCTGCGGCCCTGATCCCGCGACTCGTACTGGTGGACGAACTACCCACCCGGACATCGGGCAAGGTCGACCGCAATGCACTCCCCTGGCCGGTGCCTTCCGGCGATGGCGAGACCGACACCGGCGACCTCAGCGCGACCGAGGCCTGGTTGGCCGGGCATTGGGCAACGGTGCTCGGTGTCGGCATCACCAACGCGAAAGCCGACTTCTTCTCCGAGGGCGGCGGGTCGCTCGCGGCCGCCCAGCTGGTGACCGTCCTGCGCCAGCGGTTCCCCACCGTCACCGTCGCCGACATCTACGACCATCCCCGGCTCGGTTCGCTGGCGCAGATGCTCGACGACCTCAACCCGGGCGCGGTGGTCGAGCCCCGGATCGTCGAACCGACGCCACGCCGAACCGGACTGGCCCAGGTCGCGCTGTCCGTACCGCTGACCACCCTGACCGGTCTGCAGTGGGCGACCTGGTTGGCCATCGTGAACAACGTCCTGTCGGCGGCCTTCGACTCATCCTGGATCCATCCGATCAACTGGTGGATCGTTCTCGCCGCCTTCATCATCTTCATCACCCCACTCGGCCGGATGCTGACCGCCGCGGCGGGCATCCGGTTGTTGCTGGCCGGGGTCCGCCCCGGTGATCATCCCCGCGGCGGGTCGGTACATCTGCGGCTGTGGATCGCCGAACGCCTGACCGAGGCCAGTGGTGCCGCAAATCTCTCTGGCGCGCCCTGGATGATCTATTTCGCCCGTTCGCTCGGTGCCCAGATCGGCCGTGACGTCGACATGCACACGTTGCCGCCGGTGACGGGCATGATCACACTCGGCGACGGCTGCTCGGTCGAACCCGAAGTCGACCTGTCCGGTTGGTGGATCGACGGGGACGTCGTCCATATCGGCGAGATCGAGATCGGTGCCGGCACCAGTGTCGGTTCGCGATCAACGCTGTTGCCGGGAGCGAGAATTGGCGCGGGCGCCGAAATCGCACCGGGTTCGGCCGTGATGGGCCGGGTCAAGGGCGGCCAACGCTGGGCCGGTTCGCCTGCGGTCAAGACCGGTAAGGCCCAGCGTCCCTGGCCGGAGGAACGGCCCGCGAGGCGCAGCTACTGGGTGCCGATCTTCGGGGTGTCGTCGGTGTTGCTGGCCGGGGTTCCGCTGGTGTCCCTGGCTGCCGGTCTGACCATCATCGGCAGCTGGGCAGGCGGTGCCGACGACCTCGAGTCGGTGACGCTGCGCGCGATGGCATTGCTGCCTGCCGCGACCCTGCTGAGCCTGCTGGTGTTCGCCGTGCTCACCGTGGTCCTGGTGCGGTTGCTGTCGATCGGAATGCACAAGGGCTATCACCCGGTGCGTTCCCGGGTCGGCTGGCAGGTCTGGGCCACCGAGCGGTTGATGGACTCGGCGCGGACCTTCCTGTTCCCGCTGTACGCCTCATTGTTGACCCCGGTCTGGTTCCGGATACTGGGCGCCGACATCGGCAAGGGCACCGAGATCTCCACCGCCCTGGTGATCCCGAAGTTCACCACGGTCGGCGACGGCGCGTTCCTGGCCGACGACACCATGGTCGCGTCCTACGAACTCGGTGGCGGGTGGATGCACATCGACGAGGCCAAGATCGGCAAACGCGCGTTCCTCGGCAACTCCGGCATGACCGGACCCGGCCGCAAGGTCCCGAAGAACTCGCTGGTGGCCGTCCTGTCGGCCACACCGAGCAAGGCGAAATCGGGTTCGAGCTGGCTGGGCAGTCCGCCGGTGCGCTTGCGCCGGTCCGCGGCCCGGACCGATACCTCCCGCACGTTCGATCCACCGACCAAACTGAAGGTCGCCCGCGCGATCGTCGAGACGATGCGACTGATCCCGGTGATGGTCAGCTTCGGTCTGGGCCTGCTGGTACTGATCGCCCTGCAGTACGTCGTGATCGAGACCAACTACTACGTGGCGGCCCTCGTCAGCGGGCTCGTGCTGCTGATCGCCGGTGCCGCTGCCTGCTGTATCGCCGCGGCCGCCAAATGGACTGTGGTCGGCCGTATCCGGGCCACCGAATATCCGCTGTGGAGCTCGTTCGTCTGGCGCAACGAACTCTCGGATGCCTTTGTGGAAACGGTCGCCGCCCCCTGGTTCGCGAACGCCGCCACCGGAACACCCATCCTCAACGTCTGGCTGCGGATGCTCGGCGCCCACATCGGCAAGGGCGTCTGGTGCGAAACCTACTGGCTGCCAGAGGCCGACCTGGTGACCCTCGGAGACGGCGCCACCGTGCAACGCGGTTGTGTGGTCCAGACCCATCTCTTCCATGACCGGGTGATGGCCATGGACGAGGTCGTCCTTGGGCCCGGCGCCACGCTCGGACCACACTGCGTCGCGCTCCCGGCCTCCGGACTGGGCGCAGGCGCCACCGTCGGACCCGCCTCACTCGTCATGCGGGGCGATGTTGTTCCCGATTCCACCCGCTGGCAAGGGAACCCGATCGCACCGTGGAACCCGTGATCGCGCTACACCTTGTTTCGGCGCCGTCGGCTCATCAGGTAGCCGTCGGCTCCGACGCGGCCGGTATCGGCGAGCCCGACGGCGACCAGGCCTGCGATCAGGGCGAGCGGCAGTTCATAGCCGTTGTCGTAGTTCCAGAACCCGTTGTCGATGTGGGCGTAGAAAATCGCGCCGATCATGTCGGCGATCAGCAACAGCGACACCAATGGCGTCAGCACACCCAGGATGAGCAGGATGCCACCACCGAATTCGACCAGTGCGGAGTACCAGGCCGCGGCGGCAGGCCACGGGATGTCCAGCGACTTGAAGTACGCCTCGGTGGCATCGATTCCGTTGGTGTGCAACTTCTGCCACCCATGGAAGATGAAGATTATGCCCAGGATCACACGTGCGACCAGGGATGCGAAACTTCTCGATGTACCCATGACTATGGTCCTTGTCCTCGGGAAAAAATACGTCGCCTTCAGCGGCTATCTGCCCCACGGGTCTTGAAGCACCGTCGCCTGGGCGGCCATGTAACGTCTCCACCGATCACGAATCGGCGGTGCGACGTCATAGATGTCCACCCACAAGCCATTCAACGCGATCGACGATGCATATCGGAACCGAACAGGAGGATTTGTGCCAGGTAAACTCGGCAGGCGCTCCTCCCGGACCGGGCAGTCGCTGTTGGGCGACCCGTCGGACGGAATCGACCCGTATCTGCCTGCCAACGGCAATCTCGGATACCGGGTATCGCGCTACGACCTCGACCTCGAATACAAGGTCGCGACCAACCGGCTCGCCGGAGTCGCCGCCATCACCGCGACCACGGTCAGCAACCTGAGTCGATTCAGCATCGACCTGTCCTCCGCGCTCAAGGTCGAACGCGTCACGATCAACGGCAAGCGTCCGGCCCGGTACAGCCACCGCAGCCACAAGCTCAACATCACGCTGGCCACCGAACTCCCCGCAGGCGGCGGGATGATCATCGTGGTCAAGTACGCGGGCAACCCCAAACCGATCCGCGGCCAATGGGGCGAGGTCGGCTGGGAAGAGCTCACCGAGGGTTCACTGGTCGCCGGCCAGCCCAACGGGGCCGCATCCTGGTTTCCCTGCGACGACCACCCGAGTTCCAAAGCGGCTTACGGCATTTCGATCACCACCGACAGTCCCTTCATGGCGGTTGCCAACGGCGTTCTCAAGAGCAAGCGCACCAAGGCCGCCCAGACCACGTGGGTCTACGAGCAGATCGAGCCGATGGCATCCTATCTGGCCACCGTCCAGATCGGCGTGTATACCCGAAAGACGCTCAGTACCAAGCCCGTTCCCATCCACGCCGTGATCCCGCCGCGGCTGCACAAAGAGTTCGACCTCGACTTCGCCAAGCAGCGGTCGATGATGGAAGAGTTTGTCGACATGTTCGGCCCGTATCCGTTCCCGGAGTACTCGGTGGTGGTCACCGACGACGAACTCGAGATCCCGATCGAAGCCCAGGGCATGTCGATCTTCGGTGCCAACCACTGCGACGGCACCGGTTCGTCCGAGCGTCTGATCGCACACGAATTGGCACATCAGTGGTTCGGCAATTCACTGACGCTGAACCGGTGGAAGGACATTTGGCTGCACGAGGGATTCGCCTGTTACAGCGAGTGGTTGTGGTCGGAACGGTCGGGCGGACTCAGTGCCGAGGCCCAGGCCCGCAAGTACTACGGCCGGTTGTCGGCATCCCCCATGGATCTGGTGATCGGCGATCCCGGACCCAAGAACATGTTCGACGACCGGGTCTACAAACGAGGCGCGCTGACGCTTCATGCCCTACGGAAGCGTGTGGGCGACAACAACTTCTTCGACCTGCTCCGGGAGTGGACGAAGGACTACCGCTACAGCTCGGTGACCTCGGCCGACTTCACCGGCCTGGCCGCCAAGCACAGCCCGGAGCCGCTGAACGATCTGTGGCAGAGCTGGCTCGACGAGAAGCCGCTGCCTGCGTACCCGGGTGTCTAGATGAGTCGGGTGGCCCTGGCGACCGTGATCGCCGCGGTATCCGGCTATCTGGTCCTGCTACTCGCGGCCCGCGCCCTCGGCGCCGACGGCTACGCGGCGTTCGCGGTGTTCTGGGCCGCGTACGGACTGGCCACCGGAACGCAGAACGGGCAACTCCAGGAAACGACCCGCGCGGTCCGGGGCGCCCGGATCCGGGGCGTGGACGGGAACGACGCCCGGCCGATGCCGCTCAACGCCGCCGTCGGGATTGGGTTGGCCCTGGTGGTGGCGGCGACCTCGATCGGCTGGGCCGGCGCGGTATTCGAGTGGTACCGAGTCGAATCGGTGCTGTTGCTCGCCGCGGGTGTCGCGGCGTTCGGCATCTATGCCGGCCTCGGCGGAGCCCTGTCCGGCCTGGGTCGGTGGGGACCCTTTGCCACCCTGCTCATCGTTGATGCGCTGATCCGGCTGGGGCTCACCGTCATTGCCGTCATCGCCGGATGGGGTTTGTTCGCGTTCCTGGTGATGACCATCGCGGGCACCATCTCGTCGGCGATTGTTGTCCTGTGTCTGCGGCCTGCCCGCGCAGCGCTGGGGGCCCGCGGCGATGTCCCGGTCCGGGAACTGGCGCGAAACACCTTCACGGCCATGGCCGCAGCGCTGGCCAGTGCGGTCCTGGTGATGGGCTTCCCGGTACTGATCAAACTGTCCACCTCCGGCGACCTCGACTCGGTGGCCGGCGCCGTGATCTTGGCGGTGACCCTGACCCGGGCTCCACTACTGGTGCCGCTGAACAGCTTTCAGGGCGTCCTGATCAGCCGGTTCGTCGAGAATCGCGACCGGGTCACGGCGTCACTGATGGCCCCGCTGCTGATCGTGACCGGCGTCGGCGTGATCGGTGCGGTCGCGGCCTGGTTTGTCGGGCCGTGGTTGCTCGAGACCGTCTTCGGCGCCGACTACCGACTCTCCGGTGCCACCATCGCCGCGCTGACAATCGGCGCGGTGGCGATGGCTGTCCTCACGCTCACCGGCGCGATGGCCCTGGCCGTCGGAGCGCACCGTCTTTACGCAACCGGCTGGTGGGTGGCCACCACCGCAAGCGTCGCCCTGCTGTTCGTGCCTGCCGACCTCGAGGTGCGGGTCTCGATCGCCCTCATCGCCGGACCATTGATCGGGATGGCCGTCCACCTGTGGGCCGCGCGGTCGACGTCAACCGACGACGTGCCGGACGAGCGTGGAGACAATCGGCCACTGCCTGCCGAGTAGCGCTCCGGGCACCAGCGTCGCCGCATTCAGCCGTGAGGTCGGGTGGCGCCGCGCGGCACGGGCCGCATCGGGCCAGCCGATCTCGACGCACCGCTGCGCCTCGTCTGAAAAGAAGGCGCGTTCCTCATCGAATCGCCTACCGTCGACGGCCTGCAGCGAACTCACCGATTCGGTGTGCCTGCGGTAGGAAAAGGTGACGCCTTCGGTGAGGACAAGCGCCCCACCTGCCCGCGCGATGTCGAGGAGCAGGGCCAGGTCGAGCACGATCTCGAGGCCGGGCCGGAATCCGATCGGCTTCGCGACCGAGGTCCGCCACACCAGGGACGGGAAGTACGTCCAGTTGCCGCGGTACAGACTCGCTGCCAGCGCCTCACCCTGCAGAACGGCCGGTGCCTGCGGTGTCATACGGGCCTTCACCCGGTCACCCAGCGGGTGGACGACGGCGTCATCAGCGTCGATGACCTGCACGCCCGGTTGCACCACAGCTGCGGCGGGATGCGCGTCGAGTGCGGCCATCGCGTTGGCCAGATGCTGCGGCGCCATGACGTCGTCGCAGCCCATGAGGGTGAACGCGGGTGCCTCGACAAGGTCCACACAGCGCCGGAAGTTGCCGTTGACGCCGAGATTCACGTCGTTGCGCAGGTACTGCACGCGGGCATCGCCGAGCGACTGCAGCCAGCGCGCGGGCTCGGGGTCGGGGTACTGGTCGTCGACCACCACCAACCGAAAGGCGGTGAAGGTCTGATCCAGCACGCTGCGGACCGCGGCTTTCAGTTGATCCACGTCACCGTAGAACGGCAACATGACGTCGACAGCGAGCACGCTCCGCAGAGTACAGCGGTGATACCGATAGACTGCCTATCGGCCCGACAGCGGTTGGGTTGTCCGGGACCTGGTTCGGTATCCGGTCGATGTGTGCGTGGAGGTGTGGTCATCGCTGTCTCACCCGCTGCCACCGATAATTCCGATGTCTGGCTGATCGTTCCGGTGTTCAACGAGGAACCGGTGATCGCATCGGTGATCACCGCAGCCAAGAAGACATTCCCGAATATCGTCTGCGTCGATGACGGCAGCAAGGACAATTCCGTCTCCGAGATCCGGGCCTCGGGCGCCGATCTCGTCCGCCACCCGGTGAACCTCGGCCAGGGGGCCGCGATCCAGACCGGTGTCGAATATGCCCGGGCACAGCCGGGCGCCCAGTACTTCGTGACGTTCGACGCCGACGGCCAACACCAGGTCGACGACGTTGTCGCCATGCTGGCACGGCTGCGCAGCGAGCCACTCGACATCGTGATCGGCACCCGTTTTGCCGAAGACCGCAGCAAGAGCGTCCCGCTGTTCAAGCGGATGGCACTGCGCACCATCGTCTTCCTCAGTCCCCGGACCCGCCGAATGGGTCTGACCGATGCCCACAACGGTCTGCGCGTCTTCAACGCCACGGTGGCAGGCCAACTCGACCTGATCATGAACGGGATGAGCCACGCATCGGAGTTCGTCGCGCTCATCGATGAGCACAAGTGGCGGGTGTCCGAACAGCCCGTGACCATCCTCTACACCGAGTATTCGATGGCCAAGGGCCAGTCGCTGCTCAACGGTGTCAACATCTTGAGCGACGGTCTGCTCGGTGGCCGGATGAGGCGGTAGCACACCCAATGCTGGTCATCCAGATACTTCTGATCCTTGCCGTACTCCTGATGGTCGGCTACTTCATCACCCGCCGCGGCAGTGCCAGGGCCTCGGCGTGGGTCAAGTTGATCTTCTTGGCATTTCTGGCCTTTGGCGTCTACGCGCTGTTGCGGCCGGACGATCTGACAGTGATCGCGGGCTGGGTCGGGGTCGGACGTGGTACCGACCTGGTGCTGTACGGACTGGTGGTGGCTTTTGCCTTCACCACGATCAGCACCTACCTGCGGTTCCGTGATGTCGAGATCAAATACGCGCGGCTCGCGCGGTCGGTGGCGCTGCAGAACGCTGCGCGCGAGAACGACCACAAATCACCGGAGGACCCACCCGCCGATCCGGCTCAGTGATGGTGCGGGTGCTCGGCGCCCATGATGTCGTGCAGGATTCGGTGCACGATGGCATCCGCCACGACGCGGTAGTGGACGGAACGGCCGGTCTTCGTGGTGGTCACCCAACCCTGATCCCGTAGTGCCCGCAGGGACTGCGACGCAGCGTTCTCGGTGATCCCGGCCGCCTCGGCGAGTTCGGCCACCACTGCCCCGGGATGTTCATGCATGTGGGTGATCAGGCGTAAGCGGGTGGAATCAGACAGCAGGGCAAAACGTTTGGCCCAATCGTCGATGTCACCTTGGGGCTTGCTCACGATGCTAGGCTACGGCACACATCAAATGTGTCCATCCAGACATATATCGAGGCGAGGGGTTCCACGGTGTTCGTGCCACGGCGTCTGACATTGCTTGCAACCGCGGGCGCCCTGATCCTGACCGGGTGTTCCTCACCATCGGTTGAGGACTCGGCTCGCATCGTGCTCGCCGATAGCCAGGAACTCGGCGGGTACAACCCGATATCGGGTTACGGCGCGCTCGGCGTATCCCCGATCTACGAGGGACTGTTGCGCCCGGAGGCAGACACCGACACCGCATTGCCTGCACTGGTCCCCTCGCTTGCCGAAAGTGCCCCCGAGCCGGTCGGTCCTCGCAGATGGCGTTTGGCGCTGCGCCCGGATGTCAGATTCTCCGACGGTTCGGAGTTCGATGCGGCGGATGTGGTCGCCACATATGCCGCGGTCCGCAATCCGGTTGTCGCGTCCGAGATCTCGGCCAGCCTGGCACCCGTTGTCGATGTCGCCGCCGACGGACCGAATGCCGTGACCGTCACCATGAACACCGACGCCGACCCTTCGCCGTATCTCCTGCTCGGTATTGCGCCGTCAGAGATGATCGAGGATGCACCGGCCGCCGACTGGGCGCTGAACACCAAACCTGTTGGCACCGGCCCTTATGAGCTGGAAAGCCTGGACGCCGATCAGGCCGTGATGGTCGCCCGCTCCGACTATCGGGGGTCACTACCGCAGGTGACCACACTGGTTTTCACCCACAGCCCCGACGACAACAGCCGGTCCGCGCAGATCTCGACCGGTGAGGTCGATGGCGGTCCCCTGCCCCCGAAGATGCTCGCCGCCCTCGACGGCCGCGACGGCATCGCGACCGTCGGAGTCCAGTCGGCCGACTGGCGCGGGGTGTCTTTTCCCAGCGACAACGCCTTCACGGCCGATCCCCGGGTGCGGCTCGCCATGAACCACGCCGTCGACCGCTCCGCCATGATCACCGATGTCCTGGCCGGCCACGGCCGGCCCGCCAGCACACCGGTGGCGGCTGTCTACGGGGACGCCTACAACCCGGATGCGGTCTTCGACTACGACCCGGCGCAGGCCGCGACAATTCTCGACTCCGCCGGGTGGCGGATCGCAGGAACCGGAGATGTCCGCGAAAAAGATGGCGTCCAAGCATCATTCGAGTTGCTCTACAACGCGCAGGACACCCTTCGACGCGATCTTGCCGTCGCATTCGCCGCGGCCATGCAGCCGCTGGGCATCAAGGTCACACCCCGTGGCAGTAGCTGGGACGACATCGAAACCAGAATGGGCACTTCGGCAGTCCTACTCGGCGGCGGAGATACGCCGTACAGCATCGACTCTCAGGTCTACAACACACTGCACACCCGTGTCCCGGATTCGTCGCCCTACTCCAACCCGGGCAACTTCACCACCCCCGGATTGGACCAGCTCCTGCAGCAGGCCCGCGAATCGGCGACCACACCGGAGAACGACGCCCGGTACCGCGAGATCCAGACCATGTACTTGGCGCAGCCGTCGTCGGTCTTCCTGGCATTCCTCGACCACACCTACGCCTACCGCGACCTCGGCTGGCAACAGAGCGCGCCCATCCTCGAACCGCACTCCCACGGGGTGACATGGGGACCGTGGTGGCGCATCTCCGCCTGGCAACGGTGAATGCGACACGGCGCCGGATGGTTCCGGCGGTTCGTCTGCTGGGGCTTCGCGCACTGATCGCGATCCCGGTGACCGTCGCGGTCTCGGCCGCCATCTTCCTACTGGCGTCGTTGTCGCCGTTTGATCCACTGGCCGCCTATCTCGGCGACAACTATCAAAGCGCCACCCAATCGCAGCGACAGGCAACTGCTGATGCCTACAACACCGACCAGTCCTGGTACGGCGCGTGGTGGCAGTGGATTCGCGATCTGCTTCACGGCGATCTGGGTTGGTCATCGACCCAATCACTGCCGGTGGCAGAGGTTCTCACCAGCAGGTTGCCGTTCACCCTCGGCCTGTCCGCGGCCGCGTTGCTCGCCGCAACGCTCATCGCTGTCGGGCTCGGTGCGGTGGCCGGTATGCGCCGCGGTGGCCTCGTCGACAGGCTCTGCTCGGGCGCATCCGCACTGTTCGCATCGGTTCCGCCGTTTGTGGTGTCTCTAGTCCTGGTGTCGGTACTGGCCGTGGGGCTGCGTTGGTTCCCCACCTCCGGTGCCCGCGATCCCGGAGATCCGTACACGGCATCCGGGATACTGACGCACGCCGTGTTACCCTTTGTGGCACTGACACTTTCACAAATCCCGTGGTTGCTCCTCACCACCCGGGCGTCGGTTGTCGAATCAATCGGCTCCGATGCGGTCCGAGCCGCACGGGCACGGGGCATCGGCGGCGCGGCCCTGATGCGTGGTCACGTTCTTCCCACCTCGGTGGCCCCGACGCTTGCCCTGCTCGGGACCCGATTGCCCGAGGTCATTGCCGGCGCGGCCATCGTCGAGACCATCTTCGGCTGGCCGGGCGTGGCATCGGTACTGGTCGAATCTGCTGCGGCACTGGACTTTCCGCTGATGGCCGCGCTCGCGGTCGGCTCCGCACTGGCCGTGCTGCTGGGATCCGCATTGTCCGATGCCGCCGCGACAGCGCTGGATCCACGGATCGGGATGGCAGCATGACCGCGCAGTCACTGAGGCGGCGGCGGACAATCCGGCACTGGCCGTGGTTGCTGCTGTTGGTTATCGCAGTGTTCGCCGTTGTGGCGCCGATCGTGGCCGGCGAGCAGGTGGCCGACTTCAGCCGAGCACTACTGGCCCCCGGCATCGATCAGCCACTGGGGACCGATCATTCCGGCTACGACTTACTCGTCCGCACGGCAGAAGGTCTGCGTATCTCACTGGCGATGGCCGCGATATGTGCCGTCGTCGCAACACTTCTGGGTGTTGCCATCGGCCTCCTTTCGGTAACTGCGGGCGGCTGGATCGATGCCGTGGTGATGCGGGTGGTCGACGGATTCAACGCCCTGCCCCATCTTGTTGTCGGAATCGTCATCGCCGCACTGTGGCGCGGGGAACCGCTCGCGATCATCGCCTCCATCGCCCTGACCCATTGGCCGGCCGTGGCGCGGGTCGTCCGCGCGGAACTGTTGGCTGGCGCTGAATCCGGATGGGTGCACACAGCTCGTCTGGCCGGCGCCTCACGCTGGTTTGTGGCGCGGCACCACCTCTTACCTGCGGTCGGTGGTCAGGCGTTGGTGGCGATGGTGATGTTGTTGCCCCATGCGGTGTGGCATGAGTCGACGCTGTCGTTCCTGGGTGTCGGACTGTCGCCGGATCGGGCCAGTCTGGGCACTCTGCTCGGGCAGGCACGAGGCGACGTGATGCTCGGTGCCTGGTGGACGCTGGCCGTCCCCGCCTGCGCGCTGGTCCTGACGGCCCTGGCCATAGCGGCCGCCGCCTCCGGGCTACGGCGGCGGATGGAACCACCACGGGGAGTGATCTGGTGAATGCGGGCGCTGATATCCGGGGCCTGAAGGTGGACATCGCCACGCGGGGTGGTCGGGATTCGCCGAGTGTGACCGGCCTCGACGGTGTCGACCTGACGTTGACGCGCGGCGAACTGACCGCGCTCATGGGCGAATCCGGTTGCGGCAAATCACTTGTTGCGGTGGCACTCTGTGGTCTCCTCCCGCCCGGGTGCAAGGTCAGCGGCGCCGTCGAGATCGAGGGGCAAGCGATCGCCGCCGACGACGAGAAGCGCTGGCGCCAGATCCGCGGGCACCGCGTCGGCCTGGTTCCCCAATCTCCGGCCACCTCCTTCACCCCGGTGCGGACTGTCGGGTCTCAGATCGAAGAGTGCATTCACGTTTTGGATGGCGCCCGCAGTGCCAAGGAGTTGGCCGAACTCGCCGAACTCCCGGTTTCGGCGCTGGAGTTGTTTCCACACGAGTTGTCGGGCGGCATGGCCCAACGTGCCGCGATTGCTGCTGCGCTGGCCGGCAATCCGTCGGTGGTGGTGGCCGACGAACCCACCTCCGCGCTCGATCCCGACCTCGCCGCAGCGACCTGGAGACTCTTACGCTCGACTGCCGACGCCGGCGCAGCCGTCCTTGTCATCACCCACGATGTGACAAGCCTTTTCGCGGCAGACATCTGCGACTCCGTTGCACTGATGCGTGCCGGACGGATTGTTGCCGACGGTCCGCCCGCGTCGGTGCTACGCATCGACAACACCTACGTCAGCCAGTTCTTCGATGGAGTTGCAGTGTGAACAGCCATATCCTGCAGGCCAAGTCGATCTCTGTTCGATTCGGCGACCAAACCGTGTTGGAGAACGTCGACCTCGAGGTGAGATCAGGCGAGATCACCGGCGTCGTCGGTCCTTCCGGAACCGGAAAGACAACCCTGCTTCGGGTGATGGCGGGTCTACAGACTCCAGATTCGGGGAAGGTCTCCTACAACGGCAGCCCCGAGACGGCGCCCGGATCATTGGCCATGCTCGACCAGCATCCGCGCCTGGTCTGCAATCCTCGCTGGACACTGTCGCAGATCATCACCGAACCTGCCGACATCGCCGGTCGCATTGTTGATCTCGCCGCGGTCGCCGAACGCGTCGGCCTCGATCTACAATTACTCACCAGATTTCCGACCCAAGTCAGCGGCGGACAACTCCAACGCGCCTGCATCGCACGGGTACTCGTCGGCGAGCCGGCATTTCTTCTCTGCGACGAGCCCACCGCCATGCTCGACCCCATCGCCACCACTGCCGTCATCGAGCTCTTGCGGCAGTTGTCCGACGACGGTACGGCCATTGCGCTCGTCAGCCACGACCACGCACTACTTGATCGGCTCTGCACCTCGGCGAGAGTGCAGTTATGAAGGCGCCGGCCCAGTAGGTTCCTTCACAACTGCAGCCTCAACCAGGTGGTGACGGTACTGCTACAGGCGTGCGTTTCGACCACACTGGTGCCCGTAACCTTGGCATTGAGCGTGGGAGGGCCTCGAATGGTCAGCAAAGCCGACTGGCAGCAACAACTTGAGCAATTGGACCGGTCGTCGTGGCCGGCCTTCCTCGATGCGAATTCCGGACTTCCCGGTCCACGGGGCGACATCGAGTTGGCAATGGCACTGGCAGAAGTGGCCGACAGCGACTTTGTCGATGACCTGCTCAGCAGCAGCGACGAGTACCGGACATTCTGCGGCGCAATCTGTCTCGGCACCCGCGCCGCAGAAGATGAAGTGGCCACGCGCATGCGAGCTTTGGCCGCCGATGACCGGTGGCGGGTCCGCGAGGGTGTCGCCATCGGTCTGCAGCGCCTCGGCGATACCGACCCGGCTGCCCTGAAACTCATCGTCAACGACTGGGTAGACGATTCCGACCCATTGGTGCAGCGGGCAGCCATTGCCGCGATCTGCGAGCCACGCCTGCTGCGCAATCCGGGCGCTGCCGCGGTGGCGATCGACGCCTGCAAACGCGCCAGTGCGCATTTGGCGGCCCGGCTGCTGCAGACACGTCGAGATCCAGGGGTACGCACTCTCCGGCAAGCGCTCGGCTACTGCTGGAGCGTAGCCGTCGCTGCCAATCCCCTACCGGGCCTGGCCGAGTTCGGGAGCCTTGATGATTCAGACCCCGACATCGCGTGGATCATCACCAACAACCTGCGCAAAAAGCGGCTCGCACGCCTGTTGTGAGCCGGACTCCCGAACGTCCTAGCCGACAGTCGGATCTGCCAGTGCCTGCAGGAATGCGGTGACATCGTCGTGGTCAGGTAGCAGTCCAGAGGCTCGCGCTTGGGCCAATGTTGGTGCGGTGGTGTCTTTGTCGCTATATGAATTCGTCCGTGAAACTCTTCGCCTAACGGATCGTCAGGAATCGACCCCTTGTGATACCCACCACAGCTATGCTACCAATGAAACAGAGATACGACAAATGTTTCATTGCTTCAGCCTGCACGGCCCGACGTGACCATACATGGACAACCTCAACAGACGCGACGGGCGGCGCGGACATGAAAGACGGTCACCTGGCGCTCCCTGCCCACCACTGCCAGGGCAACCCGGAAGCGGAGAGTTGTCGCTTCATGCTCGGCAGCGAGATCACGCAACGGGGCCAGTTCTCGAGACTGCACAGAAAGGACACCCCCCATGGACCAGAACCTACTCCAGCAAAGCCTGACACTGGTGGCCGCGGACGATCCTGACTTCACGGTTCGCTTCTACGAGCGCCTGTTCGACGAATACCCCTCGGTGAAAAAGCTTTTCGGAGAAAACATCCGCCCACAGGCCACGATGTTGCAACAAGCCATTGCCTCCGTCCTGGACCATCTTGATGACCCCAGTTGGCTCCAATCGACTCTGGGATCTCTCGGCAGGGTGCACGCCTCGCTCGGGGTCACACCGCACATGTACGGCTGGGTGGCAACAACATTGATCACGACCATGGCTGACATCGGTGGCAGTGAGTGGACCGATGCCATGTCCGAGGCCTGGACGGAGGCCCTGACCGCAGTGGCCGAGATGATGCTCGATGCCTACCCGCCAGAATCATCTGGCGTTGAACCCGGCACTGACAACAAGCAACTACTCAGCGGCCTGGACCGGGGACGAAGGTAAAGGCATTCTCAGATTTCTCCCTTATGCCAGCTGCACTCGTGGCGCCGCATCGGGGAGATTGGGTGAGCCCCATCTATGCGACATCGTTTGTAGATGAACTCGCCCGCATTGATTGACAACAATTCACGGACGACAAGGACCACTATGCTGCTTACGATCTTTTACTTCATCGAATCCATCGACAACGCCCTCTGGGACCTCGCCGAGTCGGTGCTCACTGGCAGCGCCGCCTAGCATCGACGGTGTTCGGTCAACCCCCACCGTCCTAGCCGGTGGTATCCGGATCAGCCAGTGCGCGAAGGAATGCGGTGACGTCATCGAAATCCGGAAGTAGGCCGGACTCTCGAGCCTGGGCCAATGTCGGTGCGGCAGTGTCTTTGTCGGAGAGCGTGTAAGTCAGGGGGCTGCCGTCTCGGGCTGCGCTGGGTAGGTCAAGACCGAGTGCGGGATCCAGGGGGCAGATGCCGTGTTCGCCGGTGGGGTTGTAGCCGGCCGAGCACAGGTAGGTGACCACCGAGTCGTCTTCGAGGCAGACGAAGGCGTGGCCTAGGCCTTCGCCGACGTAGACCGCTTTGCGGTTGGAGTCGTCGAGCAAGACGCCTTCGGATTGGCCGAAAGTCGGTGAGCCCACGCGGATGTCGACGACGATGTCGTAGATCGCGCCTTTGGGGCAGCTGACGTATTTGGCCTGCCCGGGTGGGATATCGGCGAAGTGCACACCGCGCAGCACTCCGGCCGCGGACACCGACAGGTTGGCCTGTTGCAGGTCGAAGGGGTGACCGATGGCTTCGGAGAGCACGTCGGCGCGGAACGATTCCATGAACAACCCGCGTGGGTCGCCGAACATCTTGGGAGTGACGACAAAGGCACCGTCGATGGACAGGGGCTGGATCTGCATGATGTCAGTGTTCCATCTCGTCAGCGTTCAATGGTCGTCAGTGGTCTTTGCCGCGCTGCAGCAGGTCCAAGAGGTAGCTGCCGTACCCGGATTTGAGCAGTTTCGTTGCGGCGGCTTCGAGTTGGTTGTCGTCGATGAATCCACGACGCCAGGCAACCTCTTCTGGGACAGCAATTTTCAGCCCCTGGCGTTGTTCGACGGTGCGCACGAAGTTCCCGGCGTCGAGCAGGGAGTCGAAGGTGCCGGTGTCGAGCCAGGCGGTGCCGCGGGGCAGGACTTCGACCTGTAGGCGGCCCTGGTCGAGGTAGGTGCGGTTGACGTCGGTGATCTCGTATTCGCCGCGGGCGCTGGGCTTGAGGTTGGCGGCGATGTCGATGACGTCGTTGTCGTAGAAGTACAGGCCCGGAACCGCGTAGTTGGATTTGGGGTGTTCGGGTTTTTCTTGCAGATCAACAGCTTTGCCGTCGGCATCGAAATCGACCACGCCATAGTCTTCGGGGTTGCGGACCCAGTAGGCGAACACCGCACCGCCGTCGATGGTCTGGAAACGGTTGAGTTGTTCGCCCAGGCCGGGCCCGTAGAAGATGTTGTCGCCCAGGACCAGTGCCACCGAATCTGTGCCGATGTGATCGGCACCCAACACAAACGCCTGCGCCAGACCGTCCGGACTCGCCTGAACCTGATAGGTCAACGACAATCCGAACTGGGAGCCGTCACCGAGGAGAGCCTTGAACGCTGCTTCGTCGTGAGGCGTGGTGATGATCAGGATGTCTCGGATTCCCGCGAGCATCAGCGTGCTCAGCGGGTAATAAATCATCGGTTTGTCGTATACCGGCACCAGCTGTTTACTGACACCCTGAGTGATCGGATGCAACCTCGATCCGGTTCCCCCGGCCAGAATGATTCCGCGCATGGTTCACACCATAGGGTGCGGGTCCTGCGACTGCCCAGAACTGACCCGGTCGGTAGGGTTGCACCAGCGAATGGAGGCAGCAAATGCGGGTATTGATCACCGGTGGCGCCGGATTCATCGGCGCCAATTTCGTGCACCGCACCCTGGCCACCAGGCCAGATGCGCAGATAGTCGTCCTCGATGCGATGACCTACGCCGCCAACGCCCAATCATTGGCACCGGTCGCCGACCGCATCGAGTTCGTCAAGGGCGACATCGCCGACAACCAACTGGTCGACACACTGATCGCCGAGGCCGACCTGGTGGTCCACTTCGCAGCCGAATCCCACAACGACAACTCGCTGGCCGACCCCACCAGCTTTGTCCATACCAATATCGTCGGCACCTTCTCGCTGCTCGAAGCGGTCCGCAAACACAACGTCCGCTACCACCACATCAGCACCGACGAGGTCTACGGCGACCTCGAACTCGACGACCCACACCGCTTCACCGAAGCCACCCCCTACAACCCCTCGAGCCCCTACTCCTCCACCAAAGCCGGAAGCGACCTACTCGTACGCGCCTGGGTCCGCTCCTTCGGAGTACAAGCCACCATCTCCAACTGCTCAAACAACTACGGGCCCTACCAACACATCGAAAAGTTCATCCCCCGCCAGATCACCAACGTCCTGAGCGGCATCCGCCCCAAGCTCTACGGCACCGGCACCAACGTCCGCGACTGGATCCACGTCAACGACCACAACGACGCCGTCTGGACCATCATCGACAAAGGCCAGATCGGCGAAACGTACCTGATCGGCGCCGACGGCGAAGCCGACAACCGCACCGTCATCGAAACCATCCTCGAACTCACCGGCCAACCCAAAAACGCCTTCGACTTCGTCACCGACCGACCCGGCCACGACCTGCGCTACGCCATCGACTCCACCCGCCTGCGCACCGAACTCGGCTGGCAACCACAATTTCTCGACTTCCGCGCCGGCCTGGCCGACACCATCAACTGGTACCGCGACAACCCCCAATGGTGGCAACCCCTCAAACAAGCCACCGAAAACAAATACGCCACCACCGAAAAAGTGGTTGAGTAGCGATCGTCAGGTATCTCGGCAATCCGCCGCGAACTGAGCTCCCAACTCAGACATGGTTGCGTGGATACAACGCGCGAAATCGTCCCCCGAATCGTCGCTCAGCCACATTTCGAAACCGACCTTGAACACCGTGACCCCGACTTCGGCGAGCAGCGCGGCCGCGGTATCTGCGACACCTCGGGCGCGTAGCGCTTCGGCGATCGCCGACGCAAGTCTGGCAAGTTTGAGGAGTTCGCGTTCCTCCAAGCTGGAGTTCGCCGCGATGACGGCGGCCCGTCGACGTGCATCGTCCCGGTCGAGCAGAACCTCCCCGATGGCCTCGATCGCGGCGACCACCACATCGATCGCATCCAGTTCAGACGAGGCCGACGAGATCGCGCCGACAACAAAGTTCTGCAACTCATCGGACTTCCCGAACAACACCTCCCGCTTGTCCGCGAAGTGGCGAAAGAACGTGCGTTCGGTGACGCCCGCCCGCTGCGCGATCTCCAGCGCCGTCGTCTGCTCGAATCCGCGCTCGCCAAAGAGATCGACGGCAGCGCCGATCATGCGGCCGCGCGCGTCCGGTTCCCATCGTGCCATCGCAGAAGCTTAGCGATGTCAGCATCTGACATCATATGCTACTCTGATGACAGTTACTGACATCAGGCCCGGGAGTTCCGGACCATCGACAAGGAGAGATTCATGCGCGTATTTGTGACCGGGGCCTCCGGTTGGATCGGTTCGGCCGTGGTACCCGAACTACTCGACGCCGGACACGAGGTGGTCGGCCTCGCCCGTTCCGACACTTCCGCGGCAGCACTGGGCACCGCGGGCGTCGAGGTACATCGCGGCAGCCTCGACGACCTCGAGGTCCTACGCAAAGCAGCCGACGCCGCTGACGGCGTCATCCATCTCGCCTTCAAACACGATTTCTCCGACTTCGCGGGCGCCGGCCGCACCGAGCGCGCGGCCCTGGAAACGCTGAGCGAAACGCTTGTCGGCTCCGATCGCCCCCTGCTCTTCGCGTCCGGCGTTGCCCTCATTCGCCCGGGACATGTTGCGACAGAATATGATTCCACTCCGATGAGCGGTCCCGACGCACCCCGCGGCGGTGGCGAGGCACTGGCGCTGGGCTATGCGGCGCGAGGCGTGCGATCGGTGGCCCTTCGGTTCGCTCCCACCGTGCACGGCGACGGCGACCACGGCTTCATGTCGACGATCGTCGGGGTCGCACGCGAGCGCGGCGTGTCCGGGTACATCGGAGACGGATCGAACCGCTGGCCTGCGGTGCACGTGCGCGACGCCGCTCGAATGACGCGACTGGCCCTCGAGAAGGCACCGGCGGGTTCGGTGGTCCACGGTACGGCGGAAGAAGGCATCACCGCGCGAGAGATCGCAAACGTCATCGGCCGTCACCTCGACGTCCCCGCGCTGTCGGTGGCCCCGGAAGACGTTGCAGCACACTTCGGTTGGATCGGAGCCATCTTTGGGCTCGACATACCCGCCTCGAGCACGATCACAGGACAGCTCTTGGATTGGACCCCGACACACACCGGGTTACTCGATGACCTCGAGGCAGGGCACTACTTCCGAAAGTAGTCGACGGTCGCCGCTATGCCTTCGGTCAACGGCACCGCAGGCGTCCAGCCGAGTACCTTGCCGGCGTGTGAACCATCGATCGACGAATCCCGGACGTCACCGAGCCGAGCCGGTTCGAAGGTGGGAGTGTCTGCGGCACCGGCCGCGGCAGCCACCATCGTGTGCAGGTCACGGTCGGACGTCTGGACTCCGGTACCGATGTTGAACCGTTGTCCCCCACCATCTTCGGCGGAAGCCAACACGAACCCGGCGACCACATCGTCGACGTACACGTAGTCGCGGGTGTTGCCGCCGTCGCCGAACAACTTGGTCGGCGCCCCGGAGAGAAGATGCTTGGCGAAGATCGCGACCACGCCCGCCTCACCATGTGGATCCTGGCGTGGCCCATACACATTCGCGGGTGCGATGTGGGTGCAGTCGAGTCCGTAGAGCGACCGGTACATGTTGAGGTAGATCTCTCCGCTGACCTTGGCCGCGGCGTAGGGACTCATCGGCGCCAACGCAGCCGTCTCTGCCACCGGCAGATGCTCGGGTGAGCCGTAGATCGAACCGCCCGACGACGTGAAGACGATCTTGCGGACGCCCGCGAGCCGGGCCGCCTCGGCGAGCCGAATCGTCCCCAGCACGTTCACGTTTGCGTCATGCAGCGGATCGGTCACCGACGCCCGGACATCGATCTGCGCGGCGAGATGGAAGATGACCTCCGGATTGGCCTGCGCAACAACCTCATTGAGGTCAATTGTGGTGATATCACCTTCAATGACCGTCGCACCGCGCTCGATTGCATCGGCGAGATTCTCGCGGCGACCCCGCGAGAAGTCGTCGAGGACAACCACCTCGTGCCCCTGCTCGAGAAGCCGGTCGACCAGCGTCGACCCGATGAAACCGGCGCCGCCGGTGACCAATGTCCGCATTACCGCGTCCCATTCCGTACTTCTTCGGTGACCTCGAAGATGGTCACGTTGCCTTGGCGATAGATTTCCCGCAAACCCGGTGCCCCGGACTCCCGCAGTTGCAGGTAGGGGTCACCAGTGATGCCCTCTTCTGGTCGCGGTGGACCCTGCTGGAACCACCAGTAGCTCGGCGGCGCGTCGATGACGTAGCGGATGTTCAAGTCGCGGACGATCTGATCGATCTCCGGGTCGCTTCCGATCTTGGCAACATTCCAGAAAAGGTGAGCCTGGCGCTCACTGAAATCGTTGGCCCGATAGAACGGGAACAGTGGCGTCAAACCGGCCACCGGATACATCCAGCCGGTGCCCTGGTCGAGGTTGTTGAGGATCACCGTGTCACGGGCATCAGGTTGCTGCGCAAGCCATTTGTAGGCCTCGACATCCTCGACTCCGATGCGCAGCTCGCTCCGGTACTGGGTGGCGATCTTGCCGTTGTCGGCGTAGCGCCACACCCCGGCGCCCAGGACCAGCAACAAACCGACCACTGCGACCGCCGGAATCACCAGGGCGTTGTCGCGGAACCGTTCTCGCCTGGCCAGCAGACCCGCCGCCCACAAGACCGCAACGCCCACACCGATTCCCGCCGCGGTGGCGGTGAACATCGACACGACAAAGGTGAGTCGGTGCACCGAATTGTAGAAATATCCGCCGAGGGCACCCAACAGCTTTGTCGGCAGCCCGCCGTAATCGTAGATCGCGTTTGCCGCGGTCAGGACGAACGTAATCCACGCTGCCACCATGCCCCAGCTTCTGGACCACACCAACCAACCCAACCCGATTGCAGCCGGAATCAGCAGGTAGATCAGCGGGTAATTGTCTTCGAGCAAATCAGTGCCTTGAAATGCCGCACGCGCCAGCGCCTCGGCCGCAGTGGCGTCCGGATCGCGGAACCCGTAGCCGGACAACTCGTTGTTGTCCGACATCTTGAGGGTGCCGATGATCACCGGACTGATCAGCACCAGCGCCGATGCGCCGATCGCAGCCAGACCGGTGAAGTCGCCAAGTCTGCCGCGCACCGGCGACCACAGCCGCTGCAGCAGCCACCACAGTCCGACGATGACTGCCACAACAACAAGCCCGGACGGATGCGTCGCGGCGGTACCGGCAATGGCCAGCGCGGCGGCCAGAATCCGTCGCCGATCGGTCAGCGCCGAGGCGACCAGAACCGCGGTGACCGGCGCCAGGGAGACGCCAACCGCGTTCGGGACGGCGGTGAAGGCCAGCTCGACGTACGGAAGCGAGGGGAACACGGCGGTGATCGCGGCGGCCAATGCGGCGAACACCGCGGCCCGGTCGGGATCAAGCCGGCTGCGGCCGAGCCAGTAGGCAAGCGCACCGATGCTGATCGGCAGCGTGAAAGCGAGCACCGCGGGTGAATAGACGTTGTAGATCTCCACCGTGTCGGCACCGGTCAGCGAATACAGCAGGGATCCCAGCGAGTGCCACGTGTTCGGGTAGTAGTTGAAACCGCCCGTGTCGTAGTTCATCAACTCGCCCATGTGCAGCGCTGACGCATCGCCGCTCTCATGAATCCAGCGCAGCGCGTCGGCATGCCAGAGCGCATCCCACACCTGGGAGATGTTGTTCAGGCCGAGGAACGTGGTGCCCATCAGCCGCCGGATCGACGACATCATGATGATCACCGCGCCCAGCAGCACGCCCCCGGCCATCAGCAGCAGCGACCGCCTGCTCGGACCCGGAGTGTCGGTGACCGGCGTCGGCGCGAGCCACCCCAAGCGGCGGGCGCAGCGATCCCAGCCCCAGGCGATCAGCCAGCACAGCACCACCATGAGCAGCGCGGTGAGCAGATTCCACGGTATGGAGACGATGCCGTACAGCACCGTGAACACGCCGACCATGCCGAAAGTGAGGGGCGCACCCGCCGCCACGGCCACCGGCCAGGGCAACGACATCCGCCGGCCGACAAGTGCGCCGGGCACGATCATGATCACCGCGGTGACCACCGTGACCCATGCGGCCAGCAGCATTCAGATCCCATCCGTCGCTTGTGAGTCTCGCTATCAGGTTTGGTTAGACCTTAAACGAGGCTTGTGCACACTAAGTTGGAGCATATGGACTGGCCACGTCATATCCCGACATTGACCGATCGGGTTGTCACCTTGCGGCCGCTGACCAGTGCCGATGCAACGTCCGTACAGGCCGCGAGTCAGGATCCGCTGACCGTGGCGTACACCGTGGTGCCGAGCCCGTACACCGCTGCCGATGCCCGCGACTTCGTGGAGAGCCGGTCGGTGCGGGTCTGGCCCGGATTCGACCTGGCCATCGTCGACGACGCGAACAGCTTCCTCGGACTGTGTGGTCTGCACGCCGAAGACGACGACGCGATCACCACCATCGGATACGCGGTGGCCCCGTGGGCCCGCGGCCGGGGCATCGCCACCCGCGCAACTCGGCTGCTCGTCGACTACTCATGGCAGATCGGTGCCGCCCGGGTGAGCCTGGACGCCTACGCCGAGAACGCCGGATCACGGGCGGTCGCCCGCAAGTGTGGATTCGTCGAGGAGGGCATCGCGCGGTCGGGCGCACTGGGTAAGAACGGTCGTCGTCACGACGTGGTGATGCACGGACTCCTGCGTACCGATCCCGGCGCGTAGCGGAGGCCTCTCACCCCTCGCGACCCGCCAGGATGTCGAGAATCTTCTTGACCAGCGTGTCCGAATCCGCGCCGGTCGTGTCGATCACGAGGTCCGGGTTCTCCGGGGCCTCGTAAGGCGTGTCAATCCCGGTCAGCCCCTTGAGTTCACCGGCCCGGGCCCGGGCATACAACCCCTTCGGGTCACGGCGCTCGCACTCCGCCAGCGGTGTGGCGACATGGACTTCGATGAACGGCAGGTCCGCGGCCGCACTGAGCGCCCGCGGAATCTCCCGGTCCGAACGCAGTGGCGAGACGAGTGAGGCGATGGCCACGACTCCGGCATCGGCGAACAATCGGGTCAGATGACCGACCCGGCGGATGTTTTCGGCCCGGTCACCCGCCGAGAACCCGAGGTCGTCGGAGAGTCCGTGGCGGACGTTGTCGCCGTCCAGCAGGTACGCGACCCGCCCGGCCTCGACCAGTTCGCGTTCCAGGGCAACCGCCACAGTCGATTTGCCCGATGCAGGCAGTCCGGTCAGCCAGATCACCGCGCCCCGCTGCCCGACGGCGCTCCAGCGATGGTTTCGTTCCAGCGCCGACGGATGCCATTTGATGTCGCTGCGTTTGCGTTCACCGGGTTTGACCACCCTGGCCTCGGTGATCGTTCCGGCGCCGACGGTGTCGTTGGAGTTCTCGTCGATCAGGATGAACGCGCCGACGTCCTTGTTCGACGAATACGGGTCGGCCACCACGATCGAACTGGTGCGCAGTGTCACGGTTCCGACGTCGTTGAGGGCGAGTTCAACCGGATTCTGCTCTTCGGCAAGGGTTTCCGGATCAAGACGACTGCTGATCTCCTGTACCGTTGCGCGCACGGTCCGGGTGGTCTGCTTGAGTCCGATCCGGTCTCCGGCCCGCAACGGGGTCTTGGAGAACCAGCAGACGGTGACGTCGAGTTCGCGGGCAGAGACCGGCAGGTGTGCGTCGTCGGAGCCGCTGACGATCATGTCGCCGCGACCGACGTCGATGTTGTCGGCCAGTTCCACCGACACCGACAGCGGCGCCACCGCAATGGTGCGATCGGCATCCAGGGTGTCGAGGGCGGTGACAGTGCTCCGCGATCCGGAGGGCAACACCAGGACCGGATCCCCCACCTGCAGGGTTCCGGCCGCCAAGCGTCCGGTGTAGCGGCGGCGCTCTTTGTCATCCGGTCGCGAAACCCATTGCACAGCAAGGCGAACCTCGGTGGGTAGCGGAGCAGGTGCGGTCAGTTCGACACCTTCGAGGAACTCCAGCAACGTCGGACCGGTGTACCAGGGCGTGTTGTCGGAGCGGGTGACCACGTTGTCGCCGATCTTCGCCGCCAACGGGACCACCGTGAGCCCCTTGACACCGAGTCGCGCTGCGAGCGTGTGTAACTCGGCCTCGACCTCGTCGAACCGCTCTTCGCTGTAGTCCACGAGATCGATCTTGTTCACGGCCGCGACCAGATTTGGGACGCCGAGGAGCGTCGCGATCCGGGCATGACGGCGGGTCTGCCGGACCACGCCGGCGCGGGCGTCCACGAGCAGCACCGCAACGTGGGCATTCGACGCACCGGTGAACATGTTGCGCGTATACCGCTCGTGCCCGGGTGTGTCGGCCAGGATGAAATTGCGTGTGGCCGTGGAGAAGAAGCGATAGGCGACGTCGATCGTGATGCCCTGCTCGCGTTCGGCCCGCAGGCCGTCGGAGAGTGCCGCGAGGTCGGCAACACCCTCGGTGTCGGTCACGGATTCGAGGTGGTCGATGGGCAGGCTGTCGGTGTCGTGCAGCAGGCGCCCGATCAGGGTGCTCTTACCGTCATCGACCGATCCGGCGGTGGCCAGCCGCAACAGTTGGCGAGTCATCAGAAGTACCCCTCTCGTTTGCGGTCTTCCATGGCCGCGGCGGAGGTCCGGTCATCGGCGCGGGTCTCGCCACGCTCGGACACCGTCGACGCCGAGATCTCGGTGACCACATCGGCAATGGTGGTCGCCCGGGAACGGACCGCACCGGTGATGGTCAAGTCACCGACCGTCCGATAACGAACCCACTCGACGCTTGCGATCTCTTCGTCGGCGGGACCGGTGTACTCCGAGGTGGCCAGCAGGATGCCGTCGCGCTCGAACACCTCACGCTCATGCGCGAAGTAGATCGGCGGCAGCTCAAGACCTTCGAGTTCGATGTACCGCCAGATGTCGAGTTCGGTCCAGTTGCTCAGCGGAAACACCCGGACCTGTTCACCTTTCCGGATCCGGCCGTTGTACAGCGACCACGGTTCGGGCCGCTGCGACCGGGGGTCCCACTGGCCGAACTCGTCGCGGAAGCTCAGTACCCGTTCCTTGGCCCGCGCCCGTTCCTCATCACGGCGGGCGCCTCCGAACGCGGCATCGAACCTGCCTGCCTCGAGAGCGTCGAGCAAGGTCCGGGTCTGCAGGCGGTTACGGGATCCGGCTGGTCCCCCGACCTCCTGCACTCGACCGGAGTCGATGGATTCCTGCACCGAACCCACGATCAGTCGATGTCCGTCCGCCGCGAGTCGCCGATCCCGAAACTCGATGACCTCGGGAAAGTTGTGGCCGGTGTCGATGTGCAGCACCGGGAATGGCAGCGGCGACGGACGAAAGGCCTTCTCCGCCAACCGCAACAGGACAATGGAGTCCTTACCCGCAGAGAACAGCAGGACCGGCCGTTCGAGTTCGGCCACCACCTCCCGGATGATGTGCACGGCCTCGGCTTCGAGTATCCGCAGTTCGTCCACGTGTGTGACGTCCCCGGTGATCTCCGTGCTGCTGCTCATGTGGGCAATCCCCTTTGTTCTGCGTCTTCGCGATAGCGCTCTACCCACTCATTCGAACGACCGTTGGCCTGCCGTTCCAGAACGGGCGGCGGCGCGGAGGCAGGATCGAGGCCCAGTTCGATCAGGATTCCCGAAATGACCGTTGTGGTGTCGCGGGCCAGATCGCGATAGTTCACCTCGATCGGCGTTATCGCCTCGTCGGCGAACCACTTTCGCCAGCCATCTTCCTGGTTACGCAGGATGGACACGAGATGCGCAATGCCGTCTGCGTTGTACTCCGCGGTGTCGTCGAGCGCCGGTGGCGCCTGGCCACGCCAGACCTGGGTCTGCACCGCCCGCCAGAACGAAACCGCCTGCGGCACCGGGTCCTCACGGTTCACCTTGATGAACAGGGGATCCTCACCGAGGACATCGAACAGCGCCGATCGCAGCCCGGTTCCACTGCGCCCGGTCAGGCCCGCAGCACGCTCGATGACCAATGGGGTCTGATTCCACATCAACTTGCCGCCCCAGACACCGTTTCCGGTGCGGCCGTAACTGGAGATCCGAGTTCGCCACTCGTCGCTGGTCTCCGTTGTCGGGGTACCTGACTCCAGTGGCGCAAGGAGTTTCAGGATCTGCGGGTCGTCGATCCCGGCAAACCACTGCCGGGGCTGCGGTGCGCGCGACGTGCTCGGCAGATACTGGAAGTACTCCTCGGGCTCACCGGCAATACCGGTGTATCGCAGGCATTCCACAAGCAGCGTGCTGCCGCTGCGCTGCGATGCACAGACAAGGTAAGACCGGGGGCGCGTTGCCATGGCACTGAATATAGAGATATCTAGCGTCGGCGCAATTGATGAGAGCAGCTGTTAATCAGAACGATTCAAAGTATTGACTTTGTCAGGATTTGAGTCTGCCGGACAGCAGGTGCGCCTGTTCGAGTAGCAGAACGCCCATCTCTCCGATCCGCTCATCCCGAAAGCGGGTCTGCACCCCCGTCAGACTCAATGCCCATGCGGGTCGTCCGGTCCGGTCGAACACCGCCGCGCCGATGCCCCAGCTGCCGTCCACGATCAGCGCCGGATTGACCGCGTAGCCGGTACGTTTGGTCAACGCGATGCGTTCCCGAATATTTTCCTCTGAATGCACTGGGCCCCAATCTTTCTCGGGCTTCATCCGGGAGAAGTAGTCGTCGACGTCGCGGTCCGGGAGATGACTGAGAATCGAAAGACCCGCCGAGGCCACACCCAACGGGAACCGGATCCCCTCGTGCAGCACATGGGACCGGAGCGGGAAGCTGCCCTCTTCCCAGAGCAGACAGACGGTCTCATCGCCGCGCCGAGCCGACAGGAACGCACTCTCCCCGGTCTCACGAGCGAGCTTGATCAGGACATCGTGGGCCTGATCGCTGATGTCGTATCGATTGGCCGCACCCACCCCGAGCAGATACAACTCGGGACCGAGCCGCCACCGTCCGGTCTCCAGGTCCCGGTCGATGAGTCCTTCCTCGGCCAGCGAGGTCAACAGCCGGTGGGCCGTGGGCCGCGCCAGGTCGGTGGCTTTGCCCAGATCGGTGGTCGAGGCACCGCCCGGCTCGGCGGAACCCACCGCCCGCAGGAGCGCACCCACCCGGGCGACCACGTGCGAGCGAGACGGCGAATTCGCGTTCATCAGATGAACGTACCTGACGTCACTGATCGCTCCGCGACCACTTTCGCGACGATTTGCCGGTTCACTTGATCCCCCGAGCAGCAAGGTTGTTGACTGAAACCCGACATCGTCGGCGTTTGCTGTATGGACGCGACCGATTGCCCGAAGAAGCGAATGGGAGAAATAGTGAGTTCAAAGGTCTACGAGTCGGCCGCGAGCGCAGTCGCCGACATCAAGGACGGCGCATCGCTGGCCGTCGGAGGATTCGGGCTGTGCGGAATCCCCGATGCGCTGATCGAGGCACTGGCGGAGACGAAGGCCGCCGAGCTCGAGGTCTTCTCCAACAACTGCGGCGTCGACAATCAAGGGCTCGGCATCCTGCTGGGTCTCGGCCGGATCCGCCGGGTCACCGCCTCCTACGTCGGTGAGAACAAGGAGTTCGCCCGGCAGTACCTGGCAGGCGAACTCGAGGTCGAACTGACCCCGCAGGGCACCTTGGCCGAGCGCCTGCGTGCCGGCGGCGCGGGCATCCCCGGCTTCTACACCCCGGCCGGCGTCGGCAGCCCCATCTCGGACGGTGGCATGCCCTGGCGTTACGCACCCGATGGTTCCATCGCCATTTCGTCCCCGCCCAAGGAGACCCGCGTCTTCGGCGACAAGCGGTACGTCCTGGAAGAGGGCATCAACGCCGACTTCGCGCTCGTACATGCCGAACTCGGCGACACCGACGGCAACCTGGTCTTCAACAAGACCGCCATGAACTTCAATCCCCTGGCCGCGATGGCGGGCAAGATCACGATCGCGCAGGTCGAGCGACTCGTCGAACCGGGCGAGATCGATCCGGGAGCGGTGCACCTGCCTGGCGTCTTCGTCCAGCGCATCGTGCACACCGGACCCCAGGAGAAGAAGATCGAAAAGCGCACCGTCGCAACCGAAGGAGCCAAGTGATGTCTGCCCCCACGGTCACCGGATGGACCCGCGACCAGATGGCCGCCCGCGCGGCGGCCGAGATGATCGACGGCGAGTACGTCAATCTCGGCATCGGTCTGCCCACCCTCATCCCGACGTATCTCGGCAACGATGTCCGGGTCACCCTGCATTCGGAGAACGGCATCCTCGGCACCGGCGGCTACCCCACCGATGACGCTGTCGACGCCGACCTCATCAACGCCGGAAAAGAAACGGTCACCGTCAATCCCGGTGCGGCATTCTTCGATTCGGCCCTGTCCTTCGGCATGATCCGCGGCGGCCACATCGACACCGCGGTACTCGGTGGCATGCAGGTCTCCAAGACCGGCGACCTCGCCAACTGGATGGTCCCCGGCAAGATGGTCAAGGGCATGGGCGGGGCGATGGACCTCGTCCACGGCGCCGCCCGCGTCATCGTCCTGATGGAGCACACCGACCGCGCCGGTAACCCGAAGATCCTCGAGACCTGCACCCTGCCGCTGACCGGCCAGGGTGTGGTCAACCAGATCATCACCAACCTGGGCATCATCGACATCGTCGGCGACGGCACGCTGGTGCTGAAGGAACTCGCACCGGGAGTGACCGCCGACGACGTCATCGCAGCCACCGGAGCACCCCTCACGGTTGAGTTGGCTTCGCCGGCCTAAAGCGGAAGCGCGGTCTCCTTCGGCCCGGAGTGGTGGGTTTCGCCGGCGCGGCGGAACCACTCCAGGCCGAAGGCCGCCCGCAACGCGTCGACGGGCATGTCCAGGAACGGTCCGAAGTCGCCGACCTGCGTGGCATGCGCAACCATCGCCGCCCGCTTGGCCTCGATGAACGCGGTCACGTCGACTTCCGTGGTGATCTGATCGCCCGGGACCCCGATCTTGTCTATGTTGGGTGCGTCCTCGGCATCCCACTGGGCGTTGGCCTTGACCAGCGCGCGGAAGTGGTCACGGTTCATCACGCTCTCGTACGCGTGGGGTGTCCCGGCGATCTGCGAGGCCCGCAGCCCCACATGATGTACCTGGATGTGGTCGGGGTGGCCGTAACCGCCGTAGCTGTCGTAGAACGTCACGACATCGGCCCGCTCTTCGGTCAGGATGTCTGCCAGCGCCTGCGCCGAAGTCTCCACCGGGAGATTCGCAAACGCCTGCGGGTTGTCGTTCTCGGGAGTCCCCGCCATACCGGAATCCGAAAATCCCAGCATCACAACACGATCCACACCCAGCGCCTCCGCCGACTTCGCCAGTTCATCGCGCCGCCGTTCGATCAGTGATTCACCGTCGGCGAGGATCCCCTCCGGGAACTCCCCGGCGGCGCCGTCGGTGGCAGTGACAAGCACAACCCGATGTCCGGCCTCAGAGGCTTGGCGCATCGTGCCGCCGGTCCCGAACACCTCATCGTCGGGATGCGCGTGAAAACATACAAGAACACTCATGACCTATCCCTTGCTCAGCGGTACCGCAGGACCGAACACTGCAGTCTAGCCACTGAAGTAATTCACCCGAATCCGCGCGAACAAACATTAATCTCGGTTAACCTGTGCGCGAAGTCGCCACCATGAGATCACCTTGGGGGATAACACTCATGCCGCGTTCACACATCACCAGCCGATACCGCCTGTCGACGACGACCCTGACCCTGTGCATTGCCGTGCTCATCGGGGCGCTCATGTCCCCCGTACCGGCCGGAGCAGCACCGCTGTACCCGACGCCGTTACCGGATCGGTTCTACCAGCAACCCCCGGACCTCGCGGACAAGACACCGGGGGACGTCCTCGCGGCCCGCCCGATGCCCGCTTTGCCCGCATTCCCTGACACCACAGTCACTCTCATCAAGTTCCGGTCCACGAGCTCCGAGGGCGAACCGATCGCAGCGACGACCACACTGCTCACCCCGCGAGGCCACCAGAACAACGGGCCGCTGCTGTCGTATCAGCACATCATCAACGGCCTGGGCACCAAATGTGCTGTGTCGCAGGAGTTGTACACCTCAGACCCGAATCTCGCGATCCGAGAGGCGCCTGGTCTGAACGTCGCACTTGCCCGCGGCTGGAGCGTGGCCCTGCCCGACCACCTCGGCCCGAACAGCGCCTACGGTGCCGCCAAGCTGGGTGGACAGATCACCCTCGACGGCATCCGGGCAGTCCAGGCGCTACCGCAGTCGAACACCGACCAGAGCCCGGTGGCAATGGTCGGATACTCCGGGGGCGGGATGGCCACCGCCTGGGCGGCCGCTCTGCAACCTACCTACGCGCCGGATCTCGACATCGTGGGCGCCGCCGAGGGCGGTGTTCCGATGAACCTCACCCAGATGGCCGAAGGTCTTGGCCTGCAACCTCATCCGGCTTTTGGACTTGCGTTTGCGGCGGCCATCGGCCTGGAGAGGGAGTATCCCGACCGGCTTCCCATCAGCGAGCAACTCAACGCCCGAGGTTTGGCGCTGCGCAATCAGATGGCCAACGGGTGCACCAACGACATCCTCGCGGGCGGAGCCGGCTTGAGCGCACGAATGGTCGCGTCATCGGAGTCGCTGGCCTCGGACCCGCGGGCTCGCGCCGTGCTCGATGAGAACAGCGTCGAACTGTACGCCGGTGTCCCGACCATCCCCATTTTCGAATGGCATGCGCCGAATGACGCGTTGATCCCTGTCGCAGCGATCGAGAACACTATCAGGCGCTACTGCGCCGCGGGGACAAAGGTCGACTCCGCCCAGATCCCGAGCCCCGACCACCTGACGACTGCGGTCTTGGGCGCACCCGTGGCGTTGAACTATCTCGATGAACGCTTCCGGGGGATCCCGGCGCCGAGCACCTGCTGACGCTTTCAAAGAAGATAGATCACCAGGATCGCGGTCCAGAGAACAAGAAGCCAGGCGTCGGTGGCCGTCTTCAGCCACTTCGGAGCCGATCGCACCTCCATGAAGTACCGAATGATCAGCCGGCCCTTGATGAAACCCAGCACGATCACGGTGACCGTGATCGCGACACTGGCACCGGTCGAATCGCCGGCATGTCCGGGTGCCAGCCACCATGATCCGATCGTGATGCCACACAACACGATCCATGCGTAGTTGATGGCACGGGTCGATCGATCGCCGCGCTCGACCCGATCAGTTGTCGTGGTCACCGGTTCACCTCATCACGTAGAGCAGCGCAAAAATGACAACCCACAGCAGGTCGACCATGTGCCAGTAGGTGGCCCCGGATTCGACCATCGAGACACGTCGGCGCCGGGGGTTGCGAAGTTCGCGCACAACAACTCCCATCACCACCAGGCCGATGAGCACATGGAGCAGATGCACGCCGGTGAGCACGTAGTAGAACGAGAAGAACTCATCGGAATTGGTGTAGCCCTGCGAGATCTTCGACCACCACTCATACGCCTTGATGCCGATGAACACCATCCCGAGTGCACCGCAGGCATAGATAAGACGTACGGCCCGGTCCGGATCACCGGCCCGTGCAGCGTGGACACTGCGCGCGATGAACCATGAACTCGTCAGCAGCACAATTGTATTGACCACACCGAGGTTGATGTCGAGATGCTGCTGCGACGCCAGATAGGCATCCGGCGACATGGACCGATGCACCATGAAAATGATGAAGTAGCCACCGAAGATGACCATGTCGCCGAGCACCATGACCCACATGTGGCCATCGCCAGGCAGGTGTCCATCCCGCTCGTTGACGGAAATCGGTTCCGATGACAGAGATTTTGTCACTGACCAGGTCCTTGGTTGTTCAGTCGAGCGGCGGGGAATCGATGGGTTCTTTCGCGGTGGCGATCCTGAGCAGCACGATCATTCCGCACAGCCAGACACTGAACACCACCACCGCCCACCAGAACGAGATCGAGCCGTTCCAGGCGAATGGCCCCGAATCGAAGACAAACATCTGGGTTGCGATGACTTCGGTTACGATCTGCCAAATCGTCACGTAGGCAAACCATTTGGGGAAGATCTCGTTCTTGTCATACAAAATCGCCACAGCCAGTGCAAAGTATGCGGCCGTGAAACATCCCAACGATCCGTTGTACGAGAGCAGGCCCAGGTCGTACAGCATCCCCAGTTGCTGCGGATCCCGATCGGCGCGGAACGTTGCGGTCAGGAAGACGACCGCAACGAGAAGGAACCCCGGCACCGCCCCGACCGCCATGCCGCCCATGTAGCCGTAGGCGAACACGGACCCGCACGACATCCGCTTCATGTGGTAGAAAATCAGGCCATTGGTCAGCGCCGCACCGCCGAGAATCACCAGCAGCAGCGTGAATCCGACCTGGATGGTCGCGGCGTGGGCGTGGAAGAAGTCCACCGCCTGCTGGTCACCGACGTCGGGGCGCGGCGGCGGAGTGACCCTGGCCAGCAGCACGAAGACGGCCCCGAAGATCGCATAGAACGCCGGAAAGATCCAGTAGACGATCCAGACATCAGGCTTGCCCGCCTGCTCCGGCTGGTCGGCGTCAGACAGTCCCCGCCCCGGCAGCAGGATGCTCATCGCGCCACACCTTCTTCGGCGCCCTGGCGCTGCAGCGCTGCGCGGAGCACGAAGAACATCACGATCACAAAGGCTGCGACGGCGCCGTTGCGCAGCCAGAACGACAGCAGACCGTCCCAGGCCAGCGGCCCGGTCTTGGCCACTGCGGCACCGGCGGCGGGGAGCATCGCGATCGCGGTCGCAAGCGAGTAATGACCTACCCAGCGCGGGAAAACCGGGTTGGGTCCGTTGTCGAAATAGACGGCGATCGCCAGTAGCAAGAACTGCGCGACCACCATGCCGATCGGCGCGATGAACGTGATCCATGCGAGGTCATTCAGCAGAAGGACCAGTTCCGGGTTGCGATCCGGACGGAACGCCGCGACCAGGAAAAAGATGTTGGAGAGGGCAAAAATGGTGGCACCGCTGACCGCCGCGGTGAGGTAGCAGTAGGCGAACACGTGGCTCTGCGTGGCCATCCGTTTCATCTGCACCACGATCACCAGGAAGAACGGCAAAAGCATGACGCCGCAGAGGTTGTAGGTGACCATGCTGAATCGGATCCACGCGGTGTTGTCGCGGTAGAACGCGGCGACCTCCTCGGCAGGCATGGTGGGCGGCATCGGCGGCCAAAAGCCCGGGAAAGCGACAAACGCAATCAGCATCACCACGGCAAACACCGGCCCCGTCCACAGTGCGACGAGCTGTGTCCGGATATTCGCGGTCTTCGGGAGATCTTCGGCCTCGACGAGGAACTGCATGTATCGAGGAAACCACGCCTGGCTGACTGAAGTCAGTGAATTCGCTAGACTCGTGCCGGGGGTCGAGCAGGAGGTGGACCATTTCGGTTACGGACAAGGTGTCGACGCGCGAGACCAAGCGACTTGCCACCCGCGAGCGACTCTTGGAAGCGGCGGTCGCCGAGTTCCAACGCGACGGGATGGCGGCGGCCGACATCGCCACCATCGTCTCCGCAGCAGGCGTGGCGCACGGGACCTTCTTCTTCCACTTCCCAACCAAAGAACATGTCCTGCTCGAACTCGAGCGCCGCGAGGAACTCCGGATCGCAGAGAGCTTGGCAAAGTTCTTCGACACCACCCACACCGTCGAAGACACGTTGACCCAGATGGTCCGCGAGCTCGAGGACCTCGAAGGGCGACTGGGCAGCAAGCTGTTCAAAGACTTTCTGGCACTGCATTTCTCAACCACTCGCCCGCCCCAGGAAGAGTGGGAACATCACCCGGTGATCATCGCGGTGATTCAGGAGCTGGAACGAGCCCGCGACCGCGGCGAATTGCCACCAGAAACCGACGTCTTTCACCACGGTGTCTTCTATCTACTCGGCATGTACGCCCTCTTGGTCACCATCCCCGAATCCCCCGAGGCACGTACGCCAATCGTCGAGAAATACGTGACCATCGCTTTGCAGGGTATGACGGTCGCATCTCAATGAGGCCGCTTCGGGGTTCAGCCAGTTTTCACCCTGCTTCGGCGCCATCGCGCGGGTCCCGCAATCGGGCGACAAACTCAGGTAGATCTCGGCTGAGTCACGGGTGAGGTTGCCGGGGACCACACGTGCTGACGTAGCCTTCGGTTGACAGGGGTGTTAGGTGCAGCGACAGCTGCGGCCATCCGCCGCACTGCGCCATTCGTGACGTGGGTAAGACCGGCGCGCCGGAAACGTCACTGGCACCGGCACATTCAAGACCCACGTTTCGGAGCTGTTCTTTGGTCAGCATTCAGAACGAGCGTTGAGTATTCAGAACCCTTCAGGGTCAACCAGAACCGCACCAAAGAACGAAGTCCAATCGATACTCAGTACAGAGCGAAACGACACTGACGCAGGCATCCGCGGTGGTCGCGAATACGGTTCGCAATCAGTAACTTTCAGATCCTTGACGAGCACTATTCATCTATTCGGGTGCTGGCTCCGTGGATCAAAGTGCGGAAAACTAAACATCCTTGGGACTCACGAGAGACCCTGATGTCGAATTGGGGATACTCATGCGTAGTCGTTGGATACTGGCCGTCGGTGCCGCACTGATCATCGGTGCAAGCACCACCGGATGCTCCGATTCGAGCGACACTACCAAAACCAGCACCCCGGCTTCCACAAAGGTGACCACCAGTTCACTCACCCCGTCGACCTCAACAACCACCACCGCCACCACGACAACAACGACGAGGCCGGCGCCCGTCACCACGACAACGGCGACCCTGGTGCCCGTCACCACGACAACGGCGACGCCAGTGCCAGTCGTACCGACCACCACCGAAGCGACATACACGCCACCGGAGGTGGTGGAGCCCGAGGTGCCCAACGTATCCGACTCCACTTACTACAAGAATTGCGCTGAGGTCCGCGCCGCCGGTGCCGCGCCGATCCGCGCAGGCGACCCCGGTTACAGCACAGATCTCGACAGAGACCGCGACGGCGTGGCCTGCGAAAAATAGGCTCGCCCGCGCTCGGACAACTCGAAACAAAAATCCCTTCCCCTGTCAGTACAGGAGAAGGGATTTTTCGTGGAGCCGCCTGCGAGAATCGAACTCGCGACCTTTTCATTACGAGTGAAGCGCTCTACCGACTGAGCTAAGGCGGCGTGCTGCACCAGGCAGCGCCAGCCAGTCTATCCAGCGGTCACGCCGAGGACCAAACCGGCTCAGGTGACCGGCAGGTGAGGGGGAACCAAGCCCAGGTCAAAGGACTTTTGGGCCAGATACTGCGCCGCCGCGATCTTCTCCGCGAGGTCGGTGGTAGCGCCTGCGACCTCGAACCCGTTTCGGATCACCGCGGAACCGACAAAGCCGGCCCACACGGTCGACGCGTCGACGTTCATCCCACGGGCGACCAGCCCGGCGGTGTACTCCTCGACGATCCGGTCGATGACGTCTTCCCCCAACCCCAGCACCGGACTGTGACGTCCGAACACCAACTGACCGAGATCGAATCCCACCGCGTGACGTGGCATCTGCGCCAGGTCGATGAGCACGGTCCTCCCACCGCCACTCGGATCGGCAACAAGGTTGTCCGGCGCAGCGTCGCCGTGCACCGGCGTCTGAGGGAGCTCCGACAGGTCGGCAAGGAGGAGCTCGATGTGATCGCCGACCCACAGCAGGTCGTTGATGAGGTCCGTCGGGATTGAATTGTCGAGGGGTTCGGCCAGCATCTCGGCAAGCAGATTCAGGTCCGATGCCTGAACGCGACTGTGCGCGATCATCGACAGCGCAAACCCGTCGTCGAACTCCTGCGACAACGGCGATCCGGCTGCCGCCCGGTTGCCTGACAGCTCGCCCAACAGGCGCGCTGCATTCTCGAATTCACCTGCGGTGGAGAATAGTTGGACATCACCGAGATCCTCCAGCCACATCGATCGCATGTGCGAACCGTGCCACTGCGTGCCCAACAATGTCACCGTCCGCAACCCCTCGGGGCAGCGCGCCGCCACCTCTGACAGCACGTCCGGGTCCTGCGACCAGGGAAACGTGCGCAGGAAGAACTCTTGAACCGGCGGAGCCAGCTCGGCCAGCACCGGCCACTTCGCCGGATGGCGTAACACCTTGACCACCGCCGACGCCTGTCCCTGCTCGCCACGCAGGTGGACCCGCCACAGACCGGCCGTCCCCGGCGCTGCGACGTCGAATTCGAGCGGCTCCGAACGGTGGTCGACGTACTGCCCGATTTTCAACTGCTGCGCGACGTCACACAATGTGGATTCGTCGGGCGTGGGCAGCTCGATCATGGCCGGCTCCAGGGCATCTGCTGAGTTGATGAACTCATTCGATGGTAAGACCGGCGACCACCTCGATGAGCGGGTTCGGCCTGATCAGTTGGACTGTCAGCCCTGATCAGTAGGGTTGCGCAGAGGAGGTTTGATGGCCGAGAACGCGGAACTGCGGGTGGTGGCCTTGTCGATTGCGGCACTGGCCGAACTCGGTGTCGAGGTGCGCCCCGTCGACGACCCCCAGTATGGCGACGTCTATCTACTCGGCCCCGACTCCGAGCGCTACTTTCTCCACACCCTCCTCCGCACCTGCCAGTCCCTGCCGGAGGACGAATGGGCCGACTACGTCGAGTACTACTTCCGTCAGCACTTCAAAGGTCTGAGCGCTCCTGATGCCGAGGAGTTGACTGAACCGGCGTTGCTCGCTGAGGTACGCACCCGGCTGGAAACGGACACCGCCGTCGATCCCGTACTCACGACAAATTATGCACGCCCGTTCGTCGGCAACCTGGTGGTACATCTGTGCCGCGACCTGTCGACCACCGTCGAAACCCTGACCGACCGGAGTATCGCTTCCCGTGACCTCGATCTGCTGTACCAGGCCGGCCAACGCAACACCGACGCCGAAACCTTTGACGCCATGGAGCACCCCGTTGCCGGCACCAGCGCGATCACCGCTCTACAAGGTCCATCACTTTTTGTTGCCACGAAGGCCCTGAACATGCCGAAGGTGATCGACACTGTCCTGGGCAGCGCGGAACACGGTGTGTTGTTCAGCGTCCCGCATGACCATCTCCTGATGCTCCACCCGGTGACCAACCTGCAGTCAACGGTCGCCCTCCGAGAGATGATCGGTTACACCCACAGGCAGGCCGCCGACGCACCCGGCGGCACCATCAGCCCTCACACCTTTTTCTGGTACGGCGGTCGGGTGCAACAGATCACGCAGTACGACCCCGTCAAAAAGGCCGTCGCAATCGAGAATCACGGCATGTTCTTCGACGCGCTCAGTCGATTCATCTGAGCCGTGCGCGCGTCAATGCCCCGAACGGTCAATGTCGCAGAGCCATACCGATTTTGGCAACCATCGCGTCGACGGCAAACTTGGGTTTCACGTTGAGCCCGAGCACCTCCCGACATTCGAGCACTGCCTCCACGCAGGTCAGCAGCTCTTCGCGCGACGCGTACCGCGCCATCCCCTGAGTCTGTTCGGCCATATCCGGGTGCATCGCAACCACTCTGGCGCCGTAGGACGCGGTCAGCGCATCACGGAACAGTGCTGCCAGATCCACCAACGCCCGATCGAGGAGATCGCGGCTGGTGCGCGTCTGCCGCGATTTCTGCCGCTTCTCGAGGTCCTTCAGGATGCCTGCCGATCCGCGTAGCGCCCCGGCCGCACCCTTACCGGTGCCTCCGGCGCCCAGCGCCATCCGCATCTCCTCGGTTTCGGCCTCGTCCAGCTTGGCGCTGATCGCCTTCGCAGCGGCCTCCGCGGACTTCACGAGCTCTTCGGCCGCCTGATACGCCCGCGCACTCGATGTCGCGGCTCTGGCCAACCCCAACGCCTGCGTGCGCTCGTCGCGCGACTGCTGATCGGTGGCCAGACGGCGGGCCCGACCCACGTGGCCACCACACACCGACGCCGCCCACTGAGCAAGTGACGGCTCGATGGAGTCCTGCGCGATGAGAACTTCACTGATGGCTGCGGCGCTGGGCATCACCAGCGGCACGTGCCGACTGCGCGAGCGAAGGGTCACCGAGATGTCCTCGGGGTCGATGCTCGGCGCGCACAGAAGGAACACCGTGCGCGGCGGCGGCTCTTCCACGGCCTTGAGCAACGCGTTGCCTGCCGCCTCGGTCAGTCGATCAGCGTCCTCGATGAGAACAACCTGCCACCGACCGACACTCGGCCGACGCGCCGCGGTCTGCACGATGTCCCGCATGCCCTTCACACTGATCGACAGACCCTCCGGCACGATCCGCCGGACATCGGAGTGGGTCCCGGCCATCACCGTCGTGCAGGCATGACACCGCCCGCACCCCGGCGCGTCCGGCGTCTCGCACTGCAGTGCCGCGGCAAAACACTGCGCGGCGATCGAACGCCCCGACCCGGGAGGCCCGGTGAAGAGCCAGGCGTGGGTCATCGCCGACGAGCCGTGTCGCGGTCCGTCGTGGTCCTCAATTGGAACCTCACCGTGAGACTCGCGCTCACGGATCGCGGCCAGCTGGGCTGCGGCGATGGCCGCTGATGTGAGTTCGGCCACGACCGCATGCTGGCCGACGAGCCGATCGAACACTGTTGTCACAGGTCAACCCTATCTCGAAGGCCGGACAGCGATGCTTAACTCCTGCAAGCGGCCAGCTACCGTATGCACGTGGTAGAGAGACAGTCACAGCTGCAACATGCGTGGCACACGTTGCGCTGGCTGGTGCGCACACCGTGGCCGGTGTTGGCACTGGACATGCTTCGGGCCAATATCGCCGGAGCCCTGTTCACCTTTGCCTTCCTCCGTTTCGGACTCCCCGAGAAGACTTCTGTCAGCCTGTCCCAGATCAGCGGAGTCGGCCAGCTGATCTTTGTCATCTATCTCGTCCTGGCCGGCATGGTCAGCGCATACGCGACAATCCGACTTTCCTTGCCGGTGCTGGTCTGGCACCGACGACGATCCCGTCCCGACAACGAGGCCGCCCGGCGACGCGCACTTCGACTGCCCCTACTGCTGATGCTCGTCCACGGCGGGCTGTGGCTTGTCGGCGGCGTGGTGTTCTCGTTGCTGAGTCTGTCCCAGTCAGGTCGCACAGCGATCGTGGTGGCCCTTGGGTCATTTGTCGGCGCTCTGGTGACGTCGGTGCTGGGTTATATGCAGTCCGAGAAGATCCTGCGCCCGATCACCGTCGCGGCGATGGCGAACAATCCCGAAGCCGCGACCGCACCCAGCGTCACCCAACGCATCATCCTGTTCTGGGTGATCAGCGTGGCCGCCCCACTGGCCGTGATCATCGCGCTGGTCGTCGGCCAGAAGGTCGGCATCATCGACACCGACGCCGAAGGCCTGCAACGGCCCATCCTGTGGATGGCCGGCGCCGCCCTGGTGTTCGGTTCGATCGGCGTGGTGCGTGTCGTCTCCGCCATCGCCGACCCGATCAAGCAGCTGACCCTGGCGCAACACGAGGTGCGTGAGGGCAACCTCGACACCTCCGTCCGCATTTACGATGGCAGCGATCTGGGCCTGCTGCAGGCCGGCTTCAACGAGATGGTCGCCGACGTTCGCGAACGCCAGGAACTGCGAAACCTGTTCGGCCGCTATGTGGGCGAGGATGTCGCCCGGCGGGCCATCGAGAGCGGCACCGAGCTCGGCGGCGAAGAACGCTATGTCGGCGTGCTGTTCGTCGACATCGTCGGTTCGACCAGCCTGGCCGTCAACCTGCCTCCGCGTGAAGTCGTCGATCTGCTCAACGAGTTCTTCCGGGTGATCGTCGATGTGGTCGGACGTCATGGTGGCTTCGTCAACAAGTTCCAGGGTGACGCGGCGCTGGCCATCTTCGGCGCACCGCTCGACATGGAAGACTTCGCCGGCCAGGCGCTCGCGGCCGCCCGCATCCTGCGCCAGGAACTCGACGCGGCCCTCGGTGACACCGACATCGGTATCGGGGTGTCGGCGGGCAAGGCCATCGCCGGGCACATCGGCTCACAGCAACGCTTCGAATACACCGTCATCGGCGACCCGGTGAACGAGGCCGCCCGATTGACCGACCTGGCCAAATACGAACCGAGTCGCGTCCTCGGATCGGCCCGCGCGGTCTATCTCGCCTCCGCCACCGAGGCCGCACACTGGGATATCGGCGAGGGCATCGAATTGCGCGGCCGCGGGATCGAAACCCGCTTGGCCAGACCGAACTACGCCATCAACCCTTAGATCCCACATCGTCCCCGTAGGTGGGTGCCGAGGGGTATGTACCCTCGGCGCCCACCCTGGGGGCCGATCATGGCGTCAATCTGATTCGGGTGCAGCTTTCTTGGCTGCAGCCTTTTTGGCCGGAGCCTTTTTGGCCGGAGCCTTCTTGGCGGTGGCCTTCTTGGCCGCCGTCTTCTTTGCTGCAGTCTTCTTGGCCGGAGCCTTCTTCGCGGCCTTTTTGGCGGTCTTCTTCGCCGGACCGCGAGCTCGCCGGTCCGCCAGCAACTCCGACGCGCGTTCGTCGGTGATCGACGCGACGTCGTCATCCTTGCGCAGGCTCGCGTTGGTCTCACCGTCGGTGACGTACGGACCGAACCGGCCGTCCTTGATCACCATCGGGCTCTCCGAAACCGGATCATTCCCGAGCTCACGCAGCGGCGGCGCGGCAGCTGCCCGACCCCGACGCTTCGGCTCGGCATAGATCTTGAGCGCCTCGTCGAGCGTGATGTCGAAGATCTGGTCTTCGGACGTCAGCGAACGAGAGTCGGTGCCGCGCTTGAGATACGGCCCGTACCGACCGTTCTGCGCGGTGATCTCTTGACCTTCTTCGTCTTTGCCGACCAGACGGGGCAACGACAGCAACTTGAGGGCGTCGTCGAGGGTCACCGACGCGATATCCATCGACTTGAACAGCGATCCGGTCCGAGGCTTCGGTCCAGCCTTCTTCGCCGCCTTTTTGGCAGTCTTCTTGGCCGTCGCCTTCTTGGTGGCGGTCAACGTGTCACCGGACGGGGCGTCCAGTGGCGTGACACCCTCGTCGAGCGGAGTCGGCGCCGGCGGCGGGGTCAGGGCGGGCACGGTGCCGCCTTCTCCACCTTCGTCTTCGGGCTCCGGCAGGATCTCGGTGACGTACGGCCCGAAACGCCCTTCCTTGGCAACGATTTCGTTGCCGGAAAGCGGATCGACACCGAGCACGCGGCCCTCTTGCGGTGTGCTGAAAAGCTTTTCGGCCAGATCCAGCGTCAGCTCATCCGGCGTGATGTCGTCGGGCAGGTTTGCCCGCTGAGACTCCGGCTCTCCCCCACCTTCCGGTGTGATCGTGCGCTCGAGGTAGGGCCCGAACCGGCCAACCCGCACGTACACCGGGCGACCCTGCTCGTCGTCGAACAGGCGGATCGAATTGACCTCGCGCGCGTCGATCTCTTCGAGGTTCACACCGACGAGCTTCTTGAGTCCGGTGCCTTCTTGCCCTTCGGCGCCTTCCTTGCCGAAGTAGAAGCGGGTCAACCAATCTGTGCGATTCTCGGCACCCCGGGCGATCTGATCGAGATCGTCTTCGAGTGTGGCCGTGAAGTCGTAGTCGACAAGGCGTTTGAAGTACGCCTCGAGCAATCCGACCACCGCGAATGCGATCCAGGACGGCACCAGGGCCGAACCCTTCTTGTGCACGTATCCGCGGTCCTGGATGGTGCCGATGATCGACGCATAGGTCGACGGACGGCCAATGCCCAACTCTTCCAACGTCTTCACCAAAGATGCCTCGGTGTAGCGTGCCGGCGGATTGGTGGTGTGACCGTCCGGATTCAGATCGGTCGCGGTGAGCGACTGTCCCTGAACAAGATTCGGCAGTCGACTCTCGGCATCGTCGGCGGTCCCGCCGGCCTGCTCGTCGACGGTCTCCACGTACGCGGACAGGAATCCGGGGAACGTGATGGTGCGACCGGACGCAGCGAAGGTACAGGTCTCACCGGTACTGGCGTTGCCGCTGATCCGCAGGCTCATGGTGGTGCCACGCACGTCGGCCATCTGAGAGGCGACCGTGCGCTGCCAGATCAGCTCGTAGAGCTTGAACTCGTCGGACTGCAACGCGGAGGCGACCTGGCCGGGGGTCCGGAACGACTCACCGGCCGGACGGATGGCCTCGTGCGCCTCTTGCGCATTCTTGACCTTGCGGGTGTATTGCCGCGGCGTCGGATGGACGAAATCGGCACCGTAGAGGTCCCGCGCCTGGTTCCGGGCAGCGGTGATCGCCGATTCCGACAACGTGGTCGAGTCGGTACGCATGTAGGTGATGTAGCCGTTTTCGTACAGCCGCTGCGCCACCCGCATGGTGCGATCGGAGGTGAACCGCAGCTTGCGGCCGGCCTCCTGCTGCAGGGTCGAGGTCATGAACGGCGCATACGGCTTGCGGGTGTAGGGCTTCTCCTCCACCGAGGTGACCGAGAGCGACGCACCACGCAGGCCCGAGGCCAGCGCCACCGCACGGGCTTCGTCCAGAACAGTGACGTCGTCCTTCTTCAGGCCGCCCGTCGAATCGAAATCGCGGCCGCTGGCCACCCGCGCGCCATCGACGCTGACCAGGCGAGCGCCGAAGCTACGCGGCTTTGCCGATTCCCCGGCGTCCAGCGTGGCGGCGATATCCCAGTACTCGGCCGACCGGAACGCCATCCGTTCACGTTCACGTTCGACGATGATTCGAGTGGCAACCGACTGCACACGCCCTGCCGACAGCTTCGGCATGACCTTCTTCCACAGGACCGGCGAGACCTCATATCCGTAGAGACGGTCGAGGATACGTCGGGTTTCCTGCGCGTCGACCAAGTCTTCGTCGAGGTCACGCGGGTTTTCGGCGGCAGCGCGAATTGCTGATTCGGTGATCTCGTGGAAGACCATCCGCTTGACCGGAACCTTGGGCTTGAGCGTGTCGAGCAGGTGCCAGGCGATGGCTTCACCCTCGCGGTCACCGTCTGTCGCGAGGTAAAGCTCGTCGACGTCCTTCAACAGAGCCTTGAGCTCGGTGACGGTCGACTTCTTGTCCGGCGAGACCACGTACAGAGGTTCGAAGTTCTCATCGACGTTCACACCGAGCCGAGCCCACGGCTGACCCTTGTATTTGGCCGGCACATCGGCGGCGCCACGCGGCAGGTCGCGAATGTGACCGCGCGAGGACTCCACCACGTAATTCGGGCCGAGGTACGACGAGATCTTGCGGGCCTTCGTCGGGGACTCGACGATCACGAGACGGCGCACTGCCTTACCTGTCCCGCGAGCTGTTGTATCTGAATCCGCCACCGTAGTTGCCTGCACCTTTCATGGTTCTTCTGGCCGTTTGTACCTTATGTATAGCGGTAGTGACATCCGAGTATGCCGCCTGGCACCCGAGAAGAGCCTGATCAGGCCGTCGGTACCGCACCTTTGAACAGGGTGTATCCGCAGTTCAGAGAGCAAATCGTCGGAAATTTGATCAAATTAATGGCCAATGTGCCGCCGCGCCCGAAATGTCCGGTGGTTCACCGATCGACTCGATCAGGCGCGACAACCGCCGTTTTCCGGCGATACGCAACGCCGGAGTGGCGCCGCGTGTACCCACCAGAGTCGGCGCGATCCCCGCCCGCATCACCGCGGTCGCCAGAGAACCGTGCGAGTCGGGAGCGTGAGGATCAAGGCCCAGTACGTACCGCTCGGCGTCACGGCGACCCGCCGCGATGACCCACAACCGCAGCGCGCGGGGTCCCGGCACCCAATTCGGGGGCATCGTTTTGATCGCGCCCTTGGTCCAGGCGCGGTAGAGGTCCTCGAGTTCGGTGGTGGTGACCGTGCCGACCAGGGGTGAACCTTCAGACGACAGTGAGATCTCCGCAGCAACACCGCTGCGCTCGAACTCTTCGGCCAGGGCCTGAGCGCGCCAGTCCTCGGAAACCACCACCGACAGACGCGCGCCCAGGGCATTCACCGCGATCTGGCCGGCGGTCGCCAAGATCCCGGCGAGATCGTCAAGCGACGGCTCGTCGGTCTCCGCGGAGAACATCGACAGCTGACCCACGTTAGAACCGTACGGTATTTTCACCCGAAAACGACTGACCCCCGACGCCGTGGCCACGACACTCGGGGGTGAGACGCCGAACACCCGATTGCGGTGCCGGATAAAAATCAGAGGCACTTCACGCAGTGCGAAGGTCCTCGATGAAGTGCCCTCGATGGGCGATTGCGATCTTATTGAAGGGTGCCGCTACAGCCCTCGAACACCCGTGGCCTGCGGACCTTTCGTTCCCTGACCGACCTCGAACTCGACCCGCTGGCTCTCCTCGAGAGTGCGGAAACCGGATCCCTGAATCTCGGAGTAGTGGACAAACACATCGTCGGGTCCGTCATCTGGCGCAATGAAGCCGAAGCCCTTTTCCGCGTTGAACCACTTCACAGTTCCCTGAGCCATTCTTTGTATTCCTTTTCTTTCACCGGATACGACGGGGAGTTACCCACGTCGGGCCGGTTCCGACCGCCATACCTTCTGGCGCCGTTTACGGGTGCCCCCGCACACTGACCTTCAGTACCACGCCCGCAACACGATCCCAAGAGACTGACCACTATCTTGAACCGCCCCCCAGAAGCTGCGACCACAACAAGTCAATCATGTTCTGGGCGTACACAACAGTCAGAAAGTCAAACTGATTCAAATCATGGCCGACTTCGCAATCCACACTTCACAGTAGGTAATATTACGGGGTGATGAACTGGATCAATGAGTAGCTCCGACTTCGGCTCCCAACTGCTCGCCCGGACGCTGGCGGGCGTCGGTCCCGACGAATCACCCCTGACCCATAAGACCTTAATCCCAAGTCGGACAGCGAGTTTCACCGACTGGCCGACGTGGGTCAGCGATCCGGTCCGCCAAGTATTGATCGATTCCGGCATCCGCCAACCATGGTCCCACCAGGTCGCCGCCGCGGAACACGCTCACGCCGGACGTCATGTGGTGCTGGCGACCGGCACGGCCTCGGGCAAATCCCTTGCGTACCAGGTCCCCATCCTCACCCGACTCCTGGAAGATCCGCGAGCAACCGCTCTCTATCTATCCCCCACCAAGGCACTCGGCTCTGACCAGTTGCGTTCCGTGAGTTCGTTACTGGCCGGACATAAAGAGTTCCTGCACCTACAACCGTGCGCCTACGACGGCGATACCGAACCGGCCATTCGGCAATGGGCGCGACAACATTCTCGGTGGATATTCACAAATCCGGACATGCTCCATATCGGCATCCTCTCTTCGCACGCACGATGGCGACATTTCATGAGAGGTCTGGCATTCATCGTCGTCGACGAATGCCACCATTACCGTGGCGTATTCGGCTCACACACAGCACTGGTCATCCGCCGCCTACTGCGGATTGCCCGAGCGGCGGGAGCCAATCCCGTGGTGATCGGCGCGAGTGCGACATCGGGCAGTCCCGGCGCAGCGATGAGCCGCATGATCGGAGCCGACTGCGCCGAGATCACCGAGGACGGTTCACCGCATGGCGCACGCACAGTGGCATTGTGGGAGCCCGCCTTCATCCCCGGGATGAGCGGCGAACACGGCGCCCCGGTCCGGCGGCAAGCAGGTGCCGAAGCCGCGCGCATACTCGCCGACCTGGTGCTCGAAGGTGCACGAACGCTCTGCTTCGTGCGTAGTCGGCGCGGCGTCGAACTCACGGCGCTATCGGCCAAACGCATTCTCGAACAGGTTGACCCGGAGTTGGCGCCGCGGGTGGCGGCCTATCGTGCGGGTTACCTTGCTGATGATCGGCGGGCGCTCGAACGCGATCTGGCCGACGGAAAGCTGCTCGGCGTCGCCACCACCAATGCCTTGGAACTCGGGGTGGACATCAGCGGACTCGATGCCATTGTGGTGGCAGGTTTCCCGGGTACGGTCGCCTCATTCTGGCAACAGGCCGGACGAGCCGGGCGACGCGGCGAGGGTTCATTGGTGGTTCTCGTCGCGCGCGACGACCCACTCGACACTTACCTGGTCAATCATCCGGAAGCATTGTTGGACAAGCCGGTTGAGGCCACCGTCACCGATCCGACCAACCCCTACGTCCTCGGTCCGCAATTGCTCTGCGCAGCAGCAGAATTGCCACTCAAAGAATCTGAGGTCGACGCCTTCGGTGCACGCGAGCTACTCGAGGACATGGCGGCCCGCGGACTCATCCGACACCGCAAGGCGGGCTGGTATGTCGCGCCCGGTGTCGAACCACACGCCGACATCGACATCCGTGGCGGCATCGGCGGACAGGTGATGATCGTCGACGAAACCACCGCCCAACTACTCGGAACCGTCGACTCGGGCCGGGCGATGTCAAGCGTGCACCCGGGGGCCGTTCACATCCATCGGGGCGAGAGCTACGTCGTGGATGAACTCGACCTCGAGGACGGCCTCGCGTTGGTCCACCCGGAGGAACCCGACTGGACCACCAGCGCCCGAGAGACGACCCTGGTCGAGATCACAGACGTCATGAAGACCAACACATTTGGACCGCTGACCGTGGCCCTGGTCAGAGTCGACGTGACCCACCAGGTGGTCGGGTACCTGCGCAAGTTGCATACCGGGCAGATCCTCGATTCGGTCGAATTGGACATGCCCGCGCAGACGCTCTCGACACGTGCGGTGATGTACACGATCGAACCCGACACACTCGAGGCCATCGGGGTCACCGTTGACATGTTCCCCGGCGCGCTGCACGCCGCCGAGCACGCGGCCATCGGACTGTTGCCGCTCGTCGCGACTTGCGACCGATGGGACATCGGCGGGCTGTCAACGAATCTCCACCCTGATACCGGTCTGCCGACGGTGTTCGTCTATGACGGATATCCCGGTGGTGCCGGGTTTGCCGATCGTGGTCACGAGGCTTTTGACATCTGGATCCGCGCGACGCGAGATGCTGTGTCGCACTGCGGTTGCGAGTCGGGTTGTCCGTCATGTGTGCAGTCACCCAAATGCGGAAATGGCAACGACCCGCTGGACAAGGCCGGCTCCATTCGCGTACTCGATCTGATCCTGAGAGAACTGCCGAGTTCTGCGGTCTCCGACTCCGACAGCCCAGTGACGACAGAGGAATGAACAAATGTTCCCGGGTGTCGATCACCCGCATGAAATGCAGATCCGGTGTCGCTCGATCGGCGGAGAAGATGGTGTCCTGAAGGCCCGAACGGGTTTACCGTGAGGAATCCGATCAGCCGAAAAAGGTAAAGCCAATGACGCAACCGCCCGGGCAACCCGACCCCTACGATCAGACTCGCATCAGGCCCACTTCGACTCCACCACCGGCAACCCCACCACCCGCCGGTACGGGACCGGGGCAATATGGTGGGCCGCCGCAGCAGCCATATGGAGCGCCGCAGCCGCAGTACGGTGGGCCCCCGCCATCGGGTCGGCCGCAGTCCGGACAGGTACCTCCGTACGACCAACAACCTCGGCCTCCCCAGCCGCAGTACGGCCAAAACCCCTACGGCGGGCAACAGCCACAACCGGGTCAGTCCCCTGCGTACGGTCAGGCTGCCCAGCACGGTCAGGCGCCGCAGTACGCACAGTCCCAACCGGATTCGGCCGGACCGGTGTCTTCCACGGTCCGGATCATCGGCTGGGTGATCGCGGGTTTTGCGGTCCTCGCCATCATCGCCGCATTCCTGCCGTGGATCTCGGGCACGGTGAGCGTCAACGGCATCGGTGATTCCGACACCGGCGCCACCGACGGCATTCTGACCGCGACCCTCGGTGTCGTTGCAGGCATCTTTGGTGTGGTCAGTGCGGCCGTCGCCAAGCGCTCGGGCCTACACATCACTGCCGGCATCATCGCCGTGGTGACCGGTGCTCTGGTCACCCTGATTGCGGTCATCGACATCGCTGACGTCCGCGATGCCGAGAACACCTGGGGGCTGGGATTCGAGGTCGGCTTCGGTTTGTGGCTCACCTTGGTTGCCGGCATCGCACTGGTGGTCGCCGGCATCGCCGCCGTCGTGAAACGAACCTGAGGTCAGACCGCCCGGAAACCGCTGCCCACGATATTTCGGCCGTTCAGGTCGGCCAGGATCGTTGTCATCGGCGTGCTGATGGCGGGGTTGTGGATCGGGAAGTTCGGGTCGGTGCAGGGCACATCGATCTCGAGTCCGGTCCCACCGATGTCGCGGAGAATGCGTCCACCGTTGAGTAGTCCGACGACCTTGTCGCCGACCACGATCGGTGCGCCGGAGTCACCGTGGTTGGAACAGACCTGGCTCAGGGTGAAGGTCGGTACCTGCGGGTCGTTGCCCCACACGACGCCACAGGTGGTCCCGGTGGTGCGACCCGCCTTACAAGCTGTCTGCCCGAAGGACGGTCGTGGGCCGGGCCCGGTAATGGTCAGCCCCCGGTAACTGCGTTGGGGCGTCACCTTGGACTTGTCGAACTCGATCACCGCGTAGTCCCGCTGGAGGTTGGACTCGGTCACCACGCCGAGCACGCCTGAGCCCATGCTCTTTTCGGCCTTGATCCTGTTGCCGATCCCGCCGCAGTGCCCGGCGGTGAGACCGACCAGGCGGTCCGCGCGGTCGTAGCCGATGGTGGTCAGCGTGCACACCGCGTTGTCGGCGATGACAATCCCGGCGCCACCACCGAGCCCCACCGGCGGGGCCGCGCTGGCGGTAGTGGCGGTCATACCGGACACCCCGATCAATGCGATAAATCCGGTCACGATTGCCAACAGTCGCCGCATCAAGCCCCCACCAATTCCCCTGTAGTCGTCCGAGTCTCCCCGCACCCTATGCTGCCGCCGCATCCGACCGCCACCCGCAGGCATGAATTTGGCTTCCAGTGGCAGCTATCAAGATCGAAGTATCTATGAAAGTTGTTGCTGCAGGACGGCTCTCAGGCCTGGACCCGCTGCTCACAATCGGCCGTCCCGTCTCGACCTTCAGCACGTCTCGGTCATTCAGAGCAAGGTGCTGTCGTTCTCCTCCCAGTCACAGAGGAACCAGAAACGGGTGGAGATAGCAAAATACCCTGTACTCGCAGTCCGGGGACTGTGAATACAGGGTATTCGCAAATTGTGTTCGGCGGTGTCCTACTCTCCCACACTTATTAAGGTGCAGTACCATCGGCGCTGGTAGGCTTAGCTTCCGGGTTCGGAATGGGACCGGGCGTTTCCCTAC
>NZ_JBXCJB010000005.1:0-335769 GCF_056786475.1 Williamsia sp. Y844
GTCATATCGGGTGTTGATGTGAAGATCGTGCTGCACGTGATCACCGACCAGCCGACCCTCGAAGGAACCGCAACCAACCCCGGATTCATGGACGGACACGGTGTCATCTCCGGCGATCACGTTCGTGACATCGCTGCCCGCCCCGAAACCGTGCAGCGGCCGATGGGCAACAAGCCCGCACCCGCTACCGTGCAACCCGAGCCTCAACCCGAACCCGCGCTGCCGCAGTCTGCAGCCGCCCCTGCACAACCAGCACCCGAGCAGCCCGAACCAGTGCAGCCTGCACCCGAGCGGCCCGAACCGGAGACACCAAAGACAAAGCGGCCGAAGATATACATGCGCGGACCACAGAACCCACCAGCCGAGAGCGGCATAGTCACCGCCCCGTTCCCTCAGGTCATTCCACTCCCGGCCACCCAGCCTGGTGACCAGTACCGGCCCTCGGTTGTCCTGGACAGTTACCTCCGGATCCGGGACGTCTACTGCATGTGGCCTGGATGTGAGCACAAGGCATGGGGCGCCGACCTCGACCACACCTGCGAGTACAACCACAACGAGCCTGAGGCCGGTGGTTGCACCCATCCGTCAGAGATGAAGACGCTGTGCCGTTTTCACCATCTGTTGAAGACGTACTCCGATTGGCTCGACGACCAATTCCCCGACCCACGTTCCGGGCGGACCCGGCTGATCTTCACCACACCCGAAGGCCGCAACTACCACGGCCCAGGCTGGACCGGGGATGATCTGTTCCCCACCTTGAGGCACGTCGTCTTCGACAACAAACGCGGCTCACCCGGCCGGCCACCACGAACATCGACGCCGTCGTCACAGCCGCCCGCATCCCGGCAGAACTCACGCGCCGCTGCCAAACATGCACGCCGCCAACAAGAACGACTCGCCAACCGTCGACAACGTGAACTAGATGAGCAACTCATCCGGAAACACCGCGAGGAACTGGGACGGAACAGCCCGCCGCCGACCTACTAGGTGAACCGCGGGTGTGCGAACAGTGCGGATCAATCAGTGGCAGAACGGTAGTCGTGGATAGTATCGGTTCGCGGTCAGCCCGCGATCATTTTCTGGGCGTGCTCGAGAATCGCTTCGAATGTGAAATCGAAGGTCGTCTCCTCGACGTCGTCGATGCGACGACCCTTTTCTGAAAGCTCTTGGAACAGTGGCGCGGTCAATGCACTGTTGGTGTCACTGTGCGGGCCGCCGCCCCCGTCGCCGGAGAAGACGCCGTGATGATCGATCATTGCCGCGCCGCACACATGTGCCAACAACGACAGGTACACCTCGAGGGCGTCAGGTGGGGTGAATCCGGCGTCCACCATCTCGGTGATCACCGCGTCGAGTTTGTTCGCGGTCGCGCTGATCGACACCGGACTCAGTTGTCCCGTTCTGGCACGCAAGAGGAACAACTCGACCAGCACCGGATGATTTTGGAATGTCTGATGCATCTTCCGGAAATGTTTACGCAGGGCGTCCTGCCAGTTGTCGGCCCGGACCGAAGGCGTTGCGGCGTGGTATTCCTCGCCCGCCTGTTCGGTCATCGCGTCGAGGAGGTCTTCTTTCTTGCGGAAATACCAGTACATGCTGGCGACACCGACATCGAGGTGCTTGGCGAGCGAGGCCATGCTGAGTTGACTCAGCGACGTCCTGTTGGCGACTTCGAATGCCCCGGCGATGATTTCTTCTGCTGAGATCGATCCTCGCGGCCGGCGGATCCCTGCTGCCTTTCTGGAGTTCGCCGTAGCCATCTTTCTCTCTCATCCGCGCGCTGGTCGTCGATGTTCAGAACCTCGGGCAGAAGGACTGCATCTCGAAGCCCGCCCATCGTTGATCGGCGCGAGTGAGCGCTGACCAAGTCCCGCGACGCCAAAACGGTAGCACCTCCCTGGTCCGACGAAAGGGCGTCAAAGTGCCGCTGCGACAAGAGTCGGTCCGGTTTGGCCGAATCGCGATTTCTGTGTTCTGTAACGCGTTACAGTCTTGCCGAGACCTCGTATGGTCGCCCCTATCATTGGCCGTTCGATTTCTTGCCGACTCGAAGATTGACCTGGTCAGCTGCGTTCTATTCTCTGAAGGGACCCCACTTGAAAACAACACAGTCACGACGACGCAAGGTCCGCAACGCTGCGCTTTGCGGCGCGGCTTCACTACTACTACTCGGGTTGGTTTCGGGCTGTAGCGACTCGTCATCCGGATCGACCAACTCGGCTGCGGCCGACGTTTCACTGCCATCGAATGTGCCGGAGGGTGAGCCGATCAAACTCGGTTTCATCGCGCCGGAAGGCGGGACCGTCAATCTGCCCATGGTTCGTGAGGGTGGTGAGGCCGCAGCGGAGTACCTGAACAACAACGGTGGCGGTATCGGTGGACACAAAGTCGATCTCGTCGTCTGCAAGCAGCAGGAGGAGCCGGCGTCGGCGACGAAATGCGCGAACGAGATGGTCGAGCAGAAGGTTGCCGCAGTGGTCACGCCACTGGGTGCGCAGGGTGCGGTGATGTTGCCGATCATCACCGGCGCGGGTATCCCGTATGTTGCGCAGGCTCCGGTCTCGCAGGTGGAAATGGTCTCGCCCGGTTCGTTCATGCTCTCGGGCGGGATCATCGCGGTGATGACCGGCCAGGCAACAGTTGCCGCTCAGGAAGGCGTGAAGAAGTTCACCGTTTTCGTCGGCGACAGCGGCGACGCGGCAGCGTCGGTGAAGGCGCTCGGTGACCCACTGTTCAAGCGGGCGGGCATCGAACTGAACGTTGTCACCATCCCGACCGGGACGGCCGATCCCACGCCCCAGATCACCGCCGGCCTGCAGAACAAGCCCGACGCCGTCACGATTCTCGGCGACTCATCGCAGTGCATCACGTCTCTCAAAGCCTTGCAGACGGTGGCGCCGACGGTGCAGAAGTACCTGATTGCCACGTGCATCGACCAAAGCGTGACCGAAAGCGTTGGTATGGAGGCGATCACCGGTGCCAAGGCATTCACCACCGTCAACCTGAGCTCCGATGATCCGTCGGTGAAGCTCTACAAGGATGTCATGGCGAAATACGCACCCGATACCGATCCCGCAGGTATCGGTTACACCGGGTACCAGGTCGTCATGTCGATGGGTGAGGTCGGCAAGTCGCTCACCGGTCCGGTCACGCCGGAGCAGTTCACGACGGCGTTGGCCTCGGCAAAGGACGTTCCGTTCCCCGCGGCACCGGGTTTGACCTTCACCTGTGATGGCAAGGCTTTCCCACCGCTTCGTGCACTGTGCAGCAAGGCAATTCTCGTCAGTGACGTCACCGGTGACGGGGCGTTCATAAACACCGTCCCAGTCAACAACGGCTAGATCTAACGGACCGGGGGTCGCGTCTCGTTTGCGGCCCCCGGTCGAGGACACTTGATGACACAGCACTTCTCGTTTCTTCTTCTGGGCCTGGGTAACGGGGCTGTCTTTGCCGCCCTGGGGCTCGCGCTCGTGATGACCTTCAAGAGTTCCGGAGTGGTCAACTTCGCCACCGGCGCGGTGGCCCTCTACGCGGCGTACACCTACGCCTTCCTACGAAAGGGTGAACTCCTCAACCCGATTCCGGGTCTGCCCGCGAGGATCGATCTCGGCGGTGAGTTGAGCGTGATCCCCGCGATGGCGCTGTCCGTTGTCATCGCGGCAATCTTGGGAGTCATCCTCTACCTCATCGTGTTTCGCCAGATGCGCGCCGCGCCGGCTCTGGCAAAAGCGGTCGCGTCCATCGGCCTGATGCTGGTGATCCAGGCACTGATCGCGTTGCGAGTGGGTACCGATACGCCGACCGTGGGACCCATCTTCGAACTCGACACCATTTCGATCGGCGACACCGTGGTCCCGACCGATCGGCTGTGGTTGGCCGTTGTTGTTGTGTCCTTGGCCGTGTGCGCCGGTCTTGTCCTGCGCTACACCCGTTTTGGGCTCGAGACAGAGGCCGCGGCCGAGTCGGAAAAGGGTGCGCTGGTAACCGGTCTGTCTCCGGACCGGATCGCAGTGAGCAACTGGGCCCTGTCCTCAGCGGTCGCTGCTGTGGGTGGCGTGGTCATCGCACCGATAGTCCCGCTCAATCCGGTTGCCTATTCGATGTTCATCGTTCCCGCCCTCGCCGCCGCACTGGTGGGCAATTTTTCGAGTGTCGCACTGACCGTTGGCGCGGGCCTGGTGATCGGGATGGTGCAGTCCGAGGCCACCAATCTTCAGGCGACGATCGACTGGTTCCCTCAGGCGGGCGTCGCCGAAGCCGTTCCGTTGCTGCTGATTATGATTTTCCTGCTCGTTCGTGGGCAGCCGCTTCCGGGACGTGGTGCGGTGACCCGTCAGGATCTCGGACGATCGCCCCGTCCACGCCGACTGCTGCTGGGAACTGCAGCCGGTTTGGGAGCCGGGATGCTCGCCTTGCTCCTGACGTCGGGGAGCATTCGGTTGGCGGTGGTCTGCTCGATGATCTTCGCTGTCATCGCACTCTCTCAGGTGGTGATCACCGGGTATGCCGGCCAGGTGTCGCTGGCGCAGCTCACCCTTGCCGGTGTTGGCGCCTACAGCCTGACCCGGTTCACCACAGATCTGGACATCCCCTTTCCCATCGCTCCTGTCCTTGCGGCGCTGGTCGCGATGGGTATCGGAGTCGCGGTCGGATTGCCTGCGCTGCGGGTCCGCGGTCTGCCGTTGATGGTGGCGACTCTCGCGCTTGCGGTCTTCCTGGAGGCCTTCTGGTTTCGTAACCCGACCTTCAACGGCGGTATGCAGGGCGCAGCGATCGAGCCACCGACTCTGTTCGGCATCGACCTCGGGATCGGGGCCGGTGAAGGTTATCCGAGGCTGGCATTCGGAATTGTTTGTCTGGTCTTCCTCGCACTGGTTGCACTTGGGGTTGCGAGTCTGCGGCGCAGCGGTCTTGGTGCTTCGATGCTCGCTGTCCGTGCGAACGAACGGTCAGCGGCGGCTGCGGGAATCAACGTCGGACTGACGAAGCTCGCTGCGTTTGCGATCGCATCCTTTGTGGCCGGTCTCGGTGGTGCGCTCCTGGGCTATCAGCAAACCCTCGCCACCGCGGGCAGTTTCGGTGTATTCGCCGGCATCGGCCTGTTCGCCGTCTTCTACGTGGCCGGGGTGACCTCGGTGTCCGGCGGTCTCCTTGCCGGAATCCTGGCGCCCGGCGGTCTCATGTTCTACGTCTCCGACCGGTATCTGCATTTCGGTGACTACTACATGCTCTCGAGTGGGATCCTGCTGGTGGTCGTCGTGGTGACCACGCCGGATGGACTCGCCGGCTACCTGCACCGGATCCGGATCCCGGGATTGGCAGGTCGAGCGCCCCGGGCGAGTACAGGCGACTTGTCTGCTACTGATGATTTGTCACCGGCCGACAAGGAGAGTGCTCTTGCACCCCAGGTCCGTATCGGCGACGACGTGGTCCTGGCGGTCCAGGGCGTCAGTGTTCACTACGGTCCTGTGCTCGCCGTAGACGACGTCAGCTTTGATCTGCGGTCCGGTGAAATCGTTGGTTTGATCGGACCAAACGGTGCAGGTAAGACCACGCTCATCGACGCGATCAGTGGATTTGCCGATTCTCGCGGCCGAGTCACGTTGAACGGTAACCAGATCGAGGGGTTGGCACCTCACCGGCGTAGCCGCCTCGGATTGGGCCGCACCTTCCAGGACCTGGAGCTGTATGACGAACTCTCGGTCGCGGAGAACGTGACGGTCGGCGCGGTCCGGGCCGGCGGTGAAACGTCAGAGACCGTCGACGCGGTGTTGCGGTTGCTCCAGATCGAACATCTGGCGGACGTTGCGGCAGCTGATCTTTCCCAGGGCAGGCGGCAGTTGGTGTCGGTGGCCCGAGTGCTCGCAGGCAGACCGGTCGTTGCCCTGTTGGACGAGCCGGCTGCGGGTCTCGACACCACCGAGAGCAGGTGGCTGGGCGAACGATTGCAAGCGGCTCGCTCGATGGGGTCGACGATGCTCCTTGTCGATCACGACATGGAACTGGTACTCAGCATCTGCGACCGCGTCATCGTGCTCGACCTCGGCGGGGTGATCGCCACCGGAACGCCCGACGAGATCAGGTCTGACGACGCGGTGATTCGCGCCTACCTCGGTTCTCCTGCCAGGCAACTCGACGACTCGGCGGAGACCGAGAGCTCCACCGCAACGGATGAGGTGTCAAGATGAGCGTCCTGTCCTGTCACAATCTGAATGCCGGCTACGTCCGGTCGAGTCCGTGTGTGCGTGGTCTCGATCTCGCGCTCGCTGAAGGGGAGATCGTTGCTCTTCTCGGGCCGAACGGCGCGGGCAAGACAACACTGCTGATGACGTTGGCCGGATTGCTTCCCAGGCTCGGCGGCTCGGTGCTGTTGGCAGGCGACGAACTCGGGTCCGGGAATCCGCGTGCCGCGGTTCGCGGGGGCATGGTCCTGGTGCCCGACGATCGTGCATTGTTCAAGAAACTGTCGGTCGAGAAGAATCTCCGGCTTGCGATTCGGGAGCGTGGACGAACGGCGCGCGCGTCCATAGATCAAGTGCTGCAGTTCTTTCCGGCGCTTGAACCTCGCCTGAACCTCGCGGCAGGTCAGCTCTCCGGCGGCGAGCAACAGATGCTTGCGATCGGCAGGGCGCTTGTGCAGCGACCCAAGGTACTTCTCATCGATGAGCTGAGTATGGGGTTGGCGCCCGTCGTGGTCGAATCGATACTGGCCGTCCTACGTGACGTCGCGTCAACCGAGCGGACTGCGGTGATGCTGGTGGAACAGCATGTACGGCTTGCCCTCGGGATCGCCGACCGAGCCGTTGTCCTGGTTCACGGTCAGGTGAGTCTCTCCGGCGACGCGACGGAGCTTTCCGGTGACGTCGGCAGGATCGAACGCGCCTATCTGGGCGAGTCAGGTGCCGGCAGCCGATGAGATGACCTTCGTCGGGCGTCTCGGGCATCGTTGATCAGCTCAGGTGATGCGGTTGCGGATGCGTTTTGTGATCCCAGTCGGATCCGGTCGCCTGCTGGCTGCCGGTGTGGGACTCGACGCGGCCTTGGCCCGCCGGTACCAGCGAGACGATGATCGATTTCGAAGTCGGACAGTTGCTCTTGAGTGCGGTGGAGTCCAGCGGCACAAGAGGATTGGTCTCCGGATAGTAGGCCGCCGCGCAGCCTCGCGGGGTGCCGTACTCGACGATCCGGAACTCCGGTGCACACCGGATCTGATCGTCGTCGTCCCAGCGGGTGACGATGTCGACGATGTCCCCGTCGCGATGGCCGAGTGCCGTGATGTCCTCGCGATGCATGAAGATCACTCGTCGGCCCCCCTCGATCCCGCGGTAACGGTCACTGAATCCGTAGATCGTGGTGTTGAACTGATCGTGGCTGCGCAGAGTCTGCAGGATCAGGTGATTGGCGGGCACTTGAAGGACGTCGATCGGTGACACCGCGAACTCCCCACGGCCCGAGTCGGTCTCGAACGTACGAGAGTCACGCGGTGGGTGGGGGAGTATGAACCCGCCGGGTTTGCGAACGTTGACCTCGTACCCTTCGCATCCGGGGACGACCCGCGAGATGTGGGCGCGAATGTTGCGGTAGTCATCGCGCATCGCTGCCCAGTCGATGCCGTATCGGTTACCGAGGGTCGCCTCGGCGATGTGGGTGATGATGGCGACCTCGGACTTGAGGTGTGGACTGGCCGGTGCCAGCGGTCCACGGGAGGAATGCACAGAGCAGGTGGAGTCCTCGACCGAGACGTACTGGGATCCGCCGGCCTGTACGTCCTGTTCGGTCCGGCCCAGCGTGGGAAGGATGAGTGCGGTCTGTCCGCAGACGAGGTGGGAACGGTTGATCTTGGTCGAGACCTGCACGGTCATCCGCGCGTTGCGCAACGCCCGGAATGTGACATCACTGTCAGGGGTCGCCTGAGCGAAGTTCCCGCCGAGACCCATGAAGAAGTGCGCTTTGCCGTCCCGCAGAGCCCGGATGGAGTCGACGGTGTCCAGGCCGTGCTTGCGCGGTGGGTCGAAGTCGAATTCTTTCTGGAGAGCGTCGAGAAAATGCTCCGGTACACGTTCCCAGATTCCCATCGTCCGGTCGCCCTGGACGTTGGAGTGTCCTCGAACCGGGAAAAGACCGGCGCCCGGTTTGCCGATGTTGCCCTGTGCGAAAGCAACATTGGTGAGTTCCTTGATGGTGGCCACCGCATTGCGATGCTGCGTCAGGCCCATCGCCCAACAGAAGACGGTGGCCTTCGAATCGCGTAGGAGTTTCGCGGCGTCGGTGATCTGCTCACGCGACAGACCGGTGGTTGCGGTGATCACATCCCAGTCCACGTTCCGGACGTGATCGCGCCAGGCGGCGAAGCCGTTGGTGTGGGCGTCGATGAACTCGTGGTCGAGGGCATCCCATTCGACGAGCAGCGAGCCAAAGGCCTGGAAAAGGGCGAGATCACCATTCAGTGCGATCGGTAGAAACATGTCCGTCAGATCGGTACCGGGTCCGACCATGCCGCGGGGTGTCTGAGGGTTCTTGAAGTTGACCAGGCCGGCCTCACGGAGGGGATTGATGGTCAGAATCGTCGCGCCGTTCTGCTTGGCCTTCTCGAGGGCAGAGAGCATGCGGGGATGGTTGGTGCCGGGATTCTGGCCGGCGATGACGATCAGTTCAGCCTCGTACACATCTTCGAGGGTGACGCTGGCCTTCCCGATACCGATGGACTCCTGCAGTGCGATCGACGTGGACTCGTGACACATGTTCGAGCAGTCGGGCATGTTGTTTGTGCCGAAAGTGCGGGCGAACAGTTGATATACGAAGGCCGCTTCGTTCGAGGCACGTCCCGACGTATAGAAAGTGGCTTCGTCTGGGGTACCGAGGCCGTTCAACTCCTCGGCGATGAGGCGGAACGCGTCGTCCCAGTCGATGGCTTCGTAGTGGGTAGCGCCGGGGCGTTTGACCATCGGATGGGTGATACGTCCCTGTTGTCCGAGCCAGTGTTCCGTGCGACTGTCCAGGTCCTCGATGCTGTGGGCGGCAAAGAACTCGGGCGTCGCGCGGGTGGTGGTGCCTTCTTCTGCGACCGCCTTTGCGCCGTTCTCACAGAACTCGGCAGTGTGCCGGTGGCCCGGTTCAGGATCGGGCCAGGCGCAACTCATGCAGTCGAAGCCCTCGGCCTGATTCAGCTTCAGCAGTGTCTTCGCGGTCCGGACCGGCCCCATGTGCCCCAGTGCCCGTTTCATGGACACCGCGACCGCAGTCGGTCCCGCCGCGTGGGTTTTGGGCTTTTCGATGTCGAGGTTCGCGAGGTCACGTTCGTTCTCGCGATTGTTTTCGTCAGACATGTAACCCCTCTTCGCAGACCGGTCCGTTCGCACCGCAGTCCTCGGGTACCCCGTCGGGGTCGCTTTCAAGCGGCATCTACAGGTTTCGGGCGATGACCGCCTCGGTGACGCGGTCGTCGATCGACGACACCGGGGATTCCTTCGTCACCCAATTGTCCCCGCCGAAGTAGGTTTGGAAGATCCTTTCCGCGGTTCGCGTCCCGATTGCCTGGGTCGTCAGCGTGGGGTTCGGGCCTCCGAGAGAATTGGCCAAGGCCGAGTTGTCGGCGATGTAGAGACGTTTGACCCATCTGGCCTGGGCGTCTGAGTCGAGCACCGATGTGTTGGCGTCCTCACCCATGCGCATGCTCGACTGTGAATGCAGGATGAGCGGGGGCCAATCGCAGCGGTGGACTGTGTGGGCGCCTGCGGCCCGCATGAGTTCCACGGCCTTCTCGGCGCAGTACTTCCGGTTTCGTTTGGTACGGGCCGACCGGTTGCGATGCTGAACGGTGACGCGCGGTGCCAGGCCATTCTCGTCCGGAGGGAGGATGCCCGGTACCGAGACGGTATTGCCTGGCTCGACATCGTCGTCCGTGATGACGAGGGCGGCGAGCGTTTTGTTGGCGTCGTCGAGCGTGGTGAGAAGGTCTCGTCCGACAAGACGGCCATAAGTGTCGGCGCCCGCCGAATCGACCACGCTGCCCGCGCGGCCGTAGCCTTCGATACCCGAGTCACTGAAGTTCATCGCATACGCTTGCAACGCCGGCGGCAGGCAGACCTGCTCGATGCCGCCATAGCCCGGAAAATCGACGCGGGCATTGGAACCCGCGCCCTTGGTCTCGCCGGTGTACTCGTCGAAAACCCCGAAGACACAGTCCATGTGATGGTCGGTGATTCCCCGGCCCACCCAGCCGTTCGGGTTGGGGAGCAGGGACTGCAGCCACAGTCGGGGAGACTCGATGCAACCGGCCGCCAGCACGACAACCTTGGCGGTCTCTTCGTGCATGGATCCGTCCGAGGTCCGGAATTGGACACCGTGCGCGGTGGTTTCGCCGTTCACGTCGCGGGTGAGGATTCTGGTCACGAATGCGTCGGTGACAAGGCGGGCTGCCTTGCCTCCACGAGACCACGCGTCGGCGGTGAGCATCATCGGAATGTATGAATTGTCGGTCGAGCGCCGGGCTTTGAGGTTGCGGGGCGCGCCTTTGGGGAGGTAGCAGCCCTCGTAGCAGTGCCCGCACATCGTGCATCCCTGCGCTTCGGGATAGCGCAGCCGGTTCGGATCGCGAGTGCGACCCGCCGTACCTCCCGGCTGCAGGATCGCGTTCTGTTGTGCTCGGTGTGCCGGTCCGGTGGTGTCGAGTGAGGTCTGGTGCGGTAGTCCCATGGCCGCGGCCCCGCGCAGGAAGATCTCCTCCTTGGTGCCCATCGGAGCGGTCTGGATCGGAAGCGTTGCCTCGCACCACTCGTAGTAGGGGCGAAGGTCTTCGTAGCCGATGGGGAACAGATTCGCGGTGTCGTACATCTGCCGATCCGCCCCGGCGTAGTCGTTGAACACACCGGGTGCCGCACGGGGGCAGTTGCCGAAATAGTGCAGGGTGGTACCTCCGGCGCCGCTGACCTGCCAGACGAATGAACTCTGCGGCAGATCCCGTAACCACGGCCCCTTGGACCGATCGCCGGGACCCTCGCGCAAGAATCCGGTGATCGGATTGTTTGCGTCGTCCTCGAAGTGAGTCCATTCATTCTCTGGATCGCCGTGCCGAGGACCCGCTTCCAGAACGAGCACGTCCAGGCCACGGGCGGCGAGTTCCTTCGCCACCACGGGTCCGCCGCCACCGGCACCGATCACAATGATGTCTGTCATCAAACCCCCTCATGCCGATACGTCAATCGATGGTTGAAACCCCTTGGTAATAGCCGCGGAATTCATCCCAGCCGTCGCTCACACCCTCATATTTGCTCAGCTCCCAGCCGACCGGGCGTCCGGTCAGCCGCTTGGTACCGGCATCAAATGCGGACACCTCGGAATACACGGCGAACGCGGCCAGAGTGGGTATTGCGTTGACCGCGAACTTGATTGGTAGTCCCGGTAACAGTGGGTTGGTGTCGAGCATCTCGAAGACCTGGGCCTTCTCCCGATGCGAGAGGTTCGCGAACGGTGCCGCGAAACGGCCGCGCACCGAACCCGGATTGAGTGTCACCGCGAAGATGTTGATCAGCGCAGCGATGGCGGCAGCACCCGGAAGTGTGATCCCGAATGCCGGTCCGAGGACCGGAATCGGGACTGCCCGGTCGAGCGTCTTCTCCAGCGATTCAGGGATTCCCGGTGACACCCCACCCGGCCGATTGGTCGCCATACCCTGCGCGCGAGAGTATTCGTCATCGCCCGGAACGATGAACGAAAGAATGCCGTTGATCGTATCCCGCACGGGCGGAAGTGAATTGGCGTAGACCCGGGTTCGTGACATGGCGCCCGGGAGTGCCACTGCTGCGGTCAGACTCACGCCGACCACACCGGCCCTGACGAAGAACTGGCGACGACTGAGCACGCTCCGCTCCTGCCGTAGAGGGGTGACACAGCGCCGCGCCTGGACTGTGGGTTGGCACACATTAGCAAGGTTGCGAGCGTTCGGCAGCGAATAGGAGTGCCTTGCGGCACCGGCTAATTTTGTCCCTTCGCTCCGGCGCGGGACAGCAGTCGGCTCAACGCCAGCGACGCGGTTTGTACGGCAGGGGCCAGGAGTTCGGGTTTGAACCGGTCCTTCGGCACCGATACGGACAGCGAGGCGACCGGCTCGTCCCGGATCAGTACCGTTGCCGCGACGCAGCAGCTCCCTTCCGCCGCTTCCTCCCGTTCGAGCGCCACACCCCGGGCGCGGATGTGGGCGAGTTCGCGCTCGAGAGTTCTCGGATCGGTGATCGAGTTCGCGGTGTAACGCCGTAGCGGGCGCGAGAGCACCTCCGTCTGGAACTCGGCGGATTCGAATGCGAGAAGCGCTTTGCCCACCGCGGTGCAGGTGAGGGGGAGCCGGCCACCGACCTGTGAAGGCAAAGGCGGAGCGGTGTGACCGTGGAGTTTTTCGATGTAGACCACGTCATACTGGTCGCGGACCGCGAGGTGGACGGTTTGTTCGGTGACCGCGAACAGATCCTGCATGAAGGGCATGGCGGCCACCCGGAGGCGATGTTTGACCGAGACCCGCTCGCCCAACTCGAACAGCGTCATGCCGAGTTCGAACTTGTTTCCGCTGCGCTGGATCCAGCCGAGGTCGGTCAATTCGACCAGCAGCCGGTGGGTGGTCGAGCGGGGGATACCGGTTCGGGTGCAGACCTCGGCCAGCGTAAGTGCGGTTCCGCCCGGGAAAGAATCGAGCAGAAGCGCCGACTTTTCGAGCTGCGACATATTTCCGTCCCGTGGCATGGGATGAATCCTAGTCAGTGGTTGGGCTTGGCCATATGTTCGTCCTCATGACAACGCAAGTGAATGTGATCGAGGCTGCTGCCGAGCGTTTGGCTGCCGCGACTCGATCGGGCACACCGTGTGAGCCGGTGCGCGACCTGATCGGAAGCGACGACATCGAAGCCGCCTATCGGGTTCAGACCCTGAACATCGAGGCACTGGTGGCTTCGGGTCGCCGTATTGTCGGCCGCAAGACGGGTCTGACCTCGCCTGCGGTGCAGAAGCAGCTCGGTGTCGACCAGCCCGACTTCGGGGTATTGCTCGACGACATGGACTGCACCGGTGACGCCGAGGTGGATTCCACGCGGTTGCTGCAGCCGAAGGTCGAAGCGGAGATCGCCTTTGTGCTGTCCCGGGATATCACGGCCCCGATCACCGAAGCCGATGCGCCGCAATATGTTTCCGACATTTATGCCTCATTTGAGATCGTCGACAGTCGAATTGCCAACTGGGACATCAGGTTGGCCGACACCGTTGCCGACAATGCATCGTCGGGACTGTACGTTCTCGGCGACCGATGCGACCGCGAGAGTGCTCCTGACCTGGCCGGCGTCCAGATGACCATGACCGAAGACGGCGTGCAGGTCTCGCAGGGCAAGGGCTCGGACTGCCTGGGAAGTCCGTGGAATGCCCTCGCGTGGCTGGCCAACACCGCGATCGAATACGGAACCGTCCTCTATGCGGGAGACGTTGTCCTCTCCGGCGCATTGGGGCCGATGGTGCCTGCGAAGCCCGGTTCCACTTACGTCACCACCATCTCCGGCATCGGCAGCGCCACCGCAGTTTTCAGTGCCTGACCAACCCCTCCGAAAGCAGAACACAATGAGCACAGTCAAGGCCGCGATCATCGGATCGGGCAATATCGGGACCGACCTGGTCATCAAACTCAAGCGAGTGGCGAAGAACGTCGAGATCGCGGTCCTGGTCGGTATCGACCCGGAATCCGACGGACTGGCCCGCGCCAAGCGGATGGGCATCAGCACCGTGCACACCGGCGTGCAGGGTCTCATCGACCACCCGGATTTCGCCGACATCGAGATCATCTTCGACTCGACCTCTGCCAAGGCGCACGTCGCCAACGAAGAAGCGCTGCGCCCGTACGGAAAGCGGCTCATCGACCTCACCCCGGCCGCGATCGGTCCCTACGTGGTGCCCGCGGTCAACCTCGAAGAGCACCTGGATGCACCGGACGTGAACATGGTGACCTGCGGCGGGCAGGCCACGATCCCGATCGTGGCGGCGGTGTCTGCTGTGACCAAGGTTCACTACGCCGAGATCGTGGCGTCGATCGCCTCGAAGTCGGCCGGACCCGGAACTCGGGCAAATATCGACGAGTTCACCGAAACCACCTCTGAGGCGATCAAAATGGTCGGTGGTGCCGCCTACGGCAAGGCGATCATCGTGCTGAACCCGGCCGATCCGCCGCTGATCATGCGGGACACCGTGCTGACCCTGGTCACCGATCCGGATCAGGATGCGATCCGGCAGTCGGTCCTCGACATGGTCGCCAAGGTGTCGGCATACGTTCCCGGATACCGCCTCAAGCAGGAGGTGCAGTTCACCAAGCTCGATGACGCGGAGTCCGTCGCCACCCTGACCGGCGGTGTCGATGTCGGTCCGGGTCTGTGGAAGGTGTCGGTGTTCCTCGAGGTCGAGGGTGCTGCTCACTACCTGCCTGCCTACGCAGGAAACCTCGACATCATGACCTCGGCGGCACTGCAGGTGGCCGAACGCATCGCCGAAACGAAACTCACCGATTCAACAGTGGAGATGGCCCGATGACAACTGACAACAGAGCGTCCGTGGTCGATGGCGCGGCCCTGTACATCCAGGACGTGACCCTGCGCGACGGCATGCACGCCAGCCGGCACCGCATCTCACCCGAAAATGTGGCCCGGATTGCCGGCGCTCTCGATCGGGCGGGCGTCGACGCGATCGAGGTCGCCCACGGCGACGGGCTCGCCGGACACAGCCTGACCTATGGAGCAGGCAGCAACACCGACTGGGAATGGATCGAAGCCGCGGCATCGGTTGTTCACCGGGCCAAGCTGACGACCTTGCTGCTGCCGGGTGTCGGTACCGTTGTCGAACTCGAACGAGCGTTCAACCTCGGCGTGACCTCGGTTCGCGTCGCGACCCATTGCACCGAGGCCGACGTGTCGGCTCAGCACATCGGCAAGGCGCGTGAACTCGGGATGGATGTGTCCGGGTTCTTGATGATGTCGCATCTCTCCGAGCCTGCGGCGTTGGCTGAGCAGGCAAAGCTGATGGAATCGTATGGCGCGCACTGTGTTTACGTCACTGACTCCGGTGGCCGGTTGACGATGGATGGTGTTCGGCAGCGTGTCCGTGCGTATCGGGATGTGCTCGATGAGAACACTCAGATCGGCATTCACGCGCACCAGAATCTCTCGCTGTCCGTGGCCAATTCGGTTGTGGCAGTGGAAGAAGGTGTGACCCGCGTGGACGCATCGCTCGCCGGACACGGCGCGGGTGCCGGTAACTGCCCGATCGAGCCCTTCATCGCGGTCGCGGACATCGAGGGCTGGAAGCACGGTTGTGACCTGTTCGGATTGCAGGATGCTGCCGACGACATCGTCCGTCCGCTGCAGGATCGGCCTGTGCAGGTCGACCGGGAGACCCTCACGCTCGGCTACGCGGGCGTGTATTCGAGCTTCCTGCGGCATGCCGAGGCTGCGGCCAAGCAATATGGACTCGACACCCGTACGGTGCTGCTCGAAGTCGGGGCTCGCGGACTCGTCGGTGGCCAGGAAGACCTGATCACCGACATCGCGCTGGATCTGGTGGCCGGTAAGAAGTAGGACAGCGGGCTTTCGAGTTCATCTCGGAACCAACCAGGCGTCTTATGTGTGCACGAGTGCACACATAAGGCGCCTGGTTTTTTGTCCGTGACCTGTGCCGAGGAGGACGATTCTGGGCAGGCGCGGACGTGATCAGTGCGATGATCGACAGGCCGAGCGTGAACGGCAGCGGGTCCGTAAGCACAGTTGCCGCCGGATGAGATCGAGCCGAGGATCATCCGAGTCAGGCGTGTTGCCCGGACGTTGGTCAATGACTGCACACCGGAAACTTCAGTCACATAAGGACAGTGCCCTTCCCGTGGTGAAGGAGGCATAACCCATTCTCATAGCAGATCTAACGACTCCGGAACCGGAATTCGGACATTGGTAAACATCATTCATGGAATTCGATTGAAACGATTCCGGTGACGTTGTCATCGACGATGCGCCGAGGTGGCTGCGTGACCAGACTTTGCGTAAATACCCATTAGCCGAGTTGGCAGAGTTGAAGTGTCCGGTTCCAATGGGTATTCGAATAGTGTTGCACCACAGGCGAATTGCGGTTATTCGGGCATGTCGGATGGTGATATGGAATTCGCCCACAGTCGAGATCATCTCTACTGCACGGCAATTCTTGGAAACTCTTGAGGGTTCGTTGTACTTCGAATAGTGTCCGAAGTACTGCACTCCGAGGCCGGCGTTTTTTCAGGGCGCCGGCCGTAACAGCAGGAAGGTCGTCGAGGCCATGAATCTAACTCCACGCGAGATGGACAAGCTCGTCATCTACCAGGTTGCAGAACTTGCCCGAAAACGACGCGACCGCGGCACCAAGCTGAATCTCAGCGAAGCCCAGGCCATGGTCTCGGAGGCGATATTGGAAGCGGCTCGCGACGGCAAGTCGGTTGCCGAGTGCATGGAATTGGGCAAACACGTGGTGGCGGAGTCCGACTGCATGCCGGGGGTGCGAGCGCGCCTTTCCTTGCTTCAGGTCGAAGCCACGTTCGTGGACGGCAGCAAGCTCGTCTCCTGTCACGATCCCGTGGGTGCTTAGCCATGCCGGCCGTGCGACAGGACGCAGTGGCCACCGTCCTTGTCGGCGGCCACGAGAGCGCGCACGGCGCTGACCTGGTTCCACTGCTCGATATGTTGCCCGATGCGGTGATCACCCCGTCGGGACGTCCGCTACACGACGCGGTGACCGGACTCCTTGCCGACGGCAGCGGCCCCGTGTTGGTTCTTCCGATGACCTGGGGCCGGGATCCGGTCATGGTGGCAGAGACCGCGAAGACGCTCCGGTGGAGCGCCGCCGAGGGCGCTGTGGGTCGTGTCGCGCTGTGTACGGAGTTCGGCACAGCCGACCATCTGATCGCATGGCTCCGTAGAGCCGCCGCAGATACAGCCCGGCGGCGCCCGGGCGCGGGCATGATCATCGCCGCGCCGTCATCGAACCCTTTCGATGACGCCGAGCTGCACCGCATCGCCCACCTGGTTCGCACCCACGGCGCCGGAACGCAGGTCGAGGTGGCGTGCGTCGGGGAGCACGGCGAGCTGACCCGCGCCATCGAGCGGTCGCGGCTGCTGGGTGCCGATGACGTGGTTGTTGTACCGGCGGGCTTTGCCCGCACCGCGCCTGCCGGGTTGCCCACCGACCATGCGAGCTTCTTCGGGCCTTTGCTCTCCGAACGGGCGCTCCTTGATGTCGTCCGTCGACGGGTGGCCGCGGCGCAGCACGAGCTCGGTCACGGACGAGACGGGATCGCCGCCGGCCTGCTCGCCGATCACGGCCACGGGTACGCCCACTCGCACGGCTTCGAGGACGACGGTCCCGGGCATCACGCACATCCCCATTCCCACAGACACGAGACGCCGGACAACGGCAACCCGTTTCACGTCGAGGTCTTGACCTCGCCTCACTGAGTCATCATCCGGCGACGCAGATCGCGGCGCCCCGAAAAAATAGTGGAGGGATCAACCCATGTTGGGCAGCCCCAAATATCACCACCAGGACGAAGACATCGAGATCAACGCCGGCCATCAGAGCGTCACCATCTCGGTCAGCAACACCGGCGACCGGGCGGTGCAGATCGGTTCGCACTTCCACTTCTTCGAGGTGAACCGCGCGCTGCTCTTCGAGCGGGAAAAGGCGTACGGGATGCATCTCGACATCCCGGCCGGTACCGGAGTGCGTATCGAGCCAGGCGACACACGAGATGTGACATTGACGTCGTACTCCGGGTCGCGCCGGGCGGTGGGCTTCAACGGACTCGTGAACGGCGGCCTGGATTCGCAGCAGACGAAGATCGACGCGCTCGCGCGGATGACCGAGGGCGGGTTCAAAGACGGGAAACCGAAAACGGGCACCGGATCTGACAAGAAGAGGAAAAGCTGATGGCCACAATCTCACGCAAGCAGTACACCGATCTCTTCGGCCCGACGACGGGAGACAAAGTCCATCTGGCCGACTCGAACCTGGTCATCGAGATCGAAAAGGATTACAGCGAAGGGTATTACGGCGACGAGGTCGTGTACGGCGGCGGTAAGACCGCACGCGACGGGATGGCCGCCGACCCCGCGGCGACCGGTCCGCAGGGTGTGCTCGATCTGGTCATCACGAATGCGATCATCATCGACCCGATCCTCGGCGTCGTGAAGGGTGATATCGGTGTGAAGGACGGAAAGATCGCCGGGATCGGGAAATCGGGTAACCCACACCTGCAGAGCGGCGTGGATCCGCGTCTTGTTGTCGGACCCGGGACCGAGTTACTCGCGGGTGAGCACTGCATCGCGACCGCCGGGGCGATCGACACGCACGTGCACTACATCTCGCCGCAGCAGGCGGAGGCTGCCCTCTCGAACGGCATCACCACGCTGTTCGGGGGTGGCACGGGGCCCACTGACGGGACCAACGGCGTCACCACGACACCAGGCGCCTGGTACCTCCACCGCATGCTCGAGGCAGCAGAAGGTGTCGGTGTGAACATGGGAATCCACGGCAAGGGCAACGGCTCCCTTCCCGAGGCCCTCGTGGAGCAGATCAAAGCAGGCGCCTCGTCGCTGAAGGTTCACGAGGATTTCGGGGCCACTCCTGCGGTGATCCGTAATGCCCTCACCGTCGCCGACAAGTACGACGTCCAGGTGTCTATACACACCGACAGCCTCAACGAAGCAGGCTTCGTCGAAGACACCATCTCGGCGATCGACGGACGCACCATCCACACGTACCACACCGAGGGTGCCGGTGGAGGCCACGCCCCGGACATCCTGAAGGCTGCTGGTCTCCCCAATGTTCTTCCTTCGTCTACCAACCCGACCCTGCCATATACGGTCAACTCGGTCGACGAGCTGCTCGACATGGTCATGGTGTGCCACCACCTCTCGCACGACATCCCGGAAGACGTTGCGTTCGCCGACTCGCGGGTGCGCGCCGAAACGATCTCTGCCGAGACCGTGCTGCACGACGAAGGTGTCCTCTCGATGTTCTCGTCCGACTCCCAGGCAATGGGACGTATCGGCGAATCGGTGACCCGCGCGTTTCAGACCGCCCACCACAGCAAGGACAAGCGCGGACCTCTGCCCGAGGACTCGGAAGGTCACGACAACTTCAGGGTCCTGCGTTACCTGGCAAAGGTGACCATCAACCCGGCTATTACGCAAGGGGTTTCGGACTACATCGGATCGCTCGAGGCAGGCAAGATCGCGGACATCGTTTTGTGGAACGTCGACGCCTTCGCGGTGAAGCCGCGGATGGTCATCAAGGGCGGCTTCATCAACTGGGCAGTCATGGGTGACCCGAACGCTTCGCTGCCCACCCCGCAGCCCGTGCTCTACCGCCCGATGTGGGGTGGGTACGGCAAGGCACGGCAGAGCACCCGGGTCAGCTTCATGTCGCAGGCGGCCATCGACCTCGGTGTGCCCGAGAAGCTCGGGCTCGAGAGTCAGGTGCTGCCCGTGAAGAGGTGCCGTGGAATAGGAAAGGCGCATATGGTCCGCAACGACAAGGCACCGTTGATCGACGTCGATCCCGAGACATACAAGGTGACGTTCGACGGAAAGCCCGCACACATCGACCCGGCGCAGTCGCTGCCGATGGCCCAGCTCTTCTTCCTTGCTTGAGGAACCTGACATGACCTCGACCGATGTGGGCAATCTTCTTGTGAGCCTGCAACTCTCCGACTCCGCATTCCCCAGCGGATTCTTCACCATGTCGCAGGGGTTGGAGGGGTTCGCCCAGGCTCGCGCGGTCGACAAGGACGGCGTCGAGGATCTTCTGCGGGGATTGCTGCTCCATTCGGTCGGTCCGGGAGATGCGACAGCGCTGGCCCGGGCGCACGAGGCCACCCGGGAAAGTGATTGGGAACGTGTGTATCTCGTGGATGAGATGCTGTTCGCCGCCAAGCTGAATGCGGAGATGCGTAGGGCAGCGGTGCGTAGCGGCCACCAGATGACGGACGTTGCCCTCGCGGCAATCGGAGGTGTGGAGCTCGAGCAATGGAAACGGGCCATCGCGTCCAAGCGGACCCCCGGGTGCCAGCCGGTCGCGACCGCTGTGGCCTACGTCGCGGCGGGTGTGGGCGCCGAACAAGCCGTCGCCTCGGATATGTTCGCGTTCTCGGTGAGCTTTCTCGGTGCGGCGCTGCGGCTTCGGCTCACTGATCACCTGCAGATGCAGGTGATGCTGCGTGCAATCGGCCCGGTGATAGCCCAGGCCACAGCCGAGGCGATGGACCGCGACCTCGAGGACATGGGGGGATGTGTCCCGATGGCGGACGCCATGTCCGCCCAACACGAGCGCGCGGACGCGAGGCTCTTCGCGAGCTGACGGCTCCGACTCCATCCACAGACCAACAAGAACAGATGAGGTGATCGAATGAGCGGCAGCGTATTGAGAATCGGGATCGGCGGACCAGTGGGTTCGGGCAAGACGGCACTTGCCGAAGCCCTTGTGCCGCGGCTCATTGCCGCGGGCAGGCAACCGGCGGTCATCACCAACGACATCTACACCCAGGAGGACGCGCAGCACGTACGCCGCGAACTCGCGGGTGTGCTGGACCCCGATCGTGTCGTCGGTGTCGAGACCGGTGCTTGTCCACACACCGCCGTACGTGACGATCCCACCATGAACCTCGCGGCCGGGGCCGAGATGCTCGAGCGGTTCCCCGATGTGGACACCCTTGTGTACGAGTCGGGTGGAGACAATCTGACGCTCACGTACTCGCCCTTGCTCGCGGATGTCTTCGTCTTCGTGCTCGATACATCTGAAGGCGAGAAGATGCCTCGCAAACGCGGCCCGGGCATCACCGAGTCGGACATCCTGGTGATCAACAAGATCGACATCGCCCAATATGTACGGACGAACATAGATGTCATGGAGTCCGACGCGTTGCGGGTGCGCGACGGCAAGCCCGTGGTACTGACCAACTCCCTCACGGGGGAAGGCATCGATGAGTTGCAGGATCACATCCTCGCGCTCTGGAATGCCCGCCCCGCTGCGATGTCCCGGTGAGTGCAGCGACAGTCCAGGCGGCGGACACCGGTCCGCCCCCTGGCACCGGCCGGGCGGGCGGAATGTCCGTCGTCCCACCCGTGGACGTGCAATCGAAACGGTATGGAGGGCACCGACTCGACCCCGCGTTCTACCAGCCGGACCGCGTTCCGCGTGAGATCGCCTGTCTCGCAGGTGTACCCGATACGTTGCCGACCGGGAGCCCGGGAAAGGTCGGCGTACTGGAGTTGGAGTTCGGCCGGAACGAACGCGGGACGGAACTTGTCGGGCACTACCAGAAATCGCCGCTGCAGATCATGCGTCCGCTGTACTACGACCTCGCGCGTCCCGACATGCCATATACCTACCTCATGTCCACAGGGGCCGGCGTCATGCAGGGTGACCGGCTCCGGACCGATCTCGTGTTCGGGGCTGGCACGTCCGCGTACCTGACGACCGCGGCGTACACGAAAGTCCTACGGATGGAACATGATTACGCAGTCGCGCAGATGAACTTGCGCGTCGATGCGGACGCGTACGTCGAGCTTCTTCCCGACCCTGTCATCGCGTTCGCGGGTGCGCGCCTGTATCAGCGCACGCGGGTGACACTGGCGCCGTCGGCCACCCTCATCGCCGGCGAGACCCTCATCGCCGGGCGTTTGGCGCGCGACGAGCGTCATCGGTACACCGCACTCGCATCCGACTTCGAGGTCCGTCGCCCGGACGGGGCCATGGTCGCGCTCGATCGGGTGCGACTGACTCCGGTCGATGAGGACACGGGCGGCCTGGCGGTTCTCGCAGACCACGACGTGCTCTCCATGCTCTACGTGTTCACCCCGCGCGCAACCGTCACCGAGATAAGCGACCTCCTGCACAGCGTCCTGTCACCGTCGACCGAGGCGGGCGTCGTCTTCGGTGTCAGCGCGCTCCCCGGCGACACCGGTGTGTGGGTGCGGATGCTGGGCGACGACACTCGGGCCATCCTGCGCGCCACGACGACTGCCTGGAGCGCCCTACGTCTGTTACTCACGGGAAGAGAAGCGCCGACGATCCGAAAATCCTGACAGTGCGATGAAGGCCGGGGGCGTCCCGTCACACGACCCGACCCTGAACCAGGGAGATGACATGTCGACGAGCAGTAAAGAAGCGGCGCCACCGAACAAATGGGTTGAGTTATCGGCGACGTTGCCCCGCGGTGTGTCTGAGATCTTCTTCCAGAGCAACAGTTGGACCGGCCTGCTGATCCTTCTCGCGTTCCTGGTCGCCGATTGGCAGATGGCAGTCCTCGTGGTCATCGGCACGGTGTGCAACACCGTCACCGGTGCCCTGATGAAAGTGGGTGCCGACAACGTCCGGATGGGGATGCAGGGTTTCAACGGCGCACTCATCGGCGCTGCGGTCTATACCGCGCTCGGCGATCAGGGCTGGTCCTATCTGGTGACTGTGATCGCCGGCATCGTCTGTGCACCCGTCACCTGGATCGTGGTGTGGATCTTTGCTTCGAAACCGTTGGCTCGCTTCAACTTGCCCTCGACAACTGCGCCATTCTGCATTACTGCGGGCGTCATGTTCGTCGTGACCAAGAGTATTCACGAGAAGTCCGCACCCCACCACGTCGCCGACGGGACGGGCGAGTCGATAATGCGCTCGCTGCTCACGAACGTCTCCGAGGTGGTTCTGGTCAACAGCATCTGGAGCGGGGCGCTCATCCTATTGGGCCTCTTCGTCGCGTCCTGGAAAGTCGGCCTCGCGGCGGTGATGGGCAGCGTGATCGGAACCTTGTGCGCGATGGCGTACGGTGATAGTTCCGGGACAATCGCTGAGGGCCTCGCCGGCTATTCCGGCGTTCTGACAGCGATCGCCCTGTCGGTCACATTCCTCCAGAACACCGTGATCTCGTGGGTGTATGCCGCAATCGGAACAGTGCTGACGGCGGTGGCGACCCTCCTCATGACCGATTACTATGGCGGTCCGCACTACACCTGGCCTTACATCCTGACCACCTGGGTACTGCTGGTGATCGCAGCGTTTGTACCCACCTACCTCCGACGCACATGATATCTAAATCGAAGCGCCCCAGCGATATCCGGCGAACGCGAGCGCGACACACACCACCAGCACGCCGAGGCCGTACGCGAGGGTGAGCCCATACCGCTTGTCGCGGACAAGTTGCACCGTCTCGTAGCTTGCGGTGCTGAAGGTCGTGTAACCGCCGAGGAATCCCGTGCCGATCACCGCGCCCACGTCCGTCGAGGCAATCCTGCTCACGATCAGGCCGGTGAGAAAGCCAAGGACGAGGGAACCGGTCATGTTGATGATTCCGGTGGGCCACGGGAACGTCGAGTTGATCTTGGAGTGGAGGAATCCGTCGAAGACGTACCGCGTCACGGCGCCAACGCCGCCGGCGAAAGCGAGTAGCAGGAACAACCAGAATGTCATGATCGCTGCTGACCGTTTGTGCCGTGCGCTTCGTGAATCTTCGCTGCCGAGGCGATGCCCGCGATGGTCGCGGCTGCGCCGACGAGGACGGTGCCGAGTGCATACAGCAATGCCATGCCCCAGCGGGTGTGGTCGATCAGCACTGCCGTATCTGTCGCAAGCGAACTATAGGTGGTGAAGCCGCCGCAGAACCCGGTGCCGAGCAGCAGTTTGAGCTGCGAGGTTCTGGTCGGTCCCGGTGCAGTACGTGTGAGTGCCTCGTACAGATAGCCGAGCAGGAACGCGCCCACCACATTCACCACCGTGATCACCACGGGGACACCGTCAAGATCAGGAACGCCGAGGGAGAGTCCCTCGCGAGCGCCCGCGCCGACGGCGCCGCCCACGAGGACAAGGCCGATGTTGGGTGCCTGCAAGTACGCGGGCCGTGTCGGTGCCGTCATCGAGCCTTCTCCTCGTGCGCGCCCGCCGGCAATACTTCGATCTCCAGGACGAGCCACATGGTGTCCATTGGTTCAGGCTAGTCAAGCAAGTACTGTCACCGGGCCGGACTGGGTGAATTGATCCCGAACTCAACGGGCATATCGGGCATTTCGCGCGCTATTGCTGGAAGACGCGACTGGAGTGAGGATGGTCGGAGGTCGCTCAATCCTGCGACCCGAGGGCATCGACCGGATTGTGGCGGAACACTTTCCATGCGGTGCCGGTGATCGCGCCGAAACCCAGCAGGCTGGTGACGCCGACGATAGACCCGTAGGCCCAGGGGGAGACGGTGGGAAAGGATATGCCCGGCAACGCGATTGCGATCCCGAACAGCGGCGGGTACGCGATGATCGTCCCGGCGGCCACTGCGACTGCGACGGCGACCAGTGCCTCCCAGCGAACCATCCCGCGGATCTGGCCTGTTTGTGCGCCGACCATGCGAAACAGGGCGAACTCGCGGCGGCGCTCGGTGGTCATGAGCACCAGTGTGTTGACCACCGCGATGGCAAGGAACCCGAGAAGGACCGACAGTGCAACACGATTCACCGTGTCCTGCGATCGTTGCTCCTGCCGGTTCGCGACGGCAAAACCGTTGCTGTCCATCACCGTGAGTCCGCCGATCGATTCGATGGCCATCCGGGTCTCGTCGATCCTGTCTGCCGCTGCTGTTACCACTATGTGGTCGACCAGTCCGGTGGCGGTGTGTTCGCGGACTTGCTGGTCTGGAAGTGTGATGTCACCGAAACCCAGTCCGCGACTGTAGGTGGCGATGACGGTGGGTGTGATGAGGGTGCCTTCGCCCAGCCGGAGCGGCACGGTGTCGCCGATTCCGGCGTCCATGGTCGCAGCGGCATCGTCGCTGAGTGCCACTGTTCCGGTGCGGAGTTCGGTCAGTGCGCCGCTGTGGACGTCGAGATCGAGGGTGGTGGCTGCCTCATATGGATCGATGCCGAGTACGGGGTAGACCTCGGTGGTGGGATCGTCGGCCCTGCTCGTGGTGTGAAAGGCCAGGCTTCGGGTGACCGGATTGGCAGCTTCGACGGAGTCGATCGATGCGATCGTGTTGATGAGTGTCGGCTCGACACCTCCCGGCCCGGTTACAACCAGGTCCGCCGTCATTCCTTGTTCGACCTGTTGCTGCGCCGCTGCGGTCAGGGTGCTCTGGCTTCCCAATTGGACCGATCCGAAGGCGATCACCAAAGCCAAGGGTGTTATCGCCGTCGCGAGCCGACGTCCGTTGGCATTGAGATTTGCGGCGGCGAGGACCGCTGCGGCAGAGCGACTACGGCGCATGGGGCCACCGATGAGACGCAGCGCACCCGAGGCCAGTGTCGGTCCGAGGAGTGCCACCGCGATGATGAACAGCAGCACCGAGACGCCGGCACCGGCAAGCGCATCCGGCCCGGGAACAACCAGCGGCATGAACGCGGTCACCAAGCCCCCGAGGCCGATGAGAAGGCCAAGGGTGGTGCGGGTTCGACTGATCGCGCCGGCCTCGACTGCCGACTCTCGGAGCGCCTCGATCGGGTCGAGGCGGGCCGGACGACGTGCTGAGATCGCGGCGGCGAGTCGGGCGGCGATCACCGCGGTGGCGATGCCGGCGAGGGCCGGGAGGGGGCTGATGGCCAGGTCGAAGTCGCCGGGGATTATTCCCGCCCCGGCAAACTCACTGCGAATGACCTGTGCCAGAAGATATCCGGGCATGACGCCCAATAGTGCTGCCGCGCAGGCGACCACCCACACCTCGGATCCGATGAGCTTGTGAATCTGGCGTGGTGTGGCGCCCATTGATCGCAGTAGGGCGAAGTCGCGACGACGTTGCGAAATGGACAGCGACACAGTGCTCGACACGACGAACACGACGATCATCAGTGCCACCCCGGCAAGCGCAGAGGTCAGGGCGACCAGTTCGCCGCGAGCTGCTCCGACATCAAGATATTCGGCGTCGGCGCGGGCGTCGTCGATGTAGGTGGTGACATCGAGGTCGCCGAGTTCGGCATGGGCCTGTGAGGCCAGCGCCGAGGAGTCGACACCGTCGTGACCGAGTAGCCCGATGACGGCCACGGTATCCGGATGTGGCCAGAGCTGCTGCGCACGTGCATCTTCCATAAAGAGTGTCGCTGGACGAGTAACGGTTGCGGGTGATGGCGCGGCGGCGACACCGACCACGGTGTATTCGCTTCCGATTCCGCCGTGCCGTAGCGTCACTCGGTCGCCGAGCGTCGCGGGGCCGGTGCTCACCACCTCGTCCGGACCGGTAGGTGGATGTCCCGCCGTCAGGGTGAACGGTGCCAAGATGGCCGAGGACCAACCGTGGGCATCGAACTGTCGGCCGCTGTCGTCGGAGAGGGGAATACTGACATCACCGACTGCGGAACGGACGTCAGGCAGACTCGCCAATTCGTCGACGGCGGACGCGGGCAGTAGTGCGCGCTCGATGTAGGGCTTGTCGAAGTCTTCCTTCGTGTCGAGTGTCTGTGGTGCTCCCACCACAACATCGGCGTCGGCGAATCGATGTGGTTTGGCACCGCCGCGAATACCTGATTCGAACAAGATCCCCAGAGCGCAGACGAGCAACGCGGCGCTGAACACCGTGATGAACACGGCCACAAACCCGTTGCGATGGCGGCGGAGATTCGCGCGGGTGAGGCCGCCAAGGCGAGTGTTTGGCATGGTCACCACTGCCCGAGGTCGGTCAGAGTTTGTGCGATGGCACTTGCAGTGGGTGCGTGTATCTGACCCGCGAAGCGTCCGTCGGCAAGGAACAGCACGCGATCAGCTTGTGCGGCGGCGACCGGATCGTGGGTCACCATCACCACCGTCTGACCGTGTTCGGTGCCGGCGCTGTGCAGGAGGGCGAGGATCTGCTGACCGGTACGGCCGTCGAGCGCGCCGGTCGGTTCGTCGGCGAACAGCACGCGGGGGCGGCTGACCAGCGCGCGTGCGATGGCAACCCGCTGCTGCTGGCCGCCGGACAGTTCGCCCGGGCGGCGACCCTGCATGCCGGCGAGCCCCACCGATCCGAGGACATGTTCGAGGTGTGCGCGGTCGGCGGTTCGTCCGGCCAACAGCAAGGGCAATGTCACGTTCTGTTCCACGGTCAGCGCCGACATGAGGTTGTAGGCCTGGAACACGAACCCGACGTGGTCACGTCGAAAGGTGGTCAGCCTGCGCGACTTCAGTGCGCTGATCTTGGTGTCGCCCAGCCACACTGCACCGCGGGTGGGTTGGTCGAGACCGGCGGCGCAGTGCAGGAAAGTGCTCTTACCCGAACCGGAGGGGCCCATGATCGCGGTGAAACCGCCCACGGGCAGGGTGAGGTTCACCGCGTCCAGTGCGGTCACCTGACTGCTTCCGGATCCGTAGGTCTTGGTCACATCATCGAGCCGGATCGCCGGTGGTGGTGACACTGCGGTTGTTGGATGTAGCGGGGCGTAAGAGGTCATGGCAGCAACGCTACGAATCTGTGGTGGTGTGAACCATCCCGCTGCCTACCGGTCAATGGTGTAGTGGGCTATACCGTCATCGGCCGCGCCGTACGGCATCCTGGAGCGATGAGGCGAACCGGGCAAGCCGCACGTTGGTGGCGGGCATCTCGCTATCTCATGGTCGAAGGGGTGTCGGCGTGGGTGTCGTTGGCGCTGGTGATTGCCGGACTGTTCGTCGTTTCACTGATGATCCTGATCGTCGGGTGGCTGATGGCCCCGACCTATCTGCGGCTGCTGCGTCTCTGGGCGGGCAGGGCGCGGCTGCGCGCGGGGCGGTACACGGGAACTGTGATCCCAGAGCGGTATCCGCCCTTGGATGAGGTCGCTGGATTCGGTGATGTGCGCAGGGCGCTGTGGGCACCTTCCACTCGTCGCGACCTTGCGTGGTTGTTCCTGCATGCCTTTGGGGCGCTGGTCACCGGGTTGGTTGCCGTGGTCTTGCCGCTGGCGGCGTTGGATTCGCTGTCGACCCCGTTCTACTGGTGGGCAATGCCGGCCGACAGTCCGGCAGGAAGCCCGTACCCGGTCACCTCGTGGGCACTGGCCGCCACGATGCCGTTGGTCGCGGCCGCCTATGGGCTGCTGACGTGGTGGCTCAATCCGATGTTGGCCAGGGGGGTCACGTCAATAACGACAGGGTTGTTGGCACCAGGGCGCGAAACCGAACTCTCCGAGAGGGTTTCGGCTCTGACCGCCAGCCGGGCCGCTGCCCTCGACGCACACTCCGCCGAACTGCGGCGCATCGAGCGTGATCTGCACGACGGCGCGCAGAACAGGCTCGTCGGGGTCGTCATGATGTTGGGGCTCGCGGAGCGGTCACTGCGGGTCGACCCCGAACAGGCCCTCCCACAACTCCTTCGAGCTCAGGACGCCGCAACGGATGCGCTGTCGGAACTGCGGACACTCGTCCACGACATCTATCCGCCGATCCTTGATGAGCTGGGCCTTGACGGCGCGGTGGCAGCGCTGGCCGGCCGATGCTCGGTGACCTGCGTACTCGACGCCCGGAATTTGCACCGTGCACCCGCCGCCGTCGAGAGCGCGGCCTATTTTGTTGTGGCCGAGGCGTTGACCAATGTGGTCAAACACAGTGGTGCGGACACGGTGCACTTGACCATCAGCACCCGTAGCGGTGTGGCGGGCAACATTTTGGTCATCGAAGTACTCGACGATGGCCGGGGCGGGGCCGATGAGGCAGTGGGCAGTGGATTGCCGGGTATCCGTCGGCGTGTGGCAGCATTCGAGGGAATCATGACGCTCGACAGCCCACCCGGCGGACCGACGAAACTCGAAGTGGAGCTGCCATGCGGATTTTGATCGCGGAAGACGACGCTCTGCTGCGTGAGGGGCTTGCGCTCTTGCTGCGTAGTGTCGGCATCGAGGTGACCGCTGCGGTCGCTGATGCCGAACAGTTCTTGGACGCATTTGACGCCGACCCGCCTGACGGTGCGGTGGTGGATGTGCGTATGCCACCCACGTTCACCAACGAAGGACTCAAGGCCGCGATCGAGGCGCGCCGGCGGGTCCCGAACTTCCCGGTGCTTGTGCTCTCTGCCTACGTGGAAGACCGCTACGCCGGAGAACTTCTCTCCGGCAGCGCGTCCGGTGTGGGGTATCTGCTCAAGGAGCGGGTCGGCAAGGTGGAGGAGTTCGTCGACGCGCTGCACCGCGTGGTGGCGGGCGGAACTGTGATGGACCCAGAAGTGATCTCGCAGTTGATGAGTCGACGCCGTGCCGACGACCCCATCCGGTCCCTGACACCACGTGAATCGGAAGTACTCCAACTGATGGCCGAAGGCGTGGGGAACGCCGAGATCGCACGCAGACTCTTTGTCACCGACACCGCGGTGAGCAAACATATCGGCAACATCTTTGCCAAGCTGGGTTTGACGGCAACGGACACCGGACACCGGCGCGTGCTCGCGGTACTCGCACACCTGCGGTCGTAGCCCTGAAACCTGGCGAATAGCAGGGCTGCGAGGGATATTTGCCCTCGGTGGCCCCGTCATCGCCAGACTTCAGGGCCGATCTGTAGGCTCAGCCGGCGTCGACCCGCGCCAGAAAATCAAGGATCGCTGTCGAAAGAGATTCTGGTGCCTCTAGGGCGACGTAGTGGCCGACCCCTTCGAGTTGCACTGTCTCGATGGTTCCCGCCGTGATGTGGCGGACGGTATCTGCGGTGATCGATCCGCCACCGGCGCCAATCGCCAAGGCGGGCATTGTCAGCGGGCTGGTGGAGGCCAGTTGCTGGAGTCCCGCGCCTTCGGCCAGCATCGACCGATAGAGGCCGGCCGCGCCACGCCAGCCGTTGGGGCGGGAGTACGTGCGAACGAACTCGTCGATGTCGGTGCTGGTGATCGACCCCGCAGCCGCGGTCATGGCCGGGAATGCCCAGCCTCCCAAGAACTCCCGCTCGCGCCCGACGAGCAGCATCTCGGGGATGTCGGGCGCGGCGAGGACACCGATATGCCAGGAGCCGCCATGGGTGATGTCGCCCAACTGCTCGAGGCCAAAGCCGGCGAGCCCCATTTCGATCGCGGTGATGCTGCGAATGTCATCTGGATGCATGGCGGCGAGACGGAAGACGGTGGCTCCACTGATGTCCTGGCCTGTGATGTGTACGGGCCCCAGTCCCAGCTGCTCGATGAGTTGGTGCAGGTCTTCAGCTGAGGTTGGACTGTCGTAGTCACCGTCGTCGTTGCTCGAGTCGCCGAATCCTCGTAAGTCGACGGCGATGACACGGTGCTTCGCGGCAAGGATCGGAATGACCTTGTGAAACGCCCACCAGGTCTCGGGAAAGCCGTGGACCAACAGGATTGGGGACCCGGCGGTGCCCGCGGATACGTAGTGGATCGTCGCGTCGTTCACCTGCGCGTTGTGATGGGTGATCCCGGGAGCGGATGGGCTTGGGGCTGTGGGTTGGATCATTTACTTCCTTCGGTCGACAACCAGGTTGTCTTTCACAATAGGCAACCAGGTTGTCTTTGTCCAGGCGTTGTCTCTAATCTGTATGCATGTCGCGTTCTGGCGCCGATCTCGCGCTCCTTCTCCTCGGTGGCTACCGCACGCTGGTGGACGCTGCGATGGGCGACCTCGCCGGTCGCGGATACGACGATTTTCGTCCCGTCCACGACTTCGCGATCCGCGCAATCGCCGCGGGCGCGGACAGTGCATCGGAACTGGGTCGCCGTATGTCGGTGTCGAAACAGGCGGCAGCGAAGACGATTTCAGTCCTCATCGACCGTGGTTACGTGTCGCGAGACGCCGATCCCGACGATGCCCGCCGCAAGCGGCTCGAGGTCACGCCACGTGGTTTCGAGGCCCTGCGACAGGGGGAGGCTGTGTTCGACGAGCTGCGTGAGAAGTTTGAACAACAGATCGGCGCAGCAGAACTGGCAAGATTCGAGCAGTCGCTGACAGCCCTCGTCGGAGATAAAGCGATACGCATCGACGCACCCGGCTGGACCCCTCAGTAGACCCGGGTGAGTGTCGGACTCGCCCAACGTCTTTCAGGCTCGTTCACTTCGAGTCGATTCGACCGGGCGTTGTCGGGTTCTGCTGGTACTCGGCTTTTGCCTGTGCCCAACTGGGATCGTCGGGATAGAGGGCGCTGCGTAGGAATGCCCAGGTCAACCGCTGCAGTGTTGCCACGCGAGCAGGGTCTTCGTCGGTGGTTTCTGCGGCCTCGTACCCGGGGATTCCGCCGAGTGAATGTTCAGCTCCGAACAGGGTGATCAGCGATTCGGCACCTGGACTGAGCCAGTACGGATCGGCCGACCAATCCGCCCCCCGTGTGGACAGAACACTGATATCCGCGTCTCCGGCGACGACCAGGGTCGGCCTGGTTATGTGATCGAAACCGGGGTTGAGCCAAGGCATGTGCTCGGCGTATTCGGGACGGAGGTCGGTTCCGCCGCGACCTGCGGTCGCGATCAGCACGCCGGCCTTGACCCGTGGGTCGGACATGTCGGGACCTTGCTGGGTTTTCTCGTCGAGAACGCGCAAACCCATCAGGCTGCCGGTGGTCTGGCCGCCGAACGAATGCCCAGCTGCGGCGATCCTGGTGTGGTCGAGGCGTCCCGCGAGACCCGGGACCGCCGCCTCGACGACGTGGATGTTGTCCAGGACGCGCTTCATATCCTCAATTCGATACTGCCACAACCGACTTTGTCGGCTGTCGTCTGGTCCGAGTCCGACCATTCGAGAGTCCAGGTGCGTCGGCTGGATCACGACAAAGCCGTGAGCTGCCCAGAAGTCGGTCAGGGGACCATAGGCCCGCATTGACGATCCGAAGCCGTGGGAGAACAAGATGATGGGCAGATCGCCGCCGATGGCCGGAGCCGAGATGCGTAGCTGCAGGTCCGCACCGCGTTCTGGAGCGGGCAGCTCTATCGGGCTCACTGACACAACAGGCGTCGGATGGGCGAGACCGTTGTCTGCGATTGCCTGGTCTGCGTTGTTCATCGAATTCCTCTCGCGGGGCGGCGGTGTCGGCCGATCGCTGTGCCATGATTACCTGTACGTTCGTTCTAATAACTATTACTAGAACGATCGTCCTATTAAGTCAAGTTGGATGAGTATGGAGGACACCATGGTCGGGCGACCTGTTGACCACGACCGGCGAGCGAAACTCCTTGACGCAGCGGTTGATTATGCCGCCGATCAGGGATTCGCCGACTTGTCATGGCGTCCTATCGCGGCGGCGCTCGGTGTGTCGACGACGACGCTGGTGCATCACTTCGGGACCAAGGAGCACCTACTCGAGGCCATCCTCGGGCGGCTGCGCGAGCGCATCGTCGTGGCCACCGGTGAGCTGTCCGGCGAGCAGCCAGATCTCGCCGCCGCTGCGCGCGCGGTGTGGACATGGAGCTCGGATCGGCGTCAGTGGGCCACTTTTCGGCTGTTCTTTGCTGTCTATGGCAGCGCACTGCAGGCGCCGGGGCCCTACGCGGAATTCTTGGAGCAGGTGGGCACCGACTGGATGCAGACCCTACGCGAAGCCCAGGGGCAAGGTACCGATCCGGCCACGGCAACCCGGATGGCCACGTTGGTGATTGCCACGATCCGGGGGTTGCTTCTCGACCTTCTCGCGAGTGGCGATCAAACACGCGTGCACGACGCTGCGGAGCATTTTCTCGCCGGGCTGGAGTGACCGATAGCGTCTCAAGTTGTTGTGACGAAACCGGATTCGGAGGCCACGATGACGGCTTGTGTCCGGTCCCGTGCAGCGAGTTTTGAAAGTACCTCGCTGACATGAGATTTCACGGTTTCGGCGCCGGTGAACATATGCGTGGCAATTTCCGCATTCGGCGGGCCGCGTGTTATCAACCGCAGCACGGTTGACTCGCGTTTTTCAGGCTCATTTACTTCATTGGATCCAGCGTTGTCGGGTTCTTCTGGCACTCGGCTTTTGCCCGTGCCCAGCTGGGATGGTGGCGCACGACTTCGTCCGCGAGTTCAGTGGAATTGCTCAAAGTCAATGTCGCTCGACCGGCGTATAGGGCGCGGCAAGCAGACCCACCATCGCGTCGAAAAGCCCGCTCTCGAACGCCGTTCGGTCGAGTCCGTCGTCGTCGCCCGCAGCGATTTGTGTGTGACGGTTTGCAATTGTGTGAAGCATCAGCTCGGACGCCATCGCATGCCTTTGCTGTCGGGCAGGCGTAGGCATATCGGGCATCGCGGTCATGGTCCTCATGGCTGTGGCATGGGCGCTCTCATGTGAATCGGTCGCCGCAAACGCGAGAAAGAGATCTTCGCGACGGGAAATCAGCCTGGCGAGAAACCGTACGTAGTAATTTGTCTGCGGATCGAGGTCGAGCAATGGGCGCGCGGATGCCTCGACGAGACCGCGTAGGTCGTTCTCCCGGCCTTCATCGCGGAGCTGCTGCAGAAACTCCAGACGACGAATATTCACCGCGGGCAGGCGGTGTTCGACGATCGCCTGAAGCAGGCCGGCCTTCGAGCCGAAGTGGTATTGCACGAATGCCGGATTACGGGAACCGGCGGCGCTACCGATCTGCCTCAGCGAAACGCCGTCGATGCCACGACTCGCGAAGAGGCGTTCGGCGATCTCGATCACTTCGACGAGAGTGCGTTCGCGCACCGTCTGCGGTGGAGTTACCCCGTCCATCCGCAGATCATCTCATGGCGCTCCGGAATGGTTGACACTCCGGTTCTACAAGTGTTTAAGTTAAAACACATGTTAGAACTACCAGTTCAGAGGCCTCTTCTCAGCCTGTTCTCCTCTTTCAACACCACGAAAGTGAGTCTTCGATGATCCAAGTCCGGCCACTCAGTAGCCGTATCGGTGCTGAGGTCTCCAACATTCAGCTCTCCGGCGAGTTGCCCGCAGACGTGGTCGACGACCTGCGGAAGGCGCTGGTGGAGTTCAAGGTCCTCTTCTTCCGGGACCAATCGCACCTGACGGCAGACTCGCACATTGCATTCGGGCGGTTGTTCGGTGATCTGGAACGGCATCCGGTGGCCGCTGATCCGGTGTATCCCGAGTTGATGACCCTGACGCGGTCCGCCGATGCCGCCGCGCAACGCGCGAAGTTTCCCTATGGCGAGAACTTCTGGCACTCGGATGTCAGCTGGCGTGCGGAGCCGTCGTTGTGCTCCATTCTGCGTGCGCTCGAGGTACCGCCGATGGGTGGCGACACGCTCTGGGCGGATATGGAAGCGGCTTACGCGGGCTTGAGCTCTTCTCTGCAAGAGGCATTGATGCCGCTACGCGCAGTGCACGATTTCGACAGAGCTTTTGGGCCGGGCGTCGGGCCGGACAAAAGAGCCGCAATGTCCGGAGAGTTTCCTCCCGTCGAGCACCCGGTAATACGCACAAATCCGGATACGGGCGCGCTGCTCTACGTGAACGAGCCTTTCACCAGTCGAATCGTCGGTATGGATATTCGAGAGAGTGATGCTTTGCTGCGGCTTCTGTATGAGCAGGCGACAAGGCCGGAATACCAGTGCCGTTTCAGTTGGCGGGTGGGTTCGGTCGCCATGTGGGATAACCGAACCACCCAGCACTACGCGTGCCACGACACCGCAGGAGGTGCCAGAGAGATGCAGCGGGTCACCGTCCGCGGTGAGCGGCCGTACTGACGAGATGACCGATCAGGATGACATCGAAGATAGGCGTGGCCGTGGTGACCAGGTCGAAGTGGATGATGCAGCGATCGTCACCATCAACACCCGGTAGCGGTTATCCGAGGTGGTTGCAGGTTTCTGAACCGGCCGGAAGTCAGGTTGTGACGAAACCTGATTCGTAGGCCACGATGACCGCTTGTGTCCGGTCACGTACAGCAAGCTTTGGCAGCACCGCGATGACATGCGATTTGACGGTTTCGCCGCCGACGAACATGTGCGTGGCGATTTCCGCATTCGGCGGGCAGAAGCATTTCCGTGACCAGCGGTCAGCGTCCGAACAGTGGCGGGGTAAAGCAGCGAATCTCCCTCTGCGACAGTGCGTACGGCATTGACGATCTCGGCGGGACGGGCACACTTGAGTAGGAAACCGTCGGCGCCGGCCCGCAATGCCCGGTACACGTACTCGTCGTTCTCGAAGGTTGTCACGATCAGGATCTTCGGCGGTGTCGGTACCGACCTCAGGATCGCGCGCGTCGTGTCGATCCCGTCCATCAGCGGCATCCGCACATCCATGGCGATCACCGTGGTCCATCAAGGGGAAGTGTCACGCAGACCCGCCAGTGGTCGTCGACGGGACCGGTGAAGGCTTGGCCACCAAGAAGTTCCGCGCGTTCATGGATACCACGCAATCCGCTACCGGCCCGGGTGGAGAGGGTGTCGATGGAGAGTGCGTTTGTGATGTCGAGTTTACTAAATGTTGCTGGTGCAGGCGCGAAGTGTCTCGGCGGTCAGGGTGTTCACCGGGCAAGTCAGAGATGTCCAACCAGGTCCACCGCTGTACCGGTCGCTTGTTCGGTCGATGAAGATATCGACTGTCAGAGTTTCTTCGGCGACGCGATAGTAGGTGGTGATGGGGTCGCCCTCCGTGGTGATTATCGTGACGCTGAATTCACCGCCGCCGTCAACTCGACCGCTCATGAGGCAGTCGATGGCACTTCGGGGATATAGCTCTTCAAATGTGAAGTCAGGCCCGTCAGCCCATGTCTGTCCGCAGTCTGTCAGTGGCTGACGGTCAACGAATGCTGCCGGTGGCGGTTCGGAAGTCGGTGAAGGCTCAATCGGCGGTGCTGAACAGGCGATGGACGGCGCCGCGATACTGGAGACGAGCGAGATACCGCAGAGAAACCGCATGGCCGTTGCCCGGCCGCCTGTCGCTCCCAATCCTTGACCCCTCACGTACCCAGAACCTGTACCAATCGCTCGATCAGTTGGGCCGGTGCGTCTTCGGGCAGTAGGTGCCCGGCATCATCGATCCACGTGAGTCCCTGGTTGGGGACTCGTTCTTCGATCCAGTGCCCGTATGGCGGGGGCAGGATCTGGTCTTCGCGACCCCACAGCAGGGCTACGGGGATATCGATGGTGCTGAGTAGGTGCTCGTAATCGGAGGTGTCACTTTGGCTGAGTTGCCGGTATTGCCGGTAGTAAGCGGCTTGCCCGTCGGGACCGAGCCACGGCTCCAGATACGTTTCGAGGACACCAGGGCGATAACCCTGGTGCGTGCCGTTGCGCAGGTGTGCAGCCACCAGGGCTTCGTGGGCGTAGGCGGGGAGTTGTTCGAAGACGTCGTGGTGTTCGCGGATCAGCGCGAAAAGACCGCGCTCCCAGTCTCCTCCGGTAACGGCATCGAAGAGTGTCAGATCCGAGTAGTCGGCCTGTTCGAGCAGTAGTGCCCGTAGCGCGATCGCACCACCGATGTCGCAGGCAACGATGCTGGGACGGTGCAGATTCCACTGACGCAGCAATTCTGCAAAGTTGCGGCCTTGTGCCGCGAGGGTGAGGTCCTGGCCGTCGTGTTTATCGGATTGTCCGTACCCGAGATGATCGAAGACGTAGACGCGTCGTCCGTGGCGGGCGAGCGCAACCGCAACGTCGCGCCACAGGAACGACGAGTACGGCGTGCCATGCACGAGTACGATCGGCGGACCGTCACCGAAGGATTCCCAGCGCACGACTCCGTCCGCGAGTTCAATTGATTTGGTCAAACTCCACGTCATATGGCTCCTCCTGTTTTGGTGTCTGGGTTCATCTCTCCCTGATTCCGTCGGAGGTTTCCAGCGTACGTCGAGGACCCATTGGCCTCGACGACTGTCCATTCACGCATGGTTACCGACGCAGGCAACCCGCTGTCGAACCGGAACCGCTGGACCGGCGTCAATTCTCGGCCACCGCCGTCGCTGGGCTGGCATACCTGCGCCGTCGATCACCACCAGCGATGTTGTGGACGGCCCGGTGCCGTGGCACCGTTGAGAGCTGATCAGGAACGAGGTTATAGCCATGGAGCAGAACCCGCCGCCGTCATTGTTCGAGGTGGACGATACGTCCCGACCGCTCGCCGACAGACTGAGGCCGACCTCGCTCGAAGACGTTGTCGGCCAAGATCATCTCCTTGCGTCGGATGCGCCGATCGGGCGGATGGTCGCCCAGCAGCGGCTCGTGTCGATCATCCTGTGGGGTCCGCCCGGATGCGGGAAGACAACAATCGCTCGTCTCTTGGCAGAGCAGACCGATCTGGTGTTCGAGCCGTTGTCGGCGACGTTCTCCGGTGTCGCAGATCTGCGCAAGGTATTCCTGGCTGCACAAAAGCGGCGCGAGGTCGGCCAGGGAACTCTGCTGTTCGTCGACGAGATCCACCGATTCAACCGGGCCCAGCAGGACAGCTTTCTGCCGTACGTCGAGGACGGCACCATCATTCTCGTAGGTGCGACGACCGAGAACCCCAGTTTTGAACTGAACGGCGCACTCCTGTCTCGATGCCAGGTCTTTGTCCTCAAGCGTCTCGACGAGCCCGCCCTCGAGGCTCTTGTCACGCGCGCCGAACAGCTCAGCGGCAGAGCCCTACCCGTCGACGCCGAAGCCCGGACCGCGTTGTTGGCATTGGCCGATGGTGATGGCAGGTACCTGCTCAACATGTGCGAACAGCTCCTCGCTCTCCCTGACACTGAGCAACTCCTGGACACGGCTGCGCTGGCCGCAGTGGTTCAAAAACGGGCTCCGCTGTATGACAAGTCCCAGGAGGGTCACTACAACCTCATTTCCGCTCTGCACAAGTCGATGCGAGGTTCGGACCCGGATGCCGCGCTGTACTGGCTCGCACGCATGCTCGACGGTGGTGAAGACCCGCTCTACATCGCCCGCCGTCTCGTCCGGTTTGCGAACGAAGACATCGCCATTGCTGATCCGCAAGCGATCCATCAGGCACTGGCTGCGTGGGATGTGTACGAGCGGTTGGGTTCTCCCGAAGGTGAACTAGCGATCGCACAGGCCGTGGTCTACCTGGCGACCGCCCCGAAGTCCATCGCCGTCTATCGAGGTTTCGGTTCAGCCACGAAGGCGGCGAAGCAGACGGGCTCTCTCGCCCCACCTCTCAATATCCTCAACGCACCGACCAAGCTGATGAAGAATCTCGGGTACGGCAAGGAATACGAGTACGACCCCGACACCGACGACGGATTCTCCGGCGCGAACTACTTCCCAACCAACATGGACCGTCGCACATTCTATGAACCCACAGATCGCGGCTACGAACGGCACATCCGGGAACGTCTCCACCGCTTGGCTCAGCTACGCAAGCGCCGACAGTCGTCCGACGAGTCCGTCGAGTCCGTCGAGTCAGGCAACGACACGTAGAGCTGTTGCTCAGAACCGCCCCATGGTCGGGCCCGACAGCTGCCTCCGAGGGCATGATCCCCTCGGTCACCTCTGGCGGGGACGCTTGTGGGCGCGACGTTGATACTCAGGTGCCACAGAAGGTTTGGAATGACTCGCTGAACAACTCCGGAGCCGGTGTGGCGTAGTCGGACCACTCGTCGCGGCGGTCGTACGGATGCGTGACGACTTCCAACAGCTTCTCGAACGGAGCGAGGTCACCGTCGGTGGCGGCGCGCAAGGCGGCATCGAGATGATGATTACGTGGGATGTACAGCGGGTTGACGTGGTCCATCGCGTCCGCGGTCTCGGTTGTTCCGCGCCCGTGTTTCGTCAAGGCGGCGCGCCGGCGTTCCAGCCAGGGTCCGATTTGCTCGCGGGGTACGAGATTGTCGAGAGGCGAAGAGTTTCCGCGTAGTTCGTCGGCGAGGGCGCGGAAGGTGCCCGTCCAGTCGGCGCTGTGTTCGTTCATCAGGGTCAGCAGGTCGTCGATCAGTGCTCGATCGACGGACGCGCCGGCCAAGCCGAGCTTTGCCGCCATACCCGCCGCGTAGTGGCCGTCGTAGCGTTCGTCGAAGGTGTTGAGAACTGCGGAAACTGCGGTGATCGCGTCATCCGGAGTGGAATCGACCAGTGTCAGCAGTGTTTCCGCGAACCGCGCCAGATTCCACTTCAGGACAGCAGGCTGGTTGCCGAACGCGTAGCGACCGCCGTGGTCGATAGAACTGAACACCGCGGCCGGGTCGAACGCGTCGAGGAAAGCGCACGGTCCATAGTCGATGGTTTCTCCGGAGATGGTGGTGTTGTCGGTGTTCATCACCCCGTGCACGAAACCGATGAGCATCCATTGCGCCGCCAGCGACGCCTGTGCCTCGACCACCGCCTTGAAGAACTCCAGATAGCGACTGCTCGTCGGCAGTTCGGTCAGCTCCGGATAGTGGCGTGCGATTGCGTAGTCGGCGAGTGTCTGCACGACCTCACCACGGCGGACCGCGTATTCGAAGGTGCCCACGCGCAGGTGACTGGCCGCGATGCGGGCGAGAACGGCGCCGGGTTCGGCGCCGGTTCGGTGAACGTCCCGGCCCGTGGCGACCACCGACAGCGCGCGCGTCGTGGGAATGCCGAGCGCATGCATGGATTCGCTGACCAGGTATTCGCGCAGCATCGGACCGACAACTGCGAACCCGTCGCCGCCCCGTGAGAACGGTGTCGGCCCTGAGCCCTTGAGATGCAGATCTACTCGGCGACCATCACTGCACTCCAGTTCGCCGACCAACAGTGCCCGACCATCCCCGAGCAGTGGCGTGTACCCGCCGAATTGATGGCCCGCATAGGCCATCGCCACCGGCTTGGCTCCGACCGGTGCCGTTGATCCGGACAGCACACCGACCCCGTCCGCGCTGCTCAGTGCCTCGACGTCCAATCCCAATGACACCGCGAGTGGCTCGTTCAAGACGAGCAATGTGGGGTCAGGCGCCGCAGCGCCCTGCCACGGCACCGTCAGATCGCCAAGTTCGTCGGCGAAGGTGCTCTCGAGGCCGGTCAACGCTGTGTTCGTACCTACTGGGGAATTCGGGAGTGCAGCCATCATTCGAGGGTAACCACCGTGCGGCGAGCAGGGGAGGGCAGGACGAATGCTTGGTCGGGAAGGTCCCTATCTGTCGCTCCCAGTCGTCAATAGACCGAGTGTGTGAGTGTCGCCTGGTAGGTGTCGGCAAGCACTCCGGTCTCGGGAATCTGGATTGACACGGTTGCCGTCCAGTTTGTGACGCACTGCGGGCCACCGGTTTTCGCAACTTGCGCTTGTTCGGTCAGTTGCACGGTGGCTGCGGGCGCGACATCAGGGCCCGGGTTGCAGGCCGATGGCGGGGCGCTGTAGGTCGCCGCCACCGGGATCAGGAGGTACCCGGTGTTCGTACCCCTGGGCGGCGACAGGCTGATCGATGAAATCCACCCATCGTCTCCGGCATTCGTGACGGCCACATCCATGGTTGCGGTCCATGTCTGTCCGGGCGCGATGGTGGCCGGTCCGACCAGAGATGAACCCGCGGAGATGGTAGGGGGGCCGGCCGCCGGTGTGGGTGCGGCCTCGTCAACTGCAATCGTCGGGATCGTGGACAACACAGTTGTCGACGTTGGGGTCGATTCGGAGGACGGGGAAGCGGTGGACTCGGACGGTGTCGTGGGTTCCGCCGTTGTGGTGCTGGGTGGTTCGGTTGGGCAAGGGTCAATCGGTGCGGTGGTGGTCACTGTCGGCGTGGTGGTCGTCGTAACCGGCACACAGTCGATGTCAGTGGGCTCCGCGCCTGCCGCCGGCGTCCCGATAGTGGTGAATCCGATCATCAACGCGGCGGCAACCGGCAACGGCAGTCGAAGGATTCGTTGTCGCATCTCAGTACGTCTTCCGCCGCCGCACAATCAGCACGAACACCGCGATCGACAGGACCAGCACGACTACTACTGCGATCGTCACCCACATCCAGGCAGATGTCCCATCGCTGGATTCGGCGGGGGCTGCTGCCGTCGATCCGTCGCCGGAAAAGGTCAGTGATCCTTCTGACGTCCGGGTGGTGAGTCCGCTGCTGATCTCGATGGCTGCCTCCCACGGTCCGTCGGGAAGCGCCGGGTCGAGGGTGAACGTCACCGTCCCCGTTTTACCTGGCGCGACCGAGCTGCCCGAGCCTGTGACGGGAGCGGTCGAGATTCCACCCGGGCCGCCGGTAAGAGTCAGTGTCCCAGTGGGATCGAGTGCCCGACCACCGGTGTTCGTCAACTCCGCAACCACCTCAGGCGCGCCGGATTCGGATCGATGCGCTCGCATGTGGTCTATGCCGAAGTCGGTGGGAGGACCGTTGCCCGGTCCGACCGACAAATAGGTGCGAATTCCTGCCCGGCTCACACTCTGAACGCCGGCCGAGGTGTGCTCGCCGGCAGTCTGCGCCCACACAACCGCGTATTGCTCGCCCTCGGGGGCGTCGCGAGGTACGTCGATGGAGACAATGGCTTCCGCCGTGGAATTCGGAGCCAGGGTGACTGGGCTGGGAGACACCGACATCCAGGTGGTGAGTTCGTTCGGTGTGCGATCCGCGGCGACCTGGAACCCGCCGTCGTCGCCGATTGACGCTGCCCCGGTGTACACGCTGATCTCACGCTCGATATCGCTGCTGTTGCTCACCTCGATCCGACGAGTGATCTTTGTCCCCGGAGCCAGGTTGTCCACGATGTAGGACCGTGCTCGCGGGTCGTCTTGAAGTGTCACCGGCGCCTCGAGCAGGCGGATCCCCACTCCACCGGATTGAGGAGAATCCGTTGGTTGAGCGGAAACCGGCGCCTGAACGAGCATCGCCAGCACGGTGAGACAGAGCGCCAAAAGGGTCGCAATTGCTCCCCGTCGAGGTGACATGGTCAGATCACGCCACCGAATGCGTGATCGTGCCGGTGTATGTACCGGCCAAGACGTCAGTGGGAAGTTCGATGGTGATGGCGCCATCCCACGTGACGGTGTTGGCTCCCGAGACCCCGGTTGCATTCAGCACGGGTACTTCGGTGGCCAGGTTGGCTGCAACAGCTTCGGCGGCCACAGTCCCCGAGGGATCGATGCCAAAGGCCAAGTAGTCGACGTCGCTGGCGGCGACAGTCCCGGCTGCACTCGCGAAGTCGGTGCTGATTGCCGAAGCAATCCAGCCGCCAGTGGTTTGTCGTGCGTCCGTCACGGTGATGCCGGGAATGTTTCCGCCCGCGACCTGCAGGGCTCCAGCATTGCCGTCTACCGTCAACGGTTGCGAAGCGGGCGCCGAGATTGCCAATGCGCCGCCCGTGACCGTGAATGTCGCGCTGGTATCGGCAGCAGAGGCGAGCCCGGGTGTTGAGAGAATTGCCAGTGCGACGGCACTGGCGGCGGCGGAAATGGCGAGATGTGATTTGCGCATTTGAGGGGTCCTTTGAGGGAGGGCCAATTGGCCCAATTTTATGGATCGTACACCATGGTAATCGTCGCTAAACAGTTTGTGTCATTGACTTTGAGAAATTGCAATTTCCGAAAGAAGTTCTTCATATGTGTGACCACGGATAACTCAAAAGAGCAGGTGGTAAATCATCGGGCTTAACGCCCACCGGATGAATTGCACGCCCACGATGGGTCGCCCTGCGGAGGAAAACCGCTGCGGGTAGACGAATGCAATGTGTCTTTTATGATTCGCAATTGATGGCGCCTGGCGCACAAGCCAGAATGGTCAGGGGTGTGTGCCCAAGAACTCCGCAACGGAATCGGCAACGACGGCTGCTGCTTTGTCGTTGAGATGAATCTGATCGGTCAAGAGCACCAAACCGTTTCGCGCGGACACTGAATCCCAGGAACGTCGAAGGATGCGGTGGCTCAGGGTGGCCATGATGATCGGCCCCGTTTTTCCCTCGTAAGGTGGCGGATTGTGGACGGCGGGCAACAGATCGACGAGCCGTTGGTGCACAGGTAGGCAGGCCAGACCATGGGCGCTCGCGATTTCCCGGAGCGCTCCGTTGTAGGTGTTCACGTGTTCGTTGATCACGCTGCCGCGGTCTTCCCCGAGGATGGGTATCTCCAGAACCGCAATTCGCGCGTTGGTCTCGGACGTCAAGCGTCCGAGGATCGCGTCGACACACTCGCCGTACCAATCAAGCGTCGGAGCCCGCGGAATCCCTGCGCGCTTTGCGATACTTGGCCCTGCGCTGCTGAAAGCAGCTTGCACATCGTTGGATCCGATCATGAGGGTGACAACATCGGGCTCGCACCGGATGATCTCGTCCATGCGCTGCAATACATTCCAGGCGAGATGACCGTTGGTACCGGCATTGACGAACTGATGGTTGTGATCGGCATACCTGGACTGCAGGCTGCCCACCCAGTCAGCGCTGACCTCGCCGCGCGTGATGCTGTCACCCGCACACAGCACGAGCTGCCTGGTCGACGGCTCTCTGCCGTTCTTCAGGTGCGCAGCCGGATTGTACTTCTGGCGATCGGTCCTACTCACGCGGCCAACTGTAGAGCTCGCGGCGTTTTCGCGAGTGGTGGAAGCACTCTGCGTCGCTGAGGCTATCGATGGTGCGTTCTGGCCGTGCGTTGTTCGGACTCACCAATCGTCTTCGTCAGGGTCGACGACGTGGCCCGTACGCGATAGCCGCTCGTCGAAGTGAGATCAGCAATAAGTAGGCTATGTAATCGGGGATTATGGAAAGTCTTGGAGGCTGACGGATAGGGCTGGCTTGCGCACACTTCGACGCGTGGCGGGGGTGGCCATTGGACTTGTTTCCCTGTGGCTGGTCACGGTGGGGCCGGCGACGGCACTGGATCTGGGCTCGTCGTCTCTGGGGACGCCGGAGTCGGCACGTTGCACGACGACTGCAGCAGACCGGTACGGGTGGGGGACGGCGGAGCACTCTGACGATTTCGACAGTGTCGCTTCGTTGGATCGTTGGGAGTTGTACGACGGTCCGGGCCACGACAACAACGGGCGACGTACCCCGGATGCAGTCGGCGTCTCCGGTGGAAGTTTGGTGATCAGTGCCGACATCGCCGGGAATTCCGGTGGGCTGACGCCGAAGTGGGACGGCCGGAAGTACGGACGCTGGGAGATCTGTTCACGTGCGACGATCGCAGGCCCGGCGTGGACTGCGGCGGCACTCCTGTGGCCTGATGCCGAGGACTGGCCAGAAGGTGGTGAAGTCGACTTCATGGAGATTTCAGACGGGACGCGGCAGACGGCCAGTTACTTCCTGCACTACGGTGCCCAGGACTCCATCGAGCAGCACCACGCGATCGTGAATTCGACGCAGTGGCACAGTTGGGCGGTCGAATGGACGCCACAACACATCAAGGTCTTCAGAAACGGAAATGTCTGGGGCACAAGCTCAATCGTTGACCGGCTTCCGCCGCGACCGATGCACCTGACACTGCAACTCGACAACTTCGGAGGGTTCACATTCCCGGCGGGGCAGATGTACGTGGACCGAGTGGCCGAGTACGGGATCTAGTCTCGGTCGCGGCGGCTGCCGTCCGGGTCAAGGCAACGCAGAAAGTTGCCGACAGCAGCTGAGTTCTCGCCGGCGCGGGTCGCCACCATCAGCGACGTGCGCGGTGCACCGTCGATGGGCAATATGACGATGTCCGGGGTCTGCACTCGTGACACCGATGCCGGCAGTATCGAAATGCCGACACCGGCGGATACCAGGCCCACGACGGTTTCGTGATGGACCGCTTCCTGGACGACGGTGAGTTCAACCGTGTGTGGTCGCAGCATGTTCCACACCTGAGCGACGAATCCCGGCATCATCTCGCGCGGGAACAGCACCAGTGCCTCGTTTGCCAGCTGAGCCGGTGCGACTGATCGCAGACGTGCCAGCGGATGCCCCTTGGGTACAACTGCCACCATCTCCTCGGCAAGCAGCGGCTCGACGACGATGTCGTCGTGGACCGCGTCTGTCCTGAGCAGGCCGACATCGAGTGCGTTCGTGCGGAGGGCTTCGAGTTGTTCTTGGGTGGTCAGCGGATCCAGCTTGACCTCTACCGAGGGGTACTCGTCCCGGAATCGCCGTACCGCGCTCGGTAGGACGGTGACGCTGGCAGAGCTGACGAAACCGACCCGCACCCGGCCTCGTTTTCCGGCACCGATATCCGCGGCCTCGACGACTGCGTCCTCGAGAGTCGCAAGCAGTGCGGGCACGCGTTCTGCAAACGCCGCCCCGGCCGCCGTCAGCGCGACTCGTCTCGTCGATCGATCGAACAGTCGCGTGCCGATCTCTGACTCGAGCTCACGGATGTGCACGCTGAGCGGTGGCTGCGACATATGTAGTCGTGCAGCCGCTTTGCCGAAGTGCAGTTCCTCTGCGACTGCGATGAAGTACCGCAGGTGTCTGAGTTCCATGCCGCCATTATTCCGCATTCCCTATCAATGGTGCGCATCTGGGTATTGGACTGAGAACAATCGACTTGATGTACTTAATGGCCGCATCGATGGTTCTGGTCGATGCGCACCGACAGCGCGTGACCCGACGAAGGAATTCTCTCTCTATGACCAACTCCACTGTCAGTCCGGGCTCGGTGGCCGGACTGATGTCCGACATCGCCGACATCGGAAACGACCCCACCCGTGGTGGCTACAGCCGCCCCGTCTACTCCGGCGCCGACATGGAGCTTCGCGAATGGTTCATCGTAGAGGCGCGCCGTCGATCACTCGACGTCGAAACCGACCGTAACGGCATCATTTGGGCGTGGTGGAACCCTGCAGGCCTGCCCCTGCGCGACGCCGTGGCCACCGGTAGTCACCTGGATTCCGTGCCGGGCGGCGGCGCATACGACGGACCGCTCGGTGTGGCGACTGCCTTGGTGGCCATTGATCTACTTCGGCTTCGAGGCGTCGTACCGCGCCGCCCTGTCGTGCTGGCCGTGTTCCCGGAAGAGGAAGGCTCGCGATACGGACTTGCTTGTCTCGGTTCGCAATTGCTCACCGGCGATGTCCATCCGGACCGTGTGCGCGCGCTCTCTGACTCCGATGGGGTCACGTATGCAGAACTGGCCATCGCGAACGGCCACGACCCCCGGCACATCGGGCCCGACCCGGAGCGGCTCGCCGGGATCGGCGTATTCGTCGAACTGCATGTCGAGCAGGGGAGGGGCCTGATCGACCTCGGTCAGTCGGTTGCCATCGGCTCGTCGATCATCGGTCATGGCCGGTGGCGGCTGTCGTTCACCGGCCAGGGCAACCACGCAGGCACCACACTCATGTCCGACCGCAGCGACCCGATGATCGCCGCGGCCCAGACGGTTCTCGATGTTCGACGGCTCGCGCGCAACCACCGTGATGCCCGTGCCACGGTCGGCAAGCTCGACCCGATCCCGGGTGGCACCAACGTCATCGCGTCGCGGGTCGATGTATGGCTCGATGTCCGTCACGACTCCGATGCTGTTGTGGCCGAGATCGTCTCGGACATCGCCGCCGCGGGCCGTCGCTCTGGTGCAGACGAAGGATGCGAGGTCTCGCTGACCGAAGCATCCGTCTCCCCGACAGTGTCCTTTGATCCGACGTTGCGCGACCGGCTCAGTCGCGTTCTGCCCAGCGCACCCATCCTGGCGACCGGCGCCGGTCACGACGCCGGAGTGTTGGCCGCGCAATTGCCGACCGCAATGCTGTTCGTCAGGAATCCCACCGGAATCTCGCACGCCCCAGAGGAATACGTCGAGAATTCCGACGCCGAAGCGGGTGCAGTCGCCCTCGCCGACGTCCTACAGGACTTGGCAAGTCGCTGATATCCCGAACAATGACCCACCATCGAACCCGAAGGAATCAAAAGAGATGACCGAGACAGCCAACTACGTCATTGTCGGCGGCGGACTGGAAGGACTTGCCATCGCGTGGTCGCTCGCCGATCGCGGCGAGACCGGGATCGTCGTCGTCGAACGACACGCCATCTGTTCCGGCATGACCGGCAAATCGAGCGGGGTTGTGCGTGCCCACTACGGCACCCCGTCGCTGGCCGCCATGTCCTGGTACAGCGTCGACATCTTCGAACGAGCGACCGAATTGTTCGGTGACGACATGGCATTCCAGCAATGCGGATATGTCGTCGGTGTGGCGGAGAACAACATTGAACCGCTGCACAAGAACGTCGCGATGATGCAGGGCCTGGGTGTCGAGGTCGACCTGATCGGCCACGACAAGATGAGTGAACTCTGGCCGAAGTTGCATCTCGACGATTTCGCCGCGTTCGCGTATGAGCCCCGAGGTGGCCGAGGCGAGGCGTCGATGTCCGGGATGGCATTCGGAGTGGCGGCTCGCCGTCGCGGCGTCACCATTCGGCAATCGACTGAAGTGACCGAACTTCTCCGCGGAGACGATGACCGGGTATACGGCGTGCGGCTTGCGAGCGGTGATGAGATCCACAGCGGCACAGTCATCCTCGCGACCGGACCGTGGGCCCCGCGTCTGACCGCACCCCTGGGCTTCGACCTCGACGTCAAGGCGCAGCGAGCCCAGCTGGTACTCATCGATCAAGGCGAGCCCACCCCGGTGGTGCCGGTGCTCTCCGACCTCGCGGGACTGTCCTATGTGTGTCGCGAGCCGAACGGTGAACTGCTGGTTGGTAACTCCGATCACCAGACCCCGGAATACATCGATCCAGATAATTACGTCAACCGGGCGGATGACGACACGTTCGAGAAGATCGTCATGAAGATGGGCCATCGTCTTCCGGATATGCCCGACCCGCGTGTCACCAGCTCATACGTAGGTGCATACGACGTCACGCCGGACTACAACCCCATCATCGGTCCGTCGCCGGTCGACGGTTTGTTCTTGGCCACCGGATTCTCCGGTCATGGATTCAAGATCTCTCCGGCTGTCGGCAAGCTCGTCGCCGATCTGGTGACCGACGGTACAACCACACTGCCGAATGTCGAACCCCGCGACTTCCGGTATTCCCGCTTTGCCGAGAACGATCTGCTGCTGAGTCTGAACCCCTATGAGGGTGCCGCCGAAATGCGCTGACTCCCGGCCAAAATGCCACCGCCCCGAATCGGAATCGATTCGGGCGGTGGCATTTGATGCAGTCAGTTGACGCTTGGCGGCAGGTGGGGAACCAGGCCGCGGAAGTTGCCTGCGAGGTACACCAGCGGTTCGTGTTCGGCATCGACATCGAGGCCGACCACCCGAAACAGCACGAGGAGATGGTCGCCGGCGGGCTGGATGCTCTGAATCTCACATTCCAGCCGTACGCCGGCTCCCTGCACGAGCACGGCACCGCCGGGCGTCACAACTGTGTCGACGCCCGCGAATCGATCTCCCTCTTTCGCCGCCAGCGCTCCACATACAGCTCCCTGGTCCGCCGCCAGCACACTGATGCCGAGCCGCTGAGCATCCTGCAGGCGCCGCCAGGTGCGCGAGCCGTTCATGACGGACAGCGACACCAGCGGCGGATCCAACGACACCGCGGTGAAAGAACTTGCGGCCATGCCGATCAACTCACCCTCGACCTCACCGCATACGGCGGTGACCCCGGTCGGGATTCTCGCGTACGCGGCCTTGAGAGCCAACGGATCGGTGGTGGTTGTCATCGATTGCATGAGTGCGCTCCCGTGATGTTGAAGGCCGAAAGGTGATTGTGCGGTGAGCCGTCAGGCCTGGGTCGGGGTCAGTCCGCCGTTGCCGTTGACCGAGAACCCCTGCGTCAGCAGCGATGCACCGAGATTGCGGGTGTAGTTGTCCACGCGGTAATGCAGCGAGAACGCCCGGGTATCGCGGTAGAAACGCTCGAGCGGGTAGGTCTTGAACATCGAGCGCGATCCGCAGATGTCCAGGCAACGAGACGTGACCTCGAGGGAGACCTGCTTGGCGACGGTGAGGGTGTGGACGCCGCGGAACTCGCCCTCCGATCGCTGGCCCGCATCCCACGCGGCTGCTGCGTCGAACATCCCGGCGCGAGCGGTCGAGATCTTGGCTGCGAGTTCACCGAGCTGGAACTGGATCAGTTCACTGTCGGCGAGTTGCGGACGCTCGCGCACCCAATTGACGGTGAAGTCGAACGCGCCACGAGCAGCACCGAGGTGGTTGGCCACAAAAGCGAGCGTGAATGTGCGGGTGTCGTCGGTCTCCCACGCGCCCGGCTCACCGAAGATCGCGTCGTCGGGGAGCACGTAGTCAGTCACCTTGACCGCCCAGCTGACCGTCGATCGCATGCCGAGCACGTCCCAGTTGTCGATCAGTTCGACCTCGGGGACGTCGCGGGGGACGAGCACCGCGACCGTGCGGTGGTCGTAGGTTTCGGTGCCCGGCAACGCCAGCCAGATGATGTAGTGCGAGGCGCCGGGGCCGAGGGAGGCAAAGTGCTTGGTGCAGTTGAGGACCCACTGGCCCTGCTCGTTGCGGGTCAGTTGGCTGCTCGACGTGCCGACGTTGTTCTTGCCGGGAACTGCCTCGCTGCCCACGGAAGCGACAAGCTGGCCGGCTTTGGCGATCGGGGCGACGTACTCTTCCATCTGTGCATCGGTGGCCGCGTGAGACAGCATGCCGATGGCGTGGGAGTGGACCTGGAACAGCTGTGCCGTCGGAGCATCGATGGCGGCAATTCGCTCGATGAGCTCGTAATACTCGGCGAAGCCACCCTCACTCCACAGGCCGGCGCCACCCCACTTCTCGGGAAGCGTCAGGGCAAGGAGATCCGCTTCGTGCAGTTCGGTGAAGTTCTCGGTGGGGAAGATCGCCTCTTCGTCGTAGCGGCGAGCGCGGTCACGGAAACCTGTGGCGAGCGCATCGATGGCAGCGAGGCGTTTGGTCTGTTCGGGGGAGGTCATGATTTCTCCTTCAGTGATGGATTACGACGGTGAGGTGTAGGGCATGGAAATGGGCGCGGTACCCGCGCATGAGGTGAGGAGGTCGATCAGGCGGCGCCGAGGTCCCCCTTTTCGATCGGGGTCAGCGGATAGGTCAACGGGTGCAATGGATCTCCGTCCACCAAGTCTCGGAAGGCAACAGGTGATGGGGTGGCATCGAAGGCCGCCCATCGCTCGTCGGGGACGGTGGGGAACTTGGCGCGCACCACGTCCTCCCACTGTGGATCGTCCGCGTTCCCGGCCGCGGAGTACGGCCCGCTGTCCACTGTCCGGCCGTCTGCGAGGGTCAGTTGGAGCGCGCTGCGACGAACCGCGGGAAACCCGGCTTCGAGTTCGGGGTCGACGACGATCTCCACGAGATCGGCCATCCGGGCGATCGTCGGATCACCGAGGTCGCGTGTTATCGACTCCATCCCGAAACCGCCGGTGGTCAGGTAGGTGGCCAGCGGCCAGATCAGATTGAACTGGGCCTCTTCGCTGGTGGTCGGCACCAGCCGGGCCAGGTCGGCCGCGGCCTGGAAGGTTCGGACCCGGACACCGGTCACGTCGGCGGGATCGAGTCGTTCGAGGCCTAGGTCGCGCAGGACCTGCTCGGCGGCGGCCAGCGCCGGGTGCACCCAGCGACAGCACGGGAAGGGCTTGACGTAGATCTGCATCACCTGCCATTCGCTGCCCAGATCGGCGGTGTCGCCGTGAAGACGATCGGCGACGAATTCGGAACGGTGAGCGGTGAATCCGGCGGCCGCGAGTTGGGCGCTGGTCACGCCGACGTGCGCGCCCCACCCCATCGCATCCTTGGCCATCGTGGGTTCGGCCACTGCCCGCATGATCAGGTCGACCGGAGCGTGGTATTCCGCCAACCCGATTGCGGCGTCAACCTGCTTCGGCGACAGCTTCAGAAGTCGAGCGCTTGCAGCCGCGGCGCCGATGGCGCCCCAGGTGCCGCTGCTGTGAAAGAGCGGCCAACGATCGTGCTGGGCGATCGCCGCGCGGATACCGACCTCGTAGCCGATCAGCGTGGCCAGCAGGAATTCCTCGTGGGTCGCGCCGGTTGCCTCGGCCATCGCCAGCGCGGCCGGGATGATCACGGCTCCCGGGTGCCCCTTGGCGAGTGCATGCCCGTCGTCGTAATCGACGGCGTTCATCAGCGTGCCGTTTGCCAGTGCTGCGCCCGGTGCCGATGCGCGACGTCCGTCGAGCAGGCAGGTGGCCTCCTCGCCGCGCATCGTGGTCGTGACGAAGTCGGTGATAATCTGTGCCGCAAGCAGTTCGGTGCCGGCGCGGGCCGCGACGGAGGCGTCGAGGCACAACATGCCCAGTCTGCGCCGTACCTCAGGCGGTACCTGCTGCCAGGTGAGCCCGACGATGAACTCGAGAACGTCACTCGTATCAACAGTTGTTGTATCGACAACTTGACTAGTCATATTTGCAACACCCTGGACACACGTGAGCGAGTCGCTTGTCATTTGTGGTCCTCCTGGTTCGGTAGATGTTGGGCGAGTTCGCCTGCGTGAGCGATGAGCGCGGCGAGTATTGCCGTGTGGGGCACAACCGAATTGCGCAGCACCGATTCGGCGCGGCTGCACTGGTCGAAGGCGGTTGGTCCCAAACCGTCGAGCGCGAGGGGACTGAACTGTCCGACAAGGCTGGCGTCCGAGCCGCCCATCTCGTCGATCCGTCGCAGCGACAGTCCGGCTGCCGACGCCAGATCTTCGGCGAGTGAATACACAGGGTCGGTGACGGTACGGGGGAGTGCGGGTCTTGTTATGCCCCCTGAGATCTCGATGGAGACGCCGTTGCCGGAGCGCGCTTCGGCCAGGCGGCGAACCTCGGCGACCAGTGACTCACCTGCCGCGTTGTCGGGGGCACGCAGATCCAGGTGGAGTTCGGCATGATCGGGAACGACCTGGCGAGCGGTGCCGCTGCGCAGGATCCCGGCGGTGCAAATCGTGCGTCGATCCCGGTCGGTGAGCGATTCGAACTTCGCCACCAGTGGTGCCAATGCGCGAAGGGCACTTACACCATTGTTGTCGGTGGAGTGTGATGTCTTTCCGTGAGCGGTGATGATCATGGCCCCTACCGCGCCACGGGAGACGATCACACCACCATCAGCCAGACCAGCCTCCAGGGCCAGACATACGTCCGTGCGTCGCCCGAGGTTCGCCAGCCATTCGCGACTGTCGACACTGCCGAGTTCCTCATCCGGCACAAGTGCGTAGGTGATCGAGGCGACGCCCGGCGCCGAGGTTTCGAGGACGGCTTCGATCGCATGGACGGCCATCGCCAGGGCACATTTCATATCGCCGAGACCGGGTCCGGACATGACGGAGGTGTCGGTCACCACCGGCCAGTCGTCAGTTGATCCCGCAGGCCACACCGTGTCGGAGTGGCCAAGCACGAGCAGCCGAAGTCCGGGTTGCCCGGTGTCCAGGGTGGCCTCGAACGCCTGACCCCGTTCCGGCGCGATCGTGTGCCAGGCCGCAGCGAACCCGAGGGGCTCGAGCCGTTGCGCGACAAGGTTACTCACGCGGTTGACGCCTGCGGGCAGGAACGATCCGCTCTCGACCTCGGTGAGCCGCTCGGCCAGTTCGAGAATGCTCCGCAGTCGCGGCTCGAGCAGTGCGGTGAGCTCGGCGACCGAAGGGGGCGTGGTTCTCTCAGCTGATGTCGTCTCAGGCATCGGCATCCTCCGCGCCGGGCGCCACGCCACGCGCAGCATCGGGATCCAGTGCGCGGCTGACGTATTCTCCGGCCGCGGGACCGTACAACTCCCACAGTCGGCGGAGCTCACGCAGAGGTTCAAGGTGCTCATCGACGCGTAGGTCGACGAGCGGAAACGATTCGTGTCCATGTATCCGAAGGCATGCAGAACGCAGCGGATCCGGCTCGCCGCCTGCCGCCAGCCCGGCTTCGAGTGCGAGAACCAGGCGTTCGCCGAGTTCCAGGTCGCTGCCGGCGTCGAAGGCTTTGCTCGCAGCTTGGCCCACCACGTCGCCGACAAGGATGTTGCCGACGACCACATGGTCTGCCGCTGGTACGACGGTGACACCGGTCGCATCGACGTGCGCACCGGTCCAGCCGACGCCGGGCCCCGTGGTCCCGATGGCCGCGAGCTGGCGCCAATCGGCGTGGACACTGGAATGGCGTGCGCCGTCAACGGCTTCCGCGGCGGTTGCTCCGCGCTCCATCAGGTCGAGCATCCGGGGCCCGAGGCGGGGATCGGTGCGGTGCTGGGTGACGACGGCGCCGACCCCGGTGCGCAGCCATGGCACGCGTGCCCCGACAGCGACGTCGGAAGTGCTTGTGGCAACACCGAGTTGGCCGGTGCGCCCGCAGCGGGCAACGATGGAATAGGTCATTGGGTCACCGCCCACATGTCGGTGCTGCGCCAGGAGACATGACAGGGAGTTCCGACCGTGACATCGGCGGGCACGGTGCGGCTGGCGACGTCGGCGGTGATTACCTGTCCGGTCTCCAGTTCGACCCGCACCGAGGTGCGCGCACCCAGGAAAGCGATGTCCTGCGTCATGCCCTCGGCCCGGAAGTCGGTGTCTGCGCCGGGCTGGAGACTGACCATTTCCGGTCGCAGGATCAGGGTGACTTTCTCGTCTGCGGCGACGTTGCCGACTCCGTCGACATGGCCCTCGCCAATCCCGGGGATGACCACGTCGAAAGAGCCTTGACCTGGACTCGTGACGGTCGCGTCGAGGCTGTTCGAGGCACCCACGAAACCGGCAGCGAAGCGGGTGGTGGGTTGGTGGTAGACATCGGTGGGCGAGGCGACCTGGACCAGATGACCGTCCTGCATGAGCCCGACGCGGTCGGACATCGCGAATGCCTCTTCCTGGTCATGCGTGACATAGACGAACGTGATGCCCAGCCCGTGTTGCACCGATTTGAGCAGCACCTGCATCTGGCGACGCATCCGCAGGTCCAGAGCACCCAGTGGTTCGTCCAGCAGGAGCACGCGGGGGCCGAGGACCAGTGAGCGCGCAAGCGCGACACGCTGTTGCATTCCGCCGCTGAGTTCGCGTGGGCGGTGTTCTTCCTTGCCGGTCAATTCGACCAGATCAAGGAATCGGGAGACCTTCTCCTTGATGACCGACTTGTTCTCTTTGCGCTCGCGAAGCCCGAACGCGACGTTCTCGAACACGTTCAAGTGCGGGAAGAGGGCGTAATTCTGGAAGACGGTGTGCACCGGTCGCTTGTGCGGCGCCACGCTCTGGATCTCGGCATCGTCGACGAGAATGCGTCCAGCGGTGGCCTTTTCGAGGCCGGCGATCATCCGCAGCGTGGTGGTCTTGCCGCAGCCGCTGGGGCCGAGGAGGGAGAAGAACTCACCTCCCTTGATGTCGAGATTGATGCCCTTGACGACTTGGTGGTCGCCGAAGGCGCAGGCGAGATCCTCGAGCCGCAGTGATGCGGGGCTCTGATCCCGATCGGCAGTGGTTGTCATGAGACTTCTTCTTCCGAGGTGGCGCGACGTGACTGCTTGTTGGGCCGACGCGAGGCCAACCCGACCAGACACATCAGTACGAGCGAGACGAACATGAAAGCGACGGCGATCGCGTTGACTTCCGGGGACGTGCCGTGGCGCGAGAGGCTGAGGATGAGTACCGGCAGCGTCTCGGTCTCCGGTCCGGCCAAGAAGACAGTGCTGACCACGTCGTCGAACGAGAACGTGAACGAGAGCAGTGCCGCGATCACCACGGCGGGCATCATCATCGGCCACAGCACCCGCAGGAACACCCGATATGGTGGGGCGCCCAGGTCGGCGGCGGCCTCGTCATACGTGCCCGTCAAGGTGGCGAACCGCGACTGGAGCACCAGCGTCGCGTAGGCCGAACAGAACACGATGTGTCCCGCCACCACCGACCACATACCCGTGCTCAACCCCAGGCGCTGGATGACCACGAGGATGCCTGCAGCGATGACGACTTCCGGGATCATCAATCGCGCGTAGGTGAGGGTTTGCAACACCCCGCCGGCGCGCTTGGGTAGACGGGACACCGCCATCACGGCGGCCAGCGACAGGGTCACCGCGACAACCGTCGAGAGCAGCGCGATCACGCAGCTCGTCAGGAAGTCCTCTCGGACACGTTCGTCGGCGAACGCCCCGGTGATCCACTTGAATGTCGTTCCACCCCAACCGATGAGGTTCTCGTTCGCATTGAACGCGTTGATGATCACCATGTCGATGGGCAGGTAGAGAAATGCGAGAACGACAATGGTGACGATGGCTGCCGGGCTGATGCGGCGCGTCATGTGATGTGTCCCAATCGGTCGAGTCGCTTGCGGGACACAAAGAGAACCACAAGCATGACGGTCATCAGAGTGGTCGCGATGGCAGATCCGAACGGGTAGTTGCCGGTGGAGAGGAACTGTTCGGTTTCGACATTGCCGATCAACAGGGTCTTCGAGCCGCCCAGGATCGCCGGGATGGTGTATTCACCGGTTGCCGGGATGCCCACCAGGAGTACACCGGCGATGGTGCCGGGCATGGCCAACTTCACGGTGATCTTCCAGAAGCTTCGGCGCTTGCTCAGTCCCATGTCGGCCGCCGCTTCCCCCAGGCTCGGATCGATGCGATCCAAGGCCATGAACATCGGCAGGATCATCAGAGGCAGGTAGCCGGCGACCATGCCGACACCGATCGCGAAGGGTGAATATCCGAGCTGCGTGCCGTCGGGGACGATATGAAGGAACGCGGCGAGCTTGGTGACCGCGCCTGTCGGTGACAGCAACTCGAGCCAGGCGTAGGTGCGGACCACGAAACTGATCCAGTACGGAACGATGACCGCGACCAGCAGAATGGCCTTGAGTTTGCCGCTGGCCCGGGAGATCGTCAGTGCCACAGGAAATCCGAGTACCACGCAGACGACGGTCATGATGACTGTCATCAGCAGCGACCGCACCACCGCTCCGATATACGTGTCGCTGAACAGTTCACGGTAGTTCTCGAGTGTGAAATCTGACTTCACCTCGAAGGTCAGCAGATCGAACTCGGAGACGCTGTAGATCGCGAGCACTATCAGCGGGACAACGAAAAAGACTGCGACATAGGCGGTCATCGGTGCCGCGAGCAGGATTCCGGACCAGCCGCGAGGTCGTCGCGGCGAGGGTGGGGAGCCCTTCGCGCGCGGCACCGATGCTCCGGGTGGAGCGTCGAGTAGATCCTGGGACATCAGTTCGCCTTGATCCGGTTCCACATCTTGGCCCGCGCTTCGGTGTCCTCTGCCGACAGGAACTTCTCGGCAACAAACGGAGAGGTCTCACTCGGCTTGAGTGCCGGGTTCTCCAGGATGCGCGGCTCGATGAACTGCTCGGCCGACGGCATCAGGTACGAGGCACCGGTGTTGTTGATGAACCCGGCATACGTCTGCGGGTCGAGGCGGGAGTTGAGGAACTTGAGTGCCTCTTCCTTCTTCTTGCTCCCCGGAACGAGCGCGACGCCTTCGATGTAGCCCGGCGTGCCCTCTTTTGGCGAAACCCAGCCCAACGCATCATTATTCGCACCGGCGAACGCATAGTCAGGGGCCACTGCGATCAAGGCCGAGCCTTCGATCACCGATTTTGCCTGCCCGGTCCGCTGGAAGGCCATCAGGTGCGGCTTGATCTCCTTGATTTTCGCTTCGGCTTCCGCGAGCTCACCACTGTCGGTGGTGTTGATGTCGTAACCGAGAGCGAGAAGAGCGATTGCCACCACGTCGAGGTCGTAGTCCGGGAGCACGATCTTGCCCGACCACTGCTCGGCCCTGTCGAAGAGGTCTTTCCACGATGTCGGGGGATTCGGGACCTTCGCCTTGTCGAAGATGATCCCGGTCTTGCCGAGGTCCGTGGGGATGCCCCACGGGAACTGGTCGACGTACTCCTGCGGCATGTTTGCGAGATTCGGAACCGATGCCGGGTCGAATTCAGCGAGCTGTTTGCCTGCCTCCAATCGGGCAGCCGTGGCATTGCCGACCGCGACGAGGTCGTAAACACCCTTGTCCTTGGCCAATTGGGCAGCCAACGCCGACGAACCGCCTTCAGGCAGTGCAAACTGCTCGATTTTGATCCCGGGGTTGGCCTTCTCGAAGTCCGCGATCTCGGTTGCGCCGACCCAGTCGCCGTAGTTGAGGAACTTCAGGGTTCCGGTGTCGGAGTCCGTCCCTTCCCCGCATGCCGTCAGGGAGACGCCGAGCGCCACGCATACGGTGGTCGCGGAAAGTAGACGCCAGAACTTGCGGCGCATGAGCCCTCTTTTCAAAGGTTGGCAATATAGCAACTGGAGTTGCTGTATGAACACAGTGAATGTTTCACCCGCGAAGTACCTGGTTGGTGACGGGGACGTTAAGAATGTGTTTCCGATGTTGCAAATGAGCCATTTGCTGTTGCGCGCATTGCAATTGGTGACGGAGGCTACGATCATGCCGCCAACACGCGATACGAGCATTCGCCGAGGTCTCGAGGTTTTACTCACGCTGCAAACCCGCCGTGCCCGTGAGGGTGGCGGGCTCGGCGTCACGGAAATCGCCGAGATCCTCGATATGGACAAGAGTCAGATCTCGCGCAGCCTCAAGGTGCTCATGGAGTACGGGATGGTCGACAGGGATCCCAAGACTCGTGCCTTCCGGTTGGGGTGGCGCATCTTCAACATGGCGCAAGTGAGCGGTGACCAGCGGTTGCTGGAATGCGCGGGCGAAGTGCTCGACGGCCTACTTGTTCGCCTGGACGAGTCGGTGTACCTCTCTGTCCGCTCTGGTTTCGAGGCGCTGTCGGTGGCCGAGCGGACCGCCAATCACTCGATTCAAGCGATGTCTGCGCACTGGTTGCTGTACTCGACGTCCGTTGGCCGAGTGCTGCTCACCGACCGGACGTCTGTCGAAATCCGCGAGATGTACGCCGGATATGACCTGCGCAGTGCGACCGAGGGCGGCGTCCAGACTGTCGACGACCTCATCGAGGCAGTCGCCCGCGCCCGCGACGACGGGCATGCAATCGTCGTGGACGAGTTCGAGGCAGGACTGGCGGCGGTCGGGGTGCCGGTGCGCGACTACCGGGGAGTGCTGATCGCCTCTCTCGGTGTTTCCGGGCCGACCTTCCGTCTGGAGCCGAAGATCGACCAGGCCGTGGCAGATCTGAAGAATGCCGCGAAAGAACTCGAAGACCTCCTGGCGCTGCGTGGCGACGAGCGATTCCCGCTGGGACGGAACGCATGACCCCGCCTGCGCAGGTGGCCGTGGTGCAGCTGGCACCTCGGCTGCTCGATCTCGATGCGAACATCGAGCTCACCGTGAATGCGATCGAGGCCGCCCGTGAGCGGGGTGCCCACATTATCGTCGTCCCCGAATTGTCTCTGAGCGGCTACATGTTTGACTCGATGGACGAGGTCCACTCGTGTGCCATCACGACTACGCATCCGGTCTTTGCGCGATGGGCGCAGGCGCTCGCGGGCTCACCGGGACTGGTTGTCGGCGGGTTCGCCGAGAAGTCGGGTGACAGCGTCTATATCAGCGCGGCGATGGTCAGCGCGGACGGCGTCCAAGCGGTCTACAGAAAGACGCATCTCTGGAACCTCGAGAAGCGATTCTTCACTGCGGGCGTCGATGCGCCACCGATCGTCGACACCGAGTTCGGCCGAGTGGGTGTGCTCATCTGTTACGACCTGGAGTTCCCGGAAATGGCCAGGAGCCTTGCCATGCGGGGTGCCGACCTGATCACCGTGCCGACCAACTGGGCGCTCGAAACCCGACCCTACGGCGACGAACCCCCACAGATCATGCTGGCTCGGGCCGCAGCCCGAATCAATCACGTCTACATCGCCTGTGCCGACCGCGCCGGACGCGAGCGAGACCAGGACTTCACCGGCGGCTCGGCCGTCATCGACACGGCCGGATGGGTGCTCGACAGACCGGACGCCGATGGGTTCGCGGGCGCTCAACTTTCGCTGACAACAGCTCGCGACAGACAGATCTCCACCGTCAATCATGTGTTCGACGACCGACGTCTCGAGCTGTATACCGCGTCCTCATCATCGGTGGCTACTTGAGCGTCCCGGCGCTCAGTCTCTAATCTGGGATCAGTAGTCCTGTACACCAACAACTTTCGTGTGCGGCAAGTCTCTTGAGGGGATTGTTGCGGTCAGTGGATCAGAGTGCTAAAAAAGATCTTGCACAGATTGGTCGCCCGCCAGGGTGGCGGCCCGCGAGTGATGTAGGAGGTGGCTTATCGAGATCGAGCCTTCGGATATCGCCAGATCCATCGAACCCGTATCCGGCTGACGAGCGAGCGCTGACCCGCGATACGCGCAGTCATCGAGCTCGTGCCGAGCGCTGCGGTGTTCCCGACTTTCATGTCCGAATGATGTCGAGGAGGTGCCTATCGAGTTAGCTGATGGAATCCGTGGTCCCCACCCGATTCGCGGGTTGGCGACCTTTGGAGAGCACCACCCACACTGAGTCGCCGAGAGGCGACTGAAACCCTTTTCGCAGGTGGTGCCGCCCAGTGATATTCCTGGGCGGCACCACCCTGGACAATCACCATGAAAAACGGCCGGCGTCGTGTTGATCGAACTGGTTGTTGGTGCGGTCAATCGAGAGTGAGAGGAGTATGACGACGGTCTCCACGCACTCCTCGGCCCAACCCGATGCCGATCCCGCAGAGCGCCGGCTGTACCCCGCGCTGCTACTGGAGAACTCGGTGCGAGCGGTCCGAGACGCAACTGATGGTGATCCGTTCCCATGGGATGTGGCAGACGTGGTATCCAATCCTGTACCGCCAGAAGACTATTTGCCGATACTCGGCCGTGGCCGCATGGTCGTCAACGGGCGACTGTATCTAGGCACCACTATCCAAGTCGACAGCAGCATCTTCGTCGCGAGTGTGATCGACGGGCTCTGGGTCGGGGCATTGCAGCCTCGCGGCCGCCACCACCCGAAGGTGAATCTCGAGTTTCCCGCGGCGTAGCAAACGTTCATCCGAAAGGAGAGGTGCGCGGATTGCCAGTGACCCGGCGTGCAGATCGTTCCCGATGTCGGCAATTGAGTATTCGCCATCGAATATGTGGCTCGCAGGGGCTTGACTTCAAGTGGGGTTGAGGGCGAATCATCGAGAGATGGCCATATCCGGGAAGCTCGACACCGCTGAACCGTCCGTCGACATCGACGCCTACCTCGCTCGTATCGACGTCCACAAGCCGGTTGCTCCGACACCTGAGACCTTGCACGCGCTGGTCGCAGCCCACACCCGCACCATTCCCTTCGAGAATCTAGACCCACTGCTCGGCATACCGGTGGTGGATCTGAGCGCCCGAGCGCTGACCGAGAAGCTTGTGTTCCGTCGTCGTGGTGGCTATTGCTATGAACACAACGGACTCATGCGGTACGCCCTCGAGGCGGTGGGTTTCGACGTTCGGCCGCTGGCCGGTCGTGTGGTGTGGATGCTCGGCACCGATGCTCCCGTACCGGCCCGGACACACCACGTGTTGTCGGTGACTGTTCCCGACACCGGTGTCGAGTACCTCGTGGACGTGGGTTTTGGTGGCCAGACGTTGTCGTCCCCGATTCGGATGGTGGTCGACGAGGTCCAATCGACGCGGCACGAGCCTTACCGGATCTCAAGGGCCGCAGACGAATACCGGCTCGAAGCACTCCTCCGTGGAAGTTGGCATCCGTTGTACACGTTCTCGAGAAAAGCGGTGCCGCAGATCGATCTCCAGGTCGGCAGCTGGTACGTATCCACCTACCCCGGATCGATATTCGTCGTGGGAATGACCGTCGCGCGAGTGACCGATGACGCCCGGTGGAATCTCCGCGGGCGAAACCTGACCGTCCATCATCGGGATGGAACCTCCACCCGGACCAGATTCGAGTCCGCCGCCGAGGTGATCGAGCTCCTCGACCGACGTTTCGGTATCGACGTGACAGCGCTCGATGGGTTGAACGAACGTGTAGAGGCGGTCCTAGACACTTAGATCCTGGCCGCAGCGGAAACTGCCGGCAGTGACCCTACGCATGATGTTCGCCACCAACCCCACCTCGCGCGATTACCAACAACAATTTGCCGATGCCATTGGGCCACTGGTCCTCACCCGTAGTTGGGCGCCAAGGGTATGTCCTTCGCTTACACCGATTGCAGCAGTGCGGCTTACTTGTTGGTTGCTTTGCGTGGGGCCGCGCGGCGAGTCGTCTTTGATGGCGCCTTTGCCGGGGGAGCGCTCTCCGAATTGTTCGGGCCGCTGTCACGCCAGCTGATCTCGATTTCGATCTCGGTTTCGTCTCCGTCAACTTCGACTTCGAGCTCGAACTGGACTTGGTCCGCGACTTCGACAGTGATGGAGTCGCCGCCGGAGCCGAGTTCGACCTCGACTCCCTCGGCCAATGCTCGGCCGAGCGCGATCAGCTTTTCTGACGCCTGCTTGCGAGAAAGCGTAGATGTCTTTTTGATCTCCAGCTTTGGCATACGGGGCTCCTGATCTCCGTTGGATGTACTCACCGTATTCCGTCTCGGCGGTGTGATCCTTGAATCGCTGTTTTACCAATTCTCAGCCATCGAAGACTTGGGATCCTCCGCCTCTGAGACCCCCGCCGCCCGGCACATCTCGCATGGCATGGTGCGGGATCAGGCCGGTATATGAGCTCTTGGTGTTGCCATCTAGTGTTCGCGCCTCGATCAGCTCCAGATCGAAATCTGCTGCACCCTCGAAGATTGCACCGTCTCCGGTCTTTCCGGTGATCACCGGAAAGACCGCAACCTGGACGCCTGGCCTCAACCTCCGGTGCACGGGCTTCTCACCCATCTCGGGTGAGGCGCAGATGTGGGATGTCCTTGCAGACTTGAGCGGCGGCAGGAGTAGTTGAGTTGGATCTCGATTCCGGTGAGGTATCGGCGGCTCGCGTCCTGAGCGGCAGCCGTGCAGTGATCGGCCACGATGAGGAGTCGACGATGGTGGACAAGTTGAGTGCGGGCCGCGGGAATCTTCCGATTCCAGATCGCGAGTACCTGGGATTGGTGACGTACGACGCGAAGGATCCCGACACCAGCTTTCCGCCGATCGAACCCTTGTTGCCACCCGAGGGCGCACCGAATGTGCTGGTCATCCTGCTCGACGATGTGGGTTACGGAGCCAGCAGCGCATTCGGCGGTCCATCGAACACACCGACGGCCGAGCGTCTTCAGGCCGGTGGGCTGACCTACAACAGGTTTCATACGACCGCGCTATGTGCGCCGACTCGGGCCGCGTTACTAAGTGGCCGTAACCATCACTCGGTCGGGATGGGGATGATCACCGAGACCGCCACGGCGGCGCCGGGTTCGTCGGGGGTGCGACCCAACACCAAAGCAGCGCTGCCGATGACGTTGAAACTCAACGGGTATTCGACGGCTCAGTTCGGGAAGTGCCACGAAGTGCCGCCATGGCAAACCTCGCCGGTGGGTCCGTTCGATGCGTGGCCGACCGGAGGTGGGGGTTTTGAGCACTTCTACGGTTTCATCGGCGGTGAGAACAATCAGTACTATCCGGCTCTGTATGAAGGAATCACACCGGTTGAGGCCGACAAGACCCCCGAAGAGGGCTATCACCTCACGGAAGATCTCGCCGACCGTGCGATCGACTGGATGCGGACCCAAAAGGCACTTGCTCCCGAGAAACCCTTCTTCGTCTACTCCGCGCCCGGCGCCACTCATGCACCCCACCACGTGCCTCCGGAATGGGCCGACAAATATGCCGGCAAGTTCGCAGGCGGCTGGGATGCGCAGCGGGAGGCGATCATTGCGAGGCAGAAGGAACTCGGAGTGGTCCCGGCCGACGCCGTGCTCACGCCGCGTCCGGACGCGATCCCGTCGTGGGATGAGATGAGTGATGATCTCAAACCCGTCTTGGAGCGGCAGATGGAGATCTATGCCGGTTTCCTCGAACACACCGACTTTCACGTCGGCCGAGTCATTGACGCCGTAGAAGCCGTTGGCGCGCTGGATAACACACTGATCTACTACATCATCGGTGACAATGGTGCCTCAGCCGAAGGCACAGTCAACGGTGCGTTCAACGAAATGGCGAACTTCAACGGTCTTGCCGCGATCGAAACGCCAGAGTTCATGGCCGAGATGAAAGACAAACTGGGCGGGGTCGATTCCTACAACCACTACTCGGTGGGCTGGGCATGGGCAATGTGTACGCCGATGCAATGGACCAAACAGGTTGCTTCACACTGGGGCGGCACCCGCAACGGAACCATCGTGCATTGGCCGGCCGGGATATCGAGCAAGGGTGAGGTCCGGTCGCAGTTCACCCACGTGATCGACGTGGCACCAACAATTCTCGAGGCCGCAGGACTGCCTGAACCAACGTTCGTCAACGGCGTCCAGCAGGCGCCGATCGAAGGTGTGAGCATGGCGTACACGTTCGATGCGGCCGAGGTGCCCGAGCGCCACGATCTGCAGTATTTCGAGATGGCCGGTAACCGGGGGATCTACTTCAAGGGCTGGAGCGCAGTGACCCGCCACAGCACTCCCTGGCTTCCAGCCGAAGAACTTGTTGCTCTCGACGACGACGTATGGGAGCTCTACGACGGTGTTAACGACTGGACCCAGGCGCACGACCTCGCACAAGAGCAGCCGGAGCGACTGGCCGCGCTGCAGCGGCTATGGCTGATCGAGGCGGTGAAGTACAACGTCCTGCCCATCGATGACCGCCGTTTCGAACGCTTGAACGCGACAATCGCCGGCCGGCCGCAACTGATCAAAGGCACGACCCAGGTGTTGTTCCCCGGGATGAAACGCCTCAGCGAGCACAGCGTCATCGACATCAAGAACCGGTCGTTCAGCGTCACCGCGGCGATCGACAGTGCGACATCCGGTACCACCAGCGGCGTGATCATCGCGCAAGGTGGCCGATTCGGTGGCTGGGCGCTGTATATCAAGGATGGGTCCGCCGCATTTGTCTACAACCTGTTGGGAATGACCGAGTTCACCGTCGTGGCCGAAAAGGTACTTCCCGCCGGGAGTCATCAGATTCGCGTCGAATTCGCCTATGACGGTGGCGGACTCGCCAAGGGCGGAGGCGTGACCCTGTTCTATGACGGTGTCGCTGTCGGCGAGGGCCGGGTGGAACAGACCCAACCGCTGATCTTCTCTGCTGACGAGACCACCGACATCGGTGACGACTACGGTCTGCCCGTCAGCGCTGCCTACGCCGGCGCGAGCAAATTCAACGGCCGCATCGATGTGGTTCAGATCGATGTCGGCGACGACGACCATTCCCACCTCATCGACCCCGAAGACATCTCGAGGGTGGCTATCTCACGGCAGTGAACCTCATCGCATTGAACGATCGTCGCTCCGGGTGATGCCCGGACGACGGTAGGAAAGCCGCTATTTGCCTGTCGCCGGCGGACGCCACGACACCGCAGGATGCGCCTGCCCCACGCGGATGTCGACCGAATCCTGGTAGAACGCAACGTATCCGCGGAGTCGTATAACCTCTTCGAACGGGGTCTCGTAGCTCCAGCAGATCGCGGAATCGCCATCATTGTCGAAACGCCAGTGTGTGGCTTCACCTTTGAACGGACAGCGACTCTTCGTATCGGGGTCGAGGGTCAGCTCGACGTGAATGTCGGTGCGGGGGAAATAGAAGACCAAACCATGGTCTTGCTCGTCGACGAGGAGAGAGCGGGACGTCTGCGCCAGCGGTCGACCACCGACAGACGCCGTCACGACATTTCGGCGGGCGAGGATGTCCACGCGATAGTCGGGTCTGTCCTTGAAGGCGCTGATGTGCTGCGTTGTCATATGGGCTCCTGGGGAAGGAATGGCAATGCCGATCACAGGCGGGATCTGCCAATGCGTCTGCGGTTCACAGTCGCTTCGCCGATGGAATGCCGGCGTCCGTCGATCTGATCGGCCGGATGATGGCTTCCTGGGTGAAGGAGGCCAGCAACTCGCCGGCTTCGGTATGCACCTGGCCGCGCACGTAGGTCATCCCGGCACCGACCTGCGTGCTCTCATGTGAGTAGAGAATCCACCCGTCCCACGCCACCGGCTCGTGGAAGCCGATGGTCACGGTCATCACTCCCGTGGATACGGTCTGATGCGCCTGGCTCGTGCCGATCCCGGCGTGCGCCCGCATGGTCGTGGCAACCGACAGATGGCCGGTGAAATGCGCCAGCAATGCCTTCGCCAGGTCGTCGCGGTCGGGGATTGGGTCGTACTTGAGCCACGCGTATAACTCGGGTGGACCCACCTCGTCGGGGCTGTTGACGTCCGCGACGTCGACGAGGCGGACTTCGCGTCCGGTCATGGGCATGTCACGCCAGTTGGACTCGGCGGGTGACGCCACATCCGGGCGGGGAGCCGAGTGTCGGATGATGTCTTCTGTCGGTACATCGGCGAGCACCGACACCATCGCGCATCGCCGGCCGCCCTGGCACACCGCCACATTGGCGCTCGCCATCGATCGGCCTTCGTGGATCACGTCCAGCTCGAACTCGACTGGAACTGTGGCATCGACAGGTCGGGTGAAGACCGCACGGGCCGACCTGATGGACTTGCCGGGAAAACGCTTGGCGGTCGCCACGATCGCCTGGGCGAGCAATTGCGTGCCGTCGGCCACCTGTCGCGCCCCGCCGTCGCTGGTGCCGGTGAACCGGTCGGACCCCGCCTCCTCGACATCGAAGATGTCGAGCATCCGCTCGACGGACGACTCGGTGAAGTCGGTCGTGGATTCCGTAGGTGCCACTGTATCGGTCCTTAACTCGCGGTCTAGATCGAGAGGAAGCTGCAGTCGAGAAGCAACGTACCAGGCCACTCTTGTTGTGTGGGTATAACTTCTGCCCTCGTCCAAGACTTGGTTTCGTGGGTGACTGGTGTCGGCGGAGTTGTCGGTTTCAGCCGACCGAAGAGATGCTGTCCAGCCGATCTAGTTCGGCTGCAGTCAAAGTGAGATCGACAGAGGCGAGTAGGGCATCGAGTTGTTCCGGGATACGGGCGCTGGCGATGGGTGCGACGATCGTCGGTTGTTGCCTCGTCCAGGCGAGGGCAACGGTCGCGATCGCGACTTCATGGGCCTGTGCGATGGTGTCGAGTTCGTCGACCACCGCGAGCCCGTCGGCGCTGAAGAACCGGCCTGCGAGGGGTCCGCGTGCCGCCCCCTCGAGGTCTGCTTCGGTTCGGTACTTGCCGGTGAGGAATCCGCTGGCCAATGCCCAGTACGGAAACACGGCGAGGTCGAACTTCTCGGCGAGTGGCCGCATCTCTGCCTCGAAGCCTTCACGCGCTACCAAACTATAGTTGGGCTGTAGGGCAATAGGTTTGGCGAATCCGTTGTCCTCGCACACCGACAGCCACTCGGCCACCCGGTCTGCGGAGTAGTTCGAGATCCCGACATGTCGAATCTTCCCCGACTGGATCAGGGCATCAAACGCGGCGATCGTTTCGACCAGCGGTGTTTTCGGGTCGTCGTAGTGCGCGTAGTAGAGGTCGATGTAGTCGGTGTTCAGACGCACCAGTGAGGCTTCCGCGGCCCGGGCCACGTTGTCTGGAGCCAGACCAAAGGTTTCCGCCCGCAGGCCGACCTTGGTCGCGAGGACGACGTCGTCGCGCCGTTCACGTTTCTGGAACCACTGTCCGAGAATCGTTTCCGAGTCACCATCGGTCTTGCCGGGCTGGGTGTAGCTGTCCGAGGTGTCGATGAAGTTGCCACCTGCTGCCACGTAGCTGTCGAGCACGGCGAAGGAGGTTGCCGGGTCGCTGGTCCAGCCGAAGGTGTTGCCGCCCAGGACCAGTGGGTAGACATCGAGGTCCGAGGTGCCGATACGCGTCATGTGTGTGTTCTCCGTCAATTGATGTGATCGATCTGTGCGAGCATGTTGCGGGTTGCTTCCAAGGCCTTACCGAGCTGTGCAGAGAGTGGCACACCGGCCTGCATCGCCGAGCGAATGGGCAACTCGAGGCTGATGACGAGGTCGCGGGGCAGGGCGGCGAGGATTTCGCGGAGCGGTAACTCGCCGGTTCCCGGACACATCCGCTCGAACATGGACTCCTCCATGTAATTGCCGATGACCGGGACCAGCGGTGCGTCACTGAGTTGGACGTAGCCGATGAGGTCTGGATCAACTGCGGCGAGGTCATCTGCGCCGGACCCGGACCTGACGAGGTGCATGGTGTCAACAAGGATCCGGAAGTCCGATCTGCCAACAGCTTTGACTGCGTATAGGGCTGTGTTCAGATCACCAATGGTTGTCCCTGGACTGAACTCGACCGTCGTCTCGATCCCACTCTCGGCTGCCATCTCCGCCAGGATGCCGAATTGATCGATACTGCGGCTCAGATCTGGGTCGAGCGAGACGGTGTTGACCCGGGCGACCCCGAGTTCGGCCATGAACGCCAAGTCAGTGGATTTGTCTCGGATGTCCATGCCGCCACGAACCGACATCCCCTCGCCGAGGGATATCGTCACCCCCCGGTCCCGCATGGCTGCGCGCATCTCCCGCCGCAGAGCGGGCTCGTCGCGCAGTGAAAACGGTGGATAAAAGGGTGGGTCGTAAGGGAACGACGTCAAAGCCGACGAGATGTGACGGCAGCCGAGGTCTGCCGCCAGCTCGATGTGTTCGACGGGCGGCAACCCGAAGACGCTGAGCATCTCGATTCCTAATCGCTCCATTGCCTTCTCGCTTTCGATGGGTCCCGACGAACTCCCTGGGGCCGAGTAACTGTTCCGGCTTGGCGAGCATCAAGAATCATGTTCTGAAATTGCAGAATATCATTGTCGACTGTGGAACTGTTGCTCTTGCGTCGCTCCTTCCGTGCCGGCGCGAGCCAGGGATTGGAGCCACATGGTGTTGGACCGGATCGAGATCGGTCCCGCGCAACGACTTGCGTTCTTCTCCGATCCCGACGGAAACACCTTGGAGTTGGTGGAGGGACCCGGCTGACCCGGTGTGGGGCTCGGCCCCACGCTTACGGGTGGTTTGTCCGGGCCCACCCGATCAGTGCACGCAGCGCGGGTCCGCCGCCGTAGTTGTCGTCGTTTCCGGATGTCCCCGTCGCGGCGGATTGACCACGGTGTCTCCGATCGTGCTGCCGACGCCGACCACTCGGGGCCATGGTTCGTCGCTCCACCACCCCCATGCGGGACCGCCTGACTGACCGCGCCGATCGCGGCGGCGAATCACATTCCCGATCCGGACGTCATCAAGGTCGGCCAGATACTCCGAATTCCCGACCTCTGATCCGGCGCGTCACCGTTCCCGAGCACCCCGGGATGAGCTCTACCCCTTGAGGACTCGACGGGCGAAACCGGATAGGTGTATTCGGAGGGTCGTGATGCGCTGTTGCTTCACGATCTCTGGATCGTCGCCGCTGAACATCTTCGGTTGACGTGCCCGGGCGTTCGCGGAGCATTGAAAATGCGTGCAGACCAAAGTTCCGACGGTGTTGCCGTTGCGTCCGGACGTCCCGGCAAGCTTCGCACTGTAAAACGCCACTTCATTGGGTAACTGGACGTCCTGACAGAACGAACACAGCGGACGTCGGTGCGGCTGGCGACCACCGAGTCTGAGCATGATGCCAACCATCTCATCGTCAATCGGGATGACCATATAGCCGGCCTGAATCAATTTCGGATCCCGCCAGCCGAGAAAATCTATTTCGTTCCAGTCGATCTCATCGAACTTGGAAGGAAGTGTCAGAGCTTTGCGTTCGCGCACGGATGCGTTCACGAGAGAATTACGGACCTGTTGGTCGGTCAAGGGTTGCATGAGTGTCCTGGTCAGTGTGTATTCGCCGATGGGTGTGGCAGAGCCGACGCGGGCCTTGGGAATGGCACACGCGTCTGCGGGGCGACGAAGTCAGATGTTGCCGACGATCACGCCGGCAACCTCCTGACGCCCATCGGGCGACGACATCGGTAGGTACACGACGAGCAGGATGCCATATGACCGTCCGGAGGACAAGCGGATTCATAGTCGCTGCGCAGCTTCCCACGCCGGTTTTCTTCCCCTGCCCACAAGGGTGTGTTGTAATTGTTGTCGGTGACCCCACGCCCGACGGCGTCGTCTGTCGGTTCTCCCAGTGCGTGGGGATACATGTGAGTCTCGTTATTGAGGACGCGATCCTCGAACAGTTCGTATTTGGGTCGATGACCGTTACGCAGGTGGACAGTATGCGTCGCATTGTTCCCTTTCGCCGCGACGCTTTCGACCAATTCCTCCGCCGGGCAACCCAATGCGCGGTTGGTGAGGGCACCTGGGACACATTCGTCCTGGGAAGTCGGCAGTATCTGAGGATCATGGACGGTTGCTTACGTGAGGTGCCGCCGCTCATTCCGCCTGACGTATCCGAATTGGTCGCCGAGGTTATGTCGCGATTCCGAAGGAAGGAGCGCGGCGAGCCGGTCTTGGAGGGGTGCCAAGAAACCACCGAGTATCAAAAGTTGCTCGGTGAGGAACTGATGTTGGCGCTGGGTGGCGACCACGGAGACGGCGTGAATGCCGCGGGCACAAGGGCATACAGCAAGATGATGTCGGCGCGAATCGGTGATGGTTTCGTTCATCCGGTCGTCGGGGGCCATCTGTGGAGCGATATTCCCGCGGCGCCGTGTCCGGGCTCTGATGGCGGCCGGCATATGACCGTTCTGCCTCAGATTGCCGAGTTCGTTGATCAGTGGAGGTCGACTCCGACAGATCGGCCACGCTGTGAGCGGCTCATTCTCGACCGTGCCCACGCCCGGGGTTGGCGCACCATCGACATTCCAGGCGGCGGCGATCGCACAGCCGGGTGGTACGCGTATCAAGCGAGGAACGAACATTGAGTCAGCGGAAATACACGCTGGACATGAGATACGTTGCCACACTGGGTCGATGCCAACCCTGCAGCGTCGTTGCCCGAGCGAAACGCAGCATTTGCCATGGGTCTTCGGATAGATCCGTACCTCCACCAATGACAGAGCCGCTGACCGTGAGGTCAGCGGCTCCGTACACAGGGACGATGCCCGTCAAAGCGCCTCTCGGCGATAGGCCGCTCGCGGCGGCAGAGTGTAGGACCCGGGGCAATGAACCGGGCACCGTCGATTGCTACAACCGCGACTGCCGGGTATGTATTCCATCAGTGGATTACCCCGCGCGGATCTGGCAAGAGCCGCTAACCCTTAGGTCAGCGGCTCTTGTACAGAACGACGGTGCCCGTCAATGCGCCTCTCGGCGATAGGCCGCTCGTGGCGGCAGAGTGTAGGACCCGGGGCAATGAACCGGGCACCGCCGGTGTTTGCAACCTGCACTGGGCGGCGTGTATTCCATCTGGACCGGGTTGTATATGTGTCGTGTCCGACCCCGGTTGGTTTGCGATGATTCGAGGGTGGGTAACGCTCGCTGATGAAACAGCCGATGACACCGCGAGCACGCGGCGGGATCGACGCTGGAGTTTTGATCGGCCTTGCGACTCGAACATTCGCTTTTGGTTTCTCACGGCGCCATAGTGCGACTGTGGTGGCCGCCTTCCCCCTGTCCATTTCGAATACGGTCGAGCCGGTCTGCATTCGATGAGTGAGCTCACCGGCCATCCCTCCACAGCGCCTGCCGCGGGTGCAGAGATCACGGTTTCGGCTCTGGCCGGGTTCCTGGGTGCCAGGCTTGTCGGCGACCCGGGTGCGGGTCGCGCGGTGGTACGGGACGTCGGTGACGACTCACGCACGTTATGTGCAGGTGATGCCTATGTCGCTTTCCGCGGCGGGCGCTGGCATGGACTGGATTTCGAACTCGAAGCCCGGGCCGCCGGTGCGGTGGTCGTGGTCAGCGACCGGCCGTCTGCGGTGCTACCGAGCGTGATCGTGGACGATCCACGAGCAGTCGTCGGTCCGCTGTGTGCCTGGTTTCACCGCACGTGCACCGCTGAACTACGGGTCTTCGGGGTCACGGGCACCAACGGAAAGACCAGCACCGCACACTTTCTCGACGCTGGGCTCGATGCCGCCGGGGAAGCGGTGGGGCTGATCTCCGGCGCCAGAATCAGGGGACCGGGCTGTGATCTGGTGCCCGAGCGCACCACACCCGAGGCGACGACGCTGCACCGAACACTGGCTCACTTTCGGCGCGAGGGTGTGACCGCGTGCGCGATGGAAATCTCCTCTCACGCCATCGATCAACGGCGAGTCGATGGCATCCGGTACCGGGCGATGGCTTTCACCAACCTCGGTCGTGACCATCTCGACTACCACGGCACGATGGAAAATTACTACAGCACCAAAGCGGCCATGTTCATCCCCGAGCGCGCCGACAAAGCGGTGGTGAACATCGACGATTCCTACGGTGCTCGTCTGGCTGCCACCACAACAACCCCCGAGGTCTGGACGTGTTCGACCGGCGACCGGGCCGCCGATGTCTACGCCGACGGCGTGTCATCGACCGCGACGGGTTCCCGTTTCGTCGCGCATACACCGAATGGGCAGGTACCAGTGCGGTTGCAGGTACTGGGCCCGCATCAGGTCAGTAATGCGCTGGTCGCACTGACCGCCCTTGTCGCCGACGGTGTGGACACTGTTGTTGCGGTCGAGGGCATCTCATCACTGCACGCCATACCCGGTCGTTGCGAACCGGTCCACGCCGGGCAATCGTTCACCGCCATCGTTGATTACATGCACAACACCGCCGGTCAACAAGCGTTGCTGCCGTATCTGAGGTCACTGGCGAGTGGCCGTCTGATCGTGGTGGCCGGCGCCACCGGGGGCCGCGATCGCAGCAAACGGCGGCCGCTGGGCCGGTACGCCGCGATCCACGCGGACCTGCTCATCATCACTGATGAAAGCCCGGAAGATGAAGACCCCGCCGTCATCCGGTCAGAGGTCCTGTCTGGTGCCCGCCAGGCACACCACGCTCGCGTGGTCGAAGAACCCGATAGGCGGACGGCCCTCGACCTGGCGGTGGCGGCCGCGGGTCCGGGCGATGTGCTGGTGGTGGCCGGCCGTGGCAGCGACACCGTTCAACGGTCGGGCGCGAATACCGCCTATTTCGATGATCATGCGCAGCTCCACCACGCAATCACCAGCGCCGGTACGTGATGTATCGGTGCGGGACGAACTGAGGCATCCGCTCGCGTCATCGCAGGGGTTTCCCTCAGGGCCGAGTTGGGTATGAGTCAGGAGATACGCCGCAATTTTTGCGGTACCGGCTGTTCGGCGCGGTGGGCAGTCGACGCTGGAAGGTGGAAAATTGTCTGAGAAGGATCGTTCAGAAAGTCGCACAGATCTTGAAAAACTAGTCGACGATCTCGAAGACAAACACGTCAGCGTCCCGGACCCCGCACAAGAGATAGACCCAGCCTCTGCGACCCACGACGGGACCGACGACATCGCTGACGAAGGTGCCGGCACCAGTGAACCTCCCGACTAGTCGCGGTCCCGGATGCCGATGCGGCGCGGGGGCATCGGGTATCGCGCTGACCGCAGCTCAGGTATGACTACTGAATAGTGGCCTGTTCAGTGGTTTGTCGGGAGTGCGGCCAATGGCCCTTTTCGCGAGTCGGCCGATACGCAGTACGACCCATGCCGTTGTCTCGTAGATGAGAAATAGCAAGTAGGACAAGGTAATAGCGATGACGGGACCCAATAATACCGGTAGCACCACGATTGAGGTCACCAGTACCAGGGGCGCATCGCGCCACCAATCCTTCAGCCCGCCGGTGCGGAACTGGGTGACCGAACCCCATCGCACGCCGGCCCACATCACCCAACGCTGCAGAAACGGGACGCCGTCCTCGCGCATCACGTGGCGGAAGATTCCATCGGCGTCTCGCCAAGAAAAGTCGGTCTTTCGTGCGCGGGCCGCCAGATGATCATGCAGAATCGCTGCCCGGGTGTAGCGACCGTAGCGCGGCAGGAACCACGCGAAAACTCTTGGTACGGAGGCGAAATCGGTCTGAAACCCTGGCTCGACGTAGAAATGTTCGCCGCGTCCGCCGGTGTACTCGATTGCGTTGACCGTCTTCCAGAACTTCCAGGGGTCTGAGTTGATGATCAGCTTTCGCTCGTCAGCGGTCAGCTGACGGACCGTGATCGGCGTCGCAGGGGTCGAGGCCATGGTTTCACTGTGGCACTGTCCTTTTGTCGGTGTGTCGATTTCGTCCTATCTCGCGCCGACGAATCACTTCGCGCTCGGACCTGCCCGAGCCCGCATCCACCCAGGTGACTCATTCCCGGTGGCCACGGTCTGGGCCATCTCGTGGGTCGAGTAGCGGCGCAAACGGATCGCACCAGGTCGATGCGGGGGCGACGGCGATTTCGACGCCGTCTGCCTCGGCACGATCGCGTAGGAATCGGGCGGTCGATCGGAGGTCGTCGACCAGACGTGGCATCGGCAGCATCGGCGCAGTCAGCGGTCGCCAGAAACGGTCCCAGTGCACTGGCACCACACGGCGGGCGCCAACGGCTACGACGGTTTCATTCCAGTAGCGCCGACGAAAAGCATCGTCTTGCCTGCCCAGTAACCCGACGCCGAGGAAGATCACATCCGCGTGTAGTCCGGCCAGACAATCCGGGCGATAGTTGGCGCTACCGTGAACGATCACGTCGCCGGCCGGGTGGGCGAAATGCGCCGAGTATGTCTCTCCGGTTCGGAACCGGCCGGCCCTCGCAGGCGGAGTCAACGGCCCCGAGATCTCTCCCGGGCATCGGTCGCCTGGACTGTGTTCGCTTTCTCGGATCGAGAGGGTGAAATCCCCGTAACTCAACGGCAGTTCGGGGTTGGCAAGTTTAAAACGGTCCAGGTCGAAACCGTAACCGCTGGCGATCTCCTGTGTGGAGTGTGAGCCGACCAAGTCAGCGTTGAGTATTGTCGCGACCGTCGGCGCATCGAGTGCGTGGTCGTAGTGGGAATGCGTCACCACGACCGATGCCGCATTTGCGATACCGAGCCCGGCGAAGGTGCTCGCGATGATCTGGCGATCAGGGCGTAGCGCTCCGAGCGCCACCCGGGCGATCCGCGGCCTGGTCACGAACCCATCAGTGAGCACCGTGGTGTGCTGGTCGCGCAGCACCACGCTGGACGTGCCGAGGAACGCACACCGCATTGCGTTGGTATCGGAGGTGGACGCGAGCTGTGGGAACTGGTCGGGCATTGTCATGTGCACCTCACGGGAACGGATTTGCCGTTCTACAGCCACCGCGCCGCTCCTGTCGTTTCCACCGTCGCGGTGTGACGTGCATCAGTCTCGCGAGTTGGTGAGATGTGGAACTCAAATCGATACGGTATCGCATTGAATACACAGGCGATCCGTGCCAGGCTCATGCCGCTGATCGAGCAGTTACTCGCCCAGGTTGGGCGTGTGATCACCGATCGTGCGGCGTTGGGCCGACGTTTTTCACACTGTTCGTCGGGCACTACACACGGTAGAAACTGCGTCCGCGGCCAACTTGGGTGCACGCGAAGTCTCGATGATTGGGAACGCGGCGACGAACCAGTGCCCTCGAGATCTACTGTCTTCGGGTGACGATCCGAAGCCAGACCTTTCCGCACCTGCTCGCACCAGGCACCATCGGCCCGATGACGGTTCCGAACCGGGTGGTGCTGCCTGCCATGGACATGAACCTGTGTGAAGACGGGGAAATCGAGAAGGGCGATATCGACCACTTCGTGGCCCGCGCGGCCGGCGGCACCGGGCTGATCATCACCGGGTGCTGCGCCGTTGCCTATCCGGTCGGATGCGCCAGCACCAAGGAACCCGGTCTGTCCGAAGATCGGTTCATCCCGGGGCTGAAGGCACTGGCCGATGCCGTCCATGCGACCGGTAGCAAGTTGTGTGTGCAGATGACACACCACGGCAAGGTGGCGCGCATCGACACGATTGAGGAGCGCCCGCTTCTGGTCCCCTCGACACCGGGCGGTGCGCGCGATATGTCGGCGCTGGCCGACAACACACCTGAAGAACTGAAGAAGATGGCTGCTGTATCCGGCGGCAAGCAGGCCACCTATCACGAGGCCACCCAGGACGACATCGACTGGTTGGTGCGCTGCTTCGCGGAGGCCGCGGGACGCGTGAAGGCTGCCGGCGGCGACGCTGTCGAGATTCACTGCGCTCACGGCTACGTCCTCGGTGGCTTCTTGAGCCGCGCTGACAACAAGCGCACCGACGGGTACGGCGGATCGCTCGAGAACCGCGCGCGGTTGACGTGCGAGGTTATCCGGGCGGTCAAGGCGGAGGTCGGCGACTCGTTGGCGATTCTCGTCCGCGTGGCCGGCCGAGAATTCGGTGAGGATGACGGCCTCACCACCGAGGAAGCCGCCCAGGCTTCTGCGTTGTTCGAGGCGGCAGGCGCCGACGCCATCCACGTCACCGGCTGGGGTCGTAATCCGTTCTCCAACTTCACCGATGGACCGCTGCCGGACAAGATCGGCGCATATATCGATCTGGCGGGTGAGGTGAAGAAGGCCGTGTCGGTTCCGGTGATCACCGTGGGCCGCGTGCTCCCCGAGGTCGGTGAAAAGGCAATTGCCGAAGGCAAGGCTGATTTCGTCGCGATGGGCCGACAGTTGCTGGCCGACCCCGAACTGGTGTCGAAGCTCAAAGCCCAACAGCCTGAGCGCATCCGCCCCTGCATCAATTGTTATGTCTGCGTTCAGGAGAACTTCTGGGACGCGACGCCGCTGTGCGCGGTCAATCCTGCGCTGGGCAACGAGACCTTGCTCCCGTTCGTGCGAACGGTGGCCCCCAAGCACGTCGTTGTCGTCGGAGCGGGTCCGGGCGGCCTCGAGGTCGCGCGTGTGGCCACCGAACGTGGACACCGAGTCACTGTGTTGGACAAGTCTGATCGCCTCGGCGGCACTTTGTGGTTCTCGAGCCTGACGACGCCCGACAACCAGCGACTACTGAGGTGGCTGAAGGCGGAGGTCGAGCGCCTCGGCGTCGATATCCGACTGAAGACCGAAGCCACGGTTGCATCGATCAAGGCACTCAATCCCGACGTCGTCGTCCTGGCCACCGGCGCGGTCCGTGACCGCCCCAGTGTTCCAGGTGGCGATCTGCCGCACGTACATACGGGGGATACCCTGCGTGCGTTGATGACCGGGTCCGGTGACGTCTCCCAGGTGCCGTGGTTCCTGCGGACCATGGGCCGGTTGGGCAAGCTGTCCGGCATCACCAAAAGCCCCGCGGCGATCAGGACCGTCACCCGCACGATCCTGCCGATGGGCAAAGATGTCGTTGTGATCGGTGGTTCTCTTGTCGGACTGGAGCTTTCAGAGTTCCTTGCCGAGCGGGGCCGCAACGTCACGTTGCTCGAGGAGGGGCAGCAACTTGGTGTGCCGATGGCGATGCCTCGGCGTTGGACCGCTGTCCGGCACGCAAACGAGAAGGGTGTGAAGATCCACCGCAACGCGTCGGTGCAGCGAATCACGAAGGAGCACGTCGAATTCCGCGTCGGCGACAAGTCGATGACGGCACCGGCTGACATGGTTGTCGTGGCCTCGGGCGTATCGGCCAAGGCGCCACTCGCCGACGCTCTGATTGGTTCTGTACCCGACGTGCACGTAGTCGGTGACGCGGTGAGTGTCGACTACATCGAGGGTGCGATCCACACTGCGTGGCAGGTTGCGACGGCTCTGTGAACACCGAGGACGAGAACCCGCGGCATTCACTTGTATTGGATGTACGAGGAGCAAGTGCCTGAGACGTTTGGGCCGGACCATCAGTACGCTGCGTTGGCACCGTACTCGGCCTGAGGGCTCGTGAAGCCTTCGTACTCCAGTTGCTCGACCAGGCCTGACTTGGAGAACGACGTCATCTCGATGTACTGCTCGGCGGACCGGACGGCGTTCCGCTGACTGGAACTTATCTGCGGCCTGGCCGGGGCAGGTGCGACTTCTGGGGTGTCCACAGGTGCGGGTGCCGGTACCGCCACTTTGGTGGATGTCGGGGCGGGAGCTGCCGGTGGTGCGACAGCGGTGGTGGCCTTCGAGTCGTCCTCGCCTCCTCCGCAGACGATACCTACGATGGCCAGCAACCCGACGACTCCAGCAATAATCCACGGCCACTTCTTCGCCTTCTTCGGCGCAGGCTGCAGATATTGAGGCTGTGAGTACTCGGGCGGCGACGGCAGAACAGGTGGCACGGACATGGCTGTTCTCCTGTATTGAGGTTGATCGTCTCGGGTTCGAGTACGAAAGGGTCCCGAAGGCGTCGCTAGTGAATGAAAGTGGCCGAATCAGGTTTGCTCGCTGTGGTTTTCAGCTTCAGAGTGGGGAAGCAGTGCCGAGCGGTGGACTTTGCAGCACCAAACACTTGAATGAATCTCCACATCTACCTTTGCCCCTCGCTGAAACCAGAACGTAAAGCTTCGCTTAGATAGAGATCGGATAGACCACAGGCACTTAGCGGAGCCCTCTTTGGCGTGTGGAGGTTCAACATCCCGAGCCGACTTCGATAAAGGCTCGAGTTCAGCCACCAAGCAAGTCTCGCAATTCCGCAACCGATGGTTAATCGTGCGCGTAGTGTCGATTCGGATCGCAACAGTCGCCTTTCAGCAACGAGCCGAGACTGCCTTGCGTGCAGCGAACGACAGTGGACCGGATCGGCGTCACGATCGGAGGTCGCGATGCGTGTTGACCCTGCGAGGTCGTGGTCCTCGCTGATTTCCAACCACGGTCCCCTGCGCTTTGTCGAGACCGAGTGCAGTGGCTCCGGACAGGCGGGCTCTTCGGGTTCTGCGCGAGCTCATCGTGGTGGCGCTGGGCATCGTCTTCTATTCGCCAGGGTGGCGAATTGCCGGGTTCGCAGCGCCCTGAGCGGGTTTCACGGTCATCATGCACGCGACGTGGCTCTTCCTGATACCGCACGAACAATTCCGGCGTATCCGTATCTTCCCCCGCGAACCAGAGGTTCCCACGAAAGCCGATCCACAGTAGGCACACGGAGGTAAGTCCGATGACATCGACGACGCTGGCCGAAACGGCAACGATCAACAGCGGCGACACCGCGTGGGTACTGGTATGTGCGGCCCTTGTGTTGTTCATGACACCGGGTCTCGCATTCTTCTACGCCGGCATGGTCAGCCGACGCAACACCCTGGCAATGCTCCAGCACAACATGGTGGCGCTCGGGGTCATTACTCTGACCTGGTTCTTCTTCGGTTACACCTTCGCGTACGGCAACGATCGGGCCAATGGATTCATCGCCGACTTCAGCTTTGTCGCACTCAAGGACATCGCCGAGGCACCTGACCCGAACCTCCATGCGGTGACCGGGACGGTCGCGATACCGACACTGGCATTCTTCGCGTATCAGTTGATGTTCGCGATCATCACCCCCATATTGGCCACCGGTGCTGTCGCCAGCCGGCTCAAGCCTTTCGGCTGGGCGGTGTTGATCGCGATCTGGTCGGTGATCGTGTACGCACCGGTCACCCATTGGTTGTGGGCGCCGACGGGATGGTTGACAGAGCGCGGAGCTCAGGACTGGGCCGGCGGAATTGTCGTTCACTCAACAGCAGGCGCGGCCGCGCTGGCGCTGCTGATCGTTCTCGGACGACGCAAGGTGTGGCCCGACAGGGCGCCGTTGCCACACTCGATCCCACTCGTCATCGTCGGTGCGGGCATTCTTTGGTTCGGTTGGTTCGGGTTCAATGCCGGAGATAGTCTGCAGGCCAACGGAGTTGCGGCTCAGGCGTTGGTCAACACTCAGGTGGCGGCGGCAGGTGCGATGGTGGTGTGGCTGGTGATCGAGCGCTTCCGCGAGGGGCATGCGACCGTGCTCGGCGGGGTGACCGGCGCGGTGGCGGGCCTGGCGACCATTACTCCCGCAGCCGGTTACGTAGACACATACGCGGCTGTCATCATCGGGGTTCTCGCCGCAATAATCTGTCAAAGCGCGCTCGGACTCAAGGACCTCGCCCGTCTCGACGATGCACTCGACGTTCTCGCAGTTCATTTCATCGGCGGCATCCTGGGTACTCTCCTCGTCGGGTTCTTCGGTGAGAAAGCGATCAATTCGATCGGCCGTGACGGCGTCTTCCACGGCGGAGGGTGGGGGTTGCTGGGCGAACAGGTCATCGCCCTTGCCTCGGTCATCGCCTACGCGTTTGTGCTCACTCTCGTGATCGCAATCGCGATCGAGAAGACGATCGGACTTCGCGTGAACCCCGACGACGAAGAACACCTCGATGAGGTCCAGCAGGGGATGTCGGCGTACACCGATGACCCGGTTCTGCCGATCCCCACCGGTGACCCCGCCGCCACCCCCGTCGCAGCGCGACCGGTCGTTACCGGTGAGGGGCTCTATCTCGTTACCGCAGTCATCACTTCTGCGGGTACCGAAGGTGCGGAGCAGGAGGTACTCGCCGCCGGAGCCCGTCGCGCCGTGGTGTCAGAGGTGTTCATCACCTCAGCGACCCCGGTCGACCATAAGGTCCGGGGGCAATCCCGCAGGGTGACGATGACGCCGCGGGTCCGCCTCGAGATCTTGACTCCCGCACAGTCGCTCACCGATGTGCAGAAGGCTCTGTCGGACCTCGGTGATGGCCTCGTCGAGATGATCGTCCTGCCGGTGTCAGACGTGCAGGGGCCGGTACCTCGATGAGCAGATGGTTTCGTTTCAAGGTTCGGAACTGACAGTGGACGGCTCTTGAAATTTCGGTCGTGAACGTCTGCCGATCGAGTGCTTGTTGGGGTTTGTGAATCACGCAGTGGGGGAGAGGTATTCAGTGGCTGTTCTCGCAGGATTTGGTTTCATCGGAAAGACGCATCAATGATGCCGACCAGACGAACCTGCTATTCGGCCATGTCGATGGTGATGCTCGCGGTCGCGGGTTTGCTGGTCGCTGTCCCGGGGAGCAGTGGTGCCGCACCGCCCGCCTGGCGATACACGATGGTGGCGTTCAGCAACACCAGCGACCGGGACATGGACGTGTACGAATCGGGGGACGCCACTCAATTCGAACCCGTCCGGTTTTCGGCCTATCGGCCCCCGTCCGGGGTTGTACGTGACCCGAGCATCTTTCGGCATACAGACGGGTTGTATTACCTCACCTACACAACGGCCGACGGGGCGAATATCGGCTTCGCGCGCAGCAGTGACCGCAGCAACTGGACGTTCCTGGCGTCCTACCCGGTCCCGTTTTGTTGCGCCTTCATGCCAGGCACCGGTGCTGGTACAGGTCCTGCGAGCCCGCCGGGCTCCTCGGGGTCGGCCGGATTCGAGGACGGACCGTCGTTGTCGCCGTTTACCACGAAAGCCTGGGCGCCTGAATGGTTTGTGGACGGGGGCCGCGTCAACGTCATCCTGTCGATGTCGACCGGTGGGGGATTTGTGCCGTATCTGATGACGGCGCTGGAACCATCGCTGCGGTTGTGGGGCCTGCCTACTCCGCTCGCCGGAATCGGTGCGGACCACATCGACACCACCGTGGTCAAGGTGGGATCGGCCTATCATGCGTTTACGAAGAACGAGACGAAGAAGGTCGTCGAGCATGCGGTCGCGCCGTCGGTGACGGGACCCTATTCATTTGTCCCACCTGGTAATTGGGGCTCGCTGGTGGAGGGCCCAGCCGTGGTTCAGTTGCCAAACGGTTCCTGGCGGCTATATCTCGACGCCTATCGCGAAGGAAAATATCTCTATTCCGACAGCAGCGACGGGCTGCGCACCTGGTCGCCCGTGCAAGTGCTTCCCGGCCTTTCCGGGAAGGTGCGCCATTTCGGTGTGATGAGAGAGCCGGCATAACGACGGCTGGTGACGGTCACGTCGTCAGCAATCGCCAGAATCCCGACGATCTTTCACTGTGGCAGCGTCCCTCCGCCGGCACCGCGTTTCATCCGATCACGTCAAGGGCCGTGGTGGACTCGCGATGCCGGTGGAGTCGACAGGTTGATCAGGAAGCAGACGCCGCGGCAAGCCGGCCGAGCGTAGCTTCCAGTTGATCTTTGGTGACGAGCGGGAACTTCAACTGTTCGAGCAGTTTCTTGTCGGTGACCTTCGACCAGTCGTAGGTGTGGCGAACCAACGTCTCATTGGGACCCTGAGACTCCAACTCCCACAACCATTCCCACCCGGGAGGTTCGGTGCCCGCGGGGGCGGTCTTCCAGGCCAGGAGCTTGTCCTTGGCGTAACCGGACACGTGGTTGTCGGTTTTGTACTCGCCACCCATGTGGTCGCCTTGCATGTTCATCGTGAACACCTCGCCGACTTTCTGGATCCGATCCGCGTGCTCCACGCCGCGGATGAACCCGGAGCCGTCGAGTTCCTGGTGTCGTTCGGGGTTGGAGAGGACATCGAAAACTGCGTCGACGGGCGCCTCGATGGTGCGTTCAACTGTGACCTTCGTGTTGTCGCTCATACCTCGACACTGCCGGAAGTTCGGCAATGCGGCAACGTTTGCCATCCGCAGAATTGGGTAGTGGCCTTCGACGAAAGGGTCAGGACGCGCGGTGACGTACCCACGTCGCGCCGTAGTGCAGTACCACGCCCACCGCAAGGAGAATGCCGCCGAACAGCCATACTTCACCGCTCTGCTGGGTGAGCAGTAGTAGGCATGATCCCACGCCGAGTATCGGCACGACTGTCGGGATACGAAAGTGCTTGTGTTCCACCTGATCACGTCGCAGGACCAGCACGGCGATGTTTGTCGAGATGAAGACGAAGAGTAGTAGTAACACCACCGTCTCGGCCAGCGTTGACAGGTCGCCGATGACCGTGAGCAACATGGCGACCAGCGTGGTCGCGACGATGGCCACCCAGGGGGTGCCACGGTTGGGCAACACCTTTCCCAGGATGCCCGGCAGAAGCTTGTGTTCGGCCATGCCGAAAGCCAATCGGCTCGCCATGATCATCGTGAGCAGAGCGCCGTTGGCGACTGCTATGAGCGCGATCAGGCTGAAAACCCAGTCCGGGATGCCGACGCCGGATTCCCCGACCACGGCGAGTAGAGGTCCAGACGACGCGGACAGGTCACTCGCCGGCAGGGCGATCGAGCTCGCGAGCCCGACCAGGACATAGACAACTCCGGCCGTAGCCAACGAGCCGAAGAGCGCCAACGGATACACCCGGCTCGGGTTGCGGATCTCCTCGGCGACGTTGGCGGAGGTCTCGAACCCGACGAACGAGTAGTAGGCGATGATGGCTCCGCTGAGGACGGCCAGCGCGGGGGTTGATCCGTCCGGGAAGTCGCCCACCCTGGACATGTCCCCGTTTCCGTCCCCGAGCATGATCGCGACGACGACGATGACAATGACCAATCCGCTGAGTTCGATGATCGTCATCGCGACGTTGCTCTTCACCGACTCACTGATACCCCTGGCGTTGAGGCAGGCCACCAGCGCGAGAAATACCACGGCGGCCGGGACGGCAGGCACATCGATGAACGTACTGAGATATTCGCCGGAGAACGCGAGGGCAAGTCCGGCCGCACTGGTCACCCCAGCGGCCAGCATGCAATAGCCGACGAGGAACGACACGATCGGTCGTTTGAATGCCCGCTCGGCGAAGATGGCGGCGCCGCCTGCCCGCGGATATTTGGTCACCAATTCGGCGTAAGAACCCGCGGTGAGCAGTGCGAGCAGGAGTGCGACGAGGAGCGGTGCCCAGAGCGCGCCGCCCACCTCTTCGGAGAGGACCCCCATCAGTGCGTAGATGCCCGCCCCGAGCACGTCGCCCAAGATGAAGAAGAAGAGCAGCGGACCGGTTATCTTCCGCTTCAGTTTTGATGCGGGCTCATCGCTTGTTGCTTGTGTTCCCGAATCGGCTTCGGCCGTCATTCACATCTCCTGGTTGCAGGCCCGAAAGCACTGCTGGTCACTCCCGGAGAGGATCGTCTGTGCTTTCAGGTGTTCGTCGCCGGTAGACATAGCCAGTTGGCCGAGAATGGAAACCTCTGCCCGTGCCGCCGGGAGCGCCGCGGTCCCGAATTCAGGTCGATGCGGTCAACTGTCGGCGGATGCGGACGGTCACGGTAGGCAGAAAGCACGCCGAGCCGCGGCGGCGAGGGCGGCTTTCCGTCGTTCGTGGACCGCAGCCGGTTCGTCCGCGTCGGCGACATGAACGATCGCGGCCTGCGCCCAGGTCGCGGCGAGGGAGATGATCATTGCCCACATATCCTGTGGCGCAATGTCATTGACCACTAGACCGCGTTCTTGTGCGTCCGCGAGCGCTGCGAGGTTGTCTCGATCGTGGTCACCTCGTTGGCCGAACAGGGCGCCGGTCGGAGTGCGCTCCAATCGTGCCCACGTCAGCAAGCGGACCAAGTCCGGGTCACCGAGGTACATGTCGTACAGCGCTGTCACATAGCCGGGGAGATCGGTTGCGTCCAAGGGGACGGTGGAAACGTCGACGTCGACCCGATGGTCGAAAACTGCGTCGAACAGTTGCTCCTTGCTGCCGAAATAGCTATAGATCTGGGCTTTGTTGATTGAAGCACGTGCTGCGATCCGGTCCACCCGGGCTCCGGCGATGCCGTACTGAGCGAACTCGGTCGTTCCTGCTGCCAGTATCCGCACTTTTGTGGCCGCTGCGTCTCCCATCGGCCCAGCATATCGGCAAACCAACCAGTTGGTTGCATCTCGTCCCACATCGTCTACAGTCAGTATCCAACTAGTTGGTTGGAAAATGAAGGGTGAAGGAGACACATGAGGCCGACAACCGGATATCGAGCACTTTCCGCCGGATCGACACTGGAACGGTGGGACTTTGAGCGGCGCGATCTACGTGCACATGACGTCGCGGTGCAGGTAACGCACTGCGGGGTGTGCCACAGCGATCTGCACGCGATGAAGGACCCGGCGGGTAGTTTCCCTGTCACGCCCGGCCACGAGTTTGTCGGCGTGGTGACCGCTGTCGGCGATGCCGTCACCGGGTTCGCGATAGACGACCCCGTGGCTGTCGGCAACATTGTCGACTCCTGCGGTCGGTGCGATATGTGCGGGGCAGGTCAAGAGAACTTTTGTCGCGAGTTCCCGACACTTACCTACGGCGGACGCGATCGCATCGATGGAACGACGACACTCGGGGCATTTTCGAGTGAGTACGTCGTCGACGATCACTTCGTCTACCACCGCCCGCCCGGTCTCGATCCCGCTGCGGTCGCGCCGCTGATGTGTGCGGGGATCACGGTCTGGGAACCGTTGCGGCGCTGGGACGTCGGACCGGGAGTGCGCGTGGGCGTCGCTGGAATCGGCGGTCTCGGTCACCTCGCTGTGAAGTTCGCGCACGCACTCGGCGCAGAGGTGACGGTGTTCACGACGTCGGCAGAGAAAGCAGATCAGGCCAAGGCGCTGGGTGCGGATTCCACAGTCTTGTCTACCGACCAGAGCGCCATGGATGCACAACTCGGGACGCTCGACCTGATCATCGACTGCATACCCGTCACGCACGAACTTGCTCCCTACCTCAGATGCCTCGCGCTGGACGGAACGTTGTGCTCGGTTGGTTTCCTGGGACCCATCTCAGTAGACACGCTCGAACTTCTCGGTGGTCGCAAGTCGCTGAGTTCGGCCGGCAGCGGGGGACACCGGTATACCCAGGACATGCTCGACTTTTGCGGTGAGCACGACCTCACCGCCGACATCGAGGTGATGCCATCGGCCGCGGTGCAGACCGCTCTTCAACGTCTCGAAAGCGGCGACGTTCGGTATCGCTTCGTACTCGACATGAGCGACCTGCGTTGAGGCTGTGGATGTCACAAGTGTTGAAATACACTCAACAACAGATGTTTTGATGCTCCCTGGATGACCGCCGGCGTCACGAGTTGTTGACGTGCTGCGCTCGGGCCAGATTGAGCACGAGCTCTTCGCGGGTCTGCCCTGTGTCGTGAAAGTTCCACATGGGTGTTCCGGGTGCGGATCGCCAGGATTCGCGCAGTGGGCTGTTGTCAACAGTGTCGAAGCCGAACTCGTCGTACAGCCGCGCGACGAGCTCAATGGCTTCGGGGTAGTCGCTGGAGACGGCCAATGCCATACGGTCGGGGGCGCCGGTGGGGCGTGCGAACTTCAACAGGCTCGGTGCTTGGATGTGGGTGACGGCTTTCGCGACTTTCGATGTGGGCAGTTGTTCCTGCCGCAGCTCGTGAATCGTCTTCTGGCCGGAATCGATGACGGGGAAGTGGCCGTCGCGCCAGGCCATGTAGTTGTTCGTGTCCAGCACGATCTTTCCGGCGAGTGCGTCGACGGGCATGTTGTTCACCAGCGTGAGCGGCACGTCAATGACGGCGAAATCGCCTGCTGCTGCGGCTTCATCCGCGCGTGCGGCGCGGGCCGCTGGTCCCAGATCGGCGACAAGGCTCGCGAGCGTTTCCGGTCCACGCGAATTGGCGATGACGATCGTGTAGCCGTGAGCGATTGCGGCGCGGGCGATCTGGCTTCCGACTTCTCCTGCGCCGATGATCCCTATGGTCGTCACAGCTGGCTCGTTACAGTGTGTACCGCCCCCGAAGCGGGCAGCCCGGCTGAAGCCAGTAGTGAAAGCTTCTCCGCAGCAGTGGAACCGGTGTCCGGGTGATATACGACCAGCATGAGGTCCTCGGTTCCGCTGATGGCGAGCCGTTCACGGTTGAGCGTCATCTCACCGACCTGGGGGTGATCGAACCGGACGGGCACCCCACGCTGTCCCCGGACTTCGTGCCGAGCCCAGAGCTGTCGGAACCTTGGGCTCGCCAGCGACAGCTCGCCGGTGAGCTCGATGAACCGAGAATCATCGACGTCGTTGCCGACGGCCTGCCGCAGGTTCGCGATGAAGCATTCTGTGACGGCCTCCCATTCCGGGTAGAGGGCCTGCTCGGCGGGGTCGAGGAACATGCCTCGCAACTGATTTCCTCCGACGCTCAGACCGGGCGAGAGGGCTTGCGCAAGGCTGTTCGCGGCGACGATGTCGAAGTACCGATCCTCGATGAATGCGGGCTGCACCAGTGAATGCAGCAGTTTGAGTGCACCGGCCGGCGGCGTCACCGAACGCTTGCGGCGCTTGCGGCGACGGGGAACCTCCGCCACCAGCGTCATCAGGTGGGCCAGATGCTCGTCGTCGAGTTGCAGTACGCGTGCGATCGACTCGAGCACTTGTAGTGAGGGGTTGCGGTCGCGTCCTCGTTCCAGTCGCAGGTAGTAGTCGGCGCTGATGCCGGCAAGCATGGCGACTTCCTCACGCCGCAGCCCTGGCACGCGTCGCACACCGCCGTCGGGAATACCCGCCTGCTGCGGCGTCACCAACTCGCGTCGAGCACGCAGGTACGCACCGAGAGCATTTGTCGTTTCACTCATACGGATCAGCATAGGTCGCTGCGACACAGTCAGAGGGGGTCCTGTCACACCCTGGGCACGACGGGACTCTGGTCGAAGGACTTGTCCGCGCATAACTTTCGGAGAGTCGGCTCGGGCGGGTTGCCCGGCTTTGCCTCGCCCAGAAAGGAATCCAATGTCTTTTGACTCCCGCGAGTTCTATACGAGCTATATCGAGGCGCTCAACGCTCATCGGTTCGACCGCATGCACGAGTTCGTTCACGATCACGTCACGTTGCAGAGCGAACCGGGCTCCCGAGACGCTCTCGTCGCCGACCTGAACGGAATAGTTGACGCGGTTCCTGACTTCCAGTGGGAGGTACAAGAACTCGTTGCCTATGGCGATCGGCTGGCTGCACGTCTGACCAACACGGGCACACCTGTGAAGGAATGGCTCGGTGTCGCACCCACCGGAAAGTCCATCGAACTTGCCGAGTTCGCGATCTACACAATCCGAGACGGGAAGTTTCTGCACATGTCGGCGCTGCACGATGCCGACGCCTTGAGCACCCAGCTCGCCGCCTGACCACCCCACGCAACTGATCTCGAAAAAGGGAAAATCATGACCGTCACTTTGATTACCGGCGCCAACAAGGGCATTGGGTTCGAAACCGCCAAGCAGCTTCTCGACCTCGGACACGTCGTCTACATCGGCGCGCGTGATGTCGAGCGAGGAGAAAAGGCGGCGGAATCGATCGGCGCACGATTCGTTCAGCTCGATGTGACTGACGAAAGCTCGGTGCGCAGCGCACTGGCGGTGATCGACGAGGCCGAAGGCAGCCTTGACGTTCTGGTGAACAATGCGGGCATCCTGGAGACCGAGCTCGACGGACCTGCGGCGCTACGATCGTTCGACACGAACGCGGTCGGCATCGTGCGAGTAACCGAGGCGGCCTTGCCGCTACTTCGCAAGTCGTCCAATCCCACCGTGGTCACCGTATCCAGCAGCGCTGGATCGTTCTGGGCGGTGAACAACCCCGAGCGGGCGGAGTTCAACCTGCCTCTCGCGCTTTACTCGGCGTCCAAATCTGCCGCGACCATGCTGACAGTGCAGTACGCCAAGTCGCAGCCGGGCATCAAGTTCAATGCCGTCGAGCCGGGACCCACCGCAACGGACTTGACCGCCGCCTTCGGGATCGGCCGGCCTGCTGACGAGAGCGCACGGGTCGTCGTGCGTTGGGCGACACTCGGACCGGAAGGCCCTACCGGGACGTTCCAGCACGAGGCGGGCGAATTGCCTTGGTGAGCCACATCCTCCAAAACTGATTTCACGAGTGAGGGTTGCAGCCGGGTGATAACGAACGCATCTGCGCCAACGCCACCGCGAAAAACGCAGTTAGCCTTGAGTCAAGACCGAGTCGGTCTCCCGATCACGCACCGCTCATAGTTCGTGCCCACGGCTCGTCAACCTCGGAGAGGTTAAGTGCGGTGACGACATTGGCGAGCATGCCGGCTCCGAACCATTGTCGTATTGCTTCGTCGTCGAAATCGAAAAGTAGCCGCCCGACAAGTGAGCGGTGCGGGAGCCAACTGTCCTTCGAGGGGAAGCGTCCGGTTGGTTCACCCCGCGCGTAGAGCGCGGGGTGAACCCGGTCAGTCGAGGATCGCTGTGGCCTCGACTTCCACGAGTACGTCGGGTTCGAAGAGGTAGTCGACGCCGATCAATGAGGCGGGGGGCATCGGAAGGGGCAGTCCGATGTCAGCGGCAACGCGTTCGACGCCGGCCATGAACGGGGTGATCTTTTCCGGCGTCCAGCCGGTGACGTAGAACGTCAGTCTGAGTACATCGGCGAACGTGGCACCTGCGCCGGCCAGACCGGTCGAAGTGTTGCGCAGAGCCTGCGCGACCTGTCCGGCCAGGTCGTCTGGGGCCACAGGTGTTCCATCGGCCAATCGCGCAATCTGGCCACTGACGTGGACGTGGCGCGACCCCGTACCCACCGCGACGTGGTGGTAGGGCGTGGGTTGCATCATGCCTTCGGGGGTGGAGTAGTTGACGGACAAGATGGTCTCCTTCAAATGAATTCGAGTGGGTATATAACTGATACCTGGTATATCAAGGACACTTCAAGGAGACTAGGTTTCATGACCGAAACCCATAGGACGCCGGCCGAGCTCACGGTCAGCGCACCACACCGCGAATTGCTGGATCAGGTGCTCGACAAGTGGTCGTTGGCGGTCCTCAACGAACTCTGTGAGCGCCCCTGCCGTTTCAACGAACTGCGGCGGGCAATCCCGACCGTGACTCAGAAGTCGCTCACCGCCACATTGCGCAAGCTCGAGCGGAACGGAATCATCGAAAGGAACCTACTCAGGTCACGTCCGGTCGCGGTTGAGTACCGGATTACCCCGCTGGGAAAGACGCTCCGGCCACCGGTCGACGTGATCCTTCAATGGGCTACTGCGCACATGCCGGACATCGAACGAGCTCGCTTGAAGTTCGACACTGCCGAGGAGGGCAGTTAGCGATAGGCGTGGATGGTTTGAATCTTCGCCTGTCACCAGGCGACTGTGCGGTCGTCGGTGAATGTCGCGGTGGGGTTGTCGACGAGCCTGGTGGCGAGTATCGCGCGAAGCCGAGTTGACGGCGAGTGTGCACGATTGTTGGTCTATTTCGCGGTGACTTGGTCGTTGGATCGGCGGGGCATGCTTGCTGCGGAGAGAGCGGCGGCTGCCAGGGCGAGAATGCCGAGGATGAGGTAAGCGCCTGAGTAGCTTCCTGTCCAGTCTGCAAGTAGTGCCCCTGCCCATGGTGCGAAGGCCATGGTGATGACAATGGGCGCGGACATGACGCCGTTGAGGTGCCCGTAGCGCGCCGGCCCCCACCGGTCGGTGATGGCGGTGGCCTGGATGAGAGTGAAGATGCCGCGCGCGAGTCCAGCGCCGACGGCAACCAGTACCAGCGCGAATACCGAGGTGGTAGATCCCAGGGCGATCGTGGTGGTCGCGACGGCCGCGATGACGCCGACGGTTCGTCCCTTGGTTCCGGTGAGGCGTTGCAACGGAAGGTATCCGACTCTGCCCAGGACTTGTCCGACACCGCCGAGGCCGAGTGCGGTGGCAGCGACGGTGGGATCGGCACCGTGCTCGAGGAGTAGCGGTACCAGGTTGAAGACCCCGGCGAACGCGACGAATGCGGCCAGGCTCAGGGCGACGGTGAGTGCGATGAACGGCCGGCTGCGGGTGGTGTCATTTGTGTCGGCGGGGGAGGTGGCGGGATCTTGGTGTGGGATGAGGGGCCAGCTGCCGCGGAGGCCGCGGTAGTGGGCTGGGACCGTGATGGCGAGCAGGATTGCGGCAAGGATGACATAGGTTCGCCGCCAATCAAAGTGATCGACCAATAGTGCGGTCAGCGGCGCGAAAACGGTGCTGGCCAATCCTGCGGCGAGGGTGAGGATCATGAGCGCGCGGACACGTTCGGAGCCCCACCATCGGGTCAATGCTGCAAACGCCGGTGGGTACAACACTGCGCCCATGGCTATTCCGGCGATGATCCAACCGAAATAGAAGGTGGCCAGGTGTTCGGCGGTGGCGATGATGACCACCGCGGGGACGGCGATGGCCGAGCCAGCGGTCATGACCCAGCGCGGGCCGTGCCGGTCGAGGATCCGTCCAACCGGGATACCGACCAGGGCCGCGATGAGTTGGCTGATCGAAAACGCGGCCACGACGGCACTTGTCGACCACCCGGTATCGGCCGAAATCGATGGGGACAGAACAGGAAACGCGTAGTAGAGAATGCCCCAGCTGGTGATCTCGGTGACACACAGAACCGACAGGACCCGGCGTCGCCCGGGGTGAGGTATTTCCCGTAGTGACGCTGGATCGGTGATCGACTCAGTCACTCGAGGTGGGCGAGCTCAGGCTGATCAGTTCCGGCTCGGCGGAGGGCGCGGCGCAGCAGCCGCCGCCGGCAGAGCTTTCGGCGTTCGGATCGTCGAACAGTCCGGCGCCGCCGCAGACTCCGGTGTCGGGCAGGGTCAGCTCGACCTTGCGCGCGCCGTCGTGGTCTCCGGCGAGTTCTGCAGCGATGCTACGCACTTGCTCGTAGCCGGTCATCGCCAGGAACGTCGGTGCACGGCCATAGCTTTTCATTCCGACCAGGTAGAGGCCAGGTTCGGGTTGGGTGAGCTCATCGACGCCGTGGGGGTAGACGGTTCCACAGGAATGCATGTTCGGATCGATCAACTCCGCCAAGAACTTGGGTGCCTGCAGCGTGGGATCAAGATCGAGCCGCACCTCGGACAGCCAGGACAGGTCGGGCCGGAAACCGGTCAGGGCGATCACCTGATCAACGCCGTCGATACGGGCCCCGGTGTCCCCGACAAGGGTGAGCTGCTCACCCTGACGATCAACGGCTTCGGTCCGGAATCCGGACACGATCTGCAGGTATCCGTCATCGACGGCCTTCTTGGCCCGCAGACCCAGCGCTCCGCGCGCCGCGAGTTCATCGGAGGCGCCGCCACCGAAGACAGATTCGGTGACGGGCCGGCGTACTGCCCAGGTCAACGTGGTGCCCGGATGTTCGGCGGCCAGCTCGGCGAAGGTGATGATGGCGGTCAGGGCTGAGTGCCCGCTGCCGGCAATGACGGTGTGCTTGCCCGCGTACCGGGCCCGGGTGGCCTCATCGGTGAGGTCGGGGACGCGGTAGCTGATCCGGTCGGCCGCATCACGTTCGCCGATTGCTGGAAGTCCTTCGCTGCCCAGTGGATTGGGTGAACCCCACGTTCCCGAGGCGTCGATGACCGCACGGGCCAGGATGCGTTCCTCGCTGCCGTCGGAGTGGCGGACGTGGACCGAAAGGGGTTCGGTATCGCGGCCGGCGTCTACGACACGGTCGCGACCGCGGCGGGCGACGCCGATGACCTCGGAATCGAACCGGACACGCTCACCAAGGGCCGCGGCGAGTGGCTCGAGGTAGTCGCGAGCCCATTCCCGGCCAGTCGCATAGGTTTCACCCTCGGGTGGGGTCCATCCGGTGGGAGCGAGCAGGCGGGCTGCGGCGGGATCGGTGACTTCGGACCACGGGGAGAACAGACGCACGTGGTTCCACTCCGCGACAGCGCTGCCGGCGGACTGTCCACGTTCGAGAACGATGACGTCAGAACCGGTTTCGGTCAGATGTGCGGCGGCGGCCAGGCCGATGGGGCCGGCTCCTACCACTGCGACGGGGTACTCGGAACTCATGGGAAACCTTCCATTGACGAGGATCAGTACTTGCGGCCCACTGTATCGACAGTTATCAATATAAGCAACATTGACAGTCATCGATATAGCGTGGTCGTGACCGTTTCGGTATCTGTTCGTACCACCGACGATGGTCACTTGAGGACATCGTGTACCAGGTCGATGACGGCGGCGCGGGCGGTGCGTCCCACTCCGATGAGCGTGGCAGACCCCGGGCCGGTCCAATCGCCATAGCCCAGGAACACCAACGACGGCTCGCCGTGCGCGTGATTGCCATCCAGTGTGATGCCTGCTGAGCCGTCCGAGCGCAGATGCATCGGCTGGAGATGACGCAGTGCGGGACGAAAGCCGGTGCACCAGATGATCGCATCGAGTTTTTCGGTGCTGGTACCGTCGCTGACCCCGTCAGCGGTCAGGGTGGTGAAGATCGGCCGTGCGTGTAGCACGCCGCGATCGCGGGCTTCTTTGACCGGCGGGACCATGACAATGTCGCCGAGCCCGGCGACGCCACCGGAATCGGTGCCGCCGGCGGCGAGGGTACGGGCTCGCTCGGTGGCGACTTTGAACAAGACCCGTCCATCGACGTCGTCGGGTAGGAACTTTGGTGGATGCGCGGTGAACCACACGGTGTCGGCCACGGTGGAGACTTCGGCGAGAATCTGTGCGGCGGAATTGCCGCCGCCGACGATGCCCACGCGTTGGCCGGCGAACGGAGTGGGGGTGCGGTAGTTGCTGGCATGCAGTTGAGTACCCCGGTAGTCGCGCATTCCGGGATAGCTGGGCCAAAACGGTCGTGACCATGTTCCGGTGGTGTTGATAATCGCTGCGGCGGTCCAGGATTCGGTGGCACTGTCCACACGGTATCCGTTGGCGGTGCGGTGGACGCCGGTCACGGTGACAGGACGCTGCACGGGCAGCGCGTACCTTTTTTCGTACGTGGTGAGGTAGTTCACGACGTGTGATGCTGGTGGAAAGCCGTCGGGCCAGGGCGGCATCGGCCAGCCTGGCAGCCGTGCGTACTCGGCGGGGGAGAACAGATGCAACGACGGCCAATACTGTTGCCATGAACCACCGGGCCGAGGTTGGTCATCGAGGATGACGAAGTCGCGCCTGGTTCGGCGCAGGTAATACCCGGCGGCCAATCCAGCTTGACCGCCACCGACGACGACCACATCGGTCGAGGTGGTGGAGATTGGAACCTCGATGTTGCTTGCGCTCAACGGATCAGCGACGCAGTCTCGCTACGAGTTCGTCGACGCGGGCAGCGATATCATCTCTGACCAGACGCATCCGCTCGATACCGTCAATACCGCGCTCGAAAGGCTCGTCGGTGTCCCAGTTCTCGAACCTCGGACCATCAATCCGGTCGACGGTGGCTTCGCGGCCCAAAGTGATCACATAGTCCATCCGGGCCAGCAGGGCGGGATCAATAGGTTTGGGCTGTTCGGCGGTGATGTCGACGCCGACCTCGATCAGTGATTGTGCCGACAATGCGTTGAGCGAGCCGCCGGGCCGGGTTCCCGCCGAGTGGACTTCGACTGCGTCTGCGGCTGCCTTGCGCATAAGACCGGCAGCCATCTGCGATTTGCCGCCGTTCTTCACGCACACGAACAACACGCTTGGTGTGCTCATCGGCTGGTATCTGATCGTGCTTGAACGAGTTCGGCGATCAGGTCTTTGACGAGAATCTTGATCTGGTCCCGGATCGGGCGTACTGCCTCGACGCCCTTGCCTGCTGGATCAGGCAGTGCCCAGTCGCGGTAGCTGATGCCAGGAAAGACCGGGCATGCGTCGCCGCATCCCATGGTGATGACGACATCCGAGCTTTCCACTGCAGCGGGAGTCAAAATCTTCGGTGATTGGGCCGAAATGTCAATGCCCTCTTCGGCCATCGCTTCGACTGCGGCGGAATTGATCGTCGCGGCCGGCGCGCTGCCCGCAGAGCGGACCTCGATGGTGTCGCCGGCGAGGTGAGAGAGGAAACCGGCAGCCATCTGCGATCGTCCGGCGTTGTGGACGCAGACAAACAGCACGCTGGGAGTGGTGGACATGAAGGCCCTTCGTGAGTCGGAGGCGGGTAGTCAGGCGGAAATGGTGGAGGTCAACTCGGTGAGGAGTCGGCTGATGCATGCGTCGCCGCAACCCATTGACACCACTACATCAGCGGCAGCGACCACATCGTCGGTGAGCGGTTTGGGATACTCCGCACCGAGATCGAGACCGATCTCGGCCATCGCGTGGACGACGGTGGGATTGATCTCGTGTGTCGGTGCAGACCCGGCAGACCTGACGTGTACCCGCCCGGGATATTCGGACATCAAGACCCCTTTGTCGCTGCCGTCACCGATGGTTGTGGGGTGAACCGTTTACGCAGGGCTAGAGATACATAGACAAGGCCGACCAGGACCGGTACTTCGATGAGCGGACCGACGACGCCGGCGAGTGCTTGGCCGGACGTGGCACCGTAGGTGGCGATGGCGACGGCGATGGCGAGTTCGAAGTTGTTTCCGGCCGCGGTGAACGCGAGGGTGGTGGTGCGTTCGTAGCCCAACCCCATTGCCGCGCCGAGGCCGTACCCACCGCCCCACATCACCGCGAAGTAAATCAGAAGCGGAATCGCGATGCGGACCACGTCGAGGGGCTGGGAGGTGATCTGATCACCCTGTAGCGCAAAGAGAATGACGATGGTGAACAGCAAACCGTAGAGCGCCCACGGACTGATCTTTGGGATGAACTTCGCTTCATACCAGTCGCGACCCTTGGAACGCTCACCGAAATAGCGCGACAAGAATCCGGCGACCAGAGGGATGCCGAGGAAGATCAGGACGGACTTGGCGATCTGCCATGGAGAGGCGTCGATTTCGGTCTGCTCGAGGCCAAGCCAGCCCGGCAACACTGACAGGTAGAACCAGCCGAGGACGGCGAACATGATCACCTGGAACACCGAATTGATGGCCACCAGGACCGCAGCCGCTTCGCGATCGCCGCAGGCGAGGTCGTTCCAGATGATGACCATCGCGATGCAGCGGGCAAGACCCACGATGATCAGACCGGTCCGGTACTCCGGAAGGTCAGCCAGGAAGATCCACGCCAGGGCAAACATCAGAGCAGGCCCCAGCACCCAGTTGAGTACCAGCGACCCGATGAGCAGCTTCTTGTCGCCGGTGACGGTGTCGAGGCGGTCGTACCGGACCTTCGCCAGCACCGGGTACATCATGATCAGCAGCCCGATCGCGATGGGTAGGGAAACGCCGTCGACAGAGATTGCCGACAGAGTGTCGTTCAGGCCGGGGATCAATCGTCCGAGCAGGAGGCCGGCAACCATCGCCACGCCGATCCAGACCGGTAGGAAACGGTCGAGAGTGGATAGTTTTCCGACGACTGCCGGATGCTCGGCGGTACTTGCGGCGGTACTCACGCGGTGACCAGCGGGGCGTCGTCACAGGTGGGGTCAGCTGCGCTGAGCACTGATGAGAGTTGCTGCAGGGCAGCTGGAATCACCCAGTAGTACACCCAGGTTCCGCGCCTTTGACAATCGAGCAAGCCGGCCTCACGCAGCACCTTGAGGTGATGGGAGATCGTCGGCTGGGACAAGTCGAACGAATCTGAAATGTCACAGACGCAGGCTTCACCGCCGGCGTGGCTGGCGACCAAACTGAGCAACCGCAGGCGCACCGGATCGCCAAGCGCCTTGAACATCCGCGCCAGATCACCCGCCCACGGTGCGGACAACGGTTCGCGAATCAACGGTGAGCAGCACTCCTCGCTGGCGACATCGGTGACTGGCAACCTCTGTTTCGACATAGATCTATATTGATGGTCGCCGAATCAAAGGTCAAGTGAACAACGCCCGCTGCAGGCGCGGATCGAATCTGACGTGTCCGGCGCTCATTCACTTCACCTGGAGAAGAACGGATTTCGGACTCGGCTATCGGTTCGACAAGCTGAGCAACTCTCTGCTGCGCCCGGTACGCACCGTACGCTGCCACCATGATGGAGTTCGAAGTCGTAGTCGGTGGCCGTTCGGTCATGGTTCGAGACACCGGGGATACGACGGGTGCGCCTGTTGTGCACTTCCACGGCACACCTGGATCGCGGCTAGAGGTCGATTTCGGAGCCGACCGCGCCCACCGGATGGGCATACGCGTGATCAGCTTCGACCGCCCAGGCTACGGCCGGTCCGATGCCGCTGCGAGCAGCCTCGGGCGGGTTGCAGCGGACGTCGAGGCCATCGTTGACGAACTCGGAGTGGACCGGTTCGCCACCTTGGGTTGGTCGGGGGGCGGACCGTTCGCCTTGGCGACGGCAGCCGCGATGCCCGATCGTGTGACCCGGGTCGGTGTGTCGGGTGGACTCGGGCCCGTGCAGCAGATGCCTGGTGCGATGGATGCTCTAACCGAGAACGACCTCTCTGCGCTTTCTTACCTGCCTGCCGAACCTACCCGTGCAGCCGAACAGTTCCTGGCCGGCAACGAGAAGTTCCTCGATGCCATGATGTCGGTACGGGATGACCAGAAGGCGCCGTGGATCGACTGGATGTGGGGAGCCAGTGATCCTGAGGTGGTCGCCGATCCCGCAGCGAGACAAGCGATCTTCGTTTCCTTTCAAGAGGCATTGCGGCAGGGCCCCATGGCGATTGCCTGGGACAACGTTGCATTCGTCGGTCCATGGGGTTTCGACCCCGCCGACGTCTTTGCACCGGTCCACCTTTGGTACGGCGACCGAGACGAAATGGCGCCTCAGAACAACGGTGAATGGCTCGCAAAGCAGTTGTCGAATGCCAAACTGGTCCTCTACAAGGACGAAGGGCACTTGTTACCGCTGCGGCACTGGGAACAGATGTTGCTGGCTGTGACCGGTATTCGGTGACCTGCTGGGCGTCGCGAGCCTGGTCACCATCAACAGTGCGATGGATTGGCGTCGATCCGGAGTTCATAACCCATGCCCTGTAAGGATTTGGGTGACACGAGTGGTTCTCGTTGGACGACGAGTGTGAGCGTCTGGGGACACGTGGTTCACCCGGATCGGCGCGGTCGACGGCTGGTCAGTTCTGCGTGCCGGATGTTGGTGAAATGCGGGCAATCAGGAGGAGCAGTAGTCCGCACACCACGACGAGCATCCACCCCAACCGAGATGCTTGTGCCAGGTCAGTCGGTGCACTGCCGGCTATCATTGCGCCGGCCAATGCGATGCCTAGCGCTGCTCCCAATTGGCGGGCGCTGGAGGTTATTCCACCAGCTAGACCCGCGCGCGAAGACGGTAGGCCGTTGACAGCGGTAGTGGTGATGGGTGCATTCGAGAAGCCGAATCCTATGCCGAGAAACAGGTAGGCGACGAGCAATGTCGTTGTGCTCGTGGTGTTGTCGAGCGAGACCAGACACAGGCCGCCGAGGGTGGTGAAACCACCGGCGATCAACAGTGGCCTTCGCGCGCCGACACGACCGACGAGCATCCCGGACAACGGCGCGCAGACGGTTGCGCCGATCGCCATCGGGAGAGTGATGGCGCCCGCGGCCATTGGGGTCATTTCTCGCGCGTGTTGTAGGTAGAGAGTGCCGAGAAGCAATGTCGCATTGAGAGACACGAACACCACCACGGCGCCTGCAACGGCGGCAGAGAACGCTGTGTGCCGGAATAGTTGGGGATCGATGAGCGGTTCGCTACGCCGTGACTCGATCCGCGTGAAAGCCGCCAACGCCACGGCCGTGAGGAGGTATCCGGCCAGTGAACCCGGTGATGTCCACCCGATTTGTGGTCCTTCGATGAGGAGCGCAACCATCCCGCCGATCACTATGGTCAGCAACAGTTGACCAGGTACGTCGAGTCTTCTCGGCTGTGGGGCACGCGATTCCGGAACAAATGCTCTGCTAAGGGCCAGGACTACAACGATCACCGGCACGTTGATCCACAACACGGACCGCCAACCGAAATTCTCGATGAGGAGGCCGCCGGTGACCGGCCCTGCGGCCATACTGATTCCGAATACCGCAGCCCACACGCCGATCGCCTTGGCCCGCTCCTTGGGTTCGGTCATCACGTTGACCACGATGGCGAGTGCGACCGGGCTCAGCATCGATCCACCGATCCCTTGAACTACACGTGCTGCGACCAGAACGCCGATAGACGGCGCGAGTGCACAGGCCGCCGAAGCCACACCGAAAACGACTAGCCCGAGTTGGAAGATCCGTCTCCGCCCGAAACGGTCGGCCATCGCACCGGATGAAATCAACAAACTCGCGAGTACAAGTGTGTACGCGTTGACGACCCATTCGAGACCACTGGTTCCGACGTCGAAATCCTCGCCTATTGACGGCAGGGCAACATTCACAATCGTTGTGTCGAGACCGACCACGAAAATGCCAACGGCGCAGATTGCGAGCACTCCCCAGCGGCGTTGGGTGTTGCCCGCGTAATCGATCGGCGCCGTGCTGGTTTTGGATTGCCGGATTGGCGGACTCATGATCGATTCCTATCGTCGTGGGCTGTTTCGTCGGGCGAATAGTCGCAGTCGCTCCGCCGAACCCGATAGAGAATTTGCGAAAAGTGCAAAAATGGACGCTATGGACGCCGAACTTGCACAGATGCTCGCCGACATAGGGCCGCGTTTGCGCTCACTTCGTCGTGATCGCGGTATGACGCTCGAGGCGCTGGCCGACGCCACTGGTCTATCTGTCAGCGCGTTGTCGCGGTTGGAGTCCGGGAAGCGCCGCCCAACTCTCGATCTGCTTGTGCCGCTGGCTCGAACGCATCGAGTGGCTCTCGACCAACTTGTCGGTGCACCTGCCACCGGCGATCCCCGAGTCCATCTCACGCCGCGGCGCAGTGGTAACGGGAGCGCCGTGGTTCCATTGACGCGTTATCCGGGGCGCGTGCAGGTCTTCAAGCAGGTGATCGGTCCTCGCCCTCAGAAGCTGGTCACTCATGCCGGATACGAATGGCTTTACGTTCTCGCGGGAAGCGTGCGGCTCATTCTCGGCGCCAATGAAGTTCTACTAGGCCCCGGTGAAGTAGCGGAGTTCGATACCAATGAGCCGCACTGGTTTGGGCCTGCTGACGATCAGGTGATCGAGATACTCCATCTGTTCGGCCCGCATGGAGACAAGGCTCATATCCGAACGTAACGGCGTTGAGCTCAGCCATGCGACCCACACAGTGCTGTTCGGTGTTCGTCGCACTCGTAGGCGTGTATCCCGGCCAGATGGCGACGTCGGGAAGTTCCTGCGTACCCGATGGTCTCGGCGGCAGCTTCACCGATTTGCAAGGGTTGGGTGGTGGATACGTCCGAGAAACTCGTCCAGCACGAGTTCAGGGCTGACCATGATTCTTCGGTTCCCGCCCGAGAAGACCTACGCACTGCGTAGTCATTCTCCCTCTTTTGAGACCTCGTCATCAGGACGTAACGAGACCGCGATGACGTCATACAGCCGCAACAAATCAACAACGTAGCCGTCATCGGCAACCGGAAACCTTCATGTGTGATCACAGTTGGATCAGGGATGGAGTTGATATCACATGGCAGTCGAGGTCTTGCCGCCGACGACGTTGGCGGAAAGCGTCTATCAACAGATCCGCCGCAACATAGTTGAAGGCCGAATAGCTCCGGGGACACGTGTGTCCATCCGCTCACTCGCCCAATCGGTCGGGGTTTCGACCATGCCGGCACGAGAAGCTCTGAAACGGCTGAACTTTGAGGGTCTGGTGGCGTTCGATCGCCGAGCTGTCACGATCACCACGCTGACGCCGAGCGAGATCAGGAGACTCTTCACCATCCGGTTGGCACTCGAGTCCCTTGCCACGGAGTGGGCGCTAGACGAACTCGACGACGACGGAATCGCGGCCCTGCGTTCGGTTCTCGATCAGATGACCGATCCGGACATCACCCCTCACGAGTGGCGCGAGCTGAATCGCAAGTTTCATCAGACCTTCTATGCCGGTGGCAACAGTCGCTACCTGATGGAGCTCATCCACAACATCTGGGATCGTATCCAGCCCTATATGGCGATCTATGCGACAGCCATGCACAACTTCGAGGAAGCCGACCGCCAGCACGAGCGTATGTATCAACTGATGCTTGCTCGCGACCTCGACGCACTCCTCGATGCCACCCGAGATCACCTCGAACACACGGCAGAAACCATCGTCGGAGCACTGGGAACAGATGCCGGTACGGGCAAGGAGAAACAGGTGAAATACCAAGAGCTGTCAGTGAGTTCGTTCCACGGAATGATCGAGACGGGCGATGCGACCAGTGCCGGTCTCACCGCGTGGTACCTCGACCGGATCGCGGCCCTCGACGCAGCCGATAACCCCGACGGACCGCAGATCAATTCGGTGGTCACACTGAACCCGGCGGCACTCGAGGACGCCGCACGGATCGATGACCAGTACGCACGCACCGGTACTCTGGTCGGCCCATTGCACGGTGTGCCGATTCTGGTCAAAGACCAAGGGGAAACGAAAGGTATCCCAACCTCGTTCGGTAACAAGGCATTCGCTGAGTACATCCCCGAGGCCGACGCCACGGTCATCGATCGGCTCCGTAAGGCCGGCGCGGTGATCCTCGGTAAAACGGCGATGTGCGACTTTGCCGCGGGGTGGTTCTCGTTCTCGTCACGGACCGAGCACACCAAGAACCCCTACGATCTCGATCGCGAGACCGGGGGATCGAGTGCTGGGACGGCCGCAGCCGTGACCGCAAACCTCTGCCTCGTCGGGATCGGGGAAGATACCGGTGGATCGATTCGCCTGCCGTCCTCGTTCACCAATCTGTTCGGTCTCCGCGTTACCACCGGGCTCATCCCGCGCACTGGTTTCTCCCCGCTGTTGCACTTCCAGGACACACCAGGACCCATGGCGCGCAATGTGCCCGACCTTGCCGCGATCCTTGACGTCATCGTCGGGTACGACCCGGCCGATGCCTACACCTCCATCGCCACCACAACCTCGGATGTCGGGAACTACCGCGAGGCGATCGCCGACGTCGACGCCGACTCCATCTCGTCGTTCCGGGTCGGCGTGCTCACGGACGGTTTTGGTGAGGGTGTAGATCAAGGTCTCACCAATTCGGTTGTGCGAGACGCCATCACCCAGCTCAATCAGCGGGGGGTTGCCGTGGTCGACGGTTTGGAACTCGGTGATCTGCCGGCGTGGGTGGCAGGTACTTCGCTGTACACGATCCAGTCGAAAACCGACATCGAAGAGTTTCTGCAGGCACGGCCGGGTGCGCCCGTCACCACGCTCCGCGAGATCGTTGACGGTGGATTCCATCCACTCACCGACCTGATCGCCGACATCGCCGATGGTCCATCTGTGCCCGAGGAGGATCCCGATTACTTCCCGCGCCGTCTGCGTCAAGACGAATGGCGACGCACATTGATCTCGATGATGGCCGATGCCGATGTAGATTTCCTGATCTACCCGACGGTCCAGGTACCGGCACCCACCCGCGAAGAGCTTGCAGCAAAGCGCTGGACTGCACTGGATTTCCCGACCAACACCGTCATCGCCTCACAGACGTCGCTGCCCGCCATGAGCATCCCCGCAGGCTTCACCGACGGTGGACTTCCCGTCGGACTCGAAGTACTCGGCCGCCCCTTGTCCGAGCGCAGTCTGCTGAGGTTCGCGCGTGCGTGGGAACTGGCAGTGAACCCTCGGCGACCTGCGGCTCTGACCGCAGACGTGGAGGGATGATCAATGCCGGTCCTGGACCTCAACTGTGACCTCGGTGAGAGTTTTGGCGTCTACGACTACGGCGCCGACACCGAGATGATGCCCATGATCACCTCGGCGAACATCGCGTGCGGTGCTCACGGCGGCGACCCCGCGGTCATGCGGCGGAGTGTTGATCTGGCAGCAGGCCATGGAGTTGCGATCGGTGCCCATGTCGGTCTCCCGGATCGAATCGGGTTCGGGCGTCGCGAGATCCCGACGACGCCTCAGGAGGCGTATGACCTGTGCCTGTACCAGGTCGGTGCGCTGGACTCGTTTGTTCGGGTCCGCGGCTGCACCATGCAGCATGTGAAACTCCATGGGTCGCTTTACATGATGGTCAATCGTGATCCGCATCTGGCCGATGCGGTGTGCGCTGCGATTACCGAACTCAATCCGTCACTGCTCGTTTATGTGCTGCCCGGTTCCGAATTGCATTCCCGGGCGGCAGAACTCGGTCTGGGTACAGTCAGCGAGACTTTCGCCGACCGGCCCTATCGCGATGGCCAGGTGCAGATGTATGAACGAACGGCTGATCGCATAGGTGGTGTCGATCAAGTGATCGCCCGCACGCTGGCGCAACTGGCCAGGCCAAGCGATCATGGCATCCGATCGGTATGCGTACACAGCGATTCACCCAGCGCGCCAACACTACTCGCTGAATTGAGAACAGCCCTCGTCGATGCGGGCTACTCATTCACTTCTCCCTCGTCATCGGTGCCCAGGGAATCCATCACGGCACATTCACAGTTGCCGGCAACCATGCCAGAAGGTGCTTCATGACAACCTCCGCCAAATCCAATGCAGAGCCCGACCACGGCACACTGCATCTCGACTCAGAGTTCGAGAACTCGCCAGTTCCTGACTCGCACCGTCGATCGACGCTGTCGGTCTCCGCGGTGTGGTTCGGGTTCCCAATGGTCCTCACCTGTGCCATCTTCGGTGGCACCATCGTCTATGGCCTCGGGTTCTGGAAGGGCATCGCGGCGATTATCATCGGCAACCTCGTCCTGTTCGGATACGTCGGCGCACTGTCATTCATCGCAGGCAAAACCGGGAAGAACTTCGCACTCAGCGCTGCTGAGACGTTCGGGCATCACGGATCCAAAATTGTCACCGGCTTTCTCGCGACCGTCGTCATCGGCTGGTTCGCTTTCCAGACCGGCTTGACTGGCGCCACCCTGAACACGTCGCTGGGCTGGAACGAAACGTTGGTCGCGTTGATCGGCGGGCTGCTGTACATCGGTGTGACCTTCATCGGGATCCGCGCATTGACCGTCATCGGCATGATTGCCGCACCACTGTTCATCGCACTAGGCGTCGTGTCGATCGTCCTGGTAGCCCGGAGCAACGGGTGGGGTGCGATCACCTCCTATGAGGGCGGTGCCAGTGACGCGACCGTTCTCTCGATCGGTGCGGCAGTGACGATCGTCGTGGCCACCTTCATCGACTCGGGCACCATGGCGGCGGACTTCACGCGGTGGTCACGCGGCGGCAGAGAAGCCGTGATCGCCACCTTCAGCGCCTTTCCGGTCGCCAACCTCATCGCGATGGTGACCGGGGCGGTGATCGTGGCCGCGGGGGGAGCACTCAACCCGGCAACCGACGGTGGCGACTTCATGCCCATCCTCGTCGATCATGGCGCTGTCCTGACTGCGCTCGCGGTGTTCTTCGTGTTCGTCAACCTCGGTTCGGTGTGCTCACACTGCCTGTACAACGGCGCAGTGGGGTGGAGCCAGCTCACCGGTTCGAAAATGCGGGTGCTCACGCTCATCCTCGGCGCAATCGGCCTGGTCATCGCTTTGGCTGGTGTGTGGAGTCACTTCTCGACCTGGCTCAATCTGCTCGGCATCTTCGTGCCGTCGATCGGTGCGGTGCTGATCGTGGATCAGCTCATCACCCGCCGGGCCGCCACACGGGGCATCACCGCGTTCCGCGTACAACCCTTCGCGGCGTGGATCATCGGCGCCGTTTGCGCCTACGCCGTGCATCACTGGGCTCCGCAGTTCAGCGAAGCGATCGTCGGAATGGTCTGTGCCGCAATTGCTTATCTGATCATCGACAAGTTCGTGCCGACGGCTGCTCCTGCCAAGGTGAATGACGATGTCGCGGCGGAGATCGAGGTCGCTGTATGACGCTCCCGGCCGACGTCGACCTGACCCGAATGACGGCCACCGCGGTCTCGGCAGCGGTCCGTTCCCGGTCGGTGACCGCTGTCGAGATCACCGAAGCCGCACTTGCACAGATGAATAGGCTCGACGATCATCTGCACGCGTTTGTCGAACGCACCGACGACGCCGCTCGCGCCCAGGCCGTTGCGGTCGATGCTGCGCTAGTCCATGGTCCGCCGAAGGCTGACCACCGCGCAGATGCCCGCATCTGGGCGATGCTGCAGCAACTTTCGTGAGTGTCAGACCATTCGGAGGGCGATGGCCACAACTGTCGTCGCTCTCCACCGCGACAGTAAGGAACTAACAACCATGAGTGGACTCGATGGACTCAATCCGACGCCCGGGGCGCTGGTCCTGGGACTGGTGCAGGCCCGGGTGCCGATCATCAAGACCCCGGCAGACCTGAAGACGACCGCCGAACGACTCGCCAGTGTCGTCAAGGGTGCGAAGAAGGGCATGCCGACGCTCGACCTGGTCGTGATGCCGGAGTACAGCATCAACGGTCTTGACCCGGACACCTGGCTCGACAACGAGATGCTCTGTGACCGAGACGGACCCGAGATGGCGCTGCTCGCCGATGCCTGCCGTCAGGCCGGGGTCTGGGGGTGTTTTTCGATCATGGAACGCAACCCGTCCGGTGCGCCGTGGAACAGCGGCATCATCATCGACGACAACGGCGAGGAGGTTCTCTACTACCGGAAGATGCATCCGTGGGTGCCCGCCGAGCCATGGGCGCCCGGAGATCTAGGGATCCCGGTCTGCGACGGCCCGTCCGGTTCCCGGATCGCGCTCATCATCTGCCACGACGGAATGTTGCCCGAGATGGCCCGGGAGGCAGCGTACAAGGGCGCCAACGTCATCCTGCGCACGGCGGGATACACCTACCCGATTCAGCAGTCATGGCGAATCACCAATCAGACCAACGCCTTTCACAACCTCGCCTATACGGCCTCGGTGGCGCTCGCCGGCCCGGACGAGAACAACATCTGGTCGCAGGGTGAGGCGATGGTGTGTGACATCGATGGCACCGTGCTGGTGCGGGGTGACGGATCGCCAGATCGTGTCGTCACCGCCGAGGTCGTCCCCGCCCGGGCAGATGAGGCGCGCCGGGGGTGGGGTGTCGAGAACAACATCTACCAACTCGGGCACCGCGGGTACACAGCAGTCGACGGCGGGGCCACAGATTGTCCTTACACGTTCATGCAGGATCTGGTAGCGGGCGAGTACCGCTTGCCATGGGAAGCCGACGTGCAGCACGTGGACGGGACCGGCGCGGGGTGGGATACCCCGCAGAATGTACGGGCGCGGTGAGCATTTCGATCCCGAAATAGCTCGAGCAGCCTTCGGTGCGTGTGCCGCTGGACTATCCGATTCTGTCTCTCACCTCCTCGAGGGTCTATTCACTCGGCAGCGGGGGATGTGATGTGGAACGAGTAGAAGTCTTCGGTCCACGGTGACCGGTCGCCTTTGATCGTGTTGTTGCCGCGAGTGCTCCCGGGGCCGGTCAGTTGGTGACAGCAACCGGAGTGGCGTTCGCTCGGCGCCGGATCGCGATGGTGGCAGCGATGGTGGTGGTCACGGCGACAACGTAGACGGGGAACAGCCAGTCGACAATGCGCCACGAGTCCAGAGTCAGCAACGCGATCCCTCCGTTGAGTCCGGCGAGCACGTAGTAGTCCGACCTCTCGGTGTGCGGTGACCTCCAGCTCTTCACGATGGTGGGCAGTGCGGCGACAGAATCTGCGATCACGACCATGACGAGCGCCATCGTGGCGCTGTCCAGTAGGAGCCATGCCGCGATGGCGGCCACCGAGATCGCGCCGCAGACTACGTCCAACGTCGTGATGCGCCAGTAGCTTTCCCGGTTGACAAACGACGAGGCAAAGACGAACGCCGGTCCCAGGCCGACGGACAGGGTGAGGACTGAGGATAGTCCGACACCTTCGTCGATCTGCGCGAGGAAAGCGATGACGGGCATTGCAGCCCAGAGGAACCACGAGACCCTGTTCGGACTGGCCGAGCCTGTCAGCACTGCGCGGATGTAGAAGGAACAGCCGACCAGGCTCAGCAGCGCGCCGAACAGGACGAAGTGGGGGTCAATCATCGTTGAACTCGTTTTTCGATCGGAGGGCGAAACGCGGAATGGTTCTGCTTCGCCGGGCTTTTCGGATGTGGATCAGTCCGTTGTTGTCAGCGAGTTGAGCGCCTCGGCGGCACACATTGTGAGTAGGCGTAGCTGCGTTCGCGGCGGATATGTCTCGGTGTCCAAGATGGCCGTCAAGGCGAGACCATTGACGGTGGCGGACAGCGACTTCGCGATATCTTCGACGTCGTTTTCGGTGGCGTCTGAACGCAGGTCCTGGACCAGGGCGGTGATGCGCGTGACCCACTGGCGGTGGTGGTTGATGTGGACCTCTTTGAGTTGCGGCTCCGCCAGGGCGGTCGCGGCGAAGCCTGCCCACACGCGGACCTCGTCGACCCGGTCGTGATCCAGTGGCAGCACGGCCGATAGGACGTCCACAAGCACGTCGATGCTCGGCTTGCGGCCTTCCTGGATTGCGTCGGCGCGTGTGACGACGCGGCTGTACATCGTCCGACAGGCGTGAACCAAAACGTCTGTGCGCGAGCCGAAGTGGTGCATAATCAGGCCGGTGGTGCAGTCTGCGCGGACAGCGACCGCACGCAGCGAAACGTTCTCCAAGCCGCAGTCGGCCGCCACAGCCCACACAGCGGCGGAGATCCGGTCGACTACAGCTTGTGTCGGCCCGTCGGTCATAGATGATCCCGTCCCGGTGATACGTAACATGCGTTATGTGTGACCGTAACACACGTTACGCACCGGCCCAGTTAGGCAACATCGCCACTATCCAGGTCGGGTGAAGATGCCCGCTGTCGCAATGGCAACGCGGCGGCGTGCGGCTTCGGTGTCGTCACGGAAGCGATCCACACCCCATGACAGTGCGGTGATCAACTCGAACACCTCGTCCGCAGTGATGGACTCGACCGCATCGCCGGCGGATTTCGCTGCATCGAGAAGGGTGCTTGTCTGGGTGAATAGGGGATTGCAGGCCCCGTTCATCGATGATGACGGGTCTTCGCGGGCTGTGGAAATGCAGTACGGCAGGTCGTGGCAGATGCGCATCTGCCACGTCAGACGGAACAGCCATTCGGCAAGTGCCTCGCGTGGAGTGGACGATCGAGACAGCTCCTCTGGCTCGTTGAGCGCTGCTTCCGTGTTCGTCTCCATGACGGCCGCGAGCAGATCATCGCGGGTGGGGAAGTTGCGATAGAGCGTTGCATTGCCCACACCGGCGCGCAGGGCTATGCCATCGAGAGATGCGAGAACACCCTCGTCATCGAATGTTTCGCGGGCGGCGTTGAGGATGGCGTCGCGGTTTCGCCGGGCATCGGCGCGCATGGGACGGGGCGACTTCGGGGCAGCACCCTGCGCAGCGGCCATGACAGCACTCCTTGACTAAGTGGGGAGCATCCCCCCACCAAGCGGTATGCGCCGCGGCCAAGACAGTGGCGGCTACCGGGCGTAGAGCGGCAGTTATTTCCGGGCGGGCGAAGATCACATCTTCATCGTCTGGTTCTTGCCAGTAGTGAGCGCAGTTCGCGGCGAACTCCAGAGCCTCGATCAACTCGAGTTCGGACAGTTTGGGGATCGCTTGAAGATCAACCGCCTCGATGACTTCGCGAACGTCCGCCGCAGTCTGGGGTCGGCGTCTGGCCGCAACTCGCTGATCTGAGCTGCACAAGTACGCGATGGCGGCGCAGAAAGAACGCCCCCGAGGTGACGCCAGAACAAGCGTGACCAGATCCATCGCGCAAGCTTACCGATGCCTGGACATTTGACCAGAACTGCGATCCTTCGGTGGTGACGTAAATTTCTGGGCCGCAATCGACTATCCGACGGTCATTCGTCTATCGAGTTGAGATGCCCCTGCCAGATGAAGCTTGAGACAACTCGTTCAGTCGGGTAGCGGTGGGCGGGGCGCGAATTGGCGTGCCCATACTTCTCGGGCCGCGATCGCGACCAGCACAACACCCATCGCGGACATGGTGTCGAGTTCGACGCTGTCGAGGATGCCTGGGGTAGCCAGCAGCAGTAGCCCCAACGCCACACACGGGGCGGCTACCGTAACTAGCCCCGGTAGCAACCGACGAGCCGAAATTGCTTCGGCCACAGCGGCGATGAGCACCACAACAAACGCAACCATCGACCAGAACTCCGGATCGGTCCATCGGTCATATGGCGCCGAAGCGCTGAAGTTGGCAATGCCCACCGGCGAGTCGGTCAGCGGGGTGTAGGCGGTCCACCGACTTGATCGCGCGGTGAAAGAGGCGTCAATAAAGCTGCCGTTCAAGCGATTGCTTGCGCCCGTCCAGCTGATGCCGCCAGCGAACAGTGTTGCGACCACAAAGATCCACCACGCGACATGGCCCGTGATGCGCGCGAGCGGGAATACGCGGCGGCTTGTCATGGTCAAGTTGTACAGGAGAGCGCCGTGTACGCGTTCGACTCTGTCGGTCGTGCAGAGCGCGGGCCAGGCGCTCAAACCTCGGTGATGGTGCCGCAGATGCCACATTGCTCGAGTTGACGACGCTTCCAACGTGCGATCGGAAGAAAAAACAGCGTGAATTGTTTGAATTGCTGGATGCGTGTCCATTGCGTGGTGTTGTGGCAGTGCGGGCACGTTCGGGTTTGACCCGGGCCGATGTGTTGCCGCTTGATGCCGTAACCGAAGATGAAGAACACAAGGCCAGCATAGAGGCCCCGTCTGGGTCGCCGAGTGCCCCGTGACACTGACAGGGCGAGAACGCCCCTTTCGACAGAATTCGTCGTGTTAGTAGGCGACGTATCGGGGAGCAGTCCATGTGCGAGCCGGCCGGCCGGCCGGCGACACCACGAATGGTAGTGTGGACCGTTCGCCGGGTCCGAGTAGGAATGCGATGACCGAACGCCCTGGACTTCGCTCACTGAGCCACTTCGACACCTGCACAACATGATTGGACCGCAAATGACGTCCCTACCGGTCGCCGAACTTCACCTCCACCTCGAGGGAACCCTCGAGCCCGAGACCATCTTCAGTCTCGCCGAACGAAACAAGATCACCCTGCCCTACGCCGACGTCGATGAACTGAGGAGCCGGTTCCAGTTTGCGGATCTGCAGTCATTTCTTGATCTGTATTACGCCAACATGTCGACGTTGCGGACCGCGGCCGACTTCGCCGAGATGACGAATGCCTACCTGGCGCGAGCAGCGCTCGCCGGTGTACGACATGCGGAGGTGTTCCTTGACCCACAGGCCCACCTGGTTCGGGGTGTTGCACTCGAAGAAGTGATGGAGGGAGTCACCTCGGCGCTCAGTAGCTCCATTGAAAATCACGGTGTCAGCACCGGCCTGATCGTTTCGATGCTGCGTGACCATAGTGCGGCGTCGGCCATGACCGTCCTCGACGACGTGCTTGCGCTCGGAACTCCGATGCTCGGGATCGGACTCGACTCCGCGGAGGTCGGATACCCGCCGTCGAAGTTCGTGGATGTGTACGCGAAGGCGCGCGCCGAAGGTTTGCACCTCGTCGCGCATGCAGGTGAAGAGGGCCCGCCTGCATACATTTGGGAGGCTTTGGACCTGCTCGGCGTCGAACGCATCGACCATGGAATAAGGTGCCTCGAGGACGAGAGGCTCGTCAAACGCCTGGTGCAGGAACGTGTTCCGTTGACCGTATGCCCGCTGTCCAATGTCAGCTTGAAAGCGGTTGATCAGCTGTCCGACCATCCGCTGCGGACAATGCTCCGCAAGGGCCTCAATGTGTCCGTCAACTCTGACGATCCCGCCTATTTCGGCGGATACGTCGACGACAACCTGAACGGGGTCCGCGACGCGCTCGACCTCAATGCTGAAGATCTCGCGACGTTGGCAAGAAATTCGGTCACAGGTTCGTTCGCGAACGATGCCCGTAAAGCCGAACTCCTGGCGGAAATATCGGTCGCGGTGCAGACGCTCTGAGCGCAACCGGATAGTGGGTCCGCTCACAGGACCTTTGCGCTCTGATGGTGCGACTCGTTGGGTCGGTGATCTCAGGTTTCGTCGAGGGCCGAAATTGCAGCCTGGATCACAGCGCGTGCACTGGCGAGTTGTCCAGCCGTGATAGCTGCGCGGTCAAGGAGGCGCGCCCGATCAGTGTCTGCCCGCTCGACCAATTGCTCAAGCACCCGGCGACCTTCGGACGTGAGCCGAAGGAGCGGCGAAGTCTGGTGGTCGGGATTGTCCACGGTCTCCACGAGGCCGTCTCGGATCAGGTCGCCGCAGACCCGGTGCACGCTCTGACGAGACAGTCCCAGACGCCGGGCCGCGCCGGCCGCGGTGGCCGGTTCGGACAACACGCTCAAGGCATGCCACCGGGCAACCGTCTGGTTCGCGTCCCGCGCGATCGACTCGCTGGTGCGACGAGATGTACCGGCCAATTCGTACACGTCGGCGATCAATAGTCGGTACATCTCGGCCCGGTCCACCAGGCGATGGTACACAAAAGTATGTCAATCGGGTGACAATTCGTCACCACCATGACACTCTGTCAGCATGTTGACAAATGTGGATGCGTTGAGAACGAACCTGTATGCGCCTGCGCCCGAGGAAGATCTCGCTGACAAGCTGCAAACGTTCGGGCAATTTATCGGCTCGTGGCACTTGCGGTGGGTCTCGGCGGCGACTGAGCTGGACACCCTCGACGGGGAGCTGCACTTCGGTTGGGTGCTGGGCGGTCGAGCGATTCAGGATGTATGGATCGTGCCTGGAACCGGGACGCCGGTGATGACTGGGCGTGTCCGTGCGTTCCACGGTTCCACGATCCGGTTCTACGATCCAGCGATCGATGCGTGGCGATCCACCTGGGTAGAGCCAATCAACTCGCGAGTGCGAAAGTTCATCGGACACAACGACGATTGCGGCAGCATCGAACTCATCAGCCGCGATGAAGATCCGTTGCTGCGGTGGCGATTCACCGAGATCACCGCCCGCTCGTTCACATGGACTGGCGAAGTTTCAGTGGACGACGGACACAGCTGGCAGCTGGAAGAAACAATGTTCGCCACGAGGACCCTGTAAACCGTTCCGGGGTCACACATTTCGTCGTGGAATGGCTGAGTCGTATTCAAGCCCACTGCGCCCTTCGCCGCGTCCCACAGAAACTCGGCGAGCAGTCCAGTTGTCATAGGACCCGTCAGACCGGCGTGCGAGAACGGGCACTCGCTGTACTCGTACACCTTCGCGGGGCACCTCGGCATCATCGAGTACAGCGTGACCGGGTTCGTTGAGCAGACGACCGATTCCGCGTATCGGCACACCATCGGGCGGTAGACCTTCACCGAATCGCAGCAGCGCGGAACGAACAAGGGCCAGTCGGACCGGTCCGTCGACTTCGATGCGGGCGACATAAGGAATCCACCATTCGGGGACCGACGTCTGCAGCAGATAGTCGAGTTCGGCATCGGGGATACGCCCGGAGAGAGGGGGTTCGACGGTATGGTGGTCGGCTTCTCGGAGGTGGGGGTCGCCCGCGAGATCTTCGACGATCCGCTCTACACCCCAGACCAGGTTGGCGGCTTCGTCACGCAGGAAAAGGACCTCTTCGACAGCCGGCCCCTCTAGGCAGCTGATCGAGGCGGGCGGGACGAACAGACCGTCGAACCCGGGTGTACCGCTGCGGTTCTCCCAAGCCTTGTCCGGTCCGGTGATCGTGAACATCCGCCATGGATCCTCGGGAAGGATCCGATCGCGGTCCGGCGCGTTCGCCGCGAGATACGTTTCGCCAAAGGTGTTGCGGTAGGTCACTGTTGTGACTGTGGCCAGCGACCTGGTGGGCAGGTCGATCGGAACGACGAGCCAGTCGCAGCCGAAAATGAGTGCGCATTCGGCGACGAGCAGGCGGGCCAGGTCGTGCGGGTCGGATTCGAGTGCGCCGATGTCGATCTGGGCGTCTTCGAATTCCCAGAATCGGTCGGCGGGCATGCCAGGGAACCGCAGTGGAGTTGCCACCGAGCGGTGGGTGAACGACTGTGGGTCGGTGCGTGGGCCGAGGTCGGTGGGGTCGCTGTCAAATGTCCACCAGTCGGCGGTGCCGCCGGCGGCTTCCGGGGCGCGCAGGGCTGTACCGGTCGAAATGCCCACGCTGTAACGGTGTTCGAGTCGACGGCCGACCCAGGACGACGCGTCGGTGGAGGGTGCGATCTCGCTGCGGTACCACTGCCGCCATCGGTTGGTGACCTCGAGGATCTCCGTGCGCTGCGGTCCGTCGAGCCAGGCGGGCAGGTTCGGACTTGCTTGTTCGAGTGCGACGGCGGCAATTTCGGCGTCGACGGCCCGTCCACGCAGGAGGAGGCCGGGGCCGGTCCAGCCGGGACCCGTCTTGTCACCGAACGGCAGGGGCGCCTCACGAATCAGACTGTCGGCGCTTGCGGACAGCCCGGCGTCGCGCAGGGCGGTGAGCAGGGCTGCACCTGCTTGGGCAAGAACTCGCAGGCCCGGGCGGCCGGCGATCGGCTCGCGTTCGACCGACACGTCCAGCGGTTCGTTGGTCAGGTCCCGCACGGCTTGTGGTTCGGTTGCCGTCCAATCGCCGGGTTGCCACCGCGTCACCGGTGCAATTGTCGCGTCCACGCGTACGGCCAGCGGGGTTCCCGCATCCTCGCCCGCGAACTCGCCGAACTGCCACTGTCGCGTCAACAACCACAGCGGATCACTCACGGCCGCAGACAAACCCGGCCCGGGATCACCCGAGAATGACTGCGGTTCGAGCCGAGTCCAGGATGGTGGTCGCAGAAGCAGCGGCGCCATCGTCGCGGTCCAGGCCTTCGTTGCGATCAGATCGGCCATCTCAGCTCTTTTCTGCGACGTGGGTCAGTATGGCTTCTTTGACGCCCGCGTTCATCACCAGCCGGGCGACGTCCAGCACCGGTTCGCCCTGCAGCGACCAGTCCTGCACGTAGGCGGCCGGAAGCAGCCGGCCGGCCAGCGGAAGCCGTTCCAGGGTGACCGCGCGTTCCTGTGCGAGCGCGTAGGTATCGCGCAGCAGATCGATCACCTTTTCCGGCGACCACGGCGCGTCGTCCGGACTCACCGCGAGCAACAGGACTTGCGGCGCACGGGCGTTGGGGCCGTTGGCATTGACCGCGAGTCCGGCGGTGCCGACTTCCTGCAGCGCACCGGTCGGCTCTCCGGTGGCCTGGTCGCGCACGGATACTCGTCGGGGCACCACGTCGGTCCATTCGTCGACGACAAACCCGGCAAGCCGTCCCGGTACCGCATCCGCAGTCGTCTCGACAACAAACCCGGTCACTGAAACATCCGGAGGCAGAGTATCTTTGCCGAACGGGAGGCCGATCCAGGTGCCGAAGGCGCCGTCCGGTAGTTGTCCCACGCGCAGCGGTACCCGCTGCCCCAATGCTTCTCGTAGGAGCAAGGTCTCGGTGTAGCGGGCCACTGCGGGTCGCACCCGGGCGATCCGGGTGAGCCAGGGCCGCACGTCTCGGCCGTCGGATACCTCACGATTCTCCTGCAGCACACGGACTCCGGCGGCGAGGCTCACTGCAACCGGGTCGGGGCCCTGCTCGATCACCGGCAATACCGGCAGCTTGTCGTCGAATACCTGCGAGATCACTTCGGCCAGCGCGGCCTGCGCTCGGGCATCATCTTCTGGTGGCTCTCCGTTGAATGCGGTGAGCAGTGCATCGGCCGCCGCGAACCGTCGTTGCGCTCCGGCGTTCAACCCACCTATGTGTGCCGCGAGTTCGTTGTCCGGCAGAATTGTCGGGTCACCAGACATACCCAGTCCGAACAGGGCGAAGGCGTCCACTCGGGCGATGGGTTCTTCAACGGCGTCGATGAGCGCCCCGAGCGCGGTCACCGCGGCCTCGGCGCGCGTATGAAGGTCGGCGAGATCAATGGTCCGACGTTGTGTGGTGCTCGTCGATCCGGCCTCCCCGGGTGGCACCAGGTCCTCGGGCCCGAGGGCGCGGGTTCCCACGATCAGATTCCGGAGGGAACCGGCGAGCGACCATGCCTCCGTGAAGATCAGGGCGTTCGCGGGGAGTCCGGCCGGACGGACCGGTTCGGGCTCGACAGCGAGACCGGGTAGGCGCCGACGAAGAAGTGCCCAGAACGGTGCAGGGTTGTTGCCTGCTGCGACAAGGAAGTCGAGGGCACAGAGGTGTGCGTCCGCGAGGGTGATTCCGGGCCCGAGCACGATCAGATCGGCTCGCCCGAACCCCTCGCGGGCCCACATCTCCCAGGCGGGGTGGGCTTTTGCGCGGGCCGCGACCGCCCAGCCATCGACAACGCCAACAGCACCATCGGGCACCCCCACAAGGATTCGATGTGTCAGGCCGACACCCGAGCGCGGTGTCTTCACGACATCGGGGATCGGGGGCATGCCATCGCCGGAGAGTGCATCCATCGCGGCGGCCGCCCGCGGCGCAGACCCGAGCACGAGTTGATGCACCGACTCGGCGAGCAGCAGGTCGGCGATCGCGTCGTGCAACCGGTCGAGCCGCTCGATCGCGGCGCTCACCGCCGCGATCTCGTCGGGAGTCGGGAGTGCCCAGTTCACGATGTAGTTCTTGTAAGCGGCGGGAGGTGTGTTGAGCCGGGCGAGTACCGAATCCGGGTCGGCCCGAAACAGTTCCAGCAGGCGGAGCCCATCGGTCACCTCGGAGGCGGCGATCGACTCCAGCGATTCCGGGACCGGGGTACCCGCGGGAGCCCGGTCGGTCGCCTTCGCGGCGACAATCGGTGCAAGCGATCGCAGGCAATAGATGAACCGATCCAGTGCGTGACCCTCCGGCGTCCGGATGTGTAGCCACTGCTCCAACCGATACCCGAGCAGTGCCCCCATCGGTTGACCGGACCGAATTCCGTCGAGCACCGACATCGCTGCGCGCGTTCGGGTACTGGACAGGTCGATGTTCAACGCCGAACGGCCCGTGTCGCCGGGATCGTGGGTGAGATGCGCGCCGCGCAGTACGGCAGCCGTCGCCGCGTGGGCAGGGCTCGGGGCAAGGATGTGGCCGCCGTCGCGCGATGCCTGGAACACCGGTCCCTCCAGGCCGGGCACGTCGACAGTAACCGGCGGCGCCAAGTCGAATCCGTCGGCCCAGCCGTAGGCGCCGACGACGATTCCCCGGACCCCACTCGTGCGGGCGGCAGTGAGCCGACGAGCGGCCAGGGAAGTCAGCCAGGCGTCGAGTCGGTGCGAGGTGCAGTCAAGGGTGCCGGACAGGAACAGCGTACGGTCAGTGATGCTCTCGATCCCGGCAATGGTCGTGATGGCAGCGCGAATTTCACTGAACCGCTGGGCAGCCCGAAGTGCTGCGGCCGCTGCACGCACACCTTCGATGACATCGCCGATGGCCTCCGTGAGGTGCGGGCGCAGCGAGACGATCGGGAAGCGGGCCGCGAACCGTGTCGGCTCGAACGGGCCGACGTAACTTTCCAGGGCAGACGCAGCATCCCGGTAGAGCTCACGCTCATCCCAGGACCGATCCGAGAGGCGTTGTAGAGCAGCAAGTCCCAGGTCGATCGCGTCTTGGCTGACAAAATCTTGGGCGGCACCCAGCCGGATCTGTAACTGCTGCAGCCGTTCCCGCACGAAAAACTCTTCTACCTCGTGACGGGATTTTGCCTCGGCGAGTCCGAGTAGTGCCTGCAGGACACTGTGTACCTCGGGGAGCTGTTCGATCCGCAGGATCGCTGAACAGAAGTCGGCGTCGCTGTCATGTGCCATCGGCAACGCCAGGTTGCGGGTGGATTTCCCGAGTAGGTCGGGCGGCACAAAAACACCGGGGGTGGTGCCGATAAGAGTCTCGATGGCCACGGTGACCGCATGTTGCGCCGCCGAGTTGGCTGCGGTCCCGAGGTTGGGCGTGATCGGTTTGGCCGTCTGCGCGTCGACGGCGCTACGCACTCGTAGGCCGCGCGAGAGCGGCGTGTGACCGAGGATGTGCGGTAGGTCCTTCTCGAGATCGCCCGAGGTCACCGTCGGCACCGAGTGAGCGGCCTGCGTCCACAGCGGCCGGATTCGTGACAGCAGCGCAGCCAGCGACTGGTCGATGTAGTCGCCTGCTCGGGGCTTCCACCACGCCCCGTGTGTGGTGGCGGGAAGAATTCCATAGGGTTGCTTGCCGATTCGCATCGTCGGCAGCGGACCGAGCCCCCGCACATGTGCGGCTGCATGCTCACGCACGGTTTCGCGAGCTGCCGCGGGTACCGCGCCGCTTGCCGCATTCGGGGTCAGGGATTTGTCGAGGAATGTTCCCCACGTGATCTGCCACAGCGCGGTGGCAAACGCCGCCGCCGTCGCCTGGTCGGTGCGGTTCGCGTCATCGAGTCCGATCAGGTCGGTGGGACTGATGCCGAACGCGGTGGCCAGCACCTGGGCGTTGGCCGCCGGATCCGGCGACGCGACGCCGATCGGTGGTTCACCCGGCGTCCGGGCAGCACGACTCCATGCCGACTTCGAGGAGGCGGTGTTGTTGGTGACCGTCCCCGGTGCGACAAACGCGAGTCCGTCGCCGAATGCGTGTGCACGCAACAGATGTGCGAGCTCGTCGGCCGTCGACTCGGGTGATTCTGCAGCACGTACACCGATCACGTACAGCCGGTCGATGCGCGCGAACGGATCGGTCAGCGGCACCGTCACGGCCATACCTGCGGCTTCGGCGGCGTCGTAGTCGGTGAGCCAAGCGATGTCGGGATCCGGCTCGATGCCCGGTTGCCCCCGCAGGCTGTCGACCATCGCACCGAGCTTCTCTGTCGCGCCGGGCTTTCGCAGATCCAATCCGGGGCCCAGCGCGAGGCCTTCGCGTGCGATCGGTGCGCCGGGAGTCGACGTCCGGACACCGGCTTGATCAACCACGACGCGAAAACAGTCCGGCAGCAACCGCGCCCACACACCGTTGACGTCCGGCGCATCGGGGACATCCGGGAACTCCGGCGGATCGTCCGGCCGGGCAGCGAGATTCACCGGCGTCAGGGCCGCCGCGACCCAGGCCGCCCGCCGCGCACCGATTGCACCGACCAGTCCGGTCCACGGGTCGGAGGCATTGACCGGTCGATCGACAGGCCAACGTTCTTGCCAGTAACGGACGCCTGCCACGCGTTCGTCGGGATTCACTGCGGTATCGAGCATGTCGACATGGACGTCGTCGGGATAGATCCGTACGCGCAGCGCGGTGCGATCCGGCGTTGAACGGGTTTCGATTCGCACTGGCAGCAACAGCATTGGTACGGCCGGATCCACGGCTTCCCAGTTGTCCATCACCGCACCTTGTCCATGATGTCGGTGGCCGCGAACGCCGCCCGCGATGGTTGCTGGAACAGCAACCATGCCAGGAACGCCGCATCGGGCCGATAGCCGCCAGTCACATCGATCTTCACCCGAGGTGTGGTGGTTAGCAGGAACCCGTTGGCGTCTTGCATGAGATCACCCCATTGCAGGTCGTCGCGTTTCACCAAGGCCCCGTCGGGATGTTTGGCGGCCGGTTCGTCCACTTCGTCGAGCCCGAATCGTGGCTCACCGATGTGCTCGCTGAGAGTGAACCAGTAGGCGCCGGCCATCCCGGGTGGCGGCGCGGCCACATCGGCTGCTTTGAGATCGAAACCGATGAGCAGCAGGTCGGGGTCGAGGTGGAGGCGGAACAGCGTCTTCGCCGGATCCTTGGCGAACACCGTGGGCGGATCGGCATCAGCTGTCTGCTTGACGGCATGCGCGAGGACATTCGGATACCGCCGGATCAGTTCGCCGCGCACGAGCAGAACGAGTGCGCCGGCGAACTTTTCGTCGATGTGCTCGCCGAGCGACTGGTCGTCCAGGGCGTGGACGGGAGCCAGAAGTTCGGCTGCCGGCGTCCAGAACGAGTAGAAGGACGTCGCGCGCCCGTCGGTCGGGTACCCCCGCCACACCAGTTCGCGAGCGAATTCGGTGTTGGCGCCGATCAAGAATGCCTCGGCAAAGCGGGCGTTGGTCTGTAGCAGTGTCACCATCTCGTGCGGTTTCATCGCGCCAACACCTGGCATCAACCATTCCCGGTCATACCGGTCGAGCGCCTCATACATCGGGTGGGCGAAGCGTGGTGCGGCCAGCACCTGTTCGATTCTTTTGTCCCCGAACCAGTCTCGCGGTAGCCACGGCGGCCAGAGGTTGGGCGCAGGTAGCCGGGCGAGTACGCGTCGCGTGAGTGTTTCCTTCGGGTCGAGCTTGCCCAGCAGGTCGAGGCTGCCCACGGCGAAGTTGCTGCGGTCGATGTCGCGCAATCCGCCGGGACGGGTCAGGCCGTCGGACAACAACCGGTAGTCGTCGGCGAGGCCACGCGGCTCACTGTGGCGGATGGCGACGAGCAGCACATCGATCACCTCGGGGTCGGCGGCGACTTCAACCGGGAAACCGGCCTCGCGGGCCCATTCCGCCACCGCGCGGGCGTAGGACTCCACCTCGTTGACAGTGACCAGGGCCAAACCGTCACCCACCGAACGTCCGATGCCGGTGCGGGCAGCAGTCGATGCCTGCACGATCCAGTCGGTCTGGCCGAATCGTTGTCCGACGTCGAGAACTGCGAACAGTTGACGCAGGATGTCGCCGACACCGGCGGCCGCATCACGGTTCCGCTCCATCTCGTCGCGGGTCGGGAGTGCGGCGAGCAGGGCATCGAGCATGGTGGCCACAACATCTCGGGCGATGTCGGGTGGGTCGCCTTCGAGCAGGTCCGACAGTGATCCGTCGTCGGCGGCGGCGGTCAGCGCGTCGGGGAGGGCGGGTTCGGCCAACCCGGCGGCGACCAGGTCGCCGAGACCGGGAGGGAGGAGTTCCAGACCGGCGGGGTGCAGGTCAGTCACTCCGTCGGGATCGGCATAGGTGCGGACCCAATTGCGGGCGTTGCCTTCATCGTCGGTGACCAGGCGGCGCACTGCCCGCGCACGGGATACCGCGGGCAATTCGCCGTCGGGCGACCGCACGAACCGGGTGATCTTGCCGCGTGGTGCCGCGAGTCGCCGCAAGATCCCGGCCACCGCGCCGCTGGGCAGCACACTCGCCCCGATGTGCGCGCTCAGCGTTGTGCCCGGTTCAGCCAGAATCCGGCTCGACACCCGCTGCGTCACGGCGAGCAGGTTTGCCGCGTCGAAGCCGCCGAGGTGGCGACGGTGCAGCGATTGGGCTGTGTAGCGGGCGAATTGGGCCAACCGCAGCGCGCGGTTCGCGTCCTCGACCCCGGCCACCTGCGCCCACGCACTGGCCATCAGGGATTCCTGATCCATCTGAACGACACGGGTGCCCAGGCCCGCCACGATGCGGTCGGCCGGGTCGAGGTTGAGATCGCGAAACCAGGACGCCGGTGCGTCCGGGACCCGCGAGCGTGCGGTGTGCGCGCCCGCGTAGATCGGGGGACCAACAGCTGGGTCGTCAGCGGCGGGGGCGCCGAACTTGTGCTCGGCGGCGGCTTCGAGTTGGTGGCGCAGGTGGTCGGTGGTGCCGGTCGGCCAGTGCTTGCCGTCGGAGTTGGGCGCGTTGGGCCGGGTGAGCGCGCCCCGGACCCGCCGGTCGCCGCCTTCCGCATCGGCGGGGACAACAGGAATGCCGTTTCCGGGGTGAGTGGCATCGACGCGGCGCTCGCCGACCGAGCCTGTCGCCATCACCGGCCACAATCGTTCGGCGAGGGTTTCGAAGTCACCGTTCGGGCCCGTCGAGAAGGTCCAATGGTCGTAGACCGGCAGTGTGACCACACCACCCGCGCCGTCGCCCCAGGCGTACGCCAGCGTTTGTTCAGTGGGTTCATTGCCGAGCCCCGCCTGCGCGCCGACCTTGAAAGTCGGCACCACACAGGCGATCCAGTTCCGGAATGCCGGTAACTGACGCGGGGCGACAAGACGGGACAGATTTGCCAACGGTGTGGCGGGCGCGAGGCGTTGCGCAATGGTTTGTGCCGCAGCGATTTTGCCGATCACCTGCGCGTGCGCCCACGCCCAGGCCTCGCCGGTCGGCGGAAGTTCGGAACGTGGAGTCGTCAACACCGGAAGCCCACCCGACGTGGTGGTGACGACCTTGGAGACTGCCGCATCGACGACCACCAGACGCAGCCACGGCGGCAGGTGCCCGTTCGTATCCGGCCCAGCCGGCGTGAATTGCCATGGCAGGTCGGGCGCATCGAATTCGATGTGTGCGATGTCGCTCGGTTCGGCATTGGCGGTGCCGGGTTCTGGGTACCTCCGGATCACCTGCTTTCCGATCAGCGACGCCACCGCGCCCGGACCACGCAGGCGCAGCGTCACTTCGGCGTTGTCGGTCCCGGCCGCGGCGACCACCGGCACCCGCAGGGCCACCTTTGCCGTGGCGGGTGCGGTGGGACTGAACGGATGGCGCAATGCGGCGGCGATACCGGTGCGGTAGTGCGGCAGCAGCGTGTAGGAGTCGAAGACGAGCTTTTCGGGTTCGATCGGCAGGTGTACGCGAAAGGCGTCCGCCACGATTTTTCCGGCCATCAGGCGCCTCCGAGTGCGACAACTTGCAGGGCTGCGGGGGCGGCGGCCGCCGCCGCTTCGGCATGGGTCCAGGTCATGACCGCACTCGAAACCCCCGCCACCACAGTGAGGTCGCTGCGACTGCGAACAACGGCCTGGTCGGACCCTGCCATGGGCAGACCGGGCGACAGGGTGGCGTAGCGGTCGCCGGCCCGCAGATTGCTGTGTCCGGCCGCGGTTGCGTACGCCGCGAGCACGGCGTCGGCGCCAGTCAAGGTGTACAGCTCGGTCGTGAACCGCTTGCGTGGCCGATGCGGATACGAGGTCTCGTATCGCAGATCCGCCTCGACTGCTCCCGCCGCCGGATCGGCCACACCCTGCGGATCGATCCTGAGCCCCGCCGGGAACTGCTCGAACGAGGGCCGGCGCAGCTGCTGGTCGTCGGACAGATCGAGATACTGGCCTGCGGCGAACCGATCGGCGACCGGTGACCGGGCCGCCCCGGTGAGTGCGCCACCTCCACTGACATCTTCGAAAACTGGCTCGCCCAAACTGATTCGATGTTCGCCGTCAACAACCGGGCTGGCACCGACGCGGGCGATGTCCGTATCCAACGGCACCGCCGACTGCAGTCCTTGAAGCAGCGACCACGGTTCGACCGGAAGACCGTCGGAGGGGCCGGCCGGTAATTCGTGCAGGTGGACCGGTTGCTCCCGACCGGGTGCCGGGGCGGCCCGCCACGCCGCTTCCTTCGCCAGTGCGTCGCGAACGAGCTTGCGCGGCGATACCTTCGCCGGTTCGGTGGCCGGGTCGTCACCCCAGGTGATCGGGCCGACATCGAGGCTCACGTCGGGCAGCGGCCACGGCAGACACACCTCTCCGGTGCCCCAGGCCTTCCACGGACCGGGTCCTTCGAGGTGCAGGTGCAGGTCGATCGACGCCAGGGTGAGCCCGAAGACCCGAACGCACACTCCGGCTTCCACATCGACCAGGAACCCGAATCGGGGAGCGAACCGGATCAGCGCGTCGAGTCCGACATATCCGAACACGCCGGTGTCGCCGATCGCGATGGCCACCTGCAGATGCCCGCCGAACTGCACCGAATTGCTGGTGATCGCCACATAGGCTTCGAGCCGCAATTGCAGCCCGGGAGGGGAGAGCTCGGCATTGAGACGTTGGAGTGATGCCAGCTCGCTGGGCGGGTCATAGCGTGGGTGGAAGCCACCCGCCGACAGAGCGAATGTTGCGTCGTCTCCGAACCGGAGCAGCAGGCCGACATCACCGCCGATGCCGAAGAACCCGATCCGCGATCCGGACAGGCTGGCGATCACCAGGATTCGGTCTGCCGAGAACTCGCCGTACACTTCCGCCCGCAGGTCGATCAGCGCCAGTTCGGGCAGCGGAATCGCCATCCGCAAACGACCAAGGAGCAGGACCTTCGTGTCGGGAAGCGAGAGGATCAGCGCCAATTCGGCGGTGACAAAGGAAATCGGACGGCCCCAACCGAGTTTCACCATCGGACCGATCACGAATCCGTCCTTGGTGGGCGGGAACACCGAGGACAAGGTGTCCAGGATTGTCGGTGCGGCGCCGACCGGATCACTCGGGAACAGCAGATTGGCCAGCGCGCCGGTTCGCAGGCCGGCACGCAAGGCCTCGGTATTGGCAGCCACCTCGATACCGACGATGCCGCCGACCCCGTTGAGCGTGAACAACAGTCCCAGTTCGACGGGTGGGTTGATTTCCACCGACATCACCACGACGATGGAGAATCCGCCGGGTTTGTCGGTGATCACGCCGAATGCCTTGACGTCCACCGGACCTATCCGCAACTGCAACGCACCGCCGTAGCGAGTCCAGTCGGGATGTCCGGGGACGCTGCGTATGTCGAGGTATCCGCCGCCTCGCACCGGACCGGCATCGAGCACAACACCGAATCCGGTCGGCAGCTTGGCCGTCGCATCCTGCAGCGGATGCGGGTTCGCGGGGTCGATGACAAACCGCAATCCGGCCCCATCCACCGTGAGCTGGAGCGGTGGTCCGAGATTGCCCTGGATCATTGCGACCAGGTCGAACACCAGCCGTTCCCCGTCACGCCCGAAATCCAGTGCGAGCCCTTTGACTTTGATCGGCCCGGCTTGCGGACGCGCGGGCAGGGCGATTCGTCCCTGCGTCGCGCCGCCGATCGTGACGCCGGATGTGCTGTCGACCGTGACCGCGATATCGGCGGCCACGCCACTTCCGGCCAGGCCGATGGCCGACAGCAGTTCACCTGCCCCCGGAATCGAGATACGCGCCCCGGTCACTGTGACAGTCACACCAAGCGCCGGTGGGGCGCCCCGAAACCGGAGTCCGGCAGCGAGTTCCACCGAGTCGGCGCCGATTCCGACGATGTCGGGGCTGTTGACGCGCACCGAATACCCGAGCGTGCCGCTGCTTGCGGTGAGCGCGCCGGGGCCGGCAGGCAGGCCGAGTTGGCTGAGAATGCCGACGCCGGGGAGGGCGACGGCGAAGGTCTCGGTCAGGAGGGCCGCGAGATTTCCTCCCAGTTTGATGGCAGCGGTGTCGAGTGCACCGATCGCCGAGGCCAAAGGTGCGATCGCGGCGCGGATGAAATTGGGATTCGGGTGGAGTAGGCCGTCTTCGAGGACTGCGGAGAACTTGTCGATCGAGAGGAGTGCATCGGAATGGTCCCCGGCGATGGTTGCGCCGCCACCGGCAGCACCGAGCTTTGCGGCCAAGCTGTCTACCGAGGCGAGTGCGTCGATCGCGAAGGCATTCAGCCGCTCTCGAACGAAAATAAGGGCCGATCGAAGTAACTCGGCAGAGAACTCGCCTCGGATCCGGACATCGGCCGGTATCGGTCCGGTGCCGACCTGACCTCGAGCGGCCTCGAGTTTCGTTCCGGTGGTTGCGGCATCAGCGAGCAGGGTCACCTGCATCCCTTCGGCGGTGAGCGCCGCGCGGACGTTGTCGTCGAGATATGCGACCACAAACCATGTGCCCGAGTCACCGGATTCACCGCCGATGAGGTTCACCCCGGATCGCCCACGCAGCGTCGCGAGCTGGCCGTCGGTGCCGCGAACGATCACTTTCTCCATGGCGTGCTCCTCAGAGGAGGGCTCGGAACAGCCCGAACAAGCCGGCGTGGATCTCCCGCTCGATTTTCGGAAACTGTTTGGTGAAATGCGGAAAGAATCCACCGTCGGATTCGTCCGGATTGTTTTCATTCTGGCCGGCATCGAGACCGCATTCGATCGTGAACGCGACACACTCGGGCATGTCTTGATCGACGAATTGTCGGCTGAACACAAAGTCGTCTGCGCAGCCGACAAAGGTCTCCTTCGGCAGGATCCCGGTGTCCACTGTCTGCGACACCGCATACTTCGACCGATTCTTTGCGATCGGCGAACTTCCCGCCGACGCCAGGATCTCGGCAGACATGATGCCCGCCAAGGTGCGGAGTCGCTGATGCAGTTGGGTCGGGATGAACTCGCCGTAGACGGAGCCGAGTAGCCCGTCGCGACCGCTCGTCGGCTGATTCGGGAAGTGGTTCAGTGCGGCCTCGTCGAACCGCTGGGTTGCATCTGCCTCCTGGTTGCGGTCGAGCCCCCATGGGTAGGTGATGCTGCGCCCGCTCATGTGCACATCGACAAATGCCTGCACTTTGCGGTCGGTGGCGAGGGTGACGATGTTCTGCGTCTCGATCTCTGATCCGGGGCTCGGACCCTTGTATATCTGGACCTCGCACGGGTTCTCCGAGACCGCGGCTTTTGCTGCTGCTGCCGGATTGTAGAAATCGCGATGGAACCAGGCGATGGGGAAGTTCCGGTTGAGGTCGACCCCGACGCACGCTGCGTTCGTCGGTGATACCCGGCGGTTCTTCCGCCACAGCTGGTTGGCAGGGGTGCTCGCCTGGAGGCTGAAGTCGCGGCCATCGGGATTGATCAGCGGCACGAAGATCAACTCGAGCTTGTCGAACATTCTGGCGACGTCGGCGGACGCGATCGTGTAGTTGGGGTCGCTGTAGGGGACACCGCCGCTGACGAACTCGGGATAGACGATGTCGGTATTCAAAGCCCGACTGTTGAGTAGCCGCGTAGCCAGTCCGATCAGAGCGTCCGGCGGTGCCCATTCGCGGGCGTGTGCGCCGCCGATCACGAGGACCGGAATCCGGTCCTGAACGGCTGGATCATGAAGTACGACAACGTTAACCGGATTGCCGCCGACCGTCGCGGTCAGCTGACTCATGGTGCAGAGCGTAGGGAACGTGGTGGCGAGACCAGTGAGCGCCTCGGTGACCTGGAATGCGGTCAAGTATCCCATCGGGTTCCTCGATCGTTGGCGTGAAATACCGGACGACTATTCGAGATGCTATGTACGCTATACCGTCGCGGGGCGTTCTACCTGAGTAGTCGACTACTCGTGTAAAAGACGTCGACTTCGTGGCCGCGGCAGGTAGTCGGCTATCTGAGGTGATGTCGCTAAGCACACTCGATTGAGGAAATCGCTGGGAATTCGTGGGACGGATCCCCCCGCCGCCTATTGCATTGTTGGACACGGTATTGAATGGCCATCCGATATTCCTCAGCGTTCATACCAGTCAGAAGGTCACCAGCGGCCTCAGCGCGGTTGTGGTGGTGAGGGTGGGGCGGGTTTTCTTCACCTGGGGTCGGGATTGGGAACGTGAGCGTAGGCGAGGTCGACGTCGACGTCGGTGGTGACACGAGTTGTTCCTGCATTGCGACGGGGAAGGCGAGTATGGCGTTGAGAGCGCCGATATTTGGACCTCCGCATTCATCGAGCGGATAGCGAGGGATCAGACCTTGGCCGCTGGCGTCGATCAGCCATAGCTCGGGCAATGCGATCAGCGAGTAGTCGCAGCTTTCCTTCTTGCGGTCCCTGCCATTCAAAGCGCTGACTGCGTCGGTGAAGTCTCCGCGATATCGCGATGCAAGGTAGGGAGCGCCGGGATTGTTGCGGGGATTGCCTTCGGCCTTCGCCCCGCACACCAAGGCCTCAATCGGCACGAAGTCAGGGGGTAACCGCGACGGCTCCGGCGGTGTATCTCCCAAGCAGTTTGGATGTTGCAACTGCACTGGAGTTGCTGGTGGAGATTCCACGTACTGTGCACATCCCACCAGCAGCGATGCCGCTGCCGTCACTGGAAACGCAATGCCGAGCCACCTCACGAGCGTAGACGCTGCGTTGTGGGACGTGGCTCGGCGTCGCTCTGTCGAACGCGGTCAACCTGGTAGCGATCGTTCCTTTCGACAGTACGCGTGGACGGCATAGCCCCAGTGTCACCTACTGACGTCGATTAGGCGTGCTGCTCAATCCCTTCGAGTCCGTTATGAGAGCGAATGGTCCATCGGCGGGCATGTCGAACCGCGACTGCCTGGGAGGTTCGCATACGGGCTGCGCTACGTCACTGGTTACGAAATCGATTGTGCCACAACAGAGTCCTTCTAGGTGGGCGTGTTGATGTTGCGAGACGAAACCTCGACAGGGTTGTCCCCGGGGACTACCGGGCGGGGTTGGTGTGGTCGATGTGCAACGCGATCAGGGTGACGGCATCGACGCTAGCGCCGGTCGTTGCGGAGGAAGATGCTCGACACGGCGGCGGCGTTTGGCGATCAGGCGCGGTCGTGGAGGGTGATCTGGTAGCCGTCGGGGTCGGCGAAGGTGAATGTCCGACCGAAGGGTCCGTCGATCGGTGCGGAAACGATGGTGTGACCGTCGGCGACGAGAGCATCATGGATGGCCTGGACGTCTGTGGCGTGAAGCCAGATCGCGGCACCGATGCCGGGCTGGGCAACGGATGTGAGATCGGTGCCGGGAATGACGTCGCGCAGTGCAAATGCGATCGGTTTCGTCTCGAAGACGACGGCGTGCGGAGGTCCGGCCTGGGAGCGGACGAGGCCGAGGTACTGCTCGTAGAAAGCCTGCGAAGCGTTGAGGTCACGCGCTTGGAGCGAGAGGAAGTCGGGGCCGGTGGCGGGCATGATGATGCTCCTTAATTACGTGTCAGTTAGCTGACACAGAGCACGATATGTCAGGATACTGACATGAGTCAAGATGGTGTCGAGCTGGAGACGTCGCTGGGCTATCTGCTGAAAGAGGCGTCGAGCGCCCTCCGCGCAGCCATGGAGGAAGTGTTGCGCCCGTTGGGGATGAGTGTGACGCACTACTCGTGCCTCGAGCTGCTGGCTCAGCGACCGGGTTTGTCGAACTCCGAGCTTGCGCGGGGCGCGTTCGTGACACGGCAGTCGATGAACGTGCTGCTTCAGGCCCTGGAACGAGACGGCTACGTGACCAGGCCTGCAGAGGCACCCGTCGGGAAGACTCTTCCCACTCGGCTCACGCCTCGCGGCCGACGAAGCCTTGAGAAGGCGACCGTGGCGGTCCGGTCCGTCGAGGTCAGAATGTTGGCCGGCATGACCGAGACCGAGCGGTCAGGTGCGTTCCGGATCCTGCGGGGCATGATCGATTCCCTGCGCGATAGCAACGACGGTGCATAGCGTTCCCGGGCCTTCTATCCAACCCAGTTCAACGCCGACAGTAGCGATTACGTGAGCTGGGCTGTCGAGATGGGCAGTTCTTTGCGTGACCTACTGCTGGTCGGGGATCGGTGTGTCGAGGCCGCAACTCGCTGATCTGAGCTGCACAAGTACGCGACGGCGGCGAAGAAGAACGCCCCGTCAGGCGCCGCGCGTGAGATCGAAGTCGTAGCGCGACGTCGGCACCACGTCAAGGTTCCGGTCGGCACCAAAACGCGCAACGCTGTTGAGCATCAGGGTCATTCGACGACCAAGGTCGTCCTTGTCACCACCGCTGCCGTAGAACGCGTGGATGTCGCTGACAGCCGCCATCGGGAAGAGCTCTTCGACGATCCCGTCCACGCGGGGAGTGTCCTCGAGGAGCGCCCGAGTGACGACGTTCTGGACGTAACCGAAGGTGGCCTGGGTGTCGATCGCCACCTGCGTGTGGTGTCCGAGCCACCGCTCGAGCCACTCGTCGTGACCGAGCTCGGCCGGGCGCCGGAGGAACGCGATGTTGGACAACGCGTCGATCCGCGATCCGTCGGCGGGCAGCAGCGGGTCAAGCGGCGTGCGGGCCTCGACCTCCCAGGCCGCGATGGCCCCGTCGATGTCCTCCGCGAGGACGGCGAGCAACTTGTCGGGGTCTGGGGCCCAGAATGTCACCACAGCTTGGATCGGGGGATTGAGCTCGTCGATTCGCATGGCCGGTGACACCGGCTCGTCGCTGATGTTGACCTGAACACGAGTCGCACCCGACGCGGCACACCGATCGACGAGGTCAGCGGTGTTCGCCCGCGACAATCCGCCACTTCGGATCGCCACGATCACCTTCGAAGAAGTCACGATGCGTGACGGTACCCGCCATAAGCCGCGTCGGTCCGCAGTTCGTAAAAAGCCGATCCCATCGATAGTCCGGCACCGAAAAGAAGCTGCGCGAGAAGACTATCGGGCCCCCATAGTGCAGGGAGGTGCCCCACACTATGGAGCGCTGTCGATCAACGCGACCCAGTCGCCACGATCGTCCCCTCGGTTTGTGGCAGCCAGTATCGGCACAGAAAGTTCGTAAATCAGTTGTGCCGCAGCGGTTTAAAGTGCTCGATCGGAAACGCTGATCCACCTGCGGGCAACTGTGACCGGCGATGGTGACGTGGATCGAACGGGCCTACCACCGCGACCACCAAAATCACTCCGCTCCCCGTGGTCACCAGCAAAGGAAACAACCCAAATCCCCACCGCTACCGCGACATCAAGTCTCTAACTTGGTGGGTGTGCGAGGTGTGCGACTCGGACGCCCCGGACGGCGGGGTGGGCGTTGCCTTGAGTGCGGGCTGTGGCTGCGGCGTTCAACTACAGTGCAAAAGCTTGCGGGGGTCCTGCAAGGCTGGCCTTGGCTTGCCTGCCGAAATCGTCGAGAATCTCCAAATCTCCTGCCTCCAATCCATCAAGAGCTACATGTGCCAGATCGGCCGGTTGGTTGAGTAGTTCTTCAGGCAAGTTCATGCCTGCTTGCGCCGCGTAATCGAGCAGGGTCTGGGTGGCGATCAGGCCGGGCACCAGGGCAGTGACCTGTGTTCCCTGTCCAGCGAGTTCGACTCGCACTCCGTTGGTCAGGCCCCATGCTGCGGACTTGGCGGCGGCGTAGGCGGTGTTGCCGTCGACAGTGTTCCATGCTGCGGCGGACAGGACGTTAAGGATCGCGCCACCACCGTTGCGGGCGAGGATCGGGGCAAACGCGCGGATAACAGCAAGGGTGCCATAGTAATTGGAATCCATCACGGCGCGGATGGCGTCAAGTTCACCGGTGACCAGGTTTCCGCCACCGGTGAAAGCAGCATTGTTGATCAGCACATCGACGTCTCCGGCGACCGCTGCAGCCGCGTCGACCGACGCTTGATCGGTGATATCCAGGCGGAGAACCTCGACGCCGGAAATGTCGATCAGTTCTGGCCGCCGTGCTGTCGCGTAGACCTTCGCGCCTCGGCGCACCAATTCACTGGCCAAGGCGTGGCCAAGGCCTCGGTTGGTGCCGGTGACAAGGGCCGTTGCGTTCGATAGTTTCATCTGTCCTCCTGGTGCTAGCTCCGGACCAATAAGGTGACCCACCGGTCCGCTTACGTCTGCGACGCTAGCATGGAATCGGACCGTGCGGTCACCTTGCTACTATTGGGAGATGCCGCCATCTGACCGACCCTTGCGCGTGGATGCTGCGCGAAATCGGCAATTGCTGCTGGCAGCAGCCGAGGAGGAATTCACCGAGCGCGGATTGTCGGCCTCGGTTGCCCAAATCGCTCGTCGGGCGGGCGTGGGTAAAGGCACCGTTTTCCGGCATTTCGCCAGTAAAGAAGATCTCATGGTTGCGATCGTGACCGGTCATCTCGACATTCTCATCGCCCACGCCCAACAACTGGCAGGGGCTGCTGACCCGGGAGCTGCGCTACTGGAATTCTTGACCGTAGCGGCCGACGAACGGCAACAACATGACGTCGACTTTCTGTGGGCGGTCAGCGATGGCGATATCAGGGTGACGCAGCTACGGAACCGTCTGCACCTGGCCATCGATTCCCTTGTCGACCGTGCCCGCCAGGCCGGCACCATCCGCCCCGATGTGACTGGGGCAGATATTTTTCTGCTGATGTGCGCACCGGTACATGTCGTCAGCAATCTCTCCCATCCCGATCCCGAGCTATGGAAGCGATACCTCGCGATCATCTTCGATGGCCTCCGCACGGAAGGCGCCAGTCCTCTCCCGCAACCCGCACCGAATCTGCCCTGACGCGGTCACCGCGAACGGACTCGTGTGAGGGTCAGCGATCCTGATATCCGGCGCGGTCGGGATCCCTATCTTTGTTCCTTAAAACGTATTTCGGGCCAACTCGATCCTCGCGTCGACGAAAGAAATAGCCGCCGCGGTGTCCTCGACGACGTGGGCGCCGATGCGGCCTTGCAGAAGGCGGCATCGAGGAAAATGTAGGGAAAGGTGTTGTGGGTCAGGGCGCGTTCACGAAAGCGTGCGATCCCAGTATCGAGTTGCCCTCGGGTCCGTGGGACCGTACCGGGATTAAATCGAGCAATGACGAAGGCGCCGTTGATAGTTTCAAATTGTGCAGTGGGGGAGCAGTATTCGTGCTTCTGGTGTTGGACCAGTGTGGGCGGTTTCGGTGCTGCTGCGTACCCTCTGCGTACGACTTTGTGGAACCGAAGCCCGAGCGTGGGATCCGCGATCAGGCCCAACGCGACAAGGGCCGCACCAAGTAATTCGTCGGAACGTCTTCGTGCGCATCTTGGTGCCGATGGAACTGGCTACACAACTTCCGTAGCATCCTCTAGATGAGCACTACAATTCGAATCACCGTTGCACAGCAACGCCTTCGACTCCTGCCGGGCGAATACCGCATCGCGGACTCGCCATCTGGCAAGGTACCCGGGCCTGCAGTGGCCACCGTCGTCGCGCCGGACTGCACCACAGTCGTAGAGGTGCAGGATTCAGGCGGGGACGGCAATACGTGGCGGTGTTTCTACGGTGACGAGTCGGCACATGAACTGGACATCCCCGGGATGGCGGTCTCGGTACTTGCCCCGTTGGCAAGCGCAAAGATCTCGGTATTCGTCCTGTCCACGCTCTCTGCAGATCTGGTGTACGTCCCAACTGATCACGTCGACGCCGCGATCGCGGTCTTGCGTGAATCTGGTCACCGCGTCGCTGCCTAGGATGGAAGTAACATCGCGGCGAACGAGCGGTCGACCTGACGGCTGCTACTCGATACGGCGTGGGTGTGTCGCGCTGAGTGCATCGTAGGTTGCACCGCATGTTCTAGTATGGGACGTCGGCGATCTCGGGGGTTCGATTATGGTGGCGTTCTTTTCAGCGGTCGACGGCGGCTCATTGCGGCCTGAGGATCTATCGATCGGCCCGTGGTCACAATCGCAGATCGGTGGTTACGCAATCTGTGGAACTCTCGCGCGTTCAATCGAGCACAGTCGGCAAACGGAGGGCTTCATGCCGATAGAGTCGGCCGGTCAGGCCTGGCACTGTTTAGCTACCCCACGCTGCATCGAGCCATGACTAAACCCTTTGACTACCGCGACCCCCACCATCGCGCGCGCCTACCGTCGTGGTTGGAGCGTCGACGATAGACGTGGGTATACGCTGCAGGCGTGTCGGTGCTGAGAGCAGTGTGGTGGGGTTTGGCGCTGGCAGCGGTGGTGTTTGCTGTCTCGTCTTCGATGTCGCCGATATCTGAAGTGTCGCTGTCGTGTTCAAAGACCGGCGACCTGGGACTCGACGGCGACCAAGCGTCGTTGCAATGTGATGATTCGATCGTCCACGTGCTGGGCGTGTGGCCGCTGGTCCAGCTTGGGCTGTTGCTGGCGGTGCCGGCGGTTGTGGCGGCTCTTGCGATGCGATGCTGGGTTTCGTGGCTCGTGGTCGCAACATTCTTCGTATTGACGTTCGTGGCTATAGCGAACTGGGCGTCATTTTGGGTGTCTCTCTGGTTCGCCGTCCCGATGGCGCTCGTTGGTGTGGTCGTCGCCACGGTGCAGCAGGTTGTCTCACCCGGAAGACACTCGAAATTGGTTTTGGCACAATAGAATTTGCTGGATTGGGACGTTCGCTATTGCAAGTGTTCGGTATTCCTGGGGATGCGGCAGTGCCGGCGAGCTATCCCGCCGCACATCTAGTGTTCGGCGATTCCCAACACCGCCCTCGACCCGGCCGAGCGCCTTGCCGGTCGCATCGAATGCGATCAGTGTCGACTTGTCGCTCCGCTGCTGGATTCCAATCCGAGCGGTCCGACCACAACGGCGCCGACAGCTTGTGGCGGCAATTCGTTCAGACCTTCGCCAGGGTAATCCGGTGAGCTGGCGCAGGCAGTAGCGATGAGGAGGGTGGCCAGCGTCGTTGCTGCAACAAGGACTGGTACGAGACATGATCACGTAGGACAAATTACTGACCTGGATTATCAGTCGAACTCTCGCATGCTTGCACCAAACGGGATTGCGACGAGTATCGCAAACAGCGCAAAAGCTGTTGTGCTGAAAGCGAATCCGGCGGCAAGGGGAAGCCAGAACCGGCGGCGCCGGAAGGCTTGAACTGCACCCACGATCGCCACCAACGCCCACAGGGCCATTCCGGCCATCCCCGTGAAGTCGCCGGTCGTAGAACGCACGCCCGCGACTTGAGCCCCGGCCAGCGCCGCGAACAAGACCGCCGCGCCTACGAACCAACCACCCACTAGCCCAGTGACCACCTGAGTGGCAGCTATTAACGCTGTGATCCATCGGCTACGTGCAGTATGCGCTGTGGCTGGGCCGTCGTTACTCAGTGCCATACCGTCAACATACGGGCATCGCTACTCGTCGGCGTCGGCTTGCCGCCATCCTCGAGGTGCTGGCGTGAGGGGAATGTGGTTGCCCTCGCCGTCGATGCCGATCGCTCGAAAATGCATAACGTTGCCGTGTTCATCGAGTTTCGGTGGTGGAGGTGTTTGGTCGAAATGCTCACCGAACCAACCTGTTCTGGGCATAACGAGGATGGCGTTGTCGGCTCGCGGGATGTCGTGATTGTCCGGCGTCGCCTCGACTGGCTCCCATAGCCGCTCTACCCGTTCGGCGGCGGCGGCAATGACGGATCCGTCGAAGCTGACTTGGCGTTCGGGAATGTCGAAGAAGGGCCAAGCGGTGACGATGGAGAAGGGCCCGGGCGGTGGTAGGTGATCGAGGTAGAAGTTGGCGCGGGTGTGGTGGCGGCTTCCGCTACCGCCGTAGCCGGGGTGCAGTCCGCCGCGGTTGTCCAAGGGCATGTTCGACGAGATGGTGCCGTCGGCCCATTGAAAGCCCAGCAGGTATGGGGCACTTGAGGACCTCAAGGTTTCGGGTCGGCCGAACCCGTAGGAGCCGAGCGAGTGGGTAGGTACTCGTTTGAAGATGTCGATGGTCCACATTACGCCGACCGAGTACACCTCAACTGATGTCAGTGCGAAAACTATTTCCGAGGTGCGGTTGACGATGCCGGCGATCGGTGCGCGCACGGGTATCTCGTTGTCTGGTGGCCTCTGCATGTCTAGGACTCTTCCAGAGTGCGCCAGTCGAGTCGCTCAGATCGAGCCACTGACGAGCGCTCCGATTGGTGGATCAGCTCTCCATGTACGGCACCAAGAGCTTCGAACAAACGCGTGTCGTGGAATTCCGGCGGCTACAGGCTGCGTGTTGTGACCGGACGACTGAGTTCGACGGGAAGCTATGGTCGGTGGGTGGTTGAAGAGGGGACGGTCGCGAGTTCTTCTGGCAATAGGCAATCAGGTAAGAGTTTTTGGCTGGAAGTGCTCACAGCCTTCGTGCCAGCAGTGGGCTTGTTCATCGGCGGCGTGCTGGGCTGTTACACGTCTACTTGGATGGTCCATACGTTTCGAGTCGCGTTCGACGTCGCAGAACTCTCGCCGGTACCGCTACACGACCGAGCTCCCGGGGTGCCGGGCCCGACGCTGGGCTATTGGTTGTCGTGGGTGATTCCGCTTGTGACGGTCTACAGCATTGATGCGCTCCTTTTGTGGAGGTGGCGTCGTGGGCGGTTACTTACCGGAACCGTCATAGCCGGCCTTAGCGGCGTAGTTCTATTCCTCGTGCCCATAGCGATGTCGATTGAGGTCGGCGGCTTCGCGCCCGACTGACCTCGATCACAAGGCGTGTAGGGTAGCCCGCCAAATGTGTGGGGCCTTTATGGCCAGCACGCTAACCCACCAAAGGTTCAGTGAGGTCGGTACTTTCATCTGTTTGGGCTCGTCCTACTCTCGCCGACAACAGATATAACGTCAGCTTGGCGGGTCGTGCCGCCCGGTGTGGCTATTGCCGGTCGGGGATGGGTATGTCGAGGCTGAGTAGGTCGATTGGCGAATCAAGTCGAGTGACACAGGGATGCCTGTGAGGATTTCGGTGAGAGTGAATGCTGCCTGATCCGACGGTAGGTCTAGCCAGCTGTCGTCCTAGGCGACGAAACATGTTGTCGCCCGATGTGATACGCCGATAGGACGCTTCTGTCGGAGCTGACAGCTTACGTCGGGTAGGGGAGCGGCGCTCTCGCGGTGCTCGGCGATGGCGCCGAGCGCGACATCCGGATCGTGCCTGCCGCACCGTAGACCCGTCCGATACGCAAACCGGCAGTCAGCCACTTCGAAGCGCCTCCGGCGGCGCATAGTGGCATCCCACTGCCGCGTGCTGTTTGTGGATGCCGCCACGCTGTCGCTGTCGCTGTCGCTGTCGTTGTCGCTGTTACCGCGTTAGGAATGGTGTTTACAACCTCGGCCCCAGCACCATCTATATGGTCTCTCGCAGCCCGCCAAGGCAAGTCGGCTCGGCGAGGATGAGTAGTGGGGGTCTACGGTCACTGAATTGACGCACGTGTTGGCAAATCAGAACTGATGAGTCCTAGTGCTGGTAAGCCCTAGTCGACGAATCGTTGTTCAGCGGCGTGGACGGCGGGTCTTGTTGTCGCGCCTTTGCGCGACTCGACTACCGGGTCGTTGGCCGGCGGAGGGTTCTTGTATCGAGAGTGCCCACGATTGGTCTGAGGGCGAGATGTTGTGGCGCAGTGCGTTGCCCGCGCTGACGCCGGCAACAACCTGGCGGATCACGGTCCGAAACGTCTGTATCGCCGGCCGGTTCTTTTTCTGCATAGACGAATGGTCGGCCTCTTCGGGGCTGTTGGCCAGTGGCACTGATGCCCACTATCGCTAAGATGGTGCCATGAGTGTGAGAGAGGGTACGGAAAGACATCGGGTGGCCGTGCTCGCGTACGACGGTATGACGGGCTTCGAGATGGGAATAGCGGCAGAAGTTTTCGGTCTGTCGGAGTTGTCTGAGATGTTTTGGCCGGGTATCGCAAAACCCTGGTACGAGCTGCGTCTGTGCACTGTCACGCGCGATCCCGTGAGGTTGGTGGGGGGTGCAAGACTGCGAACGTCGTATGGACTTGATGATCTCGCTGCCGCGCACACAGTGATCATTCCTAGTGTCGCCGATGTTCGGGAACCGGTGTCGCCGCGGTTGCTCGAGGCAATAAGCCATGCCGCCGACCAGGGTTCTCGGGTGGTCTCTTTCTGTTCGGGTGCGTTCGTCCTCGCGGCGGCGGGCGTGTTGGATGGGCGGCGCGCGACAACCCATTGGCGTTACACGAAGACACTGCAAGAGCTTTATCCTGCAGTTGAAGTCGACCCACGCCCGCTGTACATCGATGAGGGTTCGGTGTTGACGAGCGCCGGATGCTCTGCTGGACTTGACCTGTCGCTGCATCTCGTGCGTCGCGACTACGGTTCGCAGGTCGCCAATGACGTCGCACGGAGCCTCGTTGCATCGCCCCATCGTTCCGGCGGCCAAGCGCAATATATCGAGAGCCCACTGCCGACTGTGGCCGGTGACACCACCATCACTGACAGCATGAACTGGGCACTGGCCCGGATCGACCTACCAATCTCCTTGGACAATCTCGCTGAGCAAGCCATGCTGTCTCGACGCAGCTATCTGCGGCAGTTCGCGAAGGCGACGGGAACAACGCCGATAAAATGGCTCATCGCCAGGCGTATCGACGCCAGTTTGGAGTTGCTCGAGACCTCAGATGTGCCGGTTGACCGTATTGCGGGGATGGTCGGATTCGCCTCTGTGGTGACGTTTCGCTATCACTTCACTCGAATAATGGCCACCTCCCCAAGCGAATATCGAAGTACATTCGCGGTGGCCTGACATCGACAATCAAAGGCAGTTCTGACTGCCCCACATCCAGCGGAGGCTGCGATCGTCGCTGGCGACGCGAGCGCGTTATTTGCGAACGCCAGCTACGAGTTCGAGTGGGAGTTCGGCGGCTGGTGTTGGGTGCACTTGGTTGCTTTCTCGGTTTCACGGACCTGTCGAAGGCTGATTGGAGGCAGGGGCGGGTGACCAGTGTCCCTCATGTGCGTGAACCTCGGTTTTCAGCACACGAGCACCTTTGCCCGCGAGAAATCCGTTCAGTGGGTGCTGCTGCGGAGCGGGCCCTCCTTCGTTCACCATGTGAGCGCGGTTGCCCATCCGGAGATCTCCATCGATTCTCGCGGCACCCGCCGAGCGATCAATCCGGCCAGGACAACCGCCTCCGGACGGGTCAAATACGACGGATTCGCCACGATCGGCGCGCGGAACTGTTCGCAATCCCTCAGCGTCGGCGATGCCGCCATCACCGCCCTCGGCACATATGAGTCTCGATCGAGTCGAATCGCCTGAAACTCAACGTGCAGAGCAGATCCCGGGTCTGTCGGTTCGTCGGCGAGACCGTCGCTCGTCACGTATCCGAACTCATAGATGCCCGGATTCTTTATCCCGGTGATCCACAGCGCGATGAGATCACCGCGACGAACGAGTGCCGGGCGTCGGGTCCGGGCACTCAGGCACCACGTGGCCTCGATGACGGAGGCTGGCATGCTGCGTGCCGCACCGATATCGATGCCGACGTAGCCGGGGTTGGTCGCGCCATTGCCTTTGACGATCCAACACCCGAGGTCATCTCGATCCACACCCATGCATCTCCCAGTTCCTCACCCTGTGCTTCTGCTCCAGTACCCCAACCCGGCAGAAACCATGCCGAAGATTGGACGGGGCCCGCTTCGTCTAAGCGTGCGGAATCTTGAACGGTGCTGTGGCGCCACCCAAGAGGTCATTGACGTTCCCCGTGGCCAGAGTCAGTCTGAGGAGATGGCGATGCTAGAGGCCGACTACCTGGTGGTCGGTGCGGGTGCGATGGGTATGGCCTTTGTCGACGCCCTCATCGACAGCGCCGATGTCTCCGTGGTCATGGTCGATCGGCGGCACGGAGTCGGCGGTCACTGGCTCGATGCCTATCCGTTCGTCCGGCTCCACCAGGCCTCTGCCCTCTACGGTGTGGCCTCGACGCCGTTGGGAGGTGGACGGATCCAGGAGCGCGGGCCCGAGGCTGGTCTGCACGAGCGGGCAACCGCGCCGGAGATCTGCGCCTACTACGAACGCATCCTGCGTGACCGCCTGCTCGCTTCCGGCAAGGTGTCGTTCTATTCGAACTGCGACTACCTCGGCGGAGGCCGGTTTGTGTCCCTGATCTCCGGGCGTCAGCACGAGGTGCGGGTACGTCGTAGCGTGGTCGATGCCCGCTATCTCGCCCCGGACATCCCCTCGTTGATGCCGCCACCGTTCGAGGTGGCCGACGGCGCGCACGTCATACCCATCAATGATCTGGTCGGCCTCGGTCGTGCCACATCGCAGTACGTGATTGTCGGTTCGGGCAAGACCGCGACTGACGCCTGCGTGTGGCTGATCGACAACGGGGTCGACCCCGACGCGATCTGCTGGGTGCGGCCGCGCGATCCGTGGATGTTAAACCGTGCCGTCATCCAGCCCGAGCCGGTGATGTTCATCGGTGCTGCGGCCGACACCATGCAGGCCGCATCCGAGTCCGCCTCGGCCGATGAGATGTTCTGCCGCCTCGAGGACGCCGGCGTCATGCTGCGGATCGACCGTTCGGTGACGCCCACGATGGCAAGGACTCCGACGATCGCGCAGTGGGAGCTCGATCGATTGCGGATGATCGAGAATGTCGTACGCCGGGGTCACCTGCGCGCAGTCGCGCCCGGGCATCTCACGTTCGACAAGGAAGAGGCTGCTGATGATGTGGTGGCCGTCGATCCCGATGCGGTGATCGTGCACTGTGCTGCGCGGGGACTTCGTACTCAGCCGCAGGTGCCTATCTGGGGGAACCGGACGATGACGCTGCAACCGGTACGTGCCGGCTTCCCGTTGTTCGGCGCGGCGCTATCGGGCCATGTCGAGGCGACCGTGGCTGTCGGATTGGACGCCGACGCCGCAAATGCTGCGAAGAACGCGGTCTGCCCGTCGTCGACCTATCCCAACGGTCTTGCCGAATGGGCGTGGATGCAGGTCACCGGTGGCCGCGCCGCTGCGGCATTCAGTGCGAACCCTGACATCAAGGCGTGGGCTGATCAGGTCGCGCTGAACCCTTCGCGTATGCCACCGGACCTGATGGAGTCCGATGAACTCGCCGCTGCGGTCGAGCGATTGACGAAGTATGCGGCGCTGGGGATGAGCCGGCTGACCGAGTTCGCCGGGATGCCCGCGTAACCGGACAGTCGCTCGGCTGATGACGGCAGACGAGCTGACTTGCGCCGCTATCCGCATCGCCGCGCGCGCTCACGGGGCACGAGACCTCGATGGCACGAATTGCGCTGCAGCCGATCGACGTATGGCTTCGCAGGCAGATCGGAGCGAGCCTCAAGCTTGTAGATCGTTGGCGGAATTGCGATTTATGAATGATGCAGTGGGGGAGCGGTATTCGGTCAGGTGATGGCTTGTCGCATTGTGACATGCTTTGTCGCGATCGGTGTCGACCGAGATCTGCCTTTCAAGGGTGCGGCTGCTTATCCCGAGCGAGGTGGGTTGGGCCGCTGACCTGATTACGCGTTTTCTGGTCGGCCGAGGTAGGTCGATTCGAGCACGACGTCTTTGATGATCTTTTGGTATTCGGCGTGGGACGGGTGTTCTCGGGTATGCCAGTCGAGGCCCTCTTGGCTGCGCATGAATGCTCGGTACTGTGGGGCGCCTGGGTATTTGACGTTGTCTGCCACAACAACCGCGCCTGGGTGCAGCCATTCGCGGTCCAGGATCCGGTGGAGATCGGGAAGATATTCGTCTTTTTCGTGGTCGATGAAGACGAAATCGAGGGTTCCGGGGGCGAACTGGTGTTTGTCGCCCAGTGTGCCCAGGGTCCTGCCGTCATCGCCCAACGTTCCGACGATCACGACGATGCGCTCGCCGATGCCCGCGTGATCCCAGATCCGTCGGGCAACGACGGCGTTCGCCGGATTGAATTCGATCGAGTACAAAACGGCATCGGTGGGCATGACACGCGCAATGCGCAGTGCGCTGTAGCCGCAGTAGGTACCGAGTTCCAGCAGCCGGTGCGGTTGCGCTGCAACGACGGCGCGGTCGAGAAGCTTGCCTTTCTCGTCACCGATGTTGATCAGATAGCTCTTGGTGTAACAGAACTCGTCGATCGCCCGGATGACGTCGTCGATGTCGTCTCTGCGCGCATGCGTGCACACATAGTCGGCCAAGGCTTGTTCGCGGCCGTCACCGACCTGCCAGGTGGCGCCCATGTGCCGTAGACCGAACAGGAACCGCACATACGACCATCGCAGAAACATCACCGGCCTACCGGTGCACTCGTTGGCGCCGATAGCCAGACCGAGTGCCGCGATGGCTGCCAGCACAACCTGCGGGAGACGGCTCCCAAGGAGTCTTGGCCGACGTGTGGTCAGCAGAACCGATGAAGCGACCGACACCGTGACTGCCAGGATCGCAGCGAAATGTTTGCTCACATGTCTGTCCCTTAACGTGCTGCCAACGTCAGGCGAGACCCTCTGCGTGCTGTGTGACTTCACTGTCGCCTGCCGATGCGTTGTCGCCGATTCAATTCGGCCTCCAGGATCGGTCCGATGACCGCGATGGCCTCGGGGTTCGCCATTTGGGCGTGCGCGACGTCGACGGGGTGTTCGGTGATCTGTCCGGAAACATACGGTCGCCACATCTCCCCGGTGAGTTCGCTGGTGATTCCTTCGCGTGCCGAGAAGTACAGCAAGTCCCCGTCGTAGGATTCCGGCCGGTGGCGCGCCGACATGCCAACGCAGTCGACATATCCCTGGTGCAGGCGTTCGAGCTGCTGACGGGTCAACCCCCGGCCCGGCCCGGTGGTGTGGGCGAGTACATCGACAGCGTCGTCGATGTTCAGCGGCCGGCTGTCTGGAGTGTCTGTCTCATTGCCCTGTAGGTGGGTGACCAGATCGCGCAGGGTCGGCGGTGGCGGTTGGGGTGCACCGTCGGCGAATGCCACGCTGTCGATCATGATGAGCAAATCCACGTCATGCCCACGAGCGCGTAGCCCAATGGCAAGCGCGTGCGCGAGTTGCCCGCCCAGCGACCAGCCCAGCAGGTAGTACGGCCCCTGTGGTTGCACGCGGGTGAGTTCGTCCAGATATACCTGCGCCAACTCCTCGACGGTCCGGTACCGGCGCCCTCCTGCGGCGATCGATGGGGACTGCAGCCCGTAGATCGGCCGGTCGGTGACGTATTGCAGCAAACCGGTGTAACACCACGACAGTGGCACGGCGGAATGTAGGCAGATCAACGGCGTCCCTGAACCGTTGCGACGCAACGGAAGAATCGTCTCCAGCGCCGATACACCCACCGTCACATCACTGTTCGCGCCGACCGCTGCTGAGGATTCGATGACAGCTGCCAAGGTGTGCACCGTCGGGGTGAATAACCACGACATCGCCACCGCAATACCGCTCTGCTCCGACAACCGCTGACACAGCTGCACTCCCAGCAACGAGTTGCCGCCGAGTTCGAAGAAGTTGTCGTCCAGGCCGATGCGCGACTGTCCGGTCACTTCGGCAATCGCATCTGCCACCGTGTGCTCGATCTGTGTCTGCGGCGGGCGAAATGCGGGACGCGCCAGCACCTGTGGATCGGGCAGTGCGGATCGGTCGGTCTTACCGCTGCTGGGGTTGATCGGTATCGCGGTCAGCGGAACCAACGCTGCCGGAATCATGGCAGGCGGCAATACCGTCCGTAACCGCGCCAACACGGCGGTGCGGTCAAAGCTGTCGCCATCTGCGGCGACGACATAGCCGATCAATCGGTCGCCGAGTGTCTCGGACGTCCAGATCCGCACCACGGCCTGATCGACTGCCTCGTCCGCGGTCAGAGCGCGCTCGACTTCGGACGGTTCGATGCGCTGCCCGCGTAGCGAGATCTGGACATCGCCTCGTCCGAGGTACTCCAGTGTGCCGTCCGGCTGCTCGCGTACTACATCGCCGGTGCGATACATTCGGGTTCCCTTGGGCCCGTGCGGGTTTGCCACGTAACAATGCGCCGTGGTCGCGGGCCGTCCCAGATACCCACGCGCCAACGCGTCACCGGCGAGATAGAGTTCGCCGCGGGCCCCGGGCGACGCCAGGCCGAGTCTGGCATCCAGCACGAGAATCTGCACTCCGGGAAGTGCCCCGCCGATCGTCATCGCCGCGTTCGGGTCGAGCGCGCCGGTGTGGGTCACGATCACAGTGGCTTCGGTCGGGCCGTAGGAGTTGAACATGGGCACCCGGGTGGCCCAGCGGCCGGCGAGTGCCGGTGGGCATTTGTCGCCGCCCACGGTGACGCTCTGCAGCGACGTAAGTCGATGCGGGTCGAGTGTCGCCAAAATGGTCGGCGTGACGTTCAAATGGGTGATCGCATCATGCTCGATCACCTGGGAAAGTTGTTCGCCGGCCACGATGTCCGGCGCCAACACGACCAGCTTCGCCCCGGACGCGAATGCGGAGAGGTATTCGAGCATCGACGCGTCGCAGTAGGGTGAATGCGCCAGCAGCACGACCGATTCCGGGCAAATTTGACCACGAGCGAGTAGTTCGTCGCTCAGTGCGGGCAGACCCTCGTGAGTGCTGAGCACACCCTTCGGCTCTCCGGTGGAACCGGAGGTGTAGATCAGATAAGCGGGGTGAGCGGCACGCAGTGGTTGTGTCCGCTCCGCATCGGTCACCGCCACTACCGGGTGTGATGCGGCGGCGGTGGTGAACTCGTCGCTGTCGAGCAGCAACCAGTCCACCGCCGTGGCGTCCAGCAGTGTGCACCATCTGGTGAGGGTGATTCCCAGCATCGCCCCTGAATCTGCAATCAGCTTCGCCACCCGCGCCGGCGGATCGGTGGGATTTACCGGGAAGAACACCGCGCCCGCTCGGGCCACCGCCCACAACGCCATAACCGATTCCACCGACCGGGACAAGGCCACCGCGACAACGACTTCCGGACCAGCTCCACGTGCGATCAGCTCACGTGCCCACTGCGCGGTCACCTCGTCGAGTTCGCGATACGACACCGACCGGTCCGGCCCGCTCAGTGCAATCCGTTCACCGGCTCCGATCCCGGCCGCCAGCAACTCGGGCAGCAACCGCGACCGGCGCCGGGGCCGCGGGGCCGCGACGCTCCGTGTGCCGGCGCTGAGTGCGAACACCTTCTCCTCGGCCGAAGCCCGCAGGAATCGGGACAACCAGTCCATGAACTGCTGCCGATACCGTTCCAGCTCATCTGCGGTGTACAGGTCGGGGTTGGCATGAAAATCAATGCTGAGGGGTCCGGTACCGACTCGGTAGCAGCTGACCGACATATCCTCCACCGGCCCGGCCGAGAGCAGGTGCGCCCGTCCGCGGGCGACACCGAAGCCGATGCTCTCGGGAAGGGTGAGGACGTTGATCAGCGGACCGTAGCCACTGCGACCAGCCAGACCCACACCGTGGTCGCGGAGCAGGTCTTCGTGGCGATACAGTTGGTGGCGCAACGCCCCGATGATGTTCAGGCGCACCTGTTGCACCAGATCAGCGACCGTGCTCTCGGCAACGCCCCGCACGCGTAGAGGCACCACATTCGAGACCATGCCCGCCGATCGCCGCAGCGCCCCGGTGGTGCGGGCGGCCACCGGCAGTGACAGTGTGACATCGCGATCACCGGTCATATGCGCCAGGAATCCGGCGACTGCCGCGACCAACACCTCCGCCATTCCGGTGCCATACCGGCCGGCCACGGCATCGAGCCGCGCCGTTGCTGCTGCATCGACCGATGCGTGCGCGGTATGCGGCCGTGCTGACGGTGCAGCATACCGATCGGTCAGCTTTGTGATGTGATTCAGACCGGTGAGTTGCTCAGCCCAGTACTCGCGGTCGGCGTCGAATCGCGGCGAGGAGCGATACCGCTGCTCGGTCGCCACAATCTCGGTCAGGAGCATCGCCCGACACGATGGAGCGGCCCGGCCTTCGGTTGCGGCGGAATACAATTCGGCCGTTCGCTGCGATAGTTGCGCGGCGCCGAAGCCATCGACCGCGATATGGTGGCTGCGCGCGTACCAGCGGTATCGGTCGGGGCCGAGGGTGAACATCACCGTCCTGGTGACATCGGGACCCGACAAGTCGATGGCGGCCTCACGGTCTTGGCTCATCCACACACGAGCGGCATGGTCTGGATCGGGGTGATCGCTCACATCGACGCAGTCGAACCCCGTCAGCAGGTCATGGTCGACGTATTGGCGCGGCCGGCCACCGACGACTGCAAATCTCACATGTGGCGACTGCAATTCGCGACCGGCCCGTCGCCCGCAATCCTGTAGCAGTTCGAGATCGACGGGTCCGTGCAGATCGGCATACTGAGAAATGGAAAACGGCACGCTCGGGTGAAGTTGTTGCGCCATCCACAGTTCGGACTGCGCGACCGACAATTCGAAGGTGCCCGCCTGCGGCATTGTGCTGCCATTTCGGCGCACATTGCCAGGCAGGTCCAGCACCGCAAAGTCCTTAACGCTCGACGGCGAGGGTCTCAGCGACGGCAACCATGCCGAAGTGCACTGTCATAAGTCGGCACTTGTCGCGAGGAAACGTTTTACGTCATCCATCATCTGGCTGACCGAATCGGCGACAAACAGCACTGGCTGACACATGCTGTCGTCGATGTCGCAGGCAATGACATCCTCGATCCGGAAGTCTCTCAACTCCGCATCCTCGAAAGACTCCATCTCCGCAACCGAGGACAAGATGGCGGCACCACACGCTCGCGGGCGACCCTTCTCGATGACCAGGCCGACCTCCATGGTGAACCAGAACAACCGCGAGATCGCCGTCCGCACCTCGTCAGAGGCGGCATGCACGGCGGCTCGTCCGAACCAGCGATACAGCTGCGCGAACTCCGGATCGGCAAGCATCACCCCATGGCCGACCAGTTCATGAATGACATCGGGATCCGGCGAAAAAGATTGCTCCGTGACCGGGCGCAAATCCGGGGTTGACGTGAGGATCCCCTCGGCAAGTGGGCCGTAGAACAGGGGGCCTGGTACTGCTCCCATCGCCGGTGCAAGCTCGAATCCGGTCAAGGACCGAAGCGTGCGTGAGACCTCACGGAGTTGCGGCACCCGGCCGGTGGGCAGCGTCACGCGTTGTGCGGCCAACTGATATCGCGCGCAACTAAAATTCTTGTGCATGCCGCGAAGCGTTGCGAGCACATGCGACCACAAAGCGTCCTCTTCGCTGCTGTAGCCAAAATCGGGCAATAGTTGCCCCGGACGGAACGCGCCGGTAAGCCGCTCACGCTCGGCTCGGACATCGAGAGATTCTGTCATCACCATCGGTACTTTCTGGTCGCTGGAATTCTCCTGCCAGTCTCAGCTACCCCCTGTTGACGCTCAGCTCATATGTGTTCCGGGCTCTCCGATTATCAACGGTAATTTTGCCACCCGTTCTCCGGATAGACCACACACCGGCAACATCTGAACTTACCTTCGCAAGCGATACCCGGCGAAATATCCTGCGAAACCAGCGATCCCGCCCGAAATGTGCGAAATGAACACTTCGGATGTCACCAACCCCGACACATTCTGGGGTCGCAGCTCATGCGCCGATCGCGGCAGCCAGCGTGGGCCAGGAATTGTGCAGCTCGTCTTGCCAATACGGCCATGAGTGTGTGCCGGTCGCAGGCATGTTCACGGTCACCGGGATGCCGAGGGCATGCAGGCGGTCCACCAATGGCCGCGTGCACTGATTGACAACCGCCTCCAACGCTCCGCCGACAACACCTCGATCGACCAGCGCGCCGACATTGCCGCCGATTCCCGGCGCATTCAGTGTTTCGTGCGGACCCGGAAGACCGGTGCCGACCGATAGATACACGTGGGTGCCACGCAGTCGATCCGCGTGCAGCGTCGGATCGTGGTCAGCCCACGCAGGATCCCCGGGTGGACCCCACATGTTGGCTGCATTGGCGCCGAAGCTCGCCAACTCCGAATACACAGTTCCCTGCACCAGCGGGTCGCTCATGCGCGTGCAGCCGCTATAGGAACCCACCGCCTGATAAAGCCCGCGTGCATGACCCGCCAGGTCCAAGGCTGAGGTCGCCGACATCGACAATCCGGCGACCGCATTTCGGCCTGTCATGGAGAACCTGGCGTTGAGCAATGGCGGCAGCTCGCGGGTCAGGAACGTCTCCCACTTGTTGGAACCCAAGCCCGGATCGTCGTGTTTCCAATCGGTGTAGTAGCTCGCGCGGCCTCCCATCGGGATCACCACGTTGACGTTCTTGTCGGCGAAAAACGAGGCCACGTCGGTCCGCCCGGTCCACGCGCCTCCGCCGTCGCCGCCATCGACGGCGTTGAGGAGATACAGCGCCGGTGCCGAGGCGTTCGGGTGCGAGAGCCACAGCGGTATCTGCCTATTCATCGCCGCCGAATACACCGTCACGGCGAACTGGCGTCCGCCCAGAGGCGCAACGGCCACCACAGCGGATCCATTCGACGCAACAGGTCCAGCAGGGTTGGGGGCCGCGAATGCAACCGTGGAAGACGCGGCCATCGCGCAGACCACCATCCACGCACCGACGGCCATCCACAGTGGTCCCCGCCGGCGCACCGTCATCGGACTGGTTCGCTGCTAGCCGGTGAACGCCGCCGAGCGTGGTGTTCATACATTCCGAAATCGTAGCCGCTGCGGGAACGGTCCTGGCGCGAATCGAGTGATGCCGGTATTGCGCGGGTTGCCGTTGGGGCGAGTGGTGTGGGCGGCTGATATTGGACATGTGAGTTCGATTGTCATGGGTGTTGTTGCCGCATTTGACTGCTGTCGTGATCGATGGGATCTCGCGAATGGCACGGCCGCTATGAACGGGCGTTGGCAGAGACCGCGATCGCCGGCCGATCGGTGCGCATCCGATTGCCGGTTTGTGGTGCCTCGGTCAGACTCGAACCGACACTGGACGAGTTTGAAACTGCGGTCGTGGATGTTCGCAAGGTCGCGCTGAACCCTTCGCGTATGCCACCGAACCTGATGGAGTCCGATGAACTCGCCGCTGCGGTCGAGCGATTGAAGAAGTACGCGGCGCTGGGGATGAGCCGGCTGACCGAGTTCGCCGGGATGCCCGCGTAACCGGACAGTCGGAGCCTCTAGCTCGACTTCTTCTGCGGCTTCGGTCGAGTTCCGTGGCAGGTTACCGTGATCGATTGTGCCCCAAACTTCTTCGCGACGGTGGGCGTACGTTGGTCGGCCTAGTCGGTGCGGTTGTGTTGGCTCTAGTCGCATTACGTCACCGGTGAGTTGTATTTACGTCACCGGTGACACAAATTACCCTGCGGCACAACGTATCACGCAAATAGTGGATACTTTGTAAGATAGCATCTTGAAGATGCTGGTAGACAAGACTATTCGTGTTCTACTTTGGCATTTTCGGGTGACACTGCAAGTGAGACGTTGGCAGCCAGATTGAGACTCGATGACGTCAGTCTGAGGCAACCACAATGTGCGGTCTGCTCTGCCGCGCCTCGTGGTCGGCAACTGTTTCGCGGGCTTCGAATGTGCGCGCCATCGCCAACCTCCGGGTAGGCGACGTAAAGACCGTTTTGCTGCATCGGTTGCGAATCCATGCACTCGCAACCACATTGGAACGGACCTGGGGTGCTTCACGACGCGATAACGCTACTGTGGCGCGTCGCGCGTAATACCCTGTCGAATGACTGGAAGGGACACTCATGGCCCCCGACCCGACACACACCGCGAAGGCATTGCCCGGTGGAAAATCCGCGGCGGACAGTTCCCGCGATCAGGCCCTTCTTATTCTGGGCGCGAGCGGCGACCTGACTGCACGGTTACTACTGCCAGGGCTGGGCGGGTTGGTGGCCGCCGACGCCCTGGAGAGCCTTACGCTTGTCGGCAGCGGGCTCGACGACTGGGACGACGATCGGTGGCGCGCGCAGATCACGGAGTCCTTCGCGGAGGCCGACGCCAGCGGAGCGCAGGTAGACGCGGTCGTCGAGAGCGCGCGCTATGTCGAGTCCGACGTGACCGAGAAGGCGGGCAGCGCCGACACCGGCGGCTGGCCGCTCACCGGGCTTCCCCCATGGAGACAGTGACATGGCGAAAGACGAAACGCCGAAGGACAAGGCATCCGGGACGCGGCCGCAGGTCGATATCTCCGATGAGGGCCTGGCCCGGACGCGGCGCTGGGGGCTGTGGATCAACCTCGCAACCTTCCTGATCGGGTACGCCACTGCCGTCATCGCCGGGGCGCTGCTCTACATCGCGGACGATTTCGGAATCAACAGCGCTCAGCAGGGCCTCGCGACGAGCATCGTGCTGCTGAGCGCTATGGTCGCCGCGGTGTTCACCGGCCGGCTCGCGGACCGCTTCGGACGGAAGGCCATGCTCGGGATCGCGGGGGTGCTCTTCGCGGTGGGCTTCGCGGTCTCGGCGCTGGCGACGGGCTTCGTGGTGCTGATTCTTGGCCGCCTGGTTGTGGGCCTCGCGGTCGGCATCGCGTCGGCGCTCGTGCCCACCTACCTCGGCGAGATCTCGCCGCCGCAGATCCGGGGCCGGATGCTCACCCTCAATCAGTTACTGCAGACAGTCGGGATGCTCGTCGCCTACATCGTGAACTTCGCCTTCAGCTCCAGCGGCAACTGGCAAGCGATGTTCTGGGTAGGCGCGGTCCCGGCGGTCGTGCTGGCGGTGATCGCGGTACGGCTGCCCGACTCGCCGGTCTGGCTGGTTCGCACGGGACGTGCCGACGCGGCGCGTGAGGTGATCGAATCGGTCGCCGGTCCGGAGGGCGCCGATCGCGTGATCGAAGCCTACCGCCGCGACGAGGACGAGCAGAAACACCAGCGGGAGCAGGATCAGCGCCCCGAGCGCACGGGGTTGCGCGCACTGTTCTCGCCCCGGGTCCGCCCGGCGCTGATCGTGGCAGTCGGGTTGGCCATCTTCCAGCAGTTCGTCGGCATCAACACCGTCCTGTACTACGCGCCGACCATCATTGCCCAGACCGGGCTGAGCGCCTCGAACTCGATCGTTTACTCGATCATCATTGGGGCCGTCAACCTCGCGATGACGATCGTCTCGCTCAGATTGGTCGATCGGATCGGGCGTCGGCCGCTGCTGCTGGTCTCGTTGATCGGGATGGGGATTTCGGTCGCCCTGCTTGGCCTCGCGTTCGTCGCCGAGCTCAGCTCGGTGATCCTGCTCGTGGCCATGCTGGTCTTCGTGTCTTCCTTCGCCGTGGGGATGGGCCCGGTGTTCTGGGTGATCCTCGGGGAGATCTTCCCGTCCGAGAACCAGGCCGAGGGTTCAGGGGCCGGCTCGGCAGCGAGCTGGCTCTCGAACTTTGCCCTGTCCACGGCCTTTCTGCCGCTGGTTGGGGCGATCGGCACGGGCCCTGTGTTCTTGATCTTCGCGGTCGTGTGCTTGCTCGGCTTGGCGTTCGTCTACCGCTACGTGCCCGAGACCAAAGACCGGAACTTCAAGCAGATCGACTCCGACCTCCAGGCCCGCGCGCATGGAAAGAAGGCAGAGGCATGACCACTCCTCCATCGGGTCAGCAATTCGAGATCAGCCTCGGCGACCAGCGTGCGACGATCGTGGAGGTCGGTGGCGGCGTGCGCGAGTACGAGGTCGGGCAGGCGGGCGGTGCTCGAGTCGTATCGGCTAGACCGGATATGCGAAACGGCGCGCACGACCCGCCGCTGGTCGCATGGCCCAACCGTCTCGTCCAACGGTTGGTTTTGCGAAATCCGTCCAGTCACTGCTTGGATCGCGGTTCAGAACTGGGTGTGCAGCGGGCGAAAGTTGGAAGAAGTGGCTCAGATGCGTTGGAGCTGTTGTGCGCGTTGCGAATTCGAAGTGTCTGCGACTCGCCTTGTGCCCGGCGGCTCTAGTTGGGGTTGGCTCCACTTCTGGGCGTATCCCCGTCGAAACGGCTGTTCGCCAGGTCTCCTGCATACCTAATGCATACGGTGCGTTATGCACTTTCATGCACTGCTGTGACCTGCGTCTTTGTGCCACCGGTTGGACCGGAGCTGACAACTGGACGGGTTTTGAACCTGCGGTCGTGGATGTTTGCAGATCGTTGGCATTGTGGACGGTTTATGAATGATGCAGTGGGGGAGCAGTATTCGCGTTTGTGGCGTTGGGTGAGTGATGACAGTTTCGGTGCTGCTGCGTACCCTGTGCGTACCCGCAGCCATCGAGCGATCCCGCCAACTCGGTCTTCTGCACGCTTTGTGCGGCGTCGACGAATCCTCCGTCTTCGGGTTGTAGACCCGGTCCAACAATGCCGACTCGCCTCAAAGACTCGTGAACGGCCGTCTGCTGAAGTGGGGCTAGCGTCCGCGTGAGTGGACAAATTGGCGGTTCGCGGCGGCGGAGATCGCGATCGTAGGTCGTCGGACAACATGCTGAAGTGCATGCACCGACTGCTTCTGAGTCGAAGAATCGAGCAAGGTAGGAACGGCTGAACACTACCGTGCGCCGGAGTCACCCGTCCACTGTGTAAGTCCCATTCACTTTTCTTCCTGTTGGGCTCGGCCGAGCGTCGTCTGGTCAGCCGAAATTCCATTCTCGGCTGTGACGTCCGGCCGACTGGTACTACAGTCCGACGTGTAGTCCAGAAGCATCTACCGAGCGGTCGCTGGCCTCCGTTTGTCGATCTGTGGGCGCTATTGTGATTGCAGGTCTAGTATTCACAGATTCGGTGTGAATTGGTGCGTGAGTTGACGAGTCGCGAGAGCGGGAATCGGATGCAGACATGAATGGAATTGACAAGGATGGCGTCTCGCTGTCGGTCGCTATCGAACAGCTTCGCGCTGAAATTGACGCCGCCCTTGCATCCGGTGCGGGAAAGAGGATTCGGTTTGTTCCACAAACCATCGAAATCGAACTCGAGGTCGCAGCGAATGCCAGCTACCGAGCGGATGGCAAACTGACGCTTTGGAAGGTTCTGTCCGCTGGCGGGAGTGTCGACTCTGGCAAGGCAGCTAAGCATCGCCTGAAATTGGTACTGAAGCCGCGAGATATGGCAGTTTCGGCCGATGAAGAGACGCTGATCGGTGATGTCCCTGACTAACTGTGTGTGATACGTGAGCTCATCGTTGGGTGATGGCCGGTCTGAGGCGAACAGGCAGCGGGTGGTGATGGTCACGGGCGCACGCGTCGGCACAGGTTTTGCGGTGACGAGCAATGTTGTGTTGACTTCGCGGCATCTCGTTGCGGAGGATAGCGACACTTGTACGGTGACTTCAGTTGTTGGTGAAGTGTACTCTGCCTCAGTTGTTTGGCGGGCCAAAGATGTAGGTACTGATGCCATGCTGGTTAGAGTTGAGGAGGGTAAACCCTGGTCAGGTCTTCCCGCGGTTATTTGGGCGCAACTGAGCACCGGACTCGCCGAAACTAAAGTTGTAACCCTTGGCTATTACTGGGCCGGCATGGAAGGGGGTGTGCGAAAGCCAATACCAGACACGTGGATTACACACTCGATATCCGAGCATGATTCGGCCTATCGCCTTCACCTAGGTTACTCGGCACCTAAGGATCGACCGAACGCCCAGGGTACGGTTGCGGAGGAGCGTGAATCGCCGTGGGGCGGTTCGTCGGGAGCGCCAGTACTGACAAGAGACTGGCAGTTGCTGGGCGTAGTAAGGGCGGACAACAGCAGGTATAGAAATTCAGCATTGAATGCAGTACCTGTACGCCATCTTGTTGCCGACACGGTGTTCCGGGCACTGGTCGATATCGAATTGGGTTGTGTAGTTGAGATTCACTGCGTCGAGGAGGGGACTGACCTCGCGACCGATCAGCCTCGACCGAGGCGAATTGGTCTCAGTGCGCATCGAATTCCGCGTGATTGGTTTCCGGACGGGGCCCCATGTCCATTCGACGATTCGTATGTGGGAGACCTCGGTGCGTGGATCGTTCTTGATAGGATGCCGGCGACCCATGTAGTCGCGGTCCCACCCGGTGCAGATCTCGCCCTTGAGCTCTCTGGCGTCGAGCGCGGGCCAATCGACGACGCGAGCACAAGTGTGACCCGCCGCCGTTGGCGGACTGAAACTCCCGATATCGCTAGTCCGGAACGGCAACAGCAACTATCGGCTATGAGTGACATCGTGGCTGCAGGCTCGGATGTTGGACTCGTGATCGTCCCAGATTCGAGCGCTGATGCTTTTGATGCACGGTTGTGTCGCAACAGGATTCGGTCAGTTCTTCCAGGTTCTGCCGTTGTCTTTAGCGTCAGTCATGCCCTTCGAATCGAAGCTGCGGCGATCGCTTCGTCACTCGCGCGTCAGACAAGTACTGGACAAGGGGCGGAACCGACTGAGGTGTTTGTATTGCCGTGGTTCGCCGACGATTCTTCAAAAAGTCAGCCTGCCGAACACGGCTTCGATCGGTATGTGCAAGGGTTGACTGCAAGGATTTTAGATAATCTCACAACCTACGGATCGCCTGTCGCCGGACCCAAATCCAATGTGTCATCGCTTCCGCCGGGGTTGGATCAGGAGCGCATTGCGGACGCGTTCGTGTCTGGGCTTAACGCGCAGCGAATGTGGTCCAATTTGATGCAAGAATCGATCGCTATCCTTTTGATACGAGACTATTATCCAGAGTACTTCCCAGCAATCATCCGTCGCCATGCAACGCATCGAACGGCGCCGAATCATTGGGCATCACTTTATGCGGGCGCGACGCTCGATTACGTTCTGGATCTCTGGCTGGGGGCGCGACATGACATTGGTAGCCCTATGGAGGTGCCGTCCGTAATTAGGGATACAGCGCTGATCGATGCCATATTCCTAGGTCTTATTCGAATGGGAGCGGATTCGTCGATTCTTCAACCGTGGCAGTCCTATCTAGCAGAGAGGCGAACACCTGCTGCCGTGCTGGCGGAGCGAATCGGCGACGGATCGATCGAGCGGGGAGATCTGGTCGATTCGATGTCTGCGGATTTTGGCATCGCGGCAACGCGAATGAGACTGTCTATTTCAGCGCCCCACAGTGGTGTTGGTTCCGGCGCGTGGTGGACGATCCTCGGGCGTATTCCAGTCGCGCACTCAACGGTCGTCTGGCTCGAATCCTGTCCGGCTAGCGTGCATCGTGCCGTCGGTTACGGTCACCGAAAGTCACTGAACGACATTGAGTCCCTGAACGACATTGACCGGGCCGACACAGAGGACTATCTGCGTTCGGCGATGCGGCCGCCCCTACCCCTTTGGAAGGTGAAGCAATGAGTCTTCTTCGAGACTGGTACTTTGCGATGACTATGCGCCTTGGCCCAGGCGATGTGCACGCCTTCGTGTCCGCACTGAAGGTCCTTCGCAGGCGAAGTTCCACCCTGCAAGAACTCCGCGATGCCGCTACCACTCTTGGCATGGCAACACCCTGGGTGCAGGCATACGGACTCAAGGATCTGCTTGCCGCCACCTACGATTCCGCTCGCGTCGTTGAGCCCGCTGATGGGACCGACTACGAAGTGTCGTTCGATCCAGAATCTATCGATCCAGAATTGGCTCGCGCAGTAGACGAAGCCATTATATCGGCTCTATCGTTGACCGATCATTCATTGGCGCAGACGCTTTCTTCGGTCGTGTCGCGGGTTGGCCGGGGCGAAAAGCAGGCCGCATCGGACCTGATCACCTCAGTAGCTGGTCCCCTGGCCGCTGAGCATGAGCTATCGCGTGGTCGGATACCGAGCGGTCCCTATATGGACCTTGGTCATCAGATTATGCCCACAGTGACATTAATCGCGCTCGGCGAACTGACCCGCAGAAATCCAACTGGCGCTGATATTGGCTGGCTGGGGGACCAATCAGTTCCGCTTGCAGACGCAGCGCTCCGTGGGGACTACGGCCGACTGGCGCTACTCTGTGCGGCCGAAGGCGCCGTTCGAACCGACCGCCAAGCGCGTGATTTGGTGTCGCGAGCACTGTGGCGTGGTGGTCATGGTGCCGCCCATCTTCAACCGGATCTACTCTACGCATTGGCCCGAACGACGTTCGGGTACGAGGATTCCACCAATGCCCCGTCTGTGGAGGCTATCGAAACGGAAGCAATCACGGGAGTTGTGTTTTCGCGTTGGAGCTCGCAGCGTGCCAGTGACGATCGAACAGTTAGGGAAATATATCGATCTTTGACGGGTCTTGTCGACGGTGACGCGGCTTCGCTGGGAGCAACCCTATGGCACGCCACGACTTGGTCATTGGCTGCTGAGGTCGACCCCGTTGCGACCACGACTCGCCTCTCCCGGTGGTGGCAAATACCCGGCACCCGTCTACGCCGAGGCCGCGTCATCCAGGCTGGTATCGATCCGGTTGAGGCTCGGAGTTACATCGGCGCGATCGCTTCATTGCGACGTGGTCCAACGCCGATTGTTATTGGTGGAAATGCTGCGGAAACTGATCCAGTTGACGGCTCATGGGTCTTCTGCCCATGGTTGTTCCGGAACCATGACGGATGGTTCCATTTCAGAGATGATGGACCCGCATTCCCTCAAGTTACGCCTATCGAGCTATTGCGGACCATGCATGGGGTAGCGTTGGCGTTGGAGTTGCTTGAAGATCGAAATAGCGCAGACCTCAATAACGACCACCTTATTTCTATCGTGTTCCACGGAAGCGACTTCTTAAGGGATCACTCGACGTTACTGGGCTTGTTGGAACATGGCGAGTATGCTGCCGACAATCCACTCGGCCAGGCATTGGTCTCTTTATTATGGCACATCGAGCAACTCACCCAGGACTCAGGAGTAGGTCGGGCGGGTCACATCGACCCCAGCGTCCTGGCAGAGTTTGCTTTGCGCGTCTTGCGAGATAATGCGGCACATGATGCAGAGGAAAATGAACAGCGTTCCCGTCTAGCGCGCCAATCAATCGGCGCAGTATGCACAAGCTGGATCGACAAGGCATGGGTCGAGTCCACCACCTTTGACGGGGGGCTAGGACCAGGGCGCTGGTTCGTAGGTGACCCGCCACTCGCGCTGACGATCCTATTTGCGGTCCTTGACAGACTCAGTGCTGTCGACAAGGAGCCAAAACCTCGCGGGAAGGGCCTACGTGTACCCGAATTACTTAAGCCGGCGAGTGTTCTTTTCGAAATTTATCCGCACTCCTGGCCGACGTCGGTTGAGAAACGTTGGCCAAAGCTGAAAATTGATTGGTACGCGCAACGTGCCGGCCTGAACAACCAGTACAGCGGTCTGTTGAAAAAGGCTGAGGGAGATCCTGCTGCTGTCATGACCAATGCGGCGAAACCGCAGCGCCTATTGCTATCACCCCGATACCCTTTAAGTATCTGGCGGGAGAGTTCGCGAGATTTGGACAATTGGGCGCGCGTTAAGGCCGCGCCATTGACCATGCGTGTTCTGAGGTTAACTGCCCTACTCGACGATGCCGGTGCTGACTTCCTAGACGACGCGTACCAGGAGTGGATTGAAGACTGGTTGGATCGGATTTACGCTGTAGACAAAGATGAACAAATTCCTCTGTCTGTGCGGACTTTGATGATCGAATTCATACGGACTTTCGAACAGAACGGAAAGGCGGTCGACCCGACCCGGCTTCGACGGCTTGCCGAAATTCAGACGGCTACCATTGATACAATCCTTGAGTTTAGTGACGGCAATCTCCGGCACATCGAGCTCCTGCTGAAACATCTCGCGACAGAGCTTCCGGAAAATAGCGAGACCGCGGACAATCTTCGTATTCGTGCTGTCGAAACTATATATCGCCGTTCGCGCTATCGTGGCCGCGAATCTGGTATGGCAAGTCCAATGCAATTGGAAGTTACTCGGCGCGGAGATAATCTCACGGCTCAGATGCTGGTCCAGTTTCTTACGTCCGTCGCCATCACGGAATCTGTTCGTGTCGACGGTACTGTTCCGTTGGCTGACCGAGTGCTCGAAGCTTGGGAGGCGAATCAAATCCGACCCTCACTTCCGCCCACATACTTCACTGTGGTCGAGCAAAGCTGGGCCAGCGCGCGAATACGACGAGCCGACGATTTACGTTTGGCTGCGACCACGTCCGATTTATACCGTGGCCGTGTAGTTCGGTATCTTTATGACAAGGACCTAAGCAGCGTTTTATTGGCGGGACAGACTGAAGCCATCCTCGATCTCTTCTCTAACCGAAAGGATCGAGCGAAATTCCGGAATGAGATCAGGACGAATCGTCGGTTAACTCTAGGAATCGTAGCGGCATCGGACCAAACGGCGGAACCTGCTAGTACGATCGCGCCTCGGCGTGCTTGGATCAATTGCGGGCTTGGTGAACCGATTGAGATAGCTCGGACGATAGTGGACGCGGAGTTTCCTCCCGGGTCAATTGTCGCAGCGCGCTTGCACGGCGAATTACCCGTGGTCAGTGGAGTGCACAGGCTAAAGAGGCGCAACCCGGGGCCAGGTGAACTACGCTATGCAACCGTTGTCACCACCGCTCCCTGGCTAACTATCCACATAGATGGCTTTGGCGAATACTCTTATCCGAGTCGGGACACGGAAGTTGGTGAGAAGATTCGCCGGTATTGGGACCCGAATCTAGCTCGGTCGTTCTCTGGGGAAAGTTCACAGACGAGACGGTGCCTCGTGCGCTGGAACTCCGGAATGCATCAATGGGTACCAATTATCCGGCAGCTAAGCGAGTTGGTCGTCGCGGAATGCTCTGCGTCAGCATCGGTGTCCCTGACCTATACCGTTTTAGAAGGCGAGGAGATGGGAGATTGGCACTTCGTTACGTCCCCTGGGAATCTGTATTGCCTGCCAGTGGGATCGTGGGCAGAGCCCGAAGAGATGAAGGAATTGCTTGGGCCCGATCGCCAAGGTCTGGTTGTCACAGCGGAACTCGCAGGTACTCATCGCCCTCGATTGAGATTGCCCCACCAAGCGGTATCTCGCCCCGTCATTGATGATCGGAACATCGTCTGGTTAAGCTACTTTAGCGACTTTCAGAATGAATCCGTCGTGGCAGAAAAACGGGGTCGGGAGCGACACTCCATAGTCATCGATAGCCCGGTCGGATTTCCAGATAACGTAGTTGCCACGGGAGTAGAAGACCAAGGAGATAGGGTTCACGTCGTTACGGCACCTTGGACTGACTATGACGCGCGCCGGGCGGTGGTCCCTGTTCAGGCAGTGTCGATTCGAGGGGTCGAGAGTCCCGACTGTCCGACCTTGGAACGGTTTGAAGAGATGTATGAGATTCGTCGGGGTGACACAGTTACTTTAGATTGGCTGTTTTCTAAGAATCTTCAATGGATGCTTGTTGTTACAACTTCTAAGATGGTTGTTCGAATCGAAACCGAGTCGGTTACTTTGCTCAATCCGGAGGATGTATCGACTGCGCGCGGATTGATTCATGGCCGTACAGCCGAGGTGGTTAGTGACCCCAGTAAGTGGCGAGCCCATAGTTATGGTCCTGGACTCGCGTGCGACACGCTTGTGGCTTCACTGCATACGGCAAATGCGAACGTGGATGAGGTCGCCGCGCTAATCGCACGCGCGACGACAATGGACGGAATTATTGTTTTGCGGGTGGCAGACGGCCAACAGTACGGTGCCTGGTGTCGATTCAATTCTGAGGTTCACTACTTAGAGTTGAAGCCGGAATGGTTCGGGGAGACTGACTCCAAACTGGTTGGACAGACCATTGCTGGTGTTCGTAGTGGCGATGAGTGGTCGTTGCGCTTCCTGGACCGTAGTGTGACCGTGCGCGCACTGTTCGAGGTACGCGATTCCCGGGATGCTGACTTTGAACTGAGCGAATACGTAGGATCGGACGACGACTTTGATTACAGGCAGTTAGTCAACGCTCCGGTGCTGGTGCGATCCGAACAGCGGCTTGCGGGTACTGCCGGCGTCCGTGAGCTGGCGATGGATAGGGCCGACTTCCAGCTTCTCCGCCGTAATTCTAACAAAGAAGTCCAAACGGTGGTCGTGAGGAGCCGCAAGACACGAAGAATGATTCTTGGAACCGCAGCACGGCAGCCATCCCTTAACTCTAACCTCACGCTATCGTCGATTACGTTGACCTTAAGCGAGACTGTGGTCGCCGTGAGAAGGGGGGGCGTCCTCTTTAGCGTGCGAAGGAACTTGCAGTTTCGGCGTGGATCCATCAGGGCGGACAGCCATCCGATAGATCCAGGCAGTCGATGGAGGCAATTCCAGCAGTCAGGAGAAGAGCATGTGATCGGGTCGTTGTCTCTAGACGGCCATCACATCGACATTTTCGGCGGCCTAGAGCCGCCCAACTCAGACGGGGTGCACTCTGCTCGACTGTGCCTGGTTCCTGGCCAGCTACCAGCGGTCGCGGGTGTCCTTTACCCGAAGGGCAACGTACGTGCCCGGCTTATTCCGCATGAGGACGGGTATAGGGCGTCCTATATGATGAGTGTGCCAAAAACGTTGGCAGAGTATCGCCGTCGGCGAGCCTGGTCGTTGGACAGTTCGCGGATCGAACTTACCGAGCATGAGCAATTGCACTATATCGGCCCGCCGACGGACACGAGAACCGGCCATGCCTTTGAGTGGGGTCTAGGATGGGTTCTCTTAGTGTCAGCGGATTCACTTCGAATCTCGAGCGCGGACGAGAAGGACGTTTCTCGAGAAAGCCGACTTTCGGATCTCTTTCACGGTGACCGGGTTCGCGCGGTGAGTTTTACAGTCGACAAAGTGAGCAAACGCCTCGTCCTCGTGATCGACCGACGTGACATCTCGCCGAGTTATGTAAGGCGTTTAGTTGTCGAGGCGGCCCAGCGGTATTTACATTTTCTCGAGTTAGAGATCCACATCGACGCAGGTATAGTTCGAGTCCTGCGTATTCAAGCTAGTCGCTCGTTGACCGATCCTGTGGAACCGTTTCGCGGTCCTCAATGGGTTCCGACAACTGCCATTCTAGATTCGTCAAGTCAAAGTGTCCTCTTGGAGCATCTACGATCATCTGGACACACCGGAGTGATTAAACAACAGGTGCTTGCGCGGCTTGACTGTGAAGAGGCCATGCGCTCGGCTGGCGAGGTGCGTCAACTTGGCGTGGTCGCTGCAAACGGTCTGATGGATGGCGACCTTGTATTCATGACGGCTCGCCGTATTGAACAGTTAGACAACGACATTAAAATTGTTTTCGGTCTTCCGGAAACGGTCACGCCTAGTGATCTCGAAGTCAAAGTGAATCGTCGGCAGTTTTCCTTACGGGAGAGCACTCTCGAAAGGCTACTTTCCAACGGCCTGGATATTGAACGAACCGAAGTTGTGATGCTAGTAAGGATATTTGCGCCGTGGAATCCTGCAGGAAATGAGCCGGATCTAGGGTCCGCTAATCGTCCTCGAAACGGTTCAGTGCTGAGTGCGCCGAGTCGCGCGTCTTCTACCTTAGTGAGCTATTTGCTTAGTATGGAAGGGCAGTGTTACGCAATTATGGGTGCCGGGCGAATGGAAATTGCGCCCGGTATTATGTTTAGCGCGGTGGATACTCTTATGGAAGAGCAAATTGGGTCCGGATCGGTGGTTCGTCTCGAACTGGAGCCAGACAAGACGGTCCGGATCACGGCTGCAATTCCGGCAGACGGCGCCTATGTTCCTAAAACCGGCCGCCCAGCAGTAATCCTACCAAAGACATCGGTTTTGAGACCCGCTCGCCGCGATGGACGAGGCGACGAGGTGATGGAAAGAATGTTTACGGTTGCTGGTCTTCCTGACCTGGAGGCAACCCCGGCAAAGGGAACGGGCCGGGCTTTCTTGGCGACTCCTCATCCCAAAGTAGGACGACTTCGGAAACGAAACGGTCGGGAATTTATTGTGGAGCCGCAAGACGGTGTCTTTGTGCAGTTTGCGAGAGTAGTGAATCGTTCGGTCGAATCGATGGCGAAACTTGAAGCTCGAGGCCGGCGGGGGACATTGGGCGCCGCAGTCCCCGCCTTCATTGAAGTGCCCTGGGCGCGAGTGTCGTTCGCGGACAAGGCGGCGGAAGATATTCTGGACGATTGCCGGCGAAGCAAGTGGAAGCACCACGATCAGACGACTGGTTATGTGTCGCGCAACAATACAGTCAGCGAATATCCACTCGGGCTCGCCAGCGCGACGAATGAAGGCGTTTTCGTGGACTTTGAGGGCGGAGCGACCCTTCGTTACGGCCGGGACCGACTGTCACGGTATGGATGGCCGGCGTCGACCCTGACCTCGGACAGAGAAGTATGGTCTCATGGTCAACGGCAGTTTACAGTTGCTGGTCCAAGCGCGGACAACGCCGGAGTGTGGCTCGAATTGAGTCCGGGCCGCGTGGTCGAAGTTCGGGGAGCGCTCGTGACGACAGACGAAAACGTTTCGCTGTCCGATCTGGACTGGTCATTCTTTAGGCCCGGAGATCGAATGGGATTGGAATTATCGCTGAAAGTGTCCGGTCAGGACTGGGGAGTCGGGCCGGATCACCTCGTGTTTAAGAGCTGGACCTCAACGGATCGTTCGGGACTTCCAGTCGGAGAGGCTAATTCGCGTCTGCTTTTACCTGTGTCTGGACTGGATGAAGCGCGTGGAAGCCTTAGATTAGGGGTTGGAACGTCACTCACATATCCGATGTCGCTTGTTGAACTCGCGAGTTACAAAAAAGTTCGCGCAGTCTGGCTCGACCAAAACAACGATCTCGGACCAGTGGACTACGGCGCCATACGACCTGGTGATGTAGCGTTGCTTGTTGTTGACGACGCTGGTGCGCTTCGAATCGCCGGGTTTCCGGACGTCGACGTCCGGCTTGCGGCGCGATCGGAGACCTCATGGCCAGGATACAGTTGGCTCCGACAGATACTCGCTCGTTCCGATGAGTCGAAAGCGCTGATCGCCGAGTTGCTACAGTCGATCGCAATGACGATCGACGTCGTCGGGCTGGATCGTCGTGTGGTCACTGTTTCGCGGCGCTTGCAGGATTCGGGTCGGTGGCCTGTGAATAGTCTGATTCGCACGCAGGTGGCGGCGCGCGTTGGCGCATATGGGTTGGTAGTACGTTGTGGCGCCGTGTTGTTCGCGGTTTCCGTGGATGACGTCGTTGCAGATGTCCCACCCCAACACCGGGAGCGTGTTGCTGGTGCTCTTGGTGTTGGTAAACAACGAATAACCCCGATATTGTGGTGGCGCGTGGACGGTACTGGAAGACCGCATGCGGGGATCTATTCCCGAGACGGTGCCGACCCAGTGGTCGTGGCCGAATATTCGGTAAATGACGACCTTGATGAGCCCGTTGGCGTCATATGCCGTGATGTCGTCACCGGCCGTTACCACTGGCTACCTGCGGAGCACGCATCGTGGATCCCGGGTATATCGTCGTCTGACCTGTTAGATAATTTGCGAATGCTCGGCCGATTTTCGACCAGACGGACCGGCAGCGGAATCTCAATCACTTCCCACCCATTAGTCGATCGGCAGGCGAAGTTGCTTCGTCCCGGTGCGCCTTTAAGTGTCTCGGTTGGTCGAGGCAGGCCAGTCAATCTCGGCGCCGGGCGCTGGCAATACGTGGCGCGGATAGAGGGTCAAGCGATCCTGTTGGCATATGAAGCGCGTGATCCAGAATTGACCGCGGGCATCAATAGTTTGGTCGAGGTCGACGTGATCGACGTGACGTCGGAAGGGCAACTGGTGATTAAAGTTGTCGGAGCCAAGACGCGTTCCGTGAGGCTTGATCTGCCAGCCTGGGCCATCGATGCCCACGCCGCAGTTGCCGCGGGTGAATTAGTCGATACTCGTCGATATTCCCAATATCGACAGTGGTTGCGCGAAGGTTTCGGCCAGCGCGGAGAAGAACGACTCAATCCTGTGGAGGCGATTCTCAGGGCGGCTGGCGAAATTTTGGAGGCTAACACTGAATCGGGCACCGGCAGAATTGCACGCGCGGCGGAGTTCTGGTTGAGATCGAGAGCAGGAGTATTCGAGGGTACGGACGAGGATCGCGTGTTTGACGCTGCTGAGTTGCTGGCAGCAACGGTTGCAATCGACTTCGTAGGCAGAGATGACAGTCTGCTTGCGGCGGGCGCCGTGGCAATCCTGCATAATGTTGGTAGAAGGGCGATAGCCAGTGTCCACACCGAGCAATTCGTCTCGGCTTGGATTGACCGTCCGGAACGTCATGTACTAGGGGGATCATGGTCTCGCTTAAGGTCGCTATCTCTATCTGGCGAAATGACGCAGCGGCAGGTTCGCCAATTGCGAGCCTTCGCGCTTTCGATGCTCATGAAGCCATCATTACGGACTGGCGAGTCTGAGCTGTCAGGATTGGCGAGATCGCTCCTTGCCTCGATCGGCGAACTTGACAGTGCTGTCGACTTACTCAGTGATTCAGAGCATTTGTCGGCATTGGCGAATTGGGGACGGGTCTTGACAGTCCCTGATGGCAGTGCGCTCGCGCAAAGTCGCTTGCTGGAAGCCCAACGGCGACTGCTTCGATCGCAACTTGATCGGATTGCGGGGGATGCACTGCCTGTCTCGTTGCTCACAACAGATCAAGGCGGAAGTAGCGATGAAAGCTTGCTGTTAAAGCGCGTTCTTGACCATGTGAAGTAGTTGCCTACGGACGCGACTGGTGCGCGGCGAAATTTCGACGGTTCTACCATTGGCTGACACGCGAACGTCTCACGGAGTTCAGAAGCTTTAGCTGCATCCGGACTTCTATCATCGAGTCGTAGATGGCTCGGTATTGGCCGCTGCGACGTGGAGTGATGGTGCCTCGGGGTTTTAGATTTGAGCACTAATGGCGGTGTGTGGTGGGCAGGCTGGCGTTGGTGGAGGCGGCTGTCGGTGGGGTCATCGCTACGTGCCATTGACGTTCAGATCAGCAGACATTCGTCTTCGATTCGACGAGTGAATCACCGCAGGTTTTGTGCCGCCTCCAATGTGGAGTCTTGCTCGAGTATGAGTCCAGCGTAGTAACTGGACTCGTACTCGCGACTGCTGCACGGATAGGTGACAGTCACGGTGTCATGCCGCGGCTGCGGCATTGTTGATGATGGCTTCGTATTCGATCGGCGTCAACTGACCAAGGCGGGCCTGGCGACGGCGACGGTGGTAGGTCCGTTCAATCCACGTCACGATCGCGATCCGCAGTTGTTCCCGGGTGTCCCAACGACGACGGTCGAGAACATACGTTGCACCAGAGCGAAGAAGCTCTCCATCGCCGCATTGTCACCACAGGCCCCGACCTTCCCCATCGAGCCGACCAGGCCGTGCATGTTTCAGGCGTGCACAAACTTTCGTGATCGGAACTGCGATCCTCGATCGCTATGGACGATGCAGCCGGCGACCTCGCCGCGGCGGGCAACAGCACTGTTGAGTGCTGCCACTGCTAGTCGGGACTTCATGCGGGAATCGATGCTGTAGCCGACGATCCTCCCCGAATAGACGTCTCTGATCGCGCACAGATAGAGCTTTCCTTCAGCGGTAGGGTGCTCAGTGATATCCGTGAGCCACAACTGGTTTGGAGTATCTGCGGTGAAGTTTCGTTGGGCCAGATCGTCGTGAACTGGTGTGCCTGATCGGCGGCCGTTGCGGCCTCGCTTCTTACCGAACACTGACCACCAACGGTTGTCTCGGCAGATCCGCCAGGCGGTCCGCTCACACATTGATTCTTCGACCTGCTCTGCTTCGCCGGCGAGGAACCGGTATCCGAACTCAGGATCGCCCGCGATGGGCATCGAACAGTACGTTCGCCCGGTAGGCCCAGGTCAGCTCGGCAATGGTGACTGGATCGGCCAGCCATCGATAGTTGGGCTGGCGGGGGAGCTTGAGGACCCTCCCGCGACACCGCCACGGGAACCCGTAGGCGGCGAGCTCTTTCACGAGCGGGTAGAGCCTTTTCCCGGCAGGTTCGCCTGTGACAGGTAGGCCGTGGCCCGGCGTAGGACTTCGTTCTCCGGCTCGAGCAACAGGATCCGCTTGTTGGCCTCGCGCAATTCGGCGGACTCTGTCGAGGTGACACCCGGTCGATGACCGGCATCGATGTCGGCGCGTCGCATCCACTTGGCCAAGCTCATCGGGTGCACGCCGAAATCCTTGGCGACCTGCTCGATTGTCACTCCATCGCCGCGATCACGGGCGACCCGTACAGCGTCGTCACGGAACTCTTGAGGGCAAGGCTTGGGCACAACTACATCCTTCCCGACCGCCCGCAGGCAAGGCAGATCAGATGTCACCTATTGGTGCAGCAGTCCCTCAGTTCTGGAACTAGCCGTACGCGCATTGGCACCTTGCTCGACTCATGTGGCTAGTACCCGTGGCGGTAACCCCACTGGATAATTCCTCGATAGGCCTCCCCGGCCGCGTGCTGGATCGGACCGGATTGGTGGTCATCCCAAGATTGCGCGGTGACGACAGGTGCACCGAACAAAAAAGTTTGCACCCCTGCAAGACCGTCATCGGCGACGCCTGCCACAACACCGAGTATGACCACCGCGGCAGTGTTCGTGGCTCGGGTGAATGTTCCCTCACCATGGTTCGCCAACAACCGATCCGTCTCATCAGCCTCGCTTGCGGCTCCGAAAGCCGTGGAGACCTGGCCTAGCCATTGCACTCCTTGCGGCAGCGCCCTGATAGCTGGCCTTACAGCCGCCCTGAGGCCACCACCTCCTCCCTGGAGGCCTATCATTCCGCCCGAGGAGCTCCTTGCCTGTGATCGAGCAATCATTTGCTGGCGTACCAGATCTCGTTCTTTGGGACTGACATACTGCATTTGTTTCTTAGGGCTGGCATTCTGCAGCGCCTTCTCTTGTGTGATATAGGTGGGTAATTGATTTGGCCTGGTGATCCGCGCCATTCCAGTTGGTGGTTTGGCGTCTGCATGCGTCTCATTCATCCACGCACGCCAGGCCCCAACGTCCATTGCGTGTGGTGCTTCCGCTCTGGCGACGTGCCCTGGCGATCCGTGCGCATAATGAACGTGACCGGGTTTGAACTCACCTTTGTATCCCTTGGTGAACGGGATCCGTTCCACTCTGGGTGAAGTTGGGGGTTTGCCAGCACTCTCGAGTACCTCGAATCGGCCCCCATGCTCCTGTATGAGCTTGTCCGCGAGGCGCTCCGCGGGGGTGAGCTGATTGGGTCGCGCTCCTTTTGCCTCGATAACCGCAAAGTTTCCGGAAGTCGGATCGCGGTACATTCGGTCGTATCTCCTGACGACCATGCTCTTGTCCGGAAGCTCCACGCGCACCTTGGTTTCTGTGTTATAAGGAATGCTCTTCCTCTCCAGCGTTTCATCGATGACCTGTAGTACCGACGGCTCGCTGGCCTTGGTTGTCGTGCCGGTAGGGTCAGTGTGAGCGACCGGATTGCTCTGACAGAAACGGTAGGTATTCATCCCATCGGCCAGGCCTAGAGGGTCGGTGCTAGTCCAGCGGCCTAGCCATGGCGAGTAATAGCGGGCGCCATGATAGCTCAATCCGCTTTCGTCATCTCGCTCTTTGCCGGTGTAGCGAAATCTCTTTGGTGTCTCCGTTTGACTGCGCACGGCTTGATAAACAGAACATCCGTACGGATTGTATTCCTCATACGTGACAACCTGTGCCTTGTCGTCGAATTCGAGGCTCACTGAGCCGAGATGGTTCCCGAATTGGTACCGGGTGAGCTGCTCGGGTCCCCGGTCAATACCCTGGGTTCTGGTTTCGATCAGTGCGATGCGCTGCTGGTCGTCCATGACGTGAAGCGTCTCGCGGACATGAGGCTTCACGCCGTTGCCTCGGTGGATCTCGAATCCACCGAGGTAGAGTCGCTCCTCCTTAATTCGGATCGCCGCGCCAAGCTGTGATGCAAATTCCGTGACTTTCCGGACTCGCGTGCCGGCAGAGTCGTACACATACCAAGTGCGCTCGCCCTGGTGCGCTGCGCCGTCTTCGTCGGCGATGTTTATTGCCTGGCGCTGTGTCATTTGTAGTTGGTTGCGGTAGTCCCATTGCATGATTTGAAGGTGGGGCATACTTAGCATGTTGCCGTGCGGGTCGTAACCGTCCCCGTACTCGCTATAGGGCTCGGTGGTGGTGCCGCTAGTTGCGGTGGCGATTGTGGTGCTGGTGAGGCGATTGCTTACTCCGACATTGGTGATGGCGTTGGTTTCGTTGTAGGCGTAGGCACGCGTCCAGTCTGGCTGTATGGGGTCGGCGCCGCGGTGTATCATCCGTTGGAAGTTGCCAACTGGGTCGTATTCGTACCGTTCACGGTATAGCCCCATTGCATTCCCATCGGTGGGTGACGGATGGATGGCAGTCCGTGGCCGGTCGTTGTAGGAGTGCGATGTCGATCGAGCGCTGGCTTGGCCGAGATGTTCGCGGCCCGTGGCTTCGATTAGTCGATTGACGGCATCATAAGTGTAGTGGTTGCTGGGTTCCACACGTTTGTTGTTGAAGAATCGGCTCTGTTGTGCGAGGTCGGTGATGTGGGTGACATTGCCGACGGCGTCGTAGGTGTAGGTGAGGTTCTGGACTGCTTTTCCTGGCCAGTCCGGCGCCGAGAGTGGTTTCGGGTCGTAGTCGGCGGGGAAGGCCGCTGGATTGCGTGTGGTCAGGATGTGTTTGAGACGCAGGGTTTTCGGGTGGTATTCGTAGGTCGACCTCATGTTGTTGCCGTAGTCGATGAGTGTGCGCTGGCGCTTGGCGTCGTAATCGACGTTGGTGACGAACGGTGTCCATATCCGTTCCCCACGTTCGTTGACGTTGCTGTGTAGGTTGACGTCCACGCGTTCGAGGAGATTGGCTGCGTTGTAGCCGGGTCGCACGACGCTGTTGTCGGGATGCGTTAGCGTGGTGGGCCGGTTCAGCGCGTCGTACCGAGTGCTCGATGTATAGGTTAGCGGATCGAGGGCAGGCGGAACGGGGGTCGACCAGTCCAGGATTGTCTTGTACGACGTAGCAAGTTGCCGCGAGCTCCTGAGGGGGTTGCTCTTGAAGTCGTACACATCGTTGGTGATCTTGCCTGCCTGATCGCACACTTCGACAGGCTTGCCGCGCAGGTTGTGGACGACTGCATCCGGCCGAGACTCTCCATAGACAGTGAGGCCAACCAATAACTCCGGCACTGCATCAGATTCCAAAAGATGAGTGCCGGTAGGTCTGCGGAGCGGGTCGTAGGATGTGCGTATCCGGTTGCCGCGGCTGTCCCACGCGTACAGCGGTTTTCCGCCTACGTCGGCGAGTGCCCAGCGTTCACCGGTTTCCATACTGGCCTGATGGATACGGTTGCCGATCATGTCGTAGTCGTAGCGCATCACCATCCGTCCGGGTGTGGCGCCACCCTGTTCGAGGGCGTCGCGGACGACCCGTTGGTTTCCTTCGATGTCGATCTCGACGCGGGCCACATGGAACTCTTCAAAAAAGGGCGCTGCCGGCGGCCACGTGTACTGGAAGGTGTTGTGCGCGACGGTCAGGAAGGTGCGGCCGAGCGCGTCGGCGTAAGCGAGCGTGGGTGTTTGCGCGTGGACGGCCGACTTTTCCGCAGCCGTCTTTTCATCAACGCCGAGCGCTCCACCGATTCTAGCGCCGTGCCAGGTGGGCAGATAGTCCACGCTGGATAGCCGGCTAAAAAATTCGCCTACGTCCGGGTCGGCGGCCGGATTTGGAGTCGCGACGGTGTCGCTCGCATCCCAGGTTTCCTGCCTCCAAGGGTCGAAAGTCACTTTCTCCCATGTGTGGTCGGGGCGCAGTATGGCGACAACCCGCCCCGCAGGTTCGTAAAACAGCACGGGGCTGACGCCGATCCGGGTGTCGAACTCGAAGCGGTGTGTGTCGGTGAAGAACGGCTCGTATTGGCGAACGGGTTTGCCCTTGTTGTTGAACACGGCCCACCCGCTGCCCACCCACCGTCGAGTCACGTCGTGAGCGGTCACGACGGGTTGGCCGTCGGCGTCTACGGCCACGTTGCCGGTCGTGTCGCGTGTTGGAACGGTTCCGGGTTCGGCCTGGATTTTGCGTTGTATTTCGCGTCCGAATCCGTCGGAGTAACTGAGGGTGTGTTGAAGTTTTACCCCGCCGTCGGTGATCGGGTCGGCATCATGGGTTTCGCGCACAACGGTGTACACCGTGGCAGGCTGCCCGGATCGTTGGTACGCGTGCGTGTCGTACACCAGGCGCGTGGTGGCCTGTTTCAACAGGGCGGCCGGGCTAGCCTTTGGGTTCGCAGCTGGATCGGCCAGTGGGTCGGCGAGAAGATCGATTATGACGCTGTCATCGATGTCGGGCTCGAAACCGTCGAGTAGGTCACCTTCGAGAAGCGCTGGTTTTGGGTACGGTTTGCCCATTACGGCGGTACCGGCAACCAGACCGAGCGCGTCGAACGCAACGGCGGCGCGGTTGCCATTGGCGTCGGTGACCAGCGCGGGTTGCAGGACTCGATAGTCGTTGCCCCCTGTCAACGGATCAAGTTCGCCATTCGCTTTTCGTTCGCCGATACTGATGCGATTGTCTAGGGGGTCGCTTGTTTCGCGGACTAGCAGGTCGTACTGGTCGTAGGTAACGACCCCCTCGGTGGGGACAACTGGACTGTCGAACGGGTCGCGGTAGCGACATGGCAAGAAGAAATGTTTACGCGCATAGTCAAATTCGGCGCGGGTAGCGTCGGCGCGGTTCGGTGAGAGGAATATTCGGCCCGAGGGAATCCACCAGTTGGTGTCGCCGAGGTGAACATAGCCACCTTGGGTGTGGAGCATTTCGTCGGTGACTCTGCCGCCATAGACGCTCAGCACTAGTTTGGGTGTCATCGCAAGCTTGTAAGCCTCAAACACCATCGCCCGCGGCTCGATCGTTGTCAGCGCCAATGGTCCGGCTGCGAGATTATCTGCTCGGTACAGAGTGCGGACGTGCTCGATCAGCCGTTTTTGCGGTGTCACGCTAGGCGTCTGGTGATATTGCAGTTCGGTTGCGTCGGTTAGCGGCGCAAACCTTGAAACTTTGGTGCCTTCGAATTGGTCGATGGTGAAGCGCGGGCCCGCTTGGGTAAAACCGGTGAGTTCGAATGTTCGTGTTTCCGCCGGAATGGGTGTGCGATAGTCGTGCGGGTACTTCGGAGCACGGCTGCCAGGCAGGTTGTCGATCGGATTCGTTGTGGCAATTTCGGTGTAGGTGAGCAGGGTCTCGGTTTGCCGCGCTCGGTCGGACTCGGTCAGTTTATAGTTGTGTGTTTCTTCGGTCCCGGCGAGTGTGCGATTCGTCGGTCGGCCGTAGCCGATGTCAACAGATTTCAGGGCGAGGCCGTACGGGTCTACTTCAAGAGTCAGTGAGTGCCCGATCCGTGGGTCGCCAGCGGATTGTTCGTGGTAGAAGGTGAGGACTTCGCGGGGATGGGCGAAGAAGACGCCGTGCCGATTGTCGCGCTGGGGTTGGCTTCGTTCGACTGTGTGGGTCTGCTCAACGACGGTGTAGGGGATCTCGGCTGTGCCCCACACTTCTTGGCGTAGCATTGCGCCATTGAGGGCGCGCACCGCCTCCCGCCGCTCCCGTGGGCTCATTGGCTCCGCCGGAAGGACAGGCGGCCCCAGGCTCTGTGGACGCCAAAAGCGACTTGTGAGGCGACTGGAGTCATCTTCGCTGAGGTCTGCGCCGGTGTGAAACCAGGTTTTCGTGTGTACCGGTGGAACATGCGATGAAGCGTCGATATTGGTGGCGCCGCGGTTGGTGTCACTCTTGGGGACCTCACCGGCGGAACTCAACGCGGCGAATCGTTCGGTGTCCCATTGTTCGACCATCCCGAAGCCACGGAACTCCCGCTCGTCGGGATCGAAATATCCGCTGTGGTAGACGTAGCGGGTGGTAAACGAGTTGCCGCTGATCACATCATGGGTTTCGACACGTTCAACGACGTGTACAGGGAAGGGAAGCTTGGTGGACCACGGTCGGCCAGCTTGTTTGTCGGCGAGGTAAAACTTAACCGACGACGCGTAATTCAGGGTGGTTTCGGCGCCGAGGTTGTTGACGATTCGGGTCAGCAGGTGTGGTTTTACCTTCCCCATCAGGTCGATATAGCGCATCTGCCAGCCGGTGTCGCCGGGTAGCGGTGAGGACCAGACCAGGCACTCGGTTCCGTTGCCACGCAGATCCACAGTGCTCACCGCCGACAAGTTGTCGACGCGCGGGAACGCCGTCAACACCAGCGGTGCACTCCAGCTGTTGCCGGACCGGTTGAAATAGACACTAGCGCCATCGTGCCCCAGGTAGATGATGTCGGTCGTGCCGCTGCCATCGATGTCGGCAAGACGTATCCGTTTGGGGTCGAACAGGTCTGGGTGATCGAAACATCGCGGATCCTCGGGTGCGGCGCTGCAATCCATGGTGATTTTCGCGCCGAACCGCCCGTAGCCTTGGTTGGGCCAGTAACAGATCTCGCCGTTGCGTATCCGAACCAGATCGACAAGTCCGTCGCCGGACATGTCCGCCAAATGGATGGTGTCGGTGCCATCTGCGAAGACCAGCCGGGGGCCGTCTTCTTCGTCGAGGGCCTGCGCGGTGGCCTCAGCCGCGGCGAACCCTTCTTCACCCATCGACGGGTACCAGATGAACTTTGCTGTGTCTTCGGCGACCAGGACGTCGGCGTGTCCGTTACCGTTGAGGTCGATGAACCGCGTGTTGGCCTCGTGCACATTGCGATTCAGTCGGGATCTGAAGGGCCGAAATGGCTCCCAGCCCTCATCGGCGTCATGTTCGTAGATACCTGGCGCCGGTCCGTCGAAGTCAACCAGGTCGAGTCGCCCGTCCCCGGCCAAATCCAGAAACCGTGCGCTCTGAGCCGCGTTCGGTGTCACACCAACGCGTTCCAGGGGTGCGAACTCGATCGCTCGGGTACTGATCGGGCTGATGTTTCGTTTGTAAAACCAGGCGCCCGCCTGCGCGGTGAGAATTCCGGGTATGCCTTCGCCATGCAGATCGACAAACTGATAGGTTATCCCGTCCAACCCGATCGGCAGATTCTGCAGACTCTCCCCGTCTACTTCTCGGACGGTGCCATCGACGCTGGGTCGGCTGTACTCGTACTCGACGGGGGGCATACCCCGCTGGACGTAGCCGCCGTCGACTCGGCGCGAGTATCCGCATTGGGTGACGTGTTGCACGAACGCATACCCGGTGTCGGACAGAGTGTATTTCAGGTCGGTTGAACGGACAAGACCGTCATATCCCGTATCCCCGAGCGGCAGATCGGGAATGTGGTGGAACATCAAGAAACGCTGGCACAACCGTGCGGTCCGGACTTCGAATCCCGATCGGTACGACGAGAACGCGTCCCCGCGATGCTCCCATTGACGCGTCTCCTTCGGTGTTGGCGCTACGGTTTCGTGCTCGCCGTAGTCGAGGATCAGCTCGAACATCCACGCTACGTCACCAAGCTGATCGGTCGTCAGTTGCGGGGGCCGCGATCCAGTGACCTCGTCCAGCAGCGGTATCCGATTGCCGTAGCGGATGTGCTTAAGGTAGCGGTTTGTTTGCCGCCGCGGATCCCCCAACTCGCCGCGGTTGCCTTGATGCGCAGCACTCAGGTCTGCGCCCACGCCGTCTTCCTGTTTGTATTCGTAGACGATCGCATTTCCGCGGTCATCCCGTGATTCGCTGATCAGCCAGCTGAACACCCGCGGCGCGCCCGCACCGTCGTTATGCGGCGCGACAATTCGAGACTTCGTGTCTTTGCCGTAGATAGTCAGGACATTGTCACGAGAGAAGGACCGCCAATGCGTGTCGCCGTCGCTGTCGCGAGTCCAGCGTTCGATCCGAGCGAACAGTCCTTCCACCCGCGGCCGGTACCGATAGATCGTGTAGCCCGGCGCAGTGTTCTTGTCCTCCGACGGTTTGGCGTCGGATCCAAGTTCGCGCACAAGATCCTCCGAACCGGACAAGATGAACACATCGGACTCGATATCGTCGTGGTAGCTCGGTAGCCCTCTGTCGGTCTTACGGGTGATCAGCGGCAAATTCAACGACCAGCCCAACCCAAAAGGACCGTTTCCTGATCCCGAGTCGTAGGACAGACTCAACGTAGGGCCGAAGCCCGACCGGCCCGGGCTTGTAGCGATCGGAACCGTAGCGGATCCTGTTCCGGTTACAGGATTCGCCGCAAACTTCTCACCGATGCCACGGATCGCCCCACCGCCTTTGGGCAGCGTAACCTGCGGCGCGACAACGGTGAACGATTTTCCAGCGGGCTTAGCCGCTGGCGTTGGCGTCGCGGGGCTGGTCATTATTCAACACTTTCGGCAAGCAATGGGCACTTCAACGTGGGTCTGGTATCGCCACTCGCGTAGCCTGGATCCGATTTGTCTCCACTCGGGGTCCGCACGGTCGACTTCTCACGCCATGTCTTCACTACCGGACAGGATGAAAGCTTCGGTGTAGTCGGGGTATTGGGGTCAGCCCTTGTCTGTCTTGTGGCATATCGAGGGTAGGTGCCTCTGCAGCCGACCGCGATGGGTCCGCTGCCGGCGCCGGAATCGTGGAACTGACGTGCGGCGACAGCGAACGGCTTCTCCTCAGCTTTGTCTGCGTTTGGCTCCGCTGGTCTTGGCACGACTTCACCTACCAACAGACCGAGTAGGGAATGTCCCAGGGCTCGCGCACTTTGGTTCACGCCGGAGACGCCCGGCCTCACGTCATGAGGTGAGGCCGAAGGGTTGCGGTATGGCTGGCGTCGCAGCTGCACATTGACCTCCGACCCGCCGAGGTTACGGGTTGGCATATGTGTAACCGGTCACGATGAGGATGTCTTTGACATTTGCGACGTCGGCAGCGGGTCTGGCGTTGATGACCCAGCCGGCCTCGGCAGGGTTCGAGGAAACACCGATACCAGCGGGGACTGCTTCCGCTCGCTGCGCGTATGGCTGCTTTGGTGAATAGGCGAAGTTCAGCGTCTTCGACGGCGAGTTCGGCGGTTGGATGGTCAGATCGAGCGACTTCTTCGCCGCAACTGGGTCATTTACGACAACTGCATAGTGCGTCCCAGTGATTGTTACGGTGCCGGGCCGCACGAGGAGCGGAAACCGCGACTTGTCGATGACGAACGTTTCGGTGTGTTCTGTGCCGGTCACTAATTTGTGCCACTCGTTTGGAAACTCGTGGCGCAGGCTGAACAGCCGGTGCATCGGTGCCGGTTCTTCGGCGACGGCATCGAGTAGAACGTCGAGTGCATCACGTGCACGAGCAGCTAGTCGCTGGTCGCGGCGGGCGGTGTATCTCATATGCAAGATCACATCTGTAATGGTGTCGTAGTCGAATTGCTTGTGCTTCGAGGGAAGCTCGATGCGCCACTTTGATATAGCGCCGGCGCCTTCGAACGGGAGGTACCGTTCGTCGCGGAAGTTGAGTTCGAACAAGCCGCTGTCGGATTGGGCGGTGCTGGTGGCGATGGCTTCGACAGCACGGTGATCGATGCGGTAGTTGGCGTCGTCTGGGTAGCTGCCAACCACTTGGCTGGTAGGTCGGACCTCACTGCCCAAAAGCGTTAGGGTCGCGCCAATGCCGGTAAAGGGTCCGACGACGCACGGGATCGATACGCTGACGTTCTTGATGAGGCGGCGGTAGTGACCCGCGAAGTCGAGGTCGAACAGCCATTCGGGCAGCGCAAATTCTGCCGAGCCACTTTCCTTGAGGTCGATGATCGCCATCGGCGCCACTTGGCTCAACGCGATGTGCTTGGTGATCTCGAATTCGCGTTCGTTGCGTTCGAGGGATGCCTGCTCCATCTGTTGAAGCTGTATATATAGTCGTTCGCCTGCCGTCAGGCCCTCGCGGGTGCTTTCCCAGGCGCCGAAACGGACGAACCCTGTCCCGTCAGTGCCGAACTGGTATTGGAAGCATCGCTCAGCGGATTTCGCTGCGTCGTAGGCAAGCCGGTAGCACTGGTAGTAGAGGCTGCTGACTTCGCCTTTGGCCCAGTCGAACAGGTCTTTGTTGGTGACCTTGGAGCGCAGATGTTCCTCGATCGCACGGGCATGCTCAAGGCGTGTTTCGTGGTTTTGCAGTTCGGCGGCGGCGATCGCTTTGCGAATGCGGGCAGCTGTTGCCTGCCGATCGATCTGGGTCTTCTCACGCGTCGCAAGGTCGCGTTGGAAGCGCCAGTCCTGTTCTCGCCGTTCGTGTCCGGCGCTGATCGTCGCACGGCTGGACTTGTATTGGTGTGACCCAGCAACGTAGCTATAGTTGCGAGCGAAGGCGCTCAGAGCAGCACCCAGGTTGGGGCCTCCAAAGCTCATTCCTCCTGATTTGGACGCCGGAGGGCTACTCCAGCCAATGCTGAAGGAGGGAATGATATTCGCCTCTTGTGCCGCAATTTCTATCAGGGCCGCGTCCTCTTGGAACGAGTTCCCGAGGTCCAGTTCGCTGATCTGACTACTCTCCGACGGGATCAATCCCTGGTCGAGCAGTTTGGTGTAGTAGTCGATGCGTTCCTGCGCGCCTTTCGACGTGTTCTCCAGCACGCGATAGGTTTCTTCCGCTTCGTCGATGTGCTGCTGTTGGACGCTGCGCATCTGGTTCAGCAAGCGAGTTTCCTGCTCCGCGCGCAGGGATTCCAGCGCTGCGTTGTCTCGCTTTTCCAGGATGGACAGCATTAGTGAGCCGAAGGATCGCAGCTCGGAACAGAGTCGCATTGCGCGCTCGATCATGAATGAGAATCGGTAGCGCGGGAGCGGGGCGTACAGGTCGTTGAGGACGCTGCCGATGTCGAGGCCCTGCGCGACCGCCTGAACGAAGAGGGCGGGGTCGATGGGTTGGTCCCACAGTGACAAGCTCCGGACGACGCCGTCGAGGTTCATGCAGTGCCGGATCTTGAACAACCGGTCCTCGACGATGTCCCAGTAGGCCGACAGTCGTTCGTTCGGTGGAATGCAAAAGTAGAAGGCCTGCGGCATTGTCGCAAGCGGCGCCGTCGACCCGGGGTTGAGTGACCCAAGATAGCTGAACGGCAGGGTGGTCTCCAGATCGACGAAGGTGTTCGACAACAAGTCGAGCCGTTTCCGCAGGGATGCGTAGGTCTCGGCTCGCGGCTGGCCCGGGGCGGGGATGTGCTGCGGCCGGGGGCCCAACTGATTGCCAACTGTGACATAGATTTGGGTTGCCTCGTTGATGGATTCCACGGTGTCGCGCCGGTAAAGCTTGTCGGCCCGGGCGATTTGGGCGTCGAGTGACGCCATGAACACCGACTTCATGTAGGCGACGTGTCGATTGCGCGCAATCAGGTGCGGGCGGAAGGGTTTTTCCATCCACTCGCGCACGGACGCGGCGATGCGCTGTTTCTTTTTCAACTCGGCTGGATCCGACCCCGTGTAGCTCAGCGACGCCACCATCTCGGCGATCGGTGTCACGTCCGCCGTACGGAACGGTAGGAACCCCCATACTGTCTTTGGGTCTACACCGTCACCCGCCGTCGCGTCATAGACGTATCGAATCCACCGCAGTGCATCGTCGTGCCGTCCCTCGCGGCTCAGGCTGGCTGCCACCCGCATCGGAACGTGGAAGAAGAGTTCCCAATTATATATCGAGTAAGCGGCACTGCGGCCGAAGTCGACGATCTCGGTTGGATACGGGTCGAGAACGCTGAACGGGTTCGGGTCGTACTCGCTCTCGAATTTCGTGAGTTTCTCGTCGTTCGACAATACCTGTGAGGGGACGGTCAACACCTTCGATACACCGCCACTGTCGATCGCGGCGCGGAAAGCGCAAGTGAAGGGGTGCCAATTGGTCACGAACGTGTAGCGCGGATCGATGTCGATCATTTGAATCGGCCCGGCGGTCGACGCGATGGCCTTACTCGACGCACCGCCCTTCGATGGTTTAAACACGGCGGCTGATTTCTGGCGCCCGAAGATAAACTTATCCGCTGCGGCAGCGGCCCACGGCCCCGGGCCTTCCTTGTCAACTAACTGCACACCGGAAGCATTTCGAGCGACCGTGGCAATTTCGTATTGTTTCTGGCCGATCGTGGCGTTCTTATCGGGGGCTACGTAGTACGTCCTCGATTTGATGTCGAACACGGAGATCCTTTGCTGCCACTCGACCAGGTACGCGCGTCGGCGGTCTTGGTAGCAGAAGATTTCGTGCGCGTTGAATCCCGGTTCTGCGCCGGCGTCGACTACTTCAAAGGAGGGGGTTGAGCGGAGGAGGGTTTGTTCGCCGGCATCGACCCGCAGATCCACGGTCTGGTTTCCCGCCACGACGCGTCGGAACGCCATGAATGAGTTCTTCGCGTCTACCGGCATTCTTAGATTGGTGCCAACGTCCGCGGAGGCCGCGTCGGCGTCGACCTGAGTGCCGCAACCAGCAAAGGTGAAGGCACCTATCTTGTCATGCGAGAATTCGCCCGAAGCCCCCTCCTTCTCATCGAAGGAATCCTGCTGGGACAACACTTCGGTTTCGCTGCTCAAGCCGCGCTCATCGTCGACCGTGACGGTGCGCCTTTTAATTTCTCGCTTCCGTTCCTTCCATTGGGGGTGGAATTGGCGATAGACACCGATGGTCAACCGGTCTTTGTTGAACTGTGCATCGATATAGTGCGTGAACGGCTCCGCCGTCGCGGTCAGGACGCCGCGGGTCTCCACGGATTCCTGTATCCATGAGAAACCGGTGCCAGTTTTAAACTCGTCGAAGAAACCAGGCTGCTCCTTGTGTATGGGCTCAACGAGAGACTCGGACGTCAATGCGGCGGTGCTGGTGTGTTTCGGCGACCAGCGACCGTTTTTGTATTCGGACCACGCGAGGGTGATGGCCCAATCGACTATGGCCTCGTGGTCGTCGAGCAGTGGCTGCCCTTGAGGGTCGGTCGGGTTACGCGATTCGGGCGCGGCTTGTTCCTCGAACAGTAACCAGAACAGGTAAAGCCGCCGGTTCCACAGCAGGGGAAGCAGATGCACGCCTGTGTGGGCGTCGCTGCCCACCGTGCCGACGTCGACAGGAACCTGCTCCCACGGCGTCCACACCCCGTCGGTCAGGGTCGAGGCGCCTCGTCGCTCGAGGCGACGGTAATAGTATTCGTAGGGCGGATTCGGCGTGCGGGCGAATACATGGAGAGCCTGGGACCGCGCGTCGGTCAACATGTTGCAGACGATCAAACCGGACACAGTGTGCAGTTTCTCCACATATCGCACGACTGCAGCTTCCACGTTCTCGTCAGTCAGTTCAGCTTGCAGAAGCTCGGATTCAAATTCCTTGAAGAAGGGGCTCTTATCGTCTCGTAGTTCGGGGACGATCCAGTTCTCCGGATACAGGAACACCTTTCGATTGGCTTCCCACACGCGGTAGACCTGCATCCACTCCCAGCGTTTGCGATCGATGACCTTCGGTTTTACCTGGGTCTCCAAGTTCATCAGGCAGCGCTGAATGAACAGTTGCACCGACGAGACGCCCTGCTTGATGCGGGATGTTTGCATGCACGAAGTCATCTCGACATCGATGAGGAAATACTCGAACAGTTGGTTCGAGGTCCGCACTCGAATCTCCATGATTTCGGGCATCGCGAGGATATAGCTGACGAGAGCGGCCCGGCGTCGATCTCGGAGGGTGTCATTGAGCGGTTTGGCATTGGCCTCCCAGTCGTCCTCGTTGTACTTTGCCCGGACGATATCCTTGCTGGCCTGCGCGAGTTGCTGACTCTGCTTTACCCGGCTGCCGCCGGTTCGGTCGGTCGCCGTCCAGCTGAACCAGACGGTTTCGGGACCAGTGGGTGTCTGATCGAATTCATGCGAGCACGCCCACGAGGCCAATTGTGCCGGCGCGGCTCCGGTCTGCCGGGCAAGCCTTCCGACGGCGGCGACCTTCTGCCAGGTCGCCGCTTGCGCGAGGTCGGGGGACGACGTGCTCCAGATACCCTCTGCGACATCGAATTGTGCGACGGTCATTACCTCGAGGATGCTGGTCACCGTCTGCGGTGGCCAGCCCGCCATCGCCTCGAACCGCTCGGCCGCCTCTTCCAGAGTCGGCTCTGTAAGCACATCGACGAGCGACCAGGTGGAGGTGTCCAACGAATCACGCAGAGCGACATAGCTATCGAGCGTCAGCCAGTTCGCGAACAGTACTTGCGCCGCGGCGTCTGTTGGTGAAGCTGACATGGCAATCGAATCCAGGTCGAGAAGGCCCTGGCCTGCGAGCATGCGGATCTCGGTGGCCGAAAGGCGGAACGGTGCAAGGAACTGTCCCACCTTGTGCAACCGTTCGATGCGCTCCAACAACGTCGCGAGGCGGGCATCGGTGTAAAGCGCCGACATTGGTATCGCTGCAGGCGTCAATGACGGACCGCGCCAACCGAGTTCGATCACCGCCTCGCCTGTGCGGTCGTAGTAGTCCATCCGAACCGGGACGAATCGGCCGCCCTCGATGCGGATGGCCGCCGCGAATGGTGTGGCCGGCTGGTCGCGCCATTCGTCGAGAAGGATCTCGCCGTCGACAACCAGCTTCACTCCGTCATCGACGAGTACGTCGAAGGTGATATCGCCCGACACCGGAACGCGGACGTAGCCGGTCCATCGTGCGCTGAAGTCATCGGCCGGCACGGCTGCGCCGGGCGCGGTCGCCCCGTCCCACCGGAATACCACCTGTGGATCGGTGCGGACAAGAACCGGAGGTCCGGTCACGTCGGCGGAGGCAAAGTAGCTCGCGGTCAGGCCATCACCGGCGACGTCGAGGTAGTCGTCGAGTGCGGTTTCCTTGCCCGCCAGAGATTTCATGATGGTCGGGGTGTCGAGTAACAGGCTGACAACTTCGGCGTCCAGCCCGGTAGCAATGCTGACCGTCTGCTTGACGAGGCTACGGCTGAGAAGGTTCCTCACGCGGCGCAGAATGTCGGCCGACTTCGTCTGTACCGCGACGACATCTTGTTCGCCCTTGTCGGTCAACGATGACGTTGTGAGCAGCAGTGCCACACCATCGGCGGGTGGGAGGATCGGTTTCAGAGCTCGGGCGATGAACGCGCGGGGCTGTTGGTAAAGCAGCTCAACGGCGGCGATGAAGGCCGGCTGGACGCCGGCGGGAATCCCGGTGGCGCCGAGCAGCGATGCATGTTCGGTGTCGGTCATCGCCCCTGTGAAGCGAAGCTGTTTCTTCGCGGCGTCGTAGCGGACCTTGGCGGCAACGACCGCCGAGAATGTTGCGCCGGTGGGCAGCCCGGCAAGGGGTGCGTCATAGGCGTCGGCACCGTAGATCATCCGCGCGACTGCCGTCGCGTCCTCGGTGCCGAGCAGGCCGGTCAGCTGGCCAGCCAACCGATCGCCCGTCGGATCCGCTGCAATCGTTGTCTCGCGTTCGATCGTGTCCAAACCGCTGATCAGGTCGGCCAGCTTCCGAGCAAGCACGTCTCGGCTCGGCGCTGCGCTGTTCGGGGGGTCCGGGTGGCGCAACAGATAGTCGAGCACTGCAGGTTTGACACCTCGGCGTTTGATCCTAGCGGCCACATCGGTGAGGCGGAGCATGGGACCGGGCACCATCGCCGTCGGCTGCACAAATGGATTGATACCGGTGAGGTGTAGCAGTGTGGTGAAGTCAGGGATGGCGAGATGCAGTCCGCGGGCGAGGATCGCGTGGCGGTAGATAACCGACAGGATGTGAAGTGACAGTCGGCCGGCGACGCCTGTGGGGTCATCCAGGTCGAGTTCCTTGCGGAGGTGGGTGAGGTCCTCGGCGGTGATGCGGAACGCGGCGAGAAGCGTCGCCACGTGTTCCGACAGCGTGAGCGGCGTACCACTGGTGACGACGGCGAGTTCGGTGCGTTCGTTATCCAGCTCGAGTGCTGGGTTCACGAGTTCGGCAGCACGGTTGCGGAACAGCCGGTCGTAGAGTGATTTCTCACCAAGCGAGGGAATGGGGAGCCAGCAGGCGACCAACTCGGGGATGGACAGGCGCGTCGCGTCACGGAGTTGGGTGAGGTTCGCCAGGAGCACCATCGCCTCGAAATTCAAGTTTGGGCTGAAGTGTGAGGGGTCGAGCGCGACGTCGAGGTCGGCGAGCGCCCACCCCAAAGAACGCCGGAGACGGATGAATCCGAACAGCCGGATGACCTCCTGAATCGATAGCAGGGTGCCGTCCAAGTGCATCAATGTTGTGCGATCAAGGTCGCAGGGCGAGTCGACGGGAGCGCTGAGGACCACCACCTTCAGGTGGTTCTGCACCCAGGTGGTGAACTCGTCGACATCTCGTCCAGCGTTGGCCAGGGCCTTGCTCATTGATGCGGGCAGAGGCGGGAATCCGGCACGGATCCAGGCCCGCACTTCTGCGTCGGGAACACCGGATCGAGCGAAGTACTCGGGGCCGTCGGTAGCTTGGAGTTGCGGATTGAGAAAGCGGGTTCGCACGATCGCAACTAGTTCGTCGTAGCTCAGTCCGCTGCGTTCCAAGAAGAATGGGACATGACCGAGAAGGACTGACAGCGAGGGCATTCCGTCAGCCTCGAGGGCACCCCAGAAAGCGTCGTCGACCTTTCCGTCCTCGGGCAGCCCCCATACTTTTCGGGCTTGGTTGACGGCGACTTCGGTGACACTATCGAAGATGCCATGGACCTTGGGTGCGGGTGACGCGCCGAGTAGGAACAGTAGATTCTGGACCGCTCTGATGGATGGGTCGCGTCGATCTGGGTTGGCGTCGTTCCTGACGAGCTCCGGTCTGACATGGTTGAACAGGGTGGCAGGATTGTCGGCTGCGGTATTTTTCTCCGACAAGCCGAAGAACTCCGAGTCCGACGATAGGAGCATCGATGAACTGCCATCCATCAGAGACCCGGTCAGCAGCTCGAATTCCTCTGGCGAAAGGCGCAGGATCTCAGTTGCTTTCGCCATGAGGGGAATCAGGCCGTCGCGGTTTTCGACGACCGCCATGATCTCGGCGCGGCTTGTTCCGAGGTGCTCGAGATAGGCGCGGGCAGTTTCGAGCGGCGTGTTCACCGGAAGTGCGAGTGGAAACCCTGCTACCTGGAGCGCGGCTGTGGCCTGTTCGGCGAACGTTGCCGAGTCGGCTGTCAGGTGGATCGGATTGACCGCGAGTTCCTCGACGGACGGAGTCGCGGGCATGTGGTCGGGTGGCAGCGGAGGGGTGTTGAACGCGACCGGAAATCGGTTGGCGACATAGCTTTCCAGTATTTCGTTGACCAGATCGACGTAGGGAATCAGAGTGTTGGTGTTGTCGCAGGTGAGTTCGATTTGCGCCAGATCGGGTCGACGATCGAACAGTACTTCAACGGGATTGGCGGCACTGGGAATGGTTTTGTCGAGCATGTGGAGTAGGTCCACGAAATACGCCGCCGGACTATAGAAGGAGCGGCAACCGTCGCAGCAGCACAGGTCCAGGTTGCTGAACAGCGACTCCATCGGGATGATGTCGCGCAGCGGCGGTCCTTCCTTCTCCTTGGCTTGGTGGGCCGACCGCGTCGTCATCGTTCCGGGAATGTCGAGTTCCTGCGAGGCCGCGGACAGTATGTACTGCATGGAGCCGTTGATTTCCGCGGCCCGCGAGTAAGCGATGCGGGCTGCTTCCTCGCCGCCAATCCGGGGTCCGTATTCGGCGAGGAAATGGTCGAGCGAATGTTCGGCGATACGGCTGGCGGCGTCGAGACCATTCTCGAGTAGCATCGCCGCCTGCCCGGACGATGTGCTGAGCTGGAAGGTGCGTTGCAGCCGCCGCAGCTGCTTATCGAGCAGTTCGCGTTGTGCGTCATCGAGTCCCGCGTGGATTCGGTCACCGTGCTCGTCCAGATATCTGGCCACCGGGGTGAACCGGAAGTCGAAGTCTTGGGCCGGATCCGGGTGAGTCGTCTCGGTGTCGAAGAAGCGTGCGAGTAGGTCCGCGGCGGCGCGAAGGTCGCGGTCGTTGGTTGTTCTGATGGTGCGGGCCATGACCAGGGTGGGTTGGGCCACCTCGAGTTGGCCCAGGATGCTGTCGACCGTGTTCGCGATCTGTTGCGAGCGCTGTTTGTGTTCGTCTGGTTCGGCGTCGTCGTAGACGGCGTCAGGGTGCGGGCCGGATCGTGCGACTAGCGCTGTCCACTCGTCGGGGTCGAGGCGGGCAAGCTCGCGTATGTCGGCGTAGCCGCTGTCATGCAGAGCGGTAAGCAACGGCAGGTGGTAGGAGGTGAGGTCGGCGATCTGAAGCGCTGATTGGGCGCGGGCGACCTGTCGGGTTGACCAGCCGAGCCGTTCGGGAACTGCGGCCCAGAATTCCGCGGTGGTTCCGGAGTGGGTCGCGTACAGATGAAGCAGGTCCCCGCGTTCCTCGGCCGAGCAGCCTGCGACTGCGAGCACGTCGGCTTCGGTGGCGCGGCCGCCGCGACCCGGCTGCGTCGCGGCGGCAGTCCAGAGGCTTTGCAGCCGCCTGTGGTGGGCCGTGAGATCGCCGTCGATGATGTGGAGCGCCAACGATTCCTCAAGTTTTGGCTGCGTCATCGGATTGTGTTGCTGAAGTGCGGCCAGCTCGGCAGTCAGTGGCGGCACCGTGGTGGGGGGCCCATCGCGCAGCAGCCCATAGAACGTTTCCGCCAATGCCGCAGGTTCACCGTCTGCACTGTGTGCCAGTCGCCAGGACTGCGCGAGGGTGTCGATCAGTTCCTTCGGGTGTCCCGTTTCGCGCGCGGCGAATGAGATGTCACGATGGCGTTCTTCGTCGAGTTGGTCGGGGGTCCCGCCCGGTGGGCGGAGCTGTGCCAGTGCGCCCATCAGGGTCGCGTATTCACTCCGACCGTCGCGGTCGGGAGTTTGGACGACAATGCGAACGGACTCGACGCGGTTGGCCGGAATCCCGAGCGCGGGATCTTCGACGAGCTGTTCTGCTTCGGCACCGCCGGTGTATATGCGTCGATAGAGTGCCATGATCTCGAGGACGTCGCCGCGATCGGATTCGACTTCGAAGACGAGGTCAGCGTTTGGTGAGGCGACGCCTTCGAGCGGCAGAACATGGCGCTGGGTGTAGCGGACTTCGGGGAAGGTGCCGTCGTGGCCAGTAGGGCGTGGCCGATCGTCCCCGTCCAGCGGTGTGCGCGTGTCGCCGAGCTCGCGGTCAAAGACGCGTACTCGTACGCCTGCTGCAAGCTGTCCGTTGGCGTATTCGACATGCCCGCGAACCAGGTAAGTGCCTGCGGGGGGGGCGTCGTCGAAGACGTCCACGTCGCGAAGCGGGCCAATGTGCTCGTCTTGTCTGAATAGTGGCGCGCCGCGGGCGAGCGGCGTCTGGTTCTCCTTCGTCACTTGGCCAGTGACTGCGTGCTGCACGACTCTTCCGGCTCTATCGAGTCCCTGCACGACGGACGCAGCTGCGCCGCCCAAGGCGCTAGCGGAGAGGACGGTCGCGGTGGCTTCATCTAGGTGGCCCGTGACCTCCACCTGGTTGCAACTCTGGCACTCGGCGACCGCCGCCCGGGTGGCTGGACCAAAGAATCGTCGTTCGACTTCCGTCGCAGGCACCTCAAATCCACTCCGGGTGAGGCTCTCGTGAAGGCGGGCAACTTCGTCGCCGAAGTCACCGACAGTCAGCTTTGGACCGGCCACCCTGGCACCCCCGCTCTATAGTTGCAACCCGATACCGCCAAGGCGGCTGCTTACGGCTTCTTCTGTTGCGCAGGAGGAGGCGTCGGGCTCAATTTCAGCAATACGAATGCGCGCGGATCGCGAGCAACGAATTGCACGCGCTCAACGACACGGAGGAAGTAATTCGCACCATCCTTTCTGACAAATTCCGCCTGTGCCTCGCGGCCGACGTAAAGTGTGGTCGGATCACCCCCCAGCGCAACCAGTAAGCCCAGCCCCGCCTTCCCGTTTGCTGCCGCATCATTGAGAACCGCCGCTGGCAGGGTTCCCGTTCCGTAGAAGCCTCCTTCGACCAGCGGGCGGATTCGCTCTCCTGTGGTGACCAGGCTTGCGTCGCTGGGCGGCACGAACGTGTCCGCGTAGGCGTCGATCGGCAGAAATAGGGCGTACTTCGGCGCCTGCGCCTTGTTTGCGCTTAACTTACTGATGCCTGAAGCGACGGCCGAGAAGAGATTCTCGCCCCAAATGGGCGGCTGATCCCGTCTCTGTTCCACGAGGATCGGGACGCTAACCTTGCTTGCGTCAGCGTCACTCGTATCACTCGCGCCGTCGTCCATTTTTGTCGGATCCGCCGCGCCCAGCAGTCCCTTGGCCGCCGATGTTTTCCCGGTGGCCTTCACGCCTCCCGGCAGAGCGCCGTCGTCACCTTGAAACAGAATCGTATCCTCCGCCAAGGCGATGGCCTTCGCCGCCATGCGGGCCAGTGTCTTGGCGGTCTTGATTTGGGGCTCCTTCGAGACCTGCGCGGCAGTCAGCGCAAATTCCTGAAAGATCTCAACAAACGGCTTCGTCTGGCCTTCCTCGATGCTGAAGCCGTTCTCGCTGAACTTGATTACGTCGTTGGGAATCTCCGTTGGGTTCGTGTCGAAAACCGTGGTAGGGAATACTTTCTGAGCAACCCTGACCTTTCCGACTTCCATCACAACGGCGTCGTTGATCTCCTTCCACTCCGACTCGTCCCAGTTCACATCAGCCGAGTTGTTGGGCATCTCTTCTCCTTGTCGAAGTAGTCGCCGTCAGGCAGCGAATCGGTTTGCAGCCCTGCGGATTGCTGTGATCAGCGCGTCAGGGCTGGTCTCGACAATCAGCGTGAGCTGCGCACGTAGTTGCAGGATCACGCCCTGGTGGCTATTTGCAACAACTTCTGTTCGGCAGTGCTTGTCCGCCAATGTGACTCCTTGCTCATCGATACTCGACACGACGATCTACATGTGGCGTTCAACCTTCTCGACGAGTAAGTCGATTAGCTTTCCGGTGGCGTTCACCCTGCATGATTTCCGTTCCAAACGGATCACCACCGCATGTTGTTGCGTTCAACCACTAACTGCCGCCCACTACGGCCCAAGACGCTCGGATGAGGTTCGTGAAGACTTGCGGGCACGGACACTCATCAACGCCAACCCCACAGTCCGTCGCGCTCCCAATTTAGTGTTGAAGTAATTGTCGCTGGGAACATTGTCTAGTGCTGGAGTAGTCGACTACTCCAATTCACGACCGATCCGGACGGGGTCAACTTGCGTACCCGAACGCGGGCAGGCGCCACAACATGCACGCTTCACTGTCACGCCTGCAGCGATGGAACGCACCCGCCGCGTCAACTGATGTGGGTGCAGTCCCCATCATCGAGCAGCCCCCACATTGGAGGCGGCACAAAACCTGGGGTGATTCACTCTTGGCAGATTGGGTCGATCGTCGTGGCAACGATGGGTCTGTTCGTCATCGGATATGTCTGGAGGGTTCACTTCAGACAAACACGCCTTGGTTACCCGATCCCAGACACCCGCGGGTGATTTCGGCAAACATCAACTGTGGTTCAGTTGGATCTCGGTCTTAGTCTATGCCGTCATGATTGCCATGGGGATCGTTGGCATTGCGGTCGGGGCGTTATGGCCGCTCTACGTTGTGGCGGCGCTGTGTATCTGGTTGCTGATCTCGGGTGTCTGGGAAGCATGGCATCACTTCAAGTAGCCTAGGTCCCTCGTGCCCGTGGTCAGCACCCGGTTGGGTGCAGTACGGAATCATGTGTGGCTCTCGGAGCATGTCTCGCACACGGCGTCCAAAGGCACAGCAACCCGCGATGATCGCATCCGTCGACGATAGGTAGGGCCCATTTCGCCGATGCATTCGTGGATGGTGTCGTCACCTTCTGTGACTACTGTCGCAGACACTTCGACGTATAGAACCTGTCGGTGCGGGCGGAACTATTGCAACGCTGGTGGGCCGGATCCATCGCGACATTCCCTTCTAGGGCCTTCTTGCAAATGGCCGTTAGCCATTCGCGCTGACCCTGCACGATCGGGAGCAGACAAACCGTTCTGATTGCACCAGATCCGCAGTGTGTTGGGATGGATTCCGAGGTGTCGCGAGGCGGTGATAATGGCCGTCCACCGGGAGGTGCTCTCGGTCCTGAGGTGGAAACGGACACGGTTGACACCTGCGGTTCGGACTGCTTCGGTGACTGTTCGATTTTCAGAAGTCATTGGCCCACTGGCTTTTTCAATGCCGGGAGATCGCTCGTCGGCTCGACGTCGATCGTCACGGCAGTATTGAGGCCGGTTACGGAGGAATCGACGCGTTCAGGCCGTTGGTTTCGCGATCGTCCGGCGGCTTGCGGACTGCATTTGGGACAGAAGGCTGCCGCTTCCGACCCGTCGGTCTGTTGAACCATGATTGTCCGTGAGCGGTCGTCCTCGCATTCGCCACACCAGGGCAGCAGCGGTTGGCCAACGATGTGCCGATCACTCGGCGGCCCAGCAAGATCCGCGAGACGTGCGGCGAGCACCTGCACGGGGTAGCGCACGCCGTTGGGGTTTCGTGCCAGGTGCTCGACCAGCGCTTTGATGGTCCATCCGCTGGCGAGCGCGGCGAAGATGGCCGGTGAGAGTCGTCGGCGGTCGGCTCGTCCGACCGTCCACGGTGCGGGGAGTGCGTCGAAGACTCGGTCCGCGTCGTCGAGGGGTCGTGGTTCGGATGGGGGTTCTGTTGGTGGGTTCAAGGGGTCCTGCTCTGGGTCTCTCGGGGGGTGTCGTTCTGACACGCCCCCGGTCTGTCTGCGGAACGGGGGCCGTCCCACCTCGGGACGGGGGAGTGTCATTTCGGGACCGGGGTCGGAATCGGCTTGTGGGGCGTCGGGGTGGTTGAGGTAGTAGCGGCTTGATCGTTGGGCTCCTGAGGTGTGGAACTGGGCGCGGCGGGTGAGGTAGCCGTCGGTTTCGAGGGTGTTCAGGGCGCGGAGGACTGTGCTTCTGCCGGCGCCTGATTCGGCCATCAAGGTTCTGATGGACGGGTAGCAGGAGAAGTGTTCGTCGGCTTTGTTGGCCAGGAGGATCAGGATCAGTTTGAGGACTGGGGAACCCACGTGGGCGCCGGTGGCCCAGTCGACGGCTTTCCAGCTCATGGCGGTGGGTCACACGCGAGTGGATTCGAGCCACTCGAGGACGTCGACGCGGGTCCATCGGCGGTGGCGGTCGCTCAGGCGCAGGTGGTGCGGTCCGGGGGCGTTGATGCCTCGTTCGCGTTTGGCGGCCCAGTCGTGGAGGGTCGAGACCGGGATGCCGGTGAGGTCGCGGACCTCGTTGGCGGTGAGCATGTCTCGGTCGCTATCGGTGTTGCGCATGGCTGTTTCCTTCGTTGGTGGGCTTGTCGGTGGGGAGTTCGCGAAGCTGGGTGGTCGTGAGGTTGGCTTTCGTCGGTGTGGCTGCTTTGGCGAGCATGCGACCGACGGTTTTGTGGTGCACGCCGAGGTGGAGACCGATGCGCCGGTTGGACCAGCCGGCGTCTTTGAGCGTCACTGCGAGGTCCGGCGCGACAGGGCCCGTTGGGACATCGTCGTTGTTGGTCGCCACAGTTGGCGCTGGTGAGGTTTGCATGGCGCTGGCTTTGTCACCGGTCTCTGGATCACTGTCGGCGCGCGTCAGTTTCATTGGTGCGGTGGCTTCTTTGGCGCCGTCATGTGGTGCAGCGTGGGTACTGGCCAGAAGTGACAGTCCGTGTGTCGCTGCAAGCAGACTCACTGGCGCAACGGTGGCGACTGCGGTGCCGATCAGTGGCGCCAGTGTCCGGGCGGTGGATACCGCTGCGTGCAGGGCGTTTCCGGCCACGGACACCGACGCAGCGATCGTCAACACCGACCAAAAGAATCGGCGGGCGGACTGTGCGCCAGTGCGTGGCGCGAGCGCTACAACGCTGATCGTGGATTGGAGGATGGCGCCGTCCACGATGACGGGCCAGATCCATGCGAGTTCTTGAGGTTGGCCGGCCTGCACGGCGAGATCCTCGAGCGCGGCGAACGAGAGGACGAATGCGCCGCTGGCGATAGCTACGACAATGCCCTCGCCGAGACGATCAACGGCCTCTACAAGACTGAATTGATCAAGCCGCAGGGGCCCCCTGGCGAACCGTCGAGCACGTGGAAATCGCCACGTTGGAGTGGGTGGACTGGTTCAACCACCGCAGGTTGTACGAGTACTGCGGGGATATCCCTCCGGCCGAACTCGAAGCGCTCCACTACGGTGAACACAGAACTCAGCCGATCGCGGAGTTCTCAAACTAGAAAGTCTCCGGACTCGCCGGGGTGATTCACAGAATGAAGTACTCGAGCTTGGGCTTGCCAAGCGCCACCTCGACGATGTGCGACGAACTGTATGAAGTGGCTGCAGCGGCAGCTTGTGAGGCGCGGCACGGTGCCGCTATGAACTTACGATGGGGTGTGTGATCGGGCAGCCGCGAAGGTGGCTTTGACCGATGCCCACATCGCCAGATTGGTAGCCGTTGTGGCCGCCCGGTGGTGCGCTCATCGATGCTGCCGACGACTTGGGCGTGACACCGCGAGCGTAGACTGTATGAAGTTGGACGAGAGGAGATTTGGTGAGTTTGTACTCTCTGATCGGGATGTCTCCCGAGCAGCGCACCCGCCGGTCTGAGATTGCTGGTCTGTCGAAGTTGTATGACAGTCGGGTAAAGCAGGCTGAGCAGGAGTTGGCCGAGGTTTACGCGCAGGTTGTCGAGGCCCGCGATGACCCCGACCCTTCGGTTCGGTATTGGCCGCTGTGCGTGAAGGGTGAAGCGCTCCTGGCTGATCTGCAGCACTGCCAGGAGGCCCAGAACAACGTCAGGGTCGAGAAAGCCAACTTGTGACGCCCGGGCACACGAAAGGCCCCGAGCTTCCGGTTCGTCTACGTGACGACCAGGAACTCGGGGCCTTTCGCTTATCTAGTCTCGGGCGAGCTGGGACTCTTTGTACATCTGCTGCGCTTGGTGGGGGCACGGCCTTGACCGCGAGAGTGTTCAGCGCGGCCAACGCGGCATTCGCCGCCGGCGTCGACGACACCGTCACGACCGGAGAGGCCGTCGGCAGAGAAGCCTCTGCTGCAACCGTCGCCGTGGCCACGGTGGAGGTCTCGGCGACCTTGGCCGGGCTTTTCCTCATCCGCAGGGCTACACGCGACCAGACCCGCCGTCACCACGAACAGGGCGGCGACGCCTGCGATCGACCACGGCCGGCGAGGGGGCCTGGACGGTGAGGATGAGGACAACACTGAGACACGCTCAGACACGAATGAAGATCTTTCGGGAAACTAACGAGATTGCACAGCTACCAACACGTTTGACCGAACGTTTCAGAGCGCTAACTAGATATAGCAACCGCACCGGACAGTGTTACCGTCCACCCGCAGCAACCTCGCCGGCACCTACGAGACGGCGGGGCACCTGGACGAGGCGATCGCGCTCTACGAACGCACGGACGACTAGCTGGTCTACTAGTGAATCTGTCCGGGGCGGTCCGGGTGCCGCAACGGGAACCCGTATCGGCACGTCCCGAAAGCCGACCCATGACCGAAACGAACTGAGCTGCACACGGTCCCGCTAGTCCCATCCGGTGAAGGATCCCGAATCGGGGAGACGGACGGGACAGCGGTTGATCGGCTCAGGATAGTTATGCGCTGTTTCGGGTTGTCTCTCAATCGTTCGTTGCCGAGACAGTGGCAGGTGAGACACGGTGAAGGCCCTGGGGAAATCTGCAGCCAGCCCTCGTCGACGCTCGGAATCCAACCGCGACAAGTCCTGCTGGCCGAGCGGCAGATGCTACATCGCCTCGGACCCGCCGCAGGTGGGGCAGTAGATCTGGCTGAGGGTGCAGTCATTGCCACACGAGCTCCAGTCACGGCATCGGGGGCATTCCTCGGCGTTGTGCTCGGTCGCGGCAGGGGCCCAGCACGTGTTGCAGCGCCAGAAGCCATCACTTCGCTGGCGAGCACGGTCCATGTCGTTCCAACGGAAGTGAAAGCCGCCTTTCACCGAGTACCCACCATCGACGGTTTTCACCGTGTCTGGATGGAGGATCCGCGAGTCGTAGTCAGATGTCATCTGGTCTACGTGGGCTCGTTGCTCACGGTGCTTGATAAATGCGTACTCCACATCGGTCTCATCGACCGTCCATCGCCGTCCCCGCTTGATTGCGGCGATGCGGTGATTGCCTAGCCGGACGGTTCCGTCGCGGGCAGCACATCGCCGATACCAGTCGTAGGCGTTGCCTGGAGCGCCCGGCTCACGCTTGAAGCGATTTACGGCGTCGGAGAGAGATATGTGCACGATGCGACCGTACTGCTGGGTCCAGCTCATTTTCGCGTCTTGTCAATGATGTACGCGCATCGCACTCTCCTGAGTTTCGCTGCAAGACATTCCTCTGCACCCGATCACAGTGCCTCAGATTCGTCCGTTTCTGAGGCACCACCCGATGAGACACGGCGACGACCGATCGGAAGTTGAGCGCCGGAAGCCGCCGCCGGTGGTGTTCCCCGCTCGAGGCGGGTAGGGGAGCTGATTCGATCACTACTGTTATCGAACCGTGACGTGTCTCAGAAACCCGTCTCACCCTCTGTGCTGCCCACTGGAGCGTGTCTGACGTTTCTGAGACAGTCATCCCTTGTGAGCGCCGTATTTGGGTACCTGAGGGTAAGTGGCACCGATCAGGTGCTGGATTTGCAGAGAGACGCTCTGGCGAAGGCTGGGTGCGATCGAGTGTGGGAAGAAGTCGCGAGCGGAGCGAAGAACGACCGTCCGGAGCTGCTCGACTTGCTTGGACACCTACGAGACGGCGACACGCTCGTTGTATGGCGACTCGATCGGTTGGGGCGGTCGTTGACGCATCTGATCGAGACGGTTGAGGGTCTTCAAGCGCGAGGGGTGGTGTTCAAATCGCTGACGGAGACGATCGATACTTCTTCGCCGGGTGGAATGTTGATCTTCCAAAGCTTTGGTGCGCTAGCACAATTCGAGCGGGCGCTCATCCAGGAGAGGACTGTCGCCGGCCTTGCCGCCGCACGAGCACGAGGCCGAATCGGGGGACAACCCAAGCGTATCGACGCCGCCAAAGCCCGCCAGATCCGCCGAATGATCGAAGACGGTACGCCCAAGAGCGAGATTGCAGAAGTACTCGGGATTGGTCGGGCGACCTTGTATCGACATCTCGCAACCTCGTAAGCCGGCTGCCTGCGCTGGCGGCTTCGGTGGTTGAGGCCCGGCGCGCGCCCTTAGTGGCTTGCCCACGGCATGAAATGTTCCGTAACTCAACGGCATCCATAGTTTGGGCTCGTGATTTGTGACATGAGTAATGGAACACGGATCGACCCAGCACGGCTGTTCCGAATGGTCGATGCGCCGAAAACGATCGTTTATGGGACGGGTCTACGCCGCCGCATGGGCGTAGACCCCTGTTTCATTTGCCGGGGTTCGAAGATGCGGCGGCTCGATCGAGGCGTAGTCAGCTCCCGATGCGGGCAAGCAAGTCGATGGCGTTGTCCTCAAGGGTCGCAAGAGCGGCACTCATTGCGTTGATCGACTGGTACGAGACCGAGCGATCGTCGTCCTGGCTCGGACCACCGCGGTACACCGGATCGAAGATCTTCCCGTCCTCGAAACACTGCTGCGCTTTCATCGCAGGCCCTACCAACAACTGATTGTCGGTGCTGAGCCGAAGTTTGCGCACGCTGCGTTTCACCAGCTCTGCGTCCGCTATCAGCTGTCGCCCACTGTCGGTATCGATCCACTCAGCCATAGCATTCGTGGTCCACAATGAGCTAGCGCTCATTATGAGAACGCTTCGTGCCGTATCTGTCCACCGCCTGCCTGCGTGCACAAGATTCGCGATCAGCTCCCTGAGCTCACTCTGCTGAGTGGCCTCCCGTAGGGCCGCCGCCTCTGCTTCGGAACCGCTGAGCAGTCGATCCTGCAGCATCTCCAGCTCGATACGCGAGGCCCGCTCGGTTACTCCGACCTGCCGAACAAAAACTGTCCCCTCGGGAACCAACTTATCCTTGAGGGCCTGATACCCCTTCTGCAGCAACCAGATACGGTCCCCATCGTGAGGGGGCTCCACTACGATTACCAAAACGGTCTCACCGTCGAGCTTCACAGGGCGCGCATCCCAATACGGCCGGCCATGTCCGGTATAACGCTGCACAGCGTTGAAGAGCTCGGCACTGTCCGGCACTTTTTGTCCGGACACAGCACCAGGTTCGACCCCGACTAGAACGTAACCGACGCCCTCGAAGGACGATCCGGCCACAGCAACAGCACGATTGGCCAAACCGAGAATCGCCCGCCCAATAGCGAAAGACGCCGATGCACTGGTCAAATCGTCGTACGCCGACTTCCATTCGATGCATCGGCTTTCATCCTCAGGCGCAGCCTCGTACACCGCACGCACGAGCGCTAGCAGCTGATCCGGCGTCCGCAGCGCACGAGAGGTGTCAATAGTCAGAGCCATGCCGCAATCCTGCCAGTTGGCGACGGCCCGTCTGCGGTCGCGCGGCCCGAGCCCACTCCCCTGTCTCACGGATCGGTGCTCCAGAAACCTTCGATTGATAGACACGGCGGCTTCGATAGGAACACCCGATCAATCCGCGAATTCGGATAGTGCCCCTTGGCGTGGTGGACTTCGGATCAGGTTGAGCGTTAGCGCGTGGTCAACGAGTCATGATGAATGCTAGGTGATTTGGTGTTGCTTCACCAGAGATTCAGTCGTGGTGGCGGTCGCTGCAGCGCGTTCCTTGTCGGCGATGACCTTTCTGAGTTCGTCCATGCTGACATCAGAGACGTAGCGTCGGGTGACCTGCCACTCGTCGTGGGCTTCGATGACCACGGCGGTTGCCAGGCGTAGGAACGCGGCCGGGTTGGGGAAAATCTCCACGACATCGGCGCGGCGCTTGATCTCCTTATTGAGCCGTTCGATCGGGTTGTTCGACCAGATCTTCTGCCAGTGCGCTTTGGGGAACGCGGTGAACGCCAGCACGTCGGCTTTGGCCTCACGCATCATCTCCGAGACTTTCGGGAACGAGGGTTTGAGGGTGTCGGCGACCTGGTCCCACTGGGCATGGATGGCGTCGGGTTCGGTGTGCGCGAAGATTGTTTTCACCGCCGCCATGACTGGCGGGATCTGTTTCGCGGCGACTTTGCCGTGCAGGTTGCGCATGAAATGGACTCGGCATCGCTGCCACGCTGCACCAGTGAATTGTTGTACGACAGCTGCTTTCAAACCGGCGTGGGCATCGGAGATGACCAGATGCACCCCAGCCAGCCCGCGGGCTTTGAGGCCGGTGAGGAACTCGCGCCAGAACTCGAACGATTCGCTGTCGCCGACGGCGGTACCCAAGACTTCGCGGGTGCCGTCGATCGAGACCCCGGTCGCCACGACCATCGCGTGCGAGACCACGTGGGCGCCGACCCGGACTTTGCAGAAGGTGGCGTCGAGGAAAATGTAGGGAAAAGTGGTGTGCGTCAACGTGCGTTCACGGAACCGGGCGATCTCACCATCGAGTTGCCCGCAGATCCTCGAAACCTCCGATTTGGAGATCCCGGAGTCCACACCGAGGGCGGCGACCAGATCGTCGACGTTACGGGTCGAGACGCCGTGGACGTAGGCCTCCATGATCACCGCATGTAGGGCTTTGTCGATCCGCCGCCGGCGCTCGAGCAGCGACGGGAAGAAGGATCCTGACCGTAGTTTCGGAATCTGGACCTCCACATCACCGCTGGTAGTGGACACGGTCTTTGGTCGGTGCCCGTTGCGCTGGGTGTTGCGGCCTTCGGTGCGCTGGTAGCGGGCGGCGCCGATCTTCTCGGTGGCTTCGGCCTCGATCAGCGCTTGTAGGCCGGCGCGGATCAGTTCGGCAAAAACAGAGGCCGAATCGGCACTGGTGAGTGCATCGAGCTGGGCGAGCAAGGCAGAATGGTCGTGGGCCATCGCGTAGATCGCTTTCTCTGAGTCACTGTGGCGGTAACTCATTGATCACTACGCGATGGCCCACCCTGATCAGGTCAGCGACACACGTTTCCGCAGGTGCCAGCCGTTTCCAAACCCCACCACTCCGAGGGACTTACCCCGAATTCGATGGCGCTGCCGTCAGACCGGGAATGACTCCGTGATGATGCTTCCGCTGAACGTGCAGTCTTCTTCTGAAAAATGCGGTCGTCTTCTGAAGCTGACAGACAAGCGCATCGTTTCAACCAAGCCCGGCGGCCAGACTGACCGACCAGGCGCAGGTGGGCGGCGCAGTCCTGGCTAGTAGCGCACTGGATTTAAGCTCACAACATGCTGACTGACAAAGAGGTTCTCAATGCGGAATACCGCGGGTTCATAAGGTCTCTCCACCGCGAGACTGTTGCGACTGTTGCGACTGTGGAGCTGTGGTACTCGCGGCGGGTGTATCTGCTGGCTAGTTTCGGATTTAGCCCCGGCGAGGTGGAGGGCCGACCGTCTAAAGCGACCGCGGAGGAGGTTGATGCCGAGTGGCTGGAGACGATGCTTCCGCAGCTCCGCATTCTCAGTCACGGTCACCCCGACCCTGAGGTGCGCGACGAGGCTGAATTCGTGGAGTCGCGAATCTGGGCCGCAGTGGACGCGGCCCGCAAGTCGGAGCACGACGAGCTGTATTCCAGGAACCTTCGGGAGCTCACCACCGGCCTCGTTCGTGCAGGGTTCTCTCGACTAAATAAGGCTGTCTACCACGCGCCCTTCCGTGTCAATCGGCCCACGCCGTTATACATCGGCTTTCCAGAAAAACGTGTGCTGAGACCAGCCGAGTTGCTTAATATGGTGGTCGAATCAACAGGTGTAGAGGATGTCGATCAGGCACTTGAGCTTGCCTTAGCGGCCAGGGCGACATCGCGCTGACGGTCGTTGACACATCTGATCGAAACGGTTGAGGGGCTTCAAGCGCTAGGGGTGGTGTTCAAATCACTGACCGAGACGATCGATACCTCTTCGCCAGGTGGAATGCTGATCTTCCAAATCTTCGGTGCGCTAGCACAATTCGAGCGGGCACTCATCCAAGAGCGGACTGTTGACGGCCTCGCGGCCGCACGAGCACGAGGTCGAATCGGTGGACAACCCAAGCGTATCGATGCCGCCAAGGCCCGCCAGATCCGCCGAATGATCGAAGACGGTACGCCCAAGAGCGAGATCGCAGCCGTACTCGGGATAGGTCGAGCTACCTTGTATCGACATCTCGTAAGCCGCATGCCTGCGGCGGCGGCTCGACGGTTGAGCTCCTGCGCGCCCCAAGTGATTTGCCCACGGCATGAAATGTTCCGTAACTCAACGGCATCGGGATGACTAAAGATATTCGATCGTTTTCGGAACAGGGCGGATTCAGAGGAACCAACCAAACATGTGCCGACGTCTTATCTAGGTGCAAGAACTTCCTGACATCGCCCAGTGTTGGGATCAAGTCCTGGACTACCGAGACCAAGACCGTGCCAAGGCTGCGAGTTCAGGGTGTGGCTGGCTGATCGTTGGTCAGGGCGGCTGAATCAGCTTTCGCAGCCGACTCCGTCGCCGTCGCGGTCGAGCTTGCTGCTGTAACCCGGTTGGCCGGCGTAGATCGGTGCAGCCCCGGCCGCACGGACTGCGGCACAGTTCGCGTACGACACCGACGGTGCATCCACGACCGGAGGCGCGGTGTCGGCGGGAACAGGTGCCGCCGGGGCGGCGGGCGCAGTGGTCTGGGTTTGGGGCAGTGGGGTCGCTGTTGAGGTGCGCGTCTGGGCTGGTGTTGTTGGCGCGATGGGTGTGGCCCCGCAGTCGGCGAGAATGCCAGCTATAGCGTCTTTTTCGGCCTGGGTTACCCACAAGCCGTAAGCGGCCTTCACATCGACCTGCCGAGAAACATACGTGCAGCGGTACGCCTTGTTCGGCGGCAACCAGGTCGCCGCATCGCCATCACCCTTTTGCTGATTCGCAGGCCCATCAGCTGCCTGCAGGTTGCGGGGATCGTTCGCGAAATCGACTCGCTGAGCAGGGAGGAGCTGCTGGGCACCCTTCTGCCAGGCATCCGAGAGGGCCACCACATGATCGATCTGCACCGCTCTCGAGGTGTCCTGGCCGCGCACGAAGTTGATGGTGGTTCCGGTGTACGGATCGGCCAGCGTGCCGGTCTGCACCGCGCAGCCGTTCGACCCCGCCTTGAATACGATGTCCGTCAGATCCCGACGCAAAATATCGTTGCGGGTATCGCAGCCATTGTGGCCGCCCTCCACGGTCACATCATCGGTCCACGCCGAACCGAACAGTTCCCGCTCGTATCCGGTTTTCGGGGCACGGCCCTTGACCGCGAGAGTGTTCAGCGTGGTCAACGCGGCATTCGCGGCCGGTGCTGGTCTCGCCGCGGGCGCGGGCGCGGGCGCAGGTGCAGCTGTCGGCGACGATGTTTCTGCTGCAACCGTAGTTGTTGGGGCCACGATGGAGGTATCGGCGACCTTGGTCGGCTTGTCCTCGGCCGCGGGGCTGCACGCGACCAGACCAGCCGCGATCACGAACATGGCGGTAACACCTGCGATCGCCCACGGTCGGCGAGGTGGTTTCACTGACGAAGACGGGGAGACCGCGACAGCACGCTCAGACACGAATTAAGACCTTTCAGGAGTCTAACGAGATTACCGAACTACCAACATGTTTCACCGAACGTCACAGTTGCCAACTAGGTATAGCATCCGCAGCGGACAGTGCTGCTGGTCCAAACCGAAGTCCTCTTGCGAGGAAACTCCCCGCCGGTCGGTCGGGCGCTGGCACCGCGGAGTTGAATGCCTCGAGAGCGGGTGGGCCCGGCGCAACTCAGCTGCGTCCAGCCACCGGCTATGTCGGCAGGTGTTCACTTTTTGTCTGCGCGCTTCGTCGGTGTCTGGTAGCTGCCCGGTTCAGAAGCGTGAGGTCTGTTCAGGATGGGGATGGGAGGGATCTCCGGGGCTGGCTGCGGTGAAGTTCGTAAAGACCACACGTGGTGAATCTGCTCGTTAGAGTCCTTGGATCGCGGACTTTAATCCCGCTCTGGCTGCGTGGTCTATTCCCGAACCGTAGCTGCCGTCGCCTAGATATCCATGGCTCTGGTGGAGATCGAGACAGTCAAGGTCCTCGCGTCCCGTGAAGCGCCTCATGTGGTAAACGTTGCCGTCGATGGCGATGACATATTCGGAGTGTTGGCCGGACGTTTCCGCGCGAGGACGATCGAGACGCCACCCCTGAACCCTTTTCCTCGTCTTCTTATAGCGTTCGTAACCGCCTTTTTTGAAGAAATGATGCCAGCGTGGTCGTATCCCCAGCCGGTTCATGCCGTCGATGAAGTCGGCAACTGCTTGCGTGTTGGTTTCAAACTGGGCTTGTTGCTGCTCGGCCTGCATGCGCTGGGCATCTGTTACCTGGGCGCGCTCGGCGGCGGCCGCTTGCTGTGCTTCGTCCCACAGTCCCATCCGCATAGCGTAGCGATGAAGTGGGGATCCGACAGTCCGCCAATTGGGCGACACGCCCACCCGCGGGATAGTTCTGTTTCGTAACTGGTGACTAAATGCTTTGTACCACCATCGATTACGCCGATAAGATAGAGGATGTCAAGTTATACTTGACGGTATGGCCTAGCCCCACTTGACGCAAGTGGGACGCTACCCCGATACTCGATGTGTGGCAACGACTTACCTCGTCGATCTCATCGACACCCACAAACACGCCTACGGCGTCAGCGACGCCGAGCTGGCCCGCCGTATCGGCGTCTCACGCCAGAACCTGAACCTGTGGCGCACCCACGGTGTGCGCGGCCTGCCAGCCCGCACAACCCTCGACGGCATTGCTGCCGTCACCGCACAGCCATACCGCAAAGTCCTCGAGGCCGCTTTGCAAGACGCGGGCTACCTCGACGCCGACCACAGCGACGAACTGCGATAAGTCAATTCATAAGACGTCGTTCCTACACGCATACTCTTGGCATGCGAACTGAGTTGCTGGCGATCATCACCACGCCAACGCCCGCGCCGGGACCCGCCGCCGCCCCTGCACCTTTCCTCACTCAGCCCGTAGCAACCGTCATCCAGCCTGTCGCCGCGATCATGTCAACGATCACCCGGCGCGGGGGAGTGAACCGGCGAACGGTCGACGCCTCGCCTTGGATGTCGAACACGCGTTCGATAGTACCGCACTGCGGGCCGGTGGAGCAGGGATGCTCGGGAAGCATCGGCCCGCGTACACGCCGGGCGGCAACACACCAGGGCTCACGCTATCGGCGGCGGGCTAGTCGGCGTGGCACTCGCCGTCATCATCCTGGGCAGCCCGTGGCCGCCGTAGCCGAAGCGCTCTGCCGGTTCCAAGTCGGTTGACGGAGGTGCCCAGTAGGGTCACCGGCGCGGAGTTCGAAGGCTAGCTGGTCCGGCCGCCGGATCGTTCCAGCTGGCAAGCGGCGCCTCTGATGTTCGAGTGGAACCTCCCAGGTACGCGGCGCGGAATGAATGGCAGGCTAGATTGTGTCTGTTCATGTACATGCTCACTGAGTGGCTGACGAGCACACGCAACGAACAGCAGAGCGTCGTGCCCGCATCTGGCGGTCTCGATAATGGGAGGCCTGTAGATGCTTGTTAGTGGGTGGCAACAAGCTCTCACGTTAGTTGCAGTCCTTGTTCCCGGGTTCGTCTATCAGGGGGTGCGACGGCACCGTATCGGCCCTTCGCCCGAGGACCGAGAGCTCAGCGTGCGGTTGATACGCGCGCTCGCAGTGTCTGTGGGCTTCCTGCTGATATACCTAATCTGCTTTGGCACAGCACTTACCGAACGTCTCACCACACCCGCCCACGGGCTCGATGACCCACGAATGATCGGTTTAGGCGGCGCGCTTCTTGTCTTTGTGATCCCTGCGGTGGCCGGCCACCTCACGGCCAGCTATGCAACAAGGAAGAGCATTAACGGCACAACATTCTGGGAGACGATCTTCCGCAGGGCGGAGGGGGATCAGTTGACCTGGCGAACTACCTTGTTCAGCAATCAAAGTGGCTACAATCCAATCCCGACTGCCTGGGACTTTGCAACCTCATCACAGATCCAGCCGGGCAGCTTCATCAGAGTCCTCACGGCCGATGGCACCTGGCTGGGTGGACAAGTGACTGCAGAGGCCTTCTTCACCGCCTACCCGGAGCCCCGAGACCTGTTTATCGACATTGCCTGGTCGCTCGACACCGACGGACAGTTCCTGCAACGGCTACCTGGACCCACCGGCATGTGGATTCCCTGCGAAGACGCTGACCTCATTCAGATCGTCCCACCACCTGAGGAATCGGACGAGGACGTGCAAGAACAGCAGGAGACCGGTACGCAGGGTGCCGAGACCGGTAATAATGGTTAGAAGGAGGCTTCGACCATGGCTAAAGTGCGAAAATTGACCCAAGTGACAGGCAAAGACCGAAAATTGTCCGCACTGGCAGCGGCAAGCAAACCCCGACGTTACCGGTGGATCGCGCCCCGCTCAGGCGGCTATCGGCCAGGCGGGGAGTTCCCCACCACTGTGGAGACTTTGAAAATTTCAGCAAAGGCGCCGACCGGGACCGCAGGCGTGGCCAAACCTCAGAGTCGTGAGCCAGTCAAGTGACAACCGAGAACCCCGGACAAAATGATGGGCTGCTCGGTGGAGGCTATCGGCCGACCATCCAAGCTGCTCGAGAACCCAAAATCGAAAAACATGGCGGCAACCAACCCCGCCCACGGCAACAGCAGAAGCCAGCCCAGCAGCCCTCCCAGAAACCGCCTCAGGGTAACGGTGGCGTACGCAAACCGCGCTAGTCATTCTGCGTCTGAAGTCGCCCGTTGAGCGCGAACATCTTCGATGACTTCCCGGCAGACAAGTACCGGAACCTCATCATGCGTCAAGGGACGGCCGGGCTCTCCGAGTATGCGATGTACTTCCGCGAGGCGGCTGACCGGCTCGCTGCCTCGTTCACCGGCCAACCATTCGATGACACGATCTTCATGCCGTGGCTGTATCTACACCGCCATGCAACCGAACTTCTCCTGAAGACCGCGATCACTGAATCGGCACGACTACGGCGGGCAGAGGATCGAGACCCCTCATTGGCCCCGAATGCAGTAAAGCAACGGCTCAAGTCCAGCCTCGGACACAGACTTGTGCCACTCGTCGACGAACTCGATATGCATCTTGAAGCTCTCAAACTCGAGAAGACACCGAAGTCGGCCCGTCGAACGCTGGCACGTCTCGCCCAACTTGATCCAAATGGAGAATCGTTCCGGTACAACGACGGCCTGCCAAACAGCGACGATCGTGTGGACTTTCCTTCGCTTCACGAAGCGCTCAGCGAGATGCTCGACATGTTGTCGGGCGCGCTCGACGTTCTTGACCAGCACGCGGACCACCAACGAGACATAGCGTCTTACGCGGATGTCGGAGATTATATGGATCTCTGAGCGATTCGAGATGGTCGTTCGACAGGCCTTCACTGCTTGCCCGCTGCGCGAGTACCTCAACGGAACCGCCTACGGCGACACAGTAATCCGGCCTGCGGCCGGGATCGGAAACGCTTGTGAGAGTGGGACAGTACTTGACCATCCGCCTTCTTTCGGCTGGCCGCCAACCGTATTGGGATGAAGCTGTGGACTACCGATGCTAAGACCGTGCCGCGGCTGAGCGTTCAGGGCGTGGCTGGCTGGTCGTTGGCAGGCAGGTGAATCAGCTTTCGCAGCCGACCCCGTCGCCGTCGCGGTCGAGTTTGCTGCTGTACCCGGGTTGGCCAGCGTAGATCGGTGCAGCCCCAGCCGCCCGGACCGCAGCACAGTTCGCGTACGACACCGACGGTGTATTCACGACCGGAGCCGCGGTTTCGACCGGAACAGGTGCCACCGGGGCGGCGGGGGGAGTGGTCTGGGTTTGAGGCAGTGGTGTTGCCGTCGAGGTGCGCGTCTGAACTGGTGGCGTGGCCCCGCAATCAGCGAGAATGCCAGCGATAGCGTCCTTTTCGGCCTGAGTGACCCACAGACCGTAGGCCGCCTTGACCTCGACCTGCCGAGAAACATAGGTGCAGCGGTACGCCTTGTTCGGCGGCAACCAGGTCGCCGCGTCGCCATCACCCTTTTGCTGATTCGCAGGCCCATCAGCGGCCTGCAAATTGCGGGGATCGTTCGCGAAATCGACTCGCTGAGCAGGGGAGAGCTGCTGGGCGCCCTTCTGCCAGGCATCCGAGAGCGCCACCACATGATCGATCTGTACTGCGCTCGAGGTGTCCTGGCCGCGCACGAAGTTGATGGTGGTTGCGGTATACGGATCGGCCAAGGTGCCGGTCTGCACAGCGCATCCGTTCGAACCGGCCTTGAACACGATGTTCGTCAGATCCCGACGCAAAATATCGTTGCGGGTATCGCAACCATTTCTACCGCCCTCCACGGTCACGTCATCGGTCCACGCCGAACCGAACAAGGCCCGGTCATAGCCAGTTTTCGGGGCGCGGCCCTTGACCGCAAGAGTGTTCAGCGTGGCCGACGCGGCATTCGCTGCCGGCGCTGCCGACACCGTCACGACCGGGGAAGCAGTCGGTAGGGGCATTTCTGCTGCAACCGTTGTCGTGGCCACCGTGGAGGTCTCAGCAACCGTGGAGGTCTCGGCAACCTTGGCCGGCTTCTCCTCATCCGCAGGGCTACACGCGACCAGACCAGCCGCGACCAAGACGGCTGCGGTAACAGCTGCGATCGACCACGGCCGGCGAGGCGGCCTGGACGGTGACGACGAAGAGGGCACGGAGACACGCTCAAACACGGATGAAGACCTTTCGGGAAACTGATGCGATTGCAGAGCTACCAACACGTTTCACCGAACGTTTCAGAGCGCCAACTAGGTATAGCAACCGCAACGGACGGTGTTACACGGGCCCATTTTCGAAGGCCCTTCGGCGAGAATCGCCAGCCACCCCCAGTCGATCACCGCGTCGGTCCTGAGATCGCATAGCCACGGTTGGACGCGGCAGTCATCAGGTCTTCGTCCAGGAAGCTCGGCCCCAACTCCCGGGCTCCTCGGGACGAGACCCCCATTCAGGCAGGGGAGGGCGAACAACTCCCGGAGCGGGATTGACTGACAAACCCGCCACACCTATCCGACCACCAAGGCCCAACCAGATTAGGATTCAGCGCTACAGCGACGGATGGAGGGCCTGGCCAGTGAAATGGCTTGAGCGAGTCAAAACCCCAGGCGCCGTGGTCTTGGGGTACTGCGGGCTCAGGGTCGGTGAGGCGGTCGCCTTGCGTGTCGGTGACGTCGACCTGGACAGGGCGAGAATCCGGGTGCACAGATCTGCGACGTGCATACCGGGGCAGGGTTACCTCGAGGGAACGACGAAGAGTCATGCGGCGCGTACCGTTCCCGTGCCGCGGGTAGTACTTGGACCGTTGGGTGCTGCGATTGGTGATCGTGAGGTGGGTGCGTTGGTGTGGCCGCCGACCGCGGCGACAGGTTGGTTGACGAGCGGAGCGCTGCGGTGGGCCTTTGACGCTGCGGTGAAGCGGTGCGTCCAGACCTGTGCGGGGTTTCCCAGGCTCACCCCGCACCAGCTTCGTCATACGTGTGCGACGCTCGCGATCAGCGCGGGTGCCAACGTCAAGGTCGTGCAAACCTTGCTGGGTCACAAGACAGCGGCGATGACTCTAGACCGTTACGGGCATCTGATGCCCGATGATCTGGACCAGGTTGCCAAGGTGATGGACGCGGCAGCGGAAATTGCTGCATACCCTCTGCATACCCGCTACAAAACCCGTCCAGTTAGATGGCCTGAAACTGGGCTAGAAATAGCCTCTGACCTGCGTAAATGAGTGCCCCCGGTCAGACTCGAACTGACACTATACGGGTTTTGAACTTGCTGTCGTGGTTGTTTGCTGATTGTTGGCGGTGTTGAGGGTTTACGGTCATCCAGTGGGGGAGCGGTATTCGTGTTTGTGCCGTTGAACCAGTATGGACGGTTTCGGTGCTACTGCGTACCCACTGCGTACCGGCTGGGTCTTCTGACTATCCGGCGAGGTCTTGAGCGGTCGCTATTTTAGACAATATATCGAAGGGTCGGTGCCGGAATGGCTACGGGAAGCGTTGACATCATCGACCGCGGGCTGCTCTCGTCCAGCCATGATGTCTTCGTTCTTCCGGGCCCAGTTCAGGGCAACAAAGATTCCGAAATCGAGTGGCCTCATCTATCGGGGACCTGCCATCACCGCTGCTAAGATTCGGGATTCGCTGTTTTCGCCTCTGGCGGCGCGGTGTGACATGCACAATCTAGCAATGACACAGCAATCGACAACAGATGTCGACCAGCATTGTCCTCCGCAGAGTTCGTCGGAAGACGCTAGGAAACTTGAGCCTCCAGCACGAGGTGTACGCGAGGCGGTCATTGTGATTCACGGCATCGGCGAGCAACACCGGAACCAGACCCTCCGTGATTTCGTTGGAGTAGGAATGCCCGGACGGTCGACCTTCGGCTCAGTAATGGATGGAAAGGGTCGAACCAGCACGGGTGATAGCGGGGCCGCCTCTGATTCGCAGAACCGGCAGGCCAAGGATCCGCGGTCGGCGGATGAGCGGGCAGGCTATCTCGAGGATAGTTCCGGTCTTGCAACTAAGTATGACTTTGTGGACGCGCATCCTGCGCCAATCCGCGATACGGACCAGCAAACTTACACGATCGAATGGGGTGGGGGTAGTAATCGTCCGAAAACTGATGTGTACGAGGTCTACTGGGCTCCTCACTACCGAGATACCACCTTCGAATCGATCGTTTCTTGGGCAAGGCCGATATTGTTTCGGCCTAGGAAGACCATGACAACTAAGAGGTTGATCGGTCCAAATGTCGCCGCACCCTTGATGAGTCAGATCGTACTAACTGTGCTTCTAGGTGTTGTTTCGTCCTTGGGACTGTGGCAGATCCTCGGGGCTGGCCCACGAGCGAACTGGGGACCTGTTGCGTTGTGGATTGTCGCTGGCGCGATTGGGGCTCTAGCGATCTTGGTACTGGCTATCTCGGGTTGGTGTGGTTTGCGTGCAATGGCTCGATGTTTCGTCTTAGCGACTCTGGTGCTTGTTATCGATATCATTTGGATTTCTGCTTCATTCGGTTGGAACTGGTGGTCGGTCATCCCGGGGTTCGCGCTCACGATTATCGTAGTTACATTCGGATGGGTGACTAGAAGGCTGGCGCTGAGTCTCGGTGATGCGGCAAGGTACTTTTCAAAGAATCCGAGCGACGTCCGCGAGAATGACAGTATCCGAATGCAGGCACGTCGCCTTATTGATGAGCTGCATACGTTGAAGGTTGACACTGGCGAGGATAATCCTGGTTATCGTTACTCCCGGATCACAGTTGTCGGGCACAGCCTGGGAAGTGCGATCGCCTATGACGCTGTCCATTCGGCTTGGAGGGCGTGCCACAACGAGATTCCCTATCCTGAATCACCGTTAGAAGGGCAACCGGCCGATCGATTTACGCAGCTGCAGACGGCCTTCCATGTATCTGAAAGGCCCGGCGGCACCAAGGGTATTGGCAAACGTTGGATCGTCTCCGATTTGGTGACGCTGGCGTGCCCGCTTGCGCATGCGGAGGTCCTGTTAGCTTCCTCGCACCTGGATCTCGAAAAGCAGTTTGAATCTGGTGAGCTGATCTCGTCGTCGGCGATCAATCCCTCGGATGTCGGGTCGTTTGTGAATCTTTTGGAAGTCGATGAGTTTGGTGCGAGTCCGAGCATCAATCACCGGGCGCTCTTTTTATTCACAGATTGGCACAATGTGTGGATCACCCACGATATCGTCGGTGGTCCAATGCCCACCGGTCTTCAGTGGGATGGGGGAAGAGGGTTTGGGCTCGCGATAAAGAACTATTCGTGCAATGGGTGGGTGAAGTCGCATGACCTCGACCCGGACAATGGGGAGGTCGAGTCGAGTGGCCTCAGCTGGAAATGGATGTGGAACATGGTTTTTTGTTATCCGCATTCGTATTACTTCAAAATCTCGGGTCGAAAACGTGTTCATAATGCCAGTTTGAAGAGCCTTGCGCACCTGAGAAAGATTGTAAAACCACGATCGACAGCGCAAGATGCTGCAGAGCAACAGGGATCTGAGTCGATGGCTTCTCCACGGTAGGAGTGGCCGCTAGGACTGCCCCGCCAGCTTTGAGTTGAAGGTTGTGCATTGGGGCTGCGCACATCCCTGGTTATGGCTCATAGTTTTCCAGTAACAATAGAATCAACCTGCTGGCTTGAGGCCCTGGCCCGAATTTCCTGGCCTATACGTACCTGTCGAAGGACCTGTCGACCCAACCGTCGACAGGCCACTGGCATGTCCCCAGTAGATGAGGCCGCGTTGTTTTAGAGTCTTTGTTGCCCCGAGCTGGGGCTGGAAGGACGATAGACATCATGGCTGGACGGAAACGACACTCGGCGGAGCAGATCGTGCGCAAGCTGCGTCAGGGAGACGAGTTGGCTGCGGCCGGCAAGACCTCTGAGGAGGTCGCTGCCGAACACGAAGTGTCGGTGGCGACATTGTTCAACTGGCGCCGCCAGTACGGCGGCATGGACACCGACGCCGCCAAGGAACTCAAAGAGCTGCGGGAGCAGAACAGCAAACTCAAACGGCTGCTCGCCGATGCCGAGCTCGAAAAAGATGCCCTGCGAGAGGTGGCTCGGGGAAAATTCTGAGCCCGGCCGCCAAACGCCGCGCCGTGGACATGCTCGTCACCACGATGGACATGTCAATACGTCTGGCGTGCAGGGCTGTTGGGCTGGCACGTTCCACCTACCAGCGCACTCCGATTGCTCAAACACCAGCTGACCCCGATGCTGAGCTACGGGATTGGTTGCGCACCTACGCCACCAAACACCCAGTTCACGGGTTCCGGCGGGCCTGGGCGGCGTTGCGGTACGACGAGCACCGCGATGTGAATAAGAAGAAGGTTCACCGGCTGTGGAAGGAAGAGGGACTGCAGGTCCGGATTCACCATCCACGTAAACGGGCCGGACAGTCTTCGGTCCCGTTCGTTGATGCTGACGCGCCGAAGGTGGTGTGGGCAATGGACTTTCAGTTCGATTCCACCATCGACGGTAAGGCGATCAAGATCGCCTCGATGATCGACGAGCACACCCGGCTATCGGTGCTGAACATTGTGGAGCGCTCGATCACCAGCGATCGGCTGGTGACCGAGCTCGGCAAAGCGTTCGCCATGTGGGGCGGGCCGCCGCAGGTGCTGCGGATGGACAACGGCCCGGAGTTCATTTCCCATGCACTGCAACAGTTCTGCGACAAGAAAGTAGGCATCTCCTACATCCCGCCCGGCACGCCCTGGAACAACGGGCACATCAATCATTCAACAACCGGTTACGGAAGGAATGCCTGAACCGCAATCACTGGACCAACCTGCTCGAGGCCCGGGTGGTGATCGAGGACTTCAAAGACGACCATAACCACCGACACCGGCACTCATCGCTGGGCTACATGACGCCGGCGGAGTACGCTGCCCAATGCACCCACACCCACCATCCGGTGGAGTGCGAGATCGACTAGATCATTGACCCGTGGCTCTAGATCCACGTGGTCCGACTATCGGGGACCTGCCAGGATCACTATGCCGCCAACAATCTGGGAGCAACGTCTACTTCGAAGATGTCGGGCTCAGTACTAGCCCTTCGATCGTGAACAAGTACGCATGCATTTCTGGTAACGAAACTGGTGCCGAGTTCATCAAGGTCGACAATGTCTCTGCGCCAACTGACAAACCGACTGCCGGGGGCTACCACTTCGTTCCAGCCGGCGCACTGAAGTTCAAGGGTTCGAGTGGCACGGTGACTACGATCGCACCTGCGTAAGATCACGCCATGACATCTTCCGGGGCGGGCGAACGTAGATACGTCTACGTGCCCGACGATCCAGATTCAACTCCCCTCCGCCGTGCCGTTAGATCGGAGGATCTTCAGGACTTGCGAGACGCACAGTTGTCGTTTGAGGGATGTAAAGAGGCCCTTGACCAGCTTGCGGACGATGTAGAGGCTAGGTTAAAAACTGCTGCTGGGGCGGACGGCATTGTCACCGGTCAGGTGCGAATGATCGCCAAAAGTATTCGTACTTTTGAGGACGAATTCACGGCTCCGATCGACATCGTCAAAGTTGAAGACGGAAAGCAATATTTCCGAAATGTCGAACTCGGCGTCCTGCTACCTGAACACGCTCGTACCGACTTGTTGACACAGGTTTCAAGCGCGCGAAGTAAAGTCACGGGAAGGCCGCTGCTTAGTGAGCTGTCTAACGACCTATTTGAGCTAGATAAATATTTGGCGGAGTTCAGGTCCGCTTTCTATCCCTCTATAGTTGATGAGATCGCTACTCTTCGCCAGGATAAGTCTTCCCCTGAATTGATCCCAAGTCCGGTTCTTAATGACCTTATTAGTGAACGCCTAGCGGAGAGAATTGAAGACTACGAGAGCGCTGCTAAAGAGAGCTTGGCGAATCTTCGGAAGGCAAGTGGGGAGACTGCTGATGAGCGTCAAAGGCAGACCCTAACTCGATTTTCCGAGGATGAATCGACCCTCGCTAAGTCATGGACGGGTGGGGTGTTTGGATTCGTGGCGGCTGGTATCTTAGCGCCGATCCTGATTTTTACGTACGATATTAATATATCGAATGTGTCCAGCTGGGTTGGAGTCCTGCTCAAGGTTGCGATTTCCTTACCAGTTTTCGCGCTGGCTGCATACTGCGGACGGATAGCTGCCCAGCACAGAGAGCTGGCCCGCCATATGAAACTTCTCGCGATCCAGGTAGCTACAATTGACGCCTACATCGAGAAGATGGATGACGAGCAGAAATCGGAAATTCGGTCAATACTCGGTAGACGGTTGTTCTCAAATGTCGATCTTGAAGTGAAGGACACCGGCAACGTCAGCGTCGTTCCCACCGAGCTGATCCCGCTACTCGAGAAGGCTATGGACATCGGCAAGGCTGCGGTCAACAAGCGGGGAGCCTAGGCCTGATCTGGCGGTGTTGGACCGGGAGCGTTGTCAGGGATTCTTAGCTCCCTTCGAACTATCTTGACGAGGTCTTCGTTCAGTTCTTGGACCCTCTCGATCCGCTCGTTTCTCTTGATACGTGATGGCTCGAACCGCACGCGAATACTGTCCTTAAACACGTCTTCTGCCGCTTGAACGATGGCCGCAGGAGCAATAATCCGTAACTGGCTGCCTGCGAGCGATATGACTGACACCGCTTCGTTCAATAGAGTGGAAGACTCCGGGGTCGGAGTGTCAGGATGACTCGGTATGTATTCGATACCGTTAGCGATTCGCGTCACCGCGCGGTCGATCTCTACAATCTGCGACCGGACCTCATGCTCCCACCGTCGTCTATCTTCAAGGTCGTTCTGCGCAATCGCCTCGTCCGTCCTGCTCTTCGCCTGAGCCGCTTCGCGCTTGGCGGCACTCTTGTTGTTCAGGCCAGCACCTAGCAGCGCACCCGCGATGCCAATAACGCCGGATGACCACCAAGGCGCTGCGTCTGTGGTCAGGAAGTCGGAGAGCGCACTCATGACCGGGACGGTATCAAAACTCGTGGCTGAGCTGCGGCGACGTGCTTGACGAGATTTGGATAGATTTTATTGTTACCGTCCCCCAAGTTGCCGAACTGAATGCCGCTGCGAAGATGAAATTGCAGGGCTTCCCCGATGCGGTTGCGACAACAGGTAGCGCTGGCGGTGGGAGCGACGTGACGTCTCGGCACGCCCTTGCTCAGGGGCAAGTGGCGCGGGGGGAGTCGAAGGCCGGCTTGCGGTTCGACAGTTGGACGAGAGTCGAGGTACCGACAGAAGGAAGAATCTACTCTTCTCCAGTGCTAGTGGGTACAGCAAGCAAGCCGTGGACTACGCAGACCAGGTGGGGATCGGGCTCTTCACCGACGACCGTCACGTGAGGGTGTCCGCCGATATGAGGTTCAAGCGGTGACGGGGCTGCCAAGATTTTGCGTCCAAATGACTAGGCGCAGGTCAAGTGGCAGGACGATCAGCAAAGAAGGCTGGCTGTTCGTCGCGGCGTACGCGGCACTACTGGTCGGCGTGGTCTTCACTTGGCAAATCCTCGAAAGTTGAGGGAACCGATCATGCGCTCCGTACGTCTACTTCTTCATGAAGGAGCTTCCTGAGGTCGCGCTTCGGGCCATCGCTGCGGCGCTGGACATGGTGCGGTGGGAGATGGAAGTAGACGATCAAGAGTCTGCACCGAACCTCGAAGAGTCCCCGAACTAGCTGCCAGCGTCATACCGCAGCGCTGGCCTTCTCTGATCTGATGGTCTAGAGAGAGGTAAGTCGGGCTCTGGACATAACGACGCCTGAGGCAGGGGAGCAAACGCCGCCCTAAAGGATCCTGAGCTGGGCTTTTCTGGATGCGAAAGAAACTAGTCTTGGTGCGACAATGGCATCGACGTTGTATCGAGCGCTGATAACGCCGAGGTGAAGCAAGGGGCTGCACAAACAGGCTGGCCGAAACTCCAAAGGCTCTACGTCCCATTCGCCGATGCATCCGTGGATGGTATTACCGTTGGCTACGACGATCGTAGACATTCGCGTAGTAGTAGCTGTCGGTGTCGGCTAAACTATTGCATCGCTGGTGGGTTGGATTCATCGCGCCGCTCCTATCTGGGTCCTTCGTGCAAATGGCCGTGAGCCATTCGCGCTGCCACTGCACGATCGGGAGCAGGCAAACCGCTCTGATTGCACCAGATCCGTAGCGAGTTGGGTTGGATGCCGAGGTGTCGCGCAGCGGTGATGATGGCTGTCCAGCGGGAGATTCTCTCGGTCCTGAGGAGGAAACGGACACGGTCGACTGCTGCGGTTCGGCAGTCTTCGCTGACTGTCCTATTTTCGGAAGTCATTGGCTACCCTTCTTTTCGGTCCGCGGTACCGCACGTCGGCTCGGTGCCGATCGCCAATGCACCATCGAGACCGGATTCGGAGGAATCGCTGCGTTCAGGCCGGTGGTTCTGGGATCGTCGGGCTTGCGGACTGCATTTCGGGCAGAAGGCCGCCGCTTCCGAGCCATCTTGCTGCTGAACCGTAATGGTGCGTGACCGATCGTCTTCACATTCCCCACACCAGGGCAGAAGCAGCTGACCGGCAATGCGCCGATCACTCGGTGGCCCAGCAAGATCGGCGAGACGTGCGGCGAGCACCTGGACGGGGTAGCGCACACCGTTCGGATTTCGTGACAGGTGCTCGACCAGCACCCTGGTGCTCCATCCGTTGGCGAGAGCGGCGAAGACTGCGGGTGAGAGCCTTCGGCGGTCCGCACGTCCGACCGTCCACGGTGCTGGGAGGGCATCGAAGACTCGGTCGGCGTCTTCGAGTGCGTGCGGTTCGGATGGGGGTTCTGTTGGTGGGTTCAAGGGGTCCTGCTCTGGGTCTCTCGTGGGGTGTCGTTCCGATACGCCCCCGGTCTGCCTGCGGGACGGGCCCTGTCTCACTTCGGGACGGGGGAGTGCCAATTCGGGACCGGGGTCGGAATCGACCTGTGGGGCGTCGGGGTGGTTGAGGTAGTAGCGGCTTGATCGTTGGGCTCCGGAGGTGTGGAACTGGGCGCGGCGGGTGAGGTAGCCGTCGGTTTCGAGGGTGTTGAGCGCGCGCAGGACTGTGCTTCTGCCGGCGCCTGATTCGGCCATCAAGGTTCGGATTGAGGGGTAGCAGGAGAAGTGTTCGTCGGCTTTGTTGGCCAGAAGGATCAGGATCAGTTTGAGGACTGGGGAACCCACGTGGGCGTCGGTGGCCCAGTCGACGGCTTTCCAGCTCATGGCGGTCGATCACACGCGAGTGGATTCGAGCCACTCGAGTACGTCGATGCGGGTCCATCTGCGGTGGCGGTCGCTCAGGCGCAGGTGATGTGGTCCGGGTGCGTCAATACCGCGTTCGCGTTTGGCTGCCCAGTCGTGCAGGGTCGAGACCGGGATGCCGGTGAGGTCGCGGACTTCGTTGGCGGTGAGCATGTCTCGGTCGCTATCGGTGTTGCGCATGGCTGTGTCCTTCGGTGGTGGGCTGGTCGGTGGGGAGTTCGCGAAGTTGGGTGGTCGCGAGGTCGGTGGTGGTCGGTGTGGCTGCTTTGGCGAGCATGCGGCCGACGGTTTTGTGGTGCACGCCGAGGCGGAGGCCGATGCGCCGGTTGGACCAGCCGGCGTCTTTGAGCGTGACTGCGAGGGTCGGTGCACCGGGGCCTGTCGGGACACCGTTGTCTTCGGCCTCCGCAGTTGGTGCTGGTGAGGTTTGCGGGATGCTGGGTTTGTCGCCGGTCTCCGGATCGTCGTCGGCGCGCGCCAGTTTCACTGGCGCGGTGGTTTCGATGGCGCCGTCGTGTGGTGCAGGGCTGGGGGTGCCGACCAGGAGCGACAATCCGTGTGTCGCTGCGAGAAGACTCACTGGCGCGACGGTGGCGACCGCGGCGCCGATCAATGGCGCCAGGGTTCGGGCGGTGGATACCGCTGCGTGCAAGGCGTTTCCAGCCACGGACACCGACGCAGCGACCGTCAACACCGACCAGAAGAATCGACGGGCGGACTGTGCGCCAGTGCGTGGCGCGAGCGCCACGACACTGATCGTGGATTGGAGGATGGCGCCGTCGATGATGACTGGCCAGATCCACGCGAGGTCGTGAAGTTGGCCGGCCTGAACTGCGAGGTCCTCGAGCGCAGCAGACGAGAGGACGAATGCGCCGCTGGCGATGGCGACGGTGGTGCCGATGGCGCAGTAGGTTGCCGCCCGCAAGGGCGGACCTGCACCAGTGGTGTTCATGCGCTTCGGTTCTGGCGACCAGGGCGGCGCTCGGTGCCATCGTGATAGAGGCTGGCGATGTAGTCCTGCGCCAGCTGGAGGGTGTCGGACAGAGCTTCGGCGTGATGGGCGACAACGCTGAAGGCCGTCGCTGCCGCCTCAGCACGCTCGACAGCGCACGCATGATTCAGCGCGTCGTCGACATCGCGGTAGTGGGTATCGCGCAGTGTGGGATCTGATGTCAGCTGGCCGGCCCAGTCGGCGAGCCGTTGGTGCAGTTTGGAGTGGAGCCGCGCTTCCTGCGCGAGCGCGTCGAGCAAGGGGAGTGGGCTGGCTGGTGAGGGGCCGAAGGTTCCGGCGGCACCGTCGCGAGCAGTCTGTTCGAAGTGCTGATCTAGGTCGTTGGCATCATTGTTGGCAATCGGAAGGCCCCATTCGCCTGGTGTTATGCCGTTGGTGGCCTGCTGCTTCCTCATGTCTTGTCCCGTCCTGCACGTGGTTCAGGTACTTGTTGTCCGTCGATATGTGACTTCGGGTGGTGGGAGTCATCCGTCGGGCACGCGTTGGGCTACTCGGTCTACTTGTCGCTCTCGTACGAATCATCAGGCAATTTCATCGCACATAAAAGGACGTAAGAGGGGACATTAGGAGGACATAATGATCCAACGCTCCCGTGACACACGTCCGCTAAGCGCCTAGCATCGAGGCATGACAACGCCCGGTAATGCACGCCTCCGCGCGGCCCGCCAGAGTCTTGGCCTGCGGTCGCAGGCCGCTCTCGCTGAAGCGGTGACGAACGCAGCTCGCGATGCCGGTCTGCGTATCTCGGTCACTGCGCGCACTGTTCGGCGCTGGGAGTCGGCGACGCCGCCGTGGCCACATCCCGACCATGCTGCGGCCTTGGAAGCTGTATTTCAGCGCCCGATCACCGAACTTGGCTTCACTCCGCCTTGGTCGGGCGAATCTGATGCTGGCTACACGCCACAACGACGGACTGAGTCGAGCGGGGGAGCAGGACATCCGAGGATTGGCCAGTCCGGACCTTTATTGCCGGCCTCAGTGGCTGCCGACTACATGGCGGTGACCGTCGCTCATCGGCGGCTTTATTGGTCCTTGCCCGCCGTGCGCATCCATCGGGCAGTCGCCGAGCACGCACTCTTGGGCGCGGACCTGGTCGACCAAGTCGCCGCATCCGCGAAACTGATTCTCGCGTCTGCGGTTTCGGAATCAAGTTTGCTCGCGGGTCGCCTGGAGTTCTTCGACCTCCAGAAGCCAGTGGCGGCACAACGTAGTTTTGTGCTCGCGCTGCAGGCGGCGCACGAGTCGGACGATTCGTTGTTAGGCGCCGCGGCGCTGGCGCACATGTCGTTCGCGCCAGCGTTCTCGGGTGACAGTGCGCGGGCCGAAGAGGCGCGCGACCGTATTCGTGCTGCGCGCGCGTTCGCGCGGCGGGGTGCCGCGAACTCGATGATGATCGCTTGGCTCGACGCGGTCGAAGCTGAGGTTGAGACCAGGTTCGGGGACACCCGCCGCGCCCTCGCACTCATCCGTCATGCTGAGCAGCAGTTAGCCGAAACCGACGATCGCCCGTCGCCGGTGTGGTTCGACTGGTTTTCCGAAGCTCGGCTCGCCGGCTTCAAGGGGAACACACTGATGGTCGCCGGCCAGGGCCGTGACGCCCGCGAAACCCTCGAGGGCGTGCTCCAGGACCTGCCTGATGAAGCAGTCAAACAGCGCTCGATCATCTTGGCCGACCTCGCCGCTGCCTCGGTCATCGAGAAGTCACCCGAGAAGGCATGCGAGTACCTGTCGTTGGCGCTGGATCAGCTTGGGCAGAACTGGTACGCGACAGCGATGGAACGGGTCAAAGCAGTTCGGCAATCGCTGCGTGAGTGGGAGTCGTTGCCGGCAGTCCGCAAACTCGATGAGCGTCTCTACGACTGGCACACCACCGTCAACTCCCTTGTGGGCTAGTTCGATTCAGCGTTCTCGGCTGCGACGATGCCGGGCAGCTCATTGAGGCTGTCGATCCGCCAGTCTGAGAGTTTGGCGACTTCAGGTTTGTCGCGGAGGATCCAGCCCCAGGGGCCGCGCTGGATGTAGGCGGTCTTGAGGCCGGCTTTCTTGGCGGGTGTGATGTCGTTGTCGATGCGGTCGCCGACATAGAGGATCTGATCGGCTGGAACTGGTGCTTCTTCGATGAGGCGCTCAAAAAAGGCCACGTCGGGCTTCTGAACGCCCCAATCATCCGATGTCGCAATGAAATCGGTGGGCAGGTTGAGGTCGCGAAGGATCGCGCCGGCGCGGACGGTTTGGTTGCCGGCGATACCGACCCACACGCCGATCTCGCGAAGCTTGCTCAGTGCGGGACGTACATCGCTGTAGAGGTCGTCTTCACCGAACCACTCTGGCTTGCCGGCGTCCGCACGCTCTTGGCGGGCGGTGGCGAGGTCGAATCCGGGCTGAAAGACCTGAAACGTCTCGCGGTAGTCCCTGCCTGACGCGATGGTCGCTCCAAACACGGACACGAAGGTATGCCGGGGGACCCCGAGCCAGTCGGCCCATGTTCCGTACTCGCGTGTTTCGTCGACAAGGCACTCGCCTACGTCGAATACAACTGCTCCGATCACGGTAGACAGATTACCTGCTCCGAGACAGATGCATGACGGGTGAGCGACGCTTGGCCCTGAATCTGAATCACTGTGGAAGGTCGTCAGCGACCGGCATTCTGAGGGAAATCCGCTTCCGCGGCGAAGCGGCAGAGGTTAGGGAAGTATCCGATCGATGCCTCCGTGCATTACCTGGAAATGGGTTCGGAACTCAGCGCTGCCCAGCTGTCCGGTGATTCCGCGGGAAACGACAGACTCATTGTTCGGCGATGTGTCGCGCAACGCCCAGGCGTTCGCTAGTGCGAAACTGAGCCTGTTGGACATGGCCAGGTCCGTCATATGCCCTGGCGTATTGGAGCGTTTTCGTACCAGGTGATTCGCCCTAATTGCTAAGGGCGATACTGGAAGTGTCGACGCACTTCACGAGGCGAGCGTTCTACCCAAGACCTTCTCTAAGCGCGATGTCTTGGTCATAGCCACGAACTCTGGCTTTGCATGCCAGAATTCTATTCACGAGTTCAGCGGACTCTGCGCGCGCCGAGTCGGAAAGGCTAGCGGTTCCGAGATTGAGGTAGAAGCGGAGAGCCCGGTCCTGCTCTATTAGCTCTTGTTCGAGCGTTGCGATCTCCCGGCGAGCAGCCAGACGCCTCCGCTTTGTATCCGATACATCGATCGCTTGGATCCGTTGCTGTTCAGCAGCGTCGGCGGCTCGAGCCCTAGACCCGTCGCGTGCGGACAACCATTTGGGCGCAAGAGCCCACAGCAAGACAAGTAACGACAGGACCACACCGCACCCAACTAGCGCTGTGCGCAGGCCGAGCAACTCAACTAGAACGGTGCCGATCAACCCGATGGGCGTCAGGACGATGAGTGTGCCGTAGAACCAGGACTTTGCATCGTCTTGACGTTGTTTTTCGGCTTGGGTCCGGCCAAGGCCACCCCAGTCCCGTTCGTTCGGGCTACGCATCAGTGAAGCCTAGCGGTAGCGAGCGATGCCCAGTCGCTGCTGACAGTCAGATATGGGAGCGGTAACCAGAGATCTCGTCCTCACACCAGCTGCTTCCAGCGCGACCTGATCAAATCGAAGACGGCTCGAGATTGTCCTTGCGTTCTAACGCACCGTAGTCGCGGCGTCGACTGTATTGGAGGTCTGGTTCGTGGTCTTGCAGGAGCGTTCGACGGGGCTTGCGCCCCTCGTAGGCTGCGCGAATAGTGCGCGGCCGACAACGATTGTCCGTGTTGTGGTCTCCTAGTCGGAGCGCCTCCGGCGCACTGTGACCGGCCTTCGGCCGGCGCCGGTCTTCTTTGCCCTTCTGGCCTTCCGATCCTGGCCGGCGTCGTCCGCCGCACAAGACCCGACTCCGCTGCGCTCCGGCCCGCTGGGCTCGGATACTTTTTCAGCCCACACTCGGCTGCGCCTCCCAGAAAAACTTTCCGCTCGAATCTTGTGCTCTGTCCTCCTAGCCGGCCCAAATCTCCCTCGCCAGAAGGGCGAAAAAATTGGCGGACAGCGGGTCTGCCGCACTGATGCCGGGAGGGTCACGATGAGCACAGGCAAAGCGCGCGAGTTTTCGAAGGAACAACGCCGGATTGCGGGGAGCCGTCCCGATCACACCGCGACACCGCTCCCACTGCGGACAAATGGTGTCGTCACAAACGTCAACATCACCGCGTGCGGTGAGCAGAGCAACCGCATCAAAGTGGTGGCGCCCGAGACCCGCGTGGCCATGCTGCAAGTGGAGTTCCCCGGTGTGACGATGCAATTCACCAGCTGCGAACAGGTGCAGCTCGTACTCGGATTGTTCGCGATCGCCCGACAGGCTCGGATGGGCATGAGCAAGCTGCACAGGTTGCCCGGAGTCATGGCAGAGTCCAACGTCGAGGTCCAGACCACAATGATGTGGACACGGGTACCGATGGGCGCGGCAGCACGCGATCAGTTCACACACCCAGCCACGCAAAGGGTATCGCCCTACGTGCGCCTGACAATCGCGCCGCTCACGTTCGCACTGATGGATACGACAGCCATCGAGACCATGGTTGCGGCGATGAAGAAGGCGCATAAGTTGGCCGTTGCGACCTTCGACGACGGCGAAGAGTTCTCACGCAACTCGGCCGTACCGAGCTGGCGGCCGCGAGCGCAGCACAGCTACCGGATCACCGGCACCGGTTGGCTGATGCGCGGACCGACCTCCGAGAAGCAGCGCGACTGACCCGGTTATCCTCAGACCCGGACGTTGTCCACAGGAACGGGTCTGGGGATAGGTGATTGCCGCGCAGCCTGGGGGCCGCGCGGCATCGTTGTCGGTGCGAAACACTCGCTACCCGACAAGGAGTACGTCATGATCTGCTGGAGCGTCACCGCCCACGTCGTCACGCATCCCGATGAAGGCATCCTTGATGCCGGAGCTAACCCCACGTACGGCGACGCCCATCGTTCCGCCGCTGACGCAGCACTTGTCGCGCTGACGGTGCTCACCCGCGAGTTCCCGAGTTCGTGCCCGTTTGTGATCATCAGCGTCGACGACATCCCGCTATTGCTCGCTGCTGCTGGAACAGACGCCAGCGGTCAGGTGGAAGTAGGTGCGCTCATTGACGCCGTAATTGAGGTTCGCGAGACGGGCGTCGCGTGGCGGCAGACGCCGATGGGTTTCTGAATAGACCAGGCTTGCGAGTTGGTGGTCCCAGACTGCGGGCGGTGTTCGTCGAGGACCAGAACCCTAGATGCGCGCCGCCGAACCTATGCGGTCACACTCGCTGGTCTGTTCGGTGCTGATCTTTCGGGTGCCGTTGCTGGCGTTGTGTCGGATGTTTCTGCTGGCCTGTCGTTGACGGGACCCTTGCCCCGCGACTTGGATTGTGCGCGGCGCGCCCTCGGTTTCCTGCTGGATCCGACCGGGTCCACTCGCCAGTCGTTGAGTTCAGAGTCGGAGAAGTCGGCCTTCTTGGCCTGGACGAGTGCCTCGCCCAGCTGTCGGCGACGTTCAGAGTCACGAGTCAGAAAGGCCTCGCGTTCTTCGATGATCTCGTTGTGGATTTTCTTCAAGGTATGAACTGCGGCGATCTTGCGCTCTGCCTCGTCGCGGATGCGTGTTTCAATCTCAGATGCGGGAACGGATAGATTCATGGACCCACGGTATCGAGCTGAGTAGATTCGTGGACGTTCGCTCACGGCGTGTTGTTGTGTTTTCCTGCAGTCGGTTTCGAGTCTTGGATGAGGGTGTCGGTTGATGTCTTATTCGTCCATTTGGTCCACTCGGAAATGATTTGATCTGCGGTACAGCCGGTTTCGAATCGTGGTTGCCGTCTGGCGCCTACGCCCGGGTGAACTCCGATTCGATGAGTCTGTTCGAGAAAGGTGAGTTCGCCTTGCTCACAGCGTGCTTCGTCGAATTCCTGCCTCGGGCGGAGCAAGCTATAGACTTAGGTTCCCTAAGTCGAGATCCCGAGCGCTTCGCTCCGGAATCTGTCGCACCGCGGTGCTAGTCTCCAGTTACTGGAGTCGCTGCGCTGGGCCGAAGGGAGGTAGCGATGTCAGAGGGAGTCCAAGCCCCGTCGAAGCTGCCTTCGCGTAGGAGGTTTCGGCGTAAAAATGTGGCCGGCGGTCGTTCGATCCCACACAAGGTGATGGTGTCGCCAGGCGAGGAGTCCATGCTGGCGGCGCGTGCGTCTGCGGCACGGGTGACGATTCCGCGGTTGCTGGTCGAGGCGGCATTGGCTCCTCGCGGTGAGACATCCACGCAGCGTGCCGATCTCGCAGCCTCAATGTTCGCGTCGTATCGAATGCTGGCATCGTTGGCGAACAACATAAATCAGATCGCGAAGGCGACCAACTCAACTCGCGAGATCCAACCGGACACCGACGCTGCGCTGGCTGCGGTGCGTCGGGCTGCTTACCGTTTGGAACGGACATTGGACGGGTTCGAAGCGCGGTGATGCCGAACGTTACGCGGGGCGCGAAGATGACTGGACTGATGAAGTACCTTGTCGGCCCGGGGAAGGCCAACGAGCACACCGATCCTCACCTTGTGGGCGGCGATCCGGCAATCATGGCGTGGCATGACGACGCCACGTTGTCGATGGACGCTGTGCGGGACGTGGCACGTCAACTTGATCAATCGCGTCGGGTTTACGGCACGAAGGTGATGGTTCCGAAGCGGACGATGGGCGACGACGGCAAGTGGCGCGCGGAGGGTCTGCGGGACGGCAACGTTTGGCACTGTTCGTTGGCGCTGAAAGCCGAAGAAGGTCAGATCACTGACGATAAGTGGTCCGACATTGCCGGCGACTTCATGCGCGAGATGGGTTTCGCAGAAGATGGTCTGTCGCCGGCGCGGTGGGTGGCAGTGCGACATGGACTGAGCGCTAACGGCAATGACCACATCCACATCGCGGCGACATGTGTGCGTGAAGACGGAACCAAGGTTGCGCTGTGGGATGACTGGAAGAAGAGCCAACGGGTAGCCCAGACGTTGGAGCGCAAGTACGGCCTTGTGGTGACTGAAGGCCGAGCCGCCGGCATCACAAGTCGTGGCTACTCGCGTGCCGAACGCCACAAGGCCGCAGGCAAAGGCGGCGAACCGGCCCGTATGACCCTCGCGCGCAACGTGCGTGCGTGCGCGTCGGCTGCGGTCCACGAGGCTGACTTCGTTCGACGCGTGCGCACCGAAGGAATGCTGATCCGGCCCCGGTTCGCCGCGGGTGCGGAGGACGTGGTGACCGGGTACTCAGTTGCGCTCGCGCCCCGAACATCCGACGGTAAGCGCGATTTTGCTGCCCGCCCGGTTTGGTTCGGTGGTGGCCAGCTGTCGAAGGACTTGACCTTGCCGCGACTGCGATCAGAGTGGCCAGACAGCCCGGTGGACGCTCTCACCGCAGTTGCGGAGTGGCGTCGTGCAAAGCGCGAGCGGCAGCCGATGCGCGGACCAGTCAGCCGTACTGCTTCGCCAGAATTGTTGGCGGAGGCGGAACGAGACCTTTGCCGGTGGACGACCTACCTCAAGTCGATTCCGCTCGACGACCGCGCAGAGTGGGCCCGTGCCGCTGGCCAGGGTGCTGGCGTGTTCGCCGTGTGGTCGGCCAGGGTCGAGCCGGTGCCTGGTCCACTTGCGTACGCTGCCGATTTACTTGCTCGTGGGGCTGGCATCCAGTCGCACCGAACGGTGCCGAAACGCGCGGGGAGAGTGGGGCCCGGGGTGGCACTTCTGCTGATGACTGCCAGTAATCACATGAAACCGGTTGTCGCGTACACGGTGCTTATGCGCCAGCTACTAGCTGCAGTCACGGCCGTTGCCGAGGCATCGGCAGCTGAGGGTGATGCGCAGCGGGCTTTGTCACAACTTGAAGTTTGTCGGGAGCAGGCCGAACTTGCACAGTCCACTCCCGACATTACGGCTGACACGCCGGACGATCGTGCACCAGACTTTCCGAAGGTGCCTGACGGCTCACAGCCATGCGATGTACGGCTACCAGGTTCCGTTCTCCCTCACTCGCTGGAATCCGAAGAGCGAGCGTACGAAGCACAAGGTGCTTCAGTAGGAAGAGTCGCGCGTAGCCAGCTGAGCGATGTAGTTCTGGAGAGCGGCAGGTAAGACTTCTTATGTGCGGTCTGTGAACGGCGTCCCGGTCGATCCGGCCACAGCCAACGTCGAGATCGAAGCCGGTAGCAGCGGCTCTCTCATTGAGGATCCTTCCCGCCCTGGCACGTCATCATCAGCGGCGGAATCCTGACCGAAAACCCGAGCCGTCCCGGCACATTTCTGATTCGAGCCTGACCATGGCTTTTGTTCCTGTCGGCATCGACGACAACGACAACCTTCCGTCCCGAGGTCGTGGACAAGCTCGGCGATACCTTCGCCGCGAAGTCGACCGTGGATGCGATGGGTGCTCTCGTGTACGTCGTCCGTGAATACCTCCGCGTCTCCAAAGACAGCTCTGGCAAGGGAAAAAGTCCTGATCAGCAGCATGATGAGAACGTTCGTGCAATCGAGGAGCAAGGTTGGGTGCTTCATTCTGCGCCGCCGTACCGGGACACGGATCGCAGTGCTTCGCGGTATGCGAAGCGCGAACGTGAGGACTTCGTCCGCCTAATAGCTGACCTCGATGCCGACGCGTTCGGCGCCGACGTGCTCGCTCTATGGGAGTCGTCCCGTGGCTCTCGGCGGGTCGGGGAGTGGGTGGATCTCGTGGATCTTTGCGCTGAGCGTCGCGTACGCATCTGGGTCACAACTCACGGTCGTCTCTATGACCCGATGAACGCGCGTGATCGCCGTTCGATGCTCGAAGACGCTGTCGATGCGGAGTACGAGGCCGCCAAGACGGCCGAGAGGATCCAGCGCGTTGTCCGTGCCTCTGCCGCAGCCGGCAAGCCGCATGGCAAGAACCTCTATGGCTATACCCGGACGTATAAGCAGGGCCCACGTGGGCCGATGCTTGACGAGATCCTCCCGCACCCTGAGCAGACCCCCATCGTCAAGGAGGCGGTGACCGGTGGTGTGATCCGCGAGGCTTGGACCGGGCTCGACCTGCCGGGTCGTCGCCGCATCATCCGTGCCGTTGTGACGCCAGCGATTCAACGTGTGGGCAAGGGCAAACAGCCGCGGAACGAGAAGGTGTCACGCGATTTCGGCCGGGTCGAGTGGGCCTGGCGTTGACAACGGGTCAGCCAGTGACCCGCAATTCGTATTTCGACGTAGGGGCCCTCTGTGTGCGATTACTGATCACCGTGGTCGTAGGTGACCTAAGCTCGCCTCCCGAAGGGTGTCTCGCAGTTCGGGTCGGAGAGTGCGATCTTTCAGCGCGTCGATGGACTTGTTGAGCGCGGCGATGTCTGCCACGATATCCGCCACGTCCTTCTTCAGAGTCACGCTTTGACAGTAGAGGTTTGAGCGTGCGGTGATGAATGCGGTCGTTCGACGTGTGCCGCCAACGACTAATCTCAATGATTTATGACCACCGTGGACCTGAGGTACTCGCAAACTTCCCGCGACGACAATCGGCTCCTATTGCTTGGGCTCACGGAAGCATGGGGCAACAAGTGCTACTGGTGTCGAAAGCCGAAGACCTTCCGCGACCTCCAGATCGACCACCTTAGGCCGCGCAACCCGATGGGGGGACCGGATCCAGACTTCGACGTTGATGCCGTCACCAACCTCGCGCCGATCTGTGGCCCCTGCAATCAGGAGAAGGGCAACGGTGAGTTCAACGGCGCCCCTCGCATCGATGCGATGCTCAAAGCGGCGGCTGACCACGCGCCCAAGGTCGCGCGGAGCGTCGGTAGGTTCCGCAAAGACGTGACTGTGGTGAGGGCGCTACTTGCCGTCACAGCCGCCGATCTGAACAGCGATGATGTCGCAGATTCGGTGGGGGCATTCGGGTCACTGATCCTCCCTGTCTTCAGGGACAAGTTCCCGAATATCCTCGGCGCTCCCTACTCGGAAGATTTCACAGTCCGCCGAGAGCCTGTCGAGATCCGGGGCCACAAGGTCCACCTTCCCGAGGAGGTCTCGATTGTCGAGTTCGACGCTCAATCGCGGCGGGCACGGGTGATCCTCGAAGATGTTCTTGACTTGTCGATCAGGTTCGCGCTTGACGACTTGCGCAGATACGTTGCTGACACGATCGATGAGCAGGTGAGTGAACGGCTGCGGCGATCGCGTCGTCCGTTTTCGTATTCCAGTATCGACGAACCGCCGAGCTCGAATCCTCTCGGCCTTTACGTGCACGAGCTTCGCTATGACGACGGCGCTGTGACATTCGAAGGGGAGCTAGAGGGCTATTTTTCCGCCTATATCGACGAGGACGACGAGGACTCCGGTCACAGCCGCACGCGGTCCGCTGACTTCGATTTTAATGGCGAGTTTTCCGCGACGTTTGAACAAGAAGGTCTTATGGATGCCTGGGCGCATGTTGGGGACCCAGCCGAGAACAAGTGGCGTCAACGACAATTCATGCTGCAGTTTGAGGACCATCCCGACTCGTCGGTGGGGTAGGTAGGTGGCCCGCCTCGCGCGAATCGAGTCGGCGGGTTCACGACAGTGCTAGACCCGCCGGAGTGTCATAGCCGAAAGGTAATCTTCCACCATGCCAAGTACATTCACCATCGACGGCTTCGATCCCGAGCACGTGTGGGCGGTCGTCCGCTACGGCCGACCGTGGAACGGATGGGCCACCCCGGTCGTCACTCGCGACGTGCTCAAAGTCGGTGATTGGCGCCGCTGAGGGGGGAGACCCCCACTTCATCGAGACAACTGCGGTCATCACTGGCGAGAAGCTGCGCCCCGAATCGAACGGCAACTACGACCTCGGCCAGCTCGGCTGGTGCTTCGTCGAGACCGACCGTTGGGGCTGACGCAGCAAGTCGTCGGCACCGCAGCTGCCCAGCGTCAGCGTTGCATCCCGACGATGGCCGGACCAGCGTCGCGGAGCACTGCCAGCTCTGGATGAGTCGCACCAGTTCTGCCCACACGTCGCAGGCCAGACCGGCGACATAATGTCTGTCGTATGGAAGACATTGTCGACTATTCCGATGCCAGGCATAAAACCTTGTGCCTGCACTGCTCCGAACTCTTCGAGCGCTCCCGCACCCGGGACCACGTGCCGACCCGCGGGCTCCTCGCACCTCCATACCCTCCTCATTTGCCGGCGGTGCCGATCTGCGGGGAATGCAACGAAGGCTTCAGCAAGGACGAACGGTATGTGGTCGGCTTGATCGGATGCGTGCTCAGCGGCAGCGCGCGCCCATCCGATCAGTCAGACCCGCGGGTCGCCGAGCTGCTGCGCAATAGTCCGAAGCTCGCTCGTCGCATTGCTGATCAGCGGATTCTGAAGTTCGAGGGCGGCCAGCAGACGGTGTGGTGGAAGCCAGAAAGCGACAGGGTCAAGAGGGTTATTGTCAAAAATGCCAGAGGCCACGTCTTGTTCGAGAGTGGTCTACCCATTTTCCGGGCTCCCGATTCGGTGCGGTTCGACGCTGTTTCCGCGATGACCGAAGCCGAGCAGCGACCCTTCGACAGTGCTGGTGCGAGCGACCCCGCTGGCGGGCGATTGCTGCCAGAGGTGGGCAGTCGGGGGATGTTTCGCGCAGTGACGTCTGCCGATCTTGTCGATGGATGGGTGGAAGTGCAACGCGGCGTCTACCGGTACCTGGTCAGCCACTTCGATTCGGCAACCGTCGTTCGGGCGGTGATTCGCGAATACCTCGCGACAGAGGTTGTGTGGGGCTCCGAGTGAACTGCTGAAAGCCCCGGCCAGTCCGGCATCGTAAGCGCTCAAGGTCGAGGTCGAACGCTGATGGGTCGGTGGTCGACGTAGACCATATCTCGCGTCTGCAAGCCGGTCTATCACTGATACATGGATGGTGACGCCGCAAATCAAGCCGTAGTACAGGTCGGACTGTCAATTAAGACCCGCCCGAACGGACGTCCGCTACGGGTGCTTCTGTCGCTCAGCTCAATTGAGCCGCCGTTGGTGCACTAGGCGACCGCGACTAATTGGCCTGCGCCCGCATATTTCGCTGGTGGGTACGGTACTCGTCTCGAAGCTCCTGGTAACGCTCGTCAGTAATTGAGCCGAGGTAGGCGACCGCGGCTCCAGACCAGACATGTGTGGTCGCGTTGCTGTGTTTCCACGCATGTTTCTTGTTGTCGCGCAGCGACTCTTTCCAACAGACCGTCTGAAGGTCGTAGCTATTCAACTTCCGCCCCGAGCGCTTCTTGTTCACGCGCTCTATCAGTTCCGTGGCGCTGAAAGGATGAGTCAGGTTCGGATCGGTCTTCTGGATGGCGATCTGCCCGTCTGCCGTCGTCGAGACCGCGACCACGAGATCAGCGCTTGTCATCTTCTTCTGTGAGTGCAGGTGAATGTCATAGACGACCGCCAACCGACCCATGTCGGCACCCTCGGCCTCGGCGTCGTCCATCAGCCCGCGTAACTCGTTGATGAAGTCCTCGACTTCGGCGACCATCGTCGAACTTTTGTCGGCCCTCATGAACTGCACTGAATCGGCGGGAGCGGTTGCGCCGAGCGGCAGCAACTGCCACGTCATCGAATCGGCGAGATCTTTCTTGAACTTAGCCAGCACGAAGTCACGGTAGTTAAGCACGTTCTGCTGCAAGAACGGGTGGATCACCGCTCCGAGCCCCTGAGCGTTGTATAGGTGGATTGCCCGATCCCGGTATTCCGTAATGGCCTTGATGTTCACGGTAGTCGCAACGCCATCGACGCCGTCCGGCCATAGGCTCCCCGCGTTTACGCGCCTGAGCGCGTCGTCGATCGAGACCGACAGGTATCGCTGGCCTGGCTTTTTGGGGTAGAAAATCGACTGTCTTTGCTGCCGCAGAGTCGCTTTGAGGGCTAGCTCCCAAGCGTTGACTATGAGCGTGACGGTGACCTCATCGCGATAGGTCATCTGCGGCTTGTTGTAGACCTCGACTGCCGCAAGCATGGCGGCGAGCGAGTTGTCGACTAGTCGCTTGATCGAAACGTACGGTGCGCTCACCGCGTCCTCCGCTTCTCTGGGGAGCGATCAACGTTTGTACTGTCGAGCAACCCGCCGACGGCCATAGAAACCGCTTGGCCAGGGGAGGGTTTCGATTCGTTATCCACGTACGCCAGGAACTCTTGGGCGCTGAGGCTCCTCACTGTGGCGGGAAGGTCAATGGCCGACCTGATTCGAGCAGCCACTCCGGCTCCGTCGGGTCCACGCTTCCCGTTGTGGCGACAACTCCCAAAACGAAGGCCGGCTGTAAACCAGGAACGAGCGCCTCGCCCAGAACACTCGGCGCACCCAACCAGAGGCCAAGCAAATCAGCCACGAGGTAGGCACCAAATGGTTGCGCTTGCGTGCAAATCTCCTGCTTAGAAAGCCCCACCGTCGCGTTTCCTGCACCAAGCCGCGCATGCGCGAAATCAGTAGGCAGTACCGATATCGTCCGATCCAGCGGGTCTGCGGCACTGTCGTGGATGAGCCAGTGAGTGCTTGTCGCGTCGCGTTCTCGCAGATTGTCGATTTGAGAGCGCTTGACTGTGAACCTGCCATCCTTGATCAACTTGACCTGCACGAGGTGACCCGTCTTAGTTGACAGATGGGGGGTGCGGATCTCGATGACGATCGCGACATCCGCGCCGGTCTGCGGTTCCTCGGAGGTCTTCGAAGTCACCCTTGGGTAGAACGCAACCTTGTATCCCGTGCCGATCCCGCCCGGTCCCCGCAGGTGCTGGATGCCGATGCTACGCAGCAGCCCCAACACCGCGGCTGTGTATGGCTCTTCATCTGGGAATCCTGCGGCCGGTAGTTCGCAACACCGCTGGATTTTTGTGGCCAGATCCCAATAGTCACTCCCAGATACCAGGCCTGCCAGCCATGTCGAGCGCACCGCGAATCCGCCCGAGCAACCGTGAAACGTGTACATGTGCATCCCCATCCGATGTCGGGCTCATCCCATCACACCCCGCGAGGTGCACCGTCCAGTACACACGTCTTGTGTGCGCCGGCGGGGTCTTCCCTCTCAGCCGCGTTGGCCCGGCAGGTTCGAACGCACCGTTCAACAAACGGTCGTTGGTCGAACAGACTGAACGCCGCCCGACACGACCCCGAGATTCGCCCCCAGATGTTCAATAAGCCGTTCGTTTATAGGTACGCTCCATCACAGAATGTGAACACGTTTACTGAACGGAGAATCCGGTGGCGCTCGTTGGACTGGTCCGCGTCAGCTCGGACAAGCAGGAAACTCAGCGTCAGCACGATGCTCTCGACAAGATCTGCGTCAGAGTTTTTGAGGAGAAGGTCTCGGGCAAGCTCGCCGTTGCCGAGAGGCCCGGGCTCAAGGCCGCCCTGGATTATCTTCGCCCCGACGACCTGCTTGCAGTCCAAGAGGTCGACCGGCTCGGTCGCAACCTCCTCGAAGGTTTGGTGGTTCTCAATGACTTGTTTGAGCGCGGTATCGGAGTCAAGGTGCTTGACGGCATCGCAGCCGGCGAGCACACCGAACGATCGCTGATCCTGGACCTGGCTCTCGCCCTGGCTGAGGATCGTCGACGCGATATCGTGCGCAAGACCCGCAATGGCCTCGAAGCCGCCCGCAGACGCGGCAAGGTCGGCGGTCGGCCGTCCGTGATCGACGACGACAAGCGTGCGGCCATCCTCGCCCGGCGTGAGCGTGACGAGTCGATCCGCGAGATCGCAGCGGGCGTCGGGGTATCCGTGGGCACCGTCCACCGGGTGCTTGTTGCAGTCGGTGCAGGAGACGGCCAATGACCTCACCTGCCAACCAAGCCAGGTGCGGATGTCAACCGAAAGTGACTCTCGTACAGGGCTATGCGCTTAGCATCGTGAACGCCGGCGACGCCGGTGTCGTTGAGATCGCCCAGCACAACGCGATCAGCAGGGAGCTCGCCTATCGGTATCTGATGGCCGGTTACGGCACTACCGCTACCGCGGAGTCAGCATGACTACGCCGACCCTCTGCGCCGTCGACGGTTGTGCGACCCCGGCAGCGTTTCGGTCCAGGAGCCGACCGGCTTGGTGTCAAACGCACATCGCCGAGATCCTGCGCACCGCCGGCCTCGAACCGCTCGAAGCCGTGGTGAAGCGGGACTCGTGGACGCTGATGCGCTGCCTGAGCTGCGGCTGCGAACAGCACCTGCGCCTGCAATATGTGCTCGACAAGCTCCCTGCGAAGTCCGATGAGCCAGTCTGTCAGGCCTGTCACTGGCGCCAGTGGGCACAGTGGGCCCGCTCGATGTCAGGTGAGGGCGTGGTTCCTGTCGACCTCGACAAAGTACGGGCCAAAGCCGAGGCCAACCACCTCGAATATCTCGGGCCGCTCACCATGCCGTCGCTCCCAGACGACCCCCACCGGACCCGCTGCCGAGACTGCGGCAAGGTCAGTGCCGAACGGGTTGGCGACATGGGCTGGGGCTGCACTTGTCGGCGAAACCCAAAACGACAGAGTGCGCCGGCCAAGGCACCCGCCGCCAACCTCCTACGCACCTCCGACAATGAGGCGCTGTCTTGGTGGGATCACAACGCCAACGATGAAATCCTTTGGGAGACGGCCAAACTCCGTTCGCCGAAGTCGGCGGGCTGGCGATGCCCGCAATGCGAGCACCGCTTCACCGCTGTTATCCGTGACATGACCCGACAGCCCTCTTGTCCACCGTGCACTGAGCGCCGTCAGCGCGAGTACAACGATCGACTGGTGTCGCTCCGAGGAAAGTCAGTCGCGGAGGTGCCGGAATTGCGCGAAGCCTGGGCTGACGAGATGCACCCCAGGTTTGCTCAGGTCGTTCCCAGCGGCTCGATCCCGATTTACCGATTCCGGTGCAAGCAGGGCCATCACCCAAGGCTGTCACCGCTGACATGGCTTGAGAATGGTTGCCCGTCCTGCCGGGCTAACGAGACCCGTTCGGCCAACGCCACCAACGGGCAGTCGCGGCTCAGCCCCGAGATCGCCTCACAATGGCATCCCGACCGCAACGGGACGTGGACCGCACTGCAAGCCAGCCCCGACTCACGCCGAATGGCGTGGTGGCAGGACCCGGTCTGCGGTCACCAATGGCAGCAGACTCCCCGCGAGCGTGACAAGTACACGCGCCGCCGTTGCCCGGAATGCGACACGGTGCTAGACAGCCTCGCCTGGCACTATCCAGAGATCGCCGCCGGATGGGCGCCCGAAAACCCGCTAACACCGTGGCATGTCAGGCCTACCGACACCGATCGCCTCATCGACTGGGTCTGCGACGCCGACCCGAACCATCGCTGGACCGCTGTGCCCGCCTCGCTGGTCAACGGTGCGGGCTGTCCCGAGTGTCGGACGGCCGGCAAGTCGCGCATCGAGCTGGAGCACCTGGAAGCTGCTCGGGCCGTCTTCGGCGACGCGGCCTCCGGCGTGCGGGTCCGCGGCGACGCCTTCGCCCGGCGTGCGTCCTGGACCGTCGACATCCTGGTCACGCTCGACGATGGAAGACGGATCGCCATCGAGTACGACGGATCGTACTGGCACGCCGACAAGGTTGAACTGGATGCCGAGAAGTCTCTCGACCTGCTCGCCGACGGAATCAGCGTCGTGCGGTTGCGGGAGGCCCCACTGCGAAAGCTGCCGATAAATCACCCCAGCTACCACGAAATCACCGTCCACAGCGCGGCGCCGGACCCTGGCGGCGTCATGCGCCAGGTGATGAGATTGATCCGCTGATCACCTGCCCCGCAACGACGAACACCTCGTCCAACGGTGGTCGGGGTCTTCGTCTCAGGGCTGCGGCATTCCCTTCAGATCCTCGTGGAAGTTCCGCGTCAGTCCCATCCGACTCCACCAGTCGTCAACGAAGGCCACGGCCGAGTTGTGCGCCCATTCTGCGCATCCAGCTGACAGGCACATGCGCGGGTACCAAGGCGCAACTGGCTCCGAGTAAATCCGTGACTCCGTGAACTGTCCTTTTAAGCTCTTGCGCATCGCGTGTTCTTCGTCATCCATTTGCCATTCCGGCTTGAAGTGGACGAGCGCGTTGCGCAGGTCGATCAGCTTCTTGGCGGCTTGGAAAGGGTTGACGCCCTTGTCGAGAGGCGCTCGACGCGCAGCCGTCAACGCGACCTGGTACCCGTGTGCCCGGCCCAGGACGTGGCCGATCCTCGGCGTGAGCAGCCCGCGGCACTGATCGACCCCCCGCCCATAGGAAAAACTATGCCTCGCGTCACGTTCACCGCCATCCCCGAGCACCAAAGAACTCATTCCGTACGACAACACCCTCGCATCGAGATCCGAGGGTGTTGTCGTGGCCTGGTTCCTAGGATTCGCACCCAACCCCGTCGCCGTCGCGGTCGAGGTGACTGCCGTAACCCGGGTCGCCGCGATAGACGGGAGCCGCGCCGGCGGCTTTTGCAGCACTGCAGTTTGCGTATGCACCTCCGGAAGGCGCATCCACGACCGGCGGCGGCGTGTAGACCGGCTCGGGCGGCGGCGTGTAGGCCGGCGCTGGTGGCACGTACGGGGTTGTCGTCGTGGTTGGTGCGGGTACCGGTGTCTGGGTGCGGGTCTCAGCGGCGGCTGGAGTGGTCACCGGTGCGACCGTGGCGCCGCATTCGCCCAGGATGCGGGTGATGGCGTCCTTCTCCGGTTGCGTCACCCACAATCCGTAAAGCGACTTCACATCCACCTGGCGCGAGACGTAGGTGCAGCGGTAAGACTTGTTGGGCGGCAGCCAAGTTGCTGCATCACCGTCTCCTTTTTGTTGATTTGTCGGGCCGTCAGTCGCTTGCAGGTTGCGCGGATCGTTCGCAAAGTCCGTGCGCTTGTCCGGCGTCAATTGCTGGGCACCGGTCTGCCACGCGTTCGACAACGCGACGACATGGTCGATCTGGACCGCGGTCGAAGTGTCTTCCCCGCGGGCGAACGCAATGGTCTTGCCGGTGTACGGATCGTTCAACGTGCCCGATTCAACCCGACAACCGTTCGATCCCGGCTTCACGACGATGTTCACCAGGTCCCGCCGGAGGATGTCGTTGCGCGTGTCGCAGCCGTTGCGTCCATTCTCAACAGTGACAGCGTCCGTCCACGCTGTACCGAACATGGCCCGGTCGTAGCCGGTCTTTGGCGCCCGGCCCTTCACCGCGAGAGTGTTCAGCTTCGCAAGCGCAGCGTTCGCGGCCTCGGCCGTTGAGACCTGGACGACAGGCTTCGCCGCTGGCGCCGGAGCCTCTGACGTCGTCGACTGTGTCGTTGAAGTTGTCGGCGCGACAGACGACGTCGACGTCACCGCCGCAGTCTTTGAGTCGTCTTCCTCAGTCGCGCCAGCGACAGCGAAGATGCCGATCAGAGCCACTAGCGAGGCCGCGCTAACCGCGATCCACGGCCACCGCTTCGCTCGCGGCGGCTGCGGGTACGGAGACGATCCTGGCCGACTCCAGTCGGTGGGCATATTGGGTTGGTCAGACACGAGAAACCTTTCGGGTGCTAACGAGATTGGTTCGGTTCAAACGGATTCACCTGGACCGCCAGCAGCGTTACTCAGATATAGCGATCAAAGTTCTGCTCGTTACAGAAGCTGTGTATGGGTAAACGCCTATACCGCACAAACCCGATTTGGCCCGAGCGCCAGCTGGGTGTTTGCCAAACTCGTACGGACAGCATGGGTTGTCGCTCACGGCAGCAGCTGAGCGGCTTCTGCGCCGCCTATATTCCGGAGTATGCGCCGATCCATGGTTCTGTTCGGTCGCTCTGTCGCCCACCCGTGGTATTTCGGGCTTGCGGATGACGATGGCGAGCAAGCAAGGGGCGGCGTCATCACGCCGGGGTGGGCACTCCCTGGATCAAGAACAAACAGACTACTTACCAGCCGTCAGGGAGTTTGAGGAAATGGACGTCCACTTGGCCGCCAAATTTGAGTCATAAAAGTGATTGGCGAATCATTCACGCTCCACCGTCTGGCCAGTCTGGCTCCGACGACGACGCGTGGAACCGGCCGGAGGGAGATGATGGTCCACCAGCCCCGCGGCCGCGGGATCCGGAAAATCTGATGTGACCGCGTTGACGATGCGGTACTCCCGGCGCCGTTCACGGGCGCTCCAGAGCACCTCGTGACCCATTTCGTGGTCAGTGTCGAGAGTGTTGTCGTATCGGGGTTCGGGTGGCCCTCCGGTCGCCTCGACCGAAATGATCTGCCGTTGAATATTTCTGGCGGCGTTGGTAAATGCGTCGCCAAGCCCATGTAAGTATTCGGAACCCCTGATCGAGGTAGGTACGCCCACCTCCGCCTCTTCCTGGAGGTATTCCATTTCCGAGAGGGCTTGCTGACCTTGGCGCGCGAGATCCATTGCGAGCAGGTCGAGTGAAGCGACGGTGGGGTGCGATGCCCGAAGTGCTGACACCTCGGCACGCAGCTCCATGATCTCTTGACGGGCTTGACGTTCCTCAAGATTGGCGGCGTGACGGGCTTTTGTCGCTGACCGTGCAAGGAGCTGGTTCAACTCAGCGCGGGGGCCGCCTTCTAGCCGGGTCGGCCCATTCGCGATGGATTCTGGATCGACGGCCCAACCGTCTCTGGCTAGATCCTTCACCGGCGTGCTGGTGCGGACGCTCCAGGTGCGTTCGTCGGTACGCTCGGCAACGTCCAGACGGACGAAGGTCGCCGTGATCGCATAGCCGTCTTTGGTAATGCGGGCAGTAACGTCCACAACCGCGGATCGGTCGGGGAGTTCGTAGTAGTCACCGAGAGCGAACGGGGACTGTGACATTGAGTTCTACCTCTCTGTTACCGGCCGCGGCTGTGCTGGCGACTACGGATGCGGCCGAGTTTGTTCTTGCGTCCTGCGGGTGCACGTCTGGGACCACCACTCGATACGGCGGCCTCCGGTGCAGTCGCTTGGTCGAGGTCAGCGGAGAGTCGTGCAGCGGTGGCTTCGTCGTCGACGCCTTGACTCTCTAGATGGCCGCGGAGTTGATCGCGGCGTTCGGCTGAGTCGTAACCGCACTGAGTGACAGCAGGATCTGTGCGGCCCTCCTGCTCGGCGTAAGTCGTGGTTGCCTCGTGGTTGTCTGCGTCGAGGTCAGCTGCCTGTGTCGCTTTATCTTCGGCGCCTGACTGGCGCATGACCGCGACGGCTACCTCCTCGTCGGCGTTGGAACGGCCGGATTCTGTGCCAGCTTCGTTGTGTGTGGTTTCCGCTCCGCGGAGCAGGCCTTGGATGTCGGTGCGGGCGGCGTGTACTTCGGCGGGGGTTATCCCGTACCGGCGATGGATTTGCTCGTCCATGTGTTGCCGGGCCATGGCTGCGGCCGGCGACAGTTGCTGCCACTCGCTGACCGCTCGGTAGGCAGTGGCAATCTTCACGGGATCGGCGTCCTGCCACCATTCACGTCGGTAGATCCGCGTGAACGAGGCTTCCGCGCTCTTCTGTTGAGCCACGACGCGGGAGTTGAGTTCTCGGCGTGTTTGCTCGCTTTCGGCGGCGGCGTTTCGACTTCGTTGTTCGCGCGATCGTGCCTGGCGTTCGGCGATCTGACTGGCCGCGGCCAGCCCGATTCGTAATGAGGTTGTGAAGTGCTGCAGTGCTTCGTCTACTTCGGAGGATGTCATGCGGGTGACCTGCCTTCGATTGTTCTCGGCTGGGGGATGCGGGTGACGACCGAACTTTGTGGCGGGTCGTTCGGGACGCTGTCCTGTGGTTCAGGTGATGGGCTGGAGTGGAGCGGAAAGTCGCTGCGCTCGAGGTACTGTCGCGCTGCTACGGCGTCGGCGGAGGCTCCGTAGCGAATACGTTGCAGCTGTTCGTGGTTGGGGCGATTGCTCAGGGGGTGTTCCCGCATGTACTCGTGCGCGGACTCGTTCGCCTGGGCGACAGCACGCTGATATTCATCGCGTTCGATCTCGATCTCTCGCTGCATCTCGGCTGGGATCCGTGCTTCGGTCAGGGCTTCACTCAAACCGGCTTGGAGAGCAGCGGCGAGTTTTCTCGGGTCTGCGTCGTCGAGTTCGGTCCATTCAGTACTGCCGAATGGGGGAGTGTGGCCTCCGGTTTCGGCTGCCGCGGCGATGACCGGTCTCATCCACGTCCGCACTGCTTCGAGATCAGGCGGATGGTACTCGGGGATGGGAACGCCGGCGACTACTCGGTGCCCATCGTGAGCGGGATCCTGCGGCGCGACTGCGGACTCTGACGATGCGAGGTCCTTGATCCTCTCCGGCCGGAATCCGGACCAGTGCGCGGTACCGGTGACAACGACTGGGGCCTGCAGGTATCCCAGGCTCATGACGTAGTCGCGTGCTTCCGCATCGGTGGTGATATCGACAGCCTCGTAACCGATCTGGGACTTCTCGAGTGCCCGGAATGTGGCCTTGCACTGCACGCAGCCGGGTTTGGTGTAAACGGTGACCTTCATGACTCGACACCCCCGCTACCTGACGCCCACGGTTTGAGGCAGGGCCACAAACATCCCGTTAGGCTCAGCGGTCACCGGTAGCGGTTCGATGTGCCCGGGTTGACCGGGCGTCTTGTGGCCATCACGCACTGAGCAGGCTTTGAACGGGCCGTCTGGATCGAAGAGCTTTTCCATGTGGTGATCGGCGTGATCGCGCCACCACACGCTCATCCCCGTCGACGGGCTGAGACGCAGGTGCTCCCAGGAGCGCCACAACGATTCGAGCCTCGAGGTGGCTTCGGCATGCCGCCACCACTCCGGGCACCACCGCCTGCTCAGGCCTTCGGTGACCTCTCGCCGGTACGTCGGGGCGAGCTTGTCGGTAACGAACTCAGATAGCGAGTCGAAGACCAACTGCGGTGGTGCCGACTGCGAGGCGGCGGCAGGGGCGGTTTGCTCAGGTTCAGGCGGCGCGACCGTCAGGGCGAGTTGCTCGATCACCAGATCATCAGCCAGAGTGCTGATCTGGTCTTGGATGTTCTTGGTGATTTCCGATTGAAAGGCTCGTTCGACGGCTGCGTCGACGTGCGCGCGGATCCTTTTGCGGACTGCTTCTCGCACGAGTTCGCCGGCTTCGGCGCCGACGTCGATTTCGATTCCATCCATGGTGTTCTCCTTTGAGTGGTCAGATGGTTGGGGGCTATCGCGGACCGGGTAGGTAGCGTCGGTCCTTTTTCGGTTTGGACTTGGCCAGGTCGACAGAGCCGTACATGAGTGCCCGTGATGAGGCAGGCTGAGGCACAAGAATTTTCGACGGGACGGCAGCTGATGTGCTGATGTCGATCGATCCCTCGACGTCAGCCGCGTAGGGCTTGGACATCCAGGGTTCGGTGCGCACGATGGTGGCGCGGTTTCCAGAGGATGACACCAGGGCTCGGCCGCGCGGCCACTCGGTGAGGTTCGCGGTGGTGAGGATGCGTTTGGAACTGATCTGCCAACTCACCGAACCGCCTCCGCGGCCGGACGAGATCGATGACGTTGTGTACTCGTGATCGCCGACAAGCTCGGACAACTCCCGCAGGAACTCGGTCTCGGATACACCGCCGCCGTAGGTCTTGATGTTCGCCGCCGACCACAGCTTCTTCATCCCGCCGAGTCCCCAGCACTCCACGCCCTGAGACCAGGACTGCAGGATCGTCTCGAGGACGATCCCTCTCGATCCGTAGTGCGAGTACAGGTTTGGTAGCTGAGGCCAGCGGACGATATTGGCGGCTTCATCGAGGGCGGCAACCAGCGGTGTCGAGAGCCGTCCTCCGGGGGAACGTATGGCTTGGCGTTCGGCTTCTTCGATCACCGCGACGGTCAGAGCCGCCACCAGTGGGCCACCAGTGCCGGCGCCTTCCTTCGACAGCAGATGGAGGGTGTGGTGATCGCCGACGAGTTCAGCGACGTCGAGGTGGTGACGTCGGCGGCGTCCGTCGTCGGTGACCCACTCCTGAAAAGCTCGCAGACGTAGACAGCCAGCCATCTTCTTGGCCGTGCCGAAGACTCCGGCACGTTGACGGTCAGGGGCCGCGATCTGGGAGGCGAGGCCATCGGCCATCAACTCGTAGCCAGCTCGACGTAACGTGACCACGGCATCCTCGGAGGGACGCGTGATCCAGTCATACACAGCGGTGACCGGACGCTGTTCGAGTGCGGCCGCCAGAAGGAGCTGCGCCAGAACATCTTTGCCCTCTGGATCGAAGAACGCGTCCGTCTTGGCGTCCGGTGCAGCGGAGCCGGCCGCAAACAACTCCGCGAGGTTGATCGCGGTCACGTCGTCTGTGACATAGGACAGTGGGTTCCACCACCAGCTCGCAGGTTCGCCGACGAGCTCCTGGGGGTCAAAGACCCAGACCGGTGCGGTCCTGGCCTTGACGTGGCGGGTTGCATCGACAAGATCGCGTTTGTTGCTGGTCGCGATCACGGTCCCGGGGGCCTCGAGGATGGCCGGAATGACCAGGCACGTTGATTTGCCTGTCCGTGGACCCCAGATGTGGATCTGTGTGTCCTCCCAGGACGAGTACAAGCGTCGGTTGCTCTGCAGCGCGATACCGAGCGGGAGGCCAGGGCCGGCAGCGGCGTCGACGCCCATTCGTCGCGCAGCTCGGTTTGCTTCACGGGCGGTCAGGGACGCAATGTGTTTGCCGCGTCCCAGGAGTTGGGCAGCGCCGTCGATGCGCGTGCGTCTTGCTCTGTGTCGCAGCGCAAGTGCTACACAAACGGTGCCTGCAGCCACGGCCGACACCGACAAAAGGACCAGGACCAGGGTGGCCCCACCATTCCAGTAGAGCCGGTGCTGGGCCAACTCGAGGACGGTGGTCGGCGGGAACAGTGAGACTTCTTGGTCGGTCCCCAGCATCAGCGCCGCAGTCATCAAGCTCGCGATGACAAACCCGAGAACGAGAACACCCACGATCAGAGCGTGGCCAGCGGTCCTATTGGGTTGTCTGGACCGTCCCGGATGAGTCATGACTGTTCCCTTCGGATGGAGACCTAGAAGCGGATGGCCGTGACACGCCACTGGCCAGGCGCGTGGCTGGTCGCGGTGACCCACGCGGTCAATACTTTTGGTGGTTGGGAGTGTCCGTCGACCGTGGTCGGCCGCTGGGTGATCTTCACAACCCTGGACACCGAGGTGGGGGTGTCAGGCGGGTGCTCGTCGCTGACTATCTGAGCCGTCGCGACGATTGCTACACCCTCCGCGGCCCATTGACCCCATTCGACGGTCCGCGTGAACGGTGCCCCGGAACCGCTCGCGTCGGTCAGCGGTGGTCCGAGTAGCGGCCGGGCTCGGTCGAAAGCCGGTGCGGTGTCAGCCTCTCGCGCTGGGAACCACGTGAACAGCCGGGTGAGTGCGGTGGTGATGACGAGTTCGGCGTTGCTCGTCGGGTGCGGCGCGGGTGACATCGACGTGGATGGTTGATCGGCGGTGTCGGAGCCGCAGCTCGCCAGCAGCAGCGCCAGCGCTAAAGCTGCAAGGAGTTGTACGGATCGGGGTGTGTTCATGCGACCCGCTTCACTCGTGAGCCGCTCTGGAAGCTGCTGTATTTGACGTTCTCGCCGGCCTGCGGCGCGTGAATCATCTGGCCGGGTGCGACAACGACGCCCACGTGTTCGGGACCGGTGCTCCCGAACTCGGAGAAGACGAGGTCGCCGGCTTGTGCTTTGTCGAGCGGGATCTCGGTGCCGAGACTCCATTGGTCATAGGTGGTGCGTGGCAGTGTCGTCTTGTTGCCCGTCCCTTGGAATACCGCGGCACTGGTCAGGCCGCTGCAGTCCAGACCGCCATTGGTGGGTCCGTGGATGCCGCCGCCGCCCCACACGTACGGCGTGCCGAGGTATTGCTTGGCAGCGTCGGCGATCTGTTTGCCGTGTGGCGAGGTGGCGCTATAGGTGAACCGGCCAGAGGCGTTGCGGTCGGTGTATTTCGGCATGTCGTTGATAATCGAGCGCACGTACGGGATGGTTTCGGTGATTGCGCGTGGGTAACTTGGCAGCGAGTCGCGACCCAAGGGCGGATTGCGGACGAGTGAGCCTTCGCCTGCGTTGTAACCGGCGAGGGTCAGTTCGTTCGGATCGCCGCGATAGCTGCCATCTTGCAGTCCGTTGTCGACCTGTTCTCGGATGTAGCAGAGGTAGTGGCCTTCGGCCATGACAGCGTCACCGATCGAGTTGACGTCGACGACGCCGTTGCTGTCGTAGTCTTTGCCCCATCGAGCCCAGGTGCCGGGGACGAACTGTGCGGGGCCGGCGGCCGCGTCCGGTGAGACCGGTGCGTTGGGGCCGTAGCGGAACTTGTTCTCGTGGTAGAGCTGGCTGGCGATCATCGGCGCGCTGACGCCGGGGCACAGAGAACCGGCTTTGCGGATCCACGGTTCGAACTCAGGTGGCACGGAGCCGGCTTTGAGGGATCCGCCGGCGGTGCCGAAGGTGTCGGTCGGGCACGGGGCCGGCGGGTCGCCACCTTGGGTTGCCGTTCCGTCGGCGGTGGCGGCACCCTGCAACCAGGTCATTGGATCGATCGGATGGCCGTTGCCTTCAGGCAGGCGTCCGCCAGGCCAGACTTCGAAATGTAGGTGAGCGCCGCTGGATTGGCCGTTGCTTCCCACGTCACCGATACGTTGTCCTGCTGTGACCTTGTCACCGGTCCGCACTCGAACGCCGTCGTCGTACATATGGCCATAGACAGTCGAGACCTTCTGCCCGTTGTCGAGTGAATCGATGACGATCCAGTTGCCGAACCCTTGGGCGGGCCCGGCGTCGGCGACCTGTCCATCGACGGCAGCGACGATCGGATGGCCCAAAGGTGCAGCGAAGTCGGTACCGCGATGAGCCTCGCCATCGCGGTCGCCGAAGGGGCTGGACACCGTGTAGCCCGGTGCCAGAGGGACTGTGCGCTTGCTGGGCGTGACTGCCGCGACGGGTGCGGGAGAGCCTGCGGTCTGAGGTTGGGCGAGGGGTGCTGCGGGCGCACTCGCCGGTCCAGTACCGGCGCGATCGAAGCTACCCGCGGGTGCGGGCTTCTTGCCCATCAAGTCCTTGGCTTCTGAGCACGACGGCCACGCGCCCCATCCCTGGCTCGCGAGGACGGCATTTGCAACTTCCATCTGTTGCGCAGGGCTCGCAAGGTCGGCGCGCGCCGCGTAACGCGAACCTCCATGACCTTCCCAGGTCTGTTGGGTGAACTGCAGACCACCGAAGAACCCGTTCCCCGTGTTCGTGCTCCAGTTCCCACCAGCCTCGCACTGGGACAGCGCATTCCAGTCGTCCGCGGAGACCACGGTGGGGTCAGCCGATCGCCCCGACGGTGCCGGTGCGACCCCTGCGGCATTGACAACGGTCTGATCGGAGACCGAGGTGTCACAGTTCGCTCCGGGATCCGAGGCTGTGATGACGGCGAGCATGAGGGTCACACCTGTGACCAGCGCCAGGAGCGCGATAGCGAGTTTGCTGGTGGTACTGCCCATCTCATGTGCCGCCCCTACCTGGTTACGCGATCGAGTCCGTCGAAGCGTTTGTTCGTGTTGTGAATCCCCGAAGCGATTTCGGTGGAGGTGAGTTTGGTGATGAAGGCGGCGCCGGGGCGGCGCCCGATCTTGAGCAGAAACATTCCGCGGCCGGGCGGTGGCTTCTCGAGGTTGCGTTGCACGTCCATGGTGGGAGGCGAACTCCAACCCGAGACTCGAGCCCGTTCCTTCGCGGTGAATGCGATCACCGTTTCCAACGCGTCGATGTCGGCCGGCGTCAGGCCGCCGCAGATGACAGCGCCGGCGCGTTCGATGAAGCCCATCGCACGTTGGCGTTCTTGTTCACTCTTCAACGTGCGCAGGTCTTTCGGCGTGTGTGTGATCATCATCAGTGACAGGCCAAGCGTGCGGTTGATGCGGGTGAGCGCGTCGACACGCTCGACCATGCCCGGGCCGGCACCGAGGACCTGCCACAGTTCGTCGAGGACTGCTTGGAACTGGCGTTGCGGTCGCAGTCCGAGGTCGGAGAGTGTGTGGGCGGCTTCGATGGCGCCGAAGCCGTCGTTCCAGCACGCGAGGAGCACCGCCGCACGCAGGCGGGAGTCTCCTCGGGCCAGTGCGGAGACGTCAACGCAGACCGCGGGAGCGTCGAGGTCCAGGGGTGTGGAGGTCTGTGCCGAGAAGACTCGCCCAACTGGTGTGTCGATCAAGGCGCGCAGTGACATTCGCAGTGGGCGAGTGACTTCGAGGTATTGCTCGTGGGTTTCGGCTTCGCAGGTGGCGAACAGATCGGGATGCCCATCAGCCAGAAACCCTCGCAGATCCGTCAACAGCGGCGGGCTGTCTGGCCCGAAGCGAACGTCACTGGTGATCAGCTCGAGCGCGCGGCTCAGGACAGCTTCCTCGGTGTCGGACACTGGCCTGTCTTTGCGCACCATGGCAATCAGCGCGCCGGTCATTTCGACCTGGCGGGAGTGCACCTCGGCCTGCACGCGCTTGTAGTCGTCGTCGAATCCGTACTCTTTGAGAACTGGGAGGATTGATCCCAGGGCTCCGACAGCGAGCGGGTTGATCGTTCCTTCACCAGGGCCGACCTTGACGACTTGCCCGTCCATTTTGTGGATTTGGTCGACGTACTCGCCTTTGAGGTCGCCCAGGATCATCGGTGTCACGCCGCTGGCGATGGCCCCGGTGACCATCTTTCGGCATAGCGTGGACTTTCCGAGTCCTGGTAGTCCCAGGATGAAGACGCTTGGATTCGAGATCAGGTTCGCGCGGTGGAACCAGTTGAGCGGGTCGAAGCACAGGGCTTGGCCGGTGTCGAGGTTCTCACCGAGGTAGGTGCCGATAGTTGGTGTGCCGGCACTGACCAGCCATGGCCAGATGCCGCAGACCTGATTGCTCGTCCCTCGGTACTCGGCGGGCTTGTCCACCAGTGTCCAGCGCCCACCTCCGCGGCCTGGAAGTCCACGAAAGCCGAAGGTGCGAATGGCTTTCCGTGCAGAGCTGGGATCGCGCTTTGGTCGACTTTCGCCAGTGTGCACTCTGGTCCCGCCGATCCGGGCAAACCGACGTCGACCTGCGACGACCGTCCCATCGACGACCGCTGCGAGGTCGGTGTCGTCTGGAGTGTTCGGCGGCACTGGATGCAACTTCATCACTTGTCCCCGCTCATCGTGAAGGACTGAGGGATGGAGTAGTGATCGGGCAGCACCACACCGATGCCGAGGCCCGCCGCAAACGCCGGCGCTTGATAACCGTAGGCAGGTCGGGTCTTGATGCGCGCGTTGGCGGTGAGCGACTTCAGGACTGACCGCTGGCGCGGGAGTTCGTCGCCCGACTGGGCGGTGATGGTGATGATGCTGCCGAAACGCACCAGCCCGTGGCCCTCTGCCTCGTCGTCACGGGCTTTGGCGGCGGCACGAGACCGCAGGACGGTGGCGGCCGAGGGAACGGCCTTGGTGCCGTTGTTGACCGCAGTGACGGCGTTGTTGTAGTCGCGCTCGGTGATGGTTGCCGCATCGCCGGGGGAGTGCGGCCGGTAGAGCATCGCCAGTCGCTTGCGCGGGAGTTCGTGATGCCCGGAGAGCAACCGCCGAAGAATCGTCTCGGTTGTGGCGTTGCCACGTGGTGGTTCTTCCATCGCGAGGACAGCAGAGATGCCGCTGTCGTGGGCGTAGCTATCCCAGGACTCCTGCGCTGTGCTCGGTCCGCAGTCATCCCAGGTGAGTGCTTCTACTGAGTCGTCCGTAGACAGAATCTCTTCTACGGTGTCCGCGCAATCCGGATCGTAGGACCGGCGCACAAATCCGGCGATCTCGACCGGTGACATCGGTGATGCGCCGACCCCGCACATGGACAGACCTCCGTACATCTCAGGCAGTCGCCCGCCGAGTTCGACCGCCATCTCCGATGGATCGCGCTTGCGTTCAGGTGTTGTGGCCCGAAGTGTCACTGCCAGCCGCGCATGCAGTTGCCATAGGCCAGTGGACTGTTCAGCTCCTTCTCGCATGATCTGTTTGGCCAGCGTCGGAGCACCGCTGTTCGTCAGTCGGGCTTGCTCGCTGCGCAATCGCTGACCCGTTTCCGGGATGGTCTCGACCACTGCTGCAACCAGATCAACGTCAGCGTCTTCGCCGAGTATCGAGATGTATTGCCCCCAGTTGGCGACGAAGGTGTCGATGTCGTTGGGATCTATGGCGTCGTCGCCTTGTGGTGAACACGCGAAGACGACGGTGTACTGCGCAGTCCGAGGCATGTGAATGATGCCGTAGCGGTTGCCCAGAGCATCGAGCGCCTCGTACATGTCGGTGTGGGCAAGAATTCCTGGTAGGCGGTGTCGTCCACCCGGCACCTTGGAGAACGGTCCGGAGCGATACTGATGCGCACCAGTCACTTTGCGCTGAGTCCACTTCATGCGGATGTACACCCTTTCGTATCCGGTGCGACCGCCGAATGACGTCACCAGGGGCAGGAGCAGGATCGTTCCGATCACGGCACAGATCAGGCCGGCGAGGATGTTGATGAACAACAGGAACATCGATGCCATCAACACGCCGATCATGACCATGCTTGCGCCCCAGGTCATTCCGAAGAAACCGGCGGATCGTGGTCGGATCCAGTTCCCGTACCGGGGTCGGGCGGACGCTGTCACCGTCGTCATTTCCGCGAACCTCCCGCTGAGCCGGACGGACCGTCTCCGCCACCGGAGGGCGGATGCTCTGTGGAGGAACCCTGTTCGGCGGCGCGCTCGATAGCTTGAGCTCCCGCGGCAACTGCGCTCGCCGCGACGGTGGCAGCTGCTGCGGCGGGGTTGGCGCCTGATGCTCCTTTGCCGGCTGCTGCCGGAATTGAGCCTTTAGGTCCACCGTTGGTCGGTGTAGTCGAGGACTCTTTGTCGACCTTGGTTGTTTTGCTGCCAGTGGAGACGTCACTGCGTGTGTTTGTTGCTCCCGACGGTGGACCGGACGTCACATTTGTGGCACCGGAAGATCCTCCGGCCCCGCCTTTTCCGCTACTGGTCATGGACCCTTTGAGCGACCCGATCGCCGCCCCGCCTGCGACGGCGCCTCCGATGGCTCCGACGGTCGATGGCCCGTTGCCCACTGATGACACCGCTGGTGCAATGAGGCGCATCAAGGCGGGCAAGGTCAGAAAGCTCATGATGAGCAGGAACATCCCGGCGAGTTGGCTCATGGGATCGGACTCATCAGCCCCTGCCCAGATCGCTATCGCCATGCACATGCCCGCTACTGGTTTGAACAGGAGGAATGCGATCGTCCAAGAGATGAGCCTGTCGTAGGTTTGTTTCCCGGTGCTGCTACCTGATGCTGAGGCCGCCACCGGAAGTGCAGCGCAGACGAGGATCAGGAATGCCGTTCGGACGACGAACATGGCTGCTTGCAGCAGCCCGGTCAGGCAGATCGCGGCTGCGATGAAGAACATGATCCCGGGCCCGAACGCTGCTGCCATGAGCAGTTTGGTGAGGGCCTTTTCAAGACCGCCGTCGCCGGCGGCTTTGTTGACTATCCAGAGTGCCCACGCATCACCACCTTTGGATGCCAGCACGATCACTGTCGGGAGTGTGGCGACGGTGAAGATGACCCGGATCAGTGACTTGTTTGCCTCCCGGACTTCCTCGCCGGCGGCGTGAGCGCGTGCCATCCCCACCTTGGCAATCACCACGAGGAAGGACAGTGCAGCCAGGAATACCTGAGTCTGCACGGTGTATTCGTTGATTTTCGTGATCAGTCCATCGCTGGGACCTCCACCCTCACCGTAGAGATCGGGGAGTGGGATCTTCATCCACCAGGTCAGGACAACTTTGACGATCTCAGCGGCTCCCGCGAGCATGTCCTCGACGACTTTTCCGAATGCGGAGTCGTAGAGCTTCTCCATGGCAGCGTCAGTACCTTCGGTGCCGGCGGTGCAGGCCAGATCTTTGATGCCGCCGGTGAGGTCTCCTACGCCCGGAATCATGTCGATCGGTGCGCTGGTGACGGCTTGGCAGGCCTTGTTGAGGTTGCTGTCATCATCGTCAGCATGGGCGGCGGTTGTTGGCAGGAGCAGCGCGATAACTGCCAACAGCAGGGAGATGCTTGCAGTTCGCATGCGAAGGGACGTGCTGGCAATCACCACGGGGTCCACCCTTCGATGGATGCGGTACGTTCGTCCAGCATCTGAGGGCTGTAACCCTTGAGCTTCCAGCTGTCAATTGCGTTGTCCCACACCAGTTCGGCTCTGGTGATGGCCCATTGAGTGTTGGGAACTACGCTGCGATCGCGGACGGCATACTCGACGACTGCGAACTCAGAGTCGTAGGTGGTCAAGCAGAAGGCGTCGGGTGCGCTCACCGTCGGACCGACTTCAGTCATCGGCCGATCTGGGCGGCGGGCAAGCTGTTGGTCGAACTGTGTTTGTTCCGCTTCGGTGAGGGACAGGAACTTGTGTGCGATTTGTTGTTGCACACTCTTCGGTCCTAGTTGCCGGAACATGAGCTGCCATCCAGCCAGTGCGGCTCCCTCGGGCCGACGACTGAATCCGGTCGCTACGTCGCCGTCCCACCTGGTCGGTCCATCACTGGTGGAGAAGGGTAGAGCGAAGCCGTAGACCGACTGCCACATCATGCCCTGCGGTGTTACCGGTGGCAGTATGTCTGTTCGGGGAGGTGCCGAGATCTGTTCTAGAAGTTGGCCGTTGGCGTCTTTCGGGACAAGCACCTTGCGTCCCCACATGTCGGCGAGAGGCGCATCGAACCCGTGATCTGTACCGGGCGGTGGCAGGGAGATTGGGGCGGAGTAGCTGGGACCCAGCGGGTTCAGCGTGTTGGTGGTGTCGTCGTCACTGGAGCTCAAGACGACCAGGATGGTCGCGCCGACCACCACGACCAGCAAGATCACTGACAATGCCAAGGTCATCGGGGAGGCGTAAAACCAGTGAACGATGCCGCGGTGTGCGGCGTCGTCGGAGCGGCCGCGGCCATTGTCCTGCCCAGCGCTCATGGCTGACTTCCAAACTTGATGAACCCGTCGAGGGACGGCATGGGGATGGGGGAGTCACCAACCCCGTCGACGGGGAGAAGCAACATCCAATCGTCGGGTTTGTCGTCGAAACCCTGAACCCACCGCAAGATCAACTGTTTGCTGGTGAGCTGTCCGTTCTGCTGGACTGCGACGTGGACCTTTGCTTCAGCGTCGGTGTAGCTGTCCCAACGATATCCGACGTAGGCCGGGACCTGCATTGGATCGGGAGCTGTGGTGATGCTGACAGCTGCTCGGGCCGCGGCAAATCGATCTCGGCCGGCTCCCGGCGCGATGAGAGCGTTCACTACAGCTGGCCACGTTTGATCAGGTGCCAGGGACAGCCGAGCTTCGGCCTGCAGGCCGGCGATGAGTGCTCCCTGCGGGGAGTGGGCGTATCCGTGCGGTGCCGTGTCGTAGGCAATTGCGGGACCGTCGTCCTGGGAGAACGGCAGCATCACCGATTGGTATGTCCGCCAGGAGACGGTAGGCACTCGTTCAAGGTTTGGCGCAGCTGGTATGGACGATTCAGGTGCGGGACTATCGATGTTGCCGCACGCCACCAGAGTGGCGAGCAGCAGGACGAACGCCGCGAGGACGATGCCCGGCTGGCTTCGGAAGGAGGGGTTGATTCCGGTGCTATGAACCATCTTTCGATCACCTGTTGTAGAAGATCAGATAGAGAAAGGTCGGAAGACCTGACAGTAGGCAGCAACACAGGCAGATTCGAAACAGCCATCGCGTGTTGTCGCTGAGTGGTTCGCTGCGCCGATGCTCCCATGCCAAGAGTCCTACTGCGGCCATCGCGGAGGACGCGAAAACTGCGAGGACGCACCAGATTCCCCAGCGAAGGAACTTGGCGAACATCTCTATGGTCTCGGGAGGCATTGTGCCGGCCTAACTCAACGCCAAGGTATTGACGATCGTCACCACGACGCCGATCAGGACCGAGGACACCAACACCTTCACCAGGTGGGGTTGCGCGTCGCCCCCGCCGCCCTGACGCTTTTCCCATCCGAGGGTGACAGCGGCATACAGGCCGGCACATCCGGCCATGGCAACAACACCCCAGAAGAACCAGTTCATCAGGGTCTGGAACTTGCTTGACCCGGGCGGCGCTTCCGGGTTGGCCGGCCCGATGTTGCCGCCCCCTCCCGGATCAGCAGCAAGGACCGCGTCGCTAGCGTGATGAGCGATCTGCGAGTTCATCGACAGTAGGTCATGAGCGGTGAGAAAGTTTTGAACGATCATGATGAGCGTTCCCTTCGGGCTGATTCACGAGCAACTGCGGCGATGTCGTCACCACAGCGCATGTATTCACTCGGCGGTTGTGCCTGAACACCAACCGTTTTCCGCCGGGCTCGACCCACCCGTGCGACGTCGCCGGGTTGCCAGTTCGGCAGTTCGTTACGGGGTGTCTCGCGCCAGTCCGGTACCCAGGGCAACGCCCAGTGCTGATCCACTGCTCGCACCACCACATCTCGGTACTTACGAAGATCCGCAGGCAGCTTGCCGGGGGCATCCGGGATCGTGACCAGCCCGGCGATGACCAGCTTTGCTGGTATCCCGCCGGCAGCCGCCTGGACGACCGCGTTGTGCGCCGCACGCAGCCCCGACAAGTGCGTCCGCGCGACAAGCACAACGACTGGGCTCTGACCCGATATGCCGCTGGGCCACATTCTCCGAGCATCGCCCGAAGGGGTCAGAACCGTGGTCAACGTCGACACGCCCGCGCCGCCGTGGACACCGAGCCACCACCACAATGGCGACGCGGGTCCTGCTCGTGGGATGGAAGGGATCGGACTCTGCCACACTGCGATCCGATTCTCGGGCGAAGGTAGTTGCGCCCCAGCTCGTGGGATGGCCAGCCGTTCGTGGTCCTGGAAGTTTGAGGGCTCCGCTTGATGCAGATCGGCTGGTTCCTGGCGGGCGGCTGTCATCGTTCGGCCCTGCCGTACCGCCGCTGAGCGGCTGCCGGGAAATCGTCGGCGATGGTTGCGGCCAAAGACCGCAGGGCTTTGATGGTGGAGGGTGCCAGCCGGTCGAGGAGAACCTCTTGGCCCTCGGCCAAGTGCGGATCGAAGGGGACTGTCAGCACGGCACGGCACCGGCGGGAGAAGTGTTCCTCGAGTTCATGAACGTCCACACTCGACTTGCCTGGCCGGTTGATGCAGATCACGGTTACTGCCCGTGCGACCAGGTCTGCGTGCCCGTTCTGCTCGAGCCATTCGAGCGTGGCTTCTGCTGATTGGGCTCCATCGAGCGCGGGCGGCGTGACCAGAACCAGTGCATCGGCTTCGTCGAGCACTCCGGTCATCGAACTGTGCCGGATGCCCGTCCCACAATCGGTCAAAATGAGTTGGTAGTACTCCTCGAGGATGCGAACGGTGCGTCGATAGTGGTCTTCTGAAAATGCTTCGGAGATTCGCGGATCGCGCGGTGACGCCAAGATCTCGAACCGTGAGGGTGCCTGGTTGGTGTAGATGCGGACATCTGCTGCGCGGGTGATGTTCTCGTCCGCGAGCAAATCGCGGACGGTATACGAGTGCTCTGATCGGATCCGGCTACAGAGCGTGCCGAGGTCAGGGTTGGCATCAATCCCGATCACCCGGTCCGGGCGTACCGCAGAGAACACCGAGCCGAGTCCGGCCGTGGTGGTTGTCTTGCCCGACCCGCCCTTGAGGGACAGCACGGCCAGCTTGTAGTCGCCCCGGATGGTCTGGCGGATCCGGTCGTTCGTGATGCGCCACTCAATGTCGGCGGGCGATTCGCCGGGATTGATGGCTCCCAAAGTTGCGCGATGAACCGCTCGCCTCCAGCCCGACGCCGGGGTGGGTCGCACGCGCACTCTCAAGAGGTCGGTGCTCAACGTCCCGGTCAAAGGTTGCGACTGTGGTGACTGGAGTGGCTCATGCACGAACTGTTGTGTCTTAGCTGGCGGAGTGTCGGCATGTTTGCTCGGCTGCTGGTGCGGTTGCCCGGGGACGGTTACTAACGGACGCAACGGATTAGGCGCATCGGGTAGTTCCGGTTCCTTTGCTTGAGCGTGGTCGGCGACCGCTGGCGTCGAGATGGTTGCGTCGGACGCGTGGTCGGCGGGGCTGTTGGGAATGTGCGCGGAATCCCACCAGTCGTGCTGCTGCTGCGTCATCGCACCGTCTCCGTTTCTGTCGTTGTTCGGGTTGGGGCGGACGTCGAAGCCGAAGGAACCGAGGTTGAGGTCAGAGGTGTTGTAGAGGCCGTGGTCGATGGTGGCGCCGAAGAGGTAGGCATTTGGGACGATTCCGGGGTCGACGCGGTTGCTGGGGCATAGGTCGGTTCGAACAGTCCCGGTAACTCCGGCGTCGTTGACTCGGGGCTTGCGGCGCGGGTCGACGTCTCGTCAGCGCCGGCCCTTTTGTCGAGTAGATCCTGAAGGACGGCGTTGAACCACTGCGCTACGAATGCCGTTGATGGGGCCCCGGCCGGAGTAGCGATGTTCGAGGAGTAGATGCCGTGCAAACGCACGGTGTCCCAATAGCGGAGATCTGTGGCCATCTTGACCAGACCCGCGTTGTCGGTGACGCCAGCCTTGACTTCATTGAAAATCGATTGCTGCACGCCGTTCAGGATGCGATCCGGTGGGTACGTATCGGCGATCGCGCCAACGAGCTGACCACCGAAAAGTGCAAGTGCTGCGGCCGGGTTTGCCAAACCTACAGTCGCGAGGGAGACGACGTTCTGGGGTGTGATCACTTTTCTTGCCACGGTTACCGCGGCACCGAAGCCGATCGTCCCCAAGCGCACCAGTGCGGAGAAGGGATCGGCGGGCGCAGTGGGATCAGAACCCTGGGCGGCGTAACTCAGCAGAGACTTGTCGCTGTTGACCGGTTCGCCGGCCAAGAACTTCTCCACACCGCCGTCGTTGATGAAGTTCGACGAGGAGCGAATCACCGTCCCACCAAGCGCCACCGCGGCGTCTGCCAGGACCGTTTGCGGGTCCTCGGCGTCGAGATGCATCTGACCCGCAATGTTGGTCACCAGGCGCGCGATCGGCGCATCTGCTGGTGTGGAACACGCCATATCGCCTGTGGCGCAGGGGGAGTAGACCCGACCATCGAGTTCGCCGAATGTCTTGCCATCCGACGGCGCAATTCCTCCGCCCTCAGCAGGTGGGGTCGGATTGACCTGCATTTGAGCAACATTCGTACCGGTGGTGCCGGGAGCCGGATCTGGCGTCGCCTGATTCGGGGAGCGGCCCGGGAAATTCGGTGATCCGGACGCTCGGCCGGGATCAGAGAACAGTGCTACTCCGACCACTCGGTCGGCCGGAACGGGCCCGGATCCGGAACCGATCGCCTGGGCGACCAGCCGCGCAATCTGAGCGCCTTGGCTGTACCCGGTGAGCCCGAAATCGGTATCAGGGCATCGGTCCGCGAAGGACTTCAACATCTCGGTCGCGTTCGACTCGCCAGTCCGAACGGACTCTTCGTAGGTAGCGTCTTCTCCAGGTGTCGCGCCGCCGAAGGATGCCGGGTACGGCACGTACTGGCGGGAGTAGGTGCCCGGATCAGCGCCCGTGCCTGCGCCGATGGTCACGCGTGAGAGAAGTCCGGTGTCGAGGTTCGGATCGATGTCGGAGGTTGACTCACTTGTTCCGGACACCGCCAGGACATGGAGCACTGGACACACGGGGGACTGATTTGGCAGGGCGCTGACCGGAGTAACCGCGATAGGTGCAATTGCCACCACCGCTGTTGCCGCGATCGCGGGGCTAGCCCATCGCGGCCAATGTCTCTGACTTGAGAACATCTCGGACCCCCGAGGTTCGGATGGCAAGCCCCTGTTGCTGTGAGTCCGACCATCAAATAAACGACGTAGAGCCAACATAAGACAGTCATAAGGCATTTACAAGCATCAAAACCATTCGGAGTTTTGGTTGTTTTGAGTCTTGTGGTGTTCTTGTGAGGTCTCGATCCGGCAAAACATCAACTACGGTGCAGCATTGACTACGGAGTTTGGGATACGGTTTTGCTATGTCCGCTGTGCCCGGCAACCTTCGAAGACTCGCGAACGCAGTCCATGAGCGGCGACGCGAACTCGCGTTGACGAGGACCGAGGTGCACGAAAAGGGTGGTCCCGCCGATACGACGATGGCGCGCATTGAGAACCCCAGCCCGGAGACATCCCCTCCGCGCCCAACGACATTGAGACGGTTAGACCTGGGTTTATCGTGGCCCGAGGGCCATGCCGCGAAGATTTTGCACGGTTCGGCGCAAGCGGTTGAGGCCCCCGAGGCCCAGGACCTCACCGATGCACTTTCGTTCACAACGATGGAAATACCCGTATCGATCATCCAAGACATCGTTCAGGCCGCGTCCAAGGTGGTCAGTGCGCTCCCAGATGGTGGCGCCGAGGACCTGAAAGCCTGTGTTCAGCGTCTGACCGCCATCTATGCCACCGAGGTGCTCGAACGCGTCGGAGGCCCTGGTACAGCGCGAATTCCTCTCATCGACCTCACGTTCCGCGAGCTGCTGGACACGCCATTGGCTCCACCGGGAGACCCCGTGCGCACCGAGCAGCTCTACCGGCGCTGGCTCGCCGGCATGCTCCCCGAGGATGAAAAAGATCTTTCTGATGCTTTTATGACTCGCTGGAAGGCTCGGCGGAGATCCATTATCCTTCGAGAGGAGACCAACTGAGGGGGGTTCAGTTGACCGATTCGTTGCCTTTGGAAGTACGTATCGAAAGACTGCTGCAACTCGCGAAGTGTGTGAAGCAACCAGCCACTTCTCACGACGTATCCGAACACGTCACGAAGACACTTGGCCGACCCGTATCGCCAGAGACCGTCGACCAATGGTTCGCAGGTGAGCAGGTCCCGACCGAAGCAGAGCGCAAAGCGATCGCCGAGGTCTGCGGGTTCGCCGGCGACTCGACGGCCTACATCGCAAGCGACGACCCGAACAAGTACGTGCCGATACACCAGCAGATCGGCAATCTGTTGGAACTCGCGCACAACACGACCGGATTGATCGCCCTGCGTGCCTCTGAGAAGCCGTTGTCCGACCGCGCGCGGCAAGACCTCGCTGACCTCGCGAACCACGCACATGACGAGCAACAGTGATCCGCAAAAAATAGCGTCCGCGGCGCTGGCCGAAGTCTCCTTCCGTCGCCCGTGGACAATCGAGGCTGCAATCGCCGCCCTATCGCTCGATCGCCAACGTCCGATCACAGTGCACGAGCTCCCTGTCAGTCTCGCTGAAGCCTGCTCGGGTCTATGGATTCCACGATTGAACACCGACCAGATCTATATCAGGCAAGATCTGACTGACGTGCAACGCGAAGTAGCCATCGCTCACGAACTCGGGCACATACTCTTGCAGCACACACTGTCTGACGGTGAGCGCGTCGACTACCTGGCTTCGCTGTTTCCCTCGGTGCCCCAAGTGGTAGTCGGCCATGTTTTCGCCCTGCCCTGCACGATGGCCAGGTCGAACTACGAGCATCCATTCGAGATGCAGGCTGAGTGGTTCGCCCGACTGATGGTGGCCAAGGCAGACCAGTATCGGGACGTGATCATTCCGGACCGAGCAACCGAGTCGGAACGTCGGTTGCTCCAAAAGGCCGCCTCAACGTTTGGTTGGCCATGACGTCCGCGCTGACCGCGGGCGTGTGCGTCCTCCTGATAGTTGTTGCTGTACTGCGCCTCTCGCGTCCGCCCAGCGATCCAACACCGACGTTCTGGGCCTACACGCAGGTCTGTCTGCTGTTGGGTGCCGGAAAACTGGCCCGTACGCCACATTTCACCGACGGCGTCATCAACCCGTCTATCCAGCGAGTGACAGGTCTGGCGAACGTGATGACCCTGGTGGGCATGACGCTCGCAGCTTGTGCCGCGGTGCCGGCCGTCGCGCTGATGTGGGCCTTCACCGGGCATGAGGTTCGGTTCCGTCCGTGGATTCTTGCGCAGGTCGCGATTGTGTCAGCGATGTCCCTGACCTATATCAGTTCGCCCATCGCCGACATCCCAAGTTCCTACATCACTGCCGATATTCCCTTTACGCCAATGGTTTACGCGTACTGGGCAGTGTTCTTGGGTTCCATCGGCATTGCGGGTGCCGTGAACGCGGTGATCGCTGTTCGCGCGTATCGAGTCGTGCGGCGTGGACCCTTTGCGCTGACGTTGCTCGGCTGGGCCTGCACCGCGGCACTGGCCTGCATGTACACGGTGAACAAGATCGTCGATCTTGCGCTCACCGACGTGAACGTCGATGGTGGTTGGTACTCGGCACACGTCAGATCCGTGTCGCTTGTGCTCACGCTGCTGATCGTGCTCGCTGCCACGGCGACCGTGCTGATCTATCCAGTTGTTCGGCTGCCTCATCGATGGCGTCGCTTCCAGGTCCTTCAGCGGTCTGCCGACGCGTGGGGTGAGGCGCGGACGCAGTTCCCGGCGTTCGTCTTACCTGGCTCAGGTGCTGTGCCTACGAACCAGTGGCAGTGTTGGAAGGCGGCGAAAGATCCGGTTTCCGCGTACAACTTGCAGGTCGAGATCGCGGACGCCGCAAATGCTGCGTCGAGTCAGCCGCCCGACCGAATCATCTCTTGACGGCCCTGATCAACCACGCGATCTCGCGGCCAGGACCTTCCTCGATGTCGTAGGGGATCGTGCGTCCCAAACGTTGCGCGGCGGCAGTGAAGGTTTCCGCTTCGGTGTCCCACCCATACCCATCGAGCCACTCAACGGGGTTAGCGACCGTCGACTTGAATCCGTACCCCGCATTCTCGGCGGCAGCTGCCATCTCGCGACTCTGCGCTTCGATGAGCGCACCGGCACCGAAGTGCACCGCGAGCAACTCGCTGCCTGGCGCGCTCTGGTCGGTCACGATCTGAATCAGCTGGGCCACAGTCTCGTCCGAGAAGTAGAACAGGACGCCTTCGATAATCCAGGCCGTCGGAGTGCCAGGGTCGAAGCCGGCGGTGGTCAGCTCACTGAGCCAGTCGCCTTCGAGGTCGCCACCTCGTGGGCGCCACTCGAGGTCGATCGAGACTCCATGCTCGGCGAGTACCTGCTTCTTGTAGTTGATCACCGGGAGCTGGTCGATCTCAAATACGATGCAGTCTGCCGGCAGGTCGAGTCGTGCGGCGCGCGTGTCCAGGCCGGATCCGAGGATGACAACCTGTCGGACACCGTTGGTGGTCGCCTGGAGAAGCGCTTGGTCGAGGAACTGCGTTCGAACGACGTTGGACTCGAATAGTCTTTGCCCAGTGACTTGTTCGAGCTCGAGCGATCGAAAGTCTAACCCGGAACTGTCGACCAGCAATGCTGCGAACGGATCGTTGATCAGGGGCCTGGCGCGTTCGGACTCGAGCGCCCGCATCTTCGCAGTCAAGACTGCGGTAGCAGCGATGTTGCCTACTTCGAACTGACTCATGTTCGCGCCCCCCAACGCTAGTCATGTGCCCGGCACTATACCGGCCGCACGGTAGAAGGGCCTCCCCGCATGCGGCGTGACACCGGGCGCGGACCGATCGTCGGTACCGGCGGTCAATCTGCGCCCTGGATGGCGCGCTCCACCGCGGCCCTGCCAAGCCTGGTTAGGCCGTCCGGCGCCGGCCGCTCAACCCCGGCTAAGGTTCAAGTGCGCCCGTCCGGTGCTTCGCAAACTCGTCGTCGGTGAGCGCGGGGTATCGGTCCTGGTAAGTTTCGTCGTCGAAGATCTCAAATTCGGTTCGCGTGCCGTGCGAACGCGCCAAAGACATTTCAAAATGAGGGCTGACTAGGGCGCATACTGGAACATAAAAGCGTCGAATTAGCGGGTTGTTCTCGCTTTCAAGTGCGATGAATGTATTTCCGGGAGTTCCGTCGATGAAATTGGGAGGACCTCCGATAGGCGCAAATAGGCTCTGAATAATCTCCTGAAGTAGCTGAATCGCCTCGAGCGCGTCCTGGCGAGCGTCCGAGTCGTTCAGCTGCTCGTTGTAGTGGACGGCCCGGTGTCGTAACCTGCTGAGCCGCCGGTACTGATCTCTTAGCGTGTCGTCAAAGACGCCCCAAGCGTGAAGGACGCGAATACACAGCTTCCAGTTATCGAACGACTTGTGGAGGGCTATCTCCTCGGTAGTTGCGGGGTCACTGCCGAAATCATCACGGAGCCTGAGGACGAGAAGGTTCAGAATTCGCTCGCCGAGAGCCCCGCTTCCAACCAAAGCTGGATAGTACGCGCCTGAGGCGAAGGAAAATCGAATCTGCTGCAGAAAATCATTATGCTGGCCGATAACACTCCAAGGGGCCGAACCGATCTCGGCGAAATCGAAAATCTTGCGTTCGTAATCGGTGACGCCGAATTGAGTAACGAGACCCTCGCGAACGGCTCGCTTGTTCCCGCGGTGTTGCTCTTGGATCGCGGCCTCCCAAGCGGGGTCGATTTCCATGCTTAGGATCATCGCTCGCGTGTCGAACGTATACCCGACAGGCATATACCGGCGGCACCCGTCTGCCGCACCGCGGGGAGTGCCCGCTCGGATCTTCTTCATGCGTGTAGTCGATCACAGTAGAGATCGACGCGCTATCAATCCCGACCCGTCCCCGACTGGTCGACCGTCTCGTTCGTGACGAGCTGAGCGGAGACGAAGTCGTCTCGGAAGTGGCGAAGGTGCTCTCCAAGAGCGATAAGGAAGCGTCAATCGTCGGCACGCATGATCCGCAAGACAATTCTGCCAGCTAATCACTGTAGCCGCCCAGCGCGCGGATCTAACGGACAGGTTTTCCTGCCGCTTCAACGCCGACTTAGCTCCGGCTGAGGATGCGTTTCGAACGTAACCCCTTCGGTTTCACACATCTTCGATGCGCGAGCAGACGGCTCGATCTTCTAGGTGCTCCGGTATTGGGTCGTCCGAATGTGCGAATGGTGGAGCCGTCACGTCGCGGCGGCGCATCTTGTTGGATCGATTTGGTGGTCGCCTCGGCAACTAGCGGCGCACGGGGGTCTACGCGTGTGGCCGTTTTGGTGCGATCCCAACCCGCCTGGGCTAGCTTTCACTAGTTCGCCGGTCATCGCCTACCGCTCATCGTAGCTTGCACAGTCGTCCATGAGGCGTCGCTGTGAACTGGAGATGAAGTATCCGGCTTTGAAAATTGGTTAGCCCGTAACGATATTGGCGGCACGGTCGATTCTCGAATATGGAACTCGACGATGAAGCGCTCAACCGCCTTCGAACGGCGCACATTGGGTATCCGAATGTGGAAGCCGGCAGTTTCTACGATGAAGTGCTCGACGAGGTGGTCGAGCGAGTGCGGCAAACCAACTCGGTCGGCAAGCTGGAGATCGGGGCTCTGATGTTCTGGAAGCGCCTGAACCTGAGCACACCGTGGGTCGGGTTACTCAACGACCTCGCTGATACCGAGGTCCGTGCAGTGACCCGGGATGCTATCGCAGTCGCCCGCGACGAGAGCCTGTCGATTCCCGACGCAGCAAGACAGGCCCGGACGATTTTGCTCGCTCTTCCGGGTTGTCAGACGGGGGCAGCAGTGGCATCTACCATCCTGACAGCAGGCGCGCCTAATCGAATGGCCGTTTACGACAGGCGTGCCGTCAGTTCCGTTGTAGGCCTCGGTTTCAAGAGTCCCGGTTCGTCCTATTCGCGGTACATGGCGATCGTTGAGGACTTGCAGTCGCAGCTCTCCGTCAGTACCTACTGCTCTTGGACGCCACGCGATGTCGACAAATCTCTTTTCATGCTCCGGTCGTCCTCCAACTCCTTGGGAGTCGTCTAGAGAACATGGCGGTTGTGCACAACATCACGCCGCCGTGCACGTCCTTCGCATTCCGCGATTCATTCATCCCGCGGGTCGGTGGAGACAAGGTTATCCTTGCCGCGTGACTGGCGTGATCTGCAAATTCTGCGGCGTGGTTCGTTCCAAGTCGAGCGGTGACACGTGCAAGAAGTGTCGCAAAGGGACTCTGAAGCGGAGGACCTTCAACAAGGTCGCAAGTCGACGGGCGAAAAAGGCTGTTGGACCTCTGCAGATTGTGAGCGGAGGTTTACCCGGGACGAGCAAGCGTCAGTAGCCAAGCTTGGAACTGATGCTGTCCAGAGAGATCTTGGCTGCGACGCCGCTGGGCCCGTGAGGTCGCCGCGGCGCTGATTGCCCGGATCCGTTGCCGTTTGTGTTGGCAGTAGGTGCTGATTATGCGGACGAAATCCATCGCAGTTCACCTGCGGTCGATTTGACGAATCAAGATTGATCGGGTCAGGCAGCGCCGCCGCCGCGTCTCGTTGACTGTTCCTGTGCGTCTAGCCAGCGCTCAATTTCGCTGCGCCGGTAAAGGACTCGTGATCCGGCTCGGAACGAAGCAGGACCTTGATTGGCGTGGCGCCAATACCGCAGTGTCGCGGCCGGCAGGAATGGCCACTGTTCGCTGACTTGGTTGGTTGTAAGGAATTCCTCCGACATCGCGCCCTCCTGGCTTTCGTTGCTGCTCGATTCGACGGTGCATGACGAGTCTGTAGTGAATCAATTCGAGCGTGGCACTTGTTGGTGATGCTGTCAAGCATTACGGTGGCAAATATGAATCATGATGAGGCTGGTGCCGGTGGGCGAAGTTTTGCCGCGTCGATGCGCCAGGGACGACAGGCGCTGGGTCTTAGTCAGCGGGCACTGTCGCAAAAGTTGACGGAACTGGGCGTCTCGATCGACCAGGCTGGCATCACGCGTATGGAGAGCGGTCAGCGTGAGCCGCGGCTGTCGGAAGCTGTAGTGATCGCGGAGTATCTGCAGTTCGACATCTTGCAGGTCGAGATCGACCAGCCGAACGTCAGCTACTACGGTGCGATGCAGCAAGCGACCCAGCGGTACTTTGACGCGCGCTCCGCAGTTGCGGACTACCTGTATGCGGCGAAAAATGTTGCCACTCAATACAAGCTGTGGGAAATACGTGATCCGTCGTCCGATGATGACGGCGAGTTCCTTGCCCACACTGCTACGTTGCCAGGATCTGAGAAGACCTACGACGCGAAGCCGGTTGACTTCACAGAGCTCGACTGGGACTGGAGCGTCCCGTATCTGGCCAACCTCCTGCGTGGCCTGGCGCCGGAATCCGGCTCGGCCAAGGATCTTGGCGACAGCGGCGGCGAGTGAAGACGTTGTGAGCGTGAGGAATGCCAGTGAGCGATGGAACGCCGCCGGAGAGGTTAGCGCCCAGCGATCAAGGCGTTAGGCGCCCACGTTCAGGACAACGTCGAGGCCGTCGAGCAGGTGTAGCGGACCTTTGGCTCACGAAGGACAAGAAGACCCGTACGTCGAGGTATGGCCGCGGTATGCGTTGGCGCGCTGTGTATGTCGACCCATCCGGCGCCGAGTACACAAGGGCCTTTCGAACGAAGGCTGACGCTCAGGGCTGGCTTGATAGCAATACGGCCGCCATGGTCGCCGGGACGTGGGTTGAACCCGGCAAGAGCAAGGAACGGTTCGAGACCGTAGCGGAACGTTGGATGCTGAGTAAGGCTGGGCTGAAGCCGAAAACGTTTGCTGGCTACCGAAGCTTGCTCGACACCGTGGTGCTACCTCGGTGGGAGGATGAGCGACTGGTTGACATCGATTTCGCGTCCATCCAGACCTGGGTCAGTAGCCTGAGTGGCGTTGGTGGAAGCTCTAGATTCGTTGACAGGGGATTGTCCCCGTCGAGGGTGATCCAGGCGTACCACACACTCTCGGCCGTGCTGAAATATGCGGTCAAGAGTGGCCTGCTGATGAGGAACCCGGCCGATGACGTTGAACTCCCGCGCAGAGGGGAAGCGGAGCATGTCTATCTCAACCACGTGCAGCTCCTTCAGCTGGCGGAGGAGTGCCGGCAGTTCAAGTCGCTGGTGTTGGTTCTCGGTTACTGCGGTCTGCGGTTCGGGGAGGCGATAGCGCTTCGTGTTGGTGACGTCGACCTCGATAAGGGGAGAATCCGAGTCCGACGGTCGGCGACGCACGTAAGCGGACAGGGCTACGTGGAGGGTACGACCAAGAATCATTCGTCTCGCACCGTCCCGGTGCCGACGGTGGCACTCGAGCCGTTGCGTGAGCAGATCGGCAATCGATCGGCCGACAGGTTGGTATGGCCCCCGACCAGCTCGACCAAATGGTTGACCATCGGCGCATTGAGGTGGGTCTTCGACCCCGCGGTGAAGCGGTGTGTGAAAGCCTCGCCTGGGTTCCCGACGATCACCCCGCACCAGCTTCGGCACACTTGCGCCTCGCTGGCGATCAGTGCCGGGGCGAACGTGAAGGTGCTTCAGACGCTGCTCGGGCACAAGACAGCGACCATGACACTAGATCGTTACGGACACCTGATGCCGGATGATCTGGATGAAATTTCTAAGGCAATGGACGCTGCAGCTGAATCTGCTGCGTACCGTCTGCGTACCGGGATTGAATCGAGCGACCGTGAAGAGGAGTGAAACTACCTCTGACCTGCGCGAATATGGTGCCCCCGGTCAGACTCGAACTGACACTGGACGGGTTTTGAATCCGTTGCCTCTGCCAATTGGGCTACGGGGGCTCGTCGCAGAAGTCACTTTAGAGGACAGGCCTCACGCCAACCAAACCGGTACTGTTGCGTCACATCGTGGTGGGGGAAGTAGCGTGTATTGCTGCTGGTCCGCGCGTGGTGACCAGGCAATTTTTCAATGTGGAGGTGGACTGATGGCGACAACGGACGCGATTGCAGCCAAGGGCGGGGAGCCGGTTACCTCGACGTGCCGGGTTCTGGTTGCCGAAGATGACTCTCTGATCCGGATGGATCTGATCGAGATGCTCCGGGAAGAGGGTTACGACGTCGTGGGGGAGGCCCCGAACGGTCAGGTGGCCGTCGACCTCACCGAGGAGCTCCGTCCGGATCTGGTGATCATGGATGTGAAGATGCCCGTGCGCGACGGCATCGACGCCGCCGCGGAGATCGCCAGCAAGCGGTTGGCGGCGGTAGTGATGCTGACGGCGTTCAGTCAGCGTGAGTTCGTCGAGAAGGCGCGCGATGCCGGGGCGATGGCATACCTGGTCAAGCCGTTCACGAAAGCTGACCTGGTGCCGACGATCGAGGTGGCGGTCAGCCGCTACAACGAGCTCCATGTCCTGGAGCGCGACGTCGCTGATCTGACCGAGCGGCTCGAGATCCGCAAGCTGGTGGAGAAGGCGAAGGGCATCTTGATGCAGTCGCACGCCTTCAGCGAGCCCGAAGCCTTCAAATGGATTCAGCGCGCGGCAATGGATCGCCGGACAACCATGAAGGCGGTTGCCGAAGTGGTCATCGAAACGCTGGGGACCAAGCCGAGCTGATCTCGTAGAGAACGTCTTTCGCGTGGCTGAAGCCAAAGCAAACTGGCCGAGGTCTCGAAATGATCACGGCGCGCTCCCAGAGGCTGTAGTTTCACGAACGTTACTCGCGGGCAACACGTTGGCGCTAGCTTTACCCCAGCAAGCGTCGGTCGTATGCGTCGTCAATGGCGCGCCGCGCTTTGTGGATGCACCGCGAGGAGAATATTGATGGCTCATAGATATCTCTTGAGGGGAACGGTGGCGCTGGCTGTAACAGCCATGGCGTTGGCCGGATGTAGTAGCGATGATGACTCGTCAGATGCGGCGTCGTCGAGCGGATCGGAGACCACCACAACCACTGATTGTGGCGACAACGTCCCCCAGGCCTCGCCTGGACCGGTGAGCACAGCCCCCTTGAAGATCGGCACACTGCTTCCTGCGACCGGCTCCCTGGCATTCCTGGGACCGCCTGAGTTCGCGGGCGTCGCACTTGCCATCCAAGACGTCAACGCTGCAGGCGGCGTCCTCGACAAGCCCGTCGAAGAGGTCAACGGCGACTCCGGTGACACCACCACCGACACCGCAAGCGCCACCGTCGACCGTCAGCTCGCGGCAGGCACCCAGGTGATCGTCGGTGCGGCGTCATCGTCGGTGTCGCTGAAGGTTATTGACAAGGTCGCCAGCGCAGGCGCCGTCTTGTTCTCGCCGGCCAACACATCGGACGAGTTCACCTGCTACGCCGACAAGGGCATGTACTTCCGTACGGCCCCGGCCGACACACTGCAGGCCCAGGCCCTGTCCCAGGTCATCGCCGAAGGTGGCGTGCAGCGCGTCTCGATCCTGGCGATGAACGACCCGTACGGAACCGGCCTCGCCTCCAACACTGTCGCTGACCTGGAAGCTGCCGGCATTCCGTCCGACCAGATCCAGAAGATCATTTACGACCCGAACGCCCAGTCGTTCAACGCTGAGGTCGACCAGGTGAAGAACTTCAATCCCGACGGCATCGCCGTCATCGGATTCGAGGAGAGCGCCAAGATCCTCACCCGTATGAACGAGGTTGGAATCGGACCGAAGGACAAGCTGGTCTTCGGTGTCGACGGCAACATGGGCAACGCGCTGGGTGAGTCGGTAGGCGCCGGCATCCTCGCGGGGATGAAGGGCACCACACCGCTGACCGAGGTCGGCCCGGACTTCGAAGGCCGACTCCTGGCCGTCGATCCCGGTCTGATCGACTTCAACTACGCCGGTGAAAGCTATGACGCAGTGGTGATCTCGGCCCTGGCGGCAGAGATCGCGAAGTCGACCAACGGTCAGTCGATCGCTTCGGAGATCAACAACGTGACCAAGGACGGCACCAAGTGCACGACCTACGAACAGTGCCTGGCGCTGGTCCAGGCCGGTACCGACATCGACTATGACGGTGTCACAGGAGAATTGGCATTCGTGACCGCCGGTGAACCGTCGATCGGTTCGTACGGTGTTCTCGAGTTCGACGCCGACAACAAGCTGATCACTCCGGTTGCCGACTTCAAGGTCGTCTCCGACGACTGATCGCCAGTAGCGACAGTCACACAACCCAATAGGAAAGGGGCCCAGGTCGAAAGACCTGGGCCCCTTTCTTTGTCGTTCTTGGGAGAACTACTTCTTCTCGGAGCTGCCTGCCAGTGTTCCCAGGTACAGCTCGATGATCTTCGGATCGTTGGCGAGGTTGGTGCCCGTATCGGTGTAGGCGTTGCGGCCCTGATCGAGCACGTATCCGCGGTCGCAGATCTGCAGGCAGCGACGGGCATTCTGTTCCACCAGAACCACCGACACCCCGGTGGCGTTGATCTTCTTGATCCGGATGAACACCTCGTCCTGGAACATCGGCGACAACCCCGCCGACGGTTCGTCCAGCAGCAGCACCGACGGCTCCATCATCAGTGCACGGCCCATGGCCACCATCTGACGTTCGCCACCGGACAACGCGCCGGCCTTCACCTTGCGCCGTTCGGCGAGTAGTGGGAACAACTCCGAGACGAAGTCGAACCGCTCGTTGAACTTCTTGGGACGCAGATAGATTCCCATCTCGAGGTTCTCTTCGATGGTCAGCGCCGAGAACACGTTCAAAGTTTGCGGTACGTAGCCGACGCCCTTGGTCACCAGCACATGCGCTTTGGCGGACGTGATGTCGTCGCCGCGCAGGGTCACCGAGCCGACCCGCACCGGAATGAGACCGAACAGCGACTTGAGGAGGGTGGATTTGCCCGCACCGTTGGGGCCGATAATGCCGACGATCTCACCGTCGTCGAGATAGAAGTTGCAGCCTTCCAGGATGTTGATGCCCGGCAGATAGCCCGCGGTGATGTCGTCGGCCCGGAGCAATGCGTTCTCCGCGTCCTTGCGATGTACCTCGGGGGTCGCGGCGAGCTCGGCCTGGGTCAGCGCGCGATCCGGCGGTGTCCCACCGGATTTCGACATGTCCGGCCCGCTCATGGTGTGTCCTTTCGGTCCGAGTCATCGGACTTCTTCTCGGGTTCGGCGATGACCGGTTCGGAAAGATCGCCGCCGGCCTGCAAGGTTTCCTCGATCGCCGCCTGCACCTCTTCGGCCAGAACCGCGGTCTCGCCGACGGGGTTGCCCTCGTCGTCGAACTCCAGGGCCTGATCGTGATGGCCGCCGAGGTAGGCGTCCACCACCGCCGAATTGTCGCCGAGTCGACCGGGGAGTGACTCCGCGATGACCTTGCCCTGCGCCATCACCACCACCCAGTCGCTGATGTTGCGGATGACGTCCATGTCGTGTTCGACGAAGACCACACTCATGCCCTCGTCGCGCAGTGACTTGATGTGTTCCAGCAGGCTCTGGGTGAGAGCCGGATTGACGCCGGCCATCGGCTCGTCGAGCATGATCACTTCAGGGTTGGTCATCAGCGCACGGGCCATCTCCAGCAGCTTGCGCTGGCCACCGGACAATGAGCCAGCGTAGTCGTCGGCCTTCGTATCCAGTTTGAACCGTTTGAGCAATTCGTATGCACGCTCGGTGGTTTCGGCTTCCTGCTTACGCCACAACCACGGTGCCAGCGCGGCGAACATGTGCTCACCTTTTTGATGGCGGGCACCGAGCCGGACGTTGTCGAGCACCGACAACTTCGACAGCGCCTTGGTCAGCTGGAAGGTGCGGACCATGCCGTTGCGGGCAACCCGGTGCGGCACAACCGTTCCCATTTCCCGACCGTTGAGTGCCCACGTGCCCGTATCGGGTTTGTCGAATCCGGTGATCAGGTTGAAGAACGTGGTCTTACCGGCACCGTTGGGGCCGATCAGGCCGGTGATGCACCCGCGTTGGATCTCCAGATGTTCGACGTCCACGGCCTTGAGACCACCGAACGTGCGGGTGATCCCGTCGACCGTGATGATCGGATCGGGTTTGGCTGAGCCCGGCTCAGGTGAAACCGACTCGAAGATCGCCGCGCGTTCGGCTGCCGAGAACGTCTTGAGTTCGGCGAGCGTGGCCGGAGCGGCGTCCGCTGTCAGGGTGGTCGCCTCGCCTGTCGGCTCATCGCCGGGCGGGTCGGATTTCAGATGGCGTCCATCAGGCATCGAGTTGCACCTCCCGCTTGTTACCCAGGATTCCTTGCGGTCTGAAGACCATCATCAGCGCTATGGCCAATCCCAACAAGACGTAGCGGATGGCACCGACCTGCTGCTGGGTCAGATCGAACCAGGCGTCAGGGCCGGTGGTGACCTGCCGGAGCAGGGCATCGGGGATCGCGAGCAGGAACCAGAACAGCATCGCACCGACCACCGGGCCGAATACCGTTGCGGCACCGCCGAGTATGAGGGCGCCGTAGGCGAAGAACGTCTGCGCGGTGGAGTAGAAGTCCGGGTTGATCGATTGCGTCTGTATCGCGTTGTAGACGCCGGCGATGCCGCCGATGCAGCCACCGAGGATGAGTGCCTGCATCTTGTAAAGGTAGGCGTTCTTGCCGAGCGAACGTGCGGCGTCCTCGTCCTCGCGAACCGCTTTGAGCACGCGGCCCCACGGACTGCGGACCAGAAGCCACACCAGCAGGCAGAGCAGCAACACGATTGACCAGCCGACCACCATCGCCCACAGGTCGGTGCCCTGGAACTTCACCCCGAAGAACGAGTACTGCTTGCCGTTCTCGAACGGGCTGTACTCGAAGAACCCCCCGGCATAGCCGAAGATGCCGTTGGTGGAGTGGGTCAGGTCATTGGACGCGGTGGAGCGGAAGATCAATCGCAAGATCTCCGATGCCGCGATGGTGACGATCGCCAGATAGTCCGCCCGCAGGCGCAGGGTGGGGAAGCCGAGGACCAGGGCCAGGACGCCGGAGGCGATGATGCCCACGAGCGCACCGATCCACAGGGGCTGGTCGTAGTTCTCGGCCATGATGCCGACGCCGTAGGCGCCGAGCAGGGCAAAGCCGATCTGACCGAAGTTGAGCAGTCCGGCATAACCGAAGTGCAGGTTGAGGCCGATGGCCAGGAGCGCGTAGAAAATCGCCGACGGGCCGACCAATTGGGCAACCGAGATCTGAAGTGCCGAAATGATATCCATGTCTCAGCCGATCCTCGCTTTGGACCCGAGAATGCCCTGGGGTCTGATGGTGAGAATGACGATGAGGACCAAAAGGCCTCCGATGTATTTGAGGTCGGGGTCGATCCAGTACGTCGAGAGCTGCACCAGCAGACCGACGATCACACAGCCCAGGAGCGCGCCGTAGGCCGTGCCGAGGCCACCGAGGGTGATGCCCGCAAACATGAGCAGCAACAGCTTGAATCCCATCTCCCATTGGACACGTCCACCGAGTTCGGACATCGCGAACAGGACACCACCGAGCGTGGCCAGGGCGCCGGCCAACGACCACACGAACAGGATCACGCGGTCGACGTTGATACCCGAGGACGCGGCCAGATCCTTGTTGTCCGCGACGGCTCGCATTGCCTTGCCGATCCGGGTCTTCTGCAGCATGACCGCCACCAGCAGGAGGACAACCAGGCTGATGATGATGCACCACAGGTTGACCGGGGTGATCGCGAAAGCGCCCGACCCGATCTGTTTCTGGACCTGATAGTCGTCGAGAGGTTCGGCGCGGTCGGAGAAGAAGATCAGGATGAGGTATCGCATGATCAATGCCAGACCGATGGAGACCACCAGCATCGCGATCAAACCCGAGCGCCGTCGACGCAGTGGTCTCCAGATGGCCAGCTCGTTCAGCATGCCGATCCCGATGCCGACGATGATCGCGAGGATGGTCGCCGGGATGAGCTGGATGTGCAACTTCACGTTGAAGAACCAGGCCACCACCGCGCCGAGGGTGACGAGTTCGCCATGGGCGAAGTTGGTCAGGCCGGTGGTGCCGAAGATCAAGCTCAACCCCACGCCACAGATGGCGATGATCAGACCGAATCGCAGACCGTCGATGGTGAGTCGGGTGAGTTCCTCGGCCGCGGAGATCTCGGTGCTCGTCCGCTTCTCACCGAACAGGAAGATCACCGGTCGCGGCGAGCCCGGGGTGACCGTGACCGGCACGGTGTCCCGCTGGACCTCGACCCCGCTCGGGATCGTCGTCTTCTCGATGACGACGGTGTAATTGCCCGGCGGCACGAACACCTCCCACACACCGGTTGCGGCGGAGATGGTGGACTCGACCGTCGCGCCGGCCTGGTCCTTCGCATCGACTTGGACACCGGCAACGGGTTCAGAGCCGTTGCGCAGGGTTCCGAACACTCGCACGGTGTCGTCGTCGGCGGGGGCCTCTGGAGCAGCCGAGGCCAGGCCGGAGCCCATCAGCCCGGCGAACATGAGTGAGATCAGCAGGGCAAGCAAAGCTCCTGCACCCCATCTGGCTCCAAAGACCCTTACCCGTTGAGCAGGATGGGGCATCACGCGTGTGTCCTCCCGAAAATGGTCGGCACCCGGCCGTTGGCCGGGCGGCGGAAAGTCATCTTTGCGGACTCTATAGCCAGCGATCGCACTCGGCAGGCTTTAGAAGTTTCCTCGCGGTTACCGTTGAGTAACTGAGTTCGTGACCTCGAAAAACAGTGCAAATTCATGAGTTTCTGGCCCGTATGGCAAGGCGTGTCGGGGCCGCTCCATACACTTGGACCCGTGAGTCCTGCCCAGATCAGTCAGCCCGGCCGTGCAACGGCGAAGTCCGCAACCGAATCGGGTGATCGCCCGACCTTGATGTTGCTCGACGGTCATTCACTGGCGTTCCGCGCTTTCTTCGCGTTACCGGCAGAGAACTTCAAAACAGCGTCGGGTCAGACCACCAACGCGGTGTACGGATTCACCTCGATGCTCATCAACCTGTTGCGCGATGAGGCGCCGTCGCATATCGCGGCCGCGTTCGATGTGTCCCGGCAGACATTCCGTGCCGAGGTGTTCCCCGCATACAAGGCGCAGCGCAGTGCCGCGCCCGACGAGTTCCGTGGCCAGGTCGATCTGACCAAAGATGTCTTGGGCGCCATGGGGATTCCGGTCTTCGCCCAGGAGGGCTACGAAGCCGACGACATCATCGCCACCCTGACCACGCGGGCCGAGGCTCTCGGGTACCGCGTGCTGGTGGTCACCGGAGACCGCGACGCGCTCCAGCTCGTCAGCGACAACGTCACCGTGCTCTACCCCAAGCGGGGTGTGTCCGAGCTGACGCGTTTCACGCCGGGAGAGGTGGAGACCAAGTACGGACTCACCCCCGCCCAGTACCCGGACTTCGCGGCACTGCGCGGCGATCCGTCCGACAACCTGCCCGGAATTCCCGGTGTCGGGGAGAAGACGGCCACCAAATGGATCCGTGAATACGGCTCACTGTCGGCGCTGGTCGACAACGCGGACAAGATCAAAGGCAAAGTCGGCGAATCGTTTCGGACGCACCTGGCCAATGTCCAGATGAACCGGCAACTGACAGAGCTGGTTCGCGACATGGACCTGCCCATCGGGCCGGACGACCTGATGCTGGCGCCGTGGGATCGCGACAAGATCCATCAGCTCTTCGACGACCTCGAGTTCCGCGTCTTGCGTGATCGCCTTTTCACCACACTGTCTTCTGCGGAGCCGGAGGCCGAGTCCGGCTTCGACCTGCGCGGCAGCCTGTTGGGTGCCGGCGAGGTCGCTGCCTGGCTTGCCGCGCACGCTGCTCCCGGTGGCGCGCGCACCGGGTTGACGGTGCTCGGGCCCCGTCAGGTGTTCGGGTCGGATGTCACCGGTATCGCGATTGCCGCCGCGGACGGTGAATCGGCCTACTTCGACCCCGCAGAGATCGGACCCGACGACGAGAAGATTGTCGCCGAGTGGCTGGCAGATGCCAACGTACCCAAGGCAATTCACGAGGCGAAGTGGGCGTTTCATGCACTGCGCGGCCGTGGATGGCAGCTCGGTGGTGTCACCAGTGACACTTCGCTGGCCGCTTATCTGGTGCGTCCGGGACAACGCTCGTTCAACCTCGACGACCTCGCGCTGCGTTATCTGAAGCGCGAACTCGTCGCCGAGGCCGTGGCCGACAACGGTCAGATGTCTTTGCTCGACGAGGACTCCGGTGCGCAGGCGGCTGCCGATCAAGCGATGCTGCAGGCGCAGGCGGTCGCAGAGCTGGCCGACCGGTTCGACGAAGAACTGGCGAAGATCGACTCGGCGTCGTTGCTCACCGACATGGAGCTGCCGCTGCTGTTCGTGCTGGCCGAACTCGAGGCTGCCGGCATCGCCATCGACACCGCGCACCTGGAAGAGCTGGAGTCGGGTTTTGCTGCGCGCGTGCGGCAATCGGCCGATCTGGCCTATGAGGTGATCGGTAAGCAGATCAACCTGGGATCGCCGAAGCAGCTACAGGTGGTGCTGTTCGACGAGCTGGAGATGCCCAAGACCAAGAAGACCAAAACCGGTTACACCACGGACGCCGACGCACTGGCCGGGCTGTTCGAGAAGACGGGCCACCCGTTCCTCGAGCACCTGTTGGCTCATCGCGACGCCACCAGGCTCAAGGTCACCGTCGACGGACTGCTCAAGACGGTCGCCGATGACGGACGGATCCACACCACCTTCAATCAAACCGTGGCCGCGACGGGTCGGTTGTCGTCGACCGATCCGAACCTGCAGAACATCCCGGTGCGCACCGACGCCGGCCGTCAGATCCGCCAGGGCTTTGTGGTGGGCAACGGTTACGAGAGTCTGATGACTGCCGACTACAGCCAGATCGAGATGCGGATCATGGCGCACCTGTCCGGTGACGAGGGCCTGATCGAGGCCTTCAACACCGGGGAGGACCTGCACAGCTTTGTCGGGTCCCGGGCGTTCGGTGTGCCGATCGAGGAGGTCACCCCCGACATGCGGCGGCGGGTCAAGGCGATGAGTTACGGCCTGGCATACGGACTGAGTGCGTTCGGTCTGTCGCAACAGCTCAAGATCAGCACCGGCGAGGCCAAAGACCAGATGGAGGCGTACTTCACGCGCTTCGGTGGCGTGCGGGACTACCTGCACGAGACCGTCGAAGAGGCCCGCCGCAACGAGTACACGTCCACCCTGTTCGGCCGGCGGCGGTACCTGCCCGACCTCAACAGCGACAACCGGCAACGCCGCGACGTGGCCGAGCGCGCTGCGCTGAACGCACCAATCCAGGGCACCGCTGCCGACATCATCAAGGTCGCGATGATCGATGTGCAGAAGGCGCTCGCCGAGCAGAACCTCACCTCGCGGATGCTCCTGCAGGTCCACGACGAACTCGTCTTCGAGGTTGCGGCCGGTGAGCAGGACAAGCTCGAAGAACTGGTCCGGGCGAAGATGGGTGGCGCGATCGAGTTGTCCGTGCCGTTGGATGTGTCGATCGGTTATGGCCGCTCATGGGACGAGGCCGCGCACTGAGTCAAAAAGTCTTTCGGTGAGTGTGTCGATCGGGTCGATGCTTGTTCGACGCATGGGTGAGGGCAACGAACCTCAGAACATCCACTGAATGAGGAGAAGACAATGCGATACATGATGATCATGCGCGACACGCAGGAAGCGATCGACGCGAGCAAAGAGGTCCCCTTCGAGGAGATCATCGCGGCGATGGGCGCGTACAACGAGAAGCTGGTCAAGGCCGGTGTGCTGCTGTCCGGCGAAGGCCTCGCGGACGCATCCGAAGGCATTGTTGTCGACTTCAACTCCGATCCGCCCGTGGTGACCGACGGACCATACGCCGAGGCAAAGGAGCTGTTCAGCGGTTTCTGGATCATCGAGGTCTCCAGCAAGGAAGAGGCCGCACAGTGGGCCGCACAGTGCCCGCTGGGTAAGGGCAGCAAGCTCGAGGTGCGGCGCGTCCACGGACCCGAGGACTTCCCGGCGGACAACGAATGGATCCAGAAGGAAGAGCAATGGCGCGAAGAACTGGATCAGAAGTCGAGCTGAGCCGCCGGTGAGCCATCCCGACGCGATCGGCCGCACCGTTGATGCGGTGTGGCGGATGGAGGCCGCGAAGATCGTCGCGACCCTCAGCCGCATGGTCGGTGACGTCGGTCTGGCAGAAGACCTGGCGCAAGAAGCACTGGTAGAAGCGCTATCGAAGTGGCCGGAGTCAGGTGTCCCGCGCAATCCGGGCGCCTGGCTCACGACCGTCGCGAAACGCCGTGCCGTCGACGGCTGGCGGCGCCAAGAGCGGTTGGACGCGAAATATGTCGCGATCGCCCGCGACTTGGACACCCGACCCGACACCGAACTCGGCTGGGATCCGGACAACATCGACGATGACGTCTTGCGGTTGATATTCGTCTCGTCCCACCCGGTCCTGGCCAGGGAAGGCCAGATCGCGCTCACGCTGCGCGTCGTCGGTGGTCTCACCCCGACCGAGATCGCTCAGGCGTTCCTGACCTCGACCGCCACGATCCAGCAGCGCATCGTGCGCGCGAAGAAAACGCTCAAGGCCGCGAACGTGCCGTTCGAGGTGCCGCCCCGCGAGGACTATCCGAAGCGACTGTCCGCGGTGCTCAGCGTGATCTACCTCGTGTTCAACGAGGGCTATTCGGCCTCCTCCGGTGATCGCTGGATCCGCAGCGAGCTCTGCACGGAAGCGCTGCGACTCGGCCGCATCCTGGCGGAACTGGTACCCGGCGAACCGGAGGTGCATTCGCTGGTGGCCCTGATGGAGTTCCAGGCCTCACGATTCGGTGCGCGCATCGCCGCCGACGGGACGCCGATCCTGCTGTCGGACCAGGACCGCAATACGTGGGATCGAGCCCAGATAGGCCGCGGCACTGCGGCACTCGCGCGTGCCGACGCCTGCGGACGTGGCCGCGGACCCTACGGCCTGCAGGCTGCGCTGGCGCAATGTCATGCCACCGCGGCGACCGCGCAGGACACCGACTGGCACCGCATCGTGATTCTGTACGAGGCGCTGGGGAGGTTGGCGCCGTCGCCGGTGGTGGACCTCAATCGGGCGGTTGCGGTATCGATGGCATCCGGGCCCGGTCCGGCGCTGGAGATCATCGACGATCTGGTGGCGGACGGTGCTCTGGCCCGGTCGCATTTACTGCCCGCGGTCCGCGGTGAACTCTTGTCGCGTTTGGAACGGTACTCCGAAGCTGAGGGGGAGTTGAGGAAGGCGGCAGGGATGGCCGGAAACCGAAGGGAGAGCGAAGTTCTGCGAGCCAAGGCGGATTCGATGTCCGACACGTTCGGTCAAAACCGTTGACTGAATCGGTCCTGCCAGTACTGTGGTGCGTATCACAAGGGTCTTGGAGGGAATGCCATGGCAACCGCCGAAATGAACGAACTCCATCGCAGCATCGGCGCGCTGCGGCATCACATCGTCACACTGAAACTGCACTACGGGGATGTTGATGCAGTCCGCCGGATGACCAATGATCTCGACCGCCTCGAGATCGACCTGCACGACTTCGAACAGTCTCCACCGCCGGTGCGTAGATCACCGGTGGGCAAGGACGACGTGGTCTACGTGCCGGACAGCAAATCAGACGAGTCCGCGTGGCTCGGAGCGCAAGACGAAGGGCTGGGCTTCCACTCGCGTGAGCGAACGAAGTGAGCGCCCCCGCGACTGAGCGGGAAGCAACCGGGATTCTTTCTCCCGGACGGGCGCGCATCCTGGCGCGAACTCTTCGAGTGGATCGATGGTGGCTGTCGCCACTGCTGACCGTGATCGGTCTATCGGCGTTCATCATCTACGCGACCGTGCGTTCATTTGTCCGCAGCGCCTACTGGGTCGCGGACTACCACTACCTCTCACCGTTCTATTCGCCATGTCTGAGCGAATCGTGTGTCCCGGGATCAAGTCATTTCGGAACCCCGTTTCCGGAACTCCCGATGTGGATTCCACTCGGTTTTGTGGTCCTGCCGTTTCTGCTCGGCTTCCGGGTGACCTGTTACTACTACCGCAAGGCCTACTACCGGTCGTTCTGGGCCTCTCCACCGGCGTGTGCGGTGGCGGAGCCGCACGGTCGGTACACCGGGGAGACCCGCTTTCCGCTGATCGTCCAGAACGCCCATCGCTACTTTTTCTATGTGGCACTGATCGTTTCGGTGATCAACACCTACGACGCGGTCACCGCGTTCCACGGCAAGGGTGGTGGTTTCGGCTTCGGTCTGGGCAACATCATCCTGGTGGGCAACGTGATCCTGCTGTGGACGTACACGGTGTCGTGTCATTCGTGTCGGCACGTCACCGGCGGGCGTCTCAAGCACTTCTCGGCACATCCGATCCGATACTGGATCTGGACCCAGGTGTCGAAGCTCAACACCCGCCACATGCAGTACGCCTGGATCACGCTCGGCACGCTCGTGCTCACCGATTTCTACATCATGCTCGTGGCCAGTGACACCATCTCCGACCTGCGCTTTGTGAACTGATCCGTTGCCGTGTGCGCAACGACTGTTGCGCAATCGATTTCACGCTGGGAGCCATTGCTAGATGACCGAAACCGAACGCCACCAATACGACGTTGTTGTGATCGGGGCCGGTGGTGCCGGCCTGCGGGCAGTCATCGAGGCCCGGGAGAAGGGTTACTCCGTCGCGGTGGTGTGCAAGTCGTTGTTCGGCAAGGCCCACACCGTCATGGCCGAAGGTGGTTGTGCCGCATCGATGGGCAACGCCAACTCGAAGGACAACTGGCAGACCCACTTCAAAGACACCATGCGCGGCGGCAAGTTCCTGAACAACTGGCGCATGGCGGAACTGCACGCCAGAGAGGCGCCGGATCGGGTCTGGGAGCTGGAAACCTATGGCGCGCTGTTCGATAGGACCGCTGATGGCCGAATTGCCCAGCGCAACTTCGGTGGTCACACCTATCCGAGACTGGCGCACGTCGGCGACCGGACCGGCCTCGAACTGATCCGGACGATGCAACAGAAGATCGTCTCGCTGCAACAAGAGGACTACGCGGCCACCGGCGACTACGAGGCGCGTATCAAGGTGTTCGCAGAGTGCACCATCACCGAACTGCTCAAGGACGGCGATGCCATTGCGGGAGCGTTCGGATACTGGCGTGAATCCGGCCGCTTTGTGCTGTTCGAAGCTCCGGCAGTGGTGCTGGCGACCGGCGGTATCGGTAAGTCCTTCAAGGTGACGTCCAATTCGTGGGAGTACACCGGCGACGGACATGCACTCGCGCTGCGGGCCGGGGCCAGCCTGATCAACATGGAGTTCATCCAGTTCCATCCGACCGGCATGGTCTGGCCACCCAGCGTCAAGGGCATCCTCGTGACGGAAGGAGTCCGCGGCGACGGTGGCGTCCTGAAGAACGCCGACGGCAAACGGTTCATGTTCGACTACATCCCGCCGGTGTTCAAGGGGCAGTACGCCGAAACGGAAGAAGAGGCCGACAAGTGGCTCGCCGACAACGACAGTGCACGCCGGACACCCGACCTGCTGCCGCGTGACGAGGTCGCCCGCGCGATCAACGAAGAGGTCAAGGCAGGCCGCGGCACCGAACACGGCGGCGTCTACCTCGACATCGCTTCCCGGATGCCGGCAGACGAGATCATCCGCCGGCTGCCGTCGATGCACCACCAGTTCAAAGAACTCGCCGATGTCGACATCACGGCCGAACCCATGGAGGTGGGTCCGACCTGTCACTACGTGATGGGTGGGATCGAAGTCGATCCGGATACCGGGGCCGCACGCGTACCGGGCCTGTTTGCGGCCGGTGAGTGTTCGGGCGGCATGCACGGCTCAAATCGTTTGGGTGGCAATTCCTTATCCGATCTGTTGGTGTTCGGACGGCGTGCCGGGCTCGGTGCGGCGTCGTATATCGAATCGCTGCAGACGCGACCCACGGTCGCGGCCGCGGATATCGACCGGGCGGCGGCGTTTGCATTGGCGCCTTTCGATCCGCCTGCCGAGGGCAAGCCAGAGAATCCCTACACATTGCACACCGACCTGCAGCAGTCCATGAACGACCTCGTCGGCATCATCCGGAAAGAGGCGGAGGTGCAAGAGGCGATCGAGGTCCTCGACAACATCCGGGGCCGACTGTCCGGCATGCAGGTGGAAGGGCACCGCCAGTTCAATCCGGGCTGGCATCTGGCGGTCGACCTGCGAAACATGCTGCTGGTCTGTGAATGTGTCGCCAAGGCGGCACTCCTGCGCACCGAAAGCCGTGGTGGCCACACCCGCGACGATCATCCCGCGATGGACCCGAACTGGCGCAACACACTGCTGGTCTGCACCGCCGACCTCAGTGACGATTCGCCGGTCCCGGAGGTGGCGGTGGTCAAGGAGGAGCAGACCCCGATGCGTCCGGAGCTGTTGGAACTCTTCGATTTCCCCGAGATCGAGAAGTACTACACCGCCGGCGAAATCGCCGGTCACCCTGACGCCGGCGGCAACTAGGAGAACTGACATGGGCTATGACGCGAAGTTCCGGGTGTGGCGTGGTGACACTGCGGACGGCGACCTGCAGGACTACACCGTGCTCGCCAACGAAGGTGAGGTGGTGCTCGACATCATCCACCGGCTTCAGGCCACCCAGACCCCGGACCTGGCTGTGCGCTGGAACTGTAAGGCCGGTAAGTGTGGTTCGTGTTCGGCGGAGGTCAACGGCCGTCCGAAACTGTTGTGTATGACCAGGATGTCGACATTCACCGAAGACGAGGTCATCACGGTCACGCCGCTGCGCACTTTTCCGGTGATCCGCGACCTGGTCACAGATGTCTCGTTCAACTACGCGAAAGCCCGTGAGATCCAGTCATTCACGCCGCCCGAAGGCCTCGAGGCGGGGGAGTACCGGATGAAACAGGTCGATGTGCAACGGTCGCAGGAGTTCCGCAAGTGCATCGAGTGTTTCCTCTGCCAGGACGTCTGCCACGTTGTCCGCGACCATGAGGAGAACAAGGAGAACTTCGCCGGTCCGCGCTATCTGATGCGTATCGCCGAACTCGACATGCATCCACTCGATGTGGCCGAGCGGCGAGATTCAGCCCAGTCCGAACACGGTTTGGGACTGTGCAACATCACCAAATGTTGCACCGATGTGTGTCCCGAACACATCAAGATCACTGACAATGCGCTGATCCCTATGAAAGAACGTGTCGTCGACCGCCAATACGATCCGCTGGTGTGGTTGGGGAACAAGCTCTTTCGCAGGTAGCCGGCAGCCATTGGTTCCACCCGCGCACTGCGGATGACGATCGCTTGTGTGGATGAACGCGATCCGCGATGGCCGCAGACCGGGCCAACTCCGGCAGCAGCCCGTAGGGTTGGAAACGGAACATCGCCGAGTGAGACAACCGAGGTGTGTATGCCCCTGGAGAATCAGCCGGACTCATCGCGACCGCCACTGGACCTGTCCGAGGCTGAGCACACAGCCGACGGACATCTGGTCGAGGCGCAGTCAGATGACTTCGATCACGCGAAGCCGCTGCGTGTAGACAATGAGTGGTTCAAGAAGGCCGTGTTCTACGAGGTGCTCGTTCGTGCCTTCAACGACTCGAACAACGACGGAGTCGGAGATCTACGCGGTTTGACCGACAAGCTCGACTATCTGGCATGGCTGGGTGTCGATTGCCTGTGGTTGCCGCCGTTCTACGATTCGCCGTTGCGCGATGGCGGTTACGACATCCGGGATTTCCGGACCGTCCTACCCGAGTTCGGAACGGTCGACGACTTTGTCGAGTTGCTCGACCAGGCGCACCGTCGCGGGATCCGCATCATCACCGACCTGGTGATGAACCATACGTCCGACAGCCACCTGTGGTTCCAGGAATCACGCTCCGATCCGGAGGGCCCGTACGGCGACTACTACGTCTGGGCCGACGACGATGCGAGATATCCGGACGCGCGCGTCATCTTCGTCGACACCGAGATCTCCAACTGGACGTGGGATCCGGTTCGCGGGCAATACTATTGGCACCGTTTCTTCTCCCACCAGCCCGACCTCAATTACGACAATCCCGAAGTCGCCGAAGCGATGATCGATGTTTTGCGGTTCTGGCTCGACCTCGGGATCGACGGGTTTCGGCTCGACGCGGTGCCGTACCTGTTCGAGCGGGACGAGACCAACTGCGAAAATCTCAGTGAGACGCACCAGTTCCTCAAACGCTGCCGCAAGGTTGTCGATGACGAATACCCCGGACGAGTCCTTCTGGCCGAGGCAAATCAGTGGCCGGCCGATGTGGTCGAGTACTTCGGCGAATCGGAAGTCGGCGACGAATGCCATATGGCGTTCCACTTCCCGCTGATGCCACGAATTTTCATGGCGGTTCGCAGGCAGAACCGATTCCCGATCTCGGAGATCCTCGAACAGACACCGCCGATTCCGAAGTCGGCCCAGTGGGCGATCTTCCTGCGCAATCACGATGAGTTGACGCTGGAGATGGTCACCGACGAAGAGCGTGACTACATGTACGCCGAGTACGCCAAAGACCCACGGATGAAGGCCAACATCGGGATTCGGCGCAGACTCGCGCCGTTGCTCGACAACGACCGAAACCAGCTGGAACTGTTCACCGCATTGTTGTTGAGTCTGCCGGGATCTCCGATGCTCTACTACGGGGACGAGATCGGCATGGGCGACAACATCTGGCTCGGCGACCGGGACTCGGTGCGTACCCCCATGCAGTGGACACCCGATCGCAATGCCGGCTTCTCGCGGACCGATCCGGCGAGGATGTATCTGCCGGTCATCATGGATCCTACTTATGGATTCCAGGCGCTGAATGTCGAAGCGCAGATGTATTCGACCAACACGCTGCTGCACTGGACACGGCGCATGATCGAAGTGCGCAAGCAACATCCGGCCTTTGGGCTGGGGACCTTCACCGAACTCGGCAACAGCAATCCGTCGGTGCTCACCTACCTGCGGGAATTGGCGCCGTCAGCCGAAGAGCGTCGATCCAGCGACGTCATCCTCTGCGTCAACAACCTGTCCCGCTTCCCGCAGGCCGTGATCATGGACCTGTCGATGTTCGACGGCCGGATCCCGGTGGAGCTGACAGGGTCGATACCGTTTCCGAAGATCGATTCCGCGTCCTACATGGTGACGCTCCCTGGCCACGGCTTCTATTGGTTTGCGTTGCAACCGGACCCGGCTGATGCCGGTGTCGCCCAGGGATATCCACTCAGCAGCGAAGCAGAGGCGGCGGTCCAAACATGACGGTGAACTTGCCCGATGACCAGGAGTTGGCCACCGGATTGACGCAATGGCTCCCACAGCAGCGGTGGTTCTCGGCGAAAGACCGCCGAATAGTGGCGGTGCGGGTGATCATGCGGGTTCCGTTGGCTGCCGACGACGGCTACGCGGCCGAATACGTGTTGGTCTCTGTCGAATTCAGTTCTGGCCCCGACCTGCGATACCAAATCCCGCTCGGATATCGCACGCACCTGTCGGAACCGCTGCTGACGTGGGCGGTGACTGATCCGGTGCCGGAGGAGGCGAGCGCCTATGACGGGTTGCAGGATCCAGACCTGACCGGGCGCCTCCTCACTGCGCTGGCCACCGATGAGCGCATCGGGCCTTTGCGATTCGAGGCCTTGCCCGGTCGTGTTGTCGACTCGCAGGCGCCTGGTCGGGTCATGAATGCCGAGCAGTCCAACACGTCGGTCGTATTCGGTGAGTCCCTGCTGTTCAAGATATTCCGGCAACTCGAGGTCGGGATCAATCCTGACGTGGAACTACATCGCGCCCTGAGTGAAGTCGGGTGCAAGCATGTGGCCGAGCTACGCGGCTGGATCGAAGCAGACATCGATGGTGATCCAACGACGTTGGCCATGGCGCAGGAGTTCGTCGACAACGCCGCCGACGGGTGGAGCATGGCGCTGATCAGTGTGCGTGATCTGTTCAGCGAGGCCGACCTGCATGCAGCTGAGCTGGGAAGCGACTTCGCCGCCGATGCCGAGCGACTCGGCGCGGCACTGGCACACGTGCATGCGGATCTGGCCCGGAGCCTCGGCGTGAGCGAGCGCAATGGCAACGGCTCGGTGATCAGTGAGATGCGGGCACGATTGAGCGCCGCGGCTGAATCGATTCCTCAACTGGCAGCCCTGCGCGAGCCGGTGTCGGCGGTATTCGACCAGGCCGCCGACGCGGGCCCGACACCTGTGCAGCGAATCCACGGCGATCTGCATCTCGGTCAGGTTCTGCGAACACCGTTGACATGGTTGCTGATCGATTTTGAAGGCGAACCGCTCAAATCGGTGGCCGAACGCCGATTGCCCGACAGTCCGTTGCGCGATGTGGCAGGCATGCTCCGGTCGTTCGACTATGCCGGGCACCATCTCCTGGGCGAGGCCACCCCGGGGCGCACCGGGCAACTCGAGTTCCGTGCCTGGGAATGGGTGGAACGCAACTCGGCGGCATTCTGCGACGGGTACGCCGCCGTGACCGGTGAAGACCCCCGAGCCCACTCCGCGTTGCTCCGGGCCTACGAACTCGACAAGGCCGTCTATGAAGCGGTGTACGAGGCGCGTCACCGCCCGGCATGGTTGCCGTTGCCGTTGAATGCGATCGAGCGACTTGTCGCCGTGTGACCTCAGATCCCGTGGTCGGTGTGCGTCAGATCAGCCGGAACTCTTCACGGGTGTCGCCGTTCCAGCGTCGCAGGCCTGCGACGTGTGCGGTGAACATCTCCGGGTGGTCACTGATGGCCCGCACGATGTGTCCGAGCTGACCTGGCAGCAGCCGGCGGGCGAGCGTGATGTGTGGGGTCCAGCCGCCCGGCTGGATATGGGGCAGCAGCCGTCCGCCGATATGTGGTCGGGTCGTGGCATATACCCGGGCATGTACACCCAAGAGGCTTTCGGATGGGACCGCCAAGCGGGCGGCGGTACCGCGGCGACCCCAAAACAGCAGGAGGGCTCCGACATTGACGGGCATCCCGACAACATCGGGTATCGCGCCGAGCTCATCGTCCACGGCGGCGTCGATCGAGTCGGCCGCGACCAGGGTGACGTGCGGTCGATTGGATGTCGACCGGATGTTGCCTTGGCTGGGCAGTCCGGCATCGGTGATCTTCTGCCACTGCTGTCCGATGACGGTGTTGGTGGCCTCATCGAAGATGAGCTCGATCGAGTGCGCCATTCAGCGCCGACTCCATTGCTTCTGGTCATGGGCGGTGACCGTCGGAACATCGCCGCGATAGACCTCGATCTCGACTCGGACGAGTTGTCCGGTCGATCCCTGTGACAACCGGGACGTGCCGACGTCGCGGGTGAGGACATTCGGATTGCCGTGGACGCAGTCGGCGATGTCGGGGGCGCTGTAGTCGAACCAGGCGCCGGTGGACAGTTGCGCGATGTTGGGTGTGACCCGGTCGTCGAGGACCGCGCCTGCCAGCATCTGAGCGGTCTGACTGCGGACCAGAACCAGATCGCCATCGGCGATGGAACGCGAGGCGGCGTCGTCGGGATGGATGCGGATCGGCTCTCGGCCTTGCACTTTCGACGCGGCGCTGTAGGCGCCGTGATCGAGTTGGCTGTGCAGTCGCGTTTTCGGATTGTTCGCGATCAGGCAGATCGGGTACGCGCCGGAGCCGAGTCCGTCGGCCTCTGGTGGGGCGAGCCAGGCCGGGTGCGGCGGGCAGTCGTCGTAGCCGAATCCCGCGATGGTGTCAGAGAAGATCTCGATCCGGCCGCTCGGGGTTGGCAGCGGATGTGCGGTGGGATCGCTGCGAAACTCTTGGTAGAGAGTGTGTTCGGTGTCTGCGCCAGAAAGCTCGAGTCTGCCCTTCTCCCAGAATTCGGCGAAGTTCTCCTGCGGGGTGTGTTCTTCGGGTGTGGCGCGGCGCCAATCCTCGTACATCTTCTCGAGCCAACCGGGTTCATCGAGATTCTCGGTGAAGGCATCGAAGACGCCGAGGCGTTTGCTGAGCTGGGCAAGGACGTCGAAGTCGCTCATCGACTCGCCAACAGGTTGGGTCACCTGCCGCATGGCGATCATGGTCTGGTCGTACCGTCCGCAGCCGATGTCGTTGCGCTCGAGCGTGGTGGTCACGGGGAACACGATGTCAGCGTGGCGTGCGGTTGCCGTCCAGAAGGGTTCGTGCACGATGACGGTCTCCGGGTTTTGGAAGGCGCGCCGGAGCCGGACCAGGTCCTGGTGGTGGTGGAACGGATTGCCGCCGGCCCAGTAGACCAATTTGGTGTCGGGATAGACCTTGGTCTGCCCGTTGAACTCGTAGCTCTCGCCGGGGTGGAGCAGCAAATCCGCAATGCGCGCCACCGGGATGAACTCGTTCACCGGGTTGGCGCCCTGGAAGAACGTCGGCAGTGAATAGGGGAGTTTGGCCGCACCCATGCCACCGGTCGAACCGTAACCGTGTCCGAAACCGCCTCCGGGAAGACCGATTTGACCGAGGAACGCGGCCAGCGCGATGGAAGCCCACAAAGGTTGCTCGCCGTAGGTCGCTCGCTGCAACGACCACGATGTGGTCACCATCGTGCGTTTGGATGCCATCCGCCGAGCCAGGTCGGCGATCGATTCGGGATCCATGCCGCAGAGCTCTGCCGCCCACCGTGTGTCCTTGACAACACCGTCGGGTCCGCCGCGCAGATAGTCGGCGAACCGCTCGAAGCCCACGCAGTAGCGGCCGAGAAAGTCCCGGTCGCAGAGGTTTTCGTCGAGCAGTACCCAGCACAGCGCCAGCATCAGTGCGGTGTCACCGGCCGGAGTGATGGCGATCCACTCGTCGTGCTCCGTCAGCGCCAGGTCGTCGGCCAGTGGACCGATCAACACGAACTGCGCACCGTTGTCGTGTGCGGCATCGATGGCGCCGCGCACGATGTGTTTGCTGATGCCGCCGCCGTTGATCTGGAAGTTCTTGGCTGGGATGCCCCCGAAACACACAAAGAGCTCGGTGTGCCGGCTCATCACCTGCCACGTGGTCGGGTTGTACAGCGGCGCCTCGCTCCCGACGATGTGCGGGAGCAGCACGCTCGATGCACCGTGGCTATAGCTGTGTACCGATCGGGTGTAACCGCCGAGGCAGTTCAGGAAGCGATGTATCTGACTCTGCGCGTGGTGAAACCGGCCCGCACTGGCCCACCCGTACGAGCCACCGAAGATTGCGCGGTTACCGAAGGTGTCGCGCACGCGTTCCAACTCGCGAGCCGCCAGGTCGAGCGCGTGATCCCACGTCACCTCGACGAACTCGTCGTCGCCGCGAGCACCGTCGGCGCCGGGTCCGTTGTTCAGCCATTGGCGGCGAACATACGGATGCAGGATCCGGGCGCCGGTGTCGAGCGACGCGGGGATGTTCCCCAGGAGCGGCGAGGGATCGGGGTCGGCGGAGTCCGGCTCGACATGCATAACGTCGCCGTCGACGGAAGCGGTGAAGACACCCCAGTGCGAACTGTTGGTCGCTCCCGAACTTTTGGCCGATGCCGATCTTGTCACCCATGCTTCGTCAGGCATGTCCCTCAGTGTTGCAGCTCCGCCATCTGGAAGCATTGTCGCCATGATGCAGTGCTACCGGATCGGACTGATCAATGGTGACGGGATCGGTCCCGAAGTCGTCCCGGCGGCCGCGCGCATCACCGAAGCCGCACTGACAAATCTCGACCGTGCGGTCGAATGGGTACCCCTGGACATCGGCCGCGCGGCGATCGAGTCCGCGGGTGAGGCAATCCCCGAACAGACGCTGTCCGCGCTGGATGACCTGGACATGTGGATCCTCGGACCCCACGATTCGGCGGGCTATCCGGCCGAGCATCGCACCGGTCTGACACCGGGTGCGGTGATCCGAAAGCGCTTCGATCTCTACGCCAACATTCGTCCCGCAGTGGCTTATCCGGGGGTTCCGGCGGTGAGTCCACAGATGGATCTGATCATCGTGCGCGAAAACAGCGAGGGGCTCTACGCCGACCGCAACATGGCGCGTGGGACAGGGGAGTTCATGCCGACACCCGACGTCGCCCTCTCGGTCGGCGTGGTCACCCGCGCGGCGACCGAACGAATTGCGGTGTCCGCGTTCGAGCTTGCGATGACGCGGCGCAAACAGGTGACGATCGTGCACAAGGCCAACGTGCTGACGATGACGACCGGACTGTTCCGCGACGTCTGCCTGCAGGTCGGGGAGCGGTACCCGCAGGTACAGATCACCGAACAGCACGTCGACGCCATGGCCGCGCACCTGGTGCGGCGCGGGCACGAGTTCGACGTGGTGGTCACCGAAAATCTCTTCGGCGACATCTTGTCGGACCTCGCCGCCGAACTCGCAGGTTCACTGGGCCTGGCCGCGTCGATCAACACCTCGGCGACCAAGGGGATGGCCCAGGCCGCCCACGGCGCCGCGCCCGACATCGCCGGGCGCGGCATCGCGAATCCGGTGGGCATCATCGGGTCGGCCGCGATGATGCTGGATTGGCAGGCGGCCCGATCCGGTGACAACAACCTTGCCGACGCCGCCACCCGTATTCGGGCAGCAGTCGGATCAGCGTTGTCGCAAGGGGTCGCCACCCGTGATCTCGGCGGTTCCGCCACCACCACCGAGTTCACCGAGGTCGTACTGCGCTCGATCTGACACCGCGGACTTCGGTCAGGGCTTTCTGCAACAGAAGATGGCGGTGCCCGGAAAATGTTGACCGCGAAGCGGACTCCATTGACCCCACTCCCGGTCGAAGCCCTCCGGCCATTCCGGCTCGATGAGGTCGTCGAGAATCAAGCCGGCCGCCCGGATCTCCCGGATCCGATCGCCGACGGTGCGGTGATGTTCGACGTACGACACAGTCCCGTCGTCCTCGGTCTCCACATACGGAGTGCGGTCGAAGTAGGAGAGCATCACGGTCAGTCCGGCAGGCCCCGGATCATCCGGGAACATCCACCGCATCGGATGGTTCACCGAGAAGACCCACTTCCCACCGGGCTTGAGCACCCGCGCCACCTCGGCCATCACCCCCGCGGAGTCCGCAACAAAGGGCACGGCCCCGAATGCCGAGCACACCGTGTCGAACACCTCGTCGCGGAATGGGAGCTGTTCGGCGCCTGCCTGGACCAGCGGCGGCTGTGGACCGCCGCGCGCCATCGCCATCTGACCCCGCCGCAGCATTTCCCGCGACAGGTCGAGGCCCACCGCATGGGCGCCCTGCCCGGTGAGCCATCGGCTGCACGGCGCCGACCCGCAGCCGATCTCGAGAACGGTTTTTCCGGTAACGTCGCCTAGTAGGTGAACGTCTTCTTCGCGGAGCCCTTCGGGGCACCAGACAAAGTCGCCGGCCTCGCTGCCCGCTCCAAGGAATTCGCCGTGGCTGACGTGATATTCGTCGGCGTCGGCGTCCCACCAGCGACGATTCGCCGCGGCGCTCGTCTGCGAGTCCACGGAGCCGCGCAACAACGGGTGCGACTCGCCGGTATTTGCCCAGCCCACCGGGCCTGGCGTATCCTCAACCACGCGCGTGCCTGAGCTCGTGTGGTTCTACATGCCGATCACTTTGCAGTGATCCGTGTCGTTCCAGCAATATCTGCATTATCTGTCCCTACAACCCAACCTGTCCGGAGCCATCTAACATATGCCGTCCACGACCATTACCTCGCCGCAAGTAGCCATTAACGATATTGGCTCGGCTGAGGATTTTCTTGCTGCCATCGATGCAACTATCAAGTACTTCAATGATGGTGACATCGTCGAGGGCACCATCGTCAAGGTTGACCGTGACGAAGTGCTGCTCGACATCGGTTACAAAACCGAGGGAGTGATCCCGTCCCGCGAATTGTCCATCAAGCACGACGTCGACCCCAGCGAGGTTGTCAGCGTCGGTGACGTGGTGGAAGCACTGGTCCTCACCAAGGAGGACAAAGAGGGTCGGTTGATCCTGTCCAAGAAGCGCGCTCAGTACGAGCGTGCGTGGGGCACCATTGAAGAGCTCAAGGAAAAGGACGAGGCCGTCAAGGGCACCGTCATCGAGGTCGTCAAGGGCGGCCTGATCCTGGACATCGGTCTGCGTGGATTCCTCCCCGCATCGCTGGTGGAGATGCGTCGCGTGCGCGATCTGCAGCCGTACATCGGCAAGGAGATCGAAGCCAAGATCATCGAGCTCGACAAGAACCGGAACAACGTCGTCCTCTCGCGCCGTGCATGGCTCGAGCAGACCCAGTCCGAGGTGCGCAGCGAGTTCCTGCACCAGTTGCAGAAGGGCCAGGTCCGCAAGGGCGTTGTGTCCTCGATCGTCAACTTCGGCGCATTCGTCGATCTCGGCGGCGTCGACGGCCTGGTTCACGTCTCCGAGCTGTCTTGGAAGCACATCGATCACCCGTCCGAGGTTGTCGCAGTCGGCGACGAGGTCACCGTCGAGGTTCTCGACGTCGATCTGGACCGCGAGCGCGTATCGCTGTCGCTCAAGGCGACCCAGGAAGATCCGTGGCGCCAGTTCGCTCGCACCCACGCCATCGGCCAGATCGTGCCCGGCAAGGTCACCAAGCTGGTTCCGTTCGGTGCATTCGTGCGGGTCGAAGAGGGCATCGAAGGCCTCGTTCACATCTCGGAGCTGGCCGAGCGCCACGTCGAGGTGCCGGATCAGGTTGTCGCCGTTGGTGACGACGCGATGGTCAAGGTCATTGATATCGACCTCGAGCGTCGCCGGATCTCGCTGAGCCTCAAGCAGGCCAACGAGGACTACACCGAAGAGTTCGACCCCTCGAAGTACGGCATGGCCGACAGCTACGACGAGCAGGGCAACTACATCTTCCCCGAGGGCTTCGATCCCGAGACCAACGAATGGCTCGACGGATTCGACAAGCAGCGGGAAGTGTGGGAGTCGCGCTACGCCGAGGCAGAACGCCGCCACAAGATGCACACCACTCAGATGGAGAAGTTCGCCGCTGCCGCCGAGGCCGCTGCCAACGCTCCGACTGATTACTCGTCGGATTCGGCTGACAAGGATGGTGACGACGCTGCGACCACAACGGCATCGTCGTCCTCGTCGTCCGCTCCGAAGAGCGGTGGCTCGCTGGCCAGCGACGAGCAGCTCGCTGCTCTGCGCGAAAAGCTTTCGGGCAACGCCTGATAGAGCTGTAACTCAAACCGCCCCCGGCCTTTCGGTCGGGGGCGGTTTGTTTTGGTTCAGCCGCCGCCGGTGTCTTCCGCGGCATCGTCGATGTCCTCGCCGGTGTCGTCGGCAGGCCCGGCGTACACGTACGGGACCAGTGACTTTGCGACCATCGCGGCCGGCGGCAGCCCGTCGGCGGTGGGGGCCAGGTTGCCCCAGACCACCATCGTCACGTCGTTGACCGGGTCGTAGCCCATGAACGAGTTGTAGCCGGGCATCTCGCCGATGTGCCCGAGCAGCGGTCCCATCTGTGCGATGCCGTAGCCGTATCCGGAACTCGCCGGGTCGTCGGGATCAGAGGGTTCGATGCTGTCCATCCTCAGCTGCTGGGTTTTCGCATCGAGCAACCGGCCACTGCCCAGGGCCTCCACCCAGATCGCCAGGTCGTTGGCGGTCGAGATGCCCTGTCCCGCGGCCCACGTCCACGAGGGATTGTCCTTGGTGGTGACCCTCGGTTGGACCGTGCCCGCCTCGATCGCTGCCAGGCGCTCGGGCGGAAGAGACTCCTTGCCTTCGCCCAGGGTTTCGAGGTTCCCGCTGTACGAGTATCCGCTGACATACGGAGCCGGGATGGAGGTGTCGGTGTTGGCGGGAAATGACGTGCCCGTCATGCCGAGTTCCGAGAAGAACCGGTCCTGGAAGACCTGTGCGAGCGGTTTGCCGTCGAGTTCCTCGGCGATCAGACCGAGCAGGACAGTGTTCGTGTTGGAGTAGTGGTACTCGGTGCCGGGAGCCGAATACGGCGGGTTGGCGAAGGCGAGAGCCAGCAGCTCCTCAGGCGTCCACACCCGTTGGGTGTCGTCGTCGAGGGCCGTGTTCAGTTCGAGTGTCGCGGTGTAGTTGTAGAGCCCGCTTCGCATGTCGAGTAATTGGCCGACGGTGATGTTCTCCCCGTTCGGGACATCTGGCCGGTATTCGGAAACCGGATCGTCGACCGAGATCTTGCCTTCCTGGACCATCTGCATGATGGCGGTACCGGTCCAGGTCTTTGTGTTCGAGCCGACGCGAACCCTGGTGTCGACGGTGGGTTCGTCGGTGGAGTCGATTCCGAGTGTGCCCCACGCGTTCGTGTAGTCACCCTGGGGCGTCCGGATCAGCACCAGCATCCCGATTTCATGGAACCCGGTGGCGAGTTCGTCGACCACTGCGTCCATGGCGGCGGTGTCGAGGGATACCAGCGCACTGTTCGACGTTGAACTGCTCGTGGTCGATGATGTGTCTGCATCAGATGAGCAGGCGGTGCCAACCAGTGCGGTCGTGAGCATCAAGGTGACTGCGACGGATTGTCCCGACCGCCGGGTTCGACGGTGATAGTCCTTGGTGTTCAACAGATTCGGTGACAACATGTGTGCTCGATTCCGGTGTGCCGATCGCGCCGAGGACACCGGATCCATCTGGGCGACAGGGATGTTCGGTAGAGCTTCGGGGGACCACATGGGCCGCTCGGGAATCCAGCACGCGCCGATCCCGACAGGTGGGACGCTCCGTGTGGGGTAGTGCGACGGTACCTCCCGATCGCATCTGCAGGACGCGGTTGCGCCAATGAGCTATGCAAACATTGCTTTTTGACAATCATTGTCATTAAGGCGGACGATTCGGGTGTGAAAAATACTCGCGCCGTCCAATTGATCACCGTTCTCTGTGTCGGGGGTCTACTTGTCGCCTGTGGAACCGACGACGGCACCACCACCTCAACCACTGCCGAGAAACCCTCGGGGAGCGCAGCTGCCGGTTCTGATCCCGTTGAACAGACCTCGGCCACCAAGCGGCTGGCATTCACTCACGATGACGGCATCGTGATCGTCGATGCAGACGATCTCGAGCCGGTCGGAGACATCGCGACCGAGGGATTCATCCGGCTGAATCCGGCCGGCGATGGGCGCCACGTATTCGTGTCCCGGCCCGAAGGATTCGGTGTCCTCGACATGGGCACGTGGACACGCCAACACGGTGATCACGGCCACCACTACACGGCGCAACCGGCGATGACGGAGCTGACTTTCGGCGGGGGGGAGCCAGGACACGTTGTGGCACATCATGATCGGGTCACGCTGTTCTCTGACGGCACCGGTGGGATCGATGTGGTTGCACCCGCCGAACTGTCGCGTGGCAAGGCTCAGACGGAACGCCATCAGGTACCGGCGCATCACGGTGTCGCCGTGGCGCGCGCCGATGGCACCCTGGTGACAACAGTGGGTACCGAAGAATCCCGCAGTGGCATCCAGATTCTCGGACCCGACAACGCGGTGCTCGCAGGCAACGATCAATGTCCCGGTGTCCATGGTGAGGCCATCGCCGCCGGCGAAGCGCTCGCATTCGGATGCCAGGACGGTCTCCTGGTGGTGCAGGGCAACAACATCCAGAAGATCGCCAGCCCGGACGTCTACGGGCGGATCGGCAATCAGGCAGGCACCGAAGCGTCGCCGGTGGTACTCGGTGACTACAAGGTGGACAAGAATGCCGAGCTCGAACGTCCGACCCGGATCAGTCTGACCAACACTCAGACCGCTGAACTCCGACTCGTCGAATTGGGTACCAGCTACAGCTTCCGATCACTGGCCCGCGGACCGCAGGGGCAGGCGCTGGTCCTGGGCACCGATGGCGACATCCACGTGATCGACCCCGCTTCGGGCACCACGACCAAACGGATCGAGGTCATCGAGGACTGGGCTGAGCCCATCGAGTGGCAGCTTCCGCGTCCGACGCTGTTTGTCATGGAGTCGACCGCCTACGTCACCGATCCGGCGAACAACAAGATCGTCGCGGTGGACCTCGACAGCGGCGACATCACCGCCAAGAACGAGTTCGCCGCGGCTCCGAACGAGCTGACCGGTGTCACGGGTTGACCCAATGGCTTGATCGTCCACCCGCTTTCGTTCCGTCCCGTCCACATCTCGGCGGACTGGTGCAAAAGCGGACTGGTGCAAAAGCGGGTGGATGCGGGAAGACAACGGGTCGATCTGCAACACTGGGTCGGTGATTCGAGTAGGCCTGACCGGCGGTATCGGCGCCGGAAAATCCACGGTGGCACGCACGCTGACAGAGCGCGGTGCGTATCTCATCGATGCTGACCTGATCGCCCGGGAAGTCGTGGCGCCGGGATCCGACGGTCTCGCGAAGCTTGTCGAGGCGTTCGGAGCAGACATCCTGCTCCCCGACGGTGCCCTCGACCGGGCGGCATTGGCGGCCAAGGCCTTTGTCGATGACGAGCAACGCAAGAAGCTCAACGGCATCACACATCCGCTGGTTGGTGCCCGCGCGGCAGAACTGCTCGAGGCGGCGCCTGCGGATGCGATCGTGCTCCAGGACATCCCGCTGCTGGTGGAGAACCGGACCGCGCCGTTCTTCCATCTCGTGGTCATCGTGCACGCCGAGGAAGACGTCCGGCTCGCTCGCCTGACGGGACAGCGCGGCATGCCGGAAGAGGATGCCCGCGCCCGGATCCGGTCGCAGGCGAGCGTCGAGGATCGGCGTGCGGTCGCAGATGTCTGGCTCGACAACAGCGGTACCCCGGACGACCTCGCAGCACTCGCGGCCACGCTCTGGGACGAACGGCTCGTGCCGTACGAGCGTGGGGTCCGCACCCGTGTGTGTGCGCCACAACCGACGGCGGAGGTGGCCTACCGAGAGCAGTGGCAGGTCGATGCGACCCGGCTGGCGGATCGGCTGCGGTTGCTCGGCGCCGACAAGATCGTCGACATCAAGCATGTGGGCCCCACCTCAGAGGTCGGATCCGCGGCCGTCGACGTCATCGACTTCGACGTAGCGCTGGCTGCAGGGGCGTCGGCAGCAGATCTCATCGACCCGCTCTCGGACGGCGGATTCCCGGTGAGCAGTCCCGGAGTGCACGCCAACGCCGATCCCGGGCGGGCTGTGACGATCAGACTGGTGTGACGGTCACGCTCGACTGAGGGCTCACTCCCACACCAGTGCTACGCCCTGCGCCGCGAGCCAGGCCTCGACGTCGTCACCATGTGTGGCGGCCCCGGTCATCGTGCGGGCTGCGATGTGGACGGCTGCCTCGGCGTGCTCGCGGGGGAGCAGCCCGGCGGCATGGGCGTCGAACAGTTCGTCGACGTCTTCGAGCTCGATACGTCCCGAGCGCTCGATCAGGTCGAGGTACCAATCCTCGGAATGCCAGCACCCCTGTGCGTCGGGACGCGTGAACTCCCCGATGTCGAGGTAGAGGCGTTGGTCACGTTCGAACCCGGGACGAAAGTGGAAGATGGTGGCCCGGAGTCCGAAGTCGGGGAGTAGCCAGGACTGGAGTCGGCTGAACTTTCGATGGTCGGCGGGCCGGTCCATGTAGAGGCCGAATTCAGTGGCCCGGTAGACATCTACCTGGCGGATGAACCCTTTCGGATCGGTGTTCGTGCGCCCGGGTACGTCGAATGTCTCGTGTTTGGGCGGATGAATCGCGTCCATCGCGTCAACCTAGCCCAGTGCGATGTTCACTGTCGGCGTACGCGCCGTGTCGGAGGTCGCGTTTACTCTGATGACATGGCCTTTGCAGCAGAACATCCGATCATTGCGCACTCGGAATTCCGCCCGGTCGGGGAGATCGAACGTTCGGCGGCCACCTTTGAGGTGGTCAGCGACCACTCGCCGGCCGGCGATCAGCCGGCGGCGATCAAGCAGCTGGAGCAGCGCCTGGCCAAGGGTGAGAAAGACATCGTGCTGCTCGGTGCCACCGGTACCGGTAAATCGGCGACCACCGCGTGGCTGATCGAGAAGGTCCAGCGGCCGACCCTGGTGATGGCGCCGAACAAGACCCTCGCCGCCCAGTTGGCCAACGAGCTACGTGACATGTTGCCCAACAACGCCGTCGAGTATTTCGTGTCGTACTACGACTACTACCAGCCAGAGGCGTACATCGCGCAGACAGATACCTACATCGAGAAAGACTCGTCGATCAACGACGACGTCGAGCGACTTCGCCATTCGGCGACGTCCAACTTGCTGTCGCGCCGCGACGTGGTCGTGGTGGCATCTGTGTCGTGCATCTACGGTCTCGGTACACCGCAGTCCTACCTCGATCGTTCGGTCCAACTCGACGTCGGACAGGAGGTCGACCGTGACGCGCTGCTGCGATTGCTCGTCGACGTCCAGTACAGCCGCAACGATGTCAGCTTCACCCGAGGCAGTTTCCGGGTGCGCGGCGACACCGTCGAGATCATCCCCTCGTACGAGGAACTGGCGATCCGCATCGAGTTCTTCGGCGATGAGATCGAGGCGCTGTACTACCTGCATCCGCTGACCGGAGATGTCGTCCGGCAGGTCAAGGGGCTGCGCATCTTCCCGGCCACCCACTATGTGGCCGGTCCCGACCGGATGGAGCGGGCCATCGTCTCCATCGAGGCCGAACTGGAAGAGCGGCTCGCCGAGCTGGAGGGCAAGGGCAAACTGCTCGAGGCCCAGCGGCTGCGGATGCGGACCAACTACGACGTCGAAATGATGCGGCAGGTCGGGTTCTGCTCCGGAATCGAGAACTATTCACGGCATATCGACGGCCGCGGTGCCGGTACTGCGCCCGCCACGCTGATCGACTACTTCCCGGAAGACTTCTTGATGGTCATCGACGAGTCGCATGTGACGGTGCCGCAGATCGGCGCCATGTACGAGGGCGACATGTCGCGCAAGCGCAACCTGGTCGATTTCGGGTTCCGGTTGCCGTCGGCCGTCGACAACCGTCCGCTGACCTGGAGCGAGTTCACCGATCGCATCGGTCAGACGGTGTACTTGTCGGCAACGCCCGGGAAATACGAGTTGGGGCAGTCGAACGGTGAGTTCGTCGAGCAGGTCATCCGCCCGACCGGCCTGGTCGATCCGCAGGTGGTTGTCAAACCCACCAAGGGGCAGATCGACGACCTGATACATGAGATCCGGGAACGCACCAAGAAGAACGAGCGGGTTCTGGTCACCACGCTGACCAAGAAGATGTCGGAAGACCTCACCGACTATCTGCTGGAGATGGGTATCCGGGTACGTTACCTGCACTCGGAGGTCGACACGTTGCGCCGTGTCGAACTCTTGCGACAGCTGCGGCTCGGTGACTACGACGTCCTCGTCGGAATCAACCTTCTCCGTGAAGGTTTGGACCTGCCCGAGGTGTCGTTGGTCGCGATTCTCGATGCCGACAAGGAAGGGTTCCTGCGGAGTACCACCAGCCTCATCCAGACCATCGGCCGTGCGGCCCGAAACGTCTCCGGTGAAGTGCACATGTACGCCGACAAGATCACCGACTCGATGCGCAACGCCATCGATGAGACAGATCGTCGACGCGAGAAGCAGGTGGCCTACAACAAGAAGATGGGTGTCGATCCAAAACCGTTGCGTAAGAAAATCGCCGACATCCTCGACCAGGTCTACGAAGAAGCCGAGGACTCTGTCGCCGTCGGCGGTTCCGGCCGCAATGCCAGTCGTGGACGGCGCGCGCAGGGCGAACCGGGTCGAGCCTCGACCTCGTCGGGTGTTCTCGAAGGCCGGGACGTGTCTGCGATGCCACGCGCCGAACTGGCCGACCTCATCGGTGCGCTCACCGATCAGATGATGAATGCTGCCCGCGACCTGCAGTTCGAACTTGCGGGTCGCCTGCGCGACGAAATATCCGATCTCAAGAAAGAATTGCGCGGTATGGACGCCGCAGGCATCTCCTAGCCGATCTCCCGCAGATACATGTGACGTGAGTGACAGTAAGTGTTGTCGCAGGTCAGCGGGCATGGTGGCGTGCGCTTCGGTGGATACCCAATTGTTGGCCGCGGGTATCGATATACCCTCTCGGAAGGCAACGCCCGCTTCTCGGAAGGCATTGCCGCGGAGCGTATCCACATGCAAGCACGTTTATTGGAGGAATGAATGAGCGCATACCAGACCGTCGTAGTGGGAACCGATGGATCTGAATCGTCGATGAAGGCTGTGGAACGAGCGGGGGCGATCAGTGGGGACTCGGCAAAGTTGATCATTGCCTGTGCGTACTTCCCGACTGACGACAAGGACTTCTCTGCGGCATCAGATGTGCTCAAGGACGAGGCTTACCAGGTGCACGGGTCTGCGCCGACCGAAGAGATTCTTCGGAGTGCCAAAGAGCGGGCGGCCGCGGCAGGTGGCGTCAACATCGTCACCCGCCCAGTCGTCGGCTCGCCGGTGGACGCGCTCCTGAACCTGGTGCAGGACTCCAAGGCCGACCTGCTCGTGGTCGGCAACAAGGGTCTCAACTCGATCGCAGGCAGGTTGTTGGGATCAGTTCCGGCGGACGTCGCCCGCAAGTCGCGGTGCGACGTCCTGATCGTTCACACGGTCTGAGCGGACTGCCTCAGAGGCTCGGGCAACTCGGCGCTGTGCACAATTGCCAGCTGCTGGGTTGCCCGGGTGAGCGCGACATATAGGTCGCCCCATCCGCGCGATGATTGATGCACGATCATCGTCGGCTCGATCACGATCGTGCGGTCGAATTCCAGACCCTTGCACTGCGCCACCGTGAGAACGGACAGCTCTCCTGTGCCCTCGAGATTCTCAGTGGCACTGCGGATCTCGTCGACCAGATCGTCGGGTGCGATGATCGCGGCGATACCGTCGAGAGGTTCGGTGGCGAGCCGACCGGCTACCGCACCGAGCTTGTCGGCCGATGTGTGTTCGAACACCGGGGGCCGCCCGCTCGACCTGATCGAGGTGGGCGCCGACATCTCCTTGTCGATCTGTTCGAGAATCGGTGCCGCGACCGCCATGATCTCGCTGGGCGTGCGGTAGTTGACCGTCAGGTCGAACTTGCGCCACCGCTGTGCGACATACGGCGTGAGGACTTCGCCCCAGGAATTCGTCCCGGCCGGATCGCCGGTCTGCGCGGTATCCCCGATGACGGTCATCCAGCGATTCGGGATGCGGCGCATGATCATTCGCCAAGCCATCGCCGACAGTTCCTGGGCCTCGTCGACGATCACGTGCCCGAACGTCCACGTGCGGTCGTTGTAGGCGCGTTCGGCCGTGGTCAAAGCCACCCGGTTGGTCTGGCGTGCGGCGAGTTGTTCGGCGTCGATCAGGTCGTACGCCATCAGGATCTCCGGATCAAGTTCGTCCTCGAGATCCTGTGGTGCCGAACCGGTCAGGATGTCGAGTGCATCCTGTGCGTCCGAGAGCTTTTGGCGCCACTGGGCGCGTTCGCGTTCTTCATCGTCGTTGTCGTCGATGCCGATGATCTCGGCCAGTTCGTCGAGCAACGGGGCGTCGGCGGCGCTGAAACCACCCCGCTCGGTACGGAGAAGTGCGTCGCGGTCGGATTGCGACCAGCCTGGCGTCGCGGACTTGATCCGCTCGGGCGACGTCAGCAGATCGGCAAGCACCACTTGCGGAGAAAGCTGTGGCCAGAAGTGCGCCAGTGCGGCGGTGATATCCGGGTCTTCGCGCATCTCGTCACGAATGTCCGCGATGTCGGTGCCGCTCAACAACTGTGAACCGTCGACAACGCTCGATCCGATGCGTTCGGCATGTTGCTGGGCCAGAGCGTCGAATGCCGAGCGCAGGAACACCGATCGGGCATGGTTGTGCGGCCGCCTCGATGACCGGGCCCGACCGCGGGCGCGCTGGATCACCTTGCTGGTGATCGCGACCTCATAGCCCTCGAACTTGCGGATGATCGGCGATGTGGGCAGCTCTTGCCGGTCCCGGACCGCTTGTTTCAGGACCTCGACGATGGCCAGGTCGCCCTTGCGGGTCGATGCCACCGGATTGTCTGTGAGGGTGGCCCGTACGCCCGGATAGAGGTCGCCGATGGTCGAGAGGAGCACGCCGCTCTCACCGAGCGAGGGGAGCACCTGTCCGATGTACTTCAGGAAGGTGGTGTTGGGCCCGATGATGAGAACGCCACTGCGCGCGAGGGTTTCGCGATAGGTGTACAGCAGGTACGCGGCGCGGTGGAGCGCGACCGCGGTCTTGCCGGTACCCGGACCGCCCTGGACCACCAGCACTCCCCGGTGCGGTGACCGGATGATGACGTCCTGCTCGCGCTGGATGGTTTCGACGATGTCGTTCATGTGCCCGGTGCGGGCGGCATTGAGCGCGGTGATCAGAGCCGTCTCGTTCACCACATCGCCGTGGCCGGTGTTGTCGGCATCGGCGATCTCGGTGACGTCGAGGCGTTCTTTGTTGATCGCGGTGATCTTGCGATTGCGGGTCCGGACGTGACTGCGGACCTGGACGTCTTCCGGTGAGGCCGGCGTCGCGAGATAGAACGGGCGACTGAGCGGTGCACGCCAATCGAGCAGGAGAGTGCTGTCCTGCTCGTCGTCATCGAGGATGCCGATACGGCCGATCCGGCGAACCTCACCGTTCTCGAGGTCGAGGCGACCGAAATAGAGATTGTGTTCGGCAGCATCGAACTTCGTCAGATCGTCGTTGTACAGACGCTCATAGGATTCGCGTTCGGAACGTGCCTGCGGAGTGCCGCCGGTGTCGCGCAGAGCAGATGCCAACCGCGTCTGGGTATTGCGGCGCATCCGGTCCAGACGACCATATACGCGATCCAGATGGTGTTGCTCGGCCTCGAACACGGTCCTCCTCGGTTTGCTTCAGCACCTTGTCGAATTGCGAATTCGACCGCGCCGTACGCGCACAAAATAGTGCTAAAGAATAACGCGGTGGGTCGGGTAAACGTTCCCGGCCCACCGCGTCACGTTGGGGATGCGGCCTGCTAGCAGGCAATACTCATCGTCGTTCAGGCGTCGAGATCCGACGCGACGAGCTGGGCGACCTTGTCGAGGGTTGCCTGGTCTTCGCAGGTGACGGTGACCTCGGTGCCCACGGTGGCGCCGAGAGTCATGATCAGCAATGCCGAACCGGCGTCCACCGGCTCACCACCGGCCACCGAAAGTGTCACCGGGACTCCGGCGGCGGCAACGGCCTCGGCGATCGTGGCTGCGGGGCGGGCATGCAGACCGATGGACGATCCGACTGCAACGGTGGTACTTGGCATGATTTCTCCTTGTTGTTATTCGGTTGATGCTGATCAGGGGCGATATCGGTCAGGCCGCGCTGAGAACCTTTGTCTCGTCGGGTGCTGCCTTGCGGGGACGGATGAATTGTTTGGCAGCGACAACGCACAGCGCCGAGACGATGGTTCCCGCGGCAAGTGCGACAAAGAACCAGGCGATCCCACCGATGGCGAACGAGACGAAGATGCCACCGTGGGGAGCGCTCAGGGTGACGTCGAAGGCCATGATCAGACCTCCGGTCACGGCGCCACCGGCCATCATCGACGGAATCACCCGCAGTGGGTCGGCCGCCGCAAATGGGATGGCGCCCTCGGAGATGAACGAGGCGCCCAGCAACCAGGCGGCCTTCCCGTTCTCCCGTTCGGCCTCGGTGAAGAGCCCGGGACGGACGGTCGAGGCAAGTGCCATCGCCAGCGGCGGCACCATGCCTGCCGCCATGACCGCGGCCATGATCCGTAGTGAGGCGTCGTCGGTGACCGAGAGTCCGGCCACCGCGAACGCATAGGCCGCTTTGTTGACGGGTCCACCGAGGTCGAAGCACATCATCAATCCGAGGATGACACCGAGCAGGATGGCAGACGAGCCGGACAGGCTGTTGAGCCAGTCGGTCAATCCCTCGGTGATCGAGGCCAGCGGTTTGCCGAGCACGATGAACATCAACAAGCCGACAACCAGCGAGGCGAACAGCGGGATGACCACCACTGGCATCAGACCGCGCGCCCATTGTGGAACGGGTATCCGGCCGATGTAGAGGGCGGCAAAACCGGCGATCAATCCGCCGACGAGGCCGCCGATGAACCCGGCTCCGACGAATACGGCCACCGCGCCCGCGGTGAAACCGGGGGCCAGGCCCGGCCGGTCGGCGATGGCAAACGCTATGTAGCCGGCCAGCGCGGGCACGAGGAAGCTGAAGGCCAGGGAGCCGAGCTGGTACAGGACGGCGCCGATGTAGGTCATCAGACCGCCGTCGGGCAGTGACGTCAGTGAGTTGTCGAGGGTGATCTCTGCTGCGTTGTCCGAGATCTCATAGCCTGCGAACAAGAATCCGAGTGCGATGAGCAGTCCACCGGCGGCCACGAACGGGATCATGTAGCTCACGCCGGTCAGCAGGATCTGACGCGTTCGCGTACCCCAACCGACGTCGCCGCCGCCGGAGCCGGATTGTTCGGTGTCGCCGGTCGTGGAGCCTGCGACTCTGGCCGCGTTGGGATCTTCGCCCGCGCGCAACGCCTCGGTGATCATCGTGTCCGGTTCGTTGATCGCACGCTTGACACCTGAGGCGACCACCGGCTTGCCTGCGAATCGCTCCTTGCCCTTCACTCCGACATCGGTTGCGAAGATCACCGCGTTTGCCGAGGCGATCGCCTCGGGTGACAGCGGAGTGCTGCCGCTCGACCCCTGGGTCTCGACGAGCACCTCGACGCCTGCGCGTTTGCCTGCCGCCACCAGCGAATCGGCGGCCATGTAGGTGTGCGCGATTCCGGTGGGGCAGGCGGTGACCGCGACGATGGTCTGCTCGGACCGGGCCGGACCGGTGTCGCCGGCGGGCGGGGCAGGCGACTTCTCGGTACTTGGCTTCTCAGCACCGGCCTTGTCGGGGGTGGCGGCCGTGGCAGGCGGCGTGGCAGCGGGTGCGGCCGCGGGTGCCGGATGCAGGACATCCTCGACGAGTGCGACAACGTCGTCGGGACCGGCGGCTGACCGGAGTGATGACACGAACTCCGGCCTGACCAGCGCGCGGGCCAGCGCGGTCAGCAGTTTCATGTGCTCGGAACCGGCGCCGGCCGGTGCCGCGATGAGGAACACCAGATCGGCCGGGCCATCGGGGGCGCCGAAATCGACCTTCGGGTCGAGTCTGGCAAATCCGAGGGACGCCGTGACGACGGATTCGTCCCGGCAATGCGGGATCGCGATCCCACCGGGAAGTCCGGTGGCCGATTGTGATTCACGGGCCAGCGCGGCGTCGCGCAGGCTGTCGACGTCGGTGGTGCGCCCGGCGGCGGCGAGCTTGCCGGCCAGGGCCCCGATGACGGCCTCTTTGGCGGTGCCGAGTCCGGCATCGAGCGTGATCAGTTCTGGAGTGATGATCGCCGGCGTGGGGCCGGTGTGGACTGTCGGGTTCGACATGACGGATTCCTAGGTTCGAGATGCGCGATCGTGAGGGTGCGCAGCGCTGGTGTTCAGATCGGGTGCAGCCATCAGGGGCTGCCGAGGATCGAGGTCAGCGCGGTGACGGTCACCGCGTCCGGATTGATGTGACTGGGACTCGGAAGTGCCGTGCCCGGTAGGGCGGCAGCGGCACTGCCGTACGCGACCGCCATGACGAGGCGGTCAGCTGGTCCGGCGTTTTCCAGATCAGCGAGTAGATATCCGGCCAGCGACGAATCGCCGGCACCGACCGTGCTGAGCGGCACGATCGGAGGTGTGGTGGCGTGCCAGGCGCCTGTCGGCATGACCAATACCGCGCCCGCGGCACCCAACGTGGCGAGCACGGTCTGTGGGCCGCCGCGCTCGATCAGCGATCGGGCCGCGCGGGCGGTGGGGTACGGGTCGCCATCTTCGGCGGCACGTTCGAGTTCGAGTCCGTCCATCCCGACGATCTGCCCCAGTTCTTCAGCGTTGGGCTTGATCAGATCGGGTGCGGCAGTGGAGAATTCGGCCGCGAGTGCACGCAAGGGGCCGTCCGAGGTGTCGACCGCGATCCGGACCGGGGTGCTCCCGGTCGAGGCGGTGCGGAGCGTCGCAACCAGATCGGCGTACCAGCGATCGGGGACTCCCGGTGGCAGCGAACCCGACAGGACCACCCAGTTGGCAGACGCCGACAGGTCGCGCAGACAGGTTGCGAGGGCGTCGAGGTGTTCGGGAAGCAGTGCGGCGCCGGGCTCGTTGATCTTGGTCGTGGTGCCGTCCGGTTCGGTCACGGTGAGATTCACGCGCGCCGCACCGGGATATTCGATCGCGCGGTGCTCGATGCCGGCTTCGGTCAATGCCACGAGGAGTGGTTCGTTCCGGTTGCCGGGAAGGACTGCCACGGCGCGTCTTCCGGCAGAGGTGATCACGCGGGCGACGTTGACGCCCTTGCCGCCCGGATGTGAGGTCGCGGTGGTGGCACGGTGTACGGCGCCGCGACGCAGTGGTTCGGCCAGCGTCACGGTGCGGTCGATGCTGGGATTGGCGGTCAGCGTGATGATCATGCCGTCACCAGGTCGACGCCGGCATCGACGAACTCGGCACGGGCGGCGTCCGAGATCTCGGTGTCGGTGATGAGTACATCGACACGATCGATCGGGGCGAAGCTGATCAGGTCTTCGCGGCCGACCTTCGAGGAGTCCGCGACAACCACAACCTGGTGCGCGGATGCGACCATGGCCCGCTTGACGGCCGCTTCGTCGCTGTCTGGCGTGGACAAACCGTGGCGCACGCTGATGCCGTTGGTCCCGATCACCGCGACGTCGACTCGCATCGTGGACAGTGTGCGTAGGGCTTCGTCACCGACGACTGCCTGGGTGATGCCGCGGACGCGTCCGCCGAGCAGATGCAGCCGCAGACCGCCGAGGCCGCTGACTCGCATGGCAACCGGAAGGGAGTTGGTGATGACAACCAGATCCTGGTCGGTTGGCAGGTACGCGGCCAACCGTGCGGCGGTGGTCCCGGCGTCGATCAGCACACTGCCACCGGCCGGTGGCAAATGGTCGAGGGCCGCTTTCCCGATTCGTTCTTTCTCGTCTGCGTGGCTGTTCTCGCGCTCGGTGGTGCCGAGTTCGATGGCGGTCAGGGCCGAGGCCGGGACCGCGCCGCCGTGTACTCGCCGGATCAGTCCGAGCCGGTCCAGTGCGGCCAGATCGCGACGGACGGTTTCGGTCGTCACGGCGTACAGCTCGGCGAGGTCTGCGACTGACATGCGACCGTTCTGCGCGATGACCGATGCCATCGCATGCTGCCGTTCCTCTGGGTACATCCGTCCTCCGTGTGGCTCGCCGCGATGTGCAAGCATGTGGTTTGAATGTTGCTTTATGTTGTTTTATGCCCGAACGTCTTGTCTTGTCAAGAGGTTTCTGTAATCTAGATCACATCGCTACGTTGGATATGTCCAGCCACGCGAGGTGAACGGATCGGTCTGAGGAGGTCGGATGAATATGTCAGCGCAGGTGGAGAGTCCGCGTCAGGTTCTGCGAGGCACCCCGGTGGTGCCCGGCGTCGTCCTCGGGCCTGCTGTTGTGCCCGGACCTCGCGTGGATCCGGTGATCAACACAGATCCCGTACCTGCTGCGGGTCGTGAGGCCGAGCTTCAAGCGTTCGGTCAGGCGACCACCGCTGTGGCGAAGCGTCTGCAAGACCGTGCGTCGATGACGAGCGGTTCGGCATCGGAGGTGCTCTCGGCCAACGCTGCGATGGCAACCGATCGCGGGTGGCTGGGCGCCGCAGAAAACCTGATCACCGCCGGCAGTTCGGCCGCGGCCGCGGCCGTTGCCGCGACCGCTCAGTTCGCCGACATGTTCACCAAACTCGGCGGGCTGATGGCCGAGCGGGTGACCGATCTCAACGACGTTCGCGATCGGGTGCTGGCCGAGTTGCTTGGGCAGCCGGAACCCGGTATCCCGGTGCCGGAGGTGCCTTCGGTGCTCCTGGCTGACGACCTCGCACCCGCTGACACCGCAGGACTTGACCCGACGCTGATCGTCGGGCTCGCAACATCACTCGGCGGACCGACCAGTCACACCGCGATCATCGCCCGTCAGCTCGGGATCCCTTGTGTGGTGGCGGTTTCCGGACTCGAGACCGTCGCGGCCGGAACGCCGGTGCTGATCGACGGAAGCGCCGGTGAACTGACGGTGTCGCCGGACGAGGAGGTCGCGGCACAGGCCGTTGCCGCATATAAGTTGATCGCCGAGCGCACTGCTTCCTGGACAGGTCCGGGTGTGACCTCGGATGGGCATCGCGTGGATGTGCTCGCCAACGTCCAGGACGGGGCAGGCGCGCGGGTGGCTGCCAGGAGCGCGGCCGGGGGAGTCGGACTGTTCCGGACCGAACTCTGCTTCCTCGATCGGGAGCAGGAACCGACGGTCGATGAGCAGGCGGCGATCTACCGCGAGGTGATCGAGGCATTTCCCGATTCCAAGGTGGTCCTGCGAACCCTTGATGCCGGCTCGGACAAGCCGCTGCGCTTCGCCGCCCATCCTGATGAGGCGAATCCCGCGCTTGGCGTCCGTGGCATCCGAATGGCCTTACTGGACAACGGATTACTCGAGCGTCAGCTCGACGGGGTGGCGGCCGCGGCCGACGGCCTGCGGGCACCCTGGGTGATGGCACCGATGATCGCCACCCCGGCCGAGGCCAAGTGGTTTGCCGAGAAGGTGCGCGAACGCGGGCTGGTGCCCGGCGTGATGATCGAGGTGCCCGCGGCGGCGCTACTGGCCGAACGAATTCTCGAGCACGTCGACTTCCTGTCGATCGGTACCAACGACCTCGCCCAGTACACGATGGCCGCTGATCGGATGTCGGCTGATCTTGCCGGGCTGACCGATCCGTGGCAGCCGGCGGTGCTGTCCCTGGTTGCGCGGACGGCGGCGGCAGGTGCGGCGGCAGGCAAACCGGTGGGTGTCTGTGGTGAGGCGGCGGCCGATCCGCTGCTCGCCTGTGTCCTTGTCGGGCTGGGTGTCACATCGTTGTCGGCGGCGGCCTCGGCGGTGGCCGGAGTCGGCGCGAAGCTCGGGACGGTCAGCCTCGATGACTGCCGCCGCGCCGCGGCAGCGGTCTCGCAGACGTCGGATCCGGTAGGTGCGCGGGCAGCGGCCCGTGCGGTGCTGGGCTGAGGCCCGCGCGCCCACCGGATTCAACTAGACCGCTTTTTCTGCCTTCTTCTGTGCCTTCTTGGCCTGCTCACGGGCAAGGGCCGAGAGCTTGGCGCCTTCGTCGGCGGCGCGCTCGGCAACCTCGGTGCCGTGCTCTCGCACGTACTCGACCAGCTCAGGGGCCTTGTCGCGCACCGTGTTCAGGTAGTGCTCGGCGTAGCCGTTGGTCGACGCCCAGGCCTTTGCTGCCGACTCCGCGAGCTCCGCGCCTCGCTCGGCCGCCAGATCTTTGGCGGTCGAACCGTTCTTGGCAGCCTTCTTCGTGAGCTTGGCCTGCTCATGTGCGGCGAGCTTTGCGAACTTCGCTTGCTTCTTACCGGCCTGCTTGCCCAGCTTCGCCTGCTTTTTGGCGGCCACCTTGGAGAGCGCGGCCTGCTTCTTTGCGGCAGCCTTGGTGAGCGTGGCGGCCCGATCAGAAGCCACGTCCGCCAGATGCTCGCCCCTCTTCGACGCGACGTCGGCGAACTCGGAGGCCCGCTCGGCAGCGATTCCCGCGAGGACAGCTCCCCGTTTGGTCGCCACATCCGAGAACTCGGACCCACGTTCGACCGCGACATCGGCGAATGTGGCCGCCTTCTCCGATGCCTTGTGTGCCAGTTCCGCTGCGCGCTCCGAAGCCACATCGGCGAACTTGCCACCTCGATCAGCGGCGACCTCGGCCAGCTCCCCGGTGCGTTCGGAGACCAACCCGGCGAGGTGCGAGGCCTTGTCGGTGAGTACCTCTGTTGTTGCCGAACCGGATGAACCGGAGGGCAGCACGGCGGCCACCTTCTCGCCGGCGGTGGCGGCAGCCTTGCGTCCGCGCCAGGCGAGCGACGGTTTGCCCTCGGTGTCGACCGTGGCGAGCAGCAGTCCGCCGAGCAGACCGAGGTTCTGGATGAAGTGCGCCTGCTGTTCGGCGCGCTCATGTGGGTCGGTTTCGTTCCAGAAATCGTGGCCGGCCAAGGTGGTCGGGACCACAACGCCCGCGAGCGACAGTGCAGCCAGCCTCGGGAACTTCCCGGTCGCCAGGGCCAGGCCGCCGACGATGTGAATGGCGCCGTTGACGCGGACGAGAACCTGCGTGTCGGCAGGGATGAGGTCCGCGGCTGCGGGTGGCAGCGCGACCTTTGCCTTGTCAACGTAGGGTTGCGCGGCCTCGGCAAGTGCTTCCGGCCGTCGGATCACCTCGACCCCGGTGGCGATGAACGCTGCTGCGAGCATGGGACGGGCAATTCGGCGAATCAGCATGAAGGGCCTCCTCAAAGACACTGTTCTAAGTCGAATCTGCTTGTCGAACTTCTCGGCTACTGCTCTTTTGAGCCTATAGACGTTGGGTGTGTACCCCGCGGAGCGAACTTCTACCAGCCTCGCTCGCGCCATTCATCGAGATGGGGGCGCTCGGCACCGAGAGTGGTGTCGAGTCCGTGGCCGGGATAGACCACCGTGCTGTCGTCGAATCGGTCGAACAGCTTTGTCTTGACGTCGCTGATCAGCGATTCGAAGTCTTCTGGTGTCTGCGATTTGCCGACACCGCCGGGGAATAGACAGTCGCCGGTGAACAGGTGGGTGACGTCGTCGTCGAAGAACAGGGCGATGGAACCGTCGGTGTGGCCTTTGACGTGAATGGTCCCCAGCTTCAGGTTGCCGACCTCGATGACGTCGCCCTCGTCGACGAGCCGATCGGTGGCCACCTGGATCGGTGGGGCGTCGATCCGGCCCGCAGCGGTGGGTAGACCGGTTGCCTTGACCACCTCTTCGAGTGCGATCCAGTGGTCGGGATGCCAGTGGGTGGTGAAGATCGATTCGATGTGGCCGTGTGCCTTGATCAGGTCGATCAGGACATCGGCGTCGTTGGCGGCGTCGATCAGCAGACCCTTGCCGGTTTCACGGCAGGTGATGACGTAGACGTTGTTGTCCATCGGGCCGACGGACAATTTGAGGATCGTCGAATTCGGTGTGGTTTTGCGTTGTGGCACATCCGAATTGCTGAAGTCGCCGGTGTAGTTGTCGGAAATCGGGGCCGCTGCACTCATGGGAACAACCCTAACCGTCCGAATGAGGGTTTGGGGGTCGCCTGCCCCCGAATCTGCGCCGATGGGTCCACGGCGACTGAGATGGGCATCCGCCACCGACTCTGCACCAGACCTGCTGAACTGGGCCGGTGACGCATAATTGAGCCCATTGGCCGGACTCGGCCGGGAGTTGTGGATGGTGACGGTGCGGCCTTGAACACGATCGATCGCAGTGAACTGGCGTTGGCCACCGCATTGACCGCGGTCGCAGGATTTCTGGACGCGGTCGCGTTCATCCACCTCGGGGGCTATTTCATCTCGTTCATGAGCGGCAACACAACGCAGATGTCGACGTCGTTCGTCGAGGACATGACGGGTGCGGGGCTGCGTTGCCTGCTGATCATCGGATTGTTCGTGATCGGGGTCATGGTGGGTTCGATTGTTCGCCGCCTCAATGCCGAGGTGCATGGTCGAATCGCGGTGATGTGTTCGGTGACAACACTTCTCGGGGTGTCAGCGGTGATCGCGGCCGCGTGGTCCGGATATGCGTCCTTGATGGTCGTGGCAGTCGCCATGGGCGCACTCAACTCGGTGTTCGAGAAATCGGGGGTGGTCTCGGTGGGCTTGACCTACATGACCGGCACCCTGGTGAAGGCGGCGCAGCGGCTCGTGGATGCGGCGTTCGGTGGCCCGCGATGGGGGTGGGTCCGGCATTTCCTGTTGTGGTCGGCGATGGCCGTCGGCGCGTTCGCCGGTGCCGGCGCCTACCGTGGAATAGGTATGTCGGCGGTGTGGTTACCGTTTGTGATCGTTGCCTTGCTCACACTCTGGGTGGTGAGGGTTTTCGCAGGTCAGAAGGTTTGACGAGCTGCGGCAGGGGGCGCGATCGGTCGGCAGGCTCTGCTGCCGCCGGTATCTTGTCAGTAGGTGCCTCTAGCATTGCCGGGTACGCCCTGGCGCACGCCCAACAGCTGATCAGTGATGGTCGGCACAGTACTAATTTGACCTTGAAAAGGACCACAGTGGTTGATCGACTCATCGTGCGCGGAGCCCGCGAACACAATCTTCGCGGCGTCGACGTGGATCTCCCGCGCGACAGTTTGATCGTTTTCACCGGGCTCTCCGGCTCCGGGAAGTCGAGCCTGGCCTTCGACACGATCTTCGCCGAGGGCCAGCGCCGATACGTCGAATCGCTCTCCGCATACGCCCGGCAGTTCCTCGGGCAGATGGACAAGCCCGACGTCGACTTCATCGAGGGTCTGTCTCCGGCGGTCTCGATCGACCAGAAGTCCACCAACCGCAACCCGCGGTCGACGGTCGGCACCATCACCGAGGTCTACGACTACCTCCGTCTGTTGTATGCGCGCGCAGGCAAGGCACATTGCCCCGAGTGCGGGGCGGCCATCGAGAAGCAGACCCCGCAGCAGATCGTCGATCAGGTGCTGGCGATGGAAGAGGGCATCCGATTCCAGGTGCTCGCGCCGGTGGTGCGGACCCGCAAGGGTGAGTTCGTCGACCTGTTCGGCACGTTGCAGACGCAGGGTTTCTCGCGCGCCCGTATCGACGGTGTGGTCCATCCGCTGGCTGATCCTCCGAAGCTCAAGAAGCAGGAGAAGCACGACATCGAGGTCGTCGTCGACCGGCTCGCGGTGAAGGCCTCGGCCAAGCAGCGGCTCACCGATTCGGTGGAGACCGCGCTCGGTCTGGCCGACGGTGTGATCGTTCTCGACTTCGTCGATCTGGAAGAAGATGATCCGGATCGTGAGCGCCGGTTCTCCGAGCGGATGGCCTGCCCGAACGGTCACCCCATCGCGATCGACGATCTCGAGCCCCGCTCGTTCTCGTTCAACTCGCCCTACGGTGCCTGCCCGGATTGCGATGGCCTCGGTATCCGTAAAGAGGTCGACGAGGAATTGGTCGTCCCGGATTCCGATCTGACGCTCGCCGAGGGCGCCATCGCGCCGTGGGCGGGTGGCCACAACGCCGACTACTTCCTGCGATTGCTGTCCGGACTCGGCGACGCCATGGGTTTCGACACCGACACCCCGTGGAAAAAGCTGCCGGTCAAGGCACGTCGGGCGATCCTGAACGGCAGTGAACATCAGGTCCACGTGCAGTTCCGCAACCGCTACGGCCGCACCCGCTCGTATTACACCGAGTTCGAAGGTGTGATGTCGTTCCTGCATCGCCGGATGGAGCAGACCGAGTCCGAGCAGATGAAAGACCGGTACGAGGGCTACATGCGGGACATCCCGTGTCCCACCTGTAACGGCGCCCGTCTGCGTCCGGAGATCCTGGCGGTCACCCTCGACCACAAGCGGTTCGGTGAGAAGTCGATCGCCGAGGTCTGCGCCCTGTCGGTCGCCGAATGCGCCGACTACCTCTCCGACCTCAAGCTCGGAAAGCGTGAGGAAGCCATCGCCGGCCAGGTCCTCAAAGAGGTGCAGTCACGCATCCGCTTCCTGTTGGACGTGGGACTGGAGTATCTGTCGCTCTCCCGGGCGGCGGGATCGTTGTCCGGCGGTGAAGCGCAGCGCATCCGGTTGGCAACCCAGATCGGCTCCGGCCTGGCCGGTGTCCTCTACGTTCTGGACGAACCGTCGATCGGCCTGCATCAGCGGGACAACCGGCGGCTCATCGACACCCTCACCAGACTGCGTGACCTGGGCAACACCCTGATCGTGGTCGAGCATGACGAGGACACCATCCGTTCTGCGGACTGGATCGTCGACATCGGCCCTCACGCCGGTGAACACGGCGGTCGGGTTGTCCACAGTGGCAGCTACAAAGACCTGCTGAAGAACGAGGAATCCATCACGGGCGCATACCTTTCGGGGCGTTCGAGGCTGGAGGTCCCGGAGACCCGGCGGCCGATCGACCGCAAACGACAGTTGACCGTTGTCGGGGCCAGGGAGCACAACCTCCAGGGCATCGATGTCGTGTTCCCGCTGGGTGTTCTCACCGCGGTCACCGGTGTCTCGGGGTCGGGCAAGTCGACTCTGGTCAACGACATCCTGGCAACGGTGATGGCCAACAAGCTCAACGGTGCGCGCCAGGTCCCCGGCCGGCACACCCGTATCAACGGGATGGACAACCTCGACAAGCTGGTCCGTGTCGATCAGTCTCCGATCGGCCGTACCCCGCGATCCAACCCGGCCACCTACACCGGTGTGTTCGACAAGATCCGGACCCTGTTCGCCGCCACAACCGAGGCCAAGGTCCGCGGCTACCAGCCGGGCCGGTTCTCGTTCAACGTCAAGGGTGGCCGCTGCGAGGCATGCTCGGGCGAGGGCACGATCAAGATCGAGATGAACTTCCTGCCCGACGTCTACGTGCCGTGCGAGGTTTGTCACGGTGCGCGGTACAACCGCGAAACGCTCGAGGTCCACTACAAGGGCAAAACCATCTCCGAGGTGCTTGACATGCCCATCGAGGTGGCCGCCGAGTTCTTCGAACCGATCACCTCGATCCATCGGTACCTCAAGACCCTCAACGAGGTCGGGCTGGGTTATGTCCGGCTCGGGCAGCCGGCGACAACACTGTCCGGCGGTGAGGCGCAGCGTGTGAAGCTGGCGGCCGAACTACAGAAACGGTCGACCGGACGCACCGCCTACGTCCTCGACGAGCCCACCACCGGTCTGCACTTCGAAGACATCCGCAAGTTGATCCACGTGATCAACGGCCTTGTCGACAAGGGCAATTCAGTGATTGTCATCGAGCACAACCTCGACGTCATCAAGACCGCCGACTGGGTCATCGACATGGGTCCCGAAGGCGGATCGGGTGGCGGCACCGTGGTTGTCGAGGGAACCCCCGAAGATGTCGCAGCCGAGCCGCTGAGTCATACGGGCAAGTTCCTCGCCGAGATCCTGAAGCCGACGAGTGCCGCGGCGCCGACGCCTGCGCGTAAAGCGGCCCCGCGGAAGGCTGCGGCCAAGCAGACTGGACGTAAGAAAGCGGTCACCGCAGGCTGAGTGCGGCACGACTGATCGGGTCAGGCGGGATTCTCGCCGGCCGACGACAACACCGAGGAGTTCCAAATGGTCGACATGAAGCCCCGTAGCCGCACCGTCACCGACGGGATCAGTGCGGCTCCGAGTCGCGGAATGCTTCGTGCGGTCGGGATGGGTGACGAGGACTGGGATAAGCCCCAGATCGGCATCGGCAGCTCGTGGAACGAGATCACCCCCTGCAATCTGTCGCTCGACCGGCTGGCTCAGGCCAGCAAGGAGGGTGTGCACGCCGGTGGCGGATATCCGCTGGAGTTCGGCACCATCTCGGTCTCCGACGGCATCTCGATGGGCCACGAGGGCATGCATTTCTCCCTGGTCTCGCGTGAGGTGATCGCCGATTCGGTCGAGACCGTGATGTCGGCCGAACGCCTCGACGGGTCGGTACTGCTGGCCGGTTGCGACAAGTCGTTGCCGGGCATGTTGATGGCTGCGGCCCGCCTCGACCTGGCGTCGGTGTTCCTCTACGCGGGCACCATCGCGCCGGGCTGGGTCAAGCTCGCCGACGGCACCGAGCGAGATGTCACCCTGATCGATGCCTTCGAGGCGGTCGGGGCCTGTCGGGCAGGCAAGATGTCCGAGGAGGATCTGGGCCGGATCGAGCGGGCCATCTGTCCGGGTGAGGGGGCCTGCGGTGGCATGTACACCGCCAACACCATGGCGTCGATCGCCGAAGCCCTGGGGATGAGCCTGCCGGGTTCAGCAGCGCCACCGGCCGCTGATCGCCGGCGGGACGCCTTTGCCCATCGTTCGGGGGAGGCAGTGGTCAACCTGCTGCGGCTCGGGATCACCACCCGCGACATCATCACCAAACCCGCACTCGAGAACGCGATCACCGTCACCATGGCCCTTGGCGGTTCGACCAACGCGGTGCTGCACCTGCTCGCCATCGCGAGCGAGGCGGAGGTCGATCTGCACCTCGACGACTTCAACCGCATCGGCGACCGCACACCGCACCTGGGCGACCTCAAGCCGTTCGGCCGGTATGTGATGAACGACTTCGACCGCCACGGCGGCATCCCGGTGATCATGAAGGCGCTCCTGGACGCCGACCTGCTCAACGGCGACGCCCTCACCGTCACCGGCAAGACCTTGGCCGAGAACCTCGAGGCAATGGAGATCGGCCCGCTCGACGGGAAAGTCATTCGGGCACTGGACAACCCGATCCACAAGACCGGCGGCATCACCATCCTGCACGGCTCGTTGGCGCCGGAGGGTGCCGTGGTCAAGTCGGCAGGCTTCGACGCCGACACTTTCGAGGGCCCGGCGCGGGTCTTCGAACGTGAACAGAGTGCCCTGGCCGCATTGGCCGACGGAGTGATCCAGGCGGGCGATGTGGTGGTCATCCGGTACGAGGGTCCCAAGGGTGGACCCGGGATGCGGGAGATGCTGGCGATCACCGGCGCGATCAAGGGCGCCGGTCTGGGTAAAGATGTGTTGTTGCTCACCGACGGACGATTCTCCGGCGGCACCACCGGGCTCTGCATCGGGCACATCGCGCCGGAGGCATCCGACGGGGGACCGGTTGCCTTCATCCGTGACGGCGACCGCATCCGAGTCGATATCGCGGGTCGCACCCTCGATCTCCTCGTCGATGATGCCGAGATCGAGTCGCGCAAACAGGACTGGCAACCGCTTGACCACAAGTATCAGCGGGGCGTGCTCTCCAAGTACGCAAAGCTCGTGCGTTCGGCCTCGGTCGGCGCCGTCACCCACTGACCCACTGGCACACCCCGAAGATGTGCCCTTTTGGCGAACAAAACCCCAGGTGGGCGCCGCCAAAAGGCCACATCATCGGGGAGTGGCGGGCTAGTCGGTGACGGGGCCGGTCTGCTTCTCGCCGGGACCCTTACCGGGTTCGTCGGGATGGGAGCTGGCCTCCCGGAAGGCGAGTTGCAGGCTCTTGAGGCCATCGCGAAGTGCGGAGGCGTGGATGCCCAAATCGGCGACCGACGCCTCGATGAGGCCGGCCAGGGCGGTGATCAGTTTGCGGGCTTCGTCGAGGTCGAGGTGCGGGCTCGTCGACGGATCTTGCTCGGACAAGCCGAGTTTTTCGGCCGCGGCGCTCATCAGCATGACCGCGGCTCGGGTGATCACTTCGATGGCCGGGATATCGGCCAGGTCGCGCACGTCGGGCTCGGAATTCAGGTTTTCCGTCATGGCTGTTAGACTTTCACCTACGACCGCCCTGGTTCACGCCGGGGTTGCAAGTGGAGTTCACACTCCCACCGCTCGACGTCGATATCTTCGTAAGAAGAATCGCACGGTTGAACGGTCCGGTTTTGTCGCCGGAGATGCCGCGAATGCGGAATATTCTCCGGGGGTCTTCGCGTTGGAGGCTGTGATCGCTGGGATGCGATAGGTGACATATACCGGTCGGTGTGGGCCCCGTCGATGATCATCATCGAGCCGGGGCCTTTTCGCTGAGGATCTGTTTCACCAGTTGCTACCGCGGTCCAACCTGAGACGAAAACGTCTGCCACGAGGAACCACCTACGTACGCGGACACAAATGAGGAGGCCCCATCAGCACTGAGACTCGTATCAATGAGCGCATCCGAGTACCCGAGGTCCGTCTTGTCGGCCCCAACTCGGAGCAGGTAGGCATTGTCCGCGTGGAAGATGCCCTGCGCTTGGCTATCGAGGCCGATCTCGACCTGGTCGAGGTTGCCCCGAATGCGCGTCCGCCGGTCTGCAAGATCATGGACTACGGCAAGTTCAAATACGAGGCGGCACAGAAGCAGCGCGAATCGCGTCGCAACCAGCAGATGACCGTCATCAAGGAGCAGAAGCTCCGCCCCAAGATCGACGACCACGATTACGAGACCAAAAAAGGTCACGTCATCCGCTTCCTCGAAGCCGGGTCGAAGGTCAAGGTGACGATCATGTTCCGTGGACGCGAGCAGTCGCGCCCGGAACTCGGTTACCGATTGCTGCAGCGTTTGGGCTCCGACGTAGGCGAGTACGGGTTCGTCGAGACCTCCGCCAAGCAGGATGGCCGCAACATGACGATGGTCCTGGCCCCACACAAGGGCGCCAAGACCAAGGCACAAGCACAAGCACAAGCACAAGCTCCAAAAGCGCAAGCGCAACCTCAGCAGAGTGCACCCACCAAGCCTGCGGCAGATTCAGGGCCGGCTCCGGCCGCCAACCCTGAGAGCTGACCCTCTCCACAGGCGTTACGAAGAGAAAGGCATTCCCATGCCCAAGACCAAAACCCACAAGGGAACCGCTAAGCGTTTCAAGGTGACCGGTAGCGGCAAGATCGTCCGTCAGCGTGCGGGCCGTCGCCACCTGATGGAGCACAAGCCCTCCAAGCAGACCCGTCGTCTCGATGGCACCGTTGTCGTTTCTGCGAACGATGCTCCCCGCATCAAGCGCCTGCTGAAGATCTAACGCTCCCCAGACCACCCGCTGCCGGTTCCCGGCCGCCACATATCTAAGAGGTAAATTCACATGGCACGCGTGAAAAGGGCGGTAAACGCCCAGAAGAAGCGTCGTTCGATCCTGGAAGCTTCCAAGGGTTACCGCGGACAGCGTTCGCGGCTGTACCGCAAGGCCAAAGAGCAGCAGCTCCACTCGCTGACCTACGCCTACCGCGACCGTCGCGCCCGCAAGGGTGAGTTCCGCAAGCTGTGGATCTCGCGTATCAACGCTGCGGCCCGGGCCAACGACATCACCTACAACCGCTTCATCCAGGGTCTGAAGATCGCTGATGTCGAGGTCGACCGCAAGATCCTCGCCGAGATCGCCGTGAGCGATCCCGAGGCATTCGCCGGTCTGGTCGCAGTTGCCAAGCAGGCACTGCCGGCTGACGTCAACGCCCCCGCAGCCTGATCAGCAGCGAGACAAACATCCCCGCGCCGGACGTTCTCACCGAACGTTCGGCGCGGGTTGTTTCATATGCAAAGCTGCACCGTTCCGCGGCGCGGCGTAAGGCAGGCAGCTTCCTGGCCGAAGGATTCAATGCCGTCGACGCGGCCGTCGCATCGCGTCGCGCACAGATTCTGTTGGCGACCGACGAGGCCCTGGAACGGTACTCCGATCTCGTGCACAAGGCGCGGGCCGGTGGCATCGAGGTCGTGCCCATCTCCTCGGGTGCAGCCGACAAGCTCGCCGAAACCATCACCAGCACCGGGTTGTTCGTGGTCTGCGACCTGGTCGACGTGCCGATGTCAGAGGTGCTGAGCGCCACTCCGCGACTGCTCGCGGTGCCGGTCGAGATGACCGATCCGGGCAATGCAGGCACCCTCATCCGGACCGCCGATGCGATGGGCGCCGACGGCGTCATCCTCGCCGGTGACAGTGTCGATCCGCACAACGGCAAGTGCGTACGGTCCACGGCCGGCAGTGTGTTCCACGTGCCGGTCGCCAGGGAGCGGAGTGTCGACGAGGTCCTCGCCGCGCTACGCCAGGCCGGTGTGGCCATCTGTGCAACCGCGGGGGATGCCGAGTTGAGCCTGCCCGACGCCGGTGAGGTGCTCGCCGGGCCGACCGCATGGTTGTTCGGCAACGAGGCGCATGGACTGCCGGACGACATCCTGGCGCAGGCCGATCACCGGATCTCGATTCCGATCCACGGTCGAGCGGAGAGCCTCAACCTGGCTGCCGCGGCCGCGATCTGCCTCTATGCCAGCGCCGATGCCACTCGAGCGGTCGACTACCCTCGCAGGTGAGCCAAGCCAGTTCCATCAGACGTACTTCAGCTCTAAGAAGTCATATTCAAGGGAGTCAACACAGCCGTGGCCGACGTCGACAGCCAGAGCTTGGCGACCGCAGTGGACGCTGCCGTCGCAGCATTTTCCGCCGCGGTTGATCTGCCAGCGCTGGCAACTGCCAAGACCGAGCACCTCGGTGACAAGTCGCCGATCGCATTGGCCCGCCGCGAACTCGGCGCGTTGCCGAAGGAGCAGAAGGCCGAGGCCGGGAAGCTCGTCAATGTTGCTCGGGGACAGGCGCAGAAGGCGTACGAAGAGCGTCTTGCGGTCCTGACCGCCGAGCGCGATGCCGCCGTGCTGGTTGCCGAGACCATTGACGTCACGCTGCCGACCGCGCGCCGGACACCGGGAGCCCGGCACCCGATCACCGTGATCGGCGATCAGGTCGCCGACGTGTTCGTCGGGATGGGCTGGGAGATCGCCGAAGGTCCCGAGGTCGAGACCGAGCACTTCAACTTCGATGCGCTGAACTTCCTGCCGGATCACCCGGCGCGGTCGATGCAGGACACCTTCTACATCGCGCCGACCGAGTCGCGCCAGGTGCTGCGTACCCACACCTCGCCGGTGCAGGTGCGTGCCATGTTGTCGCGGGAATTGCCGATCTACGTCGCCTGCCCGGGCCGCACATTCCGCACCGATGAACTCGACGCGACCCATACCCCGGTGTTCCATCAGGTCGAGGGCCTTGCCGTGGACAAGGGCCTGACGATGGCACACCTGCGGGGCACCCTCGATCACTTCGCCAAGGCGCTGTTCGGTCCCGAGACGGTCACCCGGATGCGTCCGAGCTACTTCCCGTTCACCGAACCCTCGGCGGAGGTGGACGTCTGGTTCGCCGGCAAGAAGGGTGGCGCCGGCTGGGTCGAGTGGGGCGGCTGCGGCATGGTCCATCCGAATGTCCTGCGCGCCAGCGGCATCGACCCCGAGGTCTACTCGGGATTCGCCTTCGGGATGGGACTCGAACGAACCCTGCAGTTCCGCAACGACCTGCCCGACATGCGCGACATGGTCGAGGGTGACATCCGCTTCACGGTGCCCTTCGGTCCCGGCGCCTGAGTACGCAGAACCAACGAAAGAGCTGAGTTTCCAGTGCAATTAGCGCAGTCGTGGCTGACAGAGATCCTGCAACAGGGCACTCCCGGATGGGCCAAGCCGTCCGCAGAGATCGATGAGGCCTTTGTTCGTGTCGGATTCGAGATCGAAGACATCACCGGATTGCCGGAGATCACCGGTCCGCTGGTGGTCGGCCGGGTCACCAAGATCGAAGAACTCACCGAATTCAAGAAGCCCATCCGCTTCTGCCAGGTCGATGTGGGTGAAGAGAAAGACCGCGACATCGTCTGCGGTGCAAGGAACTTCGCCGAAGGCGACCTGATCGTTGCGGCGCTGCCCGGCTGTGTCCTGCCCGGGGGCTTCGCGATCGCTACCCGCACGACGTACGGCAGGGTGTCGGACGGCATGATCTGCTCGGTCACCGAATTGGGTGTCGGCAACGATCACAACGGCATCCTGGTGCTGCCGCCGGAGACCGCGGCGCCCGGTGCCGACGCACGTGAGGTGCTCGGTCTCGACGACACGATCATCGACGTCAACGTCACCCCGGACCGCGGCTACGCGTTCTCGGCGCGCGGTCTCTCACGCGAACTCGCCTGCAGCTTCGACCTGCCGTTCGCCGATCCGGCGACGGCACCGGTGCTGCCGACCACAGTCGGCGAGTCGGGCCCGACCGTGCACCTCGATCCGGAGTCCGGTGCCACCCGGTATTGCGCACTGGTGGTGCGCGGTATCGATCCATCGGCCCCGAGCCCGTGGTGGATGGTCAAGCGGCTCATGCTGTCCGGAGTGCGGCCGATTTCGGCGGCAGTGGACATCACCAACTACGTGATGCTCGAACTCGGCCAGCCGCTGCACGCTTTCGATGCCGCCAAGCTCTCCGGTGACATCCGGGTGCGCCGTGCGATCGCGGGGGAGAAGCTGACCACGCTGGATGATGTGGTGCGGGACCTCGATCCGGAAGACGTTGTCATCACCGACAACACCGGCCCGATCGCGCTTGCCGGTGTCATGGGCGGTGGCGCCACCGAGATCAACGCGCAGAGCACCGATGTGTTGCTGGAATCGGCGACGTTCAACCCGGTCTCGGTGTTCCGGACCGCCAAGCGGCATCGACTCACCAGTGAGGCCAGCAAGCGTTTCGAGCGGGTTGTCGACCCGAAGGTTACCGACATCGCACTACTGCGCGCCGCGGCGCTGCTCGCCGAGATCTGTGGTGGCACAGTCGATTCCGCCTACACCGACGCCGGGTTCGTGGCCCCTGCGGCGACCGTGTTGATGTCGGAGCAGGCTCCATCGGACACTGCTGGCATCGACTATCCGGTCGGCACCGCGCAGCGACGCCTTGTCCAGGTGGGTTGCTCTGTGGAAGCTGCGGGCGACGTGCTCACCGTCACCCCGCCGAGCTGGCGACCGGACCTGCGACTGAGCGCCGACCTCGTCGAAGAGGTGTTGCGTCTCGAGGGCTACGAGAACATTCCGGTTGTGCTCCCCAAAGCCCCCGGCGGACGAGGTTTGACCCAGCGGCAGCTCCGCCGCCGCAGTGTCGGGCGCAGCCTGGCGTTGTCGGGCTACGTGGAGGTCTTGCCGTATCCGTTCATGCCTGCCGGTGTGTTCGACCTCTGGAATCTGCCCGCCGATGATCCGCGTCGGGCCACGGTCACCGTGCTCAATCCGCTCGAGGCCGACCGCCCCGAACTGAACACCACGTTGCTGCCCGGACTGCTCGAGATGGTCGGTCGCAATATTGCGCGGGGACAACGTGATCTGTCGATGTACACGATCGGTCAGGTGGTCCTGGGCGGACAGAACGTCCGCCCGATCGAGGCGCTGCCGGTGGACAGGCGGCCCACTGCCGAGCAGATCGCCGAGCTGATCGAATCACTTCCGGCGCAGCCGCTGCACGTTGCCGCTGTGCTGACCGGGCTGCGTGAGCCGGCCGGGCCGTGGGGCAAGGGACGCGTTGCCGACACCACCGACATATTCGATGCGGTGGCGATCATCGGGCAGGCCGCCGGTGTCGAGCTGAAGCTGCGGTCGGCCGCGCAGGTCCCTTGGCATCCCGGTCGTTGCGGCGAGATCCTCGCCGATGGCGCCGTGGTCGGTTGGGCCGGCGAACTGCATCCGGCGTTGCTGGAGAAGCTGCACCTTCCCCCGCGGTCGCTGGCTCTGGAGATCGACCTCGACGCCATCCCGGTGAACAATAACCTTGTCTCGCCGCGGATTTCGCCATACCCGCCGGTCCTGCAGGATCTCGCTGTGGTCGTCGACGCCGATGTGGCCGCCGAAGACGTCCGTGTTGCGTTGCAGGCCGGAGCGGGAGAGTTGCTCGAGAGCATCGCGCTGTTCGATGTCTTCACCGGCGAGCAGGTGGGTGAGGGCAAGAAGTCCCTCACGTTCTCGCTGCGTTTCCGCGCGGACGATCGCACTCTGACCGAGGACGAGGCCACCGCAGGTCGCGACGCCGCGCTGGCTCACGCCACGTTGACTGTCGGCGCCATGATGCGGGGCTGACAACGCTTTACCGATCGACGTCGTCGACGTCGCCCCGATGAGGGCGACGTCGACGGTCGGCGATCAGTGGAGGGGATGATCGCCGGGCCGGGTTCAGACCGGATCTGGTTGTGCCGACCGGTCTTTCGCCACGTCTGCTGGTGCTGAGGTACGTTCGCTCCGTAGGGTCCACGCTGCGATGACCGCACCCGACGCCGCGATCGCGGCCGATACCCAGAGAGCTTTGTCGAGCCCGGACACGAAGTCGTGGGGATCGGCGGAAAACACCGACTCCGCGGGTAGCAGTGCGCCGAGCGCGGCCACACCGACTGCGATACCGGTCTGCCGAAACGCGTCGTTGATGCCTGCCGCGAGGCCGGAATGCTCTGCGGCACTTGAATCGAGTACCAGTCTGCTCATCACCGGGTTGAAGATGCCCGCACCGATCATCGCCACGATCATGCCCGGCAGGATCGCCAGGCCTGAGCTGTCGACGTCAACGACGGTGGCCATCGCCAAGCCGATACCGACCAGCATCAGCGACCCGGACAACATGAGCCAGTCGGGTACCCGCTCGCCGATCTGCGCGGTCGCACCGGCGACGATGAACATGGCCACAGTCGCGGGCAGATAGACCAGCCCCGCCTCGATCGGGGAGAGGCCGAGCACGCTCTGCAGGTAGATCGTCGTGTAGAGGAACACGGAGAACAACGACACCGAGATCGCGAACGCCGCGATCTGGGCGCCAGTGAACGCCCGGTTGCGGAACATCCCCAGCGGCAACATCGGTTGGGTGACCCGCATCTCGACCGCCACAAACGCGGTTCCGGCGACTGCGGCGACCACAAAGGACAATGCCGTGATGGTCTCGGTCCAGCCGTGTTCGTTGCCCCGGAGCAGCCCGAGGACCAGTGCGGCCAGCGCGATCGAGGCGAGGACCTGCCCGCCGATGTCGAGGCGTCGATAGTTGGGATCGCGTGACTCCGGAACCCATTTGAGGGTGGCGACGAGCGTGATGATCCCGATGGGGAGATTCACGAAGAAGATGGCGCGCCAGTCGAGCCATTCTGTGAGGATGCCACCGACCAGTGGTCCGAGCGCAAACGCGCCACCGATGGTCGCGCCGTATGCGGCCAAGGCGCCGGCACGTTCCTTGCCCGGCGCGAACACGTCGGCGAGCAGGGCCAGTGAGCAGGCGAAAAGCATTGCGCCGCCGAGGCCCTGGATTGCCCGCGCGATGTCGAGGGTGAGGATCGTCGGAGCGGCCGCGCACGCCACCGAGGCGAGTGTGAACATCACCAGGCCGATCACGAACACGTGGCGTCGACCACGGCGATCACCCCACGACCCGGCGCTGAGCACAACGGTGGCCAGCGCCAGCGTGTAGGCGTCCACCACCCACTGCAGGGCGCCGAGGCCGGCGTCGAGATCAACGGCGATGGAGGGCAGCGCAGTGTTCACCACCGCGATGTCCAACATGAGCATCGCGGTGGTCACGCAGACGACGGCCAGCGTCGCGCGTTTCACCACGGGCGTGTGAGTGCTTCTGTCAGATGTCATGACAGCGACGATGCGGTTGCGTCCTTGGAGACCACGGGGTCGTTTTCTTGGAAGCGTCGGTTATTGGGATTACACCACCGACGAGAGCACGGATCTGGAGTTCAGTATGGCGACGGGTCTCAGCCGGTCGGTTGTGATCGATCACGTAGGCGCAGTGCGCTTTCTCGGAACTTCGCGACCACCTGTGCTTCATCGACCCCGACGACCTCACCGTTGTCGACGACGAACTTGCCCCCGACGATCGTGTGGGTGACGTCGTCGGCGCGCGTGCTGTAGACCAGCGCGGCCTCGACGTCGTAGACGGGTGCCACGTGCGGTCGGTCGAGATCGACAACAACCAGATCGGCAGGCGCCCCGATCCGGATTGCCCCCAATTCGGGTCGGTGCATCGCGATCGCCGACTGGCCGGTGGCCATGTCGAGCACCTCGCGGGTGGTCAGGAACGTGGGATCGGCGGTGCTCTGTTTGTGGGTGACGGCGGCGAACTTCATTTCTTGGAACATGTCCAGGGTGTTGTGGCTCGCCGGACCGTCGGTGCCGAGACCGACTGTGATCCCGGCCGACCACAGCCCTTTCAGATTCATGGTTCCGGACACTAGCTTTGCGTTGCAGCAAGGACAGTGGGCCACTTTGACGCCGTGTTCGGCGAACAGTGCGATGTCGCCTGCGGTCAGTTGTGTACAGTGCGCGGCGGTGATGTCGGGTCCGAGGAACCCGAGGTCGTCGAGCCATTCGACTGTGGTGCGCCCGTACGTCGAGGCCATGTAGGCACTCTCGTTGAGTCCTTCGGCGATGTGGGTGTGGATCGGCAGCGACCGCTCGTCGGCGAGGTCCCGAACCGCTTGCCAGAGTGGACCACTGCAGGAATACGGCGCATGGGGGGAGAGCGCCAGCCGGACACGATCGTCGATGAGACCCTCCACCGGTGCGGTCGCGGCGTCGAAGTCCTCAACCGCAGCCCACGACCAGGGACCGACATCGCGGTAGACGCCGCCGTCGGCGAACCCGTATCCGAGCGTGGCCCGCAGGCCCACCTCTCGCAATGCCCGTGCCTGCGGGGTCACCGCATAGGCATCGAAATGCTCGTTGAAACAGGTGATTCCGGCCTTGGCCATCTCGACCAGACCACACATCGACGCCCAGTAGAGGGTCTCGTGGTCAAAGTTCTGCTTCAGGCGCCACATGGTGTCGAGCCAGGCGAACAGTTCGGTGTCCTCGAGCAGGCCGCGCAACAACATATTTGACGCGATGTGGGTGTGCGCGTTGACCATCCCGGGCAGCACTACCGAGTGTGTCCCGTCGATCACCCGCGCCGCCTGCACGGGTGTCGATGGCGGCACCAGACCCTGGATGAGCCCGTCGGCCACCAGAACCGTGTGGTTGGGCAGTGGATCCAGACCGTCCGGCATGATGACGGTTGTTCCGGTGATGGCGATGTCGGCCTGCTGGATCATGCCGGGCTCCTCATGTTCTCGTGTGCTGGTGCGTGCTGGATGCGCTCGAAGCCGGTGGTCACTCGGTCGGGGCGGCGGTCGCAACTCACAGCCGGGCAACGATGCTGGTGTCGAACAGCTGATCGGCGGAGATGTCGATGCCTGCGGACTTGAGTGTGGCGATGTTGCTGGCGATCTGGGCGTCGGTCATCGTCAGGAGGTCGGACGCGGGAACCTCCGGGGTGACCATCAGCGCTTCGATGCTCTCCGAAGCGAGGGTCTGCTGGGCGAGGTCCAGACCGGTATTCTTGCCGTACACCTCGACCGCGAGCCGGGCGCCGAGCGCTGGGTCCTTGAGGTTTTCCTGCCAGCCCTGCCTCTCACCGCCGAGGAAGGACAGGAGCATGTCGGGCCGGTTCTCGATGGTCTCCGTCGTGGCGAACCAGACGCTCGAAAAGACGTTGTAACCGAAGTCCGAGAACAACATCGTGTTCACGTCCAGACCCTGTGCGCGCAGCGTGGCCGGTTGGTCGATGAGGAACCCGACCTGTGCGTCGACCTCACCGTTCGCCACCGGCGCCGGATCGAACTGCACGGGCACGATGTTCAGGTCGTCGACGTCGATGTTGTTGATGGCGCACAGGACTCGGAATGGAGCCTCGTTCTGCGCCGCGACACCGATCTTCTTTCCGATCATCTGCTTCGGGTCGGTCAGAGCCTTGTCCTGGAGGGAGTACACACAGAATGGGCTGCGCTGGAAGCGGGTTCCGATGATCTTGACGTCCGCGCCGTTGCTGATCATCTCGGCCACCGCGTCCGCATTCCCGTTGCCGAGTGCCGCTTTACCCGAGACCACCACCGTGTCGACGGCAGTGTTGGGTCCGCCCGCGAGAACATTGACGTTGATGCCTCGCGACGTGTAGTAGCCGTTGGTGGCCGCGACATAGGTGCCGGCCTGTTCGACCGTTGGTACCCACTGGGTTTGAGCCGAGACGCTGCCGTCGTCCGACGATGCGGAATCCGAACCGCAGGCACTGAGGATCGGGACGCCGACGAGGGCGATGGCGCCGATACCGAAGCCCCCGCGGAAGAGTGACCGGCGGCTGATCGGTGTGGACAAGGGTGAAATCGGCATGGGGAACTCCTGGTTGCGAAATGGGTGACCGCATATTGCACGGGAAAGCGGGGTTGGGGTACAGGCTGCTACGTGCCGGGAGCGGTCAGCTTCGAACGCGATTGATGGCGCTTTCGGCGAGTGCTGCGATGCCATAGAGTGCTGCAGCGGACAGGGTGACGAGGGCGACCAGCGACCACATCAGTGAATAATTGCCCGTGACACCGGCTCTGAGCATCATGAAGCCGGCACCGTCCCCGGTGGCAAGCCATTCGCACAGGAGCGCACCGGTCATGGCCAGTGGTGCGGTGACCCGTGCCGCGGCAAAGAATGACGGTAGGGCGGCGGGTAGCTGGACTATCCACAGGACCTTTACAGGGCCGCCACCGGAGACCGTCACCACCTCACGGGCGCTGGGCGGGACGGACCGGATACCGCCGACGATCGTCACCAGTGCGGGAAAGAAGGTCACGACTCCGGACACGACGATCAAGGTGATGAACCCACGGCCGAAGATCAGTGCGATCAGCGGGGTCATGGCGACGAGCGGGACGGTGCGGATCGACATGGCGATCGGCATGATGATCGACTCGGCGGTGCGGGACAAGACGACCACAACGGCTCCGATCAGGGCCAGACCCAGGCCGCTGGCGAAACCGACAACCGTGTGGACGATGGTCAGACGCAACGCCGCCCACATGTCGGACAGGTCTCGTCCGGAGGTCAGGTAGTTCCAGACATCGACCGGCGTCTTCCCGAAATATGGGTCGACCGAGCGGGCGATCAAATACCAGCCACCCAAGACCAGCAGCAAGGTCACCGCGAACTGCGATACGACACCCACCACGTTTCGGGCTTTGGTCACCTGCGGTGCGGAGGCCACCGAGATGTCGGACACGGTCTCCTGATCGCGCCAGGTGTAGACGAGCTTCTCTGCGAGCACGGTGAGGCCGTAGGCGCCTGCAGCCAGCAGGGCGGCGTACAGGGCGAGGGCCCAGGTGCGGTCGACGTTGAGTGACTGCTGCGAATAGACCATGGCGACGCCGAGACCCTTGTCCGCACCGAGGTATTCGCCGATCATCGCACCCAGAACGGCCAGCGGTGCGGCAACGCGGAGCGCGGCGAACAGGGCGGGCACTGCCGATCGGATCTGAACCATCCGCAAGACTTTTCCGCGCCCACCGCCCGCGGCCCGGATGACGTCGACCCGGGTGGCCGAGGCGCTGTGCAGTCCGAGGACGGCCCCGACCAGCGTGGTGAAGAAGACACCTTGGGCAGAGATGAGGACGACGGACATGTACCGGCTGGTCACCGCAACCAGGATCGGTGAAATTGCCACGATGGGAAGGCAATACGCGACCACGCCGACCCTCATCACCACGGCTTGGGTCCACGGCAGGAGTAAAGACAGTCCGGCCAGCGTCACTGCCACGGCGTTGCCGAGCAGCCATCCCCAGCCCGCCTCTCCGGCGGTGGTGAGCAGGTTCGGCCAGACAAAGCCGAAGTCGTCGATCGCGGTGGCCAGGATGTCGAGGGGTGCGGCGATGGCGTAGACATCGCTGAAGGCAGTCTTTGCGAGCAGCTGCCACACGAGAACCAGGCCGACGACGCTGCCGAGGGCGAGCATGTTCACTTTGGCCACGACGGCGGTCAGATTCAGGCGCGGCGGGGACGGCGCGGTCAGTGTTGTTGACATCGGGGGCCTCAGCCTTCGAAAGCGTCGAGGTCGGCGAGCATGCGGGACTTGATCTCATCGGATGCGAAGCAGGCCTGAATCGACGTCGCGGCAATGGATTTCACTGTGTCGAGATCCCACCCGAATGTGCGGGCGCAGTCGACGTAGTCGTCCTCGATGCGAACGCTCATCGGCGCCGGGTCGTCGGTGTTGATCGAGACCTTGACCCCGGCCAGTCGCAGTGGCTCGATGGGATGCACGTCCAGTGACGGGTAGATCTTCAATCCTTCGACGTTGGAGCGAGGGCACATCCCCAGCGGGATCTCACGTTCGGCGAGGACCTCGACCAGCCGCGGATCCTCGATGGAGCGGACGCCGTGGTCGATCCGCTCGGCATGGAGCAGATCCAGTGCACCCCAGACGCTTTCCGGGCCGCTGGATTCACCGGTGTGCACCGTGCGCCGGAATCCGGCATCGCGGGCGAGGGTGAAGGCGGGCGCGAATTTCGCATTGGTGTCGCCGGCATGGGTTTCGTCGCCGTCGATCGAGAGTGCGACAACTCGTGGAACGCGCGCGCTGATCATCTCTTCGACCACCTCGAGCGCGGACTCGCCGGATTGCTGACGCAACAGGGACACACAGAGGTTGGCCTCGCACAGGCCGTCTCGGGCGGCTTCGTCGAAACCCTCGGCGATGGCCCTGGTGAAGTCGGTGAGGCGTCCTTGCCAACTGCCCCAATGTGTCGGGTTGACGATGATGTCGGCGTATTGGACACCCGAAGCGCTTTCACGTGCGCACGCGCGGTACGCGGCGCTCGCGAGGTGGTCATGGGTACGGACGAGTGATCCTTCCCAGTCCAGGAACTGGAGAAAGGTCCCCACACCCATGCCCTTGACGGCTGCGCCCTGTGGATCGCGTTCGACGTGATGGGTCGAGGTGTCGAAAAGTGTTGCGGCCGGGCCGGGCAGCTCGACGCCGAGTGTGTGTGCGCTCTGGACGAGGTCGGCGATGTCGAAGCAGCCCTCGAGGTGCACGTGGACTTCGGCTTTGGGCAGGCGACGCATCAGGTCGGCGGTGAGGGCCACTGCTGTGGTCATCGGACAACCGACTCGGTCGGTGGGGCGAACAGTAGATCGGAGGCCTGCTCGACGTAGCGCCTGAACTCCGGACTCCGCATGATCTCCGGCGTCCGGGGGCGTGGCAGATCGACGTCGATCACCTGTTGAATCCGGCCCGGGCGTGCCGACATCACGGCTACCCGATCAGAGAGGTAGATCGCCTCGGAGATGCCGTGGGTGACCATCAGTGCGGTGGACGGCCGTTCGGTCCAGATGCGCATGAGCTCGGTGTTGAGACGTTGTCGGGTCATGTCGTCGAGCGCACCGAACGGTTCGTCGAGCAACAGAACCATGGGTTTGAGGATGAGCGCGCGAGCGATCGACACCCGCTGGCGCATACCGCCGGAGAGCTGGCCGGGTTTGGCGCCTTCGAATCCATCCAGTCCTACCAGCTTGATCAGATCGGTGACATCACTGTGGGACACGGGCTTTCCCGCGGCTTCGAGTGGGACCCGGATGTTGGCTTCGACGCTGCGCCAGGGCAGTAGTGCCGAATCCTGGAACGCCACGCCCAGAATATGTTCGCTACGAAGCTCATTCGGTGTCCGGCCGTCGACGAGGATCGATCCGGTGGTGGGCTCTTCGAGATCGGCGAGCAGGCGCAGGATGGTCGACTTGCCACAGCCAGAGGGTCCGAGCAGGGAGACGAAACTGCCGCGGTCGGTCTGCAGGCTCACGTTGTCGAGCGCGGTCACCTGCTGCCGCTTCATCGTGAACCGCTTCGACACTCCTGCGAGGTCGATACCGGTTGCGCGAAAACCCGATTCCGGGCTCCGAGCGTTCATGAATTCTCCTCTGGTGAATCTGATGGGGACTTGGGTGGAACGACTTCCGGCTCGTGGGGCTGTGTCACTTGTGGGGCTGTGTCAACAGTCAAGTCCACTGGCGAGCACCTCGACATGGATGATCCGCCGAAGAAGGCAGGCCAAAACCGGCTTCGAGTCGTAGGAACCTCCAAGCTGATTTAAAGTGGTTTCCTAGGCGTAACAACTGGTTCGCTTCGGCTGAGGTGCTGATCACATGTCGGCGACGAAAGGGGTTGCGCGGTGCTCTTGTCGGATATGGCAACGATTCCCGGTCTCGACTTCATCGAGGTCGTGCCCGGTGATGGCGATCCTCAGGTGCACGGGGTCTACACCACCGACCTCGGCGATCCATTGGCGTTCCTCTACGGCGGGGAGCTCGTGCTGACCAGTGGTTTGTGGTACCGGGAGCCGGTTGATGCGGATACCTTTGTCGGGGCGTTGACCGGTGGTCATGCAGCCGCACTGGTGGTGGGTCTGGCGGCAATCGGTGAGGTTCCGCCTGCGCTGATTCGGGCGTGCCGGGAGACCGGACTGGCACTGTTCGCGGTGGAGGGTGCGGTGTCGTTCCGCTTCCTGACCGAAACCGTGATGCGTGCGCTGGCAGGCGCGGCGGGAAAGCTGACGCTCCACCGAGACCTGGTCGCCGACCTCGCCGCCGGTGAAGGGGCAAGCGGTCTGGTCGGTTCGCTTCGCCGGGCTTTGGGGGTCGATTGTGCCGTGGTGACCGCGACGGGCCGGATGGTCGCAGGCGGGCTCACCGGAACGGGGTCCGAAGGCCTGGCCGTCGCGTTCCGAAAGGCGTTGAGCGAATGGGCATTCCCCTCGGCGCAGCGGATCGACGAGGGCGACGTCTCGTTCTTCGCGGTGCAGTCGCCGGTGGCCAGGCGTCCGGCGGTCGCATATGTGGCCATTGCGAGTGATCACCGCACGCAGGCTCCGTGGATGTCGACCGCGGTCGAGGAGGTCTGCGCATTGCTGGCCATGGACCGGTCGACCAGGTATGAGTCGCGGCGGCTCGAGGAACGCATGGTTCGGGAGGCGCTCGCCCGCCTGCACCGGCACGATTCCGCGGGCGCCGCCGGCCAATTCCGGAGCCTGGGCTTCGAGGACGACGTGCCGGTGAGCTGCATCGTGGTGAGTTCTCGCGACACCCGCTACGGGACGGAACTCGCCGGTGTCATCCTCGAGGAACTGCACGACGAGATGCCGCTGTCCACCGCTCCGGTGAAACTGTCGTCAGAGGCATACCTGATGTTTGTCGGCGTTGCCCCTGAGTTGACGGCGGATGCAGCCAATATCCTTTCCGCGCAAGTTCGTTCGATTGCGCAGCGGCTGAGCCCGCTCCTGGATCGTGGGTATGTGGCGATCGGTACGGGTACACCCGGCCAACTGCCCGAAGGTGCGCGCGTATCGATGAGCGAGGCCGAATACACGCACCGATACGCGACCCAGGGTGGCGGGCCGATCAGGTTTGCCGACAACAATTCGTTGTCGTCGCATCTACTGCTGGTGGCTTCGGTCCCGGACGAGATCAAGCGGGTCTTTCGACAACGTCTGATCGGGGTGGTCGCCGATCACGACGAACGCCACCGGACCGACCTGCTGCCCACGCTCGGAGTGTTTCTCGAGGAATCGGGCTCGTGGAGCCGCAGCGCCGAACGGCTGCACATCCATGTCAACACCCTGCGCTATCGGTTGCAGCGAGTCGAGAAGCTGACCGATCGAAGTCTCGCGACACTGCACGACAGGGTTGATTTCGTTCTCGCGCTCAGTATTTCGGAGTGAGCGGTGCGCGTCAGGGCGTGGTGCGACGCAGGGTGGCCGCACCCAGACATAGCGCGACGACCGAAAAGGCCAGCACGACAACCAGGTCACGCCACATCTGGCCGGTAGGGTCGGGGTGTGCGGCGACCTGTTGCAGTGCGTCGACGGCGTAGGTGACCGGGAGTATCCCGCTGATCCAGTCCAGCCAGTCGGCCATCTGATTGCGTGGCACGAACAGTCCGCACAGCAGGAGCTGGGGTATCACCACGACCGGGATGAACTGCACCGCCTGGAACTCGGTGCGGGCGAATGCGGAGAAGAACAGTCCCAATGCCACACCGAGTATTGCAACCAGGACGGCGATCACCACCACCCAGACGGCCTGGCCTGCGATGTCGAGGTCGAGGATCCAGAAGGCCACCGCACTCGCGAGAATTGCCTGCGCCGCGGCGGCGACCGAGAACGCGGCGCCGTATCCGGCGAGGAGGTCGAGTTTGCCCAGCGGTGTGGTGAGTAGGCGTTCGAGGGTGCCGGACGTTCGCTCCCGGACCATGGCGATCGACGTCGTGACGAACATCAGCACGAACGGCAGGATGCCGAGCATGATGATTCCGATCTCGTCGAAACGTGAGGTCCCCGGGATGCGGCCGGGCTGATCCTCGAACATGAAGTACAGCAACACCATCAGGATGCACGGCACCACGAGGATCAGTGCGACGGTGCGACGGTCGTCGAGTAGCTGCCGGAGTATGCGTCGCGTGGTGGCCGCGAACCGACGCCAGCGCATCAGCCGGCTTCCTTGGTGATCAGCTGCAGGAATGCCGTTTCGAGATTGGTCTGCCCGGTGCGTTCTCGGAGCTGGGCAGGCGTCAGTTCGGCGAGTATTCGTCCTTCGCGCATCAGGATCAGGTTGTCGCAGCGGTCGGCCTCGTCCATCACATGACTCGAAACCAGCAAGGTTGCACCTGCTTCGGCCAGTGCATGAAATCGATCCCACAGGTCTTTGCGTAACACCGGATCGAGGCCGACGGTGGGTTCGTCGAGGATGAGCAGCGTCGGAGAACCGACAAGTGCACAGGCAATCGAGACGCGACTGAGTTGGCCACCGGACAGGTCCAGCGTCTTGCGCGCGCGGAACTCGGTCAGACCCACCGCGTCGAGTGCGCTGCTCACCCCGGCCCGGTTGTCGTAGAGATCGGCGAAATACGTGACGTTCTGCTCGACGGTCAGGTCGGTGTAGACCGAGGGTGCCTGTGTCACGTAGCCGACCAGGTGTCGCAGCGCAGCGGTGCCGGCCGGTTGGTCGAGGACCGTCACCGAGCCGGATTCGATCTGCTGGGTGCCGACGATGGCACGCATCAGGGTGGTCTTGCCGCAGCCCGACGGACCGAGAAGCCCGGTGATGGACCCCGCGGGTACCGTGAGGTCCAAGTCATGCAAGACAAGATTGCCGCCTCGCTTGACGACAAGCGATTGCGCGATGATCGCTGCGGGCCTGGTCACCGTTCAGTCTTACCGTGCTGCGCACCGGCCCGGCGGCAAAGCGCGGGGACCCGCGAATGAATTAACTTGCGGTGGGGTGCATAATGAATCATATGAGTGTGACAGTCGCAGTAGCCGGCGCAAGCGGGTATGCAGGTGGGGAGATTCTTCGTCTGCTGCTCGGTCATCCCAAATATGCATCCGGAGAGTTACAGATCGGTGCCCTGACGGCCGGATCGAATGCCGGATCGTTGCTCGGGGAGCACCATCCTCATCTGCTGCCCTTGGCGGATCGTGAATTGTCGGAGACGACCACCGAGATCCTGTCCGGGCATGACATCGTCTTCCTTGGCCTGCCGCACGGAACCTCCGGACCCGTTGCCGATGCGTTGCCGCCCGCGACCCTCGTGATCGATTGTGGCGCCGACTTCCGGCTGCAGGACCCGGCGGAGTGGGAGCGGTACTACGGCGGGACCCACGCCGGTAGCTGGCCCTACGGACTGCCGGAACTGCCCGGCAATCGGGATGTTCTCTCGGGTGCCACCCGGATCGCGGTGCCCGGTTGCTATCCGACCGTGAGCACGCTGGCGCTGCTGCCTGCCGTCGCAGCGGGCATCATCGCGCCGCAGGTGACCATCGTTGCCGTCAGTGGCGCTTCGGGTGCCGGGCGATCGCCGAAGGTCGACCTGCTCGCCTCCGAGGTGATCGGCTCGGCTCGGGCGTACGGCGTCGGTGGTGTTCACCGGCACACACCGGAGATCATCCAGAACCTGTCGGCGGTGGCAAACGCGCCGGTCAGCGTCTCGTTCACGCCGGTGCTGGCGCCGATGGCACGGGGAATCCTGGCGACCTGCACCGCACCGACATCGGTCACGACGGCCCAGGCGCGGGCGGTATACGAAAAGGCATACGCCGACGAACCGTTTGTGACCCTGTTGCCCGAGGGGCGGCAGCCTGCCACCGGCTCGGTGATCGGCTCGAACGCGGTGCAACTCAGTGTCACGGTCGATGAGCGTTCCGGCACCTTGATCGCGGTCGGCGCGATCGACAATTTGACCAAGGGCACCGGTGGCGGTGCCGTGCAATCGATGAATCTGGCCCTGGGATGGGGCGAAACCGAAGGACTGAGCACCGTGGGAGTGGCACCGTGAACAAGGGCAGTGGCGATGTGGCCGCAAGCGGGGGCGATGGAACCGGTGGCAAGGTGGTGGATGTGACCGCGAACTGGCGCGAGGTCGACGGCGGACACCGCATGACCCACCTGCAGGGTGTGACCGCACCCCTGGGGTTCCGGGCCGCGGGCATCAAAGCCGGCATCAAGGCGAGCGGCCGAGAAGACCTGGCGCTCGTGTTCAACGAAGGCCCCGACTATGCGGCGGCCGGAGTGTTCACCTCCAACAAGGTCAAGGCTGCCCCCGTGTTGTGGAGCCAGCAGGTCCTGAGCACCGGACGGCTGCGCGCGGTCGTCCTCAACTCCGGCGGCGCAAATGCCTGCACGGGTCCGGGAGGATTCCAGGACGCCCACGCCACGGCCGAGGCGACCGCAGCGGCGATCAGCGACTGGGGCACCGAGACCGGTGCCATCGAAGTTGCGATCTGTTCAACGGGTTTGATCGGCGATCGCCTTCCGATGGACAAGGTGCTCGCCGGTGTCACCGAGATCGTCCACGAGATGGGCGGCGGCCTGACCGGCGGCACCGATGCCGCATACGCGATCATGACCACCGACACCGTGCCCAAACAAGCGGCCTTCCACCACAGTGATGGCTGGAATGTCGGCGGTATGGCCAAGGGTGCGGGAATGATGGCGCCATCGCTGGCCACAATGCTCTGTGTGATCACCACCGACGCCGCGGTATCGGCCGCGCAGTTGGACGAAGCGCTGCGGGCTGCCACCGCGCTGACGTTCGACCGGCTCGACGTCGATGGTTCATGTTCCACCAATGACACTGTGCTGCTGCTGAGTTCGGGTGCCAGCGAGAAGACGCCGGATCAGTCCGCCCTCAACGAGGCCGTCCGGCTGGTCTGCGATGACCTGGCCACACAGATGCAGGCCGACGCCGAAGGCGTCACCAAGCGGGTTGTGGTGACCGTGACCGGTGCGGCGAGCGAGGCCGATGCGCTGGCCGCCGCTCGCACGATCGCCCGCGACAGCCTGGTCAAGACGGCGCTGTTCGGTTCGGATCCCAACTGGGGCCGGGTGCTGGCCGCGGTCGGCATGGCTCCGGTGGAACTGGATCCCGATCGGATCTCGGTGCGGTTCAACGACTATCCGGTCTGCGAGAACGGCATGGGCGTGGAAGGCGCGCGCGACGCCGACCTCTCGGGCATCGACATCGACCTCACCGTCGACCTCGGAATCGGTTCGGGGACGGCGTTCATCCGGACCACCGACCTCTCCCACGCCTATGTCGAAGAGAACTCGGCCTATTCGTCATGACGGGAGACGAAGCGGAGCGGAGCTCGACCCGTGATCAGACGGGAGACGAAGCGAAGCAGAGCGGATCTGGACCTGCGGTTGCCGGTGAACTGAGTGCGCTGGACAAAGCGCACGTACTCGGTGAGGCGCTGCCCTGGCTCAAACGGTTCGCGGGCAAGGTGGTCGTCATCAAGTACGGCGGCAACGCGATGGTCGACGAGGATCTCAAGGCTGCATTTGCCGAAGATATGGTCTTCCTGCGTACCTGCGGAATTCATCCCGTCGTGGTGCACGGCGGCGGTCCGCAGATCTCGGCGATGCTCGCCCGGCTCGGGATGACCGGCGAGTTCAAAGGTGGCTTCCGGGTGACCACACCCGAGGTGATGGACGTTGCACGGATGGTCCTGTTCGGGCAGGTCGGTCGAGAACTTGTCGGCCTGATCAACGCGCACGGACCGTATGCGGTCGGGATCTCGGGTGAAGACGCCCACCTGTTCACCGCGACCAGGCGTTCCGTGATGGTCGACGGCGAGGCGACGGACATCGGTCTCGTCGGCGACGTGACCACGGTGAACCCGGGCGCAGTCACGGATCTCATTGCGGCCGGACGTATTCCGGTTGTCTCGACGATCGCGCCGGACGCCGACGGCGTGGTTCACAACATCAACGCCGATACCGCGGCGGCAGCGCTGGCCCAGGCGCTCGGAGCCGAGAAGCTCGTCGTGCTCACGGACGTCGAGGGCCTGTACACGAACTGGCCCGATCGCGGATCGCTGGTGTCGGAGATCAACACGACCGCATTGGCCGAATTGCTGCCGACCCTGGATGCCGGGATGGTGCCGAAGATGGAGGCCTGCCTGCGCGCGGTGGCCGGGGGAGTGCCCCGCGCACACGTGATCGACGGCCGCACACCGCATTCGACACTGCTCGAACTCTTCACAACCGAAGGCAACGGAACCATGGTCGTGCCCGACATCGACCATGCCGTCCCGGCCGCTTACGGCGAACAGCCACTTATCGAGGAAAAATCATGACCAAGCAAGCCGATGTCAGTCAGCAGGCCGATCCGACCGTCGCACTGCAGGAGCGGTGGACGGCTTCGATGATGAACAACTACGGCACCCCGAAGGTGGCGCTGCGCTCGGGTAAGGGTGCGGTTGTGACCGATGTCGATGGTCGCGAGTACCTCGACCTCCTCGGCGGCATCGCGGTGAACATCCTCGGGCACGGCAATCCGGCGATCATCGATGCGGTCACCGAGCAGCTCTCCACGCTCGGACACACATCGAATCTCTATGTCACCGAACCGGTCATCAAGCTGGCCGAGTCCCTCTTGTCCCGGTGGGGTGTTGAGGGCAAGGCGTTCTTCTGCAACTCCGGCGCCGAGGCCAACGAGGCCGCATTCAAGATCGCGCGCCTGACCGGTCGGCCCGAGATCATCGCTGCCGAGAAGGCCTTTCACGGCCGGACCATGGGCGCGCTCGCGATGACCGGTCAGCCCGCCAAGCGGGCGCCGTTCGAGCCGATGCCTGCCGGGGTGCGCCACGTTCCGTATGGCGACCTCGAGGCAATGAAGGCCGCGATCGGCCCGCAAACTGCAGCGGTCATCCTCGAACCCATCATGGGGGAGAGTGGTGTGATCGTGCCGCCGGTGGATTATCTGGCCGCGGTCCGGGCGTTGACCGCCGAGCACGGCGCGCTCCTGATCTTCGATGAGGTACAGACCGGAATCGCCCGTACCGGAACGTTTTATGCGCATCAGGCGTCCGGGGTCACCCCGGACGTGATGACGTTGGCCAAGGGGCTCGGCGGGGGTCTGCCGATCGGTGCGGTCCTGGCCACCGGCGCTGCTGCCGATCTGCTGCAGCCCGGACAACACGGGACCACATTCGGAGGTAACCCGGTGTGCGCCGCGGCGGCACTGGCCGTGCTCGAACAGGTCGACACCCTCGATCTGACCAATCATGCTGCGCGGCTTGGCAAACACATCACGTCGTCGATCGAAGAACTCGATCACCCGCTGATCGACCACTCGCGTGGGTCGGGCCTGCTGATCGGAATCGTGCTGACCGAGCCCCTCGCTCCGGCCGTCGAGGCGGTGGCGCGCGATCACGGCTACCTCATCAACGCGCCCGGTCCCGACGTGTTGCGGCTGGCTCCGCCGCTGATCCTCACCGAAGAACAGGCCACAGGATTCGTGAACGATCTCCCGGGGATACTCGACGCCGCGAAAGGAGCCGCGTCATGACGCGCCATTTCCTGCGCGACGATGACCTGTCGCCCGCCGAGCAGGCGCGCGTGCTCGAACTCGCCGCCGAGCTGAAGCGGGATCCCTTCTCCCACAAGCCGCTTGCCGGGCCCAAAGGTGTCGGTGTCATCTTCGACAAGAACTCCACCCGCACCCGATTCTCGTTCGAGGTGGGCATCGCGCAACTCGGCGGTCATGCCGTCGTCGTCGATGGCAAGGCCACCCAGCTCGGCCGAGATGAGACCCTCGCCGACACCGGCCGGGTGCTGTCCCGGTACGTCGAGGCCGTGGTCTGGCGCACCTATGGTCAGGACCGGCTCGAGGAGATGGCGTCGGCGGCGACGATCCCGATCGTCAATGCGCTCTCCGACGACTTCCATCCCTGCCAGGTCCTCGCCGACCTGCAGACGATCGCCGAGCAGAAGGGATCCCTTGCTGGGCTGACCCTGACGTACCTCGGTGACGGCGCCAACAACATGGCCCACTCGCTGATGCTCGGTGGCGCGACCGCCGGCATGCACATCCGGATCAGCGCACCCGAGGGATTCACCCCCGACGAGCGGTTTGTCGGCTACGCCACCGAACGCGCCGAACTGACCGGTGGCAGCGTCGCAGTCATCGGTGATCCGCGCGAGGCCGCGGCCGGGGCCGATGTACTGGTCACCGACACCTGGACCTCGATGGGCCAGGAGGACGACGGCAAAGACCGGATGGCGCCGTTCTGGCCGTACCAGATCAACGCCGAACTGGTTGCGCTCGCGGATCCCGGGGCCATCGTCATGCACTGCCTGCCGGCTCACCGCGGAGAAGAGATCACCGACGAGGTCCTCGACGGCCCGCGCAGTGTGGTCTACGACGAGGCCGAAAACCGTTTGCACGCACAGAAAGCGGTGCTCTTGTGGCTTCTGGAACAGCAGTGACCACCCGGGCAGCTCGTCATGCCCGGATCGTGGCCCTGCTGTCCGGTGCCCAGGTGCACAGCCAGACCGAGTTGCAGACCCTGCTGGCAGACGAGGGTATCGAGGCGACCCAGGCGACGTTGTCGCGCGACCTCGACGAGCTCGGTGCGGTGAAGTTACGCGGGGCCGACGGTGGATCGGGGATCTACGTCGTGCCGGAGGACGGATCCCCGGTGCGCGGCGTCATCGGCGGCACCGACCGCCTGTCCCGTCTGCTCGGTGAACTGCTCGTCTCGGTCGACTCGAGCGGCACCATGGCGGTGCTGCGCACCCCGCCGGGTGGGGCGCACTATCTTGCCAGCGCACTCGACCGCGCGACCCTCCCGGAGGTCGTCGGGACCATCGCCGGAGACGACACATTGTTCGTGCTCGCCCGCGAACCTTTGACCGGAGCGGACCTGGCCGAAATGCTGGAGGCGTTGGCATGAGATTCTGACATGCGGCCGCGTACCACCACGCACACGTTTTGAACACCCAAGACTTCATCATCACGAACAAACAAGGAGTGATCCCCTCATGGCGGAGCGCGTAATCCTCGCGTACTCGGGCGGCCTGGACACCTCGGTGGCCATCAGCTGGATCGGTAAAGAGACCGGTAAGGAGGTCGTGGCGGTTGCCATCGACCTCGGTCAGGGCGGCGAGGACATGGAGGTGGTTCGTCAGCGAGCCATCGATTGTGGCGCTGTCGAGTCGGTGGTGGTCGACGCCCGGGACGAGTTCGCGGACGAGTACTGCCTTCCGACCATCACCAGCAATGCGCTGTACATGGACCGGTACCCGCTGGTCTCGGCGATCTCACGGCCGCTGATCGTCAAGCACCTGGTGACCGCCGCGCGTGATCACGGCGGCACGATCGTCGCCCACGGCTGCACCGGCAAGGGCAACGACCAGGTCCGGTTCGAGGTCGGATTCGCGTCGTTGGCGCCTGAACTCGACGTCATCGCCCCGGTCCGCGACTACGCCTGGACCCGCGAGAAGGCGATCGCGTTTGCCGAGGAGAACGGCATCCCGATCAACGTGTCGAAGAAGTCTCCGTTCTCGATCGACCAGAACGTGTGGGGTCGTGCAGTGGAGACCGGCTTCCTCGAGGATCTGTGGAATGCGCCCACCAAGGACGTGTACTCGTACACCGAGGACCCGACCACTCATTGGCAGGCTCCCGACGAGGTCATCATCAGCTTCGACAAGGGTCGCCCGGTGGCCATCGACGGACGGCCGGTCAGCGTGCTCGAGGCGATCGTCGAACTCAATCGCCGCGCCGGAGCACACGGCGTCGGCCGCCTCGACGTCGTCGAGGACCGGCTTGTCGGCATCAAGAGCCGTGAGATCTACGAGGCACCCGGCGCGATGGTCCTGATCCGTGCGCACGAGGAACTCGAGCACGTCACCCTCGAACGCGAACTGGGTCGTTACAAGCGCCACACCGATCAGAAGTGGGCCGAGCTGGTCTACGACGGTCTGTGGTTCTCGCCGCTGAAGGCTTCGCTCGAAGCGTTTGTCGATCACACCCAGGAGCACGTCTCCGGTGACATCCGGCTCAACCTGCACGGTGGCCACATCGCGGTCACCGGACGTCGCAGCGGTGAGTCGCTGTATGACTTCAACCTCGCCACCTACGACGAGGGCGACACCTTCGATCAGTCGGCCGCCAAGGGATTCGTTCACCTGCACGGGCTGTCCTCGAAGATCGCCGCGAAGCGGGACCTGGGCCTGTAGATGACCCCGTCTTCAGGTTCCGGGACCAACGAGGGTTCGCTGTGGGGCGGCCGGTTCGCATCCGGACCGGCCGACGCCATGGCGGCCCTGAGCAAGTCGACCCACTTCGATTGGGTACTGGCTCCGTACGACGTCCGGGCGTCGCAGGCGCATGCCCGGATCCTGCACAAGGCCGGACTGCTGTCGGACGACGACCTGGCCACCATGCAGGACGGTCTGACGCGGCTGGCCGATGATGTGCGTTCCGGCGCGTTCGGTCCGGCCGAGTCCGATGAAGACGTCCATGGAGCCCTCGAGCGCGGCCTGATCGAGCGTGTCGGTCCCGAGGTCGGCGGACGGCTGCGTGCCGGTCGTTCGCGCAACGACCAGGTGGCAACGCTGTTCCGCATGTGGTTGCGGGACGCGGTCCGTCAGGTCGCCACCGGCGTGCTCGACGTGGTCGATGCACTGGTCGCCCAGGCGAAGGCGCATCCCGACGCGGTGATGCCGGGTAAGACACATCTGCAGGCTGCACAGCCGGTCTTGTTGTCCCATCATCTGTTGGCCCACGCGCATCCGCTCCTGCGAGATGTCGAGCGCCTCAAGGACTTCGACAAGCGTGCTGCGGTCTCGCCGTACGGTTCGGGTGCGTTGGCAGGGTCGTCGCTGGGACTTGATCCGGCCGCGATCGCCGAGGACCTCGGATTCGACAGCGCTGCCGAGAACTCCATCGATGCCACGTCTTCGCGTGACTTCGCTGCCGAGGCGGCCTTCGTGTTCGCGCTCATCGGTGTCGATCTGTCGCGGATGGCCGAAGAGGTGATCCTGTGGAGCACACCGGAATTCGGCTACATCACGCTCGCTGACGAATGGTCGACCGGTAGCTCGATCATGCCGCAGAAGAAGAACCCGGACGTCTCTGAGCTCACGCGCGGCAAGTCCGGCCGGATGATCGGCAATCTCACCGGATTGCTGGCCACCCTCAAGGCGCAGCCGCTCGCGTACAACCGCGACCTGCAAGAGGACAAGGAACCGGTCTTCGACTCGGTTGCCCAACTCCAGTTGTTGTTGCCTGCGATCGCAGGTCTGGTGGGCACGCTGACATTCCACGAAGAGCGCATGGCGGAACTCGCTCCGGCCGGATTCACCCTCGCGACCGACATCGCGGAGTGGCTCGTCCGGGCCGGCGTGCCGTTCCGGGTCGCCCACGAGGTGGCCGGTGCCTGCGTGCGGGCGGCCGAGGAACGTGGTGTCGGACTTGCTGATCTGACCGATGAGCAGTTCGCCGCGATCAATCCGGCGCTGACACCCGATGTCCGCGAGGTGCTGACGGTGGCGGGATCGATCGCTTCCCGTGATGCACTCGGTGGGACGGCCGGTGTCCGGGTGGCGGAGCAGTTGCAGCGACTGGTGGCCAAGGCTACGGAGCACCGCGACTTCTGACCCAGGGAGACTGGGCGCCGGGATGTATGTCTGTGGGTGGCAGGCGATGACGCCGGGTAATATGTGATAGCAGTCACCTATTTTTCGGTGTGGTTCTGAGGGGGGTTTGTGCGAGGCGTTCCCAATATCAAGGAATCCCTTGATCGTGTTGTGGCCACGGCGCAGAACGGGCTCGAGGTCATCCGGTACGGCGGTCTCGAGACCGGGACCCGGCCCGCTCCGTTCCGCGTGGAGGAGACGGTCCCGATGTACCGGCTGCGTCGGTACTTCCCGGACGAGGTGGCCGCGGGTCCGCCTGTGGTGCTCGTACCGCCGATGATGGTGTCGGCGAACGTCTATGACGTCACCACCGACAACGGGGCGGTGAGCATCCTGCACCGGGCCGGACTCGACCCCTGGGTGGTCGACTTCGGTTCGCCGGACAAGGTCGCAGGCGGCATGCGCCGCACCCTCGCCGACCACATCGTGTCCATCGACGAGATCATCGACCGGGTGCGCGCGGTGACCGGCAAGGACGTGCACCTCGCCGGGTACTCCCAGGGCGGCATGTTCTGCTACCAGGCTGCGGCCTACCGCCGTTCCAAGGGCATCGCAAGCATCGTCACCTACGGCAGTCCTGTGGATGTGCTGGGTGCACTTCCCCTGGGGCTGCCCGCGGCACTGGTGACACCCGGGGCGCAATTCCTCGCCGACAACGTGTTCAACCGCATCGCGATCCCGGGATGGCTGGCCCGCACCGGCTTTCAGCTCGTCGACCCGGTGAAGGCGGCGCGCAGCCGGATCGATTTCCTGCGCCAGCTCCACGACAGGGAAGCGCTGCTGCCACGCGAGGATTCGCGACGCTTCATCGAGGTCGACGGCTGGGTGGCGTGGTCCGGACCCGCGGTGGCAGACGTGCTGCGCCAGTTCGTGGTGCACAACCGGCTCGTCGGCGGTGGATTCGTGATCAACGATCAGGTGGTCACGCTCGCCGAGATCACCTGTCCGGTGCTGGCGTTCCTGGGAGAGGCTGACGACATCGGGCAACCGGTGGCGGTGCGGGGCATCCTGCGGGCCTCGCCGATGGCACAGGTCTTTGAATCATCCTTACCGGTAGGGCATTTCGGGTTGGTCGTCGGATCGACCGCGGGCTCGCGGACATGGCCGGGCACCGGGGAATGGGTCCGCTGGATCGACGGATCGGGGGAGCAGCCGGAAACCATCGAGAAGATGCGCGACGATGTCGACCAGGGCGGTGGAACCGGTGTCAGCTTCTCGTCGCGGGTTGCCCACGGACTGGGGTCGGCCGCCGGGGTGGGTGCCGACACCGGTCGCGACATCGTCGGCGCGGCCAGATCGGTCGGCCGGACCGCCGATGCGGTGCGCCGCGAATCGTTGCGGGTGCTGCCCCGACTGGTGAGGCTCGGTCAGATCCAGTCCCGCACAACCATTTCGCTCGGCAAGTTGATGAACGAGAATGCGCGCCGCAACGGCAAACAAGAATTGTTCCTGTTCGAGGACCGCGTTCTGAGTCATCGGCAGGTCAACGATCGGATCGACAATGTGGTGCGCGGTCTCATCTCGTGTGGGGTCCGACCGGGCGAACATGTCGGTGTGCGGATGCAGACCCGTCCGAGCGCACTGGTGGCCATTGCCGCATTGTCCCGACTCGGTGCGGTCGCGGTCATGGTGTCGGCGGGTTCGGAACTGAAATTGTCTTTGCAGCTGGGGGATTGCTCCCTGGTCATCACCGATCCGGCCAACCTCCAGCAGGTGGCTGCGGTTGCCGATCGGGTACTGGTCCTCGGTGGTGGTGATGAACGGACACTCGCGCAGGCCGATGGCGAACGCATCATCGACATGGAGCAGATCGATCCGGAATCGGTGGAGGTGCCCTCCTGGTATCGGCCCGATCCCGGGCGGGCAGGCGATCTCGCGTTTGTGCTGTTCAGCAAGAATGGCGAAAACCTCGAGAAGTGGCCGGTGACCAACCATCGGTGGGCGTTGTCGGCGTTTGGTGCCGCCTCGGCGGCCGCGCTCAGCGGTAACGACACCGTGTATTGCCTGACACCGTTGCATCATGCGTCCGGACTGCTGACGGCTCTTGGTGGCACCGTCGTCGGCGGTGCGAGAATCGCACTGTCCGCCGGTCTCGACCCCGACACGTTTGCCGCAGAGATCTCTCGGTACGGGATCACGGTGGTCTCGTACACGTGGTCGATGCTCCAGGACATCATCGGGGCCGACGACTTCGCGATCACCGACCACAACACGATCCGGTTGTTCATGGGTTCGGGTATGTCTGCGGGACTGTGGGAGGACGTGAACGAGAAGTTCCCCCGGGCTCGCGTGCTCGAGTTCTTCGCGACCGGCGACGGGTCGGCGATCTTGGCGAATGTGACGGGCACCAAGGTGGGCTCGTCCGGCCGTCCGGTACCAGGTGTCAACGATGTCGCGATCGCCGCATTCGATCTGGCCGAGGGGCGCCTGATCACCGACGACAACGGCTTCGTTCGCGAGGCCCGGGTCGACGAGGTCGGTGTGATGTTGTCAAAAGCCCAGCAGCAGTACGAGTTCGGCGCCACAGTGTTCCGTGATGTGTTCGCGGTTGGCGACCGGTGGCAGCTCTCGGAGCACATGTTCTCCCGCGACGCCGACGGAGACTTCTGGTTCATGGGTCACACCAGTGCGGTGGTCGATTCGACCGATGGATACATCTACCCGCAACCGATCGTTGACGGACTGTCTCGTCTGGTCCAGGTCAAACATGCGGTCGTCTACAAGGTGGGGGAACCGGGTGACGAGATCGCGATCGCTGCGGTGTCGAAACAGGACGGGACCGGTTCGCCGACCGGGTCGGCCCTACGACTGGCTCTAGCCGGTCTGACGCCTGCGCACCGTCCGCACATCATCTCGATCCTCGACCACATCGATCTGACCTCTTCGTATCGACCGCAGGCTTCGGTGCTCCGGGCCGCAGGCATACCGGCGGCCGGCGCGTCGGTCTGGTACCGCGACGAGGGCGGCAGATACCGCAGACTCACCAAGGCGATCGCCCACGAACGCGGGTGGGAACCGGGTGCCGGGTACCGTTGACGCCGTGTCACACGAAGCCGGATTGAGTCCCTTGTTGTTGACCTTGCTGGCCTGCCCACAAGATCACGGTCCGTTGCTGGTCATCGGCAACGAGCAGATGTACAACCCACGCCTGCGCCGGGCCTATCGGATCGATGACGGAATACCCGCATTGCTGATCGACGATGCCCGTGACGTCGATGAGGATGAGCATGAGCAACTGCTCTCGCGCGCAACGGCAACAACCGGCTCCGTCGCCGACTGATCGGTTGTCCGCGCCGATCCTGTTTGATGCCCGCCGGTTGGCCGATGCCACACCGGTGCAGGCCGCACGCCGCCTGCTCGGGTCCTACCTGGAGGTCGACGGTCCCGGCGGGACGGTCCGGATGCGCATCGTCGAGGTCGAGGCCTACGGCGGACCACCCGGCAGTCGATACCCGGATCCGGCGTCGCACGGTTATCGGGGTCGGACGGATCGCAACGTCGTGATGTTCGGCGATGCCGGGCACCTGTACGTCTATCGCTCGTATGGCATCCACTGGTGCGGCAACATCTCGTATGGCCCCGTCGGGCAGTGCGGTGGTGTGCTGATGCGCGCGGGGGAGATCGTCTCAGGTGCTGCGCTCGCCCGCACTCGTCGGCCAACGGCGCGCAACGACAATCAATTGGCCTGTGGCCCAGGCAATGTCGGGTCTGCGATGGCAATCGATCGGAGCTTCAACGGTGCGGCGGTCTGCACCGCCGACTCGCCGGTGCGCTTGTTCCGCGGACCACGCATCCCGGCATCAGCTGTCGGACACGGACCTCGGGTCGGGGTGAGCACCGCACAGGATCACCCGTGGCGACTCTGGGATGAACGCAGCCCCGCGGTGTCCAAGTACCGGCGGGCCACACCCCTCCGACTGTCGGTACCGGCCGCCGATGGGGGAGGATCGACTACGTGACCGCAGCAAATCTCGCACCGGCAGACATCCTGGAAGAACTGACTTGGCGTGGGCTCATCGCCCAGAGCACGGACCTCGACGAGTTGGGGAAAGTGCTGTCCGAGCTGACCACCCTCTACGCCGGCTTCGATCCCACCGCGCCGAGCCTGCATGCCGGGCACCTGGTGCCGCTCCTGACATTGAAGAGGTTCCAACGCGCAGGTCACCGCCCGATCGTGCTGGCAGGCGGAGCCACCGGATTGATCGGTGATCCCCGCGACGTGGGGGAGCGGACCATGCAATCCGCCGAGACCGTCGCCGAGTCAGCCCGTCGGATCAAGGGCCAGCTCGAGCGTTTTGTCGACTTCGATGAATCACCGCAAGGCGCCATCGTCGTCAACAACCTGGACTGGACCGGCAAACTGACCGCCGTCGACTTCCTTCGTGATCTGGGCAAACACTTCTCGGTCAACGTGATGCTCGCCCGTGAGACGGTCCGTCGCCGTCTCGAGTCCGACGGTATGAGTTACACCGAGTTCAGCTATATGTTGTTGCAGGCCAACGACTATTTGCAGCTGCACCGGCAGTACGGCTGCGCGCTGCAGGTCGGCGGATCGGATCAGTGGGGCAACATCATCGCCGGTGTCGACCTCACCCGGCGGGTGGATGGACATGCGGTTCACGCGATGACGGTGCCTCTGGTCACCTCCTCGGATGGCAAGAAGTTCGGAAAGTCGACAGGTGGCGGAAGCCTGTGGCTCGACCCGGAGATGACCACGCCGTACGCCTGGTACCAGTACTTCCTGAACACCGCCGATGCCGACGTCATCCGCTACCTGAAGTGGTTCACCTTCCTGGGTCGCGAAGAAATCGCAGAACTCGAGCAGGTCACGGCCGATTCGCCGCATCTGCGGGCAGCGCAACGGCGGTTGGCCGCGGAGATGACCACCTTGGTGCACGGTCAGGCCAACACCGATGCGGTGGAGACCGCCAGCCAGGCGCTCTTCGGTCGGGCCGAGCTCGACAGCCTCGATGAGGGCACCTTGGCCGCGGCGCTGTCAGAGACCACCGTCGCGGAGTTCGACGCAGGCTCGACCCCCACGATTGTCGAGCTGCTTGTCGCCAGCGGACTGTCCGAAGGCAACAAGGCTGCGCGACGGACCATCAACGAGGGTGGCGCATACGTGAACAACATCAAGATCACCACCGACGACTGGACTCCGGGCGCCGACGATCTGCTCCACGGCGCATGGCTGGTGGTCCGACGGGGCAAGAAGAATCTGGCCGGCGCCAAGATCGGATGAGTTTTTTGCGGGGCCGGGATGGATTGCTCGGACGCAAAACGCTCTGACCAGCCGATTTGACGCGCTGCTGACAACCGCGTAACTTTCTTCAAGTCAGCGAGTGAGGCGCCGGAGAGCGAGAGTCCGGAGCGGCCCTAACACCGACAGGAAGTTCTTTTCCTGAAGGAACAACGCAGACCGCCCAAGTGAGAATCAGATCCACCTTCGAGTGGAGCGTTCAAGCGCGGGTGGACCGAGGTTGAGAAACCCGAGCGCCGCAAGCTGGTTACCAGCGTGTTGCAGGAGAGTTTCGAAGCTGGTAGGTTGGGAGACCTGCGCCAGACAGAGTCGGGTCGCAGAACTTCTAAGGTATACAACATAAATATCCCTTCCAGGATGGCATCGAATGCGTATGTCGAAGTTGGTTGCGGGTGTGTTCTTTGAGAACTCGATAGTGTGTCGATGGATTGTTAGTGCCAATTTAGGTGCTGTATGTCTGTCACGGTGACGAAATCCCATTCCGGGGTTTGGTTCAGTG
>NZ_JBXCJB010000006.1:0-230450 GCF_056786475.1 Williamsia sp. Y844
CCTCGAACATACATTTGAGTCTAGATGGGAGCTCTGACAATCGACGGAGTCCGTGTGAGTGTGGTCGTTCCGATCGTGAAACCACGTTGGGCGAGTCTCCCATTGCCGATTGTGGCGGGCGGGCCAGGCATCCGGTGATGGCAGCTCTTCCGTTTGGATAGAACATACCCTTCGGTATGGTACGTTCGCGATCTGTGATCTGGATCGCAATACCCGCCATGTCTTGATCACGCGAAGTCGTGTGCCACGCCGAACAGGAAGTGAGCCCAACGTTTGACGATCGGTGACAGTTTTCAGCGAATCCCGTTTGAGCCCGCCACGGATGGGCGGGTGGAAAGCCATTCGGGTCTGACCCGCCACTATCCGACCTTGCCCGCCAATTTTGTGACGCCAGAGGGGTATTCGAAGCGTGTTGGCCTGATCATGGCCCATCCCGCGTCCAATTTTCTGACCCATTTTCTGCTCCGCGGATTCGCTGAAGCGGGCGTTCCGATCATGAGTATCAACACCCGATACAGCACCAACGAGCCGGCGTTGATCATGGAACGGGCCGCCCTGGATCTCGGTTGTGGTGTGCGGTGGATGCGCGAAGAGCTGGGATTCGAGAAGGTCGTCATACTCGGTTTCAGCGGGGGAGGGTCGCTGGCCGCGTTCTACCAGGCCCAGGCGTTGAACAACGATGTCACGCAAACGCCCGCGGGTGATCCGGTTGACATGTCCGCACTGGTGCCCGCTGACGGGCTTGCTCTCATCGGTGCGCATCCGGGCCGCGCAAGGGTGTTGCGGCATTGGATCGATGGCTCCGTGGTCGATGAATCGAATCCCTTTGAGACCGACGTGCACCTGAATCTCTACAACACGCGACGAACAGTTCCGCTGGATCCGGCCTGGGTGGAGGAATACCGCAACGCGCAACTTCGTCGGATTCGCCGCATCGACGACTGGGCTCTCGACCAATTGGGAGTGCTCGACCGACATGGCGCGGCTGATCGGGCATTTGTTGTCCATCGCACCGTGGCCGACCCGCGGTTTGTCGACCTCACAGTCGATCCCAGCGACCGCGCGATCGGGAGCATGTACGGCGACCCTGCTGCGGCGAACATGGCGGCCGGTGGCCTCGCCCGGTTCAGCACGGTCCGATCGTGGTTGAGTACCTGGAGTTTTGATCGCACCAACGCCGATGCGCTGCGCAATCTGAAGGCGGTCACAACACCGACAACGGTGGTTTGCCTGCGCGCCGATCAGGCCGCATTTGTCAGTGACTCGCGCGATATGTACGAGGCATCAGCAGATCCGCAGGCATCGCTGACCGAACTCGACAACCTCAACCACTACCTCGTCGATCAGCCCGGTGGCCTGCCGATGATCGTCGAAGACTTGAAGTCCTGGCTCATCAAACGCGAACTTGCAGAGGGATTCGAATCGTGACCATCGACGAAACCGCGGTGCCGACAGTCGAATCCGGCCCGGCAATCGCAAGCCATCCGACTGCTTTCTGCTACGAGGAGGGAATGAACTCTCCGGGTGTCCAGCGGGCGCAGATGTTGGTGCGCAGGATCTTCGGTGCCGAGATGTTCCCGACGCAGCGGCAGATCGACGACATCTGTGCCGACATGTTCACGGCGGATCCCGTTGCGGAACGGTTTGTCGACGAGGTCTTCTACGGCGACATCGGGCCCACCCGTGGGCGTGCGATGCTGCAACAGGCATTGGCTGAGGGTATTTCGTCGCTCGCCGATCCACCGGAGTCGATGGTGGCCCTGTTCGACGAGTTCGAGCATGTACCGGACTGGGTGGATCCAGAGATCGTCGAACGGGGTGCGGCGATCTGGCGGCGTTGGGGCACAATGTTGTTCAGTGTTGCCGGCGGGATCACCCTCGAGATGTACACCGAATCTTCGGTCGCGACCCCGCTGTCGCTGGCAGGCGGATATGCCGGTGACAACGCGTTGCGCAGATTCCTGGAAACGGCGAGATTCTGGATCGACGTGTCGGAACCGGAGGCGCTGCTGACCCGTGGCAGCAAAGGCCGTGAAACCGCGATGCTGGTGCGCGTGATGCATGTGTCGGTGCGCAGGCGAGTGGCCGACCACCCCGAATGGGATACCGAGAAGTGGGGTATCCCGATCAGTCAGACCTACATGCTGCTGACGCTGCTCGGCGGCAGCGTGGCGCCTGCGCTCGCCCTGCGGCTGGTCGGAATACAGACGCCTGCAAGCGAAATCCGCGAGCTGATCCACTTCCAGAAGTACATGGGGCACGTCCTCGGAGTGCGGACCCGGTGGCATCCGGAGACCATTGCCGACTCACTGCGGCTCCTTCTGCTGGTCGCGGTGTCCCGCAGTCACGATGCAGGTGATCACGGTGCCGAACTCATCGAGTCCTTCCCGAGGGCGTTCGCTCCACGTTATGGGCACACCGGATTGAAGAAGTTCAGGGAAAAGTACAACGGCACGATCTATGCGGCGTATTCGGCTGTCTTCATGATGCCGTGGACCCGAAAGAAGTACGACATGCCAGGCGCCGTCCCGGGACTACTGTGGTTGATTGCACGACTACCGGCGGTGACGGTCTACGAAATACTGCGACGACTCATTCCGCCGTTGGCCCGTCGTCACGAAAGTCTCATGCGCCGCCACCGGGAGAACTGGTATCGCGCACAGATGGACGGCCGGGAGTCGGAGTTCGACGCCTCGGGGGCGCTGCGGCGATGACTGGGTCGAAGGGCAAGGCAGAGTCGAACAACAAGGCAGAACTGCAGTACCTGACCGGTTTCGGTAACGAGCACTGGTCCGAGGCGATCCCCGGTGCCCTGGTCACCGGCCAGAACTCACCGCAGCGCGCACCGATGGGTCTGTACGCCGAACAGATCTCGGGCACCGCCTTCACCGAACCCCGAACCATCAACCGGCGCACCTGGATGTACCGGATCGTACCGACCGCCGCGCACCGCCCGTTCGCCCGGATCGATGACGGCAGGCTGCGCAGTGCTCCGATCAGCACACCTGCTGACCCGAATCGGTTGCGCTGGGATCCATTGCCCGCGCCGACCGGATCGGTCGACTTCCTCGATGGCATCTATACGATCGCCGCAAACGGGGATGTGCTGACGCGCAACGGAATCGCAGTCCACCTGTACTCTGCGACAACTTCGATGACTGACCGCTACTTCTCGAACGCCGATGGTGAACTCCTCATCGTCCCGCAATCCGGTGAGCTGACGATCCGCACCGAACTCGGGGTGCTGGATGTCGGTCCGGGCGAGATCGTCGTCATCGGACGCGGCATCAAGTTCTCCGTCGACATCGCCGATGGCCCGGTGTCGGGGTATATCTGCGAAAACTACGGGGCCTACTTCGAGCTGCCGGAGCTCGGCCCGATCGGCGCCAACGGTCTGGCACACGCACGGCACTTCCATCATCCCGTTGCGGCGTACGAAGACACGGCGCGCAATGTGCAGTGGGTCAACAAGTTCGGTGGCCACCTCTGGGCCACGGACCTGGATCATTCTCCGCTGGACGTGGTGGCGTGGCACGGCAGCCACGGCGTCTACAAATATGACCTGGCACAGTTCAACGTGATGGGGACGCTCGGCTGGGACCATCCCGACCCGTCGATCTTCACGGTGCTGACGTCGGTGTCAGAACGACCGGGGCAGGCCAATGTCGACTTCGTGGCATTCCCGCCGCGTTGGGTGGTGGGGGAGCACACCTTCCGGCCACCGCACTTTCACCGCAACGTGATGACCGAGTTCATGGGTCTGATCTACGGCGTCCACGATTCGAAGGCCGAAGGCTTTGTTCCCGGTGGATCGAGCCTGCACAACATGTTCGCCGCGCACGGGCCGGACCTGCAGACCTTCGAGACCGGTAGCAACGCCGAACTCGCACCTCAGAAGTTCGACAACTCATTGGCTTTCATGTTCGAGACGCGGTGGCCGCTGGTGGTCACCGAGTTCGCCATGGCGGCCGCGCACCGGCAGAACGACTACGACGGCGTCTGGTCCGGTCTGCACCGCAACTTTCAACCACCGACAAGGGAGTTCTCATGACCGCTGCAGCAGTCCGGCCGAAATCACCCGTGCTCCCCGAGGCGGGTTTGCGGATCGGTGGACGGGTACGTCCATCGGCAGGCGGGCAAACGTACCGATCCATCAATCCGGCCGACGAATCGTTGGTCGTCGAACTCCCGGCCGGCAATGCCACCGATATCGATGAGGCCGTCAGCGTCGCTCGCACAGAGTTCGAAGAGGGCGAGTGGGCAACCATGCCCGCACATGAGCGGGGTCGGGTGCTGTCCCGGGTGGCAGACCTGATCGAGGCCGATGCAGAAAACATCTCTGCACTGGAATCGGTCGAGATGGGCAAGCTGTATGTGGACACCGTGAACGGTGATGTCCCGGCCGCAGCCGCCGTGTTCCGGCATTTCGGGGGATGGGCCGACAAGATCCAGGGATCGACCGCACAGCTACCGGATATCGCCGGGCAGCACCGGTTCGGATTCACGCTGCGGCAACCGGTGGGCGTTGTCGGTGCGATCACCCCTTGGAACAATCCGCTCGTCATCGCCGCGTGGAAGCTCGCACCTGCACTTGCTGCCGGATGCACCGCGGTCATCAAACCCGCTGAGGACGCGTCGTTGTCGACCATCCGCCTGGCTGAATTGTTCTCCGAGGCAGGACTTCCCGACGGTGCGCTCAACGTGGTGACCGGGCTCGGTGACGAAGCGGGCGCTGCGCTCGCCGGACATGCTGGTATCGACAAGATCTCGTTCACCGGTTCGGCGCGGGTCGGCAAGCAGATCCAACCGCTGGCCGGCGACAAGTTCCGCAAGATGACATTGGAGCTCGGCGGGAAGTCGCCGCAGCTCATCTTCCCGGACGCCGATCTGGACGCGGCGATGTTCTGGATCGCGATGGGCAACTTCTACCACCAAGGACAGGTGTGCGCGGCCGGTACCCGAGTCCTGGTCCACGAGTCGATTGCCGATGAGGTCGTCGACGGCTTGACCGCGGCTGCGCGCGCTGCGGTGATCGGTGATCCGATGGATCCGTCGAGCACGATGGGAACGATAGTGAACCGCAAGCAGCTGGACCGGGTGATGGGCTACATCGAGAAAGGCAAGCAGGAGGCCGAGCTGATCACCGGCGGCAACCGGATCGATGGTCCCGGCTTTTTTGTCGAACCAACCGTCTTCCGCGGGACCAACGACCTGACGATCGCTCGCGAGGAGATCTTCGGCCCGGTGGCCACCGTCATCACCTTCCGCGACACCGATGAGGCTGTGCGACTTGCCAATGCGACGAAGTACGGGCTCAACGCGATGATCTACACGTCGAGCCTGTCGACGGCACATTCGGTGATTCCGCGGCTTCGGGTGGGCATGGTGTGGGTCAATGGCTGGGGTGTCCCCGAGCCGCAGCTCCCGTGGGGTGGTCGCGAGGCGAGCGGGTACGGGCGCGAACTCGGTCAAGCAGGTCTGCTCGCACATACCGAGGAAAAGACCGTCCACCTGGCCTTCTGATCCCGGTCGACCAAACGGCCAGACCGCGATCAATACCAACAACGGAGTGAGATCATGACAACCGTGGACATCGTCGAAGCATGGAACGGCCCCGGCCGCAAGGACGGGGTGATCACCGATGCAACACCGAAAAACAATGCGGTACATCTCAGTTCAGGTGGCGCGGCATTCGAGCATTGGTACTTCGATGCCCAGCTCGAGGACGGCCACACCGTCGTCGCGTTCCTGAACAAGCGGCGGCCCGAAGATCCCCCCAAGTGCAGGCCGTGGGTCGAGATCATCATCTACGCCCCGGACGGAACCCGGCGGGAGATCGCCAAGAAATACCCGCGCGGGGAGTCGTTTTTCTCCGAAGAGAAGTGTGATGTGCGGATCGGCAAAAACACTGCTCGGGTGAGCTTTCCGGAGGATGGCGGGCTGCCGAGCTACCACGTCTTCATTCAGGAAGAAGACGTGACGTTCGACCTCACGTTCACAGCCGAATTGCAGCCATGGATGCCGGGTCGTGGTGAAACACACTTCGGCGCAAAGCATTCCTTCGGCTGGATTGTCGGTGCACCCCGCGCACGTGTCACCGGAACCGTGAAGCTGGGTGCGTTGACCCTCGATGCGAACGGACGCGGCTACGCCGACCACAACTGGGGTGTCGGCGATATGAAGCGTGTCATCGACTGCTGGCATTGGGGCCGGCTCTATGTGGATGACTACTCACTGCTGTACGCATCGGTCAAAACGCAGGAGAAGTTCGGATCGCATGCGATCCAGCCACTGATGCTCGCTCACAACGATTCCATCGTCCTGAGCACCGGAGAGGTCGAGTTCACCACCGGGCCGACAGCGTTCGACGAGGTGGCGAATCGTAGTTATCCCACCTGGATCTCGCTGGAGGTGCCAGGAAGTCTGGAGCTGCGTCTGGATGTCCAGCGTGTTCTCCATGCGCACGACTTCCTCGACGATATTCCGGTGATCGGCAGCAAGCTGCTGCGCCCGCTCGCGTACCGACTGATCGGGCATCCCGGGTATTTCCGGTTCCAGTCGACGTTCGACCTCAAGATCATCGACGGGGAGCAAACCCACCATCGCACCGGGACGACCCTCCACGAACTGGTTGCCCTGCGCTGACCGCACCCGCAGATGCTCCACCTATACGAAGACGCTCCACATACTTGTGGAGCGTCTTCGTATAGGTGGAGCGTTTAGGGGGTTGTGGTCAGCCGGTTACTTCGAGGATCTTGATTGCGAAGATCAGGGTGTCGTCGCCCTCGATGCCGGCGCCGGGATTGCCGCTCGCGCCGTACCCGTCGTCGGGGGTCATCGCCACGGCGACGGTGGAGCCGACCTTCTGGCCGGCGATGGCCTTCTGGAAGCCTGTGACAACACCGGTCAGCGGGAATTCGACGGGTGCACCGCGCTCGTAGCTGCTGTCGAACACGTTGCCGTCGCGGCCGTCGACTCCCATGTAGCAGACGGAGACCTCTGCGGTCTCGGCCACGATGTCACCGTTACCCTCGGTCAGCGTCTGAACAGTGGTCTCATCCACTGAGAAAGGCTCCGTGACAGTCACTTTGGGAGCCGCTGAGTCAGTCGAACCGGTGACCTCCACCGCGCCGGTCGTGCCATCCAAGGTCCATTCCGGTGCGACATCGCCGGCCGGTTCCGCCGTGGGGCACGACGCCACGGAAGATGTGGCGGCGGCCGAATCGCTCGACGAGTTGTCGTCGGAGCCGCAGCCGGCGAGCAGCAGCAGTGAGGACGAAGCCACGAGGGCCATGGAGAGGCGCTTGGAGATCATAGGAGAAAACTTAACAGTCCATCATCGGGCCTCCGGTCGGCGGCGGTGGACAACCCCACGTGACCGCAGCTACTGTGAAGGCAACCGCAAGCCTAACAGTATCGCTTTGTGGAACGAACCTTTCAGTGGAGGTGCACGGTGACGACGGTTTCAGAGGGTCGGCAACGCAGCAAGGTTTCCTACGACCGCCCGGTTGACTGCGACAACCACTACTACGAGAAGATCGACGCCTTCACCCGCTATCTCGACCCGAAGTTCAAAAGGCGCGGCGTCGAGATCATCACCCGGGGCACCCACACCGAACTGCTCGCCGGTGGCCAGTTGTTCGAGTTCGTGCCCAATCCCACGTTTGATCCGGTGATCGTTCCGGGCTGCCTCGACGCACTGTTCCGCGGCGAGATCCCGGAGGGTGTGGACCCGCGGAGTCTGTCGAAGGTCGAACCGCTCAACGCTGCATATCAGGATCGGGATCTGCGGCTGGTGATGATCGAGAAGCAGCAGATGTCGGGTGTGATCTTGCTGCCGACGTTGGCCTGCGGTGTAGAAGAAGCCCTCAAACACGACATACCGGCAACGATGGCGAGCATCACCGCCTTCAATCGGTGGCTGGACGAAGACTGGGGCTATGCCTACCAGGGCCGGATCTTTGCGACTCCGATGCTGTCGTTTGCCGACCCCGACGAGGCTCTCAAAGAAATCGATCGCCTGATCGACCGGGATGTGCGCATCGTCTCGGTCCGCCCGGCGCCGATACCGGCCGGCCATGGAACGTCCAAGGCGTTCGGTGATCCGCGATACGACAAGGTATGGGCCAAGCTCGCCGATGCCGACATCCCGGTCGCATTCCATTTGAGCGACAGCGGCTACACCGAGTTTCTGGGTGCGGCCTGGGGCGGACCACCGAAGTTCGCTCCGTTCCGCTACAACGACCCGCTGGCATCGGTGGTCGTATCGGACCGGGCCATCCACGACACGATTGCCAGCCTCGTCATCGGTGGCGTGTTCACCCGCCATCCGAAACTCCGTGTGGCGAGCATCGAAAACGGTTCGGACTGGGTGCATTTGCTACTCAAACGGTTGCGCAAACTCGCCAACCAGGCGCCGTGGCTGTTCGCCGAAGATCCCGGGGACACCTTGCGCAGACACCTGTGGGTCTCGCCGTACTACGAGGATGACGTCCCGAAACTTGTGGAGGTCATGGGATCCGACCGGGTCATGTTCGGGTCGGACTGGCCGCACGGCGAGGGGCTTCAGACCCCACTCGACTTCGTCCACGAACTCGAGGGCTTCGGAGAGGCCGAAGTCGATCAGATCATGCGGACCAATGTGCTGGACCTGATGGGCATCGAGTACCGAAGGGTCTAGGCAGCAGCTGAAACATCCTGGCGTCATGGCAATTTGGGCCCAATCGACGGCCGAAAGCGCACGTATTGCTGTTGGGCTTACCGTATGGTTGCGCACATGAGTGGAACGTTTGCAGGCAAGGTCGCAATTGTCACCGGCGGCGGCTCCGGAATCGGTGCGGCGCTGACCCGCGCTCTGGTGGCAGCGGGTGCCGACGTCACCTGTACCGACATCGACGCTGATGCCGCCCGCGCTGTGGCGACGGGGGCGGCAGGCGACGGAACGGCTCGCGGCGAGCGGCTCGACGTCACGGACGCGGCGGCCGTGCAGGCTGTGGTCGACAGTGTTGTCGAGCGTCGTGGCCGGCTCGATCTGATGTTCAACAATGCCGGGATACTCTTCGGCGGCGACACCGAACTGCTGACTCTGGACCAGTGGAACACCATCATTGATATCAACATCCGCGGTGTGGTGCACGGTGTTTCGGCGGCATACCCGGTGATGATCCGACAGGGGGCCGGTCACATCATCAATACGTCGTCGATGGCGGGGCTGGTCGCGACCGGCCAGATCACCAGCTATGTGATGACCAAGCATGCGGTGGTGGGACTGTCGCTCGCCCTGCGTACCGAGGCTGCCGCACACGGTATCGGTGTCTTGGCGATCTGCCCCGGTGCCGTGGAGACACCCATCATCGAGAAGGGCGCTGTCGGCGACTTCGATGGCCGCGACTTCTTCCAGCAAGGCCAGGGAACCAAGCACTTTCACGATCCGGATCGGCTGGCACGAGACACGTTGCGGGCCATCGAACGAAATCGCGCATTGCTGGTGACACCGGCCCGCTCGCGGATGGCCTGGATATTTGCACGGCTTGCACCGGGCCCGATGCAGAAGATGTCCATTCGTTTTGTGGCGCAGTCCCGCTCCGCACACAGCAGTAACAGCCTGCAGAAGTGATCACCAAAGGAAAACGCCCATGAGTGCGACGCTGTCGATCCCGCGGTATCCCTCCGACGTCACCAACACCTGGCTGTCAGGGGTGCTGAGTGCCGGACGCGCACCGGTGACGGTGGCCGAGGTGGCGGTCAGCCCGATCGGCACCGGGCAGACCGCTGCGACCTACCGGATCAATGCCACGTACACCGCAGGCCGCGCAGACCTGCCCGACAGTTTTGTGCTGAAACTCCCGGCCCAGGACGACAGCGTGCGCGACGGTCTGGTGTTGGGGTACGTCAGCGAATGTGCGTTCTATGACTCGGTTGCCGACCTGGTACAGATTCCGATCCCGCGGTGCTATCACAATGAAATCGCCGATGGCGGAAAGAACTTCGCCCTCTTGCTCGGCGACGAGGTCGATGCGGTGCAAGGCGATCAGATCCGCGGTTGCGGGCAGGAGCAGGCGCTGGCAGTGGCCCGGGCGCTGGCCGGACTACATGGACCCACCTGGTGCGATCGCGCCTGGCATGACTTCTCCGGCCTGGCCTTCGCGACGAAGGAAGTTGCCGCCATTTCAGGACTGAGTGACGTGGCGCAGCTGAGCGCCGCCATGACCATCGACAAACTCGGCGACCGATTGTCGGCCGCGGACCGCGAGACCCTGACCGCCGCGATGGGCATGGTCAAACCCTGGCTGAGTGATTCTCCGGAACGTTTTGCGCTGTTGCACGGCGACTTCCGGCTGGACAACATGCTGTTCGGTGCCGACGGAAAGCTGACCGTGGTCGACTGGCAGACGCTGGGTGTGGGACTACCGGCCCGCGATCTGGCGTACTTCGTCGGAACCAGCGTCGAGTCGGAATTACGCGCCGCCATCGAAGAGGGTGTGGTCGACGCCTATCACCAAGCGCTCATCGGCTATGGAATTGCTGACTACTCACTCGAAACATGTTGGCGCGACTACAGGTTCGGCATGCTGCAGACCCTGCTGATCACCTCGCTGGGTTGCGCGTTCGCAACCGGCACAGACCGTGGAGAGAGGCTGTTCGAGGTGATGTTGCAACGTGGGTGTCAGGCGATCCGTGACCTGGGCAGTCTGGAGCTGGTCGCCGCTGCTGCTTGAAACGCAGCAGGCTGATTCATGAGTAGAACGCGGCGACGTCGTTCACCTGCACCTTCAGTGCTGCGTTGCGGGGCAACTCGTCGACGATCGTGATCACCACCGGGACGTGGTGGCTCGGCAGTGACTCGCGGACCAGATCTTTCAAGGATTCTTCGGTGGGTACCGGTAGTCCGGCGCGGACCTCGACGGCGGCAAAAGGTACGTGACCGAGCAGTTGATCTTCGACACCGACGACTGCCGCGTCGAGCACCGACGGATGTCGGAGAAGCACGCTACGGACGGTTTCGGGAAGGATCTTGAATCCACCACGGTTGATCGCGCCATCGCCGCGTCCGTGAATGGTCACGAACCCGTCGGAGTCGACCGACGCGATGTCGGTGGTTGCCAGCCAACCGTTTCCGAGTATCTCTGATCGGGCTTCCAGCCGCCCTTGCATCCCGGTCGGTGCCTGCGCCCCGGTGTCGGGGTCGATGATCCGGACCTCGATACCCGGCAACGGCCTGCCGACACTGCCGGGCTTGGACTCGCCGAACTCACGATGCAGGTCCGGTGTCCAGGCGCAGACCGAACCCGCGAATTCGGTTGCGCCGTAGCCCCACAACAGGACTACGTCGTACTTTTCCTCGAAACGCTTGCGCAGCTCTGGATCGAGCGGGCCGGATCCGCCCGGTAGATACTGCAATGACAGGAGATCTTCCGACGGGACATCGGCCTCGAGCACCATGCGCAGGATCGCCGGTTGCACCCCGGTCCGGGCGATCCGATAGGTGCGGACCGCTCGCACCCACTCATCGACGTTGAACTTCTCGAGCAGCACCATGCGCTTTCGGAGAAACGGAGCGGCCAGCAATTGGCAGATCCCGATGCTCCCGAACGGCCAATACACCAGTTCCGGTGGATCATCGGGTGTTGCGTTCTGGCCGATGGTCATGCTCAGCACGGTGTGCTGGAGTGCCTTGGTTGGCAGCGGGAGACGCTTGGGTGGGCCGGTGGTCCCGCTGGTCAGAATGTGGAGTCCGGGCAGGTCGAAGGTGTCGCCGGTGTTTCCGGTCTCGTGGTCGCGCGTCGCCGCGAGTTCGACCGTGGGCTCGGTGAGAGACAACACAATTGCGCAGGCCCCGACCTTGCGGCAGGCCGCGACGACGGGTTCGGTCCAGTCCTGACGGTCGACCACGACAACCGCCGGGCGCAGCGCCTCGATGTCCCGGGCGATGGAGGTCTCGGATTGGTAGGAATAGATCATCGCCATCGGACGCCGTGCCACGATGAAATCGAAGATCGCAGCGGCATGGGGCACCCGGTTGCGGACCACGATGCCGACCGATTCGTGAGCCGCCACCACCCGCTTCGACGAGTGCGTTGCCGATCAATACTCGATAACGGGCGATGTCGTTGCCGGAGTACCACTGCTGGTTGAACTCGATGAACGGGGCATCGCCGTATCCGGCCAGTCGATCATCCAGCTCGGCCGCAAATCGGGTACCGGCATCGATGGTCATCGACTCATCCGAGCTGTGGAGCGGCGTTGTCGACTGTCGAAACCAGCGGCGACTGTCCGCGTACCCGCGCGAAGCTGATGGTTGCGATGGCGGCGAGTTCGTCGGAAGGCCGGGACCTGATCTCGACATCGATGATGACATTGCGTTTGCCGGCGTGCACAATTCGGGCCGTGGCCTGCGCAGCTCCGGCGGTCACCGGCCGTAGATAACGCAGGTGCAGGTCGGAGGTGACCACATTGCCATCGCAGGCGTCGAGGGCAAGCCGGCCGGCCACGATGTCGACCAGCGTTGCCAACAGTCCGCCCTGGATTCCACCCGAGAGGTTGACGACGTGCGGTGCCACCGGCAGTTCCCACGCCATGGCCGCACCGTCGACGGAGGCCTGCCGAAATCCGATCTCATCGAACAACTCGCCAATGGTGTTGGTATAGCTCATGGAGTTCCTTTCGGTGAGGGCGGAAGGTCAGCGGTCAGCATCGGTGAAGCGGATGACACCGCGTAGGTTGCGGCCTTCGAGCATGTCGCGGAACCCGTCGTTGATCTCATCGAGGCGGTACTCCCTGGTGATCATGTCGTCCAGTTCGAGGTCACCGAGTTTGTACAGTGCCAGTACCTCGGGTATGTCGTACTGCGGGTTACCTCCGCCGAAGATGCTGCCCTGCAGGGTCTTCTGTAGCAGGGTCAGCATCGACATGTTCAGCGACGTATCGGCCGACTTCGTGTCGCCCATCGCGGTCACCACGCAGGTGCCTCCCTTGGAGGTCACCCACATCCACGACTCGACGTCGCGGCCCTCGCACCGGCCGACGGTGACGATGACCTTCTTGCACATACGGCCGTTGGTGGCCTCCGCGATGTCGGCGAGCGCGGTTTCGACATCGGCATAGACGTGGGTTGCACCGAAACGTTTGGCCTGGTCGCGCTTCCATTCGACCGGATCGATGGCAAACACCCGCCGGGCCCCGGAGATCACCGCACCCTGGAGTGCGGCTGTCCCGACACCGCCGATACCGATGATCGCCACGTCGTCACCGGGCCGGACGGCGGCCGTGTGGACAGCGGAACCGTAGCCGGTTGTCACACCGCAACCCACGATGGCCGCGACGCTGAACGGGATCGACGGGTCGATCTTGACCACCGACGTTTGATGTACCACCGCGTACGGCGCAAATGTGCCGACGAGCGACATGGGAAATACGTTCTGGCCCTGCGCCTGTACCCGGAAGGTCCCGTCGGACACCGACGCTCCCGACAGCAGGCCGGCGCCGAGGTCGCAGAGGTTGCGCATGCCGGACTGACAGGACTGACATCTGCCGCACGACGGGATGAAGGACATCACCACGTGGTCACCGACAGCGAGGTCCTCGACACCGTCCCCGACCTCGGTGATGATGCCGGACCCCTCGTGACCACCGAGGATGGGGAAGTCGGCCATCGGGATGTCGCCGGTGACGAGGTGGTGGTCGGAATGACACAGGCCGGCGGCCTCCATCTGCACCTTCACCTCACCGCGGTGAGGATCCCCGATCTCGATGTCCTCGATTGCCCAGGGCTGGTGGAAGTCCCGGAGCAGAGCGCCCTTCGTCAACATGTCAGACCCTTCATTTGTTCGACTGTGTTTTCAGTTACCGCCGGCAGTGGTGCACAGCAGTTCACGGAGTTGTGGCGCCGGGACCTTGCCGGTGCCGCCACGCGGGATGTCGTCATCCGAATCGACAAGGAGCCACACGGTGGGCACCTTGAACGAACTCAGCGCTGCGGCCGCCGCGGCCCGCAAATCTTCGACCGAGGTGGTGGAGGTGTCGCAGACGATCGCTGCGCCGACTTGCTGTGCACCGCCGACCGGCACATCGGTGACGTACGCCGCCTGGATGCCTGCGATACCGCGCAGCGCCTTCTCCACCTCACTCGGGTATACCGAGGCGCCACTGACCTTGAACATGTCGTCGGATCGGCCGTGGTAGAACAAGAATCCGTTGTCATCGAGGTGGCCGAGGTCGCCGGTGGGGTAGAAGCCGTCGGGCGTGAAGGTGTCGTCGCGACCTCGCAGGCAGATCCCGCGCAGGATATGTGGCCCGCGGACCTGGATTTCTCCGGTTGATCCGGTTGGTACCGGTCCGCGCTCGGACATGATCCGAACCTCCATGCCTGCGAACGGCTTTCCGCAGCTACCCCAGGCGGACCGGGGCATATCGGTATCCGCCGGATATCCGCAGTAGGGACCGAAGGTCTCTGTCATGCCGAACAGGCGGGCCCGGGCACCGGGTGCGGCCCGTTGGCCGGCGGGCAGCAGGGCATCAAGACTGCCGACGACGAGCGAGGACAGGTCGGCCCCGACAATCTGCTGGTGCCGCGCGAGTGCCTCGGCCTGATCGGGCCAGCCGCGAAACAGTGTCACCCGTTCACGTTCGAGCAGGCGCAGCGTGGCCTGCGGCCGGGGGATCTGCTCGGTGACAAGTGTTGCGCCGGCGAGCAGTGTCGAGAGGACACCGCTCCCGAAACCTCCGACCCAGAAGAACGGCATCGGAACGTAGAGGCGGGTATCGGCGGTGATGCATCGGTCGGCGAGTCCGGATACCACCGCACCGAGCGCGCCGGCGTGCGAGTGGAGAACACCCTTGGGGATGCCGCTGCTGCCGGAGGTGAAGGTGATGACCAGCGGATCGTCGTGATGCACGCTATCGGCCAGCGCGTCGACCAGTTGTCCCGCCGTCAACGGCTCGCCTGCTCGGGGCAGGTCGTCATCGGTCCAGACCCGTCGCAACGAGGGCAGTGCGGGGTGGTAGAGAATCCGGTCGGTGAGGTCGCCGGTATCCAGCGACGTCTGTAGATCGTCCAGATAGCGGTGTCCACGGAACTCGCGCACGCCCACCAGGTACTCGATCGAGGCAACGTCGCACTGCGCCAGCAGTTCTCGCGGCGACAGCAGGGTGCTCAGTGGGACCAGTACGGCCCCGATCCGGGTGAGCGAGAGCGCAACCTGTACCCAGCGGACACTGTTGGGCATGATCACCCCGACTCGGGAACCCTTCCCGACCCCGGCCTCGATGAAGCCTGCGGCCAGCTCCCGGGTTGAGGCATCGAGGTCGCGGTAGGTGATCCGATGGTCGGGATCGATGACGGCCGGCTTGTCCGGGTACTGTGCGGCAACGGATTTCACCAGCCACTCGACAGTGAGTGCTGTGGCCTGTGGATCAGACATGCGCACCCCCGACGTCGAAGTGGCGGCGGACGGCGCCGAGATCTGCCTTACCGGAAGGGGTCCGGGGTATCTCGTCGACGATGGCGATCTCGGTGGGGATCTCGTAGCGGGCCAGCATCTTCTGGAGGTATTCGGACAGTGTGTCGGCATTGACCGATCCGTCCGGACGCAGTTCGACCATGGCCACCGGGGTCTGGCCCAATCGCGGGTCTTCGCGGCCGACCACGGCGGCACCGGCGATGGCGGGATGACGTTCGAGTGCCAGTCTCACATCGTCGGGCATCACCTTGAATCCGCCGCGGATGATCGCCTGATCGGCTCGGCCGAGGATCCACACGAAACCGTCGGGGTCGATGCGACCGAGGTCAGTGGTCCGCAGCCAGGGTGCCGAGGCGCCCATCTGACCCGGTTTGACCTCGAGCACCCCGGGTAGGTCGGGGTCAAGCGGTATGCCGTCGGCATCGACCACACGTAACCGCGCGCCACCGGATGCCCGACCCACACTGCCTCGCTTGCTCTCCCAGTACTGCTTGTGGTCAGGCAACGTCCAGCCGGCCACACCGCCCCCGAATTCTGTTGCCGCATAGGATGTCAGGACCCGAATCCCGAACTTCTCGGTGAACGCCTCGGCGTCCTCGACCGACAGCGGCGCGGTACCCGAGGTGACCGCCTTGATGCTGCGCAGGTCATCGCGGGTCAGATCCGAATGCAAGACCATCCGTAAGGCGGTGGGGACCAGGGAGACTGCTCGGGGCCGGTGGGTGCGAACGGCATCGGCCCACCGATCGAGATCAAAGCGCGGCAGCAGCACAAAGGATCGGCCCTCAGTGACACATTGCAGTACCCGGTAGATTCCGCCGATGTGCACCAGTGGCGCATTGACGATCGCCACCCCGTTGCGCAGCTCGGTGGGTGACGACGACCAGGTCCGGTCAGAACCCATCACGCTGCGCGCCAACATGTTGTAGGTGATGTCCACTCGCTTCGGTGGTCCGGTGGTGCCACTGGTCAGCATGTGTACTGCGATGTCGGCCTCCATGGGCTCGCGGTCCACGCTGATCCGGCCGGCTTCGCGCAACGCAGGCGGGCTCGCCAGGTCGGAGATGGTCGCGACGGTTGAATCAGGTTTCGGTGCAACCAGTGTGGTGATGTCGTCGGCGGCACCGATGATCAGAGGCAGGTTCAAGGCGCTGATGTCGGCTCGCGTGCGATCGTCGCCGCGTGACGGGTTGATGACCACCACGCTGCCGCCTGCCATCAACACACCCAGGAGGGTGGCCACGTGTGCAGGTTGATTGCGAAGGAGGATTCCGACGCGGCGGTCGACGCCGGAGCGGTGGACGAGGTCGCTGACCCGGTCGGCGAGTGTGGCGAGGTCGCGCCATGTCGACCAGATGCCCTCGTGTTCGATCGCCCGCGTATCCGGTTGCAGGGCCAGGACATCGGCGATGCGCCGGCCCAACGCGTGCCGGGTAGAGACCTCGGTCGGGTCGGTCATCAGCGGATCCTCGGTGTCTGCGTGGTGGCAGGTGCGGCGGCAAGTTCTTCTTTGCCGATCGGATTGCCCAACCGGGTGTAGATCAGGCCCTGGTCCATGGCGGCACGATACGGTTTGTCGAGCGATTCCCAGATCGCCTTCACCGTGCCCTGCGTGGCGGTGGGTGGTTTCGCGGCGATGGCTGCGGCGATGGCGTGGGCCCGCTGCCAAAGTTCCTCGGCCGGAACCACTTCGGTGACCAACCGGATGTCCAACGCGGTCTGCGCGGTGACCCGCTCGTCGTTGCCCATCAGTGCCATCCGCAGGGTGTCGCCCAGCCCGACCCGCCGCATCAGCCCGATGGGTTCGAGAGCCGATACCAGACCGGCAGAGACATGTGAGTCGAAGAATGTCGCATCGGATGAGCAGATGACGACATCGGCCTCGTTGACGAAGTAGAACGCACCCGCGGTACACATACCCTGCACCGCGCAGACCACCGGCTTCCACACCTTTTGCCACTTCGGGCTGAGCAACTCACCGGGATCCTCGTGATTCCAGACGATGTCTGGTTGGCCGTACGTCGATTTCACGTCGAGTCCGGCACTGAACGCGCGGGTTCCGGCGGCCCTCAAGACCACCGCGTTGACCCGGTTGTCATTTTTGACCGTCTGCCAGATCTCGGCCATCTCGTGGCACATCGTCCGATTGAACGTGTTGAGCTGGTCGGGCCGGTTCAGGGTGATGGTGGCAACTCGGTCGGTCGGATCGACCTCGAGTAGAAGGGTGTCGAATGACCTGCTCATCGGCACTGCCAATGGGGTGCGCGCTTCTCGGTGAAGGCCAGGGGACCTTCGAGTGCGTCCTCGGTGCGGGTGACACGCTCGCGGAATGATTCGGCCAGCATCTCGGCTTCGTGGAGCGGGAGATCAAGGCCCTTGATGATCGCCAGCCGGGTACCCCGGACAGCCAGGGGCGCATTCGAATTCACGACCGCGGCGATCTCGTGCGCACGTTCGAGGAGCCGGTCGTGTTCGACAACCTCACTGACCATCCCGAGTTCGTAGGCCCGCTGCGCGCTCATTCGCTCGTGCTTGCCCATCAAGGCCATCCGCAGGGCAACCGATCTGGGCAGGACCCGGGCCAGGCGGACCGTTTCGCGGCCTGCGACCAGACCGATGCTGACGTGGGGATCGAAGAAAGTCGCTTTGTCGGAGGCGATCACGATATCGCCGGTGGTGACCCAGTCGAGTCCGGCTCCGCAGCACAATCCGTTGACCGCGACCACAATCGGTTTGGCCGTGGTCCGAAACGGTGGGGTGCCCTCCTGCGGTGCTTCCCACTGTTCGTAGGTCGACAAATACGGACGTTCGTTGATGACCTTGCCGTCTCCGGGGATCTCCTTCACGTCGGCTCCGGTGCAGAATGCCCGCCCGGTTGCCGTGACGATGGTGAGCCAGACGTTGTCGTCGTTCTCGGCTTCGTCGTAGGCGCCACGCAGTTCGGTGATCATGTGCGGGCTGAGCGCGTTGAGTGCTTCCGGACGATTCAGCGTGATGGTGGCCGTGTGGCCGTCGACCTCATACTTGATGCAGTCGAACGACATTGGTGCTCCTTCGGGTCGGTGGCAACGGGTGCTCCCTTCGGTCGGGGGCAATGGGTGCTCCCTTCGGTCGGGAGATGGTCATCGCCCATCGAAGTCTGGTGTCCGGCGTTCTTTGAACGCTGACAGTCCTTCTTTGAAATCGCTTGTTCTGCAGGCCAGTTCCAGGGCCGATAGTTCGTGGTTCATCGTTTCGGTCAGAGATGCGCCCTGACCGAAATTGATCGATGCCTTGGCCAGGCCGATCGCGACGGTGGGTCCGCCTGCGAGGCGGTCGACCAGATCGGTGGAGATCTTGTCGATCTCGGTGGCGGCGACGGCGCGGTGGATCATGCCCCACTCCGCGGCCTGGGTCGCGGTCACCTTCTCGCCGAGCAGCAGCATCTCCTTGGCCCGGGCGACGCCGATCAGCCTCGGAAGCAGCCATGTGGCGCCGGAGTCGGGTGTGAAGCCCCTCGCCATGAAGGGCTCGGCGAAGACGGCGCCCTCATCGGCGACCGTGAAGTCGGCTGCCAGCGCCAGATTGCAACCCAGTCCGGCAGCCCAACCCTGCACGCTGCAGACCACGGGGAGGTGAATGGTGGTCACCAATTCGATCACCCGGTGCGCGGTATGGGGGATTCGGCGGATGAGATTGCCTGCGCGGGGCCGCTGATCGGTCTTGTTCGTTGCCACCCAATCCGAACCGGCACAGAAGTGGTCGCCGCTCCCACGGATATGGACAACACGCAGGGAGTCATCGGTTGCAGCGTCGGTCAACGCCTTCACGAAAGTGTCGATCATTGCGTGGGTCATGGCATTTCGCCGGGATGGGCGATCGATCACGATGCGCAGAACTCCACCGTCAGCAGAGACCGTCAGTTCTCCATCGGTCGGATCCGGCGGGTTCAAGTCGCCCATGGTGTAGTCCACACCTCTCTGCTGTGCCGCGGTGAACCGAAGGCGTCGGTCAGGTTCCAAATAAGCATACTGTTACTCCTACGGTAGATGCTACGATTTGGTTTCGCCGCTTGTGATCATCACGCTGCGCCCGCTCGCGGGGACGCGGCCCGAGAGCCCGAGGTTGGAAAATGCCCACACCCGTCATCGTTGGTGCAGCCAGGACAGCGATCGGCAGATCGTTCAAAGGTGCGCTCGTCAACACACCTGCCGAGGCACTCGCAACCGCCGTCCTTCCCGAGGTTGTACGCCGCGCCGGCGTCGACCCCGCTGCAGTCGACGACGTGATCCTTGCCGAGTCGCATTACGGCGGTGGCGACCTGGCGCGCTACGCCGCGGTCGCCGCGGGGATGGAGACCGTGCCCGGACAGGCGGTGAACCGGCACTGCGCGGGCAGTCTCACCGCCATTGGCAACGCAGCGGCGCAGGTCGGATACGGGATGGAGCGTGTGGTGGTCGCCGGTGGTGTGCAATCACTGTCGACGGGTCCGGCGATGAAGTGGCGGATCCCTGGTCCGGAGCTGGAGTTCAAAGAGGGCTGGATGCCACCGAGCCATCCGGAGACGCCGGACGCACCGACCCTCGACATGTCGATCACCGTCGGCTGGAACACGGCAAAGGCGGTCGGCATCAGTCGCGCCGAGATGGACGCCTGGGCACTACGTTCGCATCAGCGTGCGATCGCCGCGATCGACGCCGGAAAGTTCACCGACGAGATCTTCCCACTCAAGATCGAACTGCTCGATGGCACCGTTGTCGACTTCAGCGTCGATGAACATCCTCGGCGCAACAGCAGTTTGGAGCGGTTGGCGGCGCTGCCGGTCCTGCATCCCGAGATCGAGGGCTTCTCGATCACCGCGGGCAACAGCAGCGGGATCAATGACGCCGCGGCCGCCGTGGTTGTGGTGGACGAGGACTACGCGCTGGCCGAGCGCCTTGAGGTATTGGGCACTGTAAAGGCCTGGGCTGCTTCGGCGCTCGCTCCACGCGATACCGGACTCGGGGCAGTCGCGGTGATCGGGAAGGTCCTCGCTCGCGCGGGCCTTGCAGCCGGGGACGTCGACCTGTGGGAGATCAACGAGGCATTCTGTTCGGTACCGATCGCGGCCGTGCGCGAGTACGGGCTCGACGAAGAACGGGTCAACTTCTCCGGAAGTGGCGCCAGTCTCGGCCATCCCATCGCCGCGTCCGGCGCGCGGATGGTCACCACGCTTCTGTACGAGTTGAAGCGACGGGGCGGCGGTATCGGAGTCGCGGCCATGTGCGCAGGCGGCGGCCAGGGTGGCGCCGTGCTCATCGAGGTCTGAGACGTCATCGAGGTTTGAAACACACACATCCAACGAGGGGTAAGGCATGTCAGACGAGGTCATTGTCGAGCGTCGCGGGCGCACATTGGTCATCACCATCAACCGTCCGGACGCGCGAAACGCGGTGAACCTGGCGGTCAGTCAGGGGCTGGCCGATGCGGTCGATGAACTCGACAGCAGTCCGGAGCTGTCGGTCGCGGTGCTGACCGGAGCGGGTGGCAACTTCTGTGCCGGTATGGATTTGAAGGCTTTTGCCGCAGGGGAGATGGTGCACATCAAGGGCAAGGGGATGGGCTTCACCGAGAAGCCGCCGGTCAAGCCGATCATCGCGGCCGTGGAGGGTTACGCACTGGCCGGTGGAACCGAACTCGTGTTGGCCACAGATCTGGTGGTGGCATCGAAGACAGCAAAGTTCGGTATCCCAGAGGTCAAGCGGGGTCTGGTGGCCGCGGGCGGCGGTTTGCTGCGACTGCCTGATCGCATCCCGTATCAGAAGGCCCTGGAACTGGCATTGACCGGCGACAGCTTCACCGCCGAGGAAGCCGCCGGATATGGATTTGTGAACGTTGTCGCCGAACCCGGTGAGGCACTGGACAGGGCACTGGAACTCGCCGAGAAGATCACCGCCAACGGTCCGCTCGCGGTCGCCACCACCAAAGAGATCATCGTGAAATCTCGTGGTTGGAGCGAACAGGAGATGTGGGAGAAGCAGATGGAGCTGATCATTCCGATCTTCGGTTCCAAGGATGCTCAGGAAGGCGCTGTGGCCTTCGCAGAGAAGCGTAAGCCCAACTGGTCGGGCGAATAGTCCTCGTCCATTCTGCAAACACTTTGTAACACTTCACTTCTAGGAGATATCCGTGTCATTTGAAGGTCAGTCAGTACTTGTCACCGGAGGCGCGGGCGGCCTCGGCGCGGCAACCGTCCGCAAACTCCACAGCGAGGGTGCCGCCGTTGTCATCGCCGATCTGGCCGATGACAAGGCGCTGGCACTGGCAGAGGAACTGGGCAACAAGGTCGCCTACGTCCGGACCGATGTGCTCGACGACGACGCGGTTGTCGCCGCCATCGCCAAAGCCGAAGAGCTGGGCGACTTCCGATCCGTGGTGATCGCTCACGGCGGCTTCGGGGTCCTGGAAAAGGTGGTCAACCGCGACGGCACCCCGCATACCAAAAAGGGTTTCACCGACACGATCGCGCTGTACCTGACCGGCACGTACAACGTGCTGCGGCTGGCGGCGGCGAACATCGCCACTCGTGAGCCCAAGGCCGACGGTGCCCGTGGCGCGATCGTGATGACCAGCTCGATCGCGGGATATGAGGGACAGATCGGCCAATCCGCCTATGCCGCAGCCAAAGGTGGAGTGATCTCGTTGACGCTGACCGCGGCCCGCGACCTCAGTGCCGTTGGCATCCGGGTGAACAGTATCGCTCCCGGCACCATGCGGACCCCGCTGATGGAATTGCTCGGCGAAGAAGGACTGGCGAAGTTCGCTGCTTCGGTGCCCTTCCCGAAGCGGCTCGGCCAACCGGACGAGTTCGCGGGACTGGCGCAGTACCTCCTGGAGAACACCTACATCAACGGCGAGGTCGTCCGCATCGACGGGGCGCAGCGGTTCGGGCCGAAGTAACCCCCTAGAGCGCAGGGATCGAGAATCATGGATCTCGGATTCAGTGGTGCCAGTGCAGTGGTGGCGGGTGGCGGCCGGGGCATGGGCCTGGCCGTCGCCCGCTGCCTTGCCGAAGAGGGTGCGCGCGTTGCCGTCCTGGCCCGGACGCCATCCGACCTCGATCGCGCCGTCGCCGAACTCACCGTATCCGGTTGCCCCGATGCGGTCGGCCTGGTCGCGGATGTCCGTGATCGGGCGCGGGTGAGCGAGGTCTTCGTCGAGCTGGGGCAGCGGTGGGAAGGCCGACTCAATGTGCTGATCAACGCTGCAGGCCCGAATGTCCAGGGCGACTTCGAGACACTCACCGACGAGCAGTGGCAAGCCGGATTCGATGACGGTGTGATGGGGATGGTCCACACCGTCCGGGCGGCACTTCCGCTTCTGCGACAAGCCGAATGGGCACGGGTGGTGAACTTCTCGGCCGGTTCGACACAGCGGCAGAGTGTCCGGCTGCCGGCCTACACGGCGGCAAAAGCGATGGTCACCAGTATCTCCAAGAACCTGTCGCTGTTTCTGGCGCCGGACGAGATCATGGTCAACGTGATCTCTCCGGGCAGCGTGGCGTCGGATTCATTGATCGCATGGGCCACATCGGTGGGTGTCGACAGTGACGATCCCTATCAGCTGATGGCGGCGATCGACAAACACTTCGGGCATCCGGCGCACCTGCCGCGGGCCGGGCTGCCCGATGAAATCGCACGTGTTGCAGTATTTTTGGCCTCACGTGCCAATTCGTACATGACCGGGGCGAATGTGAACGTCGACGGTGGCACCGACTTCACCTGATCTGCACTCGACCACCGAAGATCATTCAGCGATCGAAATGGCCTGACGGGGGCATTTTCGAACCGCTTCTTTGATCAGATCCAGGTTTTCGGGGGTGACCTCGGGGTGCAGGACGGTGAGCATGTCGTCATCGCCGAGTTCGAAGACCTCCGGGATCACGGCCATGCAAAAGCCGTTGCTTTCGCACAGCCCGAAGTCGACCTGCACTCTCATCGGATCACCCGGACGGGTACGTTGCTCCATCCGGCCACATTCTGCATGGTCACCCGCTTGCAGCTGTCCGCGTCGACCGTGAACTTCGGCATGAAATCGAGCAGCCGATCGATCGCGATGGTGCTCTCCATACGCGCGAGTGCGGCACCGAGGCAGCTGTGGATCCCGTACCCGAAGGCGAGGTTCTGCGCCTCGCTGCGGTCGCGGTCGATGTTGAAGGTGTCGGGGTCGGTGAAGGCCTCTGGATCGCGGTTGGCCGAGCCGCCGAGGAGGAACACCGGCTTGCCTGCCGGGATGGTGACGCCGTGCAGTTCCACTTCTTTGAGTGAATACCGCACGTTGTACTGAGCGGGGGCCTCGTAGCGCAACAACTCCTCGATCGCCGCCGGGATCTTGCTGCGATCTTCTCTCAGCATCTCCCATTGATCGGGATGCTTGGCGAAGAGTACGCCAACGTTGCCGATGAGTTTTGCGACGGTTTCGGCACCTGCTCCGCCCAACAATGTTGTGAAACTGGCGATTTCGATGTTGTCGAGGCGTGTTGTGCTGCCATCTTCGCGTTCGATCTCCGCGTTGACGAGCTTGGTGAGCATGTCGTCTTGTGGATCTGCGCGTCGCTCCTGGGCGAGCCCGTAGTAGAGCATCGCCGTGTCGATGGCGCACTGCAGCCCGGCCTCCGACATCTCGACCTGGCCGGGATTGCGATGCAGCATCTCGTCGACCCACAACCGAACCTGTTGCCTGCTCTCGGCAGGCACTCCGAGCATCCGCGTGATGACCTCCACCGGAAAATACACAGAGAAGTCTTGGACGAGATCGAACTCGTCCGGATCGACCTCGCCGAGAAAGCGATCCACCTGTTCGGTGACCATCGGCTTGAGTGCGTTGATCGCCCGCGGCGTGAACACCTTGCTGAGCAGTCCGCGCATATGGCGGTGGTCGGGAGGATCCATCACGATGATCGACTTGAACTTCTCGGCTCCGCCGACGCGGACCTGCGCGAGGTCCACACCGCGCGCGGACGAGTAGGTGGCAAAGTCGGTGAGGCCGTGTGCCACATCGGCATGCCTGCTCAGTGCGTAGAAATCGTATTCCTCGCTGTAGTAGACCGGGGCTTCTTCACGCATCCGCCGGTAGGTGTCGTATGCACCGTCGAAGAACTCTTGCGAGAACGGATCGAATACGAGTTTGGCCCCGAACGTGGTTCGCCCAGATTCGAACTTGGTCATACTTCCTCCACCGCTGTGCCGCACGACTGCCGGGGCAGCGCCCACTGTTGCCTGATACCGTAAGCCATACTATATCTGTTTCACGTGCAAGCCAAGAAGTCTTGGCTTATTGCCCAGCGCGACCAACATGTTTACTGTTGGGCTTACAGTCAATCGTACGACGACGGGGTTGTGGCGACATGAGCAGTGCACAGCAGCGCAGAGTGGTGGTTGTGGGAGCCGGGTCGGGGATCGGCGCGGCGACCGCTGCCCACTTCGATTCGCGGGGGGATTACGTTCTCGCAGTTGATGTCAAGCCGAATACGACACCGGCGTCGGAACATCGCCAGGTTGATCTGCGTGATCCGGCGGCGATCACGGCGTTTCTCGCTGACATCGGTTCCGGCTGGGATCTGCTGGCACATGTGGCCGGCGTACCCGGGACGGCGCCTGCAGGCGACGTGCTGCTGGTCAACTACCTGGGCATGCGTTTGATGACCGCCGGAATGCTACCGCTGCTGAACACCGGCGGCTCAGTTGTCGTGGTCGCTTCGGTGGCGGCTCTTGGCTGGGAGCAGCGGGCCGCTGACCTCGTCGGACTACTCGATGCCACAGAACCGGCCGCGGTCGTGGCATGGCAGGCGACGCAGGATCCGAACTATCCCGTCTACAGCACCTCGAAACAGGCGGCGATCCTGTTCGCGAAACGGATTGCGGGCCCGGCGTTGTCGAAGTACGGGGTTCGGGTCAACATCGTCAGCCCTGGGCCCACCGAGACCCCGATCCTCACCGACTTCGAGGCGTCGATGGGCAAGGACGTGCTTGATTCGGTGAAGGCCACCGTTGGCAGACATGCAGGCGTCGAGGACATCGTTCCGGTCATCGACTTCGTCGGTTCACCCGGAGCCGGCTGGATTGTGGGACAAGACATTCACGTCGACGGTGGATTCATCTCGTCGATGATGGCCGGGCCACCGATCGCGCTGTAGCGGGGTCCGTCACGAAGTCCGGCGGAGACGATTCTCCAAAGTGTCAGCCAAACAACAAGATCCAGGGGTATCGATGACCATCGACAGTGCGCCGGTTTCACCACATCCGTATCACCGGCTCGACATTTCGGCCGAGGACTTCTGGAAGGCCGGTGACTTCCGCACGCGTGATGACATATTCGCGCAGTTGCGCGCCGAGGAAGGCCTGAGCTGGCATGCTCCGGTTTCCGCGGTCTTTCCACACGAGGAGACCGGATACTGGGCGCTGACCCGGCACGCGGACATCCGTGAGGTCAGCCAGAACAACGCCGTCTTCGGATCCAGTCTGGGGGTGTCGCTCGATCCGATGCCTGCCGAGATCCAGCGGATGACAACCTACTTCCTGGCGATGGATCCGCCGGATCACACCCGGCATCGCAAGCTGATCAGTTCGGCGTTCACGCCGCGGCAGGTCAAGCGGATCGAGGAACAGATCCGGACGAATGCTCGTGTGGTGGTGGACGATTTCCTGACCCAGCTGCGCACCGGTGAAGAGTTCGACCTCGTGTCGTCTCTGTCGACGAAGCTGCCGATGAAGACCATCTCCGACATGATCGGCATCGAGCCGGAGAATCAGGAGGCCGTCGCCTACGCCGCCGAAAGCCTCATGGGCGGAAGCGATGACGAGTACGCGTCACTGGAAGAGCGGGCGATGCACGTCATGGGTCAGCTCGGGATCCTCCAGAATGCCGGCGTCGAACTCGCTGCCCGTCGCCGCGAAGACCCGCGCGAAGATCTGATGACCAACATCATCAACGCGGAGGTCGATGGGCACAAGGTGTCCGACACCGATATCGGCTCGTTCATGGTGCTCCTCGGCTCGGCGGGCAACGACACCACCAAACAGACAACTACCCACGTGTTCAAGGCGCTGGTCGAGAACCCCGACCAAAAGGCCTGGCTGCTGGAGGATTTCGACGGGCGGATCAACACCGCCGTCGACGAGTTCGTCCGCTGGTCGACGCCGGTGGTCTCGTTTGCACGGCATGCACTGGTCGACACCGAACTCGGCGGTACGCAGATCGCGGCCGGCGAAAAGATCGGCCTCTTCTACTGCTCGGGTAACCGCGACGGAGAAGTCTTCGACCGTCCCCACGAGTTCGACATCACGCGCGACCCCAACCCCCACGTCGGCTTCGGCGGCGGGGGAGCGCACTACTGCCTCGGAGCGCAACTCGCGAAAATGGAACTGCGCCATCTCTTCTACGAACTGCTGACCCGGGTTCCCGACGTCACCCTCGGTGAACCCGAGTACCTGCAGAGCACCTTCGTCCACGGCGTCAAACGGATGAACGTCAGCCTGGCCTAGTGCCCTTCCGCAAACGCTCCACTTATGCGAAGACGCTCCGCATATATGCGGAGCGTCTTCGCATAAGTGGAGCGTATGGTGGCCGGGTGGTGCGGCCCGGTTGTCAGGTGGTCAGGACTGTGGCACCTGCGGTTCCGGGTGCACCGTAGAGCTGGGCGAAGCCGACTTTCGGATTGCCGCCGACCTGGCGGTCGCCTGCCTCGCCGCGGAGTTGGCGTACCAGCTCGTGGATCTGCCGGATACCGGATGCCCCGATCGGCTCACCATTGGCGATGAGACCACCATCGGTGTTGACCGGCATCGGACCGCTGATCTCGGTGAGACCTTCGGCGAGCAACTTCTCCTGGTCACCGTGGGCGCAGAAGCCCGCCTCGGCCATGTGGATGACCTCGGCTCCGGCATCGGTGTCCTGGAGCTGGATCACGTCGACGTCTTCCGGTGATACCCCGGCGACTTCGAAGGCAGCGCGGGACGCGTAGACGGTGGGCGCCACATCCTCGTCGACGGGGCCATAGGTGGTGTTGACCTCGTAGGCACCGTAACTGCGCGTCCGCAGCTCAACGGCCTTCACGAAGACCGGCTTGGTCTTGAAGCGATGTGCGATGTCGGCGTTGCACATGATCACCGCGGCGGCACCTTCGTCGGGTGCGCAGAACATGTAGTGCGTCAACGGATAGTTGAGCATCGGCGAGCCGAGGATCTCTTCCTCGGAGATCGGCTTGCGGCGGAACGCATTCGGATTGAGGGCGCCGTTCCGGTAGCTCTTGGCTGCCACCTTCGCCAGGGTTTGCGGTGGGATGTTGTGATCGTGGAGGTAGCGATTGGCCTTCATGCCGAAGAACTGCGTGGTCAGGTACTGGCCGTTCTCGGCGTACCACTTCGGCATCCCCACCAGGGTCGGGTCTTCGGTGAATGCACCGCGCGGATGCTTGTCCAGGCCGATAGCGATCCCGATGTCATAGCGACCGACGCGGATCGTGTCGGCGCACACCTGAGTTGCGCTCGCGCCGGTGGCGCAGGCGTTGAACACGTTGGTGAAGGGTATTCCGGTGAGCCCCAACATCCCGACGATGTTGTCCGGATTGGCGACCGTCCAGCTGCCGCCGACACCGAACTGGATGTCTTTCCATTCCAGGCCGGCGTCTTTGAGTGCAAAGCGGACGGCGTCGACACCCATCTCCATGGCGGACTTGCCCTCGAATCGGCCGAACGGGTGCAGTCCCACTCCGATGATCGCGACCCTCGTCATTGTGCTGTCCGATCTGTCATTTCAAAACCCTTCGTGGTGTCAGATCGCCTGGAAGGCGAACGTCACGATCTCGTTGCCGTCGTCGTCGGCGGTGAACGGGATCATCGTGAGCTCGACATCCATCCCGAATTGCAGTTTGGCGGTGTCGCTTTCGGTCAATCGACCCTCGACCCGGACCACATCGCCGAGCTGGACCAGGCCGACTGCAAACGGTGTGAAGGTCTTCATGGTCTCCCGCCCGGCGTACGGAGCTCCCGGAAGAAACCCCTGGGTGGTCCACGCGACCAGGGTTCCGCGGCGCGGCAGCAGTGCCGCCGACACCTGATCGCTGCTGCATCGCGGGCAGAGTTTGTGTTCGGGAAACACAGTGGCCTCACAATCACCACAACGACTTCCGATCAGCTGGGGATCGGTGCTCGGCCAGGTCGAGATCTCCGGTGCCAAGGCTTTTTGCATCAAGCACTCCATTCGTGGTTCTGCGGATGAGGTGAAGAACGGGGGTCAGTCGCCGGTGACCGCCTGCGCTCGGGCCCACCGATAGTCGGCCTTACCCACGGGGCTTCTCTGGATCGCAGTGCGGAACAGAACGGCCTTGGGCAGTTTGTATCGGGCGAGTGATTTGCCTGCGTGATCGACGAGGTCCTCGGAACTTGCTGTCGCGCCATCGATCAGCGCCACCACGGCAACAACTTCCTCACCCCAGCGTTCACTGGGACGTCCGGCCACCACGACATCGCTGACCGCCGGGTGGGAGGCGATGGCCATCTCGACTTCCTCGACAAAGACCTTTTCGCCGCCGGAGTTGATGGTCACGGAGTCTCGGCCCAGCAGTGCGATGTTGCCATCGGAGAGCAGTCGGGCGCGGTCGCCGGGCAGGGAGAATCGGATGCCGGCAACGGTGGGAAACGACTTCGCGGACTTTGCTTCATCACCCTTGTAGCCCAGCGGGACGTGTCCGCGCTGAGCCAGCCATCCGATGCCGTCGTGTCCGGGTTCGAGGATCGCCTCGAGGTCCTCAGAAAGGACGCAGGTGTCCGGTCCAGGATTGAATGTTCCGGTGGAAACGGCGTCGGCAGTGGACAAGTGGGTCATCTGCGCGCCGGTCTCCGAGGAGCCGACACCGTCGATCACGATGGCGTTGGGGAGGGCGTCGATCAGTCGCGCCTTGATGGTCGGCGTCAGGATCGCCCCACCGTTGGCCACGGCGAACAGCGACGTGAGGTCGGCGGAGGTGTCTTCCAGCGCAGTGAGCAGGGGCCGTGCCACGGCGTCGCCGACAAGCATCACCACCCCGGCTTTCTCCCGTTCGATCGCGGCCACGACGTCGTGGGGATCGAGATGGTCGACGACGGTGGGGAACACCAGGGATTGGCCTGTGCTCAGTGCTTGCATGGCGGCCCACTGGGCGGCGCCGTGAATCAGCGGCGGCAACACCACGATCTTGATCCCCGGGTTGTCGACCACGCGGGCGGCGATGTCCTCGTACGAACGTGCGAGTTCACCGGTTGCGAGATTCCGCCCACCGAAGGCGGACACAAAGATGTCGTGTTGACGCCACAGCACGCCTTTGGGCATACCTGTGGTTCCGCCGGTGTAGAGGACGTACAGGTCGTCCGGCGAAGGTTCGACGGGCGGTGATTCCGGGGAGCTCTCGGCGATGACGGTTTCGTAGTCCACGGCGCCGGGCAACAAATCGTTTCCCGAGTTGTCGGCGATCTGGATGAGCACTCGCAGGTGTGGGAGGTCGGGCAGCACCGCGGCGAGCTGTGGGGCAAACACGGCGTGATAGACCAGCGCACTGGCGCCTGCGTCCGCGAGCAGGTACCGAAGCTCGTCGCTGACGTACCGGAAGTTCACGTTGAACGGGGCGACGCGGGCCCGGAAGGCACCCAGCAGCGTCTCGATGTATTCGTTGCCGTTGTAGGCGTAGATGCCGAGCAGATCCTGACCGGTTTCGTGGCCGGCGAGTTCATCGCGTTTGGTATGTACGCCCAATCCGCATGAATGGAGGTAGGAGGCAAGGCGTTTGGAACGATCGGCGATCTGGGCGTGGGTGTAGTGATCGTCGCCCTGGGAGATGAAAACGCGGTCGCCGATCGCGGCGGCGACGACGTCGGCAGCCGCTCCGACGGTGAACTCGGTAGTTGTCGGCTCGGCCCCGGTGTCGGTGTTGGACACAATTCCTCCTCGATGGCGGCTTCGCGGCCACAGGTGGCCTGATGTCCACTACTGTAAGGTATACGGGAACGCGTGCGACAGTCTTTGCGACAAGCATTTTGAAGGAGTGGGACCATGGCGCTGGACGAACAGGTGACCTCGGGCGAGAGCGCCAGACCCAGTTATGGCGAAGCACCACTCGACCAGACGGTCGCCGCCGCAGCGGCCATCCGCCGTCTGATCGAAGTGGCACTCTCACTCGAACATGAGCACCCGACGGTGGATGCCATTGCCGCCCAATGTGAGCAGTGGGAGCGCGAACTGGCCGTTGCGGCGCCACCGAATCCGGCGCCGCGATTCGGAGATGAGGTCGGCGCGGATCGGCGGGTCTACCTCGACCACGCCTTTGACGTCGGTGCATTCAATCCCTGTTTCCCCGAGTACGAGTTCGACCACCTCGACCCCCGCAGCGCATCGGGACGGGTGGAGTTCGGGTTGTCCTACGAAGGTCCACCGGGATCGGTGCACGGTGGGTTCTTGGGCGTGTTCTTCGATTGTGTTGTACAGCACCAGAATTGTGCGGTACGACTATCGGGTAAAACCCGTTCACTCAACATCGCCTACCGACGGCCGACGCCGGTGCTCACCCCGTTGCGGTTCGAGATCGACCGATCGCACGAGGGTCGCGAACTCATCTCGACGGCGCGCCTGCTACTCGGCGACGAGACGTTGTGCAGCGCGCAGGTCACCGCGGTTGCATTACCTCCCGATCAGCTGGCCGGCTCGCGCCACGGCAAACGCAGGATTTCGAACTGATGCGCAGGCACCGCACATCCCCCGTGCGAATCGATAAGGAGTTTGGCAGATGACATCGTCGACTGTTGGAAGTGACCGGGTCCTGTTCGAGGTGGACCGTGACACCCGGATCGCGACGATCACGCTGAACAATCCACAACGCCGTAACTCCTACGACGCAGCAATGCGCGATGATCTGGCCCGGTGCCTCGATGTGGTCGCCGACGACGACGACGTGACGGTCGCGCTGCTTCGCGGCGCCGAGGGGGTGTTCAGCACGGGCGCCGACATGAACAACGCCTACGGTTGGTACGGCGAAGAGAAGGGCGTCGATGGGAATGATGCAGGCGCCTCGGGGAAGAGTCGCAGGCCCAGTCAGCGTCGACGACTCAATGTGGACCGCAAGTCATTTGGCTTCTACCACGAGTTCCTGGGGTTCCCGAAGGTCACCGTCGGCGAGATCGGCGGGTATGCGCTTGGCGGTGGATTCGAGATGGCGCTCATGTGCGATATCTCGGTCATCGCCAGGGACACCAAGATCGGGATGCCCGCGACCCGGTTCCTGGGCCCGGCTCTGGGCAGTCTGCACATGTTCTTCCACCGCCTGGGCCCGGTGCTGGCCAGGCGAATGTTGTTGACGGGCGACATCATCGGTGCCGGGGAGGTGGAGCATCTGGGCGTGTTCACCGAGACCTGTGATCCGCAGTCCCTGACCGCCGCTGCCCGCTACTGGGCGCGCAAGGCGGCAAAGATGCCGGCCGATGGCGTGGTGATCGCCAAAGAGGCGTTTCGGATGGTGGAGCAGAATCAGGCGTATCAGGGCGAGGAGGTGGCGAGCTACCTCTTCCACGCCTTCGGGACGAACCTGCAGTTCGCGCCGGGGGAGTTCAACTTCGTCAAGACGCGAGCCGAACATGGGACCAGGGAAGCATTCCGGTTGCGCGACGAGCACTTTCACGTCGAACGTGAGGACTTCAAGAACCTCTGAGATCTGCACCGGCGGTCAGCGCGCGGGTCAGGAACTTCACCTGATGGGCGACAACCGTTTCGTGCCACGGCTTGCCCGGATACACGTCGAAGTGATCGCAGGGATAGTGCCGGATCTGCGCGCGGGCCCGCACCGCGGTCTTGATCGCGGCGTCAACCGCGACGCAGCGGTCGAAGTCCGCGATCTGGAACAGGGCGTGGCAACGCACCTGCGCGGCGCGGCGGCCGGGTCGATGCCGGATGGCCTCGACCGCAATCGAGGCGTTCACCTCGTTGCGCCAGGTGGGTCCGGCTATGGACGTGTAGTCGTCGAATGTGCCGGACACATCCAGCAGTGCGCCCGAACCGGGCTGTCCGACCGCGGGCACCATGATCCGAGGTCGGCCCAGTGCCGCGGCGGCCTTGTCTCGAAGTCCCTGTGCAAGAAGCTTTGCCACTCGCGACGCCCGGTGATCAGGGCGGCTCGCCACCAAGGGTGTGAGCGAGATCAGCGCGACGATGTCGCTACGACCGGCCGCAACCTCCAAGATGGTGCCGCCGGACATCGAGACACCCCAGAGCACCATCCGCTGCGGATCGACTTCGGGGAGCAGTGCGGCCTGGCGTAGCGCGGCGCGATAGTCCTGGACCTGGCCGGGCAATGAGATGACCTGGCGTGGCCGGCCCGCACTGGCGCCGAAACCCCGGTAGTCGAAGGCGATGACGTCCAAACCGGCGGCGGCCAGGCTCCGGCCGAAGGGTTCGAGCCCACAGTCCTTGGTGCCGGCGAATCCATGTGCCATGACCACCACTGGTCTGCCGGTGCCACCCGCGAGCCTGTTGTCGGCGGCGGGAAAGTGCCAGGCATCGATGTCGACACCGCCGGAGGGGAACACCAGTTGATTCCTCACCGGCGGGCACCTGCCCGGCGTCGTCCCTGCGGGAGTTCCTGCAGTCTCATCTGACGTTCGTAGTCGAAGAAGTTGACCTGCTGCGTATGTCGAGGGCGGTCGAGCACATTGTGCAGGTACATGTCTTCGTCGGCCTTGATGATCCGGTGCATCTCGTCGACGTCTGGTGGCCGATACGCCCCCGCTGCGTAGGCGGCGATCAACCGCGACTGGCATTCCACAAATGGGAAAAGAGTCGGAACCGACTGTGCGAAGCCGGCAAAGGCCAGATCGTCGAAACCCGGTTTGAGGATGCGCTTGTAGAGCGCGATGCGATTGTCCGGCGCGCTGATGAAATCACGATCGAAGAACGGGAAGGTGATGTTGTAGCCGGTGGCGTAGATGATGACGTCGACCTCGGCGCTGGTGCCGTCGTCGAAGTGCACGGTCCGGTCGTCGAGCTGCCGGACATCGGGTTTGGGGGTCACGTCGCCGGAGCCGAGCCTCAGGGGCAGTTCGATCGACTGCGTTCCGTGGGCATCGAGGAACCGGTGCGTCGGCCGCGGCAACCCCCACTGCGCCGGATCGCCCGAGATGAACTCGGCAAAGCCGTTGATCATTGTGCGCTGCAACCGTTTCGGGATGTAGGGCAGCGCACGTCCGTACTTGTCGACCGGGCGTCCGGCGATGTATTTGGGAACGATCCAGGACCCTGAGCGGGTGGACAGGTAGACGGTGTTGTTCAGCGTTCGCGAGGAGACCTCGACGGTGATGTCCGCGGCGCTGTTGCCGATGCCGACCACGAGAATGCTTTTGTCGCGGCAGTCGAGGGGTTCGGATGGATCGATGTACTGATGGGAGTGGATCGTCTGTCCGCTGAACTCACCGGGGAAGCCGGGGTAACGGGGATCCCAGTGGTGGCCGTTGGCAACGACCAGGAACTCGAAGTCATGGCTGCCACCGTCGCGGGTGTGCAGGGTCCAGCCGCCACCGCTGTGGTGCTCGGCCCGGATGACGGCACTGTTGAACTCGATGCGCTCCAAGAGGTCGAAGGCTTCGGCATAGTCGTCGAGATAGGACTTGATCTGCGAATGGTGTGGAAAGTCCGGGAACTCGTCGGGCATCGGGAAGTCCCGGAACGACAACTGATGTTTCGAGGTGTCGATGTGCAGCGAACGATAGGCACTGGAGACACCGTTCGGATTCTGGAAGGCCCAGTTGCCGCCGATCCGGTCCGAGGATTCGAAGCAGGTGTACGGAACCCCGTAGTCGCCCAGCATCTTGCCGGCTGTCAGGCCGGCGATACCTGAACCGATGATCCCGGTGGAGCGTGGCCCAGTGGATCCGGACCCAGTAGCGATGCCCATTCGATCTCATCTCAGCCGAAATGTTGTCGTATGCCTTGTCCATGAGGCCACTTCGATGAGTCTGGTTTGTATTCGCCGTGTTCGCAGGCAGTTTGGCTAACTCGCTTCAGGTGTCTTTCCGTTGCGGCGTGGCGATGCCGATGATTTTGCCGCCCCTGCCGACGTGGCCTCGATCAGCCGGCTCGCATGATCGAGGATGCATTCGAGACCGAAGGCGAAGTTCTTGTCGTCCGGCGCACCGATGCTGTGCCCGCGACCGACGCCTTCGGAGAGCAGCGGCGTCGTCTCCGGCGTGATGATCAGGTGCTCGTAGTACGCGCGGGCTTCGGGGTCGGCAGCCTTCTGCTTGTGGTGCAGACGCGCCAGGACAACCGAACCGCGCACGTGGAGCTGGACCGCCGAGTACGTGTCGAATGCGTCGTCAAGGGACAGTCCGGCCTTCACCAGGTTGGCGACGGCCAGCTCGATCAGTTGCGCACCGGGTTGTCCGGCCCGTGGACTCATCGACCCCCGGATCAGGATCAGGTCGCACAGGATCGGGTTCGCGGTGAAAGTCTCGCGCATCCCGTACGCATGTTCGCTGAGCGTTTCGCGCCACGGCCTGTTCTGCGGGAACGGGGTTTCCCGGGCGAACTGGCCCAGCGCCCGGTCGGTCATCGCGTTGAGCAGGTCGTCCTTCTTGCGGAAGTACCAGTAGATGCTCGTGACTCCGACACCGAGATGTTTGCCGAGCAGCGGCATGCTGAGGTTGTCGATCGAGACCTCTTCGGCCAGTTCGAAAGCACCCTTGATGATGTCGTTGGGATCAATGGATCCACGCTCTCGCCGTTGCCGCTTCGCTGGAGCGCTTTGCTTTGCCATTTCGAAACCACTTCCGTCAACACTCGTCTGCCGACGAGCGCGTCCGCCGTCGTACTTGATCGTCCCCGTAAACGTTACCGAAGACCGTGCAGTAACCACCGTTGCCAGGTCTGTGAGCTGGGTCTCCGTTTGACGGTGCGGCAGCGTGTTCGGCCGACGTGAGGGTGGCCCCCGTGGCCTGTGCAAACCCTTGTGGAATGCACTACCGATAGGTATACAGTAGTGGTGCCAGAGAGTCCTCGGGGCTGTTTACCCAATTCAGGAGGTGCCGCTGTGTCCGAGGCGGATATCGATCAGGCGGTTCTGTATTCCGAGACCGATGCCGGGGTTGCCGTCCTCACGCTGAACCGTCCGGATCGGATGAACGCCTGGGGGATCGACATGGCAAATGCCTTCTACGAGTGCGTCGATCGGGCCGAAGCGGCTCCTCATATCCGGGTGTTGGTCGTCGCGGGCAGCGGTGGTGCGTTCTGCGCCGGTGCCCACCTCGGCTCATCCGAGACCATCGGTGACTCGCTGTCGCGCACGGGTGATGTCGATATCAGCAAGATCATCGGGGATCGGCCGGTGTCGTTTCTGACCGGCTTGCGTAAACCCGTTGTCGCGGCCATCGACGGGCCTTGCGTCGGCATCGGTCTGGTACTGGCCCTGATGTGCGACGTCCGTTTTGCCACCACGGGCACAAAGTTTGCGGCACCCTTCGCCAAAAGGGGGCTGGTCGCCGAGAACGGTATCTCCTGGATACTCCCGCGGCTGGTCGGATGGGGTGTGGCCATGGATCTGCTGCTCAGCGGTCGTACCTTCTACGCCGACGAGGCCGCAGATCTCCACTTGATCAAAGAGGTTGTCGCCACCGAGGTACTCATGGAGCGGGTACTCGAATACGCCGAAGGTATTGCCCTGCAGTGTGCCCCGAGTTCGTTGGCGTACATCAAGGAGCAGGCGTATCGGGATTCGACCGGCGATGTGGGCGAAGCCGGTTCCCGCGCAGTGGCTTTGATGGGTCACTCGTTGACCCGACCGGACTTCTCCGAAGGCATCTTGGCCTTCTTCGAGAAGCGAAAGCCGAACTTCCCGCCGCTGCAGTGAACAGCTCCACTGCGCGGCAACGGGTGCTCCAACAACACAATTCACCGCTCGCCGGATCGAAAGGACACTCAATGCCGAAGCTTCCGTACCGGGCGATTGATGTCGACAACCACTACTACGAACCGCTCGACGCCTTCACGCGACACCTCGACAAGAAGTTCCGCCGCCGGGGTGTGCAGTTCGCCGACAACGGGCGGCACACGATGGCGATCATCGGTGACCGGGTGAACCGATTCATCCCCAATCCATCGTTCGACCCGATCATCGTGCCTGGCTGCCTCGATCTGATGTTCCGGGGCCAGATCCCCGACGGGGTCGACCCGGCCTCCCTGATGCAGGTCGAGAGTATCGAGATGCGCCCCGAGTATCGCGAGCGCAGCGCCCGGGTTGCGATCCTGGATGAGCAGGAGATCGAGACGATCCTGATGTTCCCGACATTCGGGTGTGGTGTCGAGGAGGCGTTGACCAACGACATACCCGCGACGATGGCCTCTTTGCACGCATTCAACCTGTGGCTGGACGAGGATTGGGGTTTTGCACGCGCTGACAACCGGATCATCACGGCACCGATCATCTCCTTTGCAGATCCGGAAGCTGCTGCCGCAGAAGTCGATTCCGTCATCGAAAGGGGTGCGCAGCTGGTCTGCGTCCGGCCCGCACCGGTTCCCGGGATTCCGAAGCCGCGGTCGTTGGGGGACCGCCTGCATGATCCGGTCTGGGCGCGCCTGGCCGAAGCCGGTATACCCGTGGCCTTCCACCTGAGCGACAGCGGATATCTCAACATCGCTGCGATGTGGGGTGGCAAGGCGAACTTCGAAGGATTCGGGACCACCGACCCGTTCGACAAGATCGTCGTCGATGATCGGGCGATACACGACACCATCGCCTCGCTGATCGTTCACGGCGTGTTCGACCGTCACCCCACGCTTCGGGTGGCGAGCATCGAAAACGGTACGGACTGGATGCACCGGCTGGCCAAACGTCTGGCCAAGCTTGCCAATCAGTTCCCGCGGTCATTCCCCGGCGATCCGGTCGAGACGCTGCGCAACCATGTGTGGGCGGCCCCGTATTACGAGGAGGACATGCCGGCGCTTGCCGAGCTGATCGGCGTCGAGCGCATCTTGTTCGGCTCGGACTGGCCGCACGGTGAGGGGCTGGAGACTCCGGTGTCGTTCGCCGATGACCTGTCCGATTTCAACGAGGCGGATGTCCGGAAGATCATGCGCGACAACGCCTTGGAGTTGCTGGGTCGTTCACCCGTTGTGGCAGGCGCCGGGCCCGAGAAGAAGGCGGGCCGATGAGGGAATGGTCGATCGGTGATGTGCTCGACGAAGTGGCGTCGGCGATACCGGATCGGGTGATGACGGTATGTGGCTCGCGGAGGAGCACATTCGCCGAGTCGGCCGCGCGGACACGCCGGTTGGCCAATTACCTCGTCGATCAGGGCCTCGGCGTCCACACCTCGCAATCCGAACACGAACGCTGGGAATGCGGACAAGACCGGGTTGCGCTGATCATGCGCAACGACCTCTACCCGGATGCGATGATCGCCTGCCTGAAGGCCCGCGTGGTCCCGGTCAATGTGAACTACAACTACACGGCGCGGGAGATCGCCGAACTTCTCGCCTACGTTCGCCCGAAAGCGGTGATCTACCACCGCTCATTCGGCCCCGAGTTCGCCGGGGCGTTGACTGCCGAAGGGGTCGAGCTCCTGATCGAGGTCGCTGACGGCAGCGACGCGCCGCACGTCGACGGCGCGGTCTCCTTCGATGATGCTGTGGCACAGGGTAATTCGGACAGGACGCTGCCCTCCTCACCCGACGACATCGTCATGCAGTGCACCGGTGGCACAACCGGGCGACCCAAGGGGGTGATGTGGCGACAGAGTGATCTCTATGTGTCGTCACTGGCCGGCAATGACTACGAGTCCGCCACCGACCTCCACAACATCGCACTGACCGGCGGTCAGGTCTGGTTTGCGGTGTCGCCGCTGGTGCATGCGGCAGGTATCTGGACGGCGTTCTCGGGACTGCTGACCGGGCAGACCGTGGTGCTGTTCGACGACCGCGACCACTTTGATCCCCGGGCGGTCCTGGAAACGGCGGAGCGGGAGAAGGTCTCGCTCATGACGATGGTCGGGGACGCCTACGCGGCGCCGATCGCTGCGGAGCTGGGGCGCAAGAGCTACGACCTGTCATCGATGTACGCCATTGCCTCCGGCGGCGCGGCGACCAACCCGATCCACAAGACCGCGTTGCTGGAAGCTCTACCGCATGTGATGGTCATCGACGGATACGGATCATCGGAGACCGGTGGTCTGGGCTTCTACACGAGCCAGAAGGGTGCCCTGGGGGAGACTTTCGGACTCCGGCCCGGCGGAACGGTTGTCTCGGCCGATCGCACCCGGGTCCTCGAACCCGGGGACGACGAGATCGGCTGGACTGCCCGCGCGGGTCGGGTCCCTCTTGGATACTTCCAGGATCGAGTGGCCACCGAGAGCACGTTCCCGGTACTCGGCGGGGTGCGGATGTCGATCCCCGGTGACCGGGCGACCCTTGACGCCGATGGCACGGTGCGACTTCTCGGACGCGACTCGCTCGTGGTCAACACCGGCGGCGAGAAGGTTTTCGTCGAAGAGGTCGAAGCCGTACTGCGGAGGCAACCGGGTATCACCGACGCTCTGGTGCTCGGTCGGGCCAGTGATCGCTGGGGCCAGGAGGTGGTGGCGCTGGTCGCGCTCGAGCCCGGTTCGAGGCAGACCGCGGAGAGCTTGCGGGCGTTGTGCAAGTTGGAGTTGGCCGGGTTCAAGGTGCCCAAAGCGGTGATCTTCGTCGAACGGGTCAAACGACTCGGCAATGGCAAGCCCGACTACCGGTGGGCGAAGGCAGAGCTGGAATCTTCCTGTGACACAGCCCGTCCCGTGACCTCAGCACTTTAGAAACGGATTCGCTCACATGCCAACACAAGTAACCGCCACTCCGGCAATCGATTGCCTGGTCAACGTCCACTTCGGCGAGACCGCGCAGCAACCCGGCTGGATGCTGAAGGTGCGCGACGACTACTTCAAAGGTCCCAAGTCGATGTTCGGACCGGTGGATATGGCCGAACTACTCGACGAGATGGATGAGCAGGGTGTGCGCAAGGCGATCCTGATGGACAACCTCGCAACTCCGTCGACCACCGCCCGTAAGTTCGTCGAGGCCGAACCCGACCGGTTCACCCTCGCGATGGGCGGCATCAACCTGCTCAAGCCGATGCCCGCACTCCGGGAACTGACCGCGGTTGTCCGAAACCTACCGGTGACGTATGCGGTGGTGGGACCGAGCTTTTGGGGTGACGGAATGTATCCGGCCAGTGACGCGGTCTACTACCCGCTCTACACGAAGTGCGTGGACCTGGACCTGCCGCTCTGTATCAATACCGGGATACCCGGCCCGCCGATACCCGGTGAGGTGCAACATCCGATCCATCTCGACCGGGTCTGCGTGCGTTTTCCCGAGCTCCGGTTGTGCATGATCCACGGGGCCGATCCCTGGTGGGATGTAGCGATCCGGCTTCTCGTCAAATACAGCAATCTGCGGCTGATGACATCGGCCTGGTCGCCGAAACGTCTGCCGGAGAGCCTCTTGCACTACATGCGGACCCGTGGGCCGAACAAGATCATCTTCGGTTCGGACTGGCCGGTACTGCCGATGCGGCGGGTTTTGCCGGAAGCGGCAGCACTTGATCTGCCTGCCGATGTGCTCGAGAACTACCTCTACAACAACGCTCAGGACTTCTTCTTCACCGGCGCGATACAGGAGCAGTGACCCCGGATATGGAGCAATGATCATGGACCGCTACGAATTGCGCAGGCTGGATTACACCCTGTCGCCAGACCAGCTCGACCTGCAGGTGGCCTACTCGAAGTTCTTCAGCACCCATTCGGGGATCGAAGTGGCTCGTGCCGCCGAACCCGAAGGTATCGACAAGAACCTTTGGGAACGACTGTGTGCCACCGGTGCCACGTCGATGGCGGTGCCGGAGTCGGTTGGCGGTGACGGTGCCACCCTGGTCGACCTCACGCTGGTGGCCGAGGAGATCGGCAAGTCTATTGCGCCGGTCCCATGGATCGATCACGTGTGTGCCGCGCGGCTGCTGGCCAGAACCGGTGTGCTGAACGAAGATTCCGCGTTCACGCGGGACGTTGTCGCCGGTAGACAGTTGGTGGTACTGGACCCACACGGCGACGAGGTGGAAGGACCCCGGCTGGTGGCCGCGGCTTCGGCGGCCGACCACATCATTCTGCGAGACGGCGACAACATCGTCAGGTTGACCGCCGACACCCGGCCGGCCCGGGTCAGCAACATCGGACACCTGCCGATGGCCTGGGTGGATCCTGCCGGGGGCGGTCATCGCACCGTGGTGGCCAGTGGACCGGAGGCGATTTCCGAATACGAACTGGCGCGCGATGAATGGCGGGTGCTGACCGCCGCGGCTCTGGCCGGTCTGGTCGAGAAGACGATGCAGATCGCTGCCGAGTTCGCCAAGAGCCGCTACACGATGGGCGTTCCGATCTCGACACTGCAAGGCATTTCACATCCGCTGGCCAACATGGCGATCGTGGTGGAGTCGGGCCGCAATCTGTCGCGGCGGGCGGCCTGGTTCCTCGACAACGAGCCGGATGAGCGGCGTGAGCTCGGCGCTGCGGCCTTTGTCTACATGGCAGAAGAGGCCACGCGCTCGGCGGCCGGTGCCGTCCACGTCCAGGGTGGATTGGGTGTCACCACCGAAGCGGCGGCCACCGCGTACCTCGTCCGCGCCAGGGGATGGCCGCTGGCGGGCGGAGATCCGGCGATCAGTGCGCGGCGGGTTGCCGAGATCATCGGGGCTCGCGAAAGCGCGCAGGACACGTTTCGGGCGCATACGCCGACGCCGGTAACGGTCTAGGAAGGGACGCGGACATGGATTTCTCAAAGGTCGAACTGGCAGCGGAAGATCAGGCGTTCCTCGACGATGTGCGTGCATTTCTCGGCACCCATGTCACCGACGAGGTGATCCGCCGAGATCGCGAAAGCGGCGACAACTTCGACGAGGCAGTACATATGGCAATGGGTGCGGCGGGCTATCTCTCGGCCGAATTCCACACGGAGACCGAAGGTGGCTTCACTCGGATCCAGCGGCGCATCTGGCAGCTGGAGAAGCGTCGGTCCCACGCTCCGTGGGTGACGTGGGGGACAACATCGATCGTGGCGCGGTCGGTGTTGTCGTTCGGTTCGCAAGAACTCCGGGACGAGGTGCTCCCTGGTGTCTTCAGCGGTCACATCCGGATGTGCCTGGGTTATACCGAGCCCGAGGGGGGTTCGGATATCGCCACCTCCAAGACCCGAGCCGTGCGGGATGGTGAGCGCTGGATCATCAACGGGTCCAAGATGTTCACCACAGGTGCCCACAACAGCAAATACGTCTTCCTGATCACCAACACCGACCCGGACGCCAAGAAACACAAGAGCCTGACGATGTTCCTGGTGCCGCTGGATTCACCTGGCGTCGAGATCCAGGGCATCCGTACCGTCGACGGGGACCGGACGAACATCGTCTACTACAGCGACGTCGAGGTCGACGACCGTTACCGGCTCGGTGAGGTGAACGGCGGCTGGGCCGTGCTGATGGGGCCGCTCAGCGTCGAGCACGGTGTGACCGAGCGCAAGCCCGACGGTCTGGACGACATCGCGATCATGATGCATCAGGGCCTGTACATGGCGACAACCGTCGACAAGGTCGCGGCCGCGGTGTCACGTGAGACACGCTCTGGCAAAAAGGCTCTCGATGATTCGTCGGTGGCGTACCGGCTCGGTCGCAGTGCCGCCCGGATGGAGGCATCGCTGTCGGCGCCTGGCATGTTCGGCCGGGTGGCCATCGCCCAGGCAATGCGTGACACGGCCCCGGATCTGATGGACATCCTCGGTACCGCGTCGACCTTGCCGGTCGAGACCGACGGCGCCGCCGATGACGGTGCATCGGAGTACCTGTACCGCTGGGCTCCGCTGTGTGGCATCTACGGCGGCACCTTGGAGGTGTTCCGCAACATGATCGCGCAGCACGCTCTCGGGCTGGGACGCCCCGACTATTCGCAGGCGAAGGCCAAAGCAGGTTAGGAACAGCCGATCAATCCTGTGCACAACAATTTTGACAACTAGGAGCGTGCAATCATGCCGTCGCGCAAAGTCAACTTCCCGGTGTTCGATTCCGACAGTCATATGTACGAGACACAGGAGGCCCTGACCAAGTTCCTCCCGGAACACGCCAAGGGCACGATCCGCTACGTCGACATCGATGGGCGCACCAAGATCGTCGTCCGCGACACGATCAGCGAGTTCATCCCCAATCCGACATTCTCCGTTGTTGCCGCACCGGGGGCGCAGGAAGACTACTTCCGCAACGGAAATCCGGAGGGCAAAAGTGCCCGGGAGATCATGGGCAAGGCGATGAAATCGATTCCGGCGTTCCGGGAACCGGCGGCCCGTCTGGAGAAGATGGATGAGCTGGGTGTCGACTACGCGTTGATGTTCCCGACGCTGGCCTCCCTTGTCGAGGAGCGTCTGAAGGACGATCCGGAACTGACACACGATGTGATCCACGCGCTCAACGAGTGGATGTTCGAGCAGTGGTCGTTCAACTACGAGGACAGGATCTTTGCGACGCCGGTCATCACGCTCCCGATCGTGGACCGCGCCATCGAGGAGTTGCACTGGGCCCTCGAACGGGGAGCCCGCACGGTGCTGGTGCGTCCGGCACCGGTTCCCGGGTTCAGGGGGTCGCGGTCTTTCGGTTTCGAGGAGTTCGACCCGTTCTGGCAGGCCTGCGTCGATGCCGGCATCCCGGTGTCGATGCATGCCTCGGACAGTGGCTACTCCGAAGTGCTCAACATCTGGGAGCCGGCATCGGAGTTCAAGCCGTTCGCCCCGACCACGGGCTTTCGGACGGCCGCGATGGGCAGTCGCGCCATCGAGGATGCAATGACCGCGTTGACCTGTCACGGGACCCTGTCGCGGGTGCCGGATCTCAAACTCCTGCTGATCGAGAACGGGGCGGACTGGCTGCCGACATTGTTCCGCAACCTCGAGAACACCTACAAGAAGCTGCCACAGTTGTTCCTGGAGAACCCCATTGAGGCATTCAGGCGTTGCGTGTATGTCAACCCGTTCTGGGAGGACAGCTACGCCGAGGTGGTCGACCTGCTCGGAGCCGATCACGTTCTCTTCGGTTCGGACTGGCCGCATCCGGAGGGATTGCAGGACCCGTTGAGTCTGATCGACAGCAAACTTGCCGGCCTCTCCGAAGAGGACGTCCGAAAGATCATGGGTGGCAACATGTCCAGGCTGCTCGGTATCGAGGCGAAGGTTCAGGTGGGCTAGCGGAGAGCCGCTCGACACCCGGCTGATGGCGCCGATCTGCCCACGTGCAGATCGGCGCCTTTGTTTGTGTCCAATGATCGGACGATAAGTCTTTTGGGTCGGATGTCCCAGTAATCCCAATTCAACTATTGTTCCTACCGTTTCGTTTACCGTAGGGGCATGTCCGACAGTCTCGGCCGCCGATCACGGGGCCGGGTGTCGGGCCTCCGATCTCAAGAAAGCCGCCCATGACCGAGCATCTTCAATTCCTCGTCCTAGGTATCAGTAGCGGTGGTGTATTCGCTGCTCTCGCAGTGGCTCTGGTGCTCATCTATCGGAGTTCGGGGGTCGTCAACTTTGCCACCGGTGCGATCTCGCTGTACGGCGCGTACGTGTATGCCTTCCTGCGGGAAGGCGAATTCGTGCTCCTGGTCCCGGGGGCGCCGAAATCCGTGGATATCGGCGGTGATCCGGGATTCTTGATCTCCACGATCATCGCGGTGATCTTCTGCGCACTGCTGGGTCTGGTCATGTATGTCGTGATCTTCCGGCCGCTGCGCAAGGCACCGCCGATCGCGCGGGCGGTTGCGTCCATCGCCTTGATGCTTGTCATGGTCGCGGTGGCGGCCAAGCAGGTCGGAACGCTTCCGGTTGGAGTCGATGCCATCTTCCCCGTCGACATCTGGACGGTGGGCGATGTTCGGATCCCGCAGGACCGGATCTACTTCGCGCTCACGATCATCGCCATCGCGGTTGCCCTGGCCGCGGCCTATCGGTTCACCCGCTTCGGCTTGTTCACCCGCGCGGCGGCGGAAAGTGAAGAGGGTGCGTTCGTCAGTGGGGTCTCACCCGATCGGACCGCTGCCTACAACTGGATGATCGGTTCCGGTGTGGCGGGCCTCGGCGGCATCTTGATCTCGCCGATCGTTCCGCTCACCCCGACGGCGTACACGCTCTTCATCGTTCCGGCGCTGGCCGCGGCGATCATGGGACGCTTCACGTCGGTGCTCGCGGCCACGGCCGCCGGGTTCGCGATCGGGATGTTGCAGTCCGAGGCGACGTACTTACCGCGGGTCTATGAATGGCTCCCGTCGACCGGTCTGGTCGAGTTGGTCCCGCTGGTCCTGATCCTCATAGTTCTGGTCGCCTGGGCTCGGCCGCTTCCTTCCCGAGGCGGGGTCATCGTTGCCGAATTGGGCAGTGCGCCATATCCCAGGCGATTGTGGTCGACGACGATCGTGGCGACTGCGGTCGCTGCGGTCGGTGTGATCGCACTCGGCGGTGACGTGCGGTCGGCGTTGATCACCAGCCTGATACTCGCGGTCATCGGACTCTCGCAGGTTGTTGTCACCGGCTACGCGGGGCAGGTGTCACTGGCACAGCTCGCCTTGGCAGGCACCGCAGCATTCCTGGTCGGACCCATCACCGAGAACTGGGGCGTCCCATTTCCGATCGCGCCCCTGCTGGCGGCAGCGGCGGCCACGGTACTGGGGGTCATGATCGGACTCCCGGCGTTGCGCGTCCGCGGGTTGACGCTGGCGGTGGTGACCCTCGCGCTGGCCTATGCGATCGAGGCATTGTGGTTCCGTAACACCGACATCGTCGGCTCGAGCGGAATCGAGGTCCCGGCACCGAAGCTGTTCGGAATCGACCTCGGGATCGGGATCGGCAACGACTATCCGCGGATCGGGTTCGGCCTGCTGTGCCTGGTGGTACTCGTGGCGGTGGCTGTCGGGATCGCGTTGCTGCGACGGAGCAGGCTCGGCACGCGGATGCTGGCCGTCCGCGCCAACGAACGGTCTGCCGCGGCCTCCGGTGTCGACGTGACCCGAACCAAGTTGCTGGCGTTCGCAATCGGTGCATTCATCGCCGGCATCGGTGGCTGCCTGTACGCGTATCAACAGACGAACATCTCGTATCAGCCGTTCATGGCCATCGCCGGTCTGACTCTCTTTGCCACCGTCTATCTCGCGGGGGTGACCTCGATCTCCGGTGGCATCCTCAGCGGCATCCTCGGAGCGGGTGGTCTGGTCTTCTATGCCGCAGACCAGATGATCGGGGACAGCACCGGGGATTGGTATCAGGTTGCTGTCGGCGTCGGGCTGGTGCTGATCGTTCTGCTCAACCCCGAGGGTCTGACCGGACCCGCGCACCGGGCCATCGCGCGGATGGGACGGCCCTCCACCAGTGGTCGCGTCGGATCTGTTGTGGCGGTAAATGTACCGGCCGCCGACCACAGCCCGGTGGAGCTCGGTGAACCGATTCTGAGCCTGCGCGAGGTCACGGTTCGCTATGGCGGAGTGGTGGCGATCGACAACGTGGGGTTCGACGTGCCGCGAGGCGCCATCATCGGCCTGATCGGACCGAACGGTGCGGGCAAGTCGACTTTGATCGATGCGATCAGTGGGCTGGCACGTTCGACCGGCACCATCACCCTCGACGGCGAGGACCTCACGGGAAAACGTACCCACCAACGTATCCGAGCCGGATTGGCCCGCACATTCCAGGCGATCGACCTGTACGAGGATCTCAGCGTCCGGGAGAACGTACTGGTCGGCCTCTCGGCCCGCGGCGCCGACCATGGACCAGGAGGTGACGACGACGTCACCGCCGTGTTCGAACTACTGGGACTGTCCGAGGTCGGTGACATTCGTGCCGGTGAACTGTCGCAGGGCCAGCGCCAACTCGTGTCGATCGCCAGAGCGCTGGCGGGGCGGCCGAAAGTGCTCCTCGTCGACGAGCCGGCCGCTGGACTCGATACGACCGAAAGTCATTGGCTCGGTGAGCGGTTGATGGCCATCCGGGCGAGCGGGGTGACGATTGTCCTGGTAGAGCACGACATGAGTTTGGTGCTCAGTGTTTGTGACCGCATCGAGGTGTTGAACTTCGGTCGCACACTCGCGTCCGGCACGCCCGCGGAGATACGTAGCGATCGCGCGGTCACCGAGGCCTACCTCGGAAGCACCTTTGCCGGGGAGGCCGTGAAATGAGCTTGCAAGTTATCGGTTTGGAGGCAGGCCACGGCAAGGGCAAGGTGGTCGGCAAGCTCGATCTGGAGGTTCCCGGCGGGTCTGTGCTTGCGATCCTCGGTCCGAACGGCGCCGGGAAATCAACACTGTTGCGGACGATGGCGGGATTGCTTCCACCACTGCGCGGCACGACGAGCGTGGACGGTCGTGAGCTCGCCGGTGGCCGTCCGGTGGCGGCGAATCGTGCGGGTCTGGTTCTGGTACCGGACAATCGGGCGTTGTTCAGCTCGCTGACCGTCGAAGAACATCTGTCCATCGCACACCGGCGCGGTGGCCCCGAGATCTCGGAGATCGTGGACTTGTTCCCGGCCTTGCAGCCTCGGTGGGAGGTGGCGGCGGGTTCACTGTCGGGTGGCGAACAGCAGATGCTCGCCATCGCCCGAGCGCTGGTGCAGGCACCGAAGGTATTGCTCATCGACGAGATGAGCATGGGCCTGGCCCCCGTGATCGTGGAGGGTCTGCTTCCGGTTGTCCGCCAGATCGCCGAAACCACCGGTGCCTGCGTCGTTCTCGTGGAACAACATGTGCGCCTGGCCCTCGAGGTCGCCGATCACGCGATTGTGATGGTGCACGGCAACGTCACGCTCCGCGGTACCGCGACAGAACTTCGCAGCGCGCCGCAGCGACTCGAAGCCGCGTACCTGGGAGGTGGCATTGCCGTAACGCCGAACACCTAGCCCCAGCAAGCGTCTCAAATGTCAGGAGATCAGTACATGTTCAGTTTGTCGAGAAAGCGGTGGGCCGTTCTGCCCTGCGCCGCGGCTGTCGTGGCGCTTGTCGCCACCGGGTGTTCGAGCGACGACAGCAGCTCATCGGATTCGACCACAGCCGACCAGTCTGTCTTGGGCGAGGTCAATCAGGCCACGGGTGAGCCGATTCCGATCGCGTTCGCGTGGACCGGGGCCAATGCGGCGACCCACGTCGAGGAGTTGAAGGCGGCGAACGCGGCCGTCGGCTACATCAACGAGTACCTCGGTGGTATCAACGGCAGGCCGATCGAGCTCACGGAGGTGTGTGAAGATCAGATCCAGGTCGCAGCCGCCCGTGAATGCGCCAACAAGTTCGTCCAATCCGATGCGGTGATCACGGTGACCGGTGAGTTCGCGAATGCCGACACCGTTGCGAGCATCACCTCTCCGTCGGGGATGCCCTATCTGTCGGTGTCCGGTGGCGGGCAACAGGTGTTGTCGCTCCCGAACACCTTTGTCCTGGGCAATCCGCTCGCACCGATTCTCGGAACACCGGCGGCATATGCCAAGGAGAAGGGGTACAAGAAGGTCGCCATCCTTGCGATCGACGCGCCGAACGCGGTGCAGCCTATCCAGTTCCTCGGCCCGATGGCCTTCGGAAATGCCGGGGTGGAAATGGATCTGGTGACGATCCCGCCGGGAACCGCTGACGCGACCCCGCAGGTACAGGCGGCGTTGTCGAATGATCCGGACATGTTCCACATTCTCGGTGACGTCCCGTTCTGTACGGCAGTGCTCAAGGCGATGCGGACACTGAACACCGATCAGGAGACGATGCTGATCACGCAGTGCATTGGAGGCGAGGACGTTGCTTCTCAGATCCCCGGTGGCTACGCGGACATGCCGGTCGGGGTGTCGAGAGATCTGTCGCCGACGCAGAAGGACTATCAGATCTTCGCGGCAACACTGGCCAAATACAACGGTCAAGGTGCTGAAACGGCCGGATCTCCCTGGGTTGGCCTGGTGTCGTTGCAGCGGGCCTTGAACGGCATGGAAGGCGAAATCAACCGGGAGACGATCGCGGCCAGACTCGCAGCGATGCCGGAGCCTCAATTGGTACCGATGGCAGCCGGTCTCACGTTTCAGTGCGGCACCAAGCCGATTCCGGTGACACCGAACGTCTGCACGAAGGACGGACTCATCGGCATGGCGGAGGAAGACGGCACGGTTGTCGACATCAAACCCATCGATGTCTCTGCCCTCTTCACGCGCCAGGCCACCTGAACAACCTGACCGACCTCAAACGAAAGAACTCTGGCGCCGGGGGAAATCCCCGGCGCCAGAGTTCTTTTCGGTCCTTTCGGGTTGTCGCCCCGGGTCAGATGATCGCGCCGGCCTCTTTTGCGGCGATGATCTCGTCCCAGTCCATGCCGAGTTCGAGGAGTATGGTCTCGGTGTGTTCACCGTATTCGGGGGCGCGGGCGCCATCGGGTGCGGTGTTGTTGAATTGAATTGGTGCACTGACGGTTTGAAAGGCGACACCGTCGTCGTCTGTTGCCGTCAGGAGGTAGCCATTGGCGGCGACCTGGGGGTCGTCGAGGACTTCGCGGGGTGTGGCAAGGCCGGCCCAGACGCCGGGCTCGTCGGCCAGGATCTTGCCCCATTCCGCCAGATCGCGGTCGGCGAAGACCTTTCGCAGCTCCGCGGTGGCGAGATCTTTGTTGGCGACCAGGTTGGCGATCGGTGTGAACCGTTCGTCGGTCGCCAGTTCTGGACGTCCGATCCGGTCGCAGAAACCGGCCCAGTATCGGTCGGCCTGTAGGAACACCAGCTGCAGCCACCGATTGTCGCGGGTCTTGTAGCGATTGACCACCGGGTTGGGAGCTTCGCCCGGCGGGTACGCGGGGATTCGATCGATCCCGTAGTGGTCGGCGGCGGCGATGTCCGGTGCGACGGCCCACATACCCTGTGCCAGTAGCGAACCGTCGACGATATCGGGTTCGCCGGTGCGCTCGCGATGGAACAGTGCGGCGGCGATACCGCCGGCCAGCGTGCTGCCGCCCTGCAGGTCGCCGAACGCCGGACCCTGGGCGAACGGGAACTCGCTGCCGTCGGGTGTCAGTGCGTAGGCCACCCCGGCCCGGGCCGTGTAGCCGGAGGCGTCGAATCCACCTTTGTCGCGGTCGGGGCCCAGTGATCCCTGCCCACTGCCTCGGGCGATGATCAACTGTGGGTTGAGTTCGCGCAGCGCGTCGACGGTGAGGCCGGCCCGTTCGAGTGGGCCGGGCAGCCAGTTGGTCAGGAAGACATCGGCGTCGGCGATCAGTTTGGCGAAGATCGCCTTGCCGTCGGGGGTTTTGATGTCAACGCCGATGCTGCGTTTGCCGCGATTGCCGATTTCCATCATGAAGTTGACCTTCACCCGCGAGTCCTGCGGCTGCAGTCCGCCGACGGTGAGCTGCCGACAGGGGTCGCCGCCACGGGTGTCCTCGATCTTGATCACATCGGCGCCCCAGTCGCGCAGGATGACGCCCGCGCTCGGGACGTATGTCCATGAAGCCAGCTCGACCACGGTGACACCGCTCAGCAATGAGGACATCCGCACTCCCTTTCCAACTGTTTGACGCACATAATGTTCGAGCCTACTGTAAGAACTACAGTTAGTCAGCCCGTCAGCGTCCGGGCTCACGCGGGTCCGCGTCGGTACCTCTGCAGTTCTCGATGATCAGGAGACGACTTGAGCAACGTCAGCATCGAAGGGCCGGGTATCGAAGGTGCCGAAACCAGTGTGGAACTCGGACAACGCGTCGGTCGCCGAGCAGAGACGCGGATGCTCATCGATGGACAGTTGGTCACTGCGGCCGATGGCGCCGAATACGACAATCTGAGCCCGGCGACGGGACGGGTCCTCGGAGTGGCCGCTGCGGCGGGTACGGCGGACATGGTGCGGGCCATCGGCGCAGCCCGGCGGGCATTCGACGAGACGGACTGGTCTACCGATCGCGCGCTGCGGCGACGCTGCCTGGGGCAACTACAGGCGGCCATCGAGGCCGAGCAGGAGGACCTGCGTGAGGAACTGATCGCCGAGGTCGGCTGTCCGGTGGCGACAACACAAGATGCGCAACTGGATTGGCCGCTGGCGCGGTCACTGCGTTATCCGGCAGACCTGATCGAGGGGTTCGAGTGGGAACGTGTCCTGGACGGCGGGGGACTGTTCGGCGAGCGCAATGTACGTAATGTCGTGAAGGAAGCGGTGGGTGTGGTGGCGGCGATCTGTCCGTCGAACTACCCGATCGAAGTGATCCTCAACAAGCTGGGTCCGGCACTGGCGGCAGGCAATACCGTTGTACTCAAACCGGATCCGAACACCCCGTGGAATGCCACGCGGCTGGGCCGTCTGATCGCCGAGCACACCGACATCCCGGCCGGTGTGGTGAATGTCGTGACCACGCCCTTCAACGAGGTCGCGGAGCTGCTTGCAACCGATCCGCGCGTCGACATGCTCTCGTTCACCGGGTCGACCGACGTGGGCAAGCTGCTCATGCGCCAGGGCGCGACCACCATGAAACGCACATTCCTCGAACTCGGTGGCAAGTCGGCGCTGATCGTGCTCGATGATGCCGACCCGAGCCGGATCATCTACGGCGCACTGGCTTCCACCGCTCACGCGGGTCAGGCCTGTGCGGCAACATCACGGATACTCATCCACCGGTCGCTGTTCGATGATGCCGTGGCCGACGTGGCCGCTGGGTTCGAAATGCTTCCCGTTGGTGATCCGGCCCATGCGGGTACCTTTGTCGGTCCGGTGATCAGCGATGCGCAGAAGTCGAGAATCCTTGCGCACCTGGATCGGGCGCGCGCCGACGGCGCCGAGTTCGTCACGGGCGGCCGGACCCCGGACAACCTGCCCGAGTATCTGGCGGGCGGCAACTTCGTGCAACCGACTGTGATTGTCGGAGTGGACAACTCCGCTGCCATCGCCCAGGACGAGATCTTCGGTCCGGTGGCCGTGCTCATCCCGTTCGACGACGACAACGATGCGGTCCGGATCGCCAACGACAGTGCCTTCGGGCTCGCCGGTGCGGTCATGTCGGGTTCGACCGAGCGCGGGTTGAAGGTCGCGCGCCGCATCCGGACCGGATCGATCGGTGTGAACGGCGGGATGTTCTACGGCGCCGACGCACCGTTCGGCGGTTTCAAGAACAGCGGTGTCGGGCGGCAATGCGGCATCGAAGGTTTTGCGCAGTACCTCGAGACGAAGACCATCGCGCACCGGGCGCCGAAAGCGCACTGAGGCGTGCCGCGTTCGGCGACGCACAGACCGAATCCATCACGAGCAAAGGGATCAGCACATGGGAAAACTGGACAACAAGGTGGCGGTGGTGTCGGGTGCCGCACGCGGCCAGGGGCGTTCGCACGCGGTGAATCTGGCGGCCGAGGGTGCCAGCATCATCGCACTGGACATCTGCGCCGACCTCGAGGGCAACACCTATCCGCTTGCCCGACCCGAAGATCTGGAGGAAACGGCTCGGCTGATCGAGAAGGAGAACGTCCGGGTGGTCACCGCGGTGGTTGATGTCCGCGAACGTGCCGCGGTGTGGAAGGCGGTGGCCGACGGTGTCGAAGAACTGGGACGGCTCGACATCGTGGTCGCGAACGCCGGCATCTGCGCGATGGGTGACGGGCAGACCATGCAGTCGTGGTCGGACACGATCGATACGGATCTGTCGGGTGTTTTCAACGTGATCCAAGCCAGCCTGCCTCACATCGCTGACGGGTCCTCCATCATCGCAACGGGTTCACTGGCCGCGCAGCTCGGAAGTGCCACCAACCAGGGACCGGGTGGCTCGGCGTACAGCCTGGCCAAGCAGATCGTGGCCCGGTACGTCAACGATCTGTCGATTCAGCTGGCCAAGAGGATGATTCGCGTCAACGCGGTCCACCCCACCAACGTCAACACCGACATGCTGCACAACGAGGGCATGTACAAGGTGTTCCGCCCCGATCTGGCTGCCCCGACCCGCGAAGACGCCGAGATGGGCTTCCCTGCGATGCAGGCGATGCCGGTTCCGTACATCGAACCGCAGGACGTCTCGGACGCGGTGGTCTTCCTCGCCAGCGACGCGTCGAAGTACATCACCGGCACGCAGTTGCGGATCGATGCCGGCGGCTACATCAAAGCCAAGCCGTGGAAAGGGTGACGAGTAGGGATGACGAGTAGGGATGACGAGTAGGGATGACGAGTAGGGATGAGGAGGGATGAGGCAATGTCAGACGTGATCGGATTCATCGGGGCGGGGCAGATGGGTGAGCCCATGGTCACCCGTCTGGTCGCCGCAGGCCATGACGTGCTGCTCTATGCGCGCAAAGATGAGGTGCGGACCCGACTGGCGGATCAGGGCGCACGGCTTGCGGATTCGGTTGCCGAGGTCGCTGCCGGTAGCGACATCACGATCCTGTGCGTCTTCTCCGATCCTCAGCTTCTGGAGCTTGGTCGGGGAGAGGGCGGGTACATGGCCAACGCCAGATCGGGCTCCGTTGTGGTCTCCCACACCACCGGACTCCTGAGCACCCTGACCACACTGAAGACGGAGTATCCCGACGGCCCGGAGCTGATCGATGCACCGGTGAGCGGATCTGCCGATGACATCCTCGCCGGCACGCTGACCGTCTTGCTGGCAGGCCCGGAGCCGGTACGTGAACGCGTCCGGCCGGTCCTGGCTGCGTACGCCGACCCGATCATCGACACCGGTGACGTGGGAAGTGCGTTGGCGCTCAAGCTGATCAACAATGTGCTGTTCGCCGCCAATGCTCAATTGGTCGCCTCTGCGATCCAACTGGGGGAGAAGCTGGGCGTCGAAGAAGCTCAATTGCTCGAGGCCTTGGCTGTGTGTAGCGGTGCCAGCAAGGCGGCGCAATCACTACAGCTCATCGGTGGACTCCAGGGCTTCACGGACCTGGCCGGTCCATACATCGCCAAAGACGTGGCGGCCTGCATCGCCTCGGCCGAGGAATCGAGCGTTGATCTCGGCTTGCTGCGGTCGGTGGTCGAGACCGGTCCGATGAACATCACGTGATGGCTCAGTAATGGGCACCGAGATCGCGGAGGCCCTGGACAAGCAGCGAGCATCGTTCCTGCAGGATGGTCCACCGGATGCCGCGCTGCGGCGCAACCGTATTGATCGTCTGATGGCACTGGTCCTCGAGCACTCCGACGAGTTCGTTGAGGCCATGGTTCGTGATTTCGGTACCCGGTCGAGAACCGCAACACTGATGACGGAGATCTTCGGGATGATCTCCGTCATCGAACACACGCGGTCCAACATCCCACGGTGGATGCGGACCACCCCGGTGATGCGCGCGGGTCGGTTGGCCGGGATCACGGCGCAGGTGCAGCCGACGCCGCTGGGCGTCGTCGGCATCGTCGGACCGTGGAACTTTCCGCTGAATCTGGTGATACTCCCCGCGGCAACCGCGTTCGCCGCCGGCAACCGGGTGATGATCAAGATGTCCGAGATCACCTCACACACCGCTGAGCTGACGGCACAACTGGCGCCGCGCCACTTCGACGACACGGAGTTGGTGGTCGTCACCGGTGGACCCGACATTGCCGCCGAATTCGTCGCCCTGCCTTTTGACCATCTCTTCTTCACCGGTTCACCGGCGGTCGGCAAACTCGTTGCGCGCGCCGCCGCCGAGAACCTGGTCCCGGTGACCCTGGAGCTCGGTGGAAAGAACCCGGTGGTGGTCGCCCCGGATGCCGATATCGTGCGATCGGCGCAACGGATTGCCAAGGGCCGCATGGTCAATGGCGGTCAGGTGTGTGTCTGTCCGGACTATGCGCTGGTACCCGAAGAGCACGCCGAGACGTTTGTCGACGGGGTCCGGGCAACGTTCTCGGCGATGTTTCCGACGATCATCGACAACGACGACTATTCGTCGTCGGTGAACCAGGCGAACTTCGAGCGGATACTCGGCCTCCTCGATGAGGCACGTTCACATGGCGGCATCGTCGAGTCCGTTGCCCCCGAAGGCGAAGTTCTGCCGGACGGACGGACCCGCAAGATCGCGCCGACGATCGTCTCGAACATCAACGAAGAGATGACGATCGCGCACGACGAGATCTTCGGCCCGGTGCTGGTTGTCCGGACATATCGGGATCTGCCGGACGCCATCGACCAGGTCAATCGGCGACCGTCACCGCTGGTGGCCTACTGGTTCGGCCCCGACGACAACAACTTTCGGACATTCGTGCGGCATACGCGCAGTGGGGGAGTTGCCCGCAACGACTTCGCCATCCACATGATGCCGTCGGATGCGCCCTTCGGCGGTGTCGGGAACAGCGGTACGGGCGCCTATCACGGCAAAGCGGGGTTCGACGCGTTCAGCCACCACCGCACGGTTGTCGGGACCGATCTGCGCTTCTCGGTGACAACCGGGATCGCGACACCGCCGTTCAGCGGTCCGATGCGCAGGGGCGGCGACCTCGCCATCGCCATGGTTCGGTGGCGGACCCGTCGCAGGCTGAAGTCCTGACCGACCACGCGGTGTCGAGGCGGGGTCGCAGACCGTGAGGCGGGGCAGGGCTATTGCTTCCATGCCTCGATCAGTTTGTCGGTGGTGGTGATGGTGGCCAGCAGTGACAGGGTGTTGTCGATGACGGCGTTGCCGTACTCGGTGGGGATACCGGCCACCGCATCCCTCGGAACGACGACGCGGTAGCCGGCGTTGACCGCGTCCATCACCAGGTTCGGGATCGCCACATTCAGCGAGACCCCCACTGCCACGATGGTGCTCACGCCCAGGTTGCGCAGGATGGGGTCCAGATCGGTGCCGCCCATCGGCCCGAGTCCGTGCCACCGGCGCAAGACGAGGTCTGACGGGTCCGGTCCGAACTCGGGGATCAATTCGGCACCCGGCGTTCCCGGGGTGATACCGACCTCGGTCCTTCCGAGGGCGAACAACTTGGCATTGTGGTTGGAGCCCAATCCATCCGGTCGTCGCTGCACCAGGGCGTGCACCACCTGAATACCTGCCGAACGCGCCGCGGGCAACAGTCGGACGATGTTGGGCAGCGCCTCCCGGCGGGCCTCGTCGGCAAGCATCCGCAGACCTGCGTCGGGGCCGACCACCGCTCCCTGCAATTCCTGGGTGATGACTGCGGTGCGACCGGGCGCAATCAACTCGGAGAGATCGACCTTCACGATGAGGTACCGACTGCCTCGGTGGGCGGGACGTCGTAGAACTGTGTTGCCCACTTGCGCATCGCCCGAAACGGTGGCGCATCAACCCGGGACAGTGGCGGATGCTCTACATACTCCTGGTAGCGCCAGATACTGAGGTCCTCGAATACCGTGACGAGGAACTGTTTTTCGACCTTCTCCCGGACGTCATCGGGCGGGATATCGGATTCATCGCCAGGGTTGCGCGGCCACCAGATCGAATAGAAAAGGTCGGAGTAGCCGTCCTCGACCGGTGTGCAGGCGAAGATCAGACGATAGTTGGTGGCGCCCTCGAAAGCGCTGATGGCAAAACCCAATCCAGAGAAATGGCTGTGGATGAACAGCGCCATCTTGTCCGGATCATCGCTGCGCACATCGGGCCAGCCGGTGAGGAATCTCCACTCGTTGTCGACGACTTCCCAGTTCAATCCGACCGGGGTGACGGTGGCATTGTGGACGTATCTGAAATGGGCGCTGTCAGGGCCGTTTTCGGCAACGATCTGCGGGTGGACCGGTTCGTGCTCGGACTTGCGGGCGAACTCGGGATACGGCCGGTAGTAGGCGTCCGCGTCGGTCGGGAATTGCGGAAACTTCCCGAACAGGTCCGGCAGCTCCCACTTGGGTGGCTCACCGCGGGGGTGATGCCACATGAACACCAGGCCGTACTGCTCCTGAACCGGGAAGGTGCGCAGTGTCAACATCTTGTTGGGTCGATCGGGTTCGTCGGGCCGGAATTGGTTGACGCCGTCCGGGCCCCACTGCCAGCCGTGGAACGGGCATTCGACGCAGTCGCCCACCACCTTTCCGCCGTGCCCGAGGTGCGCACCGAGATGCCGACAGCGCGCCGAACTCACGTGCATGTCCCCGGACTCGCCCCGGTAGGCCACCAGGTCTTCGCCGAAGTACTTCAGCGGCCTGGTCTCGCCGACCGGATACTCCTGCGACCAACCGATCACGAACCAGCCGGTGACCTTCCAGGTGAACGGAACCTTCATGGGTTGACCTCTCAGGGGGTGATGGTTGTTCGCATGACGGGCTGGGCCGCAGCCTGCCGGCCGCGCAGCGCACGTTCCAGTGAGGTGAGAAGTGCGTTGCGTGTCTCGGTGGGATCGATGAGTTCATCGAAACCGAGGTGTCCGGCCGATCGGTAGGACGCCTCGAGTTCCATTTCACGAAGCACCGTGCTCATGTCCTCCTTCGCGTTGGACGCCCGGCTCAACGCGGCGGCACTCATCGCGCCCATGGTTGCCCCGGGATAGGCGAAAGTGGCTGCCTGGCCGTCGAATCCGATCAGGGACATGACCATCGAGCCGAATCCGTAGGCCTTACGAAGGGTGACATGCAACTTGATGGTGGTGGCACCGGTTTGTGCCGCGAACATCCGCGCACCACTTCGAAGGACACCCCTGCGCTCGGACTCGCTGCCGGGGAGCATCCCGGGGTTGTCGGCAAGGAAGATCAGCGGGAGATGGAACGAATCGGCCACGTTGATGAAATGGGCGGCCTTGTCGGCGGCATCGGAGTTGATGGAACCGGCCATCGTCTGCGGCTGATTGGCCACGACCGCAACCGGATGACCGCCCAGATGCGCGAGCGCACAGATGATCGCCGGACCGAACGTGGGCTGAACCTCGAAGTAGTCGGGACGGTCGAAGACGATATCGAGTACGTCGTGCATGTCGTAAACCCGCCGACTGTCACGCGCGATGACGTCGAGAAGCTCTGCGGTGGCGCGTTGCTCGTTGTCATCGTCGTCGCCTGCGGGCAGTGACGGCGGATATGACCAGGCGCTCGACGGGAAGTAACCCAGATACCGCCGTAGGTCGTCGAGGGCGGCTTCATCGTCGTCAGCCAGGTTGTGGATGACGCCGCTGGCAATCGCGGTGGCCGGTCCGCCGAGATTCTCTTTCGAGATGGTTTCTCCGGTCGATTCTTTGACCACCGGAGGTCCGGCGGTGAAGATCGCGCCCTGCTCGGACATGACGGTGAAATCGGAGATGGGGGCGACCAGGGCGCCGTGCCCGGCCGAGGAACCGAGTACCGCGGTGACCAGCGGGACCTGACCCGAACACTGCGCTTGTGCCAGCAGATCGGTGGGTGTGCGTCCGTATGCGTGGGCGGTGGCGCGGAACCCGGCCCCTTCGAGCATCATGACCAATGGGATCTTGTTGCGCACAGCAAGTTCGGCGATGCGGTAACGCTTGGAGTTGCTGCCCGGCGCGATGGTGCCCGCCATGGTGGTGAAGTCTTCGGCACCGATCATCACCGGGTTTCCGTTGACCAGGCCCGAGCCGACAACGATGCCGTCGGAGGCGATCTCACCGCCGACAAGGGTGCCGAACTCCTGGAAGCTACCTGGATCGAGGAATCGTGCAACCCGTTGCCGGGCATCGAGTTTGCCCTTCGCGTGATGTTTGGCAACCTTGTCCGGCCCGCCCATTTCGTGTGCGCGCTGACGGCGGCGCTCGAGATCGGAGAGCGTTTCCTTCCAGCCCTGTGCGTTTGTCATATGCCTCGTTCCTCTTCGAAAATGCTGGTGACGGGTCGAAAGTGGTTGGGCCTATGTGGCGGCGGAGTGCCTGGTGGCCGCCTTGATCTGGGTCTGGAAGTTCGCGAGCTTCTGGGCTGCATCGATGGTGTGGTGGCTGCGGGCCTGAATGCTGATGTCATGGCCGGAGGCCGCCGCACGCAGTGCGCCCACGGTCGCATTCTCGCGAGGCACATGTCCGAACGGGTCAAACGAATACCAGCGCATTGCGTTGAGATGGGTGATCTTGTCGATCTCGTCGTCAGGGACGTTTTCGGCGTCGAACACCTCGGACAGCTCTTCGGGGGCATTGGGCCACACCGAATCGCTGTGGGGATAGTCCATCTCCCAGCTGATGTTGTCGACGCCGATCTCGTGACGGAGTTTCACTCCGAGTGGGTCGCTGATGAAGCAGGTGAGGAAGTGCTCACGGAACACCTCACTCGGGAGTTTGCCCCCGAAGTCCTGCAAGGTCCACGTCGAGTGCATTTCAAAGGTGCGATCGACCCGTTCGAGGAAGTAGGGGATCCAACCGGTTCCGCCCTCGGAGAGAGCAACTTTCAGATCGGGGTAGTCCTTGATCGGCTTGGACCACAACAGGTCGGCCGCGGCCTGCACGATGTTCATCGGCTGCAGGGTGATCATCACATCGGGTGGTGAATCGACGGCCGGGATCGAGAGCCGGCCCGAGGAACCGATGTGGACCGACAGCACGGTCTCGGTGTCGACGAGGGCCTTCCAGAGCGGATTCCAGTACGGGTCATGGAAGCTCGGATAGCCCAGGGCTGCCGGGTTTTCGCTGAATGTCAGTGAGTGGACGCCCTTTTTGGAGACTCTGCGGACCTCCTCGGCGCACTGCTCGGCATTCCAGATGACCGGCAAAGCCATCGGGATGAATCGCCCCGGGTGCGCCCCGCACCATTCGTCGATGTGCCAGTCGTTGTAGGCCTGCACGAGCGCGAGCGAGAAGTCCGGGTCGTCGGTTGCGAACAGGCGCGCGGCAAAACCCGGGAACGAGGGGAAGTTCATCTGTGCCAGCACACCGCCTGCGTTCATGTCCTTGACGCGCTCATCGACGTCGAAGCAACCTGGGCGGATCTCGTCGAGTCCGTCGGGTTCGAGGCCGTACTCCTCTTTGGGGCGCCCGGCCACTGCGTTGAGTGCGACGTTCGGGATGACGATGTCGCGGAACTTCCACACGTCGGCGCCGCTGTCCTGGTGTACCAACTGCGGCGCGTCGTCGAGGTACTTCTTCGGTAGGTGATTCTTGAACATGTCGGGAGGTTCGATGATGTGGTCATCGACGCTGATCAGGATCATGTCATTTTTGTCCACGACTGTTCTCCGTTTCGAGGGCCATACAGTATGGCTTTCAATTTAGCGTGCATCGAGGTGCTTGGGAAGGTGTCGCAGGCTAGTGAAAGTGGGATACTGTACGACTTACAGTTACATGGTGCAGCCCGGACCCGGTGAGGAATACGTACGCGCATGGACAGACTTCGAATCATCCAGTGGGCCACGGGTTCTGTAGGCAGGCATGCCGCGGCCGCGGTGGTGGGACATCCCGACCTGGAGCTGGTGGGGGCATATGTCCACAGCGACAACAAGGTCGGCCTCGACGTCGGTGAGATCTGCGGGATCGCCGACACCGGTGTGCTCGCGACGAACAGCGTTGCGGACATCACCGCGCTCGACGCCGACTGCGTTCTCTACATGGCGCAGGGGGAGATGGATCCGATGGGCGCCATCGACACCATCTGCCAACTGCTCGCCTCCGGCAAGAACGTCGTCTCCACCGCGGTGACCGCTCTGATCTATCCGGCGAGCCTCGGCGCGGATGTGGTGGACCGGTTGGAGGCGGCGTGCGCACAAGGCGGATCGTCGATGCACGCCACCGGTATCGAGCCGGGCTGGGCGGCAGAAGTGGTGCCGTTGATCATGTCCGGGCTGTGTAGGCAGGTGGACTCGATCCTCGTCCAGGAACTACTCGACTATGGCGAGTACGACAGCCCTTCGATGCTGTTCGACATCATGGGTTTCGGAAAGCTGCCAGAAGAACAGGTGCCGATGGCCGACCCGGTGCTCGCCGGATCGTCATTCCGGGCCCCGCTGATGTTGCTCGCCGACGGACTGGGCGCCACCATTGACGACTTCACCTTCGACCGGCAGGTGGCGGTCACCGACGAGCCGTTCGAGGTGAAGGCAGGCCCGGTTGCGGCCGGAACCGTCTCGGCCCAGCGATTCAGTTGTACCGCCATCATCGATGGCAGGCAGGCGTTGACCGTCGAACACATCACGCGGCTACGCGACGATCAGGCGCCGGACTGGCCAACCGGACGAGGATGGAAGGTCACCGTGGCGGGCGTGCCCTCTCTGGTTCTCGAAGCGCAGATCGCCACCGCCGGTGAGGACGAGAACGAGCAGGCCTGCCTGGGCACCGCGATGCATGCCGTGCACGCGATCGAACCCCTCTGTGCAGCGGCACCGGGTATTCGCACATTCCTGGATCTGCCCATGATCATCGGGCGGTACGTATTGTCCAGCCCAAAGAAGTGATCTGTAAGGGGATTTCGTATGACAGTTCCGAGTACCGATGATGCAGCGCGGGTGCTCGCTGATCCATCGGCATACACCGACGACGCGCGCCTGCACGACGCGCTGACGCACCTGCGGGCCACGGCGCCCGTCTCGCTGGTGGAGGAGCCGAACTACCGCCCCTTCTGGGCGATCACCAAACATGAAGACATCATGGCGATCTCGCGCAACAACGCCCTCTTCACCAACTTTCCGCGTCCGGTTCTGATCAAATCCGTGCAGGAGGAGATGGACATCGCGAGCCAGGTGAAGACGCTGATCCACATGGACGATCCCGAACACAAGGTGGTGCGGGCGATCGCGGGGGACTGGTTCCGTCCCAAGGCGATGAGGGCGATGAAAGCCCGGGTCGCCGAACTGGCCGCGATCTATGTCGACAAGATGCGTGCAATGGACGGCGACTGTGACTTCGTCCAAGAGATCGCGGTGAATTATCCGCTGTACGTGATCATGTCGCTGCTCGGCGTACCCGAGGCCGACTTCCCGCTGATGCTCAAGCTCACGCAGGAGCTGCTCGGTGGTGACGAACCGGAGTATCACCGCGGTGACACCCAGGAAGATCGCACCATGGCACTACTGGAGATGTTCGAGTACTTCAACGCCGTGACCGCTGCTCGGCGCGAACATCCCACGGATGATCTGGCGTCGACGATTGCGAACGCGACCATCGATGGTGCGCCGCTCTCCGACATCGAGACGGTGTCGTACTACCTCATCATCGCCACCGCCGGCCATGACACCACCAGCGCGACCATCGCAGGCGGAATGCAGGCGCTGATCGAAAACCCGGATGAGCGAGCACGTTTGGTCGCCGATCCGGGTTTGATGGCGTCGGCCGCCGAAGAGATGATCCGGTGGACCACGCCGGTCAAGGCCTTCATGCGGACCGCAGCGCAGGACACCGAGGTGCGTGGGGTGCCGATCGCGCAGGGGGAGTCGCTGCTGTTGTCCTACGTGTCGGGCAACCGGGACGAAGACGTCTTCGATGACCCGTTCCGATTCGACGTCGGCCGCAGCCCCAACAACCACGTCGCCTTCGGCTACGGGGTCCACTTCTGCCTCGGCGCCGCGCTGGCCCGGATGGAGGTCAGCAGCTTCTACTCCGAACTGCTGCCACGCTTGCGGTCGGTGGAGCTGACCGGCGAACCCGAACTGATCGCCACCACCTTTGTCGGTGGGCTCAAACATCTGCCGATCAGAGCAACGGTGGTGTGAAGCGGCAGCATCAAGCCGACGGCTCCTCTGCCGCCCCACGTTGCCGACGGGAGCGCCGCGCAGGTGGCTACGGCTGCACGAGTGTCTTGAGGGATTCGCGGGCGTTCATGGCCCGGTAGCCGTCGGCCGTGTTGTCCAGTCCAACGGTGAGGTCGAACACCCTCCCCGGGTTGATGCGGCCGTCCAGCACCTGTGGGATGGCGTGCTCGATATACGCACGCACGGGTGCCGGTCCACCGTTGAGGGTGACGTTCTTACCGAACAATGACCCGAAACCCACGGGGGCGGCCTCGTATTGGGGCACACCGACACGAGAGATGACGCCGCCGGGTCGCACGATTCCGTAGGACTGTTCGTAGGCGGGCATGTGACCGACGGCCTCGAGGACCACGTGCGAGCCGAGTCCGCCGGTCAGGTCCATCACCTTCGCGATTCCTTCTTCGCCACGCTCGGCGACCACATCGGTGGCGCCGAACTCTCGACCAAGATCGGTGCGAGTGGTGTGGCGGCCCATCAGGATGATCCGTTCGGCACCCAGTTGTTTGGCTGCGAGCACTGCCGAAAGCCCCACTGCGCCATCGCCGATGACGGTGACGGTTTTGCCGGGGGAGACGTTACCCATGTGGGCGGCGTGATAACCGGTGAGATAGACGTCCGACAAGGTCAGCAGAGAAGGCAACAACTCGGAGGTCTCGTCCACGGGAACCGCCAGCAAGCTGCCGTTGGCCTGTTGCACGCGGACTGCTTCAGCCTGCGCGCCACCGATACCGGGTTGTCCATACCAGCCACCGTTGACGCAGGCGGTCTGAAAACCCTCCTGGCAGAAGACACAGGTGTTGTCCTGAAACGCGAAGGTGCCGATGACGAAGTCACCCTTCTTCACGGTGGTCACATCCGCGCCGATGTCTTCGACGACGCCGAGGAACTCATGGCCCATCGGGGTCGGCGCCTGCGAACCCGCCATGCTGTTGTAGGGGTGCAGATCGGATCCACAGACGCAGGCACGGACAACTCGGACGATCGCGTCGCTCGGCAGCTGAATCGTCGGATCGGGTACGTGTTCCACACGCACGTCGCCGGCGCCGTACATGAATGTTGCTCGCATCGATGATCTCCACTGTTGGTTGGGTCGGTCTGCTGGTTTGGGTCGGTCGGGGCGACGTGGATGAACATCGCCGACAAAGACCAGCGTTGTCGCAGTGTCGGGCGTCTGGGAGAGCCCGCCGATGCAGGTACTGCCGGTACCCCCCTCCACGGTGCAGATATGTGACCACCCTGTGCGCGGACTCACTCTCCGGGTGGAGGTCGGCCGGGCTCGGCAGTTCGGATATGCCGCGGTATGGCGGCGATAAACTTGTGCGGTACTTCTCGACGCAGGAGCGCGACATTTCGGTCGATTTAGCCGGTGATCGTGCACAACTGGGAACCTGCAGCTGGTGGTCACATACGAGCGGCGGCAAAACAGGTGGATCGCCGTCAAGGCTGTCGCCAGCACATTCTGACTGCTGGCCTGCGCAAGGTTCCGCGTCCATGTCAGGGATCAACCCGATACCGGTAATCACAGTCCCTGCCGCGCCGGACATCGATCGGGTTGACTGGCGCCAGATCGACCTTGACCGCGGCGCACAGCATCGGACCAAGACTGACGTCGTCAACCGCGAGAGGGGAGAGCGGCAACATCGGCGGCGGTTTGAATTGAAAGTGTGGTGCTCAGATGGAATCGCTCGAGACGGTCGTCTTGATCGGAGCACTCCTGGTTGTGGGTGCGGCAATCGCTCCACGTCTGCGTATTCCGGTCCCGTTGGCATTACTTGTCCTGGGAGTCTTGGCGGGTTTCGTCCCGCAGGTACGCGAAATCCATCTCCCTTCTGAGGCGGTATTGGTTCTGTTCTTGCCCGCTCTGCTGTTCTGGGAGAGTCTGACCACGTCTTTGCGTGAGATTCGCAGAGATCTGCGGGGCATCCTGTTGCTGAGCACGCTGCTGGTGGTCGCGACCGCGTTCGGGGTCGCTGGTCTCGGGACGGCACTGGGAATGTCCTTTGGGGCCGCACTCATCTTGGGTGCTGCCCTTGCGCCGACGGACGCGACCGCCGTTGGGGCGATGGCACGATCGCTACCGCACCGGAACATGACATTGCTGCGTGCGGAGAGCTTGATCAATGACGGCACAGCGCTGGTGATGTACACGATCGCAGTCGGGGTGGCCGTCGGGGACCGCGTGTACACCGGCTGGTCGATCACTTGGCTGGTCGTCGTCGCCTACGTGGGTGGCGGCGTTCTGGGTCTCGCCATCGCGTGGCTGGGGACTCTGCTGTTGCGACAACTGGACGAGTCGCTGGTCATCAACACGACGTTGCTCGTGATTCCCTTCCTCGCCTTCATGTTGGCGGAATTGGTGGATGCGTCGGGTGTCGTGGCTGTGGTGGTGGCCGGCCTCTTCATCACCCAGTCCGGCCCGTGGGTGAGCACCCCGGTGTCTCGACAGCAGACGTACGGATTCTGGTCCCTGTCGACCTTCGTTCTCAATGGCGCACTGTTCGCGCTGATAGGGATCGAAGCGCAGTCGGCGGTCCGCGCGGTGGAAACCTCTCAGATCGCGCCGCTGATCCTTCTGACGATCGCGGCATGGGCATTACTGCTGATCATCCGGTTCCTGTTCCAAATGGGAGCGGTATATCTGATCCGCCTTGTCGACCGGCGTCCGGCACAGCGCGGCCGGCGCATGCCACATCGCGCGCGTGTTGTCAGCACGGTCGCCGGTTTTCGTGGCGCGGTGTCCCTTGCGGTCGCTCTCTCAGTGCCTGCCACGTTCACCAGCGGTGAGACGTTTTCGGGTCGGGATCAGATCATCTTCGTCGCAGCCGGCGTGGTGCTGCTCAGTCTGGTCGTGCAGGGTCTGATGCTTCCCGCCGTGCTGCGGTGGGCACATCTACCCGCCGACCATTCGGGCGAGGAGGAACTCGCAGCTGCGCAACGTGCGATGGCGCAGGAAGCCGTTGGCGTCGTGGAGAAGTTTGCGGACGACCTCGGTGTCAGCGAACCGGTGCGATCGAAAGTCTTGGAGGACTACCGCGAACATCTGGCCGTTCTCGACGCGGATCCCGACCGCGCTGAGGAACAGGAACTTCTCAAGCGCAGCCATGAGGACGTGCAATTGCGTTTGGCGATCCTCGACCGGAAGCGAGAGGTGGCGATCGCGCTCCGCGATCGCGGCGAGATCGGTGGCACCACGCTTCTGACGATCCAGGCTCGGCTCGACCGGGAGGTGCTGCGGCTCACCCAACCAGAGGTCCTGGAGTAGTCCGCCGACCCGTGACTGGATCTGATGGACAAAACCCGGCCCGGCGATCTGCATTGCTGCAGAAGGCCGGGCCGGGTTCGTCAGATCAGAAGATCAGATCACACGTCGCGTCGTCGGAGACGATCACACGTCGTAGTAGAGCTCGAACTCGTACGGGTGCGGACGGATCTGCACCGGCTCGATTTCTTGTTCGCGCTTGAAGCTGATCCAGGTCTCGATGAGGTCCTCGGTGAACACGCCACCTTCGGTGAGGTAATCGTGATCCTCTTCGAGGCGATCGATGACTGCGCCGAGTGAGGTCGGAGCCTGCGGGATGCCCTTGGCCTCCTCCGGCGGGAGCTCGTAGAGATCCTTGTCGACGGGCTCGTGCGGCTCGATCTTGTTCTTGATGCCGTCGAGGCCGGCCATCATCATGGCAGCGAACGCGAGGTACGGGTTGCCCGAGCTGTCGGGGCAACGGAACTCGAGGCGCTTGGCCTTCGGGTTGTTGCCCGTGATCGGGATGCGCACACAAGCGGAGCGGTTGCGCTGGCTGTAGACCAGGTTGATCGGGGCCTCGTAGCCCGGGACCAGTCGCTTGTAAGAGTTCACCGTGGGGTTGGTGAACGCCAGCAGAGACGGAGCGTGGTGCAGGATGCCGCCGATGTAGTGGCGGGCCATGTCGGAAAGTCCCGCGTAGCCGGCCTCATCGTGGAAGAGCGGCTTGCCGTCTTTCCACAGCGACTGGTGGGCGTGCATGCCCGAACCGTTGTCGCCGAACAGGGGCTTCGGCATGAAGGTGACGGTCTTGCCGTTTTTCCATGCGGTGTTCTTCACGATGTACTTGAACAGCTGAACATCGTCAGCGGCCTTCAGCAGTTCGTCGAACTTGTAGTTGATTTCGGTCTGGCCACCGGTGCCGACCTCATGGTGCCCACGCTCGAGGATGAAACCGGCGTTGGTCAGGTTGGTCGAGATCTCATCACGCAGGTCGACGTAGTGGTCGTACGGTGCGACGGGGAAGTAGCCGCCTTTTTGGCGAACCTTGTAGCCGAGGTTCGGGGAGCCGTCCGGGTTCTGCTGCGAACCGGCGTTCCACCAACCCGACTCCGATTCCACGTTGTAGTGGGTGCCGTTGATCTCAGAGCTGAACGAGACCGAGTCGAAGATGTAGAACTCGGCCTCGGCGCCGAAGTAGCAGGTATCGGCGATGCCGGTGCTGAGCAGGTAATCCTGCGCCTTGCGGGCGACGTTGCGCGGGTCGCGGCTGTAGGACTCACGCGTGAACGGGTCGTGCACGAAGAAGGTCACGTTCATCGTCTTTGCCTTGCGGAAAGGATCGATGCGTGCGGTCGTCGGGTCGGGCAGCAACATCATGTCCGACTCGTCGATCGACTGGAAGCCGCGAACCGACGAACCGTCGAATGCCAGGCCGTCTTCGAAGACGCTTTCGTCGAAGGCTGTTGCCGGGATCGAGAAATGCTGCATCGTTCCGGGGAGATCGCAGAAGCGGATGTCGACGTATTCGACACCTTCAGCCTTGATGCCCTCGAGCAGTTCTTCTTTTGTGTTGTACACCTGCGGGTGACTCCTTCACTCGTGCCCAATTGCTGCCAGCACCATATTCATGGATGTTGCAAGGGCTGGCGATTGTCCCTGTCCACTGTAGAGCGGCGGATCATCAACGCTGACCGTATTGACGTCAGGTTGCTAGCCAGATACTTCGGTGTTTCGCCCGTGTTACGCGCGCCTTTCCAGCAGGAATCGGAGTGTGAGATGGGCCGCATAATGCTTGGTGGGACTGTTCTCGCAGCACATCTATGATTATGGCCATGGGACGTATTACCGGATCGTGGCTTTCTGGCCCGCAGGCAGCACTCGGAGACAATGTCGAAGTAGGTGCCTACCGCGGCGAAAAGCTCGGTTTGGCCGAGTCCGGTCCGAACTCGTTGGCATCTTCCTGGCATCGCTGCCTCGGGTTGCTCGCCGACTGGCTGATGTCCGGTGGCGTGACGCTGATCTTCGTCCGTGACCTGCAGTCGCCGATCCTGTCCAATGTGGTCTTGCTCGTCTGGTTCGTGGTCGGTGTCGGTTCGGTGACGGCCTTCGGGTTCACCCCGGGACAATTCCTCACCGGCATGCGGGTCGCTCGCGTCGACGGGGTAGAGCGAGTCGGTTTCGTCCGCGCATTCGTCCGGCAGATCCTGATCGTGTTCTTGGTCCCGCCGCTGATCAACGACCACGACGGCCGCGGCATGCACGACCGGGCGACCGGTACAGCGTTGATCCGTACTCGCTGAGCAGTTCAGCGCCAACAAAAAACCACCCGCGGAAGACGGGTGGTTTTTTTGTTGCGGCGTGGAGACCGATCAGCGACGGCGTGCGGTGCGCTGGATGCTGCGCATCTTGGCGCCCGCCGGCATCGGGCCCTTGGGCATGCCCGGACCGGGCTGTTTGCCGCCGAGCGCGGCGAGCCGTGACTCCAGCGCGTCGATACGGTTCTTGTCAATGTTCTTCGGAAGTTTGTTCAGGTGCTTTTCGAGGTTCTTGAGCGGAACCTGACCCTCTTCGTTGCCGACGGTGATGTCGTAGATCGGGGTGTCGCCGACGATGCGGGCGACCCGCTTCTTCTCCTGGGCCAGCAGCGGCTTGGTGCGGCTCGGCGACCCTTCGGCGACGAGGATCACACCCGGCCTGCCGATCACGCGATGGATGGCGTCGAGCTGAGCGGTACCGGTGACGGCCTGCTTGACCCGCCACTGGCCACGCATGTTGTCCAACGCCCAGGCCGCGGCACCGGCCTGACCGTCCGCCTTGCGGAAGACCGTCTTCTGAACGCGGCGTCCGAAGATGATGAACGCGAGCAGCACGCCGAGCACGATGCCCATCGGGAGGACGAAGATCAGGCCGCCGACAAAGATTCCGACGAGAACTGCAATCACCGTCGCGCCGACGATGGTGCCGATCATCAGTGGCAACAGCAGCTTGTCTTCTTTGCGCTGCATCTGGAACGCCTGCCACAGTTGCTTGCGGCGGGCTCGCGACGCTTCCCTACGGGCAGCCTTCGCGGCCGCCTTTGCTTCTTTTGTCGCCTTTGTTGCCTTCGCCATGCCCATCAGGATACTGGCCCGCAGTAGACATCCGCCAAACCCGGTACCCCCGCCCTCCGATGATCCGGAAATCTGGTCGGCAGGCGGCGCCGATCAGGGCTCAGCGGGCGAGGCGGGCCATCAGCGAAGAGGCTTCCTGGCTGGCACTTCCGCCGTCGGTCAGATGGGACATCGCCTCGGGGAGTTCCCGTCCGTGATGCTTCATCGCCTGCGCGTACAAGCGGCCGGCCCGATACGACGAGCGAACCAGTGGTCCGGCCATGACACCGGCGTAACCGAGGTCTTCTGCGAACTTCGAATGCTCGACGAACTCTTCGGGCTTGACCCACCGGTCCACCGGATGATGCCGCGGTGAGGGGCGCAGGTACTGGGTGATGGTGAGGATGTCGCAGCCGGCCTCGTGCAGGTCGACCATCGCCTCGCGGACCTCTTCGGGTGTCTCGCCCATGCCCAGGATCAGGTTCGACTTGGTCACCAAGCCGTAGTCGCGTGCTGCGGTGATGACGTCCATGCTGCGCTGGTAACGGAATGCCGGGCGGATCCGCTTGAAGATGCGCGGCACGGTTTCGACGTTGTGCGCCAACACCTCTGGGCGGGAGGCGAAGACCTCGGCCAGCTGGTCGGGGTCGGCGTTGAAGTCGGGGATGAGCAGTTCGACACCGGTGGTCGGGTTGAGCTGCTTGATGTACCGGACCGTTTCGGCGTAGAGCCAGGCGCCGCCGTCGGCGAGGTCGTCGCGGGCCACACCGGTCACGGTTGAATACCGCAGACCCATCGTCGCCACACTCTCGGCGACCCGGCGGGGTTCGTCGCGGTCGAGGTCATCGGGCTTGCCGGTGTCGATCTGGCAGAAGTCGCAGCGCCGGGTGCACTGCTCGCCACCGATCAGGAAGGTTGCCTCGCGGTCTTCCCAGCACTCGTAGATGTTGGGGCAGCCTGCCTCTTCGCAGACCGTGTGCAGGCCTTCGCTCTTGACCAGGGCCTTGAGTTCGGTGAACTCCGGACCCATCGTGGCGCGGGTCTTGATCCACGACGGCTTGCGCTCGATCGGTGTCTCGGAGTTGCGGGCCTCGAGGCGCAGAAGTTTGCGCCCGTTCGGGCCAACTGATGCCGATGCGCTCGATTTGGCTGGTTTGTCGTGCGAAACAGTCACTGGAGAGATCCTACGTGGGTTCGATTGTCACGCTCGGTGACCTTGGTTGATGCAGTGTGTGAGCTGACCGGCAACGTCCCGTCGAGGGCGTCGGCGATCGCCGCGGCGAGCACGGGACGAACCTCGTCGACCGTGATCGTGCGACCGAGTTCGTCGGTGAGTGAACCAGCTCCGGCGTCGGGGATGCCGCAGGGGATGATCGAGCCGAAGGCACGCAGGTCGGGGTCGCAGTTCACGGCGATGCCGTGCAAAGCCACCGCCCGTGCCACCCGGATGCCGATCGCGCCGATCTTGCGGTCGGGGCGAGGACGACTCTCTACGTGTGCCGGCTGATCGACCGCCCAGACACCAGAGCGACCGTCGACCCGGAACGTCGATAGACCAAGGGTCTGGCAGACATGGATCATCGCTTCTTCCAGTCGCCGGACGTAATCGACGACGTCGACCGGACTGGCCAACGCGACGATCGGGTAGGCGACCAGCTGACCGGGTCCGTGCCAGGTGATCTTCCCGCCGCGGTCGACGTCGATCACGGGGGAGCCATCGGTGGGACGGTCGGCATCCTCGGTACGCCTGCCCGCGGTGTAGACCGACGGGTGTTCGAGCAGCAGTAGGACGTCGTGGTCGAGGACACCGTCGGCACGTTCATTCGCGAGTCGATGTTGCAGGTCGAAGGTCTCCTGGTAGTCGACCCGGCCCAGCCAGCGGACCTCGAGAGGTGCAGCGGATAGACGAGCGCTGGGCATCAGGCGCCCTTGCCGACCGCGTACGCGAGCGCGGAATCGATGGTGGGATGGCGGAATTCGAAGCCGTGTTCGGTCAGCACCTTCGGTACAACGTTCTGACCATGCAACAACATTTCCTCGGCCATCTCACCTGCGGCTTTCGACAACACGAACGCCGGTACCGCAAACGGTGTGGGGCGGTGCAACGCACGTCCCAACGCCTTGGTGAACTCGGCGTTCGTGACCGACAGGGGTGCGCACATGTTGACCGGACCGGCAATCGGCCGCGTCAACACGAACTCCAGGACCCGCACGGTGTCGACAAGGCTGATCCACGGCATGTATTGCTGACCGTTGCCCAACCGGCCACCGAGTCCGAGACTGAACAACCGCCGCAGTTTGCCGAGCATGCCACCGGACGGAGACATCACCGGCGCAGTGCGGATCAGTGCCACCGTGGTCTGGGATCCGGACGACTGCGCGAGGAGAGCCGCGGCTTCCCAGTCGGTGGTCAGATCTGCGAGGAACCCGGTGCCTGCGGGATCGTCCTCGGTGACCACCCGTGGACCGGTGTCGCCGTAGAAACCGGTTGCGCTGGAACTCACAAATAGGGGCACACCGGCGATCCGGATTGCTTCGGCGAGCACCTGTGTCGGGATGATCCGGCTGTCTCGGAGCTGCTGCTTGACGTGTCCGGACCACCGGCTGTCGGCGATACCGCGACCGCAGAGATTCACCACCGCGTCGACCCCCGCCAACGTGGCGGGATCGATGCCGAATGAATCAGGCTCCCATTGGATTTGATCCGGGGCAGTGGCGGGACGGCGAACCAGGCGGACGACCTGATGGCCGGCCCCGGTGAGACTGTCCACCAGGGCCGAGCCGATCAGGCCAGAAGATCCCGCTATGGCGATCCGCATGGACTTCCTACAGTCCTAGATCCGCCTCGAAAGCAGCCTCTTCGAGGCGATGCTTCACGGTGCTCAGGAAGCGGCCGGCGTCGGCGCCGTCGATGAGGCGGTGATCGTAGGTGAGCGGCAGGAACGACATCGACCGCACTGCGATCGATTCCGAACCGTCGGCACCGGTCATGACCACCGGGCGCTTGACGATGGCACCGGTACCGAGCATGGCCGCCTGCGGCGGAACCAGGATCGGGGTGTCGAATAGCGCACCCTGGCTACCGATGTTGGTGATGGTGAAGGTACCACCGGTCAGATCGTCGAGCTTGAGGTTGTTGCTCCGTGCCCGTGCCGCGATATCTGCGATGGCCCGCGCCAGGCCGGCGATCGACAGATCGTCGGCGTTGTGGATGACGGGGGAGAGCAGGCCCTGCTCGGTGTCGACCGCGATGCCGAGGTGGACCTTGGAGTAGTACGTGATCTCCTTGGCCTCTTCGTTGATCGAGGCGTTGACGTTCGGATGCGCCTTGAGCGCCTCCACCACTGCCTTGGCAATGAACGGCAGGTAGGTCAGGTTGACACCTTCGCTGGCCTTGAAGCCTGCCTTCGCGGCTGCCCGCAGGGTGGCGATCTTCGTCATGTCGACCTCGAAGACCTGGGTGAGCTGTGCGCTCTCCTGCAGGGATTCGCGGGTCTTCTTGGCGGTGATCTGACGGATCCGGTTGATCTTCTGCGTGGTGCCGACCAGCTTGGCCAACTCCGGGCTCGGTGCGGCCGGAGCCGACTTCTCTGGGGCCGACTTCGCCTGTGCTGCAGCCGGTTCCGGGGTTGCCGGGGCGGCCGGTGCCTTGGCGGCCTCGGCGGCGGCCAACACATCCTGCTTGCGGATGCGGCCACCGACGCCGGTGCCCTTGATGGCGCCCAGGTCGACATTGTTCTCGGCCGCGAGCTTGCGGACGAGCGGGGTCACATACGGTGTCGACTCCTGCTCGGCTGCCGGCTTGGGCTCTTCCTTCGGCTCCGGCTTCTTTTCTGCAACCGGCTCCGGCTTTGCCTGCGCCTTCGGCTTGGGCTCTTCCTTCGGCTCAGGTGCGGCCTCGGGCTCCGGCTCGGGTTCGGACGGCGCCACGGTCGGCTTCGACTCGGCAGAGCCGACCACGGCCAGACGGCCGCCGACCTCGACGACGTCGTCCTCGGAGGCGATGATCTCGAGCAGTGTGCCGGCGACGGGCGACGGGATCTCGGTGTCGACCTTGTCGGTGGAGACCTCGAGCAGTGGCTCGTCGGCCGCGACAGAGTCTCCGACCTCCTTGAGCCAACGGGTGACGGTGCCCTCGGTCACGGACTCGCCCAGTTCGGGCATCGTGATGTCGGTACCTTCGGCGGATCCGGCTGCCGGTGCCGACGCGGCCGGGGTTGCCGGCGCCTCGGGCTCGGGCTCCGGCTCTGCTTCTGGCTCGGCTTCTGGCTCGGGTGTGGATTCCTGCGCAGGAGTGCTGTCACCGGCGGACTCGCCGGCGTCGCCGATCTGGGCGAGCTCGCCACCGACCTCGACGACATCATCTTCTTGCGCGACGATCTTGATCAGGACGCCGGACGCCGGTGCGGGGATCTCGGTGTCGACCTTGTCGGTCGACACCTCCAGCAACGGTTCGTCGGCCTCGACCGTGTCACCCTCCTGCTTGAGCCACCTGGTGACGGTGCCTTCGGTGACGCTTTCACCCAGGGCTGGCATTTGGACGGAGAAGGCCATCGTTGTCGACTCCTTGATTTCGAGAACCGGTGTGCGGTCTACGGTCTGGGCCTTACCACCAGTGTTGGTGGCAGGCATGGAGGTGGTGATCCGCCGGATGAGGCGAACCGCCGTTCTAAACCCTACCTTTTGCCTCATCCTTCGGCAGCGATGTCCTCCAGTACGGCGAAGATGGTCCGCACTGGCACCCCGGTTCCACCCTTGCCGGTGTAGCCCCACGGGCCGCCGGTGTTGAAAGCCGGACCGGCGATGTCGATGTGCACCCACTGCACATCCTTCGCCACGAACTCGCGCAGGTAGATACCCGCCGAGAGCATTCCGCCCCAGCGGTGGTTGGTGACGTTGGCCAGGTCGGCGACGCGTGAATCGAGATCGGGGCGTAGCTCTTCCGGAAATGGCATCGGCCAACCCGATTCGCCCTCGGCTTGCGAGATCGATGCGACCCGGTCGCGGAACTCGTCGGTGCCCATCACGCCAGGGGTGCGGGTGCCCAGGGCAACCATCTGGGCGCCGGTGAGGGTGGCGGTGTCGATCAGGTAGTCGGGCTCGTCCTCGCAGGCGCGCACGATGGCGTCGGCCAGGATCAGCCGGCCCTCGGCGTCGGTGTTGATGACCTCGACGGTCTTGCCGCCGTACTGGGTCAGGACGTCACCGGGACGCTGCGCGGTGCTCGAGGGCATGTTCTCGGCCATCGGAACCGTGGCGATGACGTTGACCCCGACATTGAGCTCGGCAGCCAGGATCACGGTGGCGATCACGGCGGCGGCGCCACCCATGTCGGAGGTCATGTTCTCCATGCCCGCGGCCGGCTTGATCGAGATGCCGCCGGTGTCGAAGGTGATGCCCTTGCCGACGAGGGCAACGGTCTTGGCCTTCTTGCCTGCGGTGTGGCTCAGCCGGACCAGGCGAGGCGGACGTGAGCTGCCCTTGCCGACGCCGATGATGCCGCCGTAGCCGGCCTTGTCCAGGGCGGACTCGTCGAGGATCTCGACCTTGAGTCCGGCCGCGGAGCCGAGGGCCTTGGCGCGGTCGGCGAACTCTTCGGGGAACAGGTGACTCGGCGGTGTGTTCACGAAGTCGCGCGCGATGGCAACTGAGCGGGCGATGGCCGCCGCGCGATCCAATTCCGCCTCGGTGCTCTTGTCGGCGGCAGGTACCAGCAGGCGGACCGCTGCCAGGGGTGCCTTTTCGGGCGGTGTCGAGCGGAACTCGTCGAACCGGTAGGCGCCGAGGAAGAAGCCTTCCGCGGTGGCTGCGAGGTCGGCGGCCGGAAGACTGGTCACCGCGGTGCCCACACCCTGCAGGCTGCGGGCGGCCACACCGGCCTGACGGCGAATGTGTTCGGCATCATCGAGCTTGTCGGGCGCGCCGAGTCCGACTGCAAGCACCGATGTCACTCCCAGGCCTGCGGGCGCGGGGAGCTTGGTCAGCTCGCCTGCCGAACCTTTCGCGCCGAGTGCGGCGAGCGCATCGTCGATTGTGGAGGCGGTGGCGTCGTCGAGGAGTCCTTCACCGATGACAAGACTCGGTGCGCCACCCTCTTCGTCTGCGGTGGTCAGTCCGATGACCAGGACATCGTCGTCCTTGCTGATCCCGGTGGCCAGTGACAGTTGCGGACCCAGCTGACGTTTTGCGCTTGACTTGCTCACACTTCACTCCCACTCGTAGCCGTACCTTGCTCTCGACCAAGCTTAGTGGTCGTACCCGACTCGCTCTCGCGACGCGATAGCGTTGGGCGCATGAGCGAAGGTGAATTGCTGGCAGGCCCCATCGAGGAACTGCATCGCGGACTCGGCGCGAGTTTTGCCGAGTTCGGTGGCTGGAACATGCCGGTGTCCTATGCGGGCACTGTTGCCGAACACACCGCGGTCCGCGAGACGGTGGGCATCTTCGATGTGAGTCACCTGGGCAAGGCCTCGGTCACCGGGCCAGGTGCGGCGGAGTTCGTCAACCGTTGCCTGACCAACGACTTGAACAAGATCCACCCGGGCAAAGCGCAGTACACGTTGTGCGCCAACGACTCCGGCGGTGTGATCGATGACCTCATCGCTTACTGGGTCTCTGACGAAGACGTGTTCCTCGTTCCCAACGCCGCCAACACTGCCGCCGTGGTGGCGGCCCTGCAGGCAGTGGCTCCCGACGGCGTCGAGGTGGTCGACCGGCATCGCGACTTCGGGGTCTTCGCGGTCCAGGGTCCACAGTCGTCGGCGGTGCTGTCGGGGCTGGGACTGCCAACGGACATGGAGTACATGTCCTTTGTCGACACCGAAATGGTTGTGGGACAGCAGCGTTACCCGGTCCGCGTCTGTCGGACCGGCTACACCGGCGAGATCGGCTACGAGTTGCTGCCTACGTGGGACGACAGCGAACCGGTCTTCACGGCGTTGTCGGCCGCGGTCATCGCCGCTGGCGGAGCACCGGCCGGACTCGGTGCGCGCGACACGTTGCGCACCGAGATGGGCTATCCGCTGCACGGACACGAACTGTCCGTCGACATCAGTCCGGTTCAAGCCCGGTGCAGTTGGGCCGTCGGCTGGAACAAGCCGGAGTTCTTCGGTCGCGATGCCCTGCTGGCCGAGAAAGAGGCCGGTCCGGTCCGTCGTCTCTGGGGCCTGCGGGCGACCGGGCGGGGGGTGCCGCGCGCAGACCTCGCCGTCCTCGACGGGCCCGGCGGAACGCAGATCGGTACCACCACATCCGGGACCTTCTCGCCGACCCTGAAGGTGGGAATCGCGTTGGCACTCATCGATTCGTCCGCGGGCATCGCCAAAGGTGACACCGTGGTGGTCGACGTCCGCGGCCGGGCTCTCGAATGCGAGGTCGTCCTGCCGCCGTTTGTGTCGGCAGGCACCAGCTAGCGCCGCGGTCGTCGTTGGCCGGAATTGTCCGGTCCGACGACGTCGGGCAACGCCGAGACGATCGGAGTCCCACCGGGGAAAATCGGCGGGGGGTCAGGCGATACGATCGACGCATGACTTTGGAGTTCGCCCGGACCGAACACCCGCAGCCGTTGTCGGCGCAGCGCCGCGCGGAAATCCTGGCTGCACCGGGATTCGGCAAGTACTTCACCGATCACATGGTGACCATCGACCACAGCACCGAACAGGGCTGGCACGATGCGAAGGTACTGCCCTACGGGCCGATCCAGCTCGATCCGTCGTCGATGGTCTTGCACTACGCGCAGGAGATCTTCGAAGGTCTCAAGGCCTACCGCCAGGCCGACGGCAGCATCTCGTCGTTCCGTCCCGAAGCCAACGCCCTGCGTATGCAGCGGTCGGCGCGGCGCCTGGCGATGCCGGAACTGCCGGTCGAGGACTTCATGGACTCGCTGCGCGCGCTCGTGGACGTCGACAACCTCTGGGTGCCGGAGGCCGGTGGGGAAGCGGCGCTCTACCTGCGTCCCTTCATGATTGCCACCGAGGCCGGCCTCGGTGTGCGGCCGGCGAACGAATACCGCTACCTGCTCATCGCCTCACCTGCCGGCGCGTACTTCACACGTGGTGTGCAGCCGGTGAGTGTGTGGCTCTCGACCGAATTCGTGCGCGCTTCGCCCGGCGGTACCGGTGCGGCCAAGTTCGGTGGCAACTACGCCGCCTCGCTGCTCGCGCAGGCCCAGGCCGCCGAACAGGGCTGCGATCAGGTGGTCTGGCTCGACGCCATCGAACGCCGGTTCGTCGAGGAGATGGGTGGCATGAACCTGTTCTTCGTCTTCGGCTCCGGCGCCGATGCCAAACTCGTCACCCCGGAACTGTCCGGGTCGCTGCTGCCGGGCATCACCCGTGAATCACTGTTACAGCTGGCCGCGGACGCCGGCTTCGACGTTGTCGAACGCAAGATCAGCGTCGAAGAGCTGCGCAAGGGCGTCGCATCGGGTGAGATCACCGAGGTCTTTGCCTGCGGCACCGCCGCCGTCATCACTCCGGTGGGTCACGTCAAGGGTGACGTCGACGACTACACCATCGGCGACGGTCAGCCCGGCGAGGTGACGATGGCGTTGCGCGACACGCTCACCGGCATCCAGCGCGGCACCTTCGCCGACATCCATGGGTGGATGGCCAAGCTCCACGGCTGAGAGTTCGGTCGGCTGAGTTCTCCGGTGAGCCGCGGCTCAGGTGACCAGTAGCCCGCAGATGGCGATCAGCGTGCTCAATTCGATGAGTGCGCCGAGTACGTCGCCGTTGATGCCGTCGAAGCGGCGGGCGCAGTGAAAGCTGAACCACCAGGCGAATACGACAACCGCCATCGCGCTGAACACACCCGGAAGAGGTAGTTCGGTGTCGACGGCATAGCCGACGGCGATCGCTCCGAGCGCCCAGAACACGATGGTCAGCCGTTGTGTTCCTGCCGTCAGTGCGCCGAACTTGGATTCGTCGGTGGCGGACAGATTCACCCGGCAGCCGATGACCGGGGCCACCCGGCTGACAAAAAGTACAAAAACGATTGCGGCCCAATCATTCTGTTGAATCAGGGCGCCATAGCCGGCCGCCTGCGCGCCCAGTACGACTACCAGTGTGGCCGCGCCAAAGGGCCCGGCACTGCCACTGTGCATCACCTTGTGCACGCGTTCGGGCGACCCGAAGCAACCCAATCCGTCTGCGGTGTCCGACAATCCGTCGAGATGCATGCCGCGGGTGAGCATTGCGATCGCACCGACGACGAGCAGGCCCGCGAGCAGCGGTGGCAGGTCGGTCGCGCCGAGGCCGAGTGCGATTGCCGCGGTGACGACTCCGAGGACTGCGCCCACGAGCGGCGTCGAACCGATGACAGCGCCACCCAATGCGCGGTCGAAAGGACCCTTCGGGGTGGGGACCGGCAGGATCGTCAACCACGACAGCGCGGTCTGCGGACCCCGAAATGCGGCTCGTAGGTTCATCGGTGGTCAGGACGCCGCGTCGGGCGCACCACTGACCTGAGCCTCGGCGAACGTGGCCATCGATGCGAGCGTGTTGACGGCTGCCTGCACCAGGGGGAGGGCGGTGAGGGCACCGCTGCCTTCACCGAGACGCATCGACAACTCGAGAAGCGGTTCGAGATCGAGGTGCCGCAACGCGATCTGGTGAGCGGGCTCGGCCGACCGATGTCCGGCCACCCACCACTCCCGGGCGCCGGGCGCCAGATCGTTGGCAACCAGCGCGGCTGCGGTGACCACCAGGCCGTCGAGGATGACCGGCGTCTTGCGCAATGCGGCCTGCGCGAGGAATCCGGCCATCGCAGCGATCTCCGCACCGGAGACGGTTCGCAAGAGCTCGAGTGGGATCCGCGCGTGTGGCCGACCTCGTCGCATGCCGTCCCGCACGGCCGCCGTCTTGCGGATCCAGCCATTGTCGTCGATGCCGGTGCCGCGTCCGACAACCACGACCGGTTCGGAATCGGTGAGCAGGCCGACCAGGACCGTGGCCGGGGTGGTGTTCCCGATCCCCATCTCTCCGGCGATGAGAAGATCTGCGCCGGAATCGATCTCCTGATCCGCGATGGCGCGTCCTGCCGCGATTGCGGCGCGGGTCTGTTCGGTGGTCAGAGCATCTTCACGCGTCAGATCGCCGCTGCTGCGGCGGACCTTGAAGCGGCTGATCTCGTCTGGTGTCTGCGCATTCACAGCCAGATCCTCAACCCGGACCCGCGCACCGTTCTGCCGTGCCAGCACGTTGACCGCAGCTCCACCGGCACAGATGTTTGCGACCATTTGTGCGGTGACCTCAGGCGGATACGCCGAGACACCGCTCTGGGCGACACCGTGGTCGCCGGCAAAGACCACCACGCTGGGGTCGGTGATCGGACGAGGAGGGCAGACGCCCTGGCAAGACGCCACCCAGATGCCGACTTCTTCGAGACGCCCGAGCGATCCGGCCGGTTTCGTCAGTGTGCCTTGACGTTCACGCGCGGCGATCGCAGCATTGCGGTCGGGCGCTGCGACGAAGTCGAACTGTTCCGGTTTCTCGAACTCGGTCAACGGTGCCGGATCGGCAACCGCGGTCGGCTCGTCCAGCGTGGCCGGATCGTCGACCGTGGTGGGGACCGGTACCGGGTCGGGTGAGGGAAGCGGCGCCAGGACGGATGCGGCAAGTGGGGATGAAACCGACTCCGGGGCAGCGACATCGCCTGCCGCGCCACCGCGCAGTTCGAGGGTCTGGCCGGCAACGACCAGCACAACCCGGTCGCAGACCGCGGCAATTGCCGCGTTGACGATGCCCAACTGATCTTGGAAGAGTCGCCCGGCCGGAACCGGTGCCACCAGCGAGAGGCCGACCTCTGGACTGATGATCACCAGATCGCCGGTGTATTCGGCAACTGCCGTGGACAATTCGATCGCCGTGGCCGACAGGTCGAAGGCATCGTCCTCCCAGCCACCGACCGAGTCGATGTACCGGCTCAGCCAGCCGCCGAGATCGTCGACGAGGGTCGGTGTCTGCGCATCGCAGCGCAATTCGCCTGCCACGTCGCCGGATTCGACCGTGGTCCACCCGCTGGGACGGCGGGTGCGGTGGGCTCCGATCCGGCTTTCCCACTGTGGGTCGCCGGTTGCCGGATCGGCGGCCGTCGCCAAGTATCTGACACCGTCGCGGGGCAGCAGGCTCTCACCGAAAGCTGATTTGCCCGAGCGTATTCCACCAAGAACCAGGGTTCGCATACCGATCAGACCGCGTCGCCCGGCTTGACCACGGGCCGCGGTGCGCGCATGAACCGCATCTGCATCGCGCGGCTGAATCCGTACCAGGCGAGTTTGAACCCGCCGTCGGTGGTGTTCGGGAAGCGTTCACGCACGCGGTTGTTGATGATCCGTCCGAGCATCACGCCGTCGATCACCAGGAAGATGACGAAGACGAGCATGAACAGCGTGGCGTAGACCGCGAGGGCCGGCACGAACATCACGAGGATCAGCAGGATCGCGAACGGCATGAACAGCCCGGCGAAGTTGCGCCGTGAATCGACGATGTTGCGGGCGTATCGACGGACCTCACCCTTGTCACGGGGCATCAGGTAACGCTCGTCACCGTCCATCATCTTCTCGCGCTGGTCGGTGCGAGCCTTACGACGCGCATCGGACTGCGAGCGCTTCTCTTCTTTGGTCAGGCTGACCGTCGAACCCTTGAGTTCCTTCTTGCGAGCCCGGGCCTCGGAGCGGGTCGTCGGGGCCGGCGCAACCGGACCACGTCGCTTGCCCTCGGCGTCGCGGCGCTTGGGGGTGGGGCGGCCCTTGCCCTCGGTGTATCTGCGATCGGCCGCAGCTTCTTCTGCCGTCTGCTCGACGGTCGACGTCGTATTGGCCGCGACCTCGGCGTCGTCGTCTTTTTTCCAGGGCAATTTCACCTCTCCAGATTATCCCGACGGCGCGTGCAGCGGCTGCCGGGTCTGGCCACTGCGTGGATCGAGCAGGCGGTGGCGCTCTGCGGGTGTGTTTCTGCACACTGCCGCGCGGCGGTCGCCTTCCTATACTTCGTCCATGAAAGCTCTGATCGCCCCGGATTCGTTTGGTGACACCCTGACCGCTGTCGCCGCCGCGGAGACGATCGCCGCGGGATGGGCTCTGTCCAGGCCGGACGACGAATTGATCCTCGCGCCACAGTCCGATGGCGGGCCCGGATTCGTGTCGGTGCTGGCCAGTCGGTTCGGTGAGGTCCGGGAAGAAACCGTCGCCGGACCTCTGGGTGCACTCGTTTCGGCGCAGTGGCTGTTGCATCGTGAGAAAGAGCACGTGACCGCTTATATCGAATGCGCACAGGCCTGCGGTCTGCATCAGCTGGGTGGCGGGCCGTCGCCTCGCACCGCGGTCGCCGCAGATACATATGGAGTGGGCCGGCTCGTGTCGGCCGCGGTTGCGGCAGGCGCCGACACGATCGTGGTCGGACTGGGTGGTAGCGGCAGCACCGACGGCGGCAAGGGCCTGATCGATGCGCTCGGTGGGTTGGAAGAGGCGTCGCGACTGCTACGGCCGATCACCCTGGTGGCGGCCTCCGACGTGGAGAATCCGCTGCTCGGTCCGGACGGTGCGGCCGCGATATTCGGTCCGCAGAAGGGCGCTGACCCGGACACCGTCGCAGCGCTCGAGGCGCGCATGACCGAATGGGCGGGCAGGCTCGGTGCCTTCGCCGGCCGCGACATCAGCCCGTTGGCCGGTGCCGGCGCTGCCGGGGGTCTGGGGGCAGCGCTGCTCGCACTCGGTGGAACCCGGATCTCGGGTGCGACGGTGATCGCGGACGCGACCGGACAGGCCGACCTGATCGCCACGGTCGACCTGGTCATCACAGGGGAGGGAAAATGCGATGAACAGACCCTCAAAGGCAAGGTCGTCGCGGCCCTGACGGGTGCGGCCCGCGAGCATGACATTCCGACGATCGTGCTGGCCGGCCAACTGGCGCTGACCCCGGCTCAGATCGCCGAGGCCGGTATCGCGCGAGGTCATGCCATCGTCGAGGTCGCGGGCTCGGTGCAGCGGGCCATGGACGACGCGCAGAACCAGCTGACCGAACTCGCTCGTCGAGTTGCCGACTCGTGGTGAGCATCGCTGCAGCGCACCTGGTGTGATAGGCAGGAATAGACCGGGCAGGAGTACGGTTGTAGCCGACGGAAGTTCGCATCCGAAACCCGGACCACTGTGGGTTCGCAGGCCGACGCCCCGCACACTGAGGAGATTTCATGACCGCATCGAACGAGACTGCTGTGCAGACCGAGACCGAGGCACCCGCGCACGGTGTGATTATGACCGAAGCTGCGTCGTCCAAGGCGAAGGCCTTGCGTGAGCAAGAAGGTCGCGAAGAGCTGATGCTGCGCATCGCCGTCCAGCCCGGTGGCTGCGCCGGCCTGCGCTACCAGCTGTACTTCGACGACCGCAACCTCGACGGAGACCTCGTCGTCGAGTTCGACGGTGTCGGACTGGCAGTCGACCGCATGAGTGCCCCGTACGTGATGGGTGCCAGCATCGACTTCGTCGACACGATCGAGAAGCAGGGTTTCACCATCGACAACCCGAATGCAACGGGCAGCTGTGCCTGTGGCGATTCGTTCAACTGACGCCTGACCTCTCACCAGGCTGCTTGATCCATACACAACAATCTGGCCGCATCCGAGCTCAGCTCGGGTGCGGCCTTTTTGTTGTCTCCGGGTCCTGCCTGTGTTCACCTGACGAACAGGTAGCGTTAGGCCATCATTCAGTGAGGAAGAAAGGCACTCCTTCGTGGCCATTGCCATTTGTGGATCGATCGCTACCGACCATCTGATGCGCTTTCAGGGCAAGTTCTCTGAACAGCTCCTGCCAGAACACCTCAGTCATATTTCGCTGAGTTTCCTCGTGGAGGAGTTGGTGATCCGGCGCGGTGGTGTTGCCGGGAACATCGCCTACGCGATGGGGGTCCTCGGTGGTTCGCCGCTGTTGGTCGGGTCGGTCGGTAGCGACTTCGACGACTATCGGAAGTGGCTGGAGGGCAACGGAGTCGACACGCGTGGTGTCCGGGTGTCGAAGACCGCGCACACTGCTCGCTTCATGTGCACCACAGACGACGAGATGGCGCAGCTGGCAAGCTTTTACGCCGGTGCGATGAGTGAGTCGCGCGAAATCTCGCTGACCACACTGGCATCCGATTTCGGTACACCGGAGCTGGTGTTGATCGGTGCCGACGACCCCGAGGGCATGATCGTCCACAGCCGGCAATGCCGCGAACTCGGTATCCCGTTTGCCGCCGATCCCTCGCAGCAGCTCGCCCGGCTCGACGGCGAGCAGGTTCGCGAGCTGATTGAGGGCGCCACGTATCTGTTCACCAATGAATACGAGTGGGGTCTGCTCCGGCAGAAGTCGGGTCTGAGTGAGGCCCAGGTCGCCGAAATGGTCGGCGTCCGGGTCACCACACTTGGTGGTGGGGGAGCGGAGATCGTCGACGCCGACGGCTCGCGCGTCCACGTTCCGGTTGTCCCGGAGACCGCCAAGGTTGATCCGACCGGAGTCGGTGACGCGTTCCGCGCTGGATTCCTGGTCGGCAACGCGGCCGGCCTGAGCCACGAGCGCAGCGCGCAGCTGGGATCAATGGTCGCCGTATTGGTCCTCGAGACCGTTGGCACCCAGGAATGGGTGTGGGACCGCAAGAGCGCGCTCGAGCGTCTGTCCGGTGCCTACGGAGCCGAGGCTTCTGCCGAGATCGGCGCGATCCTTCCCGCCTGATCAGCCCCGGACAACAAACACCCCAGACAAACGAATCCGCCCGCCCCTTCTGCAGGGGCGGGCGGATTTGTTCTCACGATGTTCGCTAGAGCCGGACCGGGTACTGGTGATCCTCGATCTGCGGCACGATGCTGCCTTCGACGAAGATCCCGTGCCACACCATGAAGATGAGAACGGTCCACAACCGACGGCTGTTGTCGACCGCGCCGGTGCGGTGCTCGTTGAGCATTGTGCGGATCGCATCCTTGTTCAGGATGTGGTCGGTCTGCGAGTTCTCGATCGTCTCATGCGCCCAGTCGTACAGTTCCGTGCCGCGCAGCCAATGCCGTACGGGCACAGGGAAACCCAGCTTCTTGCGATGCAGGACGTGCGCCGGGACGATCTGTTCGAGCGCTTTGCGAAGCGCGTATTTGGTCGTGCCGTGGGAGATCTTCTCCTCGTACGGCAGGCCTTCGGCCACGCGGAGTACCTCGGAGTCGAGGAACGGCACCCGCAGTTCGAGTGAGTTGGCCATCGTCACCTTGTCGGCCTTGACGAGGATGTCGCCACGCAGCCACGTGAACAGGTCCAGATGCTGCATCCGGGCCACCGGATCCCAGCCGCGTGAGGTCGCGTAGATCGGGGCCGTCACGTCGGTGTGGGTCCACTCGGGACGGAAATCCTTGAGCACGGCCCGAAGTCGGGCATCGTCGAAGCTCCTGGCGTTGCCGTAGTAGCGGTCCTCGAGGGTCATGGACCCGCGATGCAGCAGGCTCTTCCCCCGTTTACCTTCCGGGATCCGATCCGACAATCGGCCGGCTGCAGCCCGCAGGCCGCGGGGCAGACGTTCGAAAGGCTTGAGTGACAACGGCTCTTTGTAGATGGTGTAGCCGCCGAACAGTTCGTCGGCGCCCTCGCCGGACAAGACGACCTTGACGTGTTTGCGCGCTTCCTTGGCCACGAAGTACAGCGGGATCAGTGAGGGGTCGGCCACCGGATCGTCCAGGTACCAGACGATTTCCGGAATCGCGGCGACGAACTCGGCCGGTCCGACGACCTTCACGATGTGTTTGGCGCCGATGGCCGCGGCAGATTCCGCGGCGACGTCGACCTCCGAATAGCCTTCCCGTTCGAACCCGGTGGTGAAGGTGATCAGGTCGGGGTTGTGCTTGATGGCGAGTGCGGCGATCGCCGTCGAGTCGATACCTCCGGACAAGAACGAGCCCACTGTGACATCGGCGCGCATGTGCTTGGCGACGGAATCGGAGAGCACTTCGGCGATCTCGTCGTAGCGGGCCTGCTCGCTGCCCTTGGTGAACGGGCGCACGGCGAACTGCGGCGTGAAGTACCGGTAGACCTTGGGCATCTGGCCGGGCCGCAGGGTCGCGTAGCTGCCGGACTCGAGTCGGCGGATGCCGGCATGCAGCGTCTCGGGCTCCGGGACGTACTGCAGCACGGTGTAATGCTGGATCGCGCGGCTGTCGAGGGAATCGGCGACGCCGATGCGATCGATCAGCTCGAGCAGGCTCTTCTTCTCACTGCCGAAGATGGTGCCGCCCGAACCCGTCGCGATGAACAGCGGCTTGATTCCGAACGGATCCCGGGCCAGGAACAGTGACCGATCCTCGGTGTCCCAGATGGCGAACGCGAACATTCCGCGCAATCGGGAAACCGAATCCGGACCCCAGTGATGGAAGGCCGCGACAATCGCCTCGCCGTCGCCCTCGGTACGGAACTCGGCACCCTCGTCCTCGGCCAACTGGGCGCGGATCTCCAGGTAGTTGTAGATCTCGCCGTTGAAGACGAGTGCATACCGTTCGGGGTTCTCCGGTGGACCCCAGCGCAACGGCTGATGCGAGTGCTCGATATCGATGATCGAGAGCCGATTGAAGCCGAAAACCAGGTCGGAATCATGCCAGGTGCCCGGTTCGTCAGGTCCTCGATGTCGCATGCAATGCAACGCAGATGCGACCAGATCAGCTGACTCGGCGGCCGATGCGTCGCTAGACAGCAGACCTAACAGACCACACACGAAATTGCCTCAATTCGTCCAGGGACGGGGTACAGAACACGCCCGAGTATGCCGCAATCGGGAGTAGCGCCGCGTGCGCGGCCCGGGTTGGGTGGTCCGTCGGCGGCACCGCGGGACACGAACCCAAACCCCGATACGAATGTGAGCCGGGCTTGGTCTACGCTGCGTAGTACACGAGCTACCAATCGTGGAGAGCGTTGTGACTGTTTCCAGTCAGGGCAGGGTAGGAAGGCGTGAAATTGGCACACGGTGGGCAACCTCCGGCATCGACCAAGCGTCAGCACCGCGGACGTCGAATCAAGCAGATAAGCGCAGCCTTGTTCCTAGGCGTTGGCGCACTGATGCTGTCGAGCTGCAGCGCTGAAGAAGCGTTGCGATTCGGTTGGCCAAAGGGCATTACGCCCGAGGCCGAAGACATGCGGCATCTATGGACGTGGTCGGTGATCTCGGCCCTCATCATGGGTGTTCTGGTGTGGGGTCTGACATTTTGGACCATTACGTTCCATCGCCGTAAGGCAGGACAAGACGAGTTCCCGCGTCAGACGGCATATAACGTCCCGTTGGAACTGACATACACCGCGATTCCTTTTGTGATCATCGCGGTCCTCTTTTACTTCACGATCATCGTGCAGAACAAGGTCGAGGCGAAGCAGCCCGATCCTGCAGTGGTGGTCGACGTGACCGCATTCCAGTGGAACTGGAAGTTCGGTTACCGAACCGTTCGTTTCGACGACGGTCAGATTTACGACGGCTCCGAAGCCGACGGGAATCCGTACGACCAGCAGGTCCCGGAGGGCGAGCACCCAGAAGAGTCGGGCGATGAGCACGATGCGCCGTTCCAGGCCCTCGAGAATGACGTTCGGTCGTACCTGAAGTTCGACAAGATCGAGACATTGGGTACCTCGGACGAGATTCCGGTCCTGGTGCTGCCGACCGATCGTCGTATCGAGTTCGAGATCGCGGCGACCGACGTCGTCCACTCGTTCTGGGTTCCGGAGTTCCTCTTCAAGCGGGACGTCATGCCGTTCCCGAAGGAAAACCACTCGGACAACCGCTTCCAGGTCAGCGAGATCGACCGTGAGGGTGCGTTTGTGGGACGTTGCGCGGAGATGTGCGGCACGTACCACTCGATGATGAACTTCGAGGTTCGTGCGGTCAGCCCGGCGAAGTTCGACGAGTACATCAAGTTCCGCGAAGCCAACCCCAACGCGACCAATGCTGAGGCGCTCAAGGCGATTGGTGAGGATCCGCTTGCGATCACCACCAAGCCCTTCGACACCAAGCGCGGCACGCAGACCGCGCCGAACTAGTCACGGAGAAGCTACGAGATGCATATTGAAGCGCGGATCTTCGAGATCCTCACCGGATTCTTTTTCGCAGTGGGCGTGGCGTACGGGTTGGCCACCGGACTGACCAGTAAGAACGTCGAATGGGTTGGCGTCACCGGACTCGTCATGACCGGTGGTCTGGCCATGCTGGTTGGCACCTACTTCCGCTTTGTCGCTCGCCGGGTGGACATCCGCCCGGAGGACTACGAAGACGCGGAGGTGTCCGACGGCGCGGGCGAGCTGGGCTTCTTCAGCGCCGGCAGCTGGTGGCCGATTATGATCGCCGCCGGTGCTGCACTGTTCGCCGTCGCACTCGCGTTCGGGCAGTTCTGGCTCGTTGCGTTTGCCGCGGTCTGCATCATCGGTGCGGTGTGCGGTCTGGTGCTCGAGTACCACGTCGGACCCGAAAAGCACTGACAACAATAATCAGCACTCAGCTCCCAGGTCCGCAGGTTCAACTGCGGCACACCTGGGAGCTGAGTGCTTTCTTGCGTACGGCGATCCGAGCGCTTCTCGACCGGGCCTTCGACGGCGACTTCACCGACGCCGACTTCGATCACGCGCTCGGGGGAGTCCACGCGATGATCACCGACGGTGAAGTGGTGATCGGTCATGCCGCGGTGGTGGCCCGGTCGATCGCCCATGACGGCCGCGCATACCGGGTGGGCTACGTCGAGGCGGTGGCGACTGATCCAGACCGACAGCGCCAAGGCATCGGTGACCGCTTGATGAGCGCCGTAGAGGGCGTGATCGACGGCGCCTACGACTTCGGTGTCCTGGGGGCCAGTGATGCCGGTCTGCGCCTCTACCGAGCACACGGCTGGGTTCCATGGACCGGCCGGTTGTCGGCGATGACTCCGCACGGGTTGATCAAGACCCCTGAAAGCGCCGTTCACGTCTACGGACGGTCAACACCGGTGTCCGGTGAACTGACATGCGATTGGCGCTGCGGCGAGCTCTGGTGACCTGCGCAGGCATGATTGGTTCGATGATCATCGAACATGCGGTCCTACAGGTTCGCCCGGGTATGAGCGAGGATTTCCGTACCGCTTTCTCTGACGCGAGGAACATCATTGCCGGGATGCCCGGATTCGGTGGTCTGACGCTGTCGCAGTGCGTCGAAGATCCGGATCGCTACCTTCTGCTCGTGCAATGGGAGTCGGTGGAGCATCACACCGAGGGCTTCCGCGGGTCGCCGGCTTACCAGCAGTGGCGAGACCTGTTGCATCACTTCTACGAACCTTTTCCTGTCGTTCAGCACTATTCGCAGCTGGACACTGCGTAGTCGCGTGCGTGACCAACGGCCCGATGAAGGTCCGAGGGAACAACGCCCGTCGATACAGTTGGCAGGATGATCGTGGCGACCACGGTGTGCGACGGGACAACGGTGGGGTAGGGGAGTGCCGCTGCCGTCTGCAGCGACAGACCGTCCGCACATACAACAAGAGCCGGACCGCAATTGCGGTCCGGCTCTTGTCTATTGGCCGTGTCAGTCGACGAAGGGATCTCCGCCGCGCTCTTGCAGCGCGCGCAGGGCGTCCTTCTCGTCGTGATGTGCCTTCTTTTCGAGCGCGACGTTGCGAGCCTGCTCTTCGGCGGGGTCGGCGATCAGCAGTGAACCGGTACCTGGTTCGCCGGCGGAGCCGAGCTTGTTCATCCGCTTCGGGAGCGCAGCACCCTCGTACGGCAACGGAATCGGATGTCCGTGGTCGTCGACAGGTCCCAGCGGCTGGTGCAGCTCGATGAACTCACCGTGCGGCAGACGCATGATGATGCCGGTTTCGATGCCGTGCTCGAGCACTGCCCGGTCGCTGCGCTGCAATGCCAGAGCCCAGCGGTAGGCGATGTAGTACGCCAGCGGCGGGACGATGATCAGCCCGATACGGCCCATCCACGTGGTTGCGTTCAGCGAGATGTGGAACTTGTAGGCGATGATGTCGTTCATGCACGACAGCGTGAGGATGATGTAGAACGAGAGCGCCATCGCGCCGACCGCGGTCCGCACCGGCACGTCACGCGGCCGCTGCAACAGATTGTGGTGAGCGGTATCGCCCGTCAGCTTCTTCTCGATGAACGGGTACGTGAACATGAGCCCGAACACGATCGTCAGCACCACAACGACCCAGAAGATGGCCGGGATCGTGTACGCGTTGCCGAAGTAGATCTCCCACGCAGGCATCAGTCGAGCCAGACCATCGGTCCACATCATGTAGATGTCGGGCTGAGAGCCTGCCGAAACGTGCGCCGGGTTGTAAGGCCCGATCGCCCACACAGGGTTGATCTGGAACAGACCCGCGATGATCGCCAGGATGCCGAACGTGACGGCGAAGAATGCACCCGACTTGACTGCGAACACCGGCAGGATCCGGACACCGACAACATTGGTCTCGGTGCGGCCGGGGCCGGGGAACTGGGTGTGCTTCTGGTACCAGACGAGCGCCAGGTGAGCACCGATGAGCGCCAGGATGATTCCCGGGAACAACAGGATGTGCAGGACGTACAGGCGCGGAATGATGATGTCGCCGGGGAACTGTCCACCGAACAGTGCCCAGTGGATCCAGGTTCCGACAACCGGGATACCCAGGACGATGCCCGACATTGCGGCGCGAACACCGGTGCCCGAGAGCAGGTCGTCGGGGAGCGAGTATCCGAAGAAGCCTTCGAACATCGCCAGCACCAGCAAGAAGCAGCCGATGACCCAGTTCGCCTCACGTGGACGCCGGAAAGCGCCGGTGAAGAAGATGCGGGCCATGTGGATGATGATCGACGCCGCGAAGAGCAGCGCTGCCCAGTGGTGGATCTGCCGGACGAAGAGTCCGCCACGGACCTCGAACGAGATGTCGAGTGTGGTGGCGTACGCCTGGGTCATCATGACGCCGTTGAGCGGTTCGTAGGACCCGTTGTAAATGACCTCGGACATCGACGGATCAAAGAAGAACGTCAGGTAGACGCCCGAGATCAGCAGGATGATGAAGCAGTACAGCGCGATCTCACCGAGCAGAAATGACCAGTGCGTGGGGAAAACCTTGTTGATCTGGCGGCGAATACCTGCCGCCATGTGATACCGGGAATCTACAGCCTCGGCCTGCTGTCCGATCTTGCTCATGGCTTGTCCTTCCCCTGGCCGCGTTCCCAGAACGCCGGGCCTACGGGCTCGATGAAGTCACCGGCAGCCACCATGAAGCCCTGCTCGTTGACCGAGATCGGCAACTGCGCGAGAGCACGGGCGGCAGGACCGAAGATCGGTTTCGCGTATTCGAGGGCGTTGAACTGTGACTGGTGGCACGGGCACAAAATACGGTTTGTTTGCTGCTCGAACAGTGATGTCGGGCAGCCGAGATGCGAGCAGACCTTCGTGTACGCGTAGTAGTCGCCGTAGTTGAAGCTCTCCTGGCCTTGACGTTTGATCGCCTTGGCGGCGTCGTTGGGGCGCAGACGGATCAACATGACCGGGTTGCTGACGCCACGAAGACTCTCGATCAGCTTGTGACGTGACTCTTCGGTCTCACCGGTTCCGTCGGACACCCGCCACGGGAACACGGTCTCCATGCCTCCGGCGTCGATATCCTCGGGACGAACCAGGACCACTGACATCGGATTGCCGTTGTCGCGTCGCAAGAAGACCGTCTCGTTGGGATCTTCGGGCGAGTTGTAGATCGGCGACCAACCGGTGTTCCACAGCGGTGCCTTCTTGCCGAGTGCCCACGGGTTCTTGATGAAACCGCCGAGCATTGCGACGACGCCGGTCAGGGCGAAGGCGCCGAGGCCGAACAGACCGGCACGCTTGATCGCCTTGCGGCGGGGGAGCGTGGAGGTGTTCAGCGAATCGGCGAACTCTGCGGCGATGGTCCGCTTGTCGACCTCGGCGGAACCGCCGTCGTGGCGGTCCTGGACCGAGATCTCTTCAGGGATGAATCGCTTGGTGAACTGCACGGCGCCGATACCGAGAGAGAGGATCGACAGACCGAAGGTGAAACCGATGAGCGGGGTGTTGAGGATGTACGCCATGTAGTTGTCACCATCGGGCATCACGAATTCCCAGTGGTTGAACAGGAAGATGATCAAGCACGCGAGGGCCGAAACCCCGGCGAGTGCGAACCAGAATGCGACTGTGCGCTCGGCCCGCTTCTCTGCCTTGGTACCCGGCTCGGGGAAACGCTCCCGGCGGTGGATGACCTCCACGCCGTCGAGGTTCGTGCCGAGCTTGACCAACTCGTCGTGGCTCATCGCATCCAGCTCATCCGGGGTCGGATCTGGTTTCTGCTGGTCGGTCATCTACGTGATCCAATCCACATCGTGCCGGCGACAACAGCAACCGCGCCGACGAACCACATGAACATGCCTTCGGACACCGGGCCGAAGCCGCCGAGTCCGTAGCCGCCTGGGTCCTTCGCCGTGGTGGCGTACTTGACGTAGCCGATGATGTCGCGCTTTTCGTTGTCGGTCAGCTGCCGGTCAGAGAACTTGGGCATGTTCTGAGGTCCGGTGAGCATGGCGGTATAGATTTCCTGCTCGTTCGGCGCGTCGAGGGCGGGCGCGAACTTGCCCGACGACAGCGCACCTCCACGGCCGGTGAAGTTGTGGCATGAGGCGCAGTTCAGGCGGAACAGCTCACTGCCGCGTCCGATGTTGTCGCCCCGCAGAGCACCCTGCTCGATGACCGGGTAGCCGTTCTCGAAGATGACGTTTCCGTCGGCGTCCTTGGCGTAGACCACCTGCGGGCCACCACCGATGGACTGGATGTAGGCGCCGAGCTGGTCGATCTGGGCCTGGGTGAACTTGCTCGGCTTGCGGACGATCTGGGCTTCGCCGCGGACCGCCGGCATACGGCCGGAGGACACCTGGAAGTACACCGCCGCATCGCCGACGCCCACCAGTGACGGACCGCGATCGGCAACACCTTCGAGGTTCGCGCCGTGGCACGTGATGCAAGAGGTCTCGTAGAGCTTCTTGCCGTCTTGGACCAGTGCGGCAGTGGAGTCACTGTCCGCTTTGGCGACCTGGGCTTCAGGCGTGATGGCTGCGGCCAGTCCGCCGGCGACAACCAGACCTGCCAACAGGAGAAGAGCTCCGGAGGCGCGACGACGCAGTTTGCGGCGCGACTTGGATTTCTTGGCGTCTGTGCGGCCGGTGCCCTCGCTCAGGGCACCCGTTTCCGAATCCCCGGGTGAGGTGGGTGGGGGAGATGAACTCATCTGTATCTCTCTGCTTAGCGGACTGACTTTGCCTGTGCCAAAAGACTGTTTCGGCCGTTACCGAATGAAGTAAATGGTCGCGAACAGCGCGATCCAGACGATATCGACGAAGTGCCAGTAGTACGAGACGACGATCGCGGCGGTGGCCTGTGCCGGGGTGAACTTGCTGAGCCGGGTACGGAGCAACAAGATGACGAAGGCAACGAGGCCGCCGATCACGTGCAGGCCGTGGAAGCCCGTCGTGATGTAGAAGACCGAACCGTAGGCACTCGACGAGAGCGTGGTGCCCTCGTGGACCATGTGGTAGTACTCGTAGCCCTGTCCGGCGACGAAGAACGCGCCCATGATCAGGGTGATGGTGTACCACCGTCGGAGACCGAAGACATCGCCCCGCTCGGCGGCAAAGACGCCGAGCTGACATGTCACCGAGGAGAGAATCAGCACGGCGGTCACGGGGATCGCCAGTGTCAGATTGAGCTCGGTGGGCTCCATCGGCCAATTGCCGTAGTTTCCGGCTCGTGCCACGAAATACATCGCGAACAATCCGGCAAAGAACATCAGCTCGCTCGAAAGCCACACAATGGTGCCAACGCTGACCATGTTCGGTCGGTTCAGCGAGTGCACGCGCTGGGTGATAGCTGATCCTGTGGGTGCTGCAGCGCTAGTCACCAGAGAAGTATGACGGTTCGTAGTAAGCCCTGACTACTCGGGTCCAGATTTTTTTCAGCCCCGATGCGGCCGCGCTGGTAGTGGCACTGAAACGGTTCGCTGCGGCGTGTCCGAGATGTTGTTCAGGGCCACCTGAGAGGCTGGTGGGGTGGCACGTGATGTGAATGGCAATCCGATCGAGGTCCCCCGCTGGCGGCGACTGACAAGTCGTCTCGGGGGCGGGCGAAAGGCCAACGGAGAGTTGTCGGTCGACGACTCTTCGTTGACGATCACCGCCGAGAGTTTCGACGATGCGGAGGCGGCGTCGACGACCCTTTCGGCCTCACAGTGGCGCGCCGACGAACAGTCCGTGTTGCGACACCTGCTGGTGGTGTCCGAAGATTCGGTCGAAACGGTCATCGGGTTGGCCGCGCAGGACCACTACCAACTTGTATCGGCGGACGTTCCGCACTCGGTCGAGATCGCCGCGGGACAGATCGTCGTGGCGTTGGCGCGGGTGCAATTGATCGATGCCCTCCACGTATCTCAGGAGCGCTCGCGCATGGCGGGGCTCGCGCAGCGTCACGGTGGCACAGTCATTGCCTGGCAGGTGCTGCAGCCGCGTTGAGGGCTGGTGTTGTTGCAGTGGCGGAAGCAGCCTGCCGGTTTTGTCGCAGCAGGTGCTGCAGCCGCGTTGACGGCTGGTTGTTGTTGCAGTGATGGAAGCCTAGGTGGTCGTTACGGTTGGGCAGTGGATACTCTTTTCGCGTGACCCACTCCGATGCGCAGGCCCGCAGCTGGCCTCAGGTACTTGGAGTCCTGGCCGATGGCCGGGACCTGACCGCTGACGGCGCCGAGTGGGCGATGAACGAGATCATGTCGGACAACGCGACGCCGGCGCAGATCGCCGCATTCGGTGTGGCACTGAAGATCAAGGGGCCGGTCGCCGCCGAATTGCGTGGTCTCGCCGATGCCATGCTCAGCCACTCGACGGTGGTTCCGACGTCCGTGGCCTGTGTCGACATCGTCGGCACCGGTGGTGATCGCTCGAATACCGTGAACATCTCGACGATGACAGCTGTTGTCGTCGCGGCTGCCGGTGTGCCGGTGATCAAGCACGGCAACCGGGCCGCGACCTCGAAGAGTGGTGGCGCCGATGTGCTGGAGGCGCTGGGTGTGAACATCGCGCTGACGGCCGACGGCGTCAGCCGGTGTGTTGCGGAAGCCGGTATCGGATTCTGTTTTGCCCCGGTCTTCCATCCGGCGTTGCGTTTTGCTGCCGCACCGCGCAAGGAGATCGGCATCCCCACGGTTTTCAATGTGCTGGGTCCATTGACCAATCCGGCACGTCCGACGAGCGGGCTTGTCGGTTGTGCTTTCGCCGATCTGGCGCCGGTGCTGGCACAGACCTTTGTGGAGCGTGGCGATTCAGTGCTCGTGGTCCGCGGCGACGACGGCCTCGACGAGTTCACCACCACGTCGACCTCGACGGTGTGGCAGGCATTCGACGGTACGGTGCGCAAACAGACGGTGGATCCGACGACGCTCGGGTTGGCCCGGGTGCAACTGTCGGCGCTGCAGGGCGGGGATGCCGAACACAACGCCGCCGTCGCGCGAGAGGTCTTCGCCGGCGGGACGGGACCTGTCCGGGATGCGGTGCTGCTCAACGCCGCCGGCGCACTGACCGCGTACCGTCCGCAACCCGATGTCGATCTGCACGAGCAGTTACGTCAGCACATGGCCGTGGCCGCGGCAGCAATCGATTCGGGTGCTGCCGCAGCACGGCTGGCCGATTGGGTCCGCGTCAGCAACGCCTGACCCGACTCTTGGGCGAGATCACTCGCCGCCCGGATCATTCGCCGCCAGATCACTCGCCGATGGAGAAGCCCGCGTCGACGTCGGCGCTCGAATAGCTCTTGAACGCGATATGGGTTGCGGTGTGCTTGACCCCGGGGAGCCGGCTGATGGATTCGGTGACCACGTCGGCGATCTTCTCGTGGTCGCGGACTCGGAGTTTGGCGATCAGATCGACGTCCCCTGCGCACGAATAGACCTCGGTGACACCGGGGATGTCGGCGACCGCCTGCGCGGTTTCGGGGATCTGGTGGACATCGGTCTGAATCAGGACGATCGCGGTAATCATGGATTCAGACTAGTGCCGGATCAGGTCTGATCGATATCGATGGTGCGATGTGCCGAACCGACGAGTTCCCGCCACTGCGCCCACCGTCCGGCGCCGTGTCTCGGGAGGCTGAATCCGCTTGTGGCGCAGACAATTCGAACGCCAGGACTGGTGAGCCACCGAAAGACGAGTGCGGCTTCCTCCGGCGCGGCGCCGCAGAGTGGTCCGGTCGCGGGGATCACGGTCTCGGCCGAGGCGGCGAGCAACTCGACCACCGGCATCGGAGAGACTCCGCGGACCGCGACCCCGGCGCTGGCCAGGCGCCCGTGACGGATGACGGCAAGGTCCCAGCCACCACGCCCGTCGGGTGCGGCGGCCACGAGTTCGGAGATCCTGGCAAGCGCGGCGAGGCGCTGACAGCGTTCGAGATGGGCGATGAGTTGATCGAGGCGGTCGCGCAGGCGGGCGGCGTTCTCGAACAGTTCTGCCTCGGACAGGGTGGTCAGTCGATCCAGCGCGGCCACGACGGGTGCATCGCTGCGCCCGGAGAGCAGGTCGGCCACAGCCTGCGCCCGCCGGCTGTAGGCGTCGGTGTCCACCGATTCGGCGGTCGCGCCATGGCAGCCGCCGACGATCCGCCTGCCGTCTGGCCCGACCTCACACTGATGTAGACCGTCAGCGCGCAGCGGGGTCCGGCAGGTGCGAAGTTCGCAGAGCTCGGAGATGAGGTCGGCTATGTCGTAGGCGACGGTCCGCGATCGGACCGGACCCAGAGCCACTGTCGTTGGGGTGCGGCTCACCTTCAGGCGCGGAAACGGCTCGTCGGTGAGGCAGAGCCACCAACCGCGGTGGGGGAACTTGGACCGGCGGTTGTATGGCGGGGCATGGGCGCCGAGCAGGCGCAGTTCCCGGACCCCGGCCTCGATGCGGTGCGCGCATTGCACATGATCGACGCGGGTGGCCAGATCCACCATCTCCCGGATGCGGGTGCGGGTCTCCGAGCCGGTGAAATAGCTGCGCACGCGCCGCCGCAGATCGACCGCGGTCCCTATATATAGGACTTCGTCCGACGGGCCGCGGAAAAGATAGACACCGGGCTCGGCAGGCAAGTGATCGGACAGGACTCTCTTGCTGCGGGTCGCTGCCGAGATCCCGGGGAGGTAGTCGCGCAATTCTCTATATGTATGGATGCCCTGGTTGCCGACCCGCTCGAACAAGCGGTGAAGTACCTCCACTGTGGCGCGGGCGTCGTCGAGTGCTCGGTGGGTGGGGCGGGTCTGTACGGCGAACAATGCGGCGAGGGCGGAGAGTTTCACCGTGGGCGCCTCCTCGCGGGTCAACACCCGTCTGGCGAGCTTCACGGTGCACAGCACCCGGTTGAAGTTCCACGGATGACCGAGTTCGGTGGCGGCAGCGCGAAGGAAGCCGACGTCGAATCGTGCGTTGTGCGCCACGATCACCGAATCCTGAGCGAATTCCAGGAATGCCGGGAGCACCTGGTCGATGGTCGGTGCCCGGTAGACCATCGCTTCGGTGATCCCGGTCAACCGGACGATATGCGGGGGAATGCCGCGTTGGGGATCGACGAGCGTCGCAAAGTCGCCGAGTATCTCGCCGCCGCGGATCTTGACCGCACCGATCTCGGTGATGCGATCGTCGGTGGGACTGCCGCCAGTGGTCTCGAGGTCGACAACAACAAAGGTTGTCTCCCGCAGAGGTTGGTCGTCCGGATGCGCCAGAGTCGGGTCGTCAAACGACATCTGAGCCCCAACAGCCTCATCAACACCACTCATAACACTCACGTCGCGAACACTAGTTCGAGCCTCCGACAACGTTGAGATGTTTCCGGCCGCAGGGGGCGGGGTAAAAGATCCGGGATGTCTTGTCGGATGGTGCCGCTAGCGTCGCGATCGATGTAACAAAAGCCGGCTCATCTCGGCTCCGGGTAAACCCTGAGGGCCCCTGAGATCGAGATGAGTGGCCCAATGAGACGGAGATCACATTGCTCATCGAATGCAGCACCTGCCCGGGTCGTCCAGTTGAGTGTGACGGCTGCATGATGACGGTTTTCATGGGTCCCGTAGGGGTCCGGAGCAGCGAGGATGCGGAAGTTCGCTGTGATGAATTCGTTATTGATCACGAGGCCCGCCTCGAGGATGCAGTGGCGATGTTCCGCGCCGCGGGCATGCTCGCGAAGTCTGACACTCACGATCATCGCGTAAGGCCCGGCGCAGGTGGGGGCCACTTTTCGGGGCAGAATCAGCCCCAATTGTGGGCTGTGTAACACGACACGCCGGGGGACCTCTGTCGTCCTTCCGGTGGACATTCGTCGCCACGGTTTCGTAACCTTTCTGAGACCTTGCGAAAGCGTTCACTCCATCCGGAGCGAATCGTGAGGTCGCCGCTTAATCACCAACACGGTGAACCGGGGAACCATCTGATGCAGACCACAAGTCCGCATTTGGGGTGAATCCCATCGAACCCTGAGGTCTCAACGACTTTGCGGGTTCACCGGGTAGGGCCATCTTCCGGCCCGAATCCGACAGCTAACTCGGTCAGCGGATAGGGAAGAAACAAGGAGATCTCGCTTCGTGGCGAAACATCGTTTGAACAAAGAAAGCCGTGGGGCCAAGAGTGCCCGCGGTGCACTCATTGCCGGTTCGATCACACTCGGCACCCTGGGTATCGCCGCAGCGCCTGCCTTTGCCGCACCGGTGACAGTTCCCGGTGTCGGAACTTTCGACATCCCGGGTGTGACCCCGGAAATGATTCCGAATGAGCTGAAGCCGGAGAACCTTCTCCCCGGCGTCGCCGCTGCACCCGCACCCGTCAAGGCTGCCGGTCAGGTCGCTGCGGACGCCGCAGTCAGCAAGATCGGTTCGCCGTACGTCTACGGCGCAGCCGGCCCCAGTGCTTTCGATTGCTCGGGTCTCGTCTACTGGGCGCATCAGCAGGCCGGTCAGACCATTCCTCGTGACAGCTACGGCCAGCTCGGCGGAGGCACCAGCGTCAGCGCTGCGGACGCCCAGCCCGGCGACGTCGTGATCTACAACGGTGGCGGCCACGCCGGCATCTACATCGGTGGCGGTGAAGTTGTGCACTCTTCCACCGAGGGTGTGCCCGTCGCGCGTATGGCTATCAACGGTCAGTCGATCGTGGACATCCGCCACTACTGAGCAACCAGAACTGAATAGGCCATCGGGCGGGTCCGCATCCTTGCGGTCCCGCCCGACGGCATCCGGCCACCGGTGCGGCGGGTGAGGTCTGGCGATTCACATCGTCGGCCCATGCGCGCTGTGTAGCCTGGCCGGGTTGGTCAATTGCAGTGCAAGGGGATTGGTCGTCGGGTGACCGTCGACCAGAGTTGTGAACGTCGGTTAACGAGGAGTTGTCAAAGTCGTGGTGCGTGAGGGATATGCCGCCGTGATGCGGACTGCCGTTGCCGGAGTGGTCGTGGCGTTGGCGGTCACGCTGGGCGCCGGTGCGCAGGCAAGTGCCGAGCCTGCCCCGCAGAGCCCCGACGTGATGCTCGCCGATTACACGAAACTCGGGCGTGAAGCCGAGCAGGCCACCGAGGCGATCCACACGGCCACCATCGAACTGGGCAAGCAGCGCGAGGCCGTTGCGACGGCGACCAAGGACACCGAGGCGGCCGTGGCCAACCTCGCGGCACTCGACGAGCAGGCCGAAGGTCTCCAGGGCGCAGTTGATGCGCTCGTCACCGCCAGTTACAAGGGTGCGCGGGTCAACCGTCTCTACGCGGTGCTGGTCAGTGATTCGCCGCAGTCGCTCCTCGATCAGATGGCCGGCCTGGAGATGATCTCGCGGCAGACCGTCGAGGACGTCAAGAGGTTCACGACCGCGAAGACCAAGGCAGAGAATGCCGAGAAGGCCGCGTCTGATGCCAAGCTCAAGGCCGAAGCCGCCGTGGCCACCGCGGAGAAGACCAGCGCCGACCTGCAGGCCCAGCAGAGTGAGCGCGTCTTCAAGGCGACCGAGATCCGGGCCATGTATCAGGCACTCACCGGCAAGCAGCTCGCCGAACTCGCCGGTGGGAGCGTCGACTTCGACCCGAAGCTGCTGCCGGCGGGCACCGCCCCTGAAGTGGTCGCGGTCCGTGCGGCGATGACCCGGGTCGGCGATCCGTACGTCTGGGGCGCCACCGGCCCCGACCAGTTCGATTGCTCGGGACTGATGGTCTGGGCATATAAGCAGGCCGGTAAGACGTTGCCGCGGTCGAGCCAGGCCCAATTGGCCGGTGGAACCCAGGTATCCCGCGACGACATGCGTCCAGGCGATCTGATCATCTACTACCCCGACGCAACCCACGTGGGCATGTACATCGGCAACGGGTACGTGATCCACGCGTCGACCTTCGGTGTGCCCGTGGCGGTTGTCCCGGTCGACAAGGGCGGCCCGTTCAACTCTGCCCGTCGGTACTGACCATCTCGGTGCGCAAGGGATTGGCTGCCCTCGCTCCACGGACCCGCCGGATCATCTGGGTGGTCGTTGCTGTGGTGCTTGTCGCTGTTGTGGCGGTCGCGGCCACCGTCATTTTCCGTGACTCATCCCAGGATTCGGTATCAGATCCCGCCGCACCCGCTGCGCGTCCGGCAAATCCGTATGAGCAGGCGCGAACGCTCGGGGTCACCTTGACCCTGCAGGCCTATACCGATGCGTTGCGCAATGCCGAACCGGCCGCGGCGCTGGCACAACTCGACCCGTCCGCCGACCTCGCCCTGCGCACCCAGGCCGAGCTCAGTGCCGCCGGCGTCGGCGATCTGCCGTTGACGACCTTCGAGTACCGGCTGTCCGAGCGTCGCGATTTCGAACGGATGGTGCCTGCGCAGATCCAGGAAACACTCGACGCCGCAGGCAGTGTCGATTCCTGGGTCGCACCGGTCCAGCTGCGATATGCCTACGCGGGTATCGACGCCAAGGCCGTGGTGGTGGACATCCCGATGGTCATGGCCCAATATCCCGACGGCTGGCGGATTGTCGCCGAAGCCGCACCACTGTTCGGCGAGCCCCCGGCGCCGGGTCAGGTGTGGCAGTTCCCGGATCCCGGTTCCCAGCAGGTCGCAACCGATCCCGGCGAGTCGCTGGTACTCACCAACGGCAGCGACCGCCGATTCACCGAAGAGATTGCGCGGCAGCTTCCGGCCGCGGTCACTGCGGTGAGCCGGTTCTGGGGGACGAAGTGGCCGCAGAGTGCCGGGGTGGTCGCCGCGGCGACCGACGACGAGTTCCGTTCGCTGACAGGGGCATCTCCCGGCGATGCCGACGCCGCTGCCGCGGTCACGGTGTTCTCCGGGATCGACCGACCGGACGGGGCCGCGCCGACCGCCATCGGCCAGCGCGTGGTGTTCACTCCGCAAGCAGCGCAACTCGATTCCGCGGACCTGGCCGTGGTCTTGCGCCACGAGGTGTTCCATGTGGCGGCGCGCACGGCCACCGCGGAGAACGCCGCCATCTGGATCACCGAGGGCGTCGCAGAGTATGTCGGCCGCAGCGGGACCTACACGGACCTGGCGCAGGCGGCTCCGGCCCTGGCCGCGGAGATCGCGGGCTCGGGGCCACCGGAAGATCTGCCGAGCGATGCCGATTTCTCGCCGAGCAATCCCGATGCGGCCGTGTCGTACCAATCGGCCTGGTCGGTGGCGGCCTTCATCGCCGAGACGTTCGGCGAGGACAAGCTCCGGAACTTTTACGTCGCCCTTGCCGGTGCCGACCAGCCGGTGGACCCCGTACTGGTGGTGGCGGCCCAGGACACCGCGTCCGCAGTGGTGCTGAGGATCTCGCGCGAAGAACTGGTGCGGCAATGGCGCGATTGGCTCACCGCGCAGATACGGTGAGCTGATGCACCGGACCCTGTTGGTCACCAACGACTTTCCACCCCGGCAAGGGGGTATCCAGTCGTACCTACAGAATCTGGTCGATCGGCTTCCGGCCGGCGACATCGTCGTCTATGCGCCTCGCTGGCGTGGGGACAGTCATATCCGCTTCGATGCTGAGCAGCCCTATGAGGTGGTCCGGCATCCGACCACGTTGATGCTGCCGACGCCCGTGGTTGCCCATCGGGCCGCCGAATTGGTTCGCGCGCACCAGGTGGACACCGTGTGGTTCGGTGCGGCAGCGCCGCTGGCGACGCTGGCCGGTGCGGTTCGCCGGGCCGGCGCCAGTCGGGTGGTCGCCAGTACCCATGGTCATGAGGTGGGCTGGTCGATGTTGCCCGTCGCCCGCCAGACACTTGGCATGATCGGCCGCAACACCGACGTGATCACCTACGTGAGCAAGTACACGCGGGCCCGTTTTGCCGCCGCATTCGGCCCGCAGGCGGCGCTGGAGCATCTGCCGCCCGGTGTCGATGTCGACCGGTTCGCGCCGGACCCGGTTGCGCGCCAGGCATTTCGGGAGCGACTCGGGCTTGGCGACGCGCCGACCATCCTGTGTCTGTCACGGCTCGTCCCGCGTAAGGGGCAGGACGTGCTGATCCGGGCACTGCCGCAGGTCCGCGAAGCGATCGAGGGGGCCACCCTGGTGATCGTCGGCGGCGGGCCCTATGCGAAACGACTTCGTGAGCTGGCGGCCGAGACCGGCATGGCCGACCATGTCCTGTTCACCGGCTCGGTCGCGGCCGAGGAGTTGGCGAGTTACCACAACATCGCGGATGTTTTTGCGATGCCTGCCCGCACGCGGGGCCGTGGATTGGACGTCGAAGGCCTCGGCATCGTGTATCTCGAGGCCTCGGCGACCGGGGTGCCGGTGATCGCGGGCGACTCAGGCGGCGCACCCGAGACCGTCCGCGAGGGCGAGACCGGGCTGGTGGTGGACGGACGTTCGGTATCGCAGGTCGCTCAGGCCCTGACAACTGTTCTGGGCAACCCGGAGCTGCGCGAGGCAATGGGTCGTGCCGGGCGCGAGTGGGTGTGTTCCCGCTGGAAATGGGAGCACATGGCAAGCCGTCTGGGGCATCTGCTGTGACCGCACAGGGGCGGCGCTGCGGGGTCAAGGCAGGGTTTGTGGTCGGGTCGCGAAGCCGATATGTGAAGCTATTGCGGTGACCAGCATTCAGGTTGCCGATGAGACATTCATCGCGGCGCCACCCGAGAGCGCGACGGCGGTGATTGCCGACCGCGAAAACTGGCGTCGTTGGTGGCCCGACCTGCGACTGACCGTTGTCGAGGATCGGGCGGAGCAGGGCGTGCGCTGGACCGTGGCAGGCCCGTTTGCCGGTACCAGCGAGCTCTGGCTCGAGCCGGTGCTCGACGGCTTTGTGATGCACTACTTTCTGCATGCCGAACCGACCGGCGAGCTTCCCACGCAGCCGCGGGCCCGCATGGACGCGGTGGCCAAACTCAATCACCGGCGACGGGTTGCCGGGCGGGCGATGGCCTTTGAGGTCAAGGACCGGCTCGAGCGGGAGCGTCATGTCGGGGGGCCGGCGGCGGCAGCGTTGGTTCTGGACGGACACGGAGCCGGAAGATGACCGACCGCACTGAGCAATCGATCGTCATCAACGCCGACGCCGAGAACATCATGGCGGTGATCGCCGACTTCGAGAAGTATCCGCAATGGGTGTCGGCGGCTCGTGAGGTCGAGGTCGTGAAGTCCGGTGCCGACGGCCGCGCCGAGCACGTGCGGTTCGTCCTCGACGCCGGTGTCCTCAAGGACAGGTACGAGCTCAGCTATGACTGGTCCACCGACGGGTATTCGGTCACCTGGGATTTGATCACCAGCGAACTGCAGACCGCCCAGCACGGACGGTATTCGCTTGTGCAGCAGGCGCCCGGCTCGACAAAGGTGACCTACGAGTTGACGGTGGATCTGGCAATCCCGATGATCGGGGCACTCAAACGTCGCGCCGAGAAAGCGATCACCGACGCCGCACTCAAGGAACTCAAGAAGAGGGTCGAAGACTGATCGATCTAGCGCCCATCCACCTCGTCCTGGGACCGGGTGGCACCGGAACGTCGACGGTCGCCGCCGCCGGTGCAGTAGGTGCGCGTCGATCCGGCGACGGTCGGTCCGAATCTGGCCGCCGCGGTAAGACACTGGTCGTGTCGCTGGACCGGTTTCATGTCATGTCCGGGATCTTCGGAGTGTTTTCTGTTCCGGGCCAGACGATTCCGGCCTCGCAACAGGTCGACCTCCTGGAGCTCGACACGCTCGCCATGCTGGCGGACACCTGGGGCACGATCCGGGACGCACTGGCCACCGGGGCGTTGACCGGTACCGCGGTCCCCGGATCCGAAGCGGTGCTGGCGGGCCTGGATCCCGAAGAGATCCTCGGGATGCCGGGGGTGGAATCGCTCCTCGCGTTGCGACGTATCCGCGATGAGGCGGCCTCAGGTCAGTGGTCACGCGTGGTCGTCGACACATCCGGTGCGACCGACGCATTCGAACTGTTCCGCGTCCCGCAGATGGTGGCCGACACCATCGAGCGACTCTGGCCCCGCCATCGTCGGCTGGGTGCGGCGACCGACAACACCCGGATCGCGCGTGTGGTCGCGGTACTCGATGCCCTGATCCGCGATTGTTCCGACATCGATGACCTGCTGTTCGATTCTTCGGGGGTCAGCGCCCACCTGGTGGTCGGGGCCGACGACCACGGAGTGCTGGCAGCTCGCCGGTACCAGGCCGTGCTGCAAGTGATGGGTCTGCCGTTGACCTCTGTTCTGGTCAACCGGCTGATGCCGGAGACAGGTGCGGCCGCGAAATCGACAGCGGATTGGTTCGCCCGTAAATCCGCCGATCAGCGCGCCTGCGTCGAACAGCTGCGGGAGATCGGTGGCGAGGCCGAATTGATTTGCCTTCCTTGGCTTTCTGAACCCATTGATTCAGTGATCCGAATGCGTGAGCTCGGGGCGTCACTGGAGGCTCGGCCGATGAGTCCGGTCGGCCCGCGGGCCGCCGACGTGGCCCGGGAGTCGGGGACCGGTGTCGATTCGGTGTATCGGATGCGGTGGCGGCAGTCGCTGCCCGACCCGTCCGGCCTCCGATTGGGCCGTAGTGGAGACGACTTGATGGTCACCGTCAGCGGCGTCCGGCAACGGGTCCGATTGCCTTCGGTGCTACGCCGGTGCGTGGTGGTGGGCGCTCATTGGGATGATGGGTTCATGACCGTGCGGTTCCGGCCCGATCCTGATCTGTGGCCGAGTCAGTCATAGATACGTAAGAATGGCGGGCACCGCACGATTTCGTGGCCGATGAGTCAGTTCCAACCGAGAGAAGGGCCGAGTGGACCAACAGCACGACGGCTCGCCAGGCGGATCTCGATCCGGGGGAGACTCAGACGCGTGGCGGGTCCTGCTTGTCGGCCTGCTCGAGAAGGTCGACCTCCTTGCGGCGGGCCTGCTCGGAGGCGAATCCGGACCCCGTAGGGGAGGTACGGCCGGTGACGGCGCGGGCGCGCCGAGCGATTTCTCCGCACAGATCCGAACCACGCTGGAGATCCTCGTCGAAGAGGCCGGCGAGCTGATCTGGCAGATGCTCGGTCAACTGATCGCGATCCTCGAGGCCATCCAAGAGGCACTCGAACACGTGATGGGTTCGACGCCTGGGCCCGCTGCCGCCGCATCGGCAGGCGAAGGTGGATGGCGCGAACATCCCTACGAGCCGATCACGGTGCACTTCGACTCTCCGGAAGATCCGCCGACGGGCGGCGGGTGAGCGCGGGGGCGTCCGGTCCGATCCGCCTCGGTGGCGCCGTCGGCGGGGAACTGGCGATCGGGATCGACATCGGTGGAACGAGTATCAGGGCTGCGGTGGTCGACGAACTCGGACGGGTTCACGACACGTTCCGGGCGCCGACGCCGGGCACCGAAGCGGCCCTTCAGTCCGCACTCGATCGCGCCGTGGCGGAGCTGACAAGCCGGTGGAGCGTGAGCGCGGTGGGATTGGCGGTGGCGGGCTTTCTGACCGCTGATCGACAGACCATTCGTTTCTCGCCGCATCTGCCGTGGCGCGAGGCGCGGGTCGCCGAAGACATGAGCAAGCGGGTCGGGCTACCGGTCTTCCTCGAACACGACGCCAACTCTGCCGCGGTGGCCGAGTATCACTTCGGTGCGGGCCGGGGGCGCAACACTGTGGTCGTCACGATCGGTACCGGCATCGGTGCCGCGTTCCTGATCGACGGAGAAATCTATCGGGGCAGTTTCGGGGTGGCACCCGAATTGGGGCATCTGCGTGTGATGCCCGACGGTCGGCCGTGCTCGTGTGGCAAGTACGGGTGCTGGGAAAGATATTGCAGCGGTACGGCTCTGGTCGACACCGTCGTCGAGATGATCGCCGATGGTGGTGACTGGAACAGTCAACTCGCCCGCGAGATCATGGAGGATCCGGGCTCGCTGACCGGTCGCCGGATCGCTGCCGCGGCGCATGACGGAGATGCACTGGCGCTGGCGGCGTTCGCAGATTTCGCGCGCTGGCTGGGGCTGGGGCTGGCAATGGTCTGCGACGTGTTCGATCCGGACCTGGTGGTGATCGCCGGTGGGGTGGGGTCGTCGGCCGGGTTGTATCTCGATGAGGCGCGCGAGCACTATTCGGCGTTGCTCACCGGTGCCGGACATCGCCGCATGGCCCGGATCCGCGGCACGCAGCTCGGGGAGGCCGCCGGGATGATCGGTGCCGCCCAGGTCGCGCGCACCGAAGCGGCCGAAATGACGCGTCCCGCATCGGGGCGATGACGCTGCCCCGGCCGGGTGGGTAAAGTTTGCAGTCGTATTCGGTTTTCGGTAAACAGCGGCGGGGAGTTCGTGGCTCGTCAGAGAGTGGGAAGACATGTGGTACTGGGTCTTCAAATACATCCTGATGGGACCGTTCCTCCGGGTCATCGGACGGCCGAAAGTCGAAGGCGTGGAGAACATTCCGGTCAAGGGTCCGGCGATCCTGGCGAGCAATCACCTGGCCGTCGTCGACAGCTTCTACCTGCCGCTGATGGTTCCGCGCCGGATGTACTTTCTGGCCAAGAGTGAATACTTCACCGGAACGGGCGCCAAGGGTGCCTTCCAACGCTGGTTCTTCACCGCGTCGAGCCAGATCCCGATCGATCGCACCGGGGCCGACGCGGCGTCTGGCGCCCTGTCTGCGGCCAAGCGCAAGCTCGATGCCGGTGATCTGATGGCGATGTATCCGGAGGGCACCCGTTCGCCCGACGGTCGCCTCTACAAGGGCAAGACGGGCTTGGCCCGGATCGCGATGGAATGTGGTGTGCCGGTGATCCCGGTCGCGATGGTCGGTACCAGCGACCTGAATCCGCCCGGGACCACGGTGCCGCGTCCGGCCAGGATCACCGTGAAGATCGGCAAGCCGCTCGACTTCAGTCGGTACGAGGGCATGGAGGGCAACCGCTTCATCGAGCGCGCCGTCACCGACGAGATCATGTACGAACTCATGCGCCTCGGTGGTCAGCAGTACGTGGACGTGTACGCCGCGTCCCTCAAGGACAAGCCTGCCGAGCCGCCCGCCTCCACCTCGCCGGCCGCCTGAGCCCGGCGGTGCGTTACTTCTACGACTGCGAGTTCATCGAGGACGGCCACACCATCGATCTCGTGTCGATCGGCATGGTGGCCGAAGACGGCCGCGAATTCTATGCAGTGTCAACCGAGTTCAATCCGGATAAGGCCGGACCGTGGGTCCGGGCGAATGTTCTTCCCAAGCTGCCGTCGCCGGCGTCGAAGGCCTGGCGCGGACGGTCGCGGATCCGCAGCGACCTCTTCGACTTCCTGAACGAGGGCGAAGGCACGATCGAGCTCTGGGCCTGGGTCGGTGCCTACGACCATGTGGTTCTCTGTCAGCTCTGGGGTCCTATGACCGCGTTACCGCGCGAGATGCCGCGCTATACCCGCGAGTTGCGGCAGCACTGGGAACTCAACGGACGCACGGAACTGCCCGCCGCACCCAAGGATGCGCACGACGCGCTCGCTGACGCCCGGCACAATCTCAACAAGTGGCTGGCCATCGAGGCTGCGCTGGGTACACCGCGCGTGTGACCTCGCCGTTCATCTCGTGCTCCGAGGGCATTAGGCTGTTGGGGTGGTGAATTGGACCGTAGATGTTCCGCTGAATGAACTTCCCGAGCTTCCGCCGTTGCCCGGCGACCTGGCCGAGCGCTTTGCCGATGCGATCAGCAGACCGGCGTTGCAGCAGCCGAGCTGGCCTGAGGACAAGGCCCGCGCCATGCGGACCGTCCTGGAGAGCGTGCCACCGATCTGTCTGCCGAACGAGGTCGAGGAGCTCAAGGCTCAGCTCGCCGAGGTGGCGCTGGGTCGTGCGTTCCTGCTGCAGGGCGGTGACTGCGCCGAGACGTTTGCCGACAACACCGAACCTCACATCAAGGGCAACATCCGCACGTTGCTGCAGATGGCCGTGGTGCTGACGTACGGCGCCAGCCTGCCGGTCGTCAAGGTCGCCCGCATCGCCGGGCAGTACGCCAAACCCCGTTCGTCCGACACCGATGCTCTCGGATTGCTGTCGTACCGCGGTGACATGGTCAACGGGTTCCTGCCCGACGAGGCGGTGCGAGAGCACGATGCTTCCAGGCTGGTTCGGGCGTACGCCAATGCCAGCGCCGCGATGAACCTGGTCCGGGCGCTGTCCGGTGCCGGTCATGCTGACCTGCATCGGGTGCACGACTGGAACCAGGAGTTCGTCCGGACCTCACCGGCCGGTGCCCGCTATGAGGCACTCGCCGCGGAGATCGACCGTGGTCTCAAGTTCATGGATGCCTGCGGTGTGCGCGACTCGAATCTCGAATCAGCACACATCTACGCCTCACATGAGGCGCTGGTGCTCGACTACGAGCGCGCCCTGTTGCGTCTGGCCGACGATCCGGAGGATCCAGAGGGCGGCAAACTGCTCTACGACCTCTCGGCACACTTCCTCTGGATCGGGGAGCGCACCCGCCAGCTCGACGGTGCGCACATCGCCTTTGCCGAGTTGCTCTCGAATCCGATCGGCCTGAAGATCGGTCCGGGCACCACGCCGGAACAGGCCGTCGAATACGTCAAGCGTCTCGACCCGCACAACGTGCCCGGTCGTCTGACCCTGGTCGCGCGGATGGGCAACTCCAAGGTGCGCGAGGTGCTGCCGCCGATCGTCGCCGCCGTCGAGGCCACCGGGCACAAGGTCATCTGGCAGTGCGATCCGATGCACGGCAACACCCACGAGGCGAGCACGGGATACAAGACCCGTCACTTCGATCGCATCGTCGACGAGGTGCAGGGATTCTTCGAGGTCCACCACGCGCTGGGCACCCACCCGGGTGGTATCCACATCGAACTGACCGGTGAAGATGTCACCGAATGTCTCGGTGGCGCCCAGGACATCTCCGATCTGGATCTGTCGGGACGCTACGAAACCGCCTGCGACCCAAGGCTGAACACCCAGCAGTCGCTGGAACTGGCCTTCCTGGTCGCGGAGATGCTCCGAGGCTGATCCGTTCCGGACCGATCCGTACAGGTTCTCCGACCACGCACCGGCACTGCCAAGACATGCTGCGTGAGGAGAGCCTGTACGGGGTCTGTTCGAGATCGACGTCGGTCAGGGTATCGATGTGATGTCGACGGTGGAGCCCGTCTTGACCCGGTTTCCGCCACCTGGGCTCTGGCTGACCACAATCGAGATGTTCGAACCGGTCAGACCGCGACTGTTCACTTCGAGTCCGGCCTCGGAGAGCTTCTTCTTGGCGGTGCCGACGGTGTCCCCGGTGACGTCGGGTACCGACACCGCATCGGAGATGAAGATCTTCACCACCGGATTGCGTGGATCCACGCGCGCACCGAATGCCGGGCTGGCCGTTGTGATGGTGCCTGCCTTCGCTTTTCCATCGGTGGACGTTCCACCGTCCTCGGCGATCAGACCGGCGTCCTGCAGGGTCCGACGGGCGTCGGCGGGAGTCTTGCCGGACACATCCGGCACGATGATCGCGTCGGAGACCACCAGGGTGACCGTGCTGCCGGGTTCTGCCAGCGTTCCGGCCGCCGGTTCGGTGCCGATCACGTCGCCGCCGTTGATGTCCGGGCTGAAGCGGGTGGTCACCGAACCGGGTTTGAGCTTGGCGCCCTTGATGAGCTTGGTGGCCTCGGCCTGATCCCGCCCGGATACGTCCGGGACCGAAACGGGTTCGGGGCCACGGCTTGTGGTGATCTGCACGGTACTGCCAACCGGGACGGTTGTTCCCGAGTTTGGCGTCAGCGACACGACCGCACCTTTCGGGGCGGTGGCGCTGTACTGCTGACGGGTCACCTCGGGCACCAGCGTGTGTTCACGCAGCAACTTTTCGGCCTCGGGGAGCGAGGTCCCCGAATTCACGTCCGGAACCTTCGGCTGACCGACCGAATAGGCAAGTGTCACATCGGAAAACCGGCTGACGCGGGTGCCAGGGGCGGGTTCGACCGACATCACCTCGTCGACCGGGATCTCGTTGTGGAATGTCGGGTCGTCCACCACGCCGAGTCCGGCGTCCTCGATGGCCTCGGTGGCAGCAACCCGATCCATGCCGTTCGTATCCGGAACCGTGGCGAATCGGCCAGAACCCAGCCACCAGCCACCAACTCCGAGGAGTGCGGCGATCAGCACGACGACCAGCATCCAGATCAGGGTGGTGCGCCGGGATTTGCGACGACGTTCCGCGTAGTCGGTCGCATGTGGACCGAGCACCGCCGACGTCGGATGGTGCTCGGGCGGTTGCCCCGGATCGGCCGGTGGTTGACCGGGTGGGTCCTGAGAGGGCGCGCGGGTGTCGGGTGGCAATGTCTGGATGCGGGTGGGATTGCGGCCGGTGGGGGGTTGTGCCGGTGGGACCGCCGCCCGGATCGGGTCGGTCCTGTCGGGATCGGCGGGCGGCGCCATCTTCTGGTCGCGGAAGGCGACCATCGTGTCGCGTTCGGCGGATCGGGTAGGGGCGGGCACGGTGAACGGCGGCAGTTCCAGGTCGGCGGCGATCTCATCGAGGACCTCGCGCATGTGAAAGCCGTCGCGGTAGCGGTCCTGCGGGTCGCGGGCCGTCGCGGTGAGCACGAACTCGTCGAACTCGGGTGGGACGCCGGCGATGAGTGAACTCGGCGGCGGCACGTCGTTGTTGAGTCGCTGGTATGCCAGTCCGAGGGCGGTATCGCCGTTGAACGGCGTTTTGCCGGTGAGCATTTCGAATACGAGGATGCCGGTCGAGTAGACATCGGAGCGGGCATCGGCCGAGGCCGTCTCGACCTGTTCGGGGGAGAGGTAGGCCGCGGTGCCCAGGATGACGCTGTTGGACGTGATGCCCGCTGCGGCGATTGCCCGGACCAGTCCGAAGTCGACAACCTTGACTTCGCCCTCGTCGGAGATCAGGACGTTCTCCGGTTTGACGTCGCGGTGGACCAGGCCGGCGCGGTGGGCCACACCCAGAGCATTGAGGATCGGTGCCGTCACCGCGTTGACGGCGTGAGGTGGCATCGGCCCGCGTTCACGCAGTAGCTCTCGGAGCGTGCCACCCTCCACGAGTTCCATCACCAGGAAGGCGTAGTCGCCGTCGGCACCCTGGTCGTACACCGGAACGAGGCCCGGATCTTTCAGTCGGGCCACCGAGCGGGCCTCGAACTCGAGACGGGCCAGGAACTGGGGATCGGCCGAGAACCGCGGGTCCATCACCTTGACGGCAACGGGCCGGTCCAGTCGTAGGTCCATGCCGAGATAGACGCTGGACATACCGCCGCGGGCGATGAGCGCATCGATGCGGTATCTGCGCTCCAGGAGCGCACCCAAAAGCACGTCGGAGGGAGCGTTCACCGTGTCGAAGCCTTTCGTGATGGGGGTGGAAATTGAGGTGGAGATGTCGAACCGAGTCCACATTAGCGATGTGGGATCGAGAATCGGTCACGGCGCGGTCGAGCAGAGCAGCACGGGCTGTGATTCGACGGTTTGACCACTTGCTCGGTACCCTCTTGACCGTGGGTTCCGTACCGCTTTCTCCAGACACTCTTCCTGCTGACGTCGACGTCTTGTCGGTCTCTCAGGTTTCCTCCCGAATGGGCTTTTCCAACAGCAAAGTCCTCAACATGATCACCTCGCATCAGTTGCTCGCGGTTCGCCGCGACGAACAGATCGCGATCCCGGAGTTGTTCTTCGATGGTTCTGACATCGTCAAACACCTTTCCGGACTGATCGAAGTCCTGTTCGACAGTGGTTTCAGCCGTGACGAGATCATGCGGTGGTTGTTCACTGTCCAAGAAGACCTGGGCATCACGCCCGCTCAGGCACTGCACGGGCACTCGGCCCGCGAGATGATCCGCCGCGCGCAGGCCGAAGCCTTCTGACGTAGGTCCTGTTCGCGCCTGCCACCGGCGGGCGGTGCGTGCACACACATCGTGGCGCCAGGTCACATCCGGCCTCCTCGATGGCATTTGTGTGCAGTCAGGCGCGACGGTGTCACCCCCAGGGCGGGGTAGGGGCGGACGAGGTGGCGACGACAAAGATCCAAGGTTCGTCGAGATCGACCTGATCGAGCAGAACAGGTGTCCATCCGGTTCGGGCCAGAACGTCGCGTATCTCGGATTCGCGCCAGTAGGTGAATTGCCGGGGCCCGCCGAGTTTTGCCGTCCTCCCGGCTGATCCGTTGCCTCTCTTGATCGTGAACGCGAGTACTCCGTCAGGTGCGATCGCGGATTTGGCTCGCTGCAGGACGTTCTCGAACTCGTCCCCGGTCAGGTGCAGCAGGACGGCGGTGGCCAGGATTGCGTCGTACGGGCCGCCGAAGGCATCACTGCGAATGTCGAGTACATCGGCGTGGTGACCGTCTGCGCGCATCATCTCGACGAAAGCCGGTGCGGCGTCAGTGCGTCGCACACGCAGGTACTTGCTCTCGAGGTACTTCGCTGCACAGCCTGGGCCGCTGCCGAGTTCCAATATGAACCCGCCGGACCCCACTTCAACGGCAACTCGATCGAGATACGCGGTCAGATGCTCACCGAGCGGCGGCGTGCTATCGGCATAGAACTGCACTGCTGCTTGGTAACCGGCCGACGTCACGTCGCCTCCTGGTTTCATGCTCACCTTCGTTTTCGCTACGGTCATCAGGTTTTCGCCTGACGCACCATCAGGTTGTTCTCGATCGAGAACCCACATCGGGTGTACAGGGGGATCGAAGGGACGGACGGGGAGAGGACAACCTTGCTGAAGCCCTGCCCGTCCGCGTATTCGAGTGCTTGCATGACCAGGTCGCGGCCAATGTGACTTCCACGTCGTTCTGGTTGCACAAACAGATGGCCGAGATATCCCCATGATCCCGATGCTGCTGCTCGAGGACTTGGCATGCGTGTGTACTCGGTCATGCAGACCATCCCGACGGGCGCGCTTGCGTTGAATGCCACCCAGACGGTTCGAAACGGCGCGTGCATCCACTCGGCTGTCAATTCTGTGAATGCTTCATCGGTGGACCATGGGGGAACTGTTGCGTCGGACTCGCGGGCCCAGGCCCACCGCAATTCGGCGACGGGTACCGGGTCGGTGCAGCTGGCGATCATGTTGATCTCTTTCACTCCACCATCTTTCGAAACTCCTACTGGCTCTATGTTCTTACTTCGGACGTCCAATGTGGTGGGATCGACCAGACCAGTCCGTGCCATGACTCGCCCGAGTATCCGTGCGTGAAGTCGCGGAGAGGTTGTCGTGTCAGTCCGAGGCGTTCCATGACCGCCTGTGAGCGAGTGTTGGCGGGTGCCGTGTAGCTGAGGATTTCCCGAATACACCGCACATGAAGTGCGTGATGCAATGCCGCACGGGCGCTTTCGGTGGCGTAGCCGTGTCCCCAAACCTCCGCGAAGAATCGCCACCCCACCTCGAAGTGTTGACCCAACGGGTGGTCGCTCGCCATCCGTGGCATCACGCCGCAATAGCCGAGGAAGTCGCCGCCTGGGCTTTCCACGGCCCACCGGGAGATTTGGTGCCGGCGCTGGGCATCGACGTACCGGTCGAACTTCTCATCGCTGTCGGCACGGTCAATCGGGCCGCCGTGGTCGGCCATTGCCGCCGGGTCGGCGTGGAGTTCGGCAAATGGACCGCGGTGAGCGGGCTGCCATGTACGCAGAATCAGCCGTGCGGTCACGATTTGACCGGAGTCGTCAGCGTTCTCGTCGTCACCGCGCACGGGTTTGCTCAACCTCCATCTATCGCCCGGTCTGGCCGTCGAGCTGCTCGCGGATGATGTCCAGGTGGCCAGCGTGGCGTCCGGTCTCCTCGATCATGTGGGTCAGCGCCCATCGCATCGAGGGCGCCGATGTTCGACCGGGTGCGATCGGTGCGGGTTTGGCAAGGTCGGTGTAGGTGGCGATGACAGCGTTGGCTTGCTCGGTGGCGTCGTGGTACGCCTCGATGATCGAATCGACTGTGTCCGAATCTGTTGCGGTGAACGTGGACTTCCAGTTCGTGACCTTCACTTCGAGAAAGATCGCTCGTTCGACATAGGTGAGGTGACGCAGAAGACCGATCAGGTTCGTGCCGCTCGGAACTGCAGGTGCCCGGGCTACGGTCTCGGAAACTCCGAGGAGTTTCGAGGCCGCGGACACCCTCAGATAGTCCAGAAAGCCCACCAGCACTTCCTTTTCGGACGAACCGGTACGGGGTGGCGGGGTGTCTGTGGCCACATCAGTTCCTCTCCGTGCGCGAATGGGGTTGGACCACATTGTGCCCGGCCGGTCTGACACAGTTTGGCCATTCTCGGATGCGGCGGCGAAGCGCGCAGGTCCGGTCCGCAATTCAGGGTTGTTCCTGATGCGCCCGGACCCCCGCTCGCGGCAAGATCGATTCCATGGACATCGCAGAGTCATGGCCGAAACTCACACCTGAAACACAGTCTTGGTTGATCGAACACAATGGTGAACCGCTCGATCAGCCAGTGCTCGCCGATATTCTTCGCGCGAGTGGCGGGACAGACCCCGGTTGGTGGAACGGAGAGTCCGTGGACGGTTCGTCGGAACTGACCGATGAGGCGATCGACTGGATCGAGGCAGCGGCCAATGCCGAGATTGATCTCAATTGAGACCGCGAACCCGGTGACGATCGTCAGCGTCGGACGGTGAGTGCTGCGGCGATGTGGGTCAGGCGTTTGCGCCGGGGGACCACGGCACGCTGGGTCAGTATGCGGTAGTCGCTCGCCTCGATCTCGTCGAGAATGGCCCGGTACATGGTGAACGCCGCGCGGATCCCGGGACGGCTGGTCGGCGTCAGGTGTTCTATGCCGGGTTCGGCGAGGCGGTATTCGGCGCGGGTCACCGCGATCAGATGTGCCAGGGCCCGGCGTAATTCGGGTGGGACCTGTCCGGTCCTACGGCACCGGCGCAGCATCGATTCGTCGACGCCGAATGCGGCGAGTTCGTCGGTGGGGAGATAGATCCGGTCGCGGTCGAGATCCTCGCCGAGGTCGCGGATGAAGTTCGTGAGCTGGAACGCGTCTCCGAGCGAACGTGCTGATCCGGTCGCCTCCGACACCGGGACAACCGTCCCGAGGATCGGGAGCAACTCGAGGCCGATCACGCTGGCCGACCCGTACATGTAGTCCCGCAGTTGCTCCATGCTCCGGTAGCGGCTGACATGAAGTGGGCTCTCGGGCAGGTCCATTCGCATCGAGCGAAGGAAAGCTCCGAAGTAGCGGTGGTCGATCGAGTAGGTGGTCGCGGTATCGGCGACCGCCAGCACTTCTGGTAGGTCTGGCCGGTACGCCGGGTCGGCGAGGGCCGCGGCAAGATCGGATTCGATCAGATCCAGGCGGGTGAGACGGTCTGGTCCCGTTTCGTTGTCGACGATGTCGTCGACCATCCGCGCAAATCCGTACAGCGCGTACACACCGTTGCGCTTGTCTTTCGAAAGCAGTTGGGTACCGGCGTAATACGTGCGGCCGTGAACTTTGGCCAGCTGACGACAGTGTTCGTACGCGGCGCTGAGATCTTCGGTCATGACAGGTCTTCGGTGGCACCGGCGGCGGGGACGGGTGCCGGTTTCCCTCGGATCAACCGGCGTAATCGAAGCGGATCAACCCGCACAAAAGACCACCCGGCCAACCCGGACAACACCAGCGCCAGCAGGACGTCGGTGAGTTCATACATGTAGATCTCGTCGGTGGGGCCGAACACCTGCAAGAGGAACACCGAGAACACGATGATCGCCACGATGGCTCGCCTGTCGATCGCGAAGGCGGCGGCCAGAACCAGCGCCCAGGTGTAATACCAAGGCAGCGTGGATGGTTCGAGCAGCAGGACGGCGAACATCGCCCACGCCATGCCCTTGACCGCGTCCCGCTCGGATCTGCGGAACCACAGCCACAGACCCACCAGCGTCAGCGCCATGATGACCGACCCGACGGTGCGGACCACATCGAGCACCGGTAGTAGCGGCAGCGCCGTGAATGGTGAAGCGGCGAAGGTGATCAGATGAGCCACCGCGGTGGGGATCGTCAGCCAGTTGATGATCTTGTCGGCCCAGGTCAACCCGAGCAGCCAGCCGAATCCATGACCGACGACCAGTGTCAGGCCACCGAAGATCACCGCGCCCAGTCCGATGATCCAGGCCAGCACCCGGACCACATCGCCCGCCCGCACCGGTCGCTCGGCGCGGATGTGCGCGAGCCAGATCCAGAGGACAAACGGAATCGCCACACCGGCAGTGATCTTGATCGCGGTGGCCAGTGCCAGCACACTCATCCCGGCAACATGGCGGCCTTCGACCACCAGCGTGACGCCTGCGATCAACACACCCATCATCAGCAGTTCGACGTGCGGGCCGCCGACCAGATGGATCAGGACCATCGGATTGAGGAGCACGATCCAGATGGCCATCGACGGATTGGTGCCGAACCGGCGGGCAAGCCTGGGCAGTGCCCACAGCGTCAACAGCAGGCCGGGCAGCAAGACCAGGCGCATCACCAGGACTCCGGCAACCGGACTGTCGCCGGTCACCTCCGTCACCGCGCGGGCAACGGCCATGAAGCCGGGTCCGTAGGGCGCGGTGGTGGTCGCCCAGACCTGCGCCATCGAATCGACCAGCGGCCCCGGATTGACCGCTGGACCGTCGGAGTAGGGATTGAAGCCGTCGCGCAGCAACGCCCCCTGCGCGAGATAGGCGTATACGTCGCGACTGTAGAGCGGTATCGCGATCAGCAGGGGAGCAGACCAGGCCACCGACGCCCAGCCGATGGCCGATGCGGGTGTGGCGCTGGTCTTCTGAGCGTTACCGGCCTGCTGTGCGTGCAGCGTGCGGCCGATCCGGACCCACGCGATCACCATCAACGCAACACCGAGCCAGAAAGCGATGGTGCTCAGGGTTCTTCCGTGGCCGTAGTACATCCACGACAGGTTCATGCTCTGGAGCGAGGTGTTGTTGCGGGGGACGTCACCGACACCGAAACTGCCGATGGTGACCAGTACCGAACCGATGAATCCGAGTACTACGTGGCGCCCGATCTCGGTGGCACAGAACTCGCGCAACGCTCGAACCGAGAAACCTCGCCGCCACCGACCGGCGACGGTGACCGGCGCAGGGGTGGTGGCGGGTACGGACATCTCGATGATCCTAGTCACCGACGATGCGGGCGGCGGCCAGGCGACCCGAGACCAGCACCGGCGGGATGCCGACCCCGGGCACCGTCGAGCTGCCTGCCAGCACCACGTTGTCGGTTCCGCGGACGAGGTTGGGGGTCCGCAGTGGTCCGGTCTGGCGCACGGTGTGGGCTGCGGCGAAGGGTGTGCCCGCCGCCATCCCCTTGTCAGCCCACGTGCCGGGGTCGTCGACCTTGACGATCTCGAAGTTCTCCCGGATGCCGTGGTAACCCCTCGACTCGAGGACGGCGAGCACCTCGTCCACGTACGGCCTCGAGAGTTCTCGCCACGGCAGAGGTGCGGAATCGAGATTGGGGCAGGGGGCGAGCACCGTCACGGATTCGCCGGCCGCGGTGATCGAGTGGTCGGGATCGGAGACCGCGGGCCGGTTGATGAGCAGCGACGGGTCGCTCATGAGCCGGCCCCGGCCCGAGCGGGCGGTCAGTTCACGGAAGGTTTGCGACCACGCCATGCCGAAGTCCAGCGTGTGATGCCCGCCCGGCCACTGTGCCGTGACGGAGGTGGGAACCACGCCGTGTGCGACCACTGCGCTCGGCGAGTAGACGATCTTGCGGGAACCGCCACGGGGCTTGTCTCCGAGTAGTCGCCGGGTCACGGGCGTGTCGGTGGTGAAGATGACGGCATCGCAGGGCCACCGGCGGCCATCGGTGGTCGCGATCGCGCTCACCCGGTTGCCGTCCCACTCGACACCTTCGGCGGCGGCGCCGAGTTCGACGCGGCCACCGGCCTCGATCAGTGCGTTGGCCATCTCCTGGGCGACCCGGCCCATACCGCCGCGCGGATAGTAGACACCCATGCTGATGTCCATGTGGGCGATGACCGCGTACACCGCGCGGGCTCGCTCCGGCGGTACCCCCGCGTACAGGGCCTGAAAGGTGAAGGCGCGCAACAGTCGTTCGTCGGTGATGAAACGCCCCGCCGCCGACGAGAGCTTGCCCAGTGCGCCCAGGCGCACCAATTGTGCTGCGTCGGTGCGGGTTTTCCGGTCTCGGACGATCGAGATGGGCGAATCGAAGTTGCGGTCGATGAAGCGGTCGAACTCGGCGTCGTACAACCGTGCCAGCCAGTCGGTGAGGCCTCGGTAGCCGCGAGACGCTTCGACGCCGAAGGTTTCGGCGATGGCGGCGGCCAGCCTGTCGATGTCGCGGTGCATCTTCAGTTCGGTTCCGTCGGCGTATCGCATGTGATAGGTCGGGTCGACGTCGATCAGATCCAGACGCCGCACCGCGTCGTCTCGATTGATGCCCACCGCGGCCAGTGGTGCGTGGACGAGTTCGGGCATCGTGAGAATTGTTGCGCCGGTGTCGAATCGGTTGGTACCGATCGTCTCCGTTGCGACCCGGCCGCCGGGTAGCTCGGCGGCCTCGAGCACGGTCACCTCGCGGCCTGCACCGCGCAGATACAGGGCTGCGGTCAGCCCCGACAACCCTGCGCCGACAACAACAATCCGGTCGCTCTTGCCTGAGGTGGTACGCGGCATCAGTACTGGCGGCGGGTCATGGCGGTTGCCAGTTCGATCAGATCGGCCTTGGCGGAGGCGGTCGCGGTGCTGGCGGTCAAGGTGGCCAGCGCGCTGGTCACCAGATCCTCGATCTGTTGTTCCACCTCGGCGACGGCACCACTGGCGGTGATGATCTCCAATGTCTGAGCCAATTCGTCGGCGTTGAGCGCACGTCCGACCCGCTCACGCAGTACGCGTGCCGCCGCCCGGTCATGGGTGTCGAGATGGCCCAGAGCGGCCGACAACAGTGCGGTCCGCTTGCCGGCGATGATGTCGTCGCCTGCCGGCTTGCCGGTGATCGACGGATCGCCGAAGACCCCGAGTAGATCGTCACGAAGCTGGAAGGCGATGCCGATGTCGGTGCCGAACGAACGCAACGACTCGATCAGGCCGGCGTCGGCGCCGCCGATCGCAGCGCCCAGGTGCAGCGGGCGTTCGACCGTGTAGGCGGCGGTCTTGAACCGCATCACGCGATAGGCGGCCTCCGGTGTCTCGTCGCCGGAGGCCTCGGTTGCGATGTCGAGGAACTGACCGCCGAGGACCTCGGTGCGCATACCCCGCCAGATCGCCGACACTGAGCGGTGGGTCTCGGGATCGAACCCGGCTTCGGCAATCAGGTCATCGGCCCAGGCCAGGGCCAGGTCTCCAAGGAGGATGGCCACACCTTCGCCGTAGTCGGCGGCGTCGCCACGCCAGCCGGCCTCGCGATGGCGGGTCTCGAACTCGCGGTGGATCGTCGGGAACCCGCGCCGCGTGTCAGAGCGATCGATGATGTCGTCGTGGATCAACGCGCAGGCCTGCATCAGTTCTAGGGCGGCGCAGACCGACAGCAGCCGGTCGGGATCGGTGCGGGCCGGGCCTGCGGACAGGTAACCGGCCCAGGCGAACGTCGGTCGGACACGTTTGCCGCCGCGGAGTACAAAAGCAGACAGTGCGTCCACCGCATCGCAGAATCCCGGACCGATGTCGGCTGCCGTGGATGCGCGGTCTGCAAAAACCCGCTGCAAGAGGTCGGTGGTCGCGGCGGGAACGTCGGTCACAGACTGGATTGCCACGTCAACCACACTACGGTGGGATGTGGCGGCGGCAGGCAGGCGGTCGTCCCCGGCCGCCACCTCTATACTTGCCGGGTGAGTTCGCAGATGACGCAATCATCGATCGTGAAGCGGCTGACCGAACCCCATTCGGGTCCGGTGCCGTTCTCGGTCGAGTTCATGCCGCCCCGAGACGAGCAGGCCGAGGCGCGCCTGTGGCGAACCGTGCGGATTTTCGAGCGAATGAACCCGGCCTTTGTCTCGATGACCTACGGCGCCGGCGGCTCCACCCGTGATCGGACATTGCGTATCACCGGGGAGATCGCGCGCGAGACCACGTTGCTCCCCGTCGCTCACCTGACTGCGGTGGGGCACAGCATCGACGAGCTTCGGGCGATGGCCGGCGGCTACGCCGACCAGGGCATCACCAACATCCTGGCCCTGCGTGGTGACCCGCCGGGTGACCCGCTGGGCGAATGGGTCAAGCATCCCGACGGGCTGGAGTACGCAGAACAACTCGTCCGGCTACTGCAGGATCTCGGCGACTTCAACATCGGGGTGGCCTCGTTCCCCGAAGGTCATCACCGGGCGCCCGACCTCGATCACGACACCAGGTACCTGGTGTCGAAACTTCGTGCCGGAGCCCAGTATTCGATCACCCAGATGTTCTTCGACGTCGATCACTATCTGCGACTGCGCGACCGGGTAAACGCCACCGATCCGGAACAGGGCGCCAAGCCGCTGATCCCGGGGATCATGCCGATCACCTCGCTCGCCTCTGTGCGGCGCATGGTCGAACTCTCGGGTTCGGTGCTCCCGCCCGCGGTCGAGAAGCGGCTGGCCGAGGCTGCAGGCGACGGGCCAGAGGAGAACCGGGAATCGGTCCGCGCTGTGGGCATCGACCTGGCCACCGAGATGGCGCAGCGCCTGATCGACGAGGGCGCGCCGTGTCTGCACTTCTGCAGCCTGAACTTCGCGAAGGCCACCAGCGAGGTCCTCGAGCGACTCGGGATGAACTCGCTCGCTGCCTGACCGCTCGACGACACCAGAGTGGGTAGCCAACCGATCAGTGTGAGTTCCCGCTGCTGTCGGTTCCGCTGCGACCCGTACCGCCGGCGTTCGAGCTTCCCACGGGTGGATGTGGGGCGTCCTTGGGACGTTTGTGCGGGGCACCTGGCCGCGACGATTGGTCGCGGCTGACCCACGCGAGCGCCACCACCACAACGGCCACGGCCAACGCGATGCCTGCCATCAGGCCCGTCCAGCCGGCGAACGCGGCGGTCCCGGGTTCGTCGTAGCGGGCCTCGGCGGTCATCGGGGTCGCCTTGCCGATCTCCGGCTTCCAGGAGACGGCGTCGTCGCCGTCCTGCTGGCCGTTGGTGGCACTGATCGGTCCGGCGAACTGGACTGAGAACTCGATGTAGTCGCGCTCAGGCGTCAAACCCTGCAGATCGGCCGTACCGCGGAAGGTGACCGCTTCTCCGCGGCGCTGCGCCTGCAGGTCCAGGGTCACGGGGGCATCCGGGTAGGCGTCGTCGACGAGTTCGCCGAGCTGGGCGAATTGGCCGAGGGTGGCCTCGGTGAATGTTGCCCGGGTGCCGATCAGTCCGTCGCGTTTGAACTCGGTGGCAGTGACCACCGTCTCGAGCGATTGCGGCACCGTGATCTGCGGACCCTTTTCCTGGCCGATGTCCTTCTCGGCGAGCACAATCGCGCCCCACAGCCGATCGCCGTATTGGGCGGGTTCGTCAGAACAGGCGGCAAGTGTCGGGCCGAAGAGCAGGGCCAGCACGAGCAACACCGCACTCAGGGGACCGCGACGGCGGTTGGGTCGGGTGATCTCAGGCACGCAGCTATCGTGCCATTAGCCGGACCGGTCCGTGAGGAGGGCCGCGCTGATCGCGTTCAGTTGATGCCGGAACGAGGCCGACGAGACAGTGCCACAGCCGCCGGTACCCCCAGGATGCCCATCCCGATCAGCCCGTACGGAACCGCCGCGGGAAGCGCGGGATCGTCGAGGAAGACCAGAAACGCCAGCGCCGATCCGAGCCAGGTCCAGGTGAACCAGCCCACCGGTGCGACCAATGTCATCGGTGTCACCGTGACCGGTTTCGGGTCGATCAGCGAGAGCAAGATGAACATGACGCACGCGACACCGGCCCAGCCGATGAAGTTGGTGACCGGGATCTGGTCGATGCCGGGGAGCCCGGCGTCATCGGTGGACCAGGTCCACAATCCGGCACTGACCATCTGCGGGTCGAGGTACAGATCCCAGCCGACCATCCCGACGGTTGCCGCGGCGATCCGGGTCGGAAGACGGCGACTGATCAGCGAGCTGATCCACCACATGCTGTAACCGCCTGCGGTCCAGGCCAAGCCGATGATCACCGGTACCTCGGCCACGGATGGCCCGATCCGATCGGTGGCGTAGGCGTAGGCGCCGAACGGGAACCCGGTGGCGACGCCGACGATTTCGGCGGTCCATCCGACGCCGGCCGTGGCCGCGAAGACCGCGACCGCCCGAAGTGGCCCCAGCCGGAACGTGGCATGAGCGAGCATCGCGGCGGCCGCGGCGACAACGACGACCACGGTGGCCTGATCGCGCGCCACCCCGTCGACCAAGGGGTAGATGATCTGCGCGGCGATCGATCCGGCGAGCAGGACCGCGGAGGTCCACAGCAAGATCTGACGTCGGGGGACCACCAGCGCGGCGGTCATCCCCATCGGCCGCGGGTGATCCTGGCCAACGGAGATCTCCGGTCGGACAGGACCGCGGTCGCCGCGATGCGACCGCTGGCACCGCTGACACCACCGCCCGGGTGGGTCGAGGCCCCGGCGAGCACCAGACCCGGGGCGCCGGGAACCCGGTGCCGGGCCAATTCGGGATGGGGGCGCCACATCAGCATCTGATCCAGCGACATCTCCACATGCATGATGTTGCCGCCGGTCATCCCGATCTCGGACTCCAGGTCGGCGGGCGTCTGGACGTAGGTGTGCTCGATCGAGTCGGCGAACCCCGGTGCGTGCCGGTCCAATTCGTTGATGATCTCCTGGCCTGCGGTAGCCGCGAGGTCAGACCAGCTGCGCCCGCCGGAGAGCTTGTACGGATGCCACTGGGCCCACAGACTCGTCTGATGCCGGCCGGGTGGGGCCAGGGTCGGATCGATCGCGGAGAAACTCATCGCGATCAGCGCGGGGCGCCGCGGCAGATCGCCTGCGCCGGCATCGGCGTGCGCCCGGGCCAGATGTCCGCGATCGGTCACCAGCAGACCCAGCCCGCCATGTACCGAGGTGTCGGTGGGCAGTCCGGGATACTGCGGCAGGGCGGTGCCCCCGAGACGGACCGCCATACCGATACCGCCACCGATCCGGATCTGTGAGCGCCACCGGTCGGCGGTGGTGCGGTCGAATCCACCGGCCTGCAACAGGTCAAGGGTGGTGAGAATGTGGCAGGCACTGATCACCGATCGGGCACGGTGCGCGCCTCCATCGGCAGTCCGAACCAGCCAGCCGTCACCCTGCTTCTCGATGGCGGTCGCAGCGGCCGAGAGTTCGAGTTCGCCGCCGTCGGCGTGAAGTTTACGGATGAGGGCTTCGGCGAGCGCGCCGCTGCCGCCGACCGCCCGGCCTGGGGGAATAGTGTGCATCGCGGCGGCAAAACCGACCATGGGTGCGGTTCCGGGTTCGTTCATCGGCGGACCCGACTGCGCTCCGAACCACGCCAGCGCCGCCTTGAGGTGTTCGGATTCGAACCAGTTGTCCAGGAGTGCATTGCCGGACATCAGGAACTCTTGTGAGAGCCCGAGTCCGGCGGCGGAGCCGTTGCCGGGGATGCGCGCAGGCAGACCCCAGAACGCCTTGCCGAGAGCGAGCGGGGAGGGCGACGAGGTGAACGCCGACATCATCGCCGCCGACCGGCGCGCCCAGACGTCGACGAATCCACGGTAGGCGCGCGCATCGGCGGGACCGCAGGCCGCCTCGATCGACGCGACCGTCTTCTCGAGGTCGCGGTGGAAGATGATCGGGGGAGCATCGTCGGTAGCGGGGCAGAACGCCCATGGGTCGCAGTCGATGTATCGCAGTCCGTGATCGGCCAGTGCGAGTTCTTCGAGGATCGGGGTGTGCCTGATCATCAGGTGCGCCGAGGATCCACGGTCGACGCGATAGCCGGGGAACCGTTCGACGGTGGACACGGCTCCGCCTGCGACACTGTCGCGTTCGAGCACCTTGACCTGTTGACCGGCGGCTGCCAAATAGGCGGCGGCCACGAGGCCGTTGTGTCCGGAGCCGATAACGAGGGTGTCGATCATGTGGTCCTATCGCAGTGGGAGGGCGCGGCCGAGGACAGCAAACGGTCTGGGATCACCGGCGAAGGTGAAGCCGCGGAGCACGTCGGCAAAACCCAACCTGCGGTACAGCCGCCACGCACGGTTGTTCTCCTCGTCTACCTCGGGTGTCGAGAGCAGCACCTGTGGTTCGGAGCGACCGGCCAGCAGGCGTTGTAGCAATTGCTCGCCGATCTGCCGGCCCTGTGCGGACGGATGCACGTGAAGTTCGGTCAGCTCGAAGTAGTTGTCGGTGAGGGCGCTGATGCGCTCACGGCTTGACCCGGCGCGGACCAGACCACTGCGCACCTGCTGGTTCCACCATTGATCGTGCGCGCCGCTGTATCCGTATGCGATCCCCACCAGGGTTTCCCGCCCGGTCGCCGGGCCGGCTGAGTCGATCGCGGCGACGGCCTTCCAACCGGGGCGCCGGATGTGGTCGTGCCACAGGGGAGCCCGTTGCATTTCGGTGCCCGGCGGGTAGTTCATCGCGGTGACGTACACGCTCAAGGCCTCGGGTAGCCATATCTGTGCATCGTGGGCCGAGAGGTCGGCGATCCGGATGGGCACAGAAGTTTCCGCCTTTTTTGCTTGATGGTTGTCGGTGTCGTTGGGTATATTGAATCTGTCGAACGGGTGTTCGAGGCTTCAACCTCCGCAAAGGCGCAAGCCGCATCGTTTACCCGCTTTACGACGTGAGGGCGGCTCGGTGGCCAACGAGGGAAGCGTAGGCCACCGAGCCGACCCCGCATAGACAACAGATAGTCCGGCAAAGGAGGACCGAGATGGCGACGATGGCACGAACCCCTGCGCGCGGCCCCCGGAATGTCGGACCGGCCTCGACCGGACGGGCCGCACGGGTCACCCGACTGCCCGAGCCGACCCAGATCATCGCCTCCCGCGAGATGCTGGAACGAGCGGAGTCGCGTCTGCGTGAATCGGATGTCGTCACCGACTCCGCCGAGGCGTTCAGCGCGCTGTATCAATCGGCGCTGCGCGCGGCCGGCGCCGTCCTGGCCGTCGCCGAGCACCCCACCCGCCGACGTGGGTCGCGCAGTGCGTGGGCGCGGTTGCCGCAGGCGATGCCTGAGCTCTCCGAGTGGGCAACGTACTTCGCCGGGCTCTCTCGCCTACGCGCCGACACCGAGGCCGGGATCCGGTCGGTGACCGACGAACAGATTGCCGAGTTGCGACCGAAGGTGGACAAGTTTTTACACGTGGTCGAGATGGAAATCCTGCGACTCGAGCGGGGCAAACCGTCGAATATGCCTGCTGGTGCGGCCTGAAGGCTCCGAAATTACTGCTAACGGACCAAAATTGACCAACTTGTGGCGGGGAATGGTGGTTCGAACTTCCAACACCTCGTATCATCGGAGGTGGGTCCACCGCAGTGGGTCCGGGCAACCGGAATTGTCTCCTCTGGATGCTCTACCGAAACCATGTGCTGAAGGAGGGGGCGGGTGCCACTCTCAGAGCACGAGCAGCGCATGCTCGAACAGATCGAAAACGCTCTGTACGCCGAAGACCCCAAGTTTGCGTCGAACGTACGGTCGCGTCGCTTTCGCGGCTCCACTGCGCGCCGTCGACTGCAGGCTGCCGTGTTGTTCCTCGTCGGACTTGTCCTCCTTGTCGGGGGAGTCGTCATCGAGGTGCAGATCGGCGGATTCCCCATTGTCAGCCTCATCGGCTTCCTGGTGATGTTCGGTGCCGGGCTGATGGCGTTGTGGGGAACTAGGAGCGGATCGACTCCCGGAGGTTCTTCGGGGTCGTCGTCGCGCGGCGGTTCGTCGGGCCGCGAGCAGCGGCAAGGACGAAAGTTTTCTGAACGGATGGAAGAGCGGTTCAACCGCCGCTTCGAGCAGGAGTAGACGTCTTCGGGCGCGCTTGACCGTAGAAGGCCGTGCATCGCATTGCGATGTACGGCCTTTTTTGTGTTTTCAGGGCATCTCGCCCCACTTTCCACCCGGGCCCCCACTTTCTCCCACCCATGAGGTTTCGCCGACAAAACGGGGCTGAAGTACCCCCTGGATCTCGAAAATGCCGCCCGAACGGTTCCCTGACACCCGGGATCAGGTTTCGTCCCCCACCTTGCTACAAGGCCTTTACCTGCAGGATCGGCGGAGTTACGCCCATTTTTGCGCTCCAAGGGGTGGAAAGTGGTGGATTGTGGGGTACAGTGGTGATCGTTGGTGGAAGAGAACCGGATCTTTCCATCAACCTTGGGGTTGGAGGTGACGACACATGGCCAGCGCTATGTTCCTCGGCACTTACACACCCAAGTTGGACGACAAGGGGCGGCTCACGCTGCCCGCAAAGTTCCGAGACGCACTTGCAGGAGGGGTGATGATCACAAAAGGTCAGGACCGCAGCCTCGCAGTGCACATGCGGGATGACTTCTATGAGTTGGCTCAACGAGTGATGAGCTCGCCCAAGAACGATCCTGCTGCCCGGGCTTTTCAACGTCAACTGAGCTCGGGTACCGATGAGCAGCGGCCAGACGGTCAGGGGCGCATAACCCTGTCCCCGGATCACCGTCGCTATGCGGGGCTGGCCAAAGAGTGTGTGGTCATCGGAAACATGAGCCACTTGGAGATCTGGGACGCGCAGACATGGCGCGATTACCAGGATGAGCACGAGGAAAACTTCTCGAGCGTGGGCTTCGACGTCCTGGACACGGCCTGAGGCCAAGGACCACAAGACCACGTGGGTGAATCGAGGCCTTTGCCCGATCCGACCCTGACGCACTTCCCCAGCGCCAGGTTCGACAGCCCGCCCCTGACGCACTTCCCCAGCGCCAGGTGCGGAGATCGGGCAGGGACCAGGATCCACCCACACACCTGCCGGCCAATTGGCGCACCCGGACCGCACGAGAGGTAGCACAGTGGATCTCGCCGATGGCCCCTTCGGGCACGTCCCGGTCATGGCCGAGCGGATGATCGAACTGCTTGCACCTTCGATCACCCGGCGACATCCCGACGGTACCGACGCGATCTACGTCGACGGCACTCTCGGCGCAGGCGGCCATACCGAACTCATCGCCCAGAGATTTCCCGGTGTTTCGATCATCGGAATCGACCGCGACATCAACGCTTTGAATCTCGCGCGCGAGCGCCTGTCACCCTTCGGTGATCGGATCACCTTTGTCCACACGCGGTACGACGCGGTGGACGAGGCCCTGGAGCAGGCCGGTGTCACGAAGATCGATGCCGCACTCTACGATCTCGGCGTCTCGTCGATGCAACTCGATCAGCCCGACCGCGGTTTCGCCTACGCGGTTGATTCTCCGCTGGATATGCGGATGAATGCTGATGACCCCCTGACCGCGGCCGACGTCCTCAACACCTACGGGCACGGCGAATTGGCCCGTGTCCTTTCGGAATACGGTGACGAGAGGTTTGCAGGCAAGATTGCCTCCGCGGTACTGCGTGAACGCGAGATCGAACCTTTCACCACGAGTGGCCGACTGGTGGAACTGTTGTATCGGTCAATCCCGGCGGCCACCCGACGTACCGGTGGTCATCCGGCCAAACGCACATTCCAGGCGTTGCGGATCGAAGTCAATGGAGAGCTGACCTCATTGAAGGCTGCTCTGCCCGCTGCACTTTCGGCGTTGGCGGTCGGTGGGCGCCTGGCGGTCATGTCCTACCAATCGCTGGAGGACCGGATCGTCAAACGCGAGTTCGTCGAGCGGACCAAATCGAAGACACCACCCGGACTCCCTGTCGATCTGCCAGGAACCGCACCGGATTTCGTGTTGGTGACCAGGGGAGCGGAACAGGCATCGGACGAAGAGATCGAGCGCAACCCGAGGTCCGCATCCGTGCGGGTGCGGGTCATCGAGCGGATAGCGGGGGGGAAGAAGTGACGGTTACCGACGACAATCTCGCCACAGCGCGTCGCCGCGATGCCGGTGAGCAGGGTGCCAGGCATTCGGGTGCGAACAGGCAACGTTCGGCCGCCGCGGAGAAGGCGCTCGAGCGTCGTCGCAAACGCCTTGGTGCCGGGGCGGTTCCGTCGACTTCGCGTCACTGGCAACGTCCCGAGGGCCCGGCCACGCCGGTGGAGAAGCCGGCGATGTGGGGCCGCATGCGAAGTGCGCCGGTACAGGCGGTGCGTCGTGTCCCGTTCGCCGTTGTCGTCGTCGGGATGCTGTTGGCCGGATTGGCGCTGACACTGTGGCTTTCGACCAAGTCGGCTCAGGACTCGTACCAGCTCGGTGTGGAACGCGCATACAACGAACAGCTGTCAGACCGTCGCGACGCTCTCAAGAAGGAATATGAGTCGGGTGATTCTGCTCCTGAATTGTCCGAAAAGGCCGGTGGATTGGGCATGATCCCGGCCACCGATGTGCCGCGGATGGTCGTCGGTCCCGATGGACGTGAAACCGTTGTCGGGGAGATAAAGCCTGCTGAAGGTGACAAAGCGCCGTCAATGAACAACGGTCCGAAAACGGTCGTGCCGAAGCCCGCCGAGACTCCGGTTGTCGCCCCGACAACACCAGGGGCTCAGGGTATTCCGATCCAGGGAACCCCGGTCGCCCCGGGTGGCGATGCCGCCAATCCTCTGCCGACCGCCCCGACCTCTCCGACGGCACCGACCGTGAATACCCCGGCCGAGGCCCCGACGGCGCCCGCGTACACAAATGTTCTTCCAACCAATGGCGGCGCGCCGGGCGCAAATTCGGGCGAAGACGGTTAGCGCAGCAGAGAATTGACAACCATGAAGGTCTCATTTGCGATGATGTTCACGGCGAATGGATCTGCTGACGATCGGTACCGCCGATGATGCGGCCGAGGAGTGCGGGCGACCGTCGTACCCGGCAGCGATCGGCGGGCAGGGATCGGGTCGGCCCATCCCAGCGTCCGCGGGGACGTCAGGGAACGGGTCCTGCCGGATATCGCGACAGCGACCATCCGGACAACGCGCCCCGGACGGCCGCCGGTCGCAACAGTTTCCCGGCCGGTGGTTCGCACCACGGGAGTGACGACATGATCCGGGCCAGTCGCCAATTCTTGCGGCGCCACCGGGTGGCAACGGCTTTGATCCTTGTTGTGGTCCTGGTGGTCACGGTGAAGATGACGATGCTGCAGGTTGTCGACGGTCCGTCATTGTCCGCCGAGGCGGCGAGTCAGCGTGCGGTGACCGAGGTGCTGCCCGCGAAACGTGGTGCCATCGAAGACCGCAACGGCAAGGCCATCGCCTACACCGATGACGCTCGCGCACTGACCTTCCAGCCGGCCAAGGTGCGCAAAGAGATCGAAGAAGCGCATCAGAAGGATTCGAAGCTACCGGACCTCGACACCCGGATCGGCGAGATCGCGAGGGGAATCCGAGAGGAACTCGGCAACGAGTTCGACGAGTCCTCGCTTCGTGAACTGCTGCGTAGCAACGAGACTTTCGTGTACCTGGCTCGGGCGGTCAGCCCGGAGTCGGCAAACAAGATCATCGACGAATTCCCCGAGGTCGGTTCGGAGCGACAGGACGTTCGGCTGTACCCCGGTGGCGAGTTGGCCGCGAACATCGTCGGCGACGTCGACTTCGACGGAAACGGGTTGATCGGCCTGGAATCCTCGATGGATTCAGTACTTTCAGGCGCTGACGGGTCGCGCACCTACGACCGTGGCTCCGACGGCGCGGTCATCCCGGGCAGCCCTCGCAACCTGCATCCGGCCGTCAACGGTGCCACTGTGGAACTGACCATCGACTCCGACATCCAGTGGTACGTCCAGAACCAGGTGCAGCTGGCCAAAGAACGCTCGGGCGCGGTGAACGCGTCGGCCGTGGTCATGGATGCCAAGACCGGTGAAGTGCTGGCGATGGCCAACGACGGAACGTTCAATCCCGCCAAACCCCTTGATGAACAGGGGGATGTGCAGCTCGGTGACCTACCGGTCACATCGCCGTTCGAGCCCGGTTCGGTCAACAAGCTCATCACCGCGGCGGCCGCCATCGAATACGGTGTCACCACGCCGGACGAGGTGCACCAGGTGCCGGGAACGATCACCATGTCCGATGCCACCGTGAAAGATGCCTGGGCGCATGATGTTGCGCCGTACACGACAACGGGCATCTTCGGTAAGTCCTCCAACGTCGGAACCCTGATGCTCGCCGAGAAGGTGGGCGAGGACCGATTTGCCGACATGCTCAAGCGTTTCGGCCTCGGCCAGAGCACTGATGTGGGTCTGCCGGGCGAGAGTGGCGGCGTGGTCCCGGCCCGCACGCAGTGGTCGGGTGGCACCTTTGCCAACCTTCCGATCGGCCAGGGTCTGACGATGACGCTGCTGCAGATGACGGCCATGTACCAGGCCGTTGCCAACGACGGCGTGCGGATCCCGCCGCGGATCATCCAGGCGATCAACGGCGAGGGTCAGCCCGGTGTCACCGAGCAGCCTGCAGGGGTTCGGGTGGTGAGCCCCGCGACCGCCAAGTCGGTTCGTGACATGTTCCGTTCGGTGGTCCAGAGCGATCCGATGGGTGTGCAGAACGGCACCGGCGTGAAGGCCGACGTCCCCGGATATCAGATCAGCGGTAAGACCGGTACCGCGCAGCAGGTGGATCCGAAGTGTGGTTGCTATTCCAACGAGGCGTACAACATCACATTTGCCGGAATCGCGCCCGCTGACAACCCGCGATACGTGATCGGCATCATGCTGGACAACCCGAAACGAAGCAGTGACGGCACCGGTGGACAGAGCTCTGCGCCGCTTTTCCAGACCATCGCGTCCTGGATGCTGCAGCGCGAACGGATACCACTGTCATCGGGCCCGACGCCTCCACTGGTCTTGCAAGCCGGGTGACCCCGCGGCGGTATGTTGAGGAAATGTCTGCTCCCGATAGTTCGGTGTTGCGCCCTGCCCTGGTCACCCCGACCTCGGTCGAGGCTCTCGCGGCGACCGGCAACACACAGATACATCTGATCGGCACGGCGACAGGACAGACCGCGGTGAGCGGTGTGACCCTTCGGGCGCAGGATGTTCGGCCCGGAGACCTGTTCGCGGCGCTACCGGGCAGCCATTTCCACGGTGCGCAATTCGCCGCGGATGCACTGGCTGCCGGTGCGACGGCGGTACTGACCGATCCCGCCGGACGCGACATCGTCGCCGGTCTCGATGGCGCCCATGACTGTGCCGTGCTGGTTCATCCGCAGCCGCGGCAGGTCCTCGGTGACCTCAGCTCCCAGATATACGGCCACCCCTCCCGGCGTCTGACACTGATCGGTATCACCGGAACCTCGGGCAAGACCACCACGAGCTACCTCACCGAGGCGGCGCTGATGGCGGACGGGCACTCGGTGGGACTGATCGGCACCGTCGAGACCCGGATCGCCGGGATTCGGCAGCCCAGTGCGCTGACCACGCCGGAGGCCCCACAGTTGCAGGGGTTGTTGGCCGCAATGCTCGAGCAGGGTGTGGATTCGGTGGTGATGGAGGTCTCGAGTCACGCCTTGTATCTGGGTCGTGTCGACGGCAGCCGGTTCGCGCTGGGGGCTTTCACCAATCTCTCGCAGGATCATCTCGACTTCCATCCGACGATGCGCGACTACTTCAACACCAAAGCGCTTCTGTTCCAGCCGGATTCGCCGGTTCACGCCGAGGCGTCGGTGATCTGCATCGATGATGACTGGGGCCGTGAGATGTTGCAGATCGCCGGCCCCGGCGCGGTCTGTGTGTCGACGTCGGGTTCAGGGGAGGGCGTCGACTGGCATGCCGGACCATCCGAGCTGTCCGCAGACGGTGCACAGCACGTCACGGTGACCGGGCCGGACGGCCGGTCGTACGTGATGGCTGTCCCGATGCCGGGCCGATACAACGTCGCCAATGCGCTGACCGCAGTTGCGCTCGCGGCCGGTGCCGGTGTGCCGACGGCGACGGCGATCGCATCGATCGGTGACGTTGCGGTACCCGGACGAGTCGAGCGCGTGGTCCGCGGGCAGCCGTTCCTCGCCGTGGTCGACTACGCCCACAAACCCGCCGCGCTCGAGGCCGTCATCGGCACGCTGCGAGGACAGAGCAAAGGCCGCATCGCCGTTGTCGTGGGAGCCGGTGGCGACCGCGACACCGGTAAGCGTCCGATCATGGGTGAGGCGGCCGCACGCGGCGCCGAGTTCGTGGTCGTGACCGATGACAATCCGCGATCCGAAGTACCAGCCGAGATCCGGGCGCAGGTGGTCGCCGGAGCCGCGGCCGTACCGCTTGCCGAGCGCCCCTCGGACGCTGAACCGGTCCAGGAGATCGGCGACCGGGCCGAGGCGATCGAAGCCGCCGTCCGCTGGGCGCGGCCCGGTGACGTGGTGCTGGTGGCGGGCAAAGGCCACGAGGCCGGTCAAGAGATCCACGGCGTGAAGCATCCCTTCGACGATCGGGTCGTCCTGGCCCGGGCGATCGATGATCTTGGAACGCAACAGAATTCAACTGACACGGAGTCATCACAGTGAGCAATACCGATAGTGGCCAGGCCGAGCAGGTGGACCGGGTCGACACCAGGGCGGTACGCGCCGCCCTGCGGGACCTGGCCGATGCGGTGCACGCCGCGCCGGAGCGGCGCAGTTGGGCGGTGCTCGGTGAGATGGACCTCCCGCCGGATCTCGATGCCGATGATCGGCTTCAGATGACGCGCTGGGTGGTCTCCCACGACGAACTCGGACGGCTGGCTGTGCGCCTGGACATCGGTCAGGTCATCTGCGTGGGTACCTCTCGAGCCGTACACGGACTCCACCAAGGTGCGGTCATGGAGGGGTCGTGGGGTTCGGAGGCGGTCCTGGTGTCCACACCACAGGAGGCTGCGGAGATACTGGACGCGCAACTCGGCGAGCACGATGTGGTGCTGGTGATGGGTGGGCGCGAGCTCGGTCTGACCGAATTCTTGAACGGCCGCGGCGACCGCCGGACTCCGGGCGGCGATCCTGCGTGAACGTCTTCGACCACAGCTTTGATACTCGACAGATAGGGATGTTCAGGTGAGGCAGATCCTGATTGCGGGCGTGATCTCGCTGGCGGTGGCGATCTTGCTGACCCCGGTGCTGATCAAGGTCTTTTCGCGTCAAGGCTTCGGTCAGGAGATCAGGGTCGAGGGGCCCGCGAGCCACCAGACCAAGCGCGGGACCCCGTCGATGGGCGGCGTGGCGATCGTCGCCGCACTGTGGGCGGGCTACTGGGGATCGCATCTGTTCGGGTACATCACAGACGGCAGCGGTCCGACGGCCTCGGGCATCCTGGTGCTGTCGCTGGCGACCACGTTGGCGCTTGTCGGCTTCCTCGACGACTTCATCAAGATCCGCAAGCAGCGCAACCTCGGACTGAACAAGACCGCGAAGTCGGTGGGTCAGCTCATCGCCGCATTGCTGTTCGGTGTGCTGGCGCTGCAGTTCCGCAACGAGGCCGGTTACCAGCCGGCAAGCCCGAAGCTGTCCTATGTCCGTGAGATCGACGCCATCGCCATGGGTTCGGTGGTCTTCATCATCTTCGTGTGGCTGGTCGTGTCGGCATGGTCCAACGCGGTCAACTTCACCGACGGACTCGACGGCCTCGCCGCGGGTTCGATGGCGATGGTGCTCGGGTCCTACGTCCTGATCACGTTCTGGCAGTACCGCAACGCCTGTGTCGGTGGGCCCAAAGCTGCCGAGCCCGGTTGCTATACCGTCCGCGATCCACTCGATCTGGCGTTGATCGCGGTGGCCGGCGGTGGAGCCTGTCTGGGATTCCTGTGGTGGAATGCCGCGCCGGCCAAGATATTCATGGGCGACACCGGTTCTCTGGCACTGGGTGGTCTGCTTGCCGGTCTCTCGATCACGACGAGTACCGAGTTGTTGGCCGTCGTCGTCGGCGCGTTGTTCGTCGCCGAGATCATCTCGGTTGTCATCCAGATCGCAGTCTTCCGGACCACCGGCAGGCGGGTGTTCCGGATGGCGCCGTTCCATCATCACTTCGAACTGTCCGGGTGGGCGGAAACCACGGTGATCATCAGGTTCTGGCTGCTGACCGCCATCGCCTGCGCTCTGGGGCTGTCGCTGTTCTACAGCGAATTCCTCGGTGCAAGTGGGGGATAGCCGATGACGGTGCAGGAATCACCGTGGGGTGAGCGGGTTCTGGTCGCAGGCGCCGGTGTTGCCGGAGCCTCCGCAGCACGGTTCCTGCTGAACCAGGGTGTGGCGGTCACCGTCTGCGACAACCGACCTGCCGCGCTCGAGCCGCTGGTGGCCGCCGGTGCTGCGGCGGTGTCCCCGGACACTCTGACCGCTACCTCGGACTGGACCACCGACTTCGACCTCGTCGTCGCATCGCCGGGCTTTCGGCCCGACAACCCGCTGGTGGTTGCGGCCGCGGGGCTACCGGTCTGGGGCGAGGTCGAATTGGCCTGGCAGGTGGACCGATCCGGCGTCACCGGGCCGCCACGTCAGTGGCTGGTGGTCACCGGTACCAACGGCAAGACCACCACAACCGGGATGATCGAGTCGATCATGTCCGCTGCCGGAGCCTCGGTCATGGCCTGCGGCAACATCGGCCTGCCGGTGCTCGACGCGTTGGTCGCGGAGCCCCGCGTCGACGTGCTCGCGGTGGAACTGTCGTCCTTTCAACTCTTCTGGGCACCGTCCGTACGTCCGACCGCGGGTGTGGTGCTCAACATCGCCGAAGACCACCTCGACTGGCACGGCTCGATGGATGCCTACATCCAGGCCAAGGCGATCGCCCTGTCGGGGCCGGTTGCGGTGGTCGGCCGCGACGACCCGGTGGCAGGCAACCTCACCGGTTCGGATCCGGAAGGGCGCACGCTCGGATTCCGGCTCGGGGTCCCGGAACCGGATGAACTCGGTGTTGTCGACGGCCGACTGGTCGACCGGGTCGACTGGGACGCCGGTGGCGATTCCCGTCCGGTCCCGTTGTCCGATGTCGTTGCCTTGATCGACGCCGACAAGGTGCGGCCGCAGGGTCCGTCCGGCGTACTCGATGCGCTGGCGGCGGCGGCGCTGTGCCGGTCCGTCGGGGTGAGCCCGCAGGCCGTGGCCGAAGGGCTCGAAGCGTTCACCGTCGCCGGACACCGCAGTGCGCCGGTCGCCATTGTTGGGACCACCACCTTCATCGATGACTCGAAGGCGACGAACCCCCACGCCGCGCAGGCCTCGATCCTGGGACATCGCCGGGTGATCTGGATTGCCGGGGGATTGCTGAAGGGCGCTTCGGTCGACGAACTCATCGTCGCCGTCCGCGATCGGCTCGCCGGGGTGGTGATCATCGGAGCCGATCGCGACATCATCAGAGATGCAATGGCACGACACGCCCCTCTGGTCCCAACAGTCACACGAGTAACAGGGGAAGATGGGGCGGTGAACATCGCTTCCGCTACTGCGGTCATGGACAGCGCGGTGCGGGCCGCCTGGGACCTCTGCGCAGCCGACCCGGACACCCCTGATGCAGTGGTGTTGGCCCCGGCGGCGGCATCGCTGGACATGTTCTCCGGTTACGGAGCCCGCGGCGACAGCTTCGCCGCGAGTGCCCGCGCCCTCCCGGGCGCGCAGGTGCTGGGGGAATCCTGATGCGAAAGAACCGGATCAACGCGGACTCTGACAATTCTGATTCGAATATCGACTCCGATCCGGAAACAAGCCTGGGCGGCGTAGACCTCGAGGACGACGGGGATCTGGAAGGCGTCGACATCGGCGGCGGCTCCGATGACAAGGCCGAGGCCGCCGGTTCGACCGGGGCCGGTACTCGCAGCACATCCAAGTCCGGGCCAGAGCGCAAGTCCGGGCCAGAGCGCCGCGTCATCTCCCTTGGCGAGGGGATCGGTTCGATTCTGACCAGGGTCGCCGGTGTCCTGAGCCGGCCACTTGCGTCGTTTCATCTCGTGGTGACCCTCACCGTCCTGCTGACCGCCTTCGGGTTGGTGATGGTGCTGTCGGCATCGTCGGTGGAGGGCTATTCCAAAACCGGTTCGTCGTACGGCATGTTCACCACGCAGTTGGTGTTCGCCGCGATGGGTGTGGTGCTGTTCTACTTCGCCGTCCGGATGCCGGTGCGGATCATGCGACGGCTGGCCGCCCCGGCGATCATCATCACCACGATCATGCTGATGCTGGTCCTCGTGCCGGGCATCGGAACGCTGAGTCAGGGTGCCCGACGTTGGTTTGTCATCGGTGGACTCTCGGTGCAGCCCTCAGAACTGGCCAAGGTTGCACTCTGTGTCTGGGGTGCCCATCTGCTCGCCTCCCGTCGCCGGGATGACGCGCAACTGCGTGAGCTGCTGATCCCGCTGATCCCGGTCGCGGTCCTGATCTGTGGCCTGATCATCCTGGAGCCGAACCTCAGTACCACCATCACCATCGCGATCATCATCGGCGCACTGCTGTGGTTTGCGGGTCTGCCGATGAAGGTCTTCGGCTTCTTCGCGCTCACCGGTGTGGCGCTGGCCGCCGTGTTCGCCATGTCGGCCGGCTACCGCAGCGCGCGGGTGCTCAGCTTCCTGGGTCAGGACAACGATCCGCAGGGTGCCGGTTACCAGGCCCGGCAGGCACGCTATGCCCTCGCCAACGGTGGACCGTTCGGTGAAGGACTCGGGCAGAGCCGGGCGAAGTGGAACTACCTGCCCAACGCCCACAACGACTTCATCTTTGCGATCATCGGCGAAGAACTCGGACTCGTCGGTGGCGTCATCGTGCTGCTGCTGTTCGGTCTGTTCGCCTTTGTCGGCCTGCGGATCGCGGTGCGCTCGGTGGACCCGTTCCTGCGACTGCTCACCGCGACCATCACGATCCTGGTGACCGCGCAGGCACTGATCAACATCAGCTACGTCGTCGGACTGCTCCCGGTGACGGGCATCCAGCTGCCGTTGCTGTCGGCCGGTGGCACCTCGACGCTGACCACACTGATCATGTTCGGTTTGCTGGCCAACGCGGCTCGGCACGAACCCGAAGCGGTTGCGGCGCTGGCATCGGGCGGTGACGGCAGGTTCGGCCGAATGCTCCGGCTGCCCAACCCGGTTCCGTACGCTCAGACCCGTGCCGAGGTTCTGCGCGACCGCCTGGACCGGCGACGGGTGCAGCGCGCACCGAGTCCGGTGGGACGCGCACGCCGCGCCGCGGCCACCGAACCGGCGCGGCGACCGGCCCAGAAGCGGCAGCCTCCACGCAGCCATCCGGCGCGTGAGGACACCAGGCGCGTGCGGGTGCAGCGACCCCAGGATTGGGGTTACGACGGCACTGCGAACCCGCCGCAGCGCCGGTCGCAGTCACTGCGTAACAATGACAGTTATGCCCATGATCGTCAGCCGCGAGATATCCGTCGCGGCAGCAATACCTCTGCCCGTCCGGCCTACGGCGAGGACCGCCGATACCGCGATCCGCGACCGAGGCGGTGAGCGAACCGCCGGATGGAAATCTGGACGGGGCGCAGGCGGATGGGGCACGAAACCATGAGTGAATCGACCCGGCCACTGTCGGTTGTGGTGGCAGGTGGCGGTACAGCCGGTCATATCGAACCGGCGATGGCCGTCGCGGATGCGTTGATCGAGATCGATCCGACGATCAAGGTCACCGCGCTGGGTACAGCGCGTGGGCTCGAGACGACTTTGGTGCCCGAACGCGGCTATCGGCTCGAGCTGATCCCGCCCGTACCGTTGCCCCGCAAACCCAACGCGGATCTGGCCAAACTTCCACTGCGGCTGCCCAAGTCGGTCGCGGCCACGCGTCGGATCCTCGACGAGGTGGACGCCGATGTGGTCATTGGCTTCGGTGGATACGTCGCGTTGCCTGCGTACCTGGCGGCCCGTCTGCGGAGCCGTTCGGGCGCGCGGATCCCAGTGGTCATCCATGAGGCCAACGCGCGCGCCGGTGTGGCGAACAAGGTGGGTGCGCGGCTGGCCCAGCGCGTGCTGGCCGCGGTTCCCGGATCGGGCCTGGCGGCCGAAGTTGTCGGAATCCCCGTGCGCGCAGCAATTTCCGATCTCGATCGGGGTGCGTTGCGAGCGCAGGCCCGAGCCTTTTTCGGGCTCGATCCCGATGCGCCGACACTGCTGGTGTTCGGTGGATCGCAAGGTGCGCAGAGTCTGAACTCCGCGGTCCGCGGTGCGGCGCAGGTATTGGCGGACAACGGTATCGGTGTTCTGCACGCCTATGGGAAGAAGAACACCCTCGAGCCGTTCGACGCGAGACCGGCGTACGTCGGCCTGCCTTACATCTCGCGGATGGACCTCGCGTACGCGGCAGCGGATCTGGCCATCTGCCGCTCTGGCGCGATGACCGTTGCCGAGGTCTCGGCAACCGGCCTGCCTGCGGTGTACGTCCCACTTCCGCATGGCAACGGTGAGCAACGACTGAACGCCGCTCCACTGGTCGAGGCCGGCGGTGGACTGATGGTCGACGATGCCGATCTGACGCCGGACTATGTGGCACAGACCATTCCGCCGTTGCTGACCGATCCCGAGCGGCTGGCGGCCATGGCCGCTGCGGCCGCCGGATCGGGTGCCAGGGGTGCCGCGCAGGCTGTCGCCGCGGCCGGCATCGAACTCGCGCAAGCCCGGCGTGCGGCGGCGAGCCGATGAACGAGCCGATCGCCGGAGACATGAAACAACCGTTGCCTGCACAACTTTCGCGCGTGCACATGGTCGGGATCGGTGGCGCGGGTATGTCCGGGCTGGCACGCATCCTGTTGGCGCGTGGGGGTCAGGTCTCGGGAAGCGACGCAAAGGAATCGCGGGGTGTGGTCGATCTGCGCACTCGTGGTGCCCAGATCCACATCGGGCATGACAGTGCCGCACTCGACATGCTCGACGGCGGCCCGACGGTGGTGGTGACCACCCTGGCCGCCATCCCCAAGGACAACCCCGAACTGGTGGCCGCACGCGAACGGGGAATCCCCATCCTGCTGCGGCCCGGAGTGCTGGCGACGTTGATGGAGGGGCATCGCAATCTGCTGATCGCGGGCACCCACGGCAAGACGTCCACCACGTCGATGACGGTGGTCGCCCTGCAGCACTGTGGTCTCAATCCGTCGTTTGCCATCGGTGGGCAGCTGAACGAATCCGGAACCAACGCACACCACGGCTCGGGCGAGCTGTTCGTGGCCGAGGCCGACGAGAGCGATGGATCGCTCCTGGAATACACGCCGAATGTGGCTGTGGTGACCAATGTCGAGTCCGATCATCTCGATTTCTTCGGGACCGTAGAGGCCTATGTGAGGGTGTTCGACGACTTCGCCGACCGCATCGTCGACGGCGGGACCCTCGTGGTCTGCCTGGACGATCCGGGTTCGGCGGCGTTCGCGGGCCGAGTGGTCGACCGGTTGGCCGAGCGGGGGATATCGGTCCGCGGCTACGGCGAAGGTGTGCATCGCGATCTGGCGCCGAATGTTCCGTTGGATGCCGAGCTGTTGGCCTGGCAGAGCCGCGCCGGTGGGGGTGTCGCGCAGGTGCGATTCACCGACCGTGACGGTGTGGTCGCCGAACGCGAGATGAATCTGCCGGTCCCCGGTAAACACATGGCGCTCAACGCGATGGCTGCGGTACTCGCCGGAGAGTCTGCCGGGGCGCAGATCTCCGATGTGATCAGAGGCGTTGAAGGTTTCACCGGTGTACACCGCCGATTCCAGCTGCGCGGTGCGGTCGGTGGAATCCGCGTGTTCGACGACTACGCACATCACCCCACCGAGGTTCGGGCGGTGCTGACCGCGGCGCGCGACATGGTGGACGTCGACGGTGGCCGTGTGGTGGCCATCTTCCAGCCCCATCTGTATTCACGCACACAAACATTCGCGACCGAGTTCGCCGCCGCACTCGACCTCGCCGATCAGGTCATCGTGCTCGATGTCTACGGAGCCCGCGAGCAACCGATCCCGGGGATCAGCGGCGTGACGATCGCCGAACGGATCGGCAAACCCGTTGCGTTCCAGCCGGATGTCTCGGCGCTACCGCGTCAGGTGGTCGAGCTGGCCCAGCCGCAGGACGTGATCCTCACCATCGGTGCCGGCGACGTGACCATGCAGGCAGGGGAGATAGTCATAGCGTTGCGCGATGCCGGTCGGGTGAATCAGGACGACCGGATTCCGCGGGGCGAACAATGAGCGACCGTCGTCGGCCCGGCCGCGATGGGAAGTCGCGGCGTACCGGCGACGCAGAGGTCGTCGGTTCGGATGAGCTCGGTCCAGACGACCCCGACCCAGGGAAGATCGAAGCAGCGGACACGGACGCGGAAGACCCTGGCCCACATGATTTCGGGGACGAGTTCGGCGCAGAAGAATTCGATCCCGACGAGTTCGGTGATGACCTGGAAGACGACGACATCAAAGTCGGCGATATCGAAGCCGGTAAGGGCGTCGAGGACTCCGACAGATCGGACGATTCGGACGGCAGGGGAAGGTCGGCGAGGGACCGCGGCCGACAGTTCGGCCGCAGCAGGTTCAGTTGGCTGCGTCGCAACAACAGTGGTCGCAAGAACAGTGGTCGCAGTCGCGCCCGGCCCGCGATCAGCGGCATGCGTGTGCTGGTCGGCACCATCGGTGCCATCGTGGCGGTCATCGCACTGTTCCTGGTTGCGTACTTCACGCCGCTGATGTCGGTGCGAAGCGTCGACGTGACGGGCAATTCCGTGGTGCAGGCGGAGGAGATCACCTCCGCGGCAGCAGTTCCCGCGGGTGAGCCGCTCCTGCAGGTCGATGCTGCGGCCGCGGCCCAGCGGGTGTCGATGATCCCGCGGATCGCCTCGGTCCGGGTCAAGCGTGAGTACCCCTCGACCATCAGCATCTCGGTGGTCGAGCGCGTCCCCGTGGTGTTCACCGAACGTGACGGACAGAAGTACTTGATGGACAAGCTGGGATTCGAGTTCGCGCAACAGGATCCGCCGCCCGGGCTGGCCCAGCTACGTACCCGGAACCCGGGTTCGGGCGACGCCTCGACGCGGGCCGCGTTGACCGTGATGGCCGAGGTTCCCCCTTATGTGTCCGGACAGATCGCCGCGATCGAAGTCAGTTCTCCGGTCAATATCGTGTTGGTACTCAAGGACAACCGCACCGTGGTGTGGGGAGACGACAGTCGAAACGCGGAGAAAGCGGAGACCCTGCGCCATGTGCTGACGCAACCGGGGACCGAATATAATGTGTCCAGCCCGTCGAATCCGACGTTCAAATAGCCGATTTGGTGCAATTCGCAGAGTTCTTTCCCGACACGCCGCGCCGGTTGCTGGCTCCGGTGTCCGAAGGTGCCTAGCGTTTCCATCAGCACACGACTACTTGACATAACTCTAAGCCTGTGGTTTAGGTTGAGGGTTTTCGCGAAGCGGCCGTGCCGTAGAACCAAACTGGTTCGAACAGACCAAAAGGAAGGCGAGCGCCATGACGCCCCCGCACAACTACCTTGCCGTGATCAAGGTCGTCGGTATTGGCGGCGGCGGAGTAAATGCCGTCAACCGCATGATCGAACAGGGACTCAAAGGTGTTGAGTTCATCGCGATCAACACCGATGCCCAGGCCCTGCTGATGAGTGACGCCGACGTCAAGCTCGACGTCGGTCGCGACTCCACCCGCGGACTCGGCGCCGGCGCCGACCCCGAGGTCGGTCGCCGCGCCGCCGAAGACGCGAAAGACGAGATCGAGGAGCTCATCAAGGGCGCCGACATGGTCTTCGTCACCGCGGGCGAGGGCGGTGGCACCGGCACCGGTGGCGCACCCGTCGTCGCGAGCATCGCGCGCAAGCTCGGTGCGCTGACCGTGGGCGTGGTCACCCGGCCGTTCTCGTTCGAGGGCAAGCGTCGCGGGGGACAGGCCGAGGTCGGCATCACCGCTCTGCGCGAATCGTGCGACACCCTCATCGTGATCCCCAACGACCGTCTGCTGCAGATGGGCGATGCCGCCGTCAGCCTGATGGATGCGTTCCGCAGTGCCGATGAGGTGCTCCTGAACGGTGTTCAGGGCATCACCGACCTGATCACCACACCCGGGCTGATCAACGTCGACTTCGCCGACGTCAAGGGTGTGATGAGCAATGCCGGTAGCGCCCTGATGGGTATCGGTTCCTCGCGCGGCGAGAATCGCGCAACCAAGGCCGCAGAGTCGGCGATCAACTCGCCGCTGCTCGAGGCTTCGATGGAGGGCGCGCACGGCGTGCTCATCTCCATCGCAGGCGGCAGCGACCTCGGTCTGTTCGAGATCAACGAGGCGGCCACGCTGGTGCAGGAAGCTGCCCACATCGACGCCAACATCATCTTCGGCACCGTGATCGACGACAACCTCGGCGACGAGGTCCGCGTCACGGTCATCGCAGCCGGCTTCGATAGCGGATCACCGGCTCGCAAGCCGGTCGAGTCCGCGGCCACGGTCGCCGCTCGCAGCGCCTCGGTTGGATCCGGACGCTCCGGTGTCGTGTCGAAGGGCAGCGACTCCGAACGCCGCGACTCGCTGTTCGCGCAGGCTCCTGCCGGAGACCCCTTTGCCGATGATCGCCAGGGACGCCAGACCTCACGTCCGGCCCACGGTATGGACGAGGCCGACGACGAGGTGGACGTTCCCCCGTTCATGAAGCGCTGAGCGTGGCAGTGGGTTTTCGTGTCCGGCGGGTGACCACCTCGCGGGCCGGTGGCTTTTCGACCGGACCCTATGCTTCGTTCAATCTCGGTGATCATGTCGGTGACGATCCGGAGGCTGTGTCACGCAACCGGATCCGGCTCGGTGAAGAGATCGGTGTCGGTCCCTCGCGGGTGGTCTGGATGGAACAGATCCACAGCCGCAACGTGGTGACCGTCGACGGTCCGGTGTCCGAGCCGGTGCCTGCCACCGACGCGTTGGTCACCACGACCAAGGATCTCGCGTTGGCGGTGCTCTCGGCCGATTGCGTTCCGTTGCTGCTCAGTGATGAGACGGCGGGTGTGATCGCGGCCGTCCATGCCGGACGGGTCGGCGCGCGGATCGGGATCGTGCCGCGCGTGCTCGCCGAGATGGAAGCCGCAGGCGCGGTGGTGAGCCGGATCGGCGCGTTCATGGGACCGGCGGCCAGTGGTCGGCAGTACGAGGTGCCCGCGCACATGCAGGCCGATGTCGAGGCGCACCTGCCCGGCAGCGCCACCAAGACACTCAAGGGCACCCCCGGGCTGGATCTTCGGGCAGGCATCCGCCGGCAGCTATTGGAGGCCGGGGTCAATGGGGTGGCGCAGGATCCTCGGTGCACGATCGAGGACCAGTCCCTGTTCAGTCACCGGCGTGGTGCGCCGACAGGACGGATCGCCTCTGTCATCTGGATGGACAGCGGTGCCTGAGGGCTCTGACCGGTCATCCGAGCGCGGAGAAGAACTCGCCGCGAATTTTGAACGTGTGCGCAGTCGTGTCGACGCGGCTTGCCTCGCGGCAGGTCGCTCCCCGGCCGAGGTTCAGTTGCTGCCCGTCACCAAGTTCTTCCCGGCGCAGGACGTGCTTTTGCTGGTTGCCGCAGGCGCCACCGAGTTCGGTGAATCGCGTGAACCGGAGGCCGGTGAGAAGGCCGCGGAGGTTCGGGCCTCGACCGGTCGCGCCGATCTGCGGTTCCACATGATCGGGCAGTTGCAGCGCAACAAGGCGAAGTCGGTGGCCCGCTGGGCCGACCGGGTGCATTCGGTCGACAGTCTCAAACTCGCCCAGGCACTCGACCGCGCCGTCGGAACTGCCCGCGAGGACGGCGCGCGGGCCGGAGCGCTGGAGGTTCTCATCCAGATCGGCCTCGATGACGACGAGGCCAAGGGGCGCGGCGGGGTATCGGCAGACGAACTGCCGGGCCTGGCCGACGCCATCGCCGAATCGGCGAATCTCGAATTGTGCGGGCTGATGGTGATCGCTCCACTCGGTGGTTCGGCGGAGCAGTGGCTGGAGCAGGCGGCCCGCATCCACCAGGGATTTGTCACGCAATACCCGGCGGCGACCGAATTGTCGGCGGGTATGTCAGACGATCTCGAGCTCGCTGTCAAGTACGGATCGACATGCGTGCGTGTCGGTACCGCAATCATGGGCTCCCGGCCAGTAATCTCGCCCTAACAGTTAGTCACATGAGTAACACGAGCAACACGGCTAACAAAGATTGTCGAGTACAAGCTGCGACTGAAAGAGGAAATGCGATGAGCACCATCCACAAGTTCAAGGCGTACTTCGGCATGGTCCCGCCCGGAGACTACGAAGACGACTACTTGGAGGATCCGGCTCCCGCCCGGGCTCGCCGGTATGAGCGTGACTACCGCGATGGCGACTACCGCGAGCCGTTCTACGGTGACGAAGCCGCTGTCGCCCGTCCGTATCGGGACGAGGTCGATGACCGTGACTACCGCGAGGCCGAGTTCGCAGGCGCCGAGTACGAGCGCGCTCCGGAGTACGCCTACGCCGGTGCTCGTCGCCCCCAGTTCGAATCGGCCGATCGGTACGCCGCCGCACCGGCGCCTGCCCGGCCTTCGGCACGCCTCGAGCCGCTCGGCAGCACCCGGCCCGCAGCCGCGCGTACCACCACTGTCGGTGGCGGCACGAGCACTCGTGGCGCACTTGCACTCGATTCCCGCGCAGAGTTGGACCGCGTCTTCGAAGAAGGCAACCCGCTCGGCAAGATCACCACGTTGCGGCCGAGCAGTTACGCCGAGGCGCGCACCATCGGTGAGCGTTTCCGCGACGGCAGCCCGGTCATCATGGATCTCGTCGACATGAGCAACGCCGACGCCAAGCGCCTGGTCGATTTTGCGGCCGGTCTTGCGTTCGCTCTGCACGGATCGTTCGACAAGGTCGCGACCAAGGTCTTCCTGCTGGCCCCCGCCGACATCGACGTCTCGGCCGAGGATCGCCGCAAGATCGCCGAGACCGGCTTCTACAACCACCAGTAGGACCTCGGCAACAGGCCGCTGGTGCTGCGGTTTTCCCAAACCGCAGCGAAATCGGGCAGAGTTGTGGCGTGACGATCGCGCGAGAGATTATTTACTACGTCCTTTTCATCTACTGGTTGCTGCTCCTGGGCCGGTTGGTGATCGAATTGGTTCGTACATTTGCCAGGGAATGGCGCCCGACCGGCGCCTCGGTTGTGGTCATCGAGGGTGTCTTCACATCCACCGATCCGCCGATCAAGACGCTGCGGCGCATCCTCCCGCCGATCCCGCTCGGTCCGGTCCGCTTGGATCTGTCCCTGATGATCACGATGATCCTGGTGTTGATAGCGATGACCGTGGTTGCCGGATAGTTCGGCCCGCCCAGATTCTATTGCCCGAATCCTCGTATCCGCCCACTGATTTCGTGGGAGATCCGCGGTGCGTGGCGTCGGAGACACTCCGCGTGAACAGGGCGATGATGTTCCGGATCAACTTGAGTGGCGTGGGACGCACTAGTATCGAGTAGGTTGATAACAAACGGGTCACGGATTCACGGCGCGCCGTTGTAAATGGTGCGTTTTGACCGCTGTTTGATTTCGACATCGCATCCATAGGGTGCAACGAACGGTTCTAGTGTGACAGGATGGACGCCAGTTACAGCCTGTGTGCATATCGTGAATAATATGAAGGACGCTCACGGTTCGGCGGACACGCTGAGCCAGCATCTGCCCGAAAAGTAGAAGACCGAAGTTCGACACAAGGTATAAGGGGACCGACCAATGCGGCTGACACCAGCTGATGTGCACAACGTCGCGTTCAGCAAACCGCCGATCGGCAAACGCGGCTACAACGAGGACGAGGTAGATCAGTTCCTCGACTTCGTAGAAGCCGAACTGGCGCGTTTGATCGAAGAGAACACTGACCTGAAACAACGGGTTGAAGAGCTCGAGGGCGAGGTCACTGCGGCGAAGAACGCGCCGGCACCGACTCCAGAACCTGCAACGCAGGCGTTTGCGGCAGCACAACCGGCGGCTCCGGCCCCCGAGTCCGCGCCGCCCGCGGCACCGCAGAACGACGACCAGAGCGTCCGGGCCGCCCGAGTGTTGGGTCTGGCTCAGGAGACCGCCGATCGACTCACCAACAATGCTCGTAGTGAGTCCGAGTCAATGGTGGCCGATGCCCGCGCCCGCGCAGACGCGCTGGTCGGCGACGCCCGCTCGAAGTCCGAGGCGATGCTGAGCGACGCGCGTCAGCGGTCCGAGGCCATCCTCGCCGATTCGCAGACCCGCGCCGAGACGCAGACGCGTCAGGCTCAGGAGAAGGCAGCTGCCCTACAGGCGGATGCCGAGCGCAAGCACACCGAGATCATGGGCACCATCAACCAGCAGCGTTCGGTGCTGGAAGGCCGGATCGAGCAGCTCAAGACCTTTGAGCGCGAGTACCGGACACGGCTCAAGACCTACCTGGAGTCGCAGCTCGAAGAGCTGCAGCAACGGGGCAGCGCGGCACCGGTGGACAACGCACGCGGTGGTGATGCCTTCTCGTCCGATCCGGGCAATGGTGGCTTTACCAACACGGGCGGATTCTCCAAGCCGAGCAACTGACGCGACCGGGTAACCAGGACGCTTCAAGTGTTGGTTTTGGCGCTGTCGGCCACGCTGGTGGGATTCGTCCTACTGGTGGCGGCTTTGCTCAGTGGTGTTCTCTGGTTGGCGATAGCCTGTGTGGTCGTCTGCGTGATAGGCGTCGGATTTCTCATCGCCGACCTACTCGGACTGGGGCGGAGTTCCTCTGCCGCAGCCCAACCCGGCGCGGACGATCCCCACGACAGTGACGCTTCCAGTGGCGACACCGCGGACAGTGATTTGAGTGATGACGAGGTCGGGGCCTCGGATCAGGAGCAGGCTGGGGATTGGTCCGCCGTGGCGGAACATGAGGAAGATCCCGCAGCCGGCGACTCGTCCGAGGGCCACACCCGCAATGCAGGCGACGATGACGTGGGATCTGAAGCCGACACCGGTGAGATCCCGCGGATATCGAAACATGGTCGGAATGACGATCCGCCGACCGAAGAAATCTTTCTGGACAAACCACGTTAGACTCGAACACGCGTTGATCCGGCCATCACCGGGGAGCACCCGGAAGAACGGGGCCGTGAGGTCCCCAGTAGAACCGGGCGGATGAGGTCCGTCAAAGCCTCGGCGATTGCCGGCAGGAGTATGCCGGTCAATCGATGGAGTGGCGCCGATTCCAGGCGCAAGCGGGGTGGTACCGCGGCCGATGAAACCATCGGTTCGTCCCCGTGCCGGCTAACACGCCAGAGCACGAGGAGACGGTAGTGAGTTCACACGAATCGGCAGCGCAGAGTTCTTCGGGGCAGGAATCGGCTGGGGAGAAGGCGACCGAGCGGGTGTACCCGTTGGTTGATCTCGCAGGCGGCATCCGCAGCGGGGCGCCTTCATTTCCCGAGGTCGAGGAGCGGGTGCTCGACTATTGGAAGTCTGATGACACCTTCCGGGCTTCGATCGACAACCGGGCGGACGCGCCGGAGTTCGTCTTCTACGATGGACCGCCCTTCGCCAACGGTCTGCCTCACTACGGCCATCTGCTGACCGGTTACGTCAAAGACCTCGTGCCGCGCTTCCAGACCATGCGCGGCAAGAAGGTCGACCGCCGGTTCGGTTGGGATACGCACGGTCTGCCTGCCGAACTCGAAGCAGAGCGGCAACTCGGGATCACCGACAAGTCCCAGATCGAGACCATGGGCGTGGCGAAGTTCAACGACTACTGCCACTCGTCGGTGCTGCGTTACACCGATGAATGGCGCGAGTACGTCACCCGCCAGGCACGTTGGGTCGACTTCGACAACGACTACAAGACCCTCGACATCGACTTCATGGAGTCGGTCATGTGGGCATTCAAGACACTGCACGACAAGGGCCTGGTTTACCAGGGCTACCGCGTGCTGCCGTATTCCTGGTACGAGCAGACGCCGCTGTCCAATCAGGAGAGCAAGCTCGACGACGCCTATCGGATGCGTCAGGATCCCGCACTCACCGTGCGGATGACGCTGACCACCAAGGACTTCGGGCCTTCCGAGCTCGACGGTGTGAATGCCCTGATCTGGACCACCACGCCCTGGACGCTGCCCTCGAACCTGGCGATGGCCGTTCATCCCGACACCGAGTACAGCCACGTTCGTGGGGAGGACGGGCAGGAGTACCTGCTCGCCACCGCGCTGCTGGGCAGCTATGCGCGCGAATTGGGTTCGGACCCAGAGGTACTCGGCACCTACACCGGTTCGCAGCTGGAAAACATCAGGTACCAGCCGCCCTTCGACTTCTTCGTCGGACACGAAGGCGCACATCGGATCCTGTTGGGCAACTACGTCACCACCGAGAGCGGAACCGGAATCGTCCATCTGGCACCGGCTTTCGGTGAAGAGGACATGGATCTTGCCACGGCCAACGGGATCGAGGTCGTGCAGCCGCTGGATCCGGGTGGCCGTTTCACCTCGATGGTCCCGCCCTACGAGGGCCAGATGGTCTTCGATGCCAACCCGGTGATCATCAAAGACCTCAAGTCGGCAGGCAAGATCCTGCGCCATGAGACGATCGAGCACTCCTACCCGCACTCGTGGCGGTCCGGAAAGCCGTTGATCTACATGGCCGTTCCGTCGTGGTTCGTCGCTGTGACCACCTTCCGTGACCGCATGGTGGAGCTGAACAAGCAGATCGAATGGTCCCCGGAACACATCCGTGACGGCCAGTTCGGCAAATGGCTCGAAGGGGCGCGGGACTGGAACATCAGCCGCAACCGCTACTGGGGTGCGCCGATCCCGGTGTGGATCTCGGATGATCCCGAATACCCGCGCACCGATGTCTACGGCAGCCTCGACGAACTCGAACGCGACTTCGGTGTCCGCCCGGACAACCTGCACCGGCCGTACATCGACGACCTCACCCGCCCCAACCCCGACGACCCGACCGGGCGCTCGACGATGCGTCGCGTGCCCGAGGTCCTGGACTGCTGGTTCGAATCCGGATCGATGCCGTTCGCGCAGGTGCACTACCCGTTCGAGAACACCGACTGGTTCGAGGGTACCGACACCGAACCAGGCCACAGCCCAGGCGATTTCATCGTCGAATACAACGGGCAGACACGCGGCTGGTTCTACAACCTGCACGTGCTCTCGACCGCACTGTTCGATCGTCCGGCATTCCGGACCGTGGCCGCACACGGCATCGTGCTCGGCGACGACGGTCAGAAGATGTCGAAGTCCAAACGGAACTACCCCGATGTGAACGAGGTGTTCGACCGGGATGGCAGCGACGCCATGCGGTGGTTCCTGATGGCTTCTCCGATCCTGCGGGGCGGCAACCTGGTCGTCACCGAGCGTGGGATCCGGGAAGGTGTCCGACAGGCATTGCTGCCGTTGTGGAATGCCTACAGCTTCTTGCAGCTGTACGCCGAGCGGCCCGCGCAGTGGAGCACCGCGTCCACCAACGTGCTCGATCGGTACATCCTGGCGAAGGCTGCGGCCACCCGTGATGCGATGACCGAGCAGATGGAGACCTACGACGTCGCCGGTGCGTGTGACGAGTTCCGGAACTTCTGTGAAGCGCTGACCAATTGGTATGTGCGGCGGTCGCGTTCGCGATTCTGGGCCGGTCAGGATGAGGCCCCGGAGGCGTTCGACACGCTGTACACGGCGCTGGAGGTGGCCTGCCGCCTGGCTGCGCCGCTGCTGCCGCTGACCACCGAGGCGATCTGGCGTGGGCTGACCGGCGAGCGGTCGGTGCATCTGACCGATTGGCCTGCCGAGGTCGAACTCCCCGCTGATCCGGAACTCGTCGCGGCGATGGACGACGTGCAGTCGGTCTGTTCGGTGGCGTCGAGCCTGCGCAAGGCCAACAAGTTGAGGGTTCGACTTCCGTTGCCGGCGTTGACCATTGCCTCGCCCGATGCGCTGCGGCTGGCTCCGTACACCGATCTCATCGCCGACGAGATGAACGTGAAGTCGGTGAACCTGACCGAAGATGCGGATCAGTACGGCAAGGTGGAGTTGTCCGTGAATGCCAGGGTGGCCGGTCCGCGCCTGGGCAAGGACGTCCAGCGGGTCATCAAGGCCGTCAAGTCCGGGAACGTCAGCATCACCGAACGTGACGGCGCCGAGGTGGTCAGTGCCGACGGAATCGAACTGCTCGAAGGTGAGTTCAGCCGCAAACTCGTTGCGGTCAAGCCGGAATCGACTGCCGAGCTGCCGTCGGGCAACGGGCTGGTGGTACTCGACACCACGGTCACCGAAGAACTCGAAGCCGAGGGCTGGGCCAAGGACCGGATCCGGGAACTGCAGGAAGCGCGCCGCAGCGCCGGCCTGGATGTCTCCGACCGGATCAAGGTGGTCCTGGCGGTGCCTGCCGAGCACCTCGAGTGGGCCAGGCGGCACGCCGATCTCATCGCAGGGGAAATCCTGGCCGTGGACCTGACGTTGGTCGACGGACGCGAGGAACCCGCATCGGGGGAGTGGGTCGAACTCGGCGACGGCGTCCAGGCGACGGTCACCAAGGCCGGCTAGGTCACTGAAGTCGGTATCAGTCCGATCCGATCGAGGAGCCCATCGATCTGCAGTGCGAACAACCGCTGCATATCGGTGGGTGACTCGACGCCGAACTGACCGAACACCTCCAGACTTGTCAGGCCGACTGTGCCTGCCCACAAGGCAATTGCGCTGTGGAGGTGGTGGTCGTCGAGATCGAGGCCGAACTCTTTCCGGATGCCGTCGAAGACGGCGTCGACACGCGACTCGATGATCGAGGGTTGCGGCGCGATCCGGCCTGACGCGGCGGCGTCGGCGATGGTGCGCATCAACAGTGCGACAACACGTGTCCCGGGTTCGGTGGTCTTCTCGGCCGGTGCCTGATATCCGGGGACCGGGCTGCCGTAGAGCAGTGCGTACCGCGCGGGTTCGGCGACCGCCCAGTCGTGGAACGCCATGCAGCTGCGCCGGATCTGTTCTCTCGGGTCGTCGGCCGGTGCGGTGTTGTGCGCGGCACCGACCTGGTCGGCGAGTTCGGCGTACGCGTCGACCACCAACATCGTCAGCAGATCGTCGCGGCTCGCGACGTATCGGTACACCGCCGACGACACCAGACCGAGTTCCCGGGCGATCGCCCGCAGTGACAGCGCTGCCGCGCCATACTTCGCGAGATGCTCGCGGCCCACCTCGAGGATGCGCTGGTTCGTCTGTATCCGGGCCTGCGCGCGCGGTGTCACCTTGTCGGTCATGTCTCCATCCTGCCACAAGCGAGAGCGGTGCTCTTGCAATTGTTGCAGCGGTGGTGCACACTCGACATCAAGCGAGAGCAGTGCTCTCCAAAACGAGTGGAGGAACAGGTTATGACCGCAATCACGCATTACAACCGGCCCGGCAAGAGCGTGCACTTCTTCAACGGCATCGTCTCGTGGCTGGCCGACCGTGGGATCACGCTCGCCGGTGCACGCACACTCGAGGTGCGCGGCCGGGTCTCGGGCAATCTGCAACGAATCCCGGTCAACCCGCTGCGGATCGAGGGGCGCACCTATCTGTTCGGAGCGCGGGGTGAGACCCAGTGGGCGCGCAATGTTCGAGCGGCGGGCACCTGCACGCTGCGTGGTGGCCGGACCGCGACCACGTACTCGGTGTCGGAAGTCGACGTCGCGGACAAGCCGGCATTGCTGCGCCCGTACCTGAAGCGCTGGGGTTGGGAAGTCGCCTCGTTGATGCCGGTCAAGATCAGCGCGGACTCCTCCGATGAGGACCTGCTGGCGGCGGGTCGGATCATTCCGGTCTTTGAGTTGCGGGCCACTTCCTGACGCCCGGGCGGCGTTCCGGTGTCGAGGCCGGGGCATACGATTACCGATGTGCAACAACAGGGCGGGGGCAGCAGTTCCCGGTGGGTGATGCACATCGACATGGATGCCTTTTTCGCCTCGGTCGAACAGCTCACCCGGCCGACATTGCGCGGGCGGCCGGTGATGGTCGGCGGTATGGGCGGGCGCGGAGTGGTCGCAGGCGCGAGCTATGAGGCTCGGGTATTCGGTGCGCGCTCGGCGATGCCGATGCATCAGGCGCGCAGGCTGGTCGGCGCCGGTGCGGTGGTGTTGCCGCCGCGGGGGTCCGTGTACGGAGCGGTGAGCAGGCGGGTGTTCGGCCTGATGCGCGAGATGATCCCGGTGATCGAAACACTCTCGTTCGACGAGGCATTCGGGGAGCCCGCCGAACTGGCCGGTGCCGATGCCGCTGCCGCGGAAGAGTTCGCACAGCGGCTGCGGAAGCGGATCAGCGACGAGGTGGGCCTGGCCGCCTCCGTCGGTTTCGGAACCGGCAAGCAGATCGCCAAGATCGCTTCCGGCATGGCCAAACCCGACGGCGTGGTGGTCGTCCGCCCCGCCGAGCAGCGGGAGTTCCTGGCCCGATTGTCGGTGCGCAAACTGTGGGGGATCGGACCGGTCGCCGGAGAACGGTTGCAGCGCTTGGGTATCGACACGATCGGCGATCTGGCGGCCATGTCGTCGATGGAGGTCTCGTCGGTGCTGGGCGCCACGGTTGGTCCCGGATTACACCTTCTCGCGCAAGGTGTCGACGACCGGCCCGTGGCCGAGCGGGCTTCGGCCAAACAGATCAGCGCCGAATCGACATTTGCCGAGGACATCACGGATCTCGTCAAACTACGTGGTGCGGTGGAACGGTCCGCGGCATCGGCGCATCGCCGACTGCTCGCCGATGGACGTGGATCACGCACGGTGGTCGTCAAACTCAAGAAGTCCGACATGTCGGTACTCACCCGGTCGAGCACGCTGACCGCGGCCACCACAGAGTTTCCGGTCCTCGCCGCGGCAGCCCAGCGTCTGGTGCTCGACCCGCAGGAGATCGGACCGATCCGCCTGGTCGGCGTCGGATACTCCGGTTTGACGGCGGTACAACAGTTTGCGATGTTCCCGGAATTGGACGTGTTCTCCGGGGCTGAGGCGGGCGAGGGTGATGCGACCTCGGCGGAGGAATCCTTTCCAGGCGGCCGAACCCCGGACGTCGATCGGCTGCGCTGGACCACCGGCGACGACGTCCACCATCGGCAGCACGGCTACGGCTGGGTACAGGGCAGCGGCCACGGCCGGGTGACGATCCGATTCGAAACCCGGGCCAGCGGTCCGGGGTTCGCCCACACATTCGCCCTCGACGATCCCGAACTGCACAGTGCCGATTCGCTGCTGAGCCTCGACTGGCCGGATGAGTATCTGCGTCCGGTGCACGAGGAGGACTGACCGCCGACCGAGTGCATCCGGTTCGGGTCGATGACTTTGCCCAGAGCGCACAGCATTACCCGGCAGGTAATGGACTGCGCGCACCTGCCAAGTGCACGCTGGTGGCCATGACCGATACCGAGGGAACCCAGCTGTTTCACACGACGATGCCGTTCACCGAGAAGCTGGGGATCGAGGTGCTCGAGCACGGACCGAACCTGGTTCGTAGCCGGCTGGCCTGGGACGAGAGCTTGTGCACCCTGGGCGGAGTGCTCCACGGCGGGGCGCTGATGTCGCTGGCCGATGCCACGGCCGCGGTATGCGCGTACCTGAATCTGCCCGCGGGGAAAGCGGGCACGACCACGGTTGAATCGAAGACGAACTTTCTGCGCGCCGTGCGGTCGGGCCACGCCATCGCGTCGGCGACACCTTTGCACGCCGGCAGCAGATTCATTGTGGTCGAGACGGAAATCTCTGACGATGCCGGAAAACTCGTCGGGAAGGTCACGCAGACCCAAGCCGTGCTCTGAGGATGACCGGTTGACCGGCTGTGGTTCAGACGGTGGCAAAGAAGTCGGAGATTTCCTCTCGGCCGCCGCCCCCGGCGAGTATCGCCTGCACCGCGATTCGTGCCTGTGACGCGCGAAGCCATGGCGAGATCACGGCGCCGCGCTTGATCAAATCGATTGCGCCGCCGCCGCCGCCGTAGAGCGGCACCACCTCACCAAGGGGAACCCGCGAACACACGACCACTGGCAGCCCGCGATTGATCACTCGATCGACGGCCGCGACAACGTCGGGATGAGTGTTCCCGGAACCGCTGGCCGACAGCACAATTGCGGCGGCACCGACATCGGCGGCCCGGTCGAGGATCTGGGGGTCGATGCCCGGATAGAGGGCGATGGTGTCGACCCGGACACCGGCGATCGGAGCGGTCGGCACCAGTCGGCGGGGTAGTCCCGGATGAACCTGCCGGAACGGCATCGGTGTTCGGGTGTCGAACTTGGAAGCACCGCGTGCGGCGACCACCTCTCCGCCCATGGCGATCAGGACCCCACGCCCGCGCATGTCGGGGTCGAGGACCATTGCGATGGCCGCGTCGATATTGGCCGGACCGTCGGCATCGGGGGAGTCCGCGGGTAGTTGCGCGCCGGTCACGACAACCGGCCGGGGATCGGCGTGCATCAGGTCGAGAAGCATTGCGGTCTCTTCCATGGTGTCGGTGCCGTGTGTGACCACAACCCCGGACACGTCAGGATCGGCGAGTTCGGATGCCACCGCCTGCCGGATCGCATCCTGATCGGTGGGGAGCAGTGCCCCCGAATCGACCTGCACCACCTCGCGGACCCGCAGTTCGGTCTCGTCCGATGCTGCGGCCGCAACGAGTTCGGCACCACCGACATCCGGACGCGCTCCGTCGGCGAAGCGGCGACTCGCGATGGTCCCTCCGGTGGTGAGAATTGACACCACAGCCTGCTTGTACGCCATGCAGGTCAGCTTTGACTCCCTGACCGTACGGGTCAAATCCAGAAGCATTTGGCATAGTGGGTCGGGACCGATGCCGATTTGGCCCAACGACCAGATTCACCTGTCACTTCCGGTGACCGGTTGTGAAATGAGAAGGACGGATTTTGAAGCTTCGTAAGTTCGTGACCGCCGGAGTCGCAGTATGCGCCTTCCTGTCCATTGCTGCCTGCTCCGACGACGACGGCGGCTCGACCACCACCACCACGACTACGTCGTCTGTCAGTTCTGAGGCCCCGGGCGAGGGCGGGCTGACCGACTCCAGCAAGCCGCCGACCGCCGCGCAGCTCAACACCATGCTGGAGACGGCGCTGGATCCGAATGTGCCTGCCAGTGAGAAGACCAAGCTGGTGCAGAACTCCGACAAGGATCCCGGACTCTTCGACAAGCTGGTCGAGGCCGCCCAGGCCAACCCGGACCTGGACTACCAGATCGTTGCCCCGGTCCGCCCCGCGGGCAAGGACCAGGCCAAGGCCAACGTCAAGGTCAAGCTCCCGGACACCCCGGAGCAGCAGCTCGAGGCTTTGATCGTCTTCGATCAGGGCACCTGGAAGCTGTCCTCGACCACGGTCTGCCTGCTTCTGTCGGCTGCCAACGAGACCAGCCCGATGTGCCCGGCCACCAGCTAGGACACACGTTGACCTGAGCAATCGGGACGACAACAGATACAAGACCAGCACCGGCGCCGAACGCGAACTCTTCGCGATCGGCGCCGGTGCTGCTGTGCGCTGGGTCGTGCGGTGACCAGTGCTACTGCGACCACGTCGAGTTGAAACCGAGGAGCTGCCGGAACTGGGTTCCATCGCCGCCGACCAGGGTGCGACCACCGGAAATGTTCATCTGACCGGAGACGGGCACACCCCGCGTCAGATCGATGACGACTGTTCCGCCACCGGTCATCGAATAGCTCTCGATGTTCAGGGTGCCGCCCTCGGGAAGCCGGAACACCGAGTTGTTCGGCGATTCATCGATGGTGAACTCGATCGTCAGCCGGTCGCCCTCACGTTCGGTGAGCGTTGCATTGATCGTCTGACGCACACTGGCTCCGGCGTTGACGGTCCGGACGGCCTCCCATCGTGCCCCGACCCCGATGGGCTCGGTTGGCAGGGTGACCGATCGCTGGAAGGTGGAGATGAGGGCTTCCTCCACCGCCTGACGTGCGTTGTCGTCCGCGTCCTTGCCCGGCAGGATCCGAAGTGAGATGGGCGCCATACCTGTGCCGATGCTCATACCGGCCCGCGAGCCGTCCTGGGCTTTGAGTGCTTCGTTCAGGGCGGTGTCGGGGGAGCCGGCGGCACCGATCTGCAGGTCGATGTCGGTTGCATCGGTGCAGTTGACGCGGGACGTCATCGGTAGGTCCACCGTGGTCGCCGACGAGGCGGCACCCTCGCCGTCCGGGGAGGCGAACGTCGACGTCGTCACGAGCTTGGCGGGTTGTGCGCTGGCCCGGTCGAACGCGCTCAGCGCCACCCCGAGGGGCTCGTCACCTGCGGTTTCCAGGGTGACCTTCGCGGGCGGGACCGGTAGTAGAGCCGCGTCCGTGGAACCGGCGGTGGAATCGGTGGCGCATCCCGTCGGTGCGGGAGGAGGGGTGCTTTCGTCGTTCGATCCACATCCGGCCAGGCCGAGGGTCAGGATCAGGGCCGCGGCGAGGGATCCGACCGGTCGCGACAACAGGGGAAGGTGGGGAATCGACAGAAATCGGACTCGGGTCGATGACCGGAGCGGAGCAGGAGAGGACACGGCCGCCAGCGTATCGAGTCACTCATGGATGATGGACAGGTGACAAGCGAGCCCACCCCCCAGTCAGCCGGCGATTCGACCGCTGACGCAGCCCCGCAACCGGCCCGGCCCAAGGTCTGGGTGACCCTGGTGATCGTCGCCGTCGTGATCCTGATCGCCGACCTCGTGACCAAGATCATCGCGGTCGCGGTGATCGAACCCGGGGATCCGATCGAGATCATCGGCGACACGGTCACCTTCAAACTGGTGCGCAACAGTGGCGCGGCCTTCTCGATGGCCACCGGATACACGTGGGTCCTGACGATCGTCGCGCTCGCCGTGGTGGTCGGGATCGTGCGGTACAGCAGTCGGCTCGGTTCGATCTGGTGGGCCGTCGGTCTCGGGTTGGTGCTCGGTGGCGCCGTCGGCAACCTGATCGACCGCATGTTCCGGTCGCCCGGCGTACTCCGAGGGCACGTCGTCGACTTCGTGTCGGTCGGATGGTGGCCGGTGTTCAACGTCGCCGACTCGGCGGTGGTCTGTGGCGCCGTCCTCCTGGTGGGTCTGACCCTCTTCGGGTTCGAGTTCGACGGAACCCGCGCCGGCGACCGCCGCGACGACGACCACCGGGCCGACGACACCAGCACCTCGACAACAACAAAGGCAGTGAACGACAACGTGAGCACGGATGATTCAACAGAGAACGGCCGCGACGCATGACCCGGGAATCACGGTCCATGCCGATTCCGGACGGTCTCGACGGTATGCGAGCCGATGCGGGCGTCGCCCGGATGCTCGGATTGTCGCGGACGGTTGCGGCGACACTTGCCGACGACGGTGACATCAGCGTCGAGGGTGCACCGGTCGGCAAGTCCCACAAGCTGGTCGGCGGTCAATGGCTCGAAGTGGTGCTCCCTGCACCGGCGCGGGTCCTGACCATCGAGGCACAACCGGTCGAAGGCATGGAGATCATCTATTCCGACGACGACATCGTGGTGGTCGACAAGCCGGTCGGGGTCGCGGCCCATGCGTCGGTCGGGTGGACCGGACCGACCGTCATCGGCGGTCTGGCGGCAGCGGGATTCCGTATCTCGACCTCGGGAGCCCATGAGCGGCAGGGCATCGTGCACCGGTTGGACGTGGGTACCTCGGGTGTGATGGTGGTCGCCACCTCCGAACGCGCGTACACCTCGCTCAAGCGGGCCTTCAAGCAGCGCACCGTGGACAAGCGCTATCACGCTGTGGTCCAGGGGCATCCGGATCCGCGCAGTGGGACTATCGACGCCCCGATCGGCCGCAGCCGCGGAAACGACTGGAAGTTCACGGTCTCGGCCTCGGGCAAACACAGCATCACCCACTACGACACCGTCGAGATGTTCCGGTCTGCAAGCCTTCTCGATGTGCATCTGGAGACCGGCCGCACACATCAGATCCGGGTGCATTTCTCGGCCCTGCACCATCCCTGCTGCGGCGACCTCACGTACGGCGCCGATCCGGTGCTCGCCGCCCGGCTCGGGCTGGAGCGGCAGTGGCTGCACGCCAGGGCGTTGTCGTTCGCTCATCCGGCTGACGGTCGACTGGTGGAGTTCACGAGTCCGTATCCGGCGGATCTGCAGCGTGCGCTGGACATTCTCCGGGCCGGTTAGCCATGAGTTCGGCCGTCCGCACCGCACTTGGCCTGTTGGCCGTGATCGTGGTGCTGGTGGCCGGCCTGTATGTGGTCGGTGTGGTCAATCCGGTCCCGAAGCCGGTGGTCACCGATGATGTCCTGGGCCCAGACAACGGGGAACAGGTCGCCGGTTATCTGGCCCGCGCCGAGGAGTCGTTGTCCGGACCCGACACCGACCGGTGGGCGCTGATCTCGTTGTCGGCGGCGAACTCACTCGACCAGGGCTGGGATCTGGGCACTTCATATCCGACGATGTTGCTGTCGCAGAACATCTTCAACGTGCAGATCAACAGAGTTCAGACACCGACGGTGCGGGCCGCGACCGGCAACACCAAGGATTCGTTCTACTGGTCGGAGCAGATCGCTGCCGAGCAGGTGATCGTCCGGTCGACAGGTACCGACCGCGCCGAGCAGGTCGGTGCGGTGGCCGCAGCACGGCTGCGGGCCGGATGCACGTGCCTGATCGGACTGGTGGTCCGCGATCGGCTCGCCGTCCTGCAGCAGGTCGCCACCGCTCCGGGGGTCCGGGCGGTTGAGGCATTGCCAACCGATGCCTCGGCGGGCATGTTCACCGTGATTCCGTTGCTCCCGTCAATGGTCGATGTCGTCGAACCGGTGCCCGACGATGGACCCATTCCGGCGAGCTAGCTCGTTATATGGTGTGCCCTAGACAATTCGCGAGTTGTGGGAGGGGACACCATGTTGCAGCCGGGGTCCTGGATTGCCGGGTATCGGGTGGAGCGTGCCCTCGGTAGTGGCGGCATGGGCGCGGTATACCTGGCCAAACATCCCGAACTGCCGCGCAGTGACGCCATCAAGGTGCTCGGTGAGCAGGTCGGGCAGGACGATCAGTTCCGTAAGCGGTTCTTGCGGGAGGCCGAGGTCGCTGCCGGACTCGACCACCCCAACATCGTCACGATCTACAACCGGGGCAGCAACGACGGCATGCTCTGGATCTCGATGCAGTACGTCGCAGGCACCGACTGTGCGCAGGAATTGCAGCGTGCGCAGGAGAGGGCCGGTGCGCAGGTGGGTTTGCCGCCGCAGCGGGTCGTCCGGATCGCCGGTGAGATCGCCCGTGGCCTCGACTACGCACATCGGCGCGGGTTGCTGCACCGTGACATCAAACCGGCCAACATCCTGCTGTCGGAATATGAGTCGAGCGAATTCGGTGACGGGATCGACCGCGGCTACACCACCGATGCCGATGAACAGCGGGTGTTGCTGACCGACTTCGGTGTGGCCAAGGCGGCCAACGAGACCGAATCGCTGACCGTCGTCGGAACAGTCCTCGCGACGTTGTCCTATGCCTCGCCCGAGCAGCTCAAAGGCCAGTCGGTCGATGCCCGAACAGATCAGTACTCCTTGGCGGCCACCACGTTTCATCTGCTGGCCGGCCGGGTTCCGTTCAAGGGTGACGGCACCGCCGACGTCATCGCCGGACATCTGAGCAAGCCGGTGCCGCGGTTGTCCGAGATGGTCCCTGCGGTGCCGCCCGCCGTTGATTCGGTCATCGCCAAGGCCATGGCCAAGGAGGCCGACGACAGGTTCGCCAACTGCAGGCAGTTCACCGACGCATTGCAATCAGCACTACGTCAGGGGATGTCCGCCTACTCGCCGTCGGTCTCGGCCAGGCCACCGGTGACCTCCCGCCCGGCAGGTCCGGTGACACCGCTGCCGCGGCACTCCACGCCAACGCCCAACCAATCCGCCGGACCCCAGTCGCTCGGGCAGCAGCAGCCGGGGCAGAGCGCTGCCCCGCGGTACCAGCAGGCGACGCCGTCGCCCGCGCACCAGGTCTCGCCGCAGTATTCGCAGCCACGACATCCCGCCCAAAATCAGTCGGGGGCCAATGCCTCAGGTACCGGTGCCTCGGATTCCAACGCGGTGATGATCGCCTTGCTGATCGGGTTGGTCGTGGTGGCCATCGCGATCGTGGTGGCGATCTTCCTGGTCGCATGACGGGGTCACAGTGCGTTGCATGACGAGGTCACAGTGCGTCGCAACAGGCACATCCGTCACTTCCTGATGAGGTGTCCGCCGCGCCTGTCCGAGCTCGTCGGTAGCCCCGCCTAGACTGAAGGCCTTGCGCCCGCGACCCGCTCTCGGCGGTGGTGTCGGCGTGGTGTTCGAGAGTTCGAATTGAGAGGTAGCGCGTGTCGGATTCGTTTGTCCATCTGCACAACCACACTGAGTACTCGATGCTCGACGGGGCCGCCAAGGTCAAACCGATGATGACCGAGGCCACCCGGTTGGAGATGCCCGCGATCGGCATGACCGACCACGGAAACATGTTCGGCGGCAGTGAGTTCTACAACGTTGCCACCGATATGGGCGTCAAGCCGATCATCGGTATCGAGGCGTACATCGCACCGGAGTCGCGTCTGAACACCAAACGCGTCCTGTGGGGCAGCCGGGACCAGAAGGGCGACGACGTCTCGGGTAGCGGCGCCTATACCCACATGACGATGGTGGCCGAGAACGCCACCGGTCTGCGCAACCTGTTCAGGCTGTCGTCGAGGGCGTCGATCGAGGGACAACTCGGCAAGTGGTCCCGCATGGATGCGGAGATCATCGCGGAGCATTCCGAGGGCATCATCGCCACCACCGGTTGTCCGTCCGGCGAGGTCCAGACGCGACTGCGACTCGGCCATGAGCGCGAAGCACTCGAAGCCGCCGCCAAGTGGCAGGACATCTTCGGCAAAGAGAACTTCTTCCTGGAGCTGATGGAACACGGCCTCGAGATCGAGAGCCGCGTCCGCGACGGTTTGCTCGAGATCTCTCGCAAGCTCGGGATCCCACCGTTGGTCACCAACGACTGCCATTACGTCACCAAAGATCACGCCGCCAGCCACGAGGCGTTGCTCTGTGTGCAGACCGGCAAGACGCTGTCCGATCCGACGCGGTTCAAATTCAGCGGCGACGGCTATTACCTGAAGTCGGCCGCCGAGATGCGCGAGCTCTGGGACCAGGAGGTACCCGGCGGCTGCGACAACACGCTGCTCATCGCCGAGCGGGTACAGAGTTACTCCGAGGTCTTCGAGCATCGTGACCGGATGCCGATCTTCCCGGTGCCCGAAGGCGAGACGCAGCCGAGCTTTTTGCGCAAAGAGGTCGAACAAGGTCTGAAGACCCGGCGGTTCCCGGACCGGGAGGTGCCGCAGGAATACCTCGATCGGGCGAGCTACGAACTCGACGTGATCATCCAGATGGGTTTCCCCGCTTACTTTTTGGTGGTCGGAGACCTCATCCGGCATGCCAACGAGGTCGGCATCCGGGTGGGTCCGGGCCGTGGATCGGCCGCCGGGTCACTGGTGGCCTGGGCGCTGGGCATCACCAATATCGACCCGATTCCGTACGGCCTGCTGTTCGAGCGGTTCCTCAACCCCGAGCGTGTGTCGATGCCCGATATCGACATCGACTTCGATGATCGTCGTCGTGGCGACATGGTGCGGTACGCGACCGAACGGTGGGGTAGCGACAAGGTCGCCCAGGTCATCACTTTCGGAACCATCAAGACCAAGGCCGCGATCAAGGACTCGGCCCGCGTCCAGTTCGGCCAGCCCGGTTATGCGATCGCCGACCGCATCACCAAGGCACTGCCGCCGCCGATCATGGCCAAGGACATCACGATTGCCGGTATCACCGATACCGGCCATGAGCGGTACAAAGAGGCCAGCGAGGTCCGCACGCTCATCGAGACCGATCCGGATGTCAAGAAGATCTACGACACCGCCCTCGGCCTCGAAGGTCTGATCCGTAACGCCGGCGTCCATGCCTGCGCGGTGATCATGTCGTCCGAGCCGCTGACAGAGGCGATCCCGGTGTGGAAGCGCGCGCAGGACGGCGCCATCATCACCGGCTGGGATTACCCGTCGTGTGAGGCCATCGGTCTGTTGAAGATGGACTTTTTGGGGTTGCGCAACCTCACGGTCATCGGCGACACCATCGACAACATCAAACTCAACCGGAACATCGACATCGACCTCGATGCACTGCCGCTCGATGATCCGGCCACCTATGAGTTGGTGGCGCGCGGCGACACGCTCGGCGTCTTCCAGCTCGACGGTGGACCGATGCGTGAGTTGCTCAAACGTATGCAGCCCACCGGGTTCGGTGACATCGTCGCGGTGCTGGCGCTCTACCGTCCGGGTCCGATGGGCATGAACGCCCACAACGACTATGCCGACCGTAAGAACAACCGGCAGCCGGTCAGCCCGATTCATCCGGAGCTCGAAGAGCCGCTCAAGGAGATCCTCGGCGACACCTACGGTCTGATCGTCTACCAAGAGCAGATCATGCAGATCGCGCAAAAGGTGGCCGGGTACTCGCTCGGACAGGCCGACATCCTGCGTCGGGCCATGGGTAAGAAGAAACTCTCGGTGCTCGAAGAGGCCTACGCCGGGTTCCGGCAAGGCATGCTGGACAACGAATTCTCCGAGGCCGCGATCAAGGCACTGTGGGACACGATTCTGCCGTTCGCCGGCTACGCGTTCAACAAGTCGCATGCTGCCGGTTATGGTCTGGTCTCGTTCTGGACCGCGTATCTCAAAGCCAACTATCCGGCCGAGTACATGGCGGGCCTGCTCACCTCGGTGGCCGACGACAAGGACAAGGCCGCCATCTATCTGGCCGACTGCCGACGCCTCGGGATCACGGTGCTACCACCGGATGTCAACGAGTCGCAGCAGAACTTCTCCGCCGTCGGTGAGGACATCCGGTTCGGTATGGCCGCGGTGCGCAACGTCGGAAGCGGCGTGGTCGCCTCGATCATCGAAGCGCGCAAAGAGAAGTCGAATTTCACGAGCTTCTCGGACTACCTGGCGAAGATCAGCGTGACCGCCTGCAACAAGAAGGTCACCGAATCGCTCATCAAGGCCGGCGCCTTCGACTCGCTCGATCATCCGCGCAAGGGCCTGTTCCTGGTCCACGCGGACGCGGTTGACGCGGTCCTGGGTACCAAGAAGGCCGAGGCGATCGGACAGTTCGATCTGTTCGGTGACGCCGGTGGTGACGGCGGCGGCGGTGTCACCGACGATGCGTTCGCGGTGAAGGTCCCGGACGAAGAGTGGGATACGAAACACAAACTCGCACTCGAACGAGAGATGTTGGGGCTCTACGTGTCCGGCCATCCGCTCAACGGCGTCGAGCACGTCATCTCGGCCCAGACGGACACGTCGATCACCTCGTTGCTCGAAGGCAATGCCAAAGACGGTGCGCAGATCGTGATCGGCGGCATCATCTCGGCCGTCACCCGACGGGTCAACAAGAAGGGCGAGTCGTACGCCGTTGTCCAGATCGAGGACATGGTCGGTGGCGTCGAGGTCTATTTCTTCCCGCGGGCCTATCAGGCATTCGGCATGGACATCGCCGCCGATGCGGTGGTGTTGGTGAAGGCGCGCGTCAACCTACGTGATGACAGCATGATGATTTCCGCGAATGATCTTGCCGTACCTGATCTTTCGCATGTCGGAGTCGCCAAGCCGGTGTCGTTGATCATGCCGACGAGGTTGTGCACCGCCGACCGGGTCAGCGCGCTCAAGCAGGTGCTGGTCCGTCATCCCGGAACCTCCGACGTCCACGTCCGGTTGACCAGCGGCTCCAAGGAGACCACGCTGAAACTCGACGATCAGCTCCGCGTCAACCCGACGTCGGCACTGATGGGTGATCTCAAGGCGTTGCTCGGACCGTCCTGTTTGAGCGTTTAGACCCCCAACGGGCAGGAATATCGGCCCGGCGGGGGAGGTTGACCGGAATTCGTGCACGCGGTTCGTGCACGTGAACACATATGGAGGATCGATGCCACTACAGGGTGAATACGAGCCGAGTACTTCCGACTGGGCGCGCAAGCAGGCCGAAGAGATCGAAAAGTCGGGCGGCACCAAGGGCACCGAGCTCGAGGGTATGCCGGTGGTGGTGCTCACCACCGTGGGCAACAAGTCCGGCAAACTCCGTAAATCCCCGCTGATGCGGGTGGAGCACGACGGCAAGTACGCCGTCGTCGCATCGTTGGGCGGGGCACCGAAGAACCCGGTCTGGTACTACAACGTCGTCGCCCACCCGCAGGTCCAACTCCAGGACGGCCCGAAGGTCCAGGACATGGTCGCCCGCGAGGTGTTCGGTGAGGAGAAGGCGATCTGGTGGGAGCGCGCAGTGGAGGCATACCCGCCATACGCCGACTACCAGAAGAAGACCGATCGCCAGATCCCGGTGTTTGTGCTCGAGCCCGCGCAGTAACCGGGCAGGTGTGGCGGCGGGAACCGCGTTTTGGTGAAGTGAGACCATTGCGGGCGTGACTAGTGGATCTTCGACCGACAACACCATCGCCACACCGCTCGATGCCGCCGCAATCGACGCGGCGGCCGAGCGCATCAGTGACGTGGTTGTCGCCTCTCCGCTGCAGCTCTGCGAGCGGTTGTCCGCGCGCACCGGCGCAACGGTCTACCTCAAGCGAGAAGACCTGCAGTCGGTGCGCTCGTACAAGATTCGTGGCGCCTACAACGTCATGGCGCAGCTGACCGACGCCGAACGTGACGCCGGTGTGGTCGCCGCCAGCGCAGGCAATCATGCGCAGGGCGTTGCTTACGCGGCCCGCACCATGGGGATTCGGGCCCGGATCTACGTACCGATCAACACACCCAAACAAAAGTGCGACCGGATTCGTTGGCACGGTGGGGAGTTCGTCGAACTCATCGCCGTCGGAGACACCTACGACGCTGCGGCGGCCGCGGCGCTGACCGATGTCGCGGCCACCGGAGCCACCTGGATCCATGCGTTCGACGACCCTCGCACCGCAGCCGGACAGGGCACCATCGCCAAGGAGATCGTCGCCCAACTCGGGGTGATGCCCGATCTGGTGGTCGTGCCGGTGGGCGGTGGTGGCGCGCTGGCCGGCATCACGACCTATCTCCGTGCGCACAGTGACAAGGTGCGCATCGTCGGTGTCGAACCGACCGGTGCGATCTCGCTGTCCGCAGCGCTTGTCGACGGTGGTCCGGTCACCTTGAACAAGATCGACTCATTTGTCGACGGTGCCGCCGTCAGGCGCATCGGGAACATCGGGCATCAGGTCATGGTTGCCGCAGGCGCGACCGTCGCCTCGCATCCGGACCTCCCGCCGGCGAGCACGGTGCATCACGACGTCGACAAGTTGCCCATCGGCGGCTCGCACATCACGCATGTCGACGAGGGCGCGATCTGCTCGGCCATGCTGGAGCTCTATCAGAACGAGGGCATCATCGCCGAGCCTGCCGGTGCGCTGTCGGTGACCGCGCTCGACGACCTGCCGATCGAACCGGGCTGGACTGTGGTCTGTCTGCTCTCGGGCGGCAACAATGACGTCTCGCGGTACGGCGAGGTCATCGAACGATCGCTGGTTCATCGCGGGCTCAAGCACTACTTCCTGGTGGACTTCCCGCAGGAACCCGGCGCCCTGCGGAGATTCCTCGACGAGGTGCTCGGCCCGGACGACGACATCACGCTGTTCGAGTACGTCAAGCGCAACAACCGGGAGACCGGTGCCGCACTGGTCGGTGTGGAACTCGGATCGCCGGACGGTCTGGGCCCGCTGCTCGGCCGGATCGACAACTCGCGCCTGACCTGTGAGCGTCTCGAACCCGGATCCCCGGCCTACCGCTACCTCACCTGACCCGGACCCCACTACTCAAACGCTCCGGTTATACGAAGATGCTCCACAAATATGTGGAGCATCCTCGTATAACCGGAGCGTTTGGGGGGGCGAGGGGATCAGGTCCGGCGGATGACGATTGCGTTGTGTCCGGCCATTACGCCGTCCGGAGTAGGCGGTTCCCAGGCCAGCAAGACGGTGCCGGTGAACGGCAAAGGGACCGACTGCCCGGTCAGCGTCACCACCGTGGTGATTCCGCCGCGGTGCATGGCGAACCAGGTATCGTCGGCGGCCCAATCGGTGGCCACCGAATCGAAGGTGTTCGCAGTCAGATCGGGTTCGCGGGCACGCAGCGCGATCAGTGCGCGGTAGAAGGCGAGCACCCGGGCGTGCTCGCCGACGCCGACCTCGTCCCAGCGCAACTTGGAGCGCTCAAAGGTCGCCGGGGCCTGCGGATCGGGGACTTCGGCGGCATCCCAGCCGTGTTCGGCGAATTCGGCCTTGCGGCCGTTCGCGGTCGCCTCACCGAGTTCGTCTTCCGGATGCGAGGTGAAGAACTGGAACGGTGTGCTCGCCGCCCATTCCTCACCCATGAACAGCATCGGGGTGAATGCGGAGGTCAGGACCAGCGCCGCCTTCACCGCGAGTTGTCCGGCACTCAGGTATTCGCTGGGCCGGTCGCCGATCGCGCGGTTGCCGATCTGATCGTGGTTGCACGTGTAGACCACCAGTGAGGTGGCCTTGACCAGCTCCGGTTCGATCGGCAGGCCGTGCCTGCGACGCCGGAAGGACGAGTATGTCCCGGCGTGGAGAAAACCTTCCCGCAGGACCTTCGACAGGCTTTCGAGATTGCCGAAGTCGGCGTAATAGCCCTGGCGCTCGCCCGAGACCGCGGTGTGGATTGCGTGGTGGACGTCGTCACACCATTGCGCGGCCAGGCCGTACCCGCCGAACTCGCGCGGGGTGATCAGCCGGGGGTCGTTGAGGTCGCTCTCCGCGATCAGTGACAGGGGTCGGCCCACCCGGGCCGAGAGTTCGTCGGTGCGGATCTGGAGTTCGTCGAGCAGATGCAGTGCGGTCCGGTCGACGAGGGCATGCACGGCATCGAGTCGTAGGCCGTCCGCATGGAAGACCTCCATCCATCGCAGTGCGGAGCCGAGGATGAACTCGCGGACGTCGTCGGAGTCGGCCTCGTCCAGGTTCACCGCCTGCCCCCACGAGTTGGCGCCGGAGGTCATATACGGGCCGAAGTTCGGGAGGTAATTGCCCGAAGGTCCGAGGTGGTTGTAGACGGCGTCGATGATGACGCCGAGCCCACGCTCGTGGGCTGCGTCCACAAACCGAACCAGCGCGTCCGGGCCGCCGTAGGGTTCGTGGACTGCGTACCAGCCGACACCGTCGTAGCCCCAGTTGTGGGTACCGTTGACGGCATTGACCGGCATCAGTTCGACGAAATTCACGCCGAGTGAAACCAGATGATCGAGTCTGTCGATCGCCGAATCCAGGGTTCCGGCGGCCGTGAACGTCCCGATGTGCAGCTCGTAGATGACCGCTCCGGCGACCGGCTTGCCCACCCAGTCGGTATCGGTCCAGACCTGCTCCGCGATCTCGTGAACCTGACTGAGTCCGTGGACGCCATCCGGCTGTCTCGCCGAACGCGGATCGGGGAGTGGCTCGGTGGCATCGTCGATCAGGTATCCGTACCGCGCGCCGGGTGCGGCGCTGACCGGAGATTCCCACCAGCCGCCAGGGCGCGGCAGCATCTCGTGTCTCGTACCGTCGATGATCACGCGCATCTTCTGTGCGGCAGGCGCCCACACCGGGAGGAATGTCACCCCCGAACCGTATGTCCTCGGAGCCGAGAACGCTGTATGTGCAGTCTTCTGGTTGCGGCCCCTCTCGATGGGCTAAGTTAACGAAGAATCGCACCGGGTACCGATCAGGATCGGGACCTGGGCTAGTGTGACTTCGCACGCTTCCATTTCTCGGGGGAGTTTTCCGGAGTCCCGTATTGCATCAGTTGCGCTACGGAACCAGGTTTTCAGGGGGACCACGCGTGTTCGTTGGGTGGTTCGATATCCATATGGCACTATGAGCGAACTCACACGATGCAGTTACGTGTGGCGGGGACAACGAAGGTAGGGCGTGACTACACAATCCGTGACGGCAGGCACCGGGGGAGCTGCCGCGACACGCAGAAGGCCGGCACCGCTCACTCGGTGGTTTCGTGAGCACATCGTTGCCTCGTTCGAGACCTTCGGCCGGCAGATGACGCTGTTCCTCGAAGTCTTCAAAGTTCTCTTTGTCGACATCGTGAAGCGGCGGTTCCCGTTCGGTGAGTTCATCCGCCAATGTGCGTTCATGGCGAACACCTCGGTGATCCCCACCCTGCTGGTGGCGATCCCGGTCGGCGTGATCGTCTCGATTCAGGTCGGCAACATCGCCAATCAGATCGGTGCCACCTCGTTTTCGGGTGCGGCCACCGGCCTCGGCGTCATCCGGCAGGGCGCTCCGCTGGTGACCTCGCTGCTGCTCGCCGGGGCCGTCGGCTCGGCCATCGCGGCGGATCTCGGTTCTCGCACGATTCGCGACGAGATCGACGCGATGAGGGTCATGGGCGTCAACCCGACCCAGCGGCTCATCTCGCCGCGACTGCTCGCGACGATGGTTGTCAGTTTCCTGCTCTGTGGCTTTGTCTGCTTCATCGGATTCGTCACCGGCTATGTGTTCAACGTCTACGCGCAGGGAGGTACGCCGGGTAGCTATACCGGCACATTCGCGTCGTTTGCCAGTCCGGCCGATCTCGCTTTCGCCATTCTCAAAGCGGTGATCTTCGGTGCGATCGTTGCCGTGGTCGCATGCGATCGCGGTCTCAACACCAAAGGCGGACCGTCCGGCGTCGCGAACTCGGTGAACGCCGCCGTCGTCAATTCGGTGATCCTGCTGTTCACGGTCAACGTCATCCTGACCCAGATCTTCGCCGTGCTCGTCCCGACGAGGGTGGTCTGAGATGGTTGCGTCCAAATACACGCCCCCGGTACTGAAGCCGGTCGAGTGGGGCAAGAAGGTCTATGAGGGACCCCGCGACGTCCTGGTTCTGATCGGTCACCAGGTCACGTTCCTGGTCCGTTCGGTCGGGGCTGTCCCGATCGCGTTCAAGCACTACAGCAAAGAGATCTGGCGCCTGCTCTCCGACGTCACCTGGGGCAACGGTGCCATCGTGGTCGGCGGCGGCACGATCGGCGTCATCATCCTGCTGGGCATCATGGGCGGCGCCACGGTCGGCATCGAGGGCTACACCGCGCTGAACCTGCTCGGGATGTCGCCGGTGACCGGTGCCGTGTCGGCGTTCGCGACAACCCGCGAACTCGGCCCGCTGCTCGCGGCCGTGGCATTCACCGCGCAATCGGGCTGCCGGTTCACCGCGCAACTGGGATCCATGCGCATCAGTGAAGAGATCGACGCGCTCGAATCGATCGCGATCCGTCCGATGCCGTATCTCGTCACCACCCGGATGATCGCGGCCGTCATCTGCATCATCCCGCTGTATTCGGTCTCACTCGCCGCGAATTACATTGCCTGTCAAGTGATGTTCCAGGTGCAGAGCGGTCAGGGCAACGGGGTCTATCTGTCCTACTTCTACCAGTTCATCCTGTCGCGCGACATGGTCTACTCGGTTATCAAAGTAGTCATCTTCGTCATGCTGACAACGTTCATCCAGTGCTACTACGGCTTCTTCGCCTCGGGTGGTCCCGAGGGTGTCGGGGTGGCCGCCGGGCACGCGATCAGGTTGTCGATCATCGTGCTGGTGTTCGCGAATCTCTTGTTGACACTTGTCTTCTGGGGTCTGTCGCCCGGCATCAGGATCTCGGGGTGATGGCATGAAGGTCGACACAACCGGGCGGAACCCATCGGCGACGCAGTACCTTCTGCGCGGTGTCGCGTTCGTGATCGTCCTCATCCTGATCCTGGCGGTGCTCGCATTGCGGTACCAGGGGGCGTTCGACGAAAAGGTCGAAGTAACAGCCAGTCTCGAGGACATCGGGGACGGCCTGGTCAGCCAGGCGGATGTGCGTTACAACGGGCTCATCGTCGGTGTGGTCACCTCGATCGACGTCACCGACACCAGCTTGTCGGACGTGAACATCAACATCATTCCCGAACAGGCGCCGGGCATTCCGGCCAACGTGACCGCCCGGACGGTCCCGAGCAACCTCTTCGGGGTCAACTCGGTGGAGCTGATCCCGCCTGCCGACCCGAACGGTCATCTGTCGAGCGGGAGCAAGATCGTCGCGGACGAGTCCAAGGAGACCATCGCCCTGCAGTCGGTGCAGAACGAACTCCGCGAACTGTTCACCGCGGTACCGCCCGAGGAGATCGGTCGCGTCCTGGCGACGATCGCCGAGGCGCTGCGCGGTGGTGGCAATGTGTTCAGCGCATTTGTCGGCACCCTCAATCAGTACTGGGAACAGATCAATGCCCAGTTCCCTGACGGTGCGCCGCCGGGCTTCGACAACTTCAACGACTCCATGCAGGGAATCGAAGAGTCCACGCCCGCACTCCTCGACGCGATGGGGCGAGCGGTTGTGCCGTCGCTGACGATCATCGAGCGTCAGCGTGAACTCGTGAGCACCCTGACCGCCGCACAGGGCATGATCGACGGCCTGCAGACGCTGTTCGCGGCCAACGGAGATGGCGGAATCCGCATCGTCAACGACCTGAACATCATGACCGGAGCCATTGCCGTGGATGCCGACGCGCTGCCGCAGAGCCTGCGCGCACTCAACGTGCTTGCCGCCAAGGTGCTGACCGTGTTCACCGGCACCAACGGCAAACCCCTGCTCAACATCGGTGTCAGCTTCAGCCCGTTTCAGATGTACAAGCATCAGAACTGCCCGGTCTACGACGGCGGGGAATACGGCATCACCCGCGGGCCGGGCTGTACCGGACCCGGTACCGGCACCGGACCGACCAGTTCGGGTCCGCTGGCGATCACCCCCGCCGGGGCAACCACCTCCGATGCAACAACTGACATGAGCCCGGCGTCTGCGCCGGGTGTGGTCACCACCGCGACCGACAACAAGACACTGCAGGCCGCGCTGGACCGGGAGCCGTCGGCGGCCGACACGTTGATGCTGGGTCCGCTGGTGCAGTCCGTCCAGGTTCAGGGAGGTGGGAGATGAGTTATCGCAAGCCGTTGATCGGATTCAGTCTCTTTGCCGTCCTGGCGCTGGTGCTGACCTGGACGATCTGGTCGACGCTGGAGCGGTCGGTACCGGGGGAGACGGCCAAGTACACCGCCCACTTCAACGACGTGGCCGGTCTGCACGAAGGTGATGACGTGCGGATGGCAGGCGTCCGGGTGGGCCGGGTGGCGTCGATCGAGCTCGATCGCAACCGCGCCGAAGTGCAGTTCGAGGTCCAGAACGACCAGTCGGTCTTCACCAACACCCGCGCATCGATCAAATATCAGAATCTCATCGGACAGCGATACCTCGGCTTGGAACTGGTCAACGACTCCGAGCAGCAGCGGATGAAGGCGGGTTCGACGTTGCAGGAGCCGTCGCAGGACTCGTTCGACGTGTCGGCTTTGCTGGCCGGGTTCCAACCGGTGTTCGACACCCTGGAACCGGAGCAGGTCAACGCGCTCTCGGAGAGTCTGGTCCAGACATTCCAGGGCAATGAGGTCTCACTGAGTTACACGATCGCCCAGATCGGCGAGGTGGCCTCCGACTTTGCCAACCGCGACCAGGTGATCGCCGCCATCATCACGAACCTCAGTGCGGTCATGGGAGATCTGAGCAAGCAGGGCGAACAGATGCAGGAGCTCGTGAACAATCTGGCCGGTCTGATCGAGGGGCTCAACGCCAACTCGCCCGCGCTGGGTGCCTCGGTCGACAGCATCGGCAGCGCCACCGACCGTCTCGGCGGGCTGCTCGGTCAGATCCGTCCGGATGTCGAATCGATCGGCAGCGGCCTGCGATCCACCACCAGCGAGCTGATCGGCGTCGGCGCCAAGCTCGACCAGCTGGCCATCGACCTGCCACTGTTCCTGGTGCATTTCCCGATGGTCATGGGTCAGGGCACATACCTGAACATCTATGCCTGCGACCTGGATGTCTCCATCGGTGGGGTGTTGTTCCCGCCGGGATTGATCAGCCAGATCGGCGGCTCAGAACATTCGGTGGTGTGCCGATGAGCGTGTTCAGTCGTGATCGCATGCGAACGAGCTGGCGCAACAGCCGGTTCATCTGGCTTGGTGTCCTCGGTGCGGTGGCTTTGCTGGTTGTTGTGATGGCGACGTTTGTGTTGTCCGACTCCGGAATCGGCAAGCGCGAGTACACGGGCGACTTCTCGCAGGCCGGAGGTATTCGGACCGGTGACAAGGTTCGGGTGGCCGGTATCGATGTCGGTGAGGTGTCGTCGACCAAGCTGGCAGGCGACCACGTCAAGATCGGCATGGAGGTGGACAAGGACGTCGAGGTGATGGTGGACGGCTCGGCGGAGATCAAACTCTCGACGTTGCTGGGTCAGCGGTTCATCGACCTCAAGATCGGGGATTCGACCGAGCAGCTGAGCGGATCCCGCATCCCCAACACCCAGGTGCCCTACGACCTGCAGAAGACGATCGAGCGCGGCACGCCGGTCCTGGCAGGCATCAACGCCGGCGAACTCGCAGGCAGCGTCGACGCACTGAACAAACAGTTGGCCGATGCGCCAGGGGTCACCCGGCAGACGCTCGATGCGCTGACACAGATGTCGCAGGTGATCACCGATCGCACCGACCAGATCAACCTGCTGATCCAGGACACCGAGACGGTGACCGATGTGATCACCAGCAGCCAGTACCAGCTGTCGGTGATCGTCGGGCAGGGTCAGCTGCTGGCACAGAAGATCGCCACCCGGCAGGAAATGGTGATGCGCCTGCTCGACGGTGTTGCCGAGCTGTCGAACGAGATGGAGGCGCTGGCGGCGGAGAACAACAACGAGTTCGCGCCCCTGGTCATGAACCTGAACACGATCTCGGAAGGGATGGAGAAGAACCGGGACAACCTGCGGCATCTGCTCGAGGTGCTGCCGTTGACGGTGCGCTCGATCGCGAACACCACGGGATCGGGTCCGTACGCGATGGGTTATCTCCCGTGGGGCCTGTTCCCCGACAACTGGCTCTGCGCAGCGAATGTGGTGGCCGGATGCTGACTCGGACCGATACTCATCTGCTGGGGGCACAGGTGCGCCGCACTGTTGTCCTGATCGCGGTCCTGCTCACCACGGCCCTGGTGGGTACCGGTTGTTCGCTGATCCCTGAGGGTCTGAAACATGCTGCGGGACAGTCGATCAAGCTGACGGCCTACTTCGACAGCGTCGCGGGCCTGTATGTCGACAACGATGTCTCGGTGCTCGGGATGCCGGTGGGCCGGGTTCTGTCGATCACTCCGGAGGGCGAACACGTCAAGGTCGAGTTCACCGTCGACAATGACATCCCGATTCCCGCCGATGCCACCGCCGCGATCATCAACACCTCGTTGGTGACCACCCGGCACGTCGAGTTGTCGCCGCCGTATGTCGAAGGGGCGAAGCTCGAAGAAGGCGACACGCTGGCGAACGCGAAGTCGCCGGTGGAGATCGGCACGCTGTTCGACACCGTCGACAATCTGGTGCAAGAGTTCGCGTCCGACCCGGATGGCAACGGTCCACTCGGCGACATGTTGACGATCTCGGCCGGCATCTTCGGCGGCAACGGTGAGCGCATGAAGACCGCGATCGACGAGCTCAGCAAGTTCGCACAGGTCGGTGTCGACAACGGTGACGCCCTGGTCGAGGTGATCAAGAACATGTCGGAGCTGACCACGGCCCTGGTGGACAACTACCCGAAGATGACCGCATTCTCCGCGTCGCTCACCGAGGTGTCGCAGATGCTGGGCGACCAGTCGGTCGGCCTGCAGGCCACACTCGGAGCGCTCAACCAGACCCTCAACAACACCGCCACGTTCCTCGAGGCCAACACCAACACCCTCGGTGGTGCGATGGGCCGGCTGGCCGGACTGATCAGCAACCTGAGCGATTATTCGCGCCAACTGGTCGACACCATCGATGTTGCGCCGTTGGCCTTCGAGAACCTGGCGAACTCCGTGTCGACGGAGCAACGGGCTTGGCGCGCACAGGTTCTGGTGGACAAGTCGCTGCTCGACAACGAGCTCCTCTCGACATTCTGTGAGGCGATCAATTTGCATGCTGACGGTTGCCGGACCGGCAAGTTGACCGGCTTCGGCTCGGACCTCGGTGTGTTCTCGGCGCTGGTGGAGTTGAGCAGATGAGGAATGTGCAGCGCACCGGGCAGAAGTGGACCGGACAGAAGTGGACCGGACATCGACTGCGGGCGACCGTGATCGCCGGCCTGGCAGCAATGATGTTGTTGTCGGGTTGTGGTGCGATCCCGGGGCTGACCATCGAACAGCTCCCGATGCCCGCACCGGGTGGCGTCGGAGACGGCTATGAGATCAAGGGATCCTTCGGCAACGCGCTCAACCTGCCGTCGCGGGCCAAGGTGAAGCTCAACGGCAACGACGTCGGACTCGTGGAGACGATCACCGCCAACAACTACCGGGCAGATGTCACCATGCGCGTTCGCAAGGACATCGAGCTGCCTGTCGGTACCGGCGCACAGCTGCGCCAGGCCACTCCGCTCGGCGACGTTTTCGTCGCGTTGCTCCCGCCGGCCGAGGCCACGTCGGCGGCGTTGATGGCGTCGGGCGACACACTGACCGGTGAGATGACCGAGGCCGCAACGGTGGAGGATTTGCTGGTGACCGCGACCGCGTTTGTCGACGGTGGTGCCATCAAGAATCTGACCGAGATCATCAACGAACTCTCTGATGCGATCGGCGGCAAGTCGGAGGATCTGACCGGTGTGATCCAGGGGCTGACCACCGGTGTCAGCCGTCTTGCGATGAACACCGAGGAGATCGACACCTCGCTCGCGTCGCTGAACGCGGTGACCACCGACCTGGCCGACGGCCGGAATCAGTTGGTGGCGTCGCTCGGCACGGTTGGCCCGGCATTGGACGTCGTCAACGGCCAGATCCCGTCGATCGTGACGACGATGAACAAGACCAAGGCGGTCACCGATGCGCTCAACGACTTCCTGGACAGCCAGAGTCAGAACACGGTCGAGCTGACGAACAATCTCGCCGTCGATGTCGAGGCCTTCGGTCGCGCCGCCGGTGAACTCGGTCCGCTGGCCGACAGGCTCAAGGTGCTGACCCCCAAGTGGGTCGATGCGACACCCGGTAGCGCGGCCACCGTGTCCGCGAGGGTCTGGTACCTGTCGCCGGGATTCGGATTCGATTCGCGCAGCAGGCTTCCCGAGATGGAGGATCTCACCAATGGTGTCAACAGCCTGGAACAGACTCTGACCAGGGTGCTGGCCCGGCTGACCGGTACCCGCGGATGTTGTGGGTGAGGGGACAGCGATGACAGCGTGGTTGCTGAAACACAAGATATTGCTCTCGAACCTTGCCCTGGTGCTCGTGATGTTCGTCGGCCTCGGCTATCTGAGTTTGGGGGTGCTGCGCTGGCGGCCGCTGGATGACACGTACGAGCTGACCGTGGAGTTCGCCAATTCCGGTGGCGTGCAGAGCACATCGGACGTGACGTTGCGCGGGGCCAGGGTCGGTGCGGTCGACCAGATCCGGACCACTCCGACCTCGGTCGAGGTGAAGGTCGTGATCGACTCCAAATACAAGATCAGCAAGGATTCGCACGTCGCCGCGCTCGGTTTGTCCGCCGTCGGTGAACAATACGTCGACTTCCAGCCGAGTACCGCTGACGGACCGTACTTTTCGAATGGTGACAAGATCTCGACCACACAGACGTCGTCGACGGTCGCATTCCCGAAACTGCTCGAGTCGTCGCTCGACGTGGTGCGGCAGATCGATGCAGAGAAGCTGCGCATCACCATCGACGAGCTCGACGTCGCGCTCGACAGCGGTGGTAAGAATCAGTTGCGTGCGCTGTTCAACAGCGGCGGCGTGATCTTTGCCGATCTCTATCGGGTACTCCCGGAAACGGTCACGTTGATCCAGAACACCGGAACGATCCTGGAGACGACGGCCGATATCCAGCCGGATCTGGGAACACTGACCACCGGGATGAGCGAACTGATCGATGCCCTGGCTGCCTCGGATGAGGAGTTGCGTACCTTCCTCGGCCGGGCGCCTGCGCAGCTGACAACCCTGGGCGGATCGCTCAACCAGCTGACCGATCCGTTGTCGGGTGTGCTCACGCAGTTCCTCGACATCGCCGAGCAGGGCGCGTTGCGTGCTCCGGCCCTGGTGAATCTGTTCCCGGCGATCCGCGACGGGGCGATCACCGCGCAGTCGATGTTCCACGACGGCGCCTGGTGGGCTTACGGGTCGATCTATCCACGTCCGTACTGCGACTACCCGGTGTTGCCGGAACCGCCGACCGAAATCCTCGAGGCCTCGGTACCGGTCAACCTGTACTGCGTGACCGAGGATCAGACACAACAGATACGCGGGGCATCCAACGCGCCACGTCCGCCCGGTGATGACACCGCCGGTCCGCCACCGAATTTCGATCCGAATGCGCGTACCGCCCCGTTGGGCTGAGCTGCGAGAGCACCACGCGCCACCGTCCGACAATTGTTATGAGGTAGAAACGCCGTATGGCCGAGAACAACAAACCTGAAACCGAAGGCGAGCCCACCGAGGGTGTCTCGGTGAGCAAGAAGCCGACCGGGAAGCCGCGACGCAAAGCAGCAGGCTCCGAGGCCGACGTCCCGACAGTCGAAGCCGCGGTGCCGGGCCGCGTCGTGAGCGACTCGAATACCAAGGGCGGCAAGCAGATCACCATCAGCGTTGCGGTCGTCGGAAAAATTCTGGCAGGCGCGGTGGTTGTTGCCTTGTTGGGTGCCGTGATCTTCTTCGGCGTCAACTGGAAGTCGGACAAGGCCAAGCTCGATGCGGCATCGGATGCGAAGGCGGCGTCCAACTACTTCGTCACCCAACTGCTCGATTCGATGAACACCACCACCGCCGGTGAGTACGTCAATCGGATGTCGCCGTTGACCACCGGTGCATTCCGGGACAACCTGCTCAACGAGCGGGAGAAGACCCAGACCGACATCGCGTCGATGCAGCTGAAGATCACACCTGAGATCTGGTCGTCGGGTGTGGTGTCCAATACGACCGACACGGCAACCACTCTGGTGGTCGCCGAGATCACCGGCACCAGCAGTGTGGCGACCACCCCGGTCACCAACCTGGGCATGTTCCAGCTGACGCTGGAGAAGCACGACGGGAAATGGCTGGTATCCCAGATGGATCCGGGTCCGTCGAGCACCGGTGTTGATCCGAACGCCACCGCGCCCGCACCGACCACCGCGCCCGCTCCGGCCACCGCGCCCGCTCCCGCCGGCTGACCGGGAAGTACCCCCGAGAGTCAGATTCGTTCGAGGATCGCGACGGCGGTTCCGAAGCGCGCGATCTGCACGGTTCCGGACATGTCGCTGCCGGTGAGCAACTCTCGCCAGGTGCCGGGCGGAAGGTCGAGTGTTGTCTGCTTCCACAGGTGTTCGTCGAGACGCGCGGTCCAGCGGCATCCGACCATGATCACCGAGACGTCCGCGCCGGGCTCACTGCGTCCGAATGCGATGGCGTGTTCAGCTGCCGGGCCGTGCGCAGGCAGCGGGTGATAGTCGCCTGCGGTGAACACCTCGGGGCGTCGACGGCGCAATTGTGCTGCGGTGCGCACGATTGCGACTTTGGGGTGGTCAACGGATCGGCTGTAGTCGATCTGCCGTCGGTTGTCGGGATCAACCAGCGAATCGTCGAACCATTCGGTGCCCTGGTAGACGTCGGGGACTCCCGGCGTCAACATGGCCAGGGCCTTCTGCAGGAGAGCGTCGGATTCGGCATGCGAGCCGACCTCGCCGGTCAGGTCGGTCAGGTCTTTGGCACAGGGCCCGTCGAAGATGTTGTCGATCCACCCATGCACTGCCGACTCGAAGGTGGTGTTGACCTGGGTCCAGGTGGTGCCGACCGCACCTTCGCGGATGGCCTTTGTCGCGTAGTCATGGAAGCGGCCCCGCAGGTCATCGGTGATCACCCCGTCAATCGGCCAGATACCGAAAAGGTTCTGCCGCAGGAACAGTCCGGTGACTCCGTCGGGCGCCGGGTTGCGCGTCTGCGATCGATCCACCAATTCGGTCCAGCGCAGGGGGATCTGGGACAGCACGCCGATGCGGGCGCGGACGTCCTCGCTGCGTTTGGTGTCGTGTGTCGAGAGTGTGGTCAGCGCTCGGGGCCAGGCGGCGGCCCGTTCGACGTTGATGCGGTGGAACTCTTCGGTCGAATCGGCGAATGTCCCCGGATCGCCGCCGACCTCTTGCAGGGCCACCAGTCGGGCGGTTCGGTAGAAGAGGCAGTCCTCAACGCTTTTGGCGGTGACGGCGCCACAGACCTGCGCCAGACGTGCTCTCGCCTCGGCGTCGGAGTCGACGGCCGCACCGATGAGGTCGAACGCTGCACTCAACGCAGGTAGCCGTTGTTTTTTGGTGGCCAGTACAGACTCCAGTGTTCCGGCCAGGACCGGATAGTCGCTGCGGTACACGCCGAGGGAAGCGATGACCGCGCCGATCGCGGAGTCGAGGTCTTCAGCGGAGACCTCTGGGGTGACGGGTGATGTGGCGGCCGCGAACGCCAGGAGTGTGCGCCGGAGTCGGGCGCGTTCGGCGGGGAAGGTGTCGGACAGGATCGACAACTTCAGATGCCGTTCGGCGGCCTCGAGCCACCGGTGATCGCCGCGGTCGCCCGCGTACCGCTGATGGAGATCACCCAGTGGCTCTTCGCCATTCGGGTCGATGAGAACGGCTCCGACGGAACGCAACATCTCGTACCCGGTGGTGCCATCCACCGGCAACGACGGGTCGAGGGGTTCACCTTTGGAGAGGATCTTCTCGACCAGCAGGATGCGGTCCGGTCCGAGGTCGTCACGAAGGTTGCGCAGATACCCTTGCGGGTCTGCCAGACCGTCGGGATGATCAACCCGGATCCCGTCGACCAGGTCTTCGTCGATGAGTTGGCGGACCAGGGTGTGGGTGGCCGCATACACGGACGGATCTTCTTGCCGCAGTCCGGCGAGGCCGTTCACCGAGAAGAAGCGGCGATAGCCGATGACACCGATGTTCCACGGCACCAACCGATATGGCTGTTTGTCGTGCACCGCGACCGCTGATTCCGGCGCCTGTGGGTCGTAAGTTTCCGGAGCGAGTGGAAAGCGGTGTTCGTAGAACGCGAGTTCGGGCTCCGGGCCGGAGGCGTCGATCTCCAGGGCGTCGAGGTCGTCGGGTGAACCCAGAACCGGCAGAGCGATTTTGCCGTCGGCCCCGTTCTCCGACGACCAATCGATGTCGAAGTAGGACGCGTACTGCGAGTTCGCGCCCAGTTGTAGTACGTCCCACCACCACGGGTTCTGCCGCGGGTCCTCGACGCCGGTGTGGTTGGGCACGATATCGATGATCAACCCGATGCCGCGTCCGGCAGCGGCGCGACGCAAATCCCGCAGACCGTCGATGCCGCCGAGGGTGGGGGAGACCTCGGGAGGCGGCACCCAGTCGTAACCGTGCTCGGATCCCTCCTGGGCGGTCTGCACCGGCGACAGGTACAGATGGCTGATCCCCAGTGCCGCATAGTGATCGAGGTTTCCGGCGGCGTCGGCGAATGTGAAACCACTATTCAGCTGGAGACGGTAGGTGGCGGTGGGAGGCAGGATCATCAGTTCACCTTGCGCAGGACCAGCAACGACCTTCCGGTGACCAGGACGGGGGTTCCGGCCTTGGCGATGACGGCGCTGTCACCGAGGGGATGCGCGGTGTCGAGTACGCCCTCCCACTCGTTGGCGTAGAAGGTTGTGGGCAATCCGAACGCGATCGGCTCGTAGTGCGCGTTGAAGCACATCAGGAAGTCGTTGTCCTGGACGACGCGTCCACGAATGTCCTTCTCTCCGATGGCCGATCCGTTCAGGAACACCGCGAGGGACTTTCCGAAACCGCTGTCCCAATCCTCTTCGGTCATCTCGTGGCCCGATGGGGTGAGCCATGCGATGTCGCGAGGTTCGTCGCCGGAGCGGATGGGACGTCCGGCGAAGAACCTCCGACGACGGAACACCGGATGCTCTTTGCGGAGGTCGATCACCCGGGCAGTGAAATCGAGAAGCTCGGAATTCTTCTCTGCCAGAGCCCAATCCATCCAGGCCAGAGGATTGTCTTGGCAGTAGACGTTGTTGTTGCCCTGTTGCGTCCGGCCGATCTCATCGCCATGGGCGATCATCGGGGTGCCCTGACTGAGCATCAGGGTGGCCAGGATGTTCCGCTGCTGGCGAGCCCGCAGGGTTTCGATGACCGGATCATCGGTGGGACCTTCGACCCCACAGTTCCACGACCGGTTGTGACTCTCGCCGTCCCGGTTGTCCTCACCGTTGGCCTCGTTGTGTTTCTCGTTGTACGACACCAGATCACGCAACGTGAATCCGTCGTGTGCGGTGACGAAGTTGATGCTGGCGCTGGGGCGACGTCCGGTCGCCTCGTAGAGATCAGAGGAACCGGTGAGCCGGGACGCGAACTCGCCAAGGGTCGCCGGTTCGCCACGCCAGTAGTCGCGCACGGTGTCGCGGTACTTGCCGTTCCATTCGGTCCACAGGCCGGGGAAGTTACCGACCTGGTAGCCACCTTCGCCGATATCCCACGGCTCGGCGATGAGTTTGACCTGGCTGACCACCGGATCCTGTTGCACGAGATCAAAGAATGCCGACAACCTGTCCACATCGTGCAGTTCCCGGGCCAGGGTCGATGCGAGGTCGAAACGGAATCCGTCGACATGCATTTCGAGAACCCAGTACCGAAGGGAATCCATGATGAGCTGCAGGGTGTGTGGATGCCGGACATTGAGACTGTTACCTGTCCCGGTGTAATCCATGTAGGCCCAGGGCTCGTCGTCGACGATCCGATAGTAGGCGGCATTGTCGATGCCGCGGAAGGCGATGGTCGGTCCCATGTGATTGCCTTCGGCGGTGTGGTTGTAGACCACATCGAGGATGACCTCGATACCCGCGTCGTGGAATGCCCGGACCATCGCCTTGAACTCGGGCACTGCGGCGCCGGCCCGCTTGTTCGACGCGTAGTCGGCGTGGGGAGCCAAGAACCCGAAACTGTTGTAGCCCCAGTAGTTTCGCAGGCCCTGATCAAGTAGCGTCTGGTCCTGCAGGAACTGATGCACCGGCATCAGTTCGATGGCCGTGACACCGAGCTTCGTCAGGTGGTCGATGATCGCCGGATGCGCCAGCCCCGCATAGGTTCCGCGGAGTTGTTCCGGGACCTCGGGATGCGTGGCGGTCATGCCCTTGACATGGGCCTCGTAGATGACGGTCTCGTAGTACGGACGGTTGGGCGCGCGGTCATGCTGCCAGTCGAAGAATGGGTTGATCACGACCGAGGTCATGGTGTGTCCCAACGAATCCAGGCGCGGAGGTTCTCCGAACAATGGGTCGGGCTGCTCGGGATCCGCTTCTGCCTCGGGCTCGGCCCCGGCGTCCTCCGCTTCGGTCTCGGTGACCGTGGTTGCCACCACCGCGACGTCGGTGAGATCGTCGGATTCGCTCGAGAGTTCGGCCGCGGTGTCGGCGACCGGGACCTCGACCTCACTGGCGGCCATTGCCTCGGCGACGGATTCATCTGTTGCCGAAGTGGTTTCGTCGCCTGTCGACTCCCCGGACGATGGTTCGGAAACAGCCGGATCGGAAGCAGGCGGTTCGGGAGCAGGGGGATCGAGAGCGATCGGATACGAGTACAGCGACGCATCGCCGTCGAACTCTCCGTGAAACGACTTGCCGTAGGGGTCGACGAGGAGCTTCGACGGGTCACATCGCAAACCCTGCCGGGGATCGTAAGGTCCGTGGATGCGGTAACCGTATCGCTGTCCGGGAGAGATCGTGGCCAGGTATGCGTGCCAGACGTAGCCGTCGACCTCTTCGAGTTCGATGCGCGTCTCCGTGCCGTCTTTGCTGATCAGACACAGCTCGACCTTGGTCGCCACCTCGGAGAACAGTGAGAAGTTCGTTCCGGTGCCGTCGAACGTGGCGCCGAGCGGGTAGGCCGTACCCGGCCACACCATGAGTTCTTCGACCTCTTCGGTCACGGCGGCGCTGCTCTGCGCCGGCACCGCAGTCGGCGTGTCCGATTCTGGCGTACTCACCTCGGTGGGTACTTCGTCACCGGCGTCCTCCGTGAGCGCACCACCGTCAGGCGTCGTCATCTGCACTCTCGATTACTCATGTCCAAGACCCTACTGGGACGCGGGCCGGGCGGCATTCGGAGCGGGGCGTGGCACCGTGGCCGCAATCTGCTGGTTACGTCCAGGGTAGTGCGGCCTGCATCTGACGCTGCAATTCCGGGATCAGGCTACGGATGAAGGTGGCACTGAGGTGGTGCCAATCCTTGTAGACGGTGATGTTTCCGACAACGGCGGGACATGTTGTGTCGTCGCACAATCCCGCGGTGATATCGAGCGGATGCAGATTCGGGTAGTCGGGCACCACGTCAAGCGCCGGATCGGTAGGCGCCAATGCCCACGTGCGGGACGTACTGCAGTCGTCGTTGGAGCTCTTCGACAGGCAGTCCGGGGTGTTGATGGCTCCGTCATCGTTGTGCGGCCAGGGGGTGTCGCGGATGCCCAGGACCGGGATGTCGGCGGCGGCGAACTGGGCGAAGATCGGCAGGTAGTCGTCGGGGACCCAGTCGCCGGGATCGTTGTCTTTGGGTCGGGTCGAGTTTGTGAACACCGCATCGGGTCGGTCGGCGATGATCATCGGCATCACCTTGTCCACCCACGCGCGGCACTGCGGGTAGGGGACTCCGGACTGCTTCGGTTCTGCTTCGGCCGTCAGCGGGCAGCCCATCTTCAGGTATGTCCTGACCTTGAAATGGTTCTGCTTGCCGAGGATGTCGAGCGCGGTGATCCACATCTCGGCATGGGAACCGCCTGCCAGTGCAATTGTTTTGGTGGCCTGCAGATCTCCGTACTCACCGATGTGGACATCGCCGTCGTCGAAGTCGCTGATGTCGCCGTTGAACGAGGTTGCGGGTAAGTCCATCACCACTGCCAGTGGCGAGGGCTGCGGGTCCACGTGGGGTACCGGGACACCGTCGAGGAGCGCACCGGCGCCGGGGTAGACGCGAGGATCGAGGTTGGTGGTGTCGACGGTCAGATTGGTGGCGTGGCTCTCCCACGCCTTGAACCCGGTAGTCATCACGATGGCGCCGACCAGAAGGAGGCTGCCGGTAATCGTCGAATAGTTCAGCAGGCGTCCACGCCACGGGCGCACGGGCGTGGCATGGGCCGGCTGATGGTGCCGCGACGCCGTCCCTTCGTGCAATGGGCCGTCTTTATCAACACCTTGGCCGGCTCCGGCCCCGCGTACGGGTCCGTGAGCGGACACCGAACGTGGTGCCCGCAGGGGTTCTTCGATATACCGCTTTGTCAGCCAGGCCAACGCGATCGAGAGCGCTATCAAGACGGTGCCCTCGACGATCGATGCGTCGTTCTTGTCGCGCCAGGTCAGATAGAAGATGAGCAGCGGCCAGTGCCACAGGTACAGCGCGTACGAGATCGAGCCGAGCCAGACCATCTGCCTGCCGGCCAGTGCATTGCTGACCGCGGGCCGTTCGACCGATGAGCCACGTCTGACGGCGTTGTTGCCGGACCAGATGATCGCCAGAGTGGACAGCACCGGAACCAGGGCCCACGGTCCGGGATACTGCTCGACACCGACGATCCACCAGCCGCAGCTGATGATCAGGCCGAGCGCGACGATCGCCACCAGGTTGCGGATCGCGTTGGGGACACGCCACTTCGGCATCCACACGGCGAGCAGGCCACCGGCCAGCGGCTCCCAGGCGCGCGAGATGGTGTCGTAGTAGTTGAACTGCTGGTTCACGCCCATCCGCATGTGTGCCCAGTAGAACGACACCGCGGCGACGCCGAGGATCGCCAGACCGATGACCACCCGGATCACCGTCGGGTCGGCAAGCTTCTTGAACCCGGACCGCACCAGCAACTTGATGGCACCGGCAAATGCGAGCGCGGTGAGCATCGTGACCACGAAGAACTGACCCTGCACCGACATCGACCACAGGTGCTGCAACGGACTGTTGGCCGAGCTTGCCGCGGTGTAGTCCTGGGAATTGAAGGCCAGGAACCAGTTCTGGTAGTAGAACAGGCTCGCGATGACCTCGCGTCCGGTGGCGAGCCACCGGGTTTCCGGGAAGATCAGCAGCGTCCCGAGGCTGATGACGATCAGGATCGCCACCAGAGCGGGCAGGAGCCGCCGGGCCAGGCGCGTCAGACGTTGGACCGGATTGACGGTCTTCCACAACGTGGTCCGCTCGTCCTGGCTGACGATGGTGTGCCGCAGCAGCGAGCCGACGAAGAAATAGCCCGAGAGGGTCAGGAAGACGTCGACGCCACCGGAGACCCGGCCGAACCAGATGTGAAAGCAGGCCACGAGGACGATCGCGAGGCCACGGAGTCCGTCGAGGTCGGTCCGGTAGATCGGCACCGTGTCGGGGGGAACCGTGGAGGTCCGCGTGTCAACGCTGGGCGTGGCAGTCAATGGTCTGGTGTCTCATTTGTTCGGGGTCTGCCGCGTGATCGGTCGGATCGCAGCAATTCGTTGGGCTGTCCAGCCACGTAATGTACCTGCCTTAGATCAGAATCCCGGGCTCAGATCCACCGCGCGCCCTCACTAGTGTGGATCCGTGCCCACGTTTCCTGAAGCTTCGAACGAATCGGCTGCGCGCTCCGCAGCGGAGATCAGCAGGCTCGATTCCGAACTGATCTGGCATCCGTACGGCACGATGCCGCATCCGGAGCCGGTCCCGCGGGTGGTGCGCTCGGCGGAAGGCGTGCGTTTGACGTTCGCCGACGGGACCACGGTGGTCGACGGGATGAGTTCGTGGTGGGCGGCCATCCACGGCTACCGCAATCCGGTGCTCGACAACGCTGCGCGCACTCAACTCGACTCGATGGCGCACGTGATGTTCGGCGGTCTGACGCATGAGCCCGCGGCCCGGTTGGCCGAGCTGCTGGTGGAGATGACCCCCGAAACATTGCGCACCGTGTTCTTCTCGGATTCGGGATCGGTATCCGTCGAGGTCGCCGTGAAGATGGCCCTGCAGTACTGGCGGGCTCGGGGCACAACAGGTCGAAACAGGCTCCTGACCTGGCGCGGCGGCTATCACGGCGACACGTTCACACCGATGAGCGTCTGCGATCCCGAAGGTGGGATGCATTCGCTGTGGACTGACGTCCTGACCCGGCAGGTCTTTGCGCCTGCGCCGCCGGTCGATTACGAGGCCGACTACGTCGGTGAGTTCGAAGAGCTGGTGATCGCGCATCGGGACGAGCTGGCCGCGGTCATCGTGGAACCGGTGGTGCAAGGTGCCGGGGGGATGCGTTTCCACGACCCCCGATACCTCGTCGAGCTCCGCCGAATCTGCGACGAGCAGGGGGTGCTGCTCATCTTCGATGAGATCGCCACCGGATTCGGGCGGACCGGAGAACTGTTCGCCGCCGACCACGTGGGTGTCTCGCCCGACATCATGTGCGTCGGGAAAGCGCTGACGGGCGGCTATGTGTCGATGGCAGCAACTCTGTGCACACGTGAGATTGCCGACACCATCTCGGGTTCGGCCGTCGGAGTGCTCGCGCACGGCCCGACATTCATGGCCAATCCGTTGGCGTCGGCCATTGCGGTCGCCTCGACCGAACTGTTGCTCGAATCGCCATGGCGCGATCGGGTCGCCCGGATATCGGCGGCTCTGGCAACCGGGCTGGCGCCGCTGTCGGAGCTGCCAGGGGTGCGGGAAGTACGCGTCCTCGGGGCCATCGGGGTGGTGCAACTCGACGACCCGGTCGACATGGCCGTTGCGACGGATGCTGCCGTGGATGCGGGCGTCTGGCTGCGACCTTTCCGCGACCTCGTCTACACGATGCCTCCATATATCTGCACCGAAGCGGACATCGACACACTGATCGGTGGTGTGAGTGCGTCCGTACGTGCCGCGGTGGCGGGCCATGCCACCACTTCCGGCTCTATGAGAGGCTTCTCACAGTGAAACCGATGACGCCGAACGTGGCCGACACCGACACCGCGCTGGACTGGCTCCATGAGGCCGCCGAGGTTCGCGCGGCAGAGGGTTTGCACCGGACGTTGGTGCCGCGTGGGACCGACGACCGGTTGCTGAACCTGGCGTCCAACGACTACCTGGGATTGTCCCGCCATCCCGACGTCGTGGCCGCCGCACACGAGGCGCTCGATCTGTGGGGTGCCGGATCGACGTCGTCGCGGCTGGTCACCGGTACCACCGAGATCCACGAATCGCTCGAGAACGACCTCGCTGATTTCCTCGGTTATGAAGCGGCCCTGGTGTTCTCGTCAGGCTATGTCGGCAACATCGCGGCCGTGTCGGCACTGATGGGTCGCGGTGATCTGATCGTCTCCGACGGGGGTTCGCACGCATCATTGATCGACGGGTGCCGTCTGTCGCGGGCCCGGGTGGTGGTCGTCGATCGCGGTGACCACGCGGCGGTACGACGAGAATTGGAAGGGCGCAGCGAGCAGCGGGCGATGGTGGTCACGGACTCCGTGTACTCCATCGACGGTGCGATCGCCCCGGTTGCCGAGTTGTATGCCGCGGCCCGCGCCAACGGTGCGGTACTGCTGGTCGATGAAGCCCATGCCTTCGGCGTTCGGGGCACCGGCGGTCGCGGGGTTCTGGACGAAGCCGGACTGGCCGGCGCCCCCGACCTCGTCACCACGGCGGTTCTCTCGAAATCGCTTGGCTCGCAAGGCGGTGTGGTCCTCGGATCGGCGATGGTCCGTGATCATCTGATCGATCGCGCCCGCACATTCATCTTCGACACCGGTCTGGCACCCGCCGCAGCCGGCGCCGCGCAGGCTGCGTTGCGGGTTCTGCGCGCGCAGCCGGACCTGGCAACTCGGGTGCGTGCCAACGCTGCCCGGCTCGCGAGTCTGTGTGGCGGCACGGAGTCGGAGGCGGCGGTTGTCTCGATCATCATCGGCGATCCGGCCCAGGCGTTTGCGGCCGCGCAACGTTGTCGCGACCGCGGAGTGCTTGCCGGGTGTTTCCGTCCGCCGTCGGTGCCGCCGGGTACCTCGCGGCTGCGCCTGACCGTTCGCGCAGATCTGTCCGACGACGAGATCGCCCGGGTGGCAGAGGTTGTCACGGCCGTACTCGCCGAGATCTGAGGGCGCGCTGTGAGACTCGTGATCACCGGGACCTCGACCGAGGTCGGTAAGACGGTGGCAACCGCCGCGGTGGCAGCTGCGGTCATGGCTGCGGGGGCGAGCGTGGCCGTGTGCAAACCGGCACAGACCGGGGTCGGGCCGGGCGAACCCGGCGATGTCGACGAGGTGATCCGGCTTGCAGGTGTCACCGCTACGTCCGAGCTCTACCGTTTTCGTGATCCGCTGGCACCGTCTCGGGCGGCCGTTCGTGAAGGTGCCACACCGGTGGATCTGCATGTGATCATCGACGGCATCCGCGGGTTGGATTCGCACCATCTCACGCTGGTGGAGGGCGCCGGTGGGGTGCTGGTGCGATTGGCGCCCGACATCACCATGCTCGACGTCGCGGCCGGAATCGGTGCGCCGCTACTGGTTGTCGCCGCGGCCGGACTCGGCACGCTCAATCACACCGAGCTCACCACGTCGGCGATCAAAGCCGCAGGCCTCGAGTGCTCCGGCATCGTCATCGGCTCGTGGCCATCGCAGCCGGGTCTGGCCGAACTGTGCAACCTCGACGACCTGCCGGCCCTGACGGGAGTCCCGGTGGTCGGGCGGATCCCCGCAGGGGCCGGAAGCCTACCGCGCAGTAGTTTTACTTCGCAGGCATCTGGATGGTTTGATCCGGATTGGCTTGCGGGTCTGTGACCCACTGCCGGGTACCCGGTGTGCGTGATGATGCACACTGAGACCTCAACGTTCGCGACAAAAGGGAGGCCCCACGTGACCCAGGCGCCAGTACGTACCGACATACTCGACGTCGCACGTGAGCAGGTGTTGGAACGCGGGGAGGGGCTCAGCCAGGAGCAGACGCTGCAGATATTGCAGTTGTCCGATGACCGGTTGACCGACCTGCTGCAACTCGCTCATGACGTACGGATGAAGCACTGCGGCCCCGAGGTCGAGGTGGAAGGCATCATCTCCCTCAAGACCGGCGGCTGTCCCGAGGACTGCCATTTCTGTTCACAATCAGGGCTGTTCGCCTCGCCGGTTCGCAGTGCCTGGATCGACATCCCGGCATTGGTCGAAGCCGCCAAGCAGACCGCCAAATCCGGCGCCACCGAGTTCTGCATCGTGGCCGCCGTACGTGGACCCGACAAGCGCCTGATGGCGCAGGTGGCCGCGGGCATCGAGGCCATCCGGGCCGAGGTCGACATCCAGATCGCTTGCAGCCTTGGCATGCTGACCCAGGAACAGGTCGATGAGCTCAAGGCGATGGGGGTCCATCGCTACAACCACAACCTGGAGACCGCGCGGTCGCACTTCCCGAACGTGGTCACCACCCATAGCTGGGAAGAGCGTTTCGGCACGTTGAAGATGATCCGTGAGGCCGGGATGGAGGTGTGCTGCGGCGGCATCCTGGGAATGGGCGAGAGCCTCGAGCAGCGCGCCGAGTTCGCCGCGGACCTGGCTGCACTCGATCCCGATGAGGTTCCGCTGAACTTCCTGAACCCGCGTCCCGGTACCCCGTTCGGCGACCTCGATGTGTTGCCTGCGGCCGAAGCGCTCAAGGCTGTTGCCGCGTTCCGGTTGGCGCTGCCGCGCACCATCCTGCGGTTCGCGGGTGGACGCGAGATCACGCTGGGTGATCTGGGTGCCAAACAGGGCATCCTGGGTGGGATCAACGCGGTCATCGTTGGTAACTACCTGACAACGCTGGGCCGTCCTGCCGAAACCGATCTGGATCTGCTCGACGAGCTGCAGATGCCGATCAAGGCACTCAACGACTCGATTTGATCAGCGATCAGACGATGAGCGACATCCCGACTCCGCTGGCCGTCCCGATGGTCTACGGCGAGTACACCGGGGTGAAGCTCGATGTCGAGGACCCCGATTCGATTCCGCGGGCGGCGCAGCTCGGGCTCGAGCCGCCGCGCTACTGCGGACAGTGCGGCAGGCGGATGGTTGTCCAGGTTCGTCCTGACGGCTGGTCGGCGCGATGTTCGCGGCACGGTACCGTCGATTCGGTGGAGCTGTATCAACGTTGACCGGCAGGGTTCGGTCTGTGGGCTTTGTCTCGGCAGGTGCGGTACTTGCCGGGGTTTTATGGGGCCTGATCTGGGGTTTGTTGACTCCGGGTATCGAAGGGCGCATGGTCGCCCCGGATCGTGCTGTCGCAACGGGTGATGCCACGTCGGAGTTCACGGCCATCGGGTTGTACTTCTCGGTGGCCCTGATCGCCGGTGTGGTCCTGGCGGTGGTCTTCTGGATGTCGCCGCGACTGCGAGGTCCGGCCGGCGTCACCGGTTTGGCGTTCGGCGCGATCGCGTCCGGTGTGGTCGCGGTCTGGGTCGGAGACCTGGTGGCCCGTCTGCGTTTCCCCGGCCGCGACGGGGTGGCCGTTGGCGACGAGTTCACGCAGGCACCCAGCCTGCGCATCACGGGGGCGTACCTCGACTTCGGTGGCGGGATCGGGTTCTCCTGGGCGTTGTTGGTGATCGCACCACTGACCGCAATGTTGACCTATGTGGTGTTCGTTGTGATGAATCGGTCCGGCGATCTGGGATTTCCGGACGAGGCGGTCGCGCTGACCACGCCACCGGCCCGTGTCGAATGACATGCCGCATAGGTGACCCGCCGCATTCGCAGTAGTTGACAAGTATCACAATTACCAGGTGACCTCAGCAGCGGTGCTCAGTCCGCGTCGTAAGAACGCAATTCTGGTGACCTGCTGTCTGAGCCTGCTGATCGTGACGATGGACGCGACCATCGTCAACGTGGCGATCCCGTCGATCCGTGCGGATTTTGATGCCAGTGCGTCACAGCTGCAATGGGTCATCGACATCTACACCCTGGTGTTGGCCAGCCTGCTGCTCTTGGCCGGGACGATGGCCGACAAGTTCGGTCGCCGCCGCGTCTTCCAGATCGGCCTGATCACCTTTGCGCTCGGTTCGCTGCTCTGCAGTCTGGCCCCGAGCATCGAGGTGCTGATCGCGGCCCGCTTCGTCCAGGCCATCGGTGGTTCGATGCTCAACCCGGTCGCGATGTCGATCATCACCAACACTTTCCCGGGCCGGGTGGAGAGGGCTCGGGCGGTCGGGGTCTGGGGTGCGGTGGTGGGCATCTCGATGGCACTGGGGCCGATCGTCGGCGGGACCGCGATCAAACTCTTCAGCTGGGAAGCGGTGTTCTGGATCAACCTGCCGATCTGCGTCATCGCAGTGGTGGCCACCGCACTTGTTGTGCCCGAGTCGAAGTCGCTGCACGTGCGCAGTCTCGACCCGGTCGGTCAGACGCTGGCGGTGGTCTTCATGGCAGGCCTGGTCTTCGGCCTGATCGAAGGACCCTCGATGGGCTGGACCGACCCGGCCACGATCGGGATCTTCGCGGTCACCGTCATGGCGTTCGGGACGTTCTGTCGCTACGAACTGCGTCATCACGACCCGTTCATCGACCTACGGTTCTTCCGCAGTATTCCGTTCTCGGCCGCCACGGTGACCGGTATCTGCGCTTTTGCGGCCTATGGGGCTTTCCTTTTTGTGGTGTCGATCTACCTGCAGAGCATCCGTGGATTCAGCCCGATCGAGACCGGTCTGATGTTCCTGCCGTTGGCGGCGGGAACGCTGCTCTTCTCTCCGCTGTCCGGGCGGCTGGTCGGTCACTACGGCACCCGGCCGTCGCTGGTCGCTGCCGGGACGCTCCTGACGATTGCGTCCGTGTTGATGTCGACCATCGACGATGTGACACCGATCTGGCAGCTACTCATCACCTTTGGCTTGTTCGGAATCGGTTTCGGCATGGTCAACGCGCCGATCACCACCGGCGCGGTCAGCGGTATGCCGAGGGACCGGGCCGGGGCAGCTTCGGCGATCGCATCCACCAGCAGGCAGGTCGGTGTGAGTATCGGTGTGGCGTTGTCGGGTGCGATGGCGGGTTCGGTGATCGCGGGCGACCACGGAACATCATCGGCTTCGGACATGGCGCCGTTGTGGTGGGTCGCCGCCGGACTGGGGATGGTCATCCTGGCGAGCGGCATCTACTCGACCACGAGGAAGTCGTTGCAGACGGCAGACCGCGTCGCGGACCTGTTCGCCGAAGCGGGGGAGCAGGCGATACCTCAGGTGATGGACAAGTGACACAGCATCTTTGCCCGCTCGAGGGGTCTACAGAGGTGGGCGCAGCGTTGCGAACTCGTCGGTGATGCGCAGTTGCTTGTCGGCAAAGCGGTACAGAGCGGGCGGCCGTCCACCCGACGGGCCGGTTCGGCCGACGGTCCCGGTCGCGGTGATCACGCCGCGTCGCGAGAGGATGCGCAGCAGATTGGTCGAGTCCACCGGATAGCCAAGGGCTGCGCAGTAGATGTCGCTCAGGGCCGACATCGAGAACTCGGCAGGCGCGAGTGCGAACGCGATATTCGTGTACGAGAGCTTGGCAGCCAGCCTCGAGCGTGCCCGTTCGACGATCTTGCGGTGATCAAAACTGATCACCGGAAGGTCTGAGACCGGGTGCCAGCGGGTATCCGGCGGCAGGTTCGGTTGCGAATCCGACGGCACCATGCCGAGGTAGGACGACGCGATCACCCGCGGGCCGGGGATACGGTCGGGTTCGGAGAACACGGACAGCTGCTCGAGGTGGGCCACCTGGCGTAGGTCCACCTTTTCGGCGAGCTGTCGCAAGGCCGACGACTTCAGGTCCTCGTCATCATGCAAATTGCCGCCGGGTAGTGACCACGACCCGGCCTGCGGTTCAAAAGCGCGCTGCCACAACAAAATCGACAGCACGGGCGGCTCGCCGACCTGATGCTCGCGGACTTGGAACACGGCACAGAGGACTTCATGGAAGGCGCTCGGCGACGGCATGGCTGCGAGTGTAGTGCGTGCGCCGTGGGTGCTGGGACCAGGCGTGACCGGGGTATCGCAGGCCGGAGTGTGAGGGTGCGCACATGCCGGGTGTAGGATCGGAGGAGGTTTTCGATCTACAGTCGAAAACCCCCGCCCATAGCCCAGGCCGGCCACCGAAGACCGGCGCCATGAACAGGAGGGTGGTTGTCATGACAACCACGTCACTCACACTCGGATCGACCGAACCCCTTTACACCGGGGTCGAGCCGACGCCGGAATGGTTCGCCGAGATCAAGAGTCTCGCCAAGAAGCGCAACGCCACGTTGCTGGCGCACAACTACCAGCTGCCTGCCATCCAGGACGTTGCCGATCACGTAGGGGATTCGCTTGCCCTGTCGCGGATCGCGGCCGAGGCCGAGACCGACGAGATCATCTTCTGTGGTGTGCACTTCATGGCCGAGACCGCAAAGATCCTGAGCCCGGACAAGCGCGTGCTCATCCCCGACGAGCGGGCCGGCTGTTCCCTCGCCGACTCGATCACCGCGGACGACCTGCGGGCTTGGAAGGCCGACTACCCCGATGCGGTGGTCGTCTCCTACGTCAACACCACGGCCGAGGTGAAGGGGCTCACTGACATCTGCTGCACGTCGTCGAATGCAGTCGATGTCGTCAACTCGATCGATCCCGACAAAGAGGTCCTGTTCCTGCCGGACCAGTTCCTCGGCGCCCACGTCAAGCGGGTGACCGGTCGCGAGAACATGCAGATCTGGGCCGGTGAATGCCACGTCCACGCCGGCATCAACGGCGATGAGCTCACCGCGAAGTCGAAGTCACACCCAGACGCCGAGCTGTATGTACACCCCGAATGTGGTTGCGCCACATCGGCGCTGTACCTGGCCGGCGAGGGTTTTGTACCCGCCGACAAGGTCAAGATCCTCTCCACCGGTGGCATGCTCGACGCCGCCAGGGAAACCGGCGCCACACAGGTGCTGGTTGCCACCGAGGTCGGCATGCTCCATCAGCTGCGCAAAGCTGCACCCAATGTCGACTTCCAGGCCGTCAACGACCGTGCCTCCTGCCCGTACATGAAAATGATCACCCCGGCCGCGCTGCTGCGTTGCCTGCGTGAAGGCAAAGATGAGGTTCATGTGGCTCCCGACGTTGCCGAGAAGGCACGTCGCAGTGTTCAGCGGATGATCGAGATCGGTAACCCGGGAGTGGGCGAGTGACGGACAACCAGGCCGGCACACCCGAGGTTGCGGCGCTCATTGCCACCGCGCTCGACGAAGACCTGCGCTACGGACCTGATGTCACCACAGCTGCAACGGTTCTCGAGGGTGCCGTTGCAACCGCGGTGCTCGCCAACCGGCAACCCGGCGTCCTCGCCGGCCTCGACATCGCTCTGCGGGTCTTCGACACTGTCATCGGTGCCGGTCAGTACGAGGTCCTCGATCGCCTCAAGGACGGCGCGCATCTCGAGGCCGGTACGGCGATCGCAACGCTTCGGGGACCGGTGGCGGGTTTGCTGGTGGCCGAACGAACCGCACTCAATCTCATGTGTCATCTGTCCGGAATCGCCACCGCCACCGCGTTGTGGGTGCAGCAGGTAGAGGGCACCGACGCCGTCATTCGAGACTCACGGAAGACGTTGCCGGGTCTGCGATCTCTGCAAAAGTATGCGGTGCGCTGCGGTGGTGGACAGAACCATCGGATGGGTCTCGGCGATGAGGCGCTCATCAAGGACAACCACGTCGCAGCCGCCGGATCGGTCACCGCGGCACTCAATGCAGTACGTGCCGCTGCCCCGGACATCACCTGCGAAGTCGAGGTCGACAGTCTCGAGCAACTCGACGAGGCTCTGGCTCTGGGTGCCGAACTCGTTCTCCTGGACAACTTTCCGCTCTGGCAGACCCAGATGGCGGTGCAGCGTCGCAACACCAAGTCGCCGTCCACCAAACTCGAGAGCTCTGGTGGACTGACCGTGGACGTCGCCGAGGCATACGCCCGCACCGGCGTCGACTACCTCGCCGTCGGCGGACTCACCCATTCGGTGACCGCCCTCGACATCGGGTTCGACTGGATCGGCGACTGATTTCGTCAATCTCAACAGCTTCTCCGTGTCTGTGCCGGCACCGCTGAAAAAGCGGGGCGCAAACGGAAATGCTTGCGTGGGTGGGGACTGTGGTGCACGTCGCATTCGTTAGCCAAGGACATATGCGTATGTACGCTTGAATGCGCGGTTCAACACCGCGATCCCCACATTCTCGGAGGTTTATCTGTGCCGACCATCAATGCCTACGCCGCTCCATCCGCGAAGGGTGCACTGGTCCCGATGACAATCGAGACCCGTGACGTAGGTCCGGCCGACGTGCGGATCGCCATCGCCTTCGCCGGTATCTGTCATTCCGACATCCACACGGTTCGCGACGAATGGGGCCAGGCGCAGTATCCGGTGGTGCCCGGCCACGAGATCTCGGGCACGGTCGCCGAGATCGGCTCAGAGGTGACGAAGTACCAGGTCGGCGATCGGGTTGGCGTCGGCTGTTTTGTCGATTCCTGCCGCGAGTGCGAGCCCTGCCTGCAGGGAGACGAGCAGTACTGCGAGAAGGGCATGGTCGGCACCTACAACGCGGTCGGCCGGGACGGAAAGGTCACCACCGGTGGCTACGCCCAGGAGGTCGTGGTCGACGAGAATTACGTCCTACGCATCCCCGAGGGGCTGCCGCTGGATGTCGCCGCGCCGCTGCTGTGCGCAGGCATCACCACCTACTCGCCGCTGCGGCACTGGAACGCCGGACCCGGCAAGCGGGTCGCGATCATCGGACTCGGTGGACTCGGACACATGGGTGTCAAGATCGCTCACGCCATGGGCGCCGAGGTCAGTGTCATCTCACAGTCCCTCAAGAAGATGGAAGACGGACTCCGACTGGGTGCGCAGAACTACTACGCGACCGACAACCCCGACACCTTCAGCGAACTCCGTGGGAAGTTCGATCTCATCCTCAACACGGTCTCCGCCAACTTCGACATCAATCAGTACTTGTCGATGCTTGCTGTCGGTGGCACCTTGGTCGAATTGGGCCTGCCGGAGAACCCGATTTCAGTGGAGGCCATGACATTGGTGTCCAAGCGGCGTTCGCTCGCCGGATCACTGATCGGTGGAATCGCCGAAACCCAGGAGATGCTCGACTTCTGCGCCGAGCACAACCTGGGTGCCGAGATCGAGGTGATCAATGCCTCACAGATCAACGAGGCCTACGAGCGGGTGGTGGCTTCGGACGTGCGCTACCGATTTGTGATCGACACCGCAACACTCTGACCGGACTGGGCGACGTCAGCGGTCTTGACGGTCGGGGACCAGTGCCCCGAGCAGGAAGTTGACGACCGAGATCACGATCGAGCCACCGACCGCGGTCCAGAATCCGTCGACGCTCAGGCCGAAGTCGGTGGTCTCGGTGACCCAGGCCGTCAGCAACAGCATCAATGCGTTGATGACCAGGGTGAACAGTCCCAATGTGAGGATCAGCAGGGGGAGAGACAACAGCTGCACAAACGGCTTGATCGCGGTGTTGACGATGGTGAAGACCAGCGCGATGAACAGCACCACCAGGATCTGGGCGCCGGTGTCGCGGCCGTCCGTGGCGATCGATATCCCGTTGATGAGAGCTGCTGCGATCCAGATGGCGACAGCATTGATGAGGAGTCGTGCGGCGAAGACCATGTTGAGATCCTAGGGGCGCTGGTAAAAACTGCTGGCCGGAACGCATATCCTAGAAGTAAGTCCGCAGTGGCCAATCCACGGGCAATGCGGATCGCCAACGATTCGTCAGGAGTTCGTGCTCATGCTTGCCCGCACCGACCTTCGCGGTGCCAACGCCACCACCGCTCAACTACGCCGGACCCTTCCGCGCGGCGCCACCGACGTCGACACGGTCTTGGGCCAGGTCAAACCGGTGATCGAGGCGATCCGCGAGCATGGTGCCTCCGCGGCGCTCGACTACGGCAAGAAGTTCGACGGCGTGGCACCGGAGACCGTGCGGGTTCCCGGCGAGCAGATCGAGAAGGCCTTGGCCGAGATCGATCCCGACGTCCGCGCCGCGCTGTCCGAGGCGATCGACCGGGCCCGTCGGGTCCACGCCGATCAGCGTCGGACCGACGTGAGCACCGAGGTCTCACCCGGTGGAACAGTCACCGAACGCTGGATCCCCGTCGGCCGGGTCGGTCTGTATGTGCCGGGCGGCAATGCGGTCTACCCGTCGAGCGTGGTCATGAACGTGGTGCCCGCCCAGGTGGCCGGTGTTGAATCCCTGGTGGTCTCGTCGCCCCCGCAGGCCCAGTTCGACGGTTTGCCGCATCCGACGATCCTGGCGGCTTGCGCGCTGCTCGGTGTCACCGAGGTCTGGGCGGTGGGCGGCGCACAGGCCGTCGCCCTGCTGACCTACGGCGGCACCGATACCGACGGCGCCGACCTCGATCCTGTCGACCTGATCACCGGCCCGGGCAACATCTACGTGACGGCGGCAAAACGGCTGTGCCGCAGCGTAGTCGGCATCGACTCCGAAGCAGGCCCCACCGAGATCGCGATCCTGGCCGATAGCTCGGCCAGTCCGGTCAACGTGGCCGCCGACATGATCAGCCAGGCCGAACACGACGTGATGGCAGCCTCTGTCCTGGTCACCGACAGCCCGGAGCTCGCCGACGCCGTCGACGCAGAGATCGAGGTTCAGGTCTCCCGGACCAAGCACACCGACCGCGTCCGTGAAGCCCTGGCAGGTCCGCAGTCGGGAATCATTCTGGTGGACAACATCGATCAGGGCCTGCAGGTGGTCAACGCCTACGCCGCCGAACACCTCGAGATCCAGACGCGGGACGCTGCTGCGGTGGCTGCCCGAGTGCGCAGTGCCGGTGCGATCTTCGTCGGTGACTACTCGCCGGTGAGCCTGGGCGACTACTGCGCAGGCTCCAACCACGTTCTGCCCACGTCGGGTTCGGCGCGGTACAGCTCAGGTTTGTCGGTGCAGACGTTCCTGCGCGGCGTGCACGTCATCGACTACGACGAGGCCGCACTCAAGGAGGTCTCCGGGCACGTGCAGACCTTGGCGAAGGCGGAGGATCTGCCCGCGCACGGTGAAGCCGTGCGGCTGCGGTTCGCCGGTTCGGAGGATCTTCGGTGACTTCTTCGACCCCCACCTCCTCCACCAGACGGATCGGGCTTGACGACCTACCGCTGCGCGAGACGCTGAAGGGCCAGTCGCCCTATGGCGCACCGCAACTCGACGTGCCGTACCGCCTCAACACCAACGAGAACCCACATCCGCCGTCGCAGGCACTGATCGACGACGTCGCGGCGTCGGTACGCGAGGCCGCGTCGCAGCTGCACCGGTATCCGGACCGGGACGCGGTCGCGCTGCGTACCGATCTCGCCGCCTACCTCAGCTCGGCGACGGGTGTTGCGCTCGGTGCCGAAAACCTCTGGGCGGCAAATGGATCCAACGAGATTCTGCAGCAGTTGTTGCAGGCCTTCGGCGGTCCGGGCCGCAGCGCGATGGGGTTTGTCCCGTCGTACTCGATGCACCCGATCATCTCCACCGGCACCGACACCATTTGGATCGAAGGAAAGCGCAACGCCGACTTCTCATTCGACCTCGATGGCGCACTCTCGGCAATCGCCGAGCGCAGACCCGATGTGGTGTTCCTGACCTCACCCAACAACCCGACCGGTGGGTCCATCTCACTCGACGACGTGCGCGCCGTGGCTGCTGCGGCGCCGGGCATCGTCATCGTCGACGAGGCATACGGCGAGTTCTCTGCGGCACCGAGTGCGGTCGAACTGATCGAGGAGTTCCCCGCCAAGGTCGTGGTCAGCCGGACGATGAGCAAGGCATTCGCCTTTGCAGGCGGACGCCTCGGCTACCTGGCCGCCGATCCGGCCGTGATCGACGCGCTGCTGCTCGTACGGCTGCCGTACCACCTGTCGGTGGTCACGCAGGCCGCCGCCCGGGCGGCTCTGCGACATGCCGACGACACCCTCGCCGGGGTCGCCGCGATCGTCGCCGAACGGGGGCGTGTCACCGCCGAACTGACCCGGTTGGGCTACTCGGTGGTCGACTCCGACGCCAACTTCATCCTGTTCGGCCCGTTCGCCGATGCAACCGCGAGCTGGCAGAACTACCTCGACGGTGGCGTGTTGATCCGTGACATGCAGATCGAGGGCCATCTACGTGCCACCATCGGATTGCCCGCCGAAAACGACGCGCTGCTGGCCCGCAGCGCCGAACTGGCCCGCACCGACTTAATAGGCCAGACAGACTTGATCGGAGAGCAGAAATGACCGCACAACCGCGCGTGGCCCGCATCGAGCGGACCACCCGGGAGTCCTCGATCACCGTGGAGATCAATCTCGACGGCACCGGGCGCACCGACATCTCCACCGGCGTGGCGTTCTACGACCACATGCTCACCGCTTTTGGTGCGCACGGCAGCTTCGACCTCACGGTGGCGGCCAAGGGTGACGTCGAGATCGAGGCCCACCACACCGTCGAGGACACGGCGATCGTGCTCGGCCAGGCCATCGCGAAGGCTCTGGGCGACAAGAGGGGCATCCGCCGCTTCGGCGACGCCTGGATCCCGATGGACGAGACCCTGGCCCAGGCCATCGTCGACGTCTCCGGTCGCCCGTACTGCGTGTTCACCGGCGAGCCCGAGCACATGCTGACCACCACCATCGGCGGCAATCCCGGCGTGCCGTACCACACGGTCATCAACAAGCACGTCTTCGAAACTCTCGCGATGAACGCCCAGATCGCGCTGCATGTGCGCACGATCTACGGCCGCGATCCGCACCACATCACCGAGGCCCAGTTCAAGGCTGTGGCACGCGCGCTGCGCGCCGCGACCGAATCGGATCCACGCGTGAGTGGTGTGCCGTCGACGAAGGGGGCCCTGTGAGCGGCAGCAACGGCGATCGGACGGTTGCGATCCTCGATTACGGTTCGGGCAATCTGCGTTCGGCGCAGCGGGCACTGGAGCGGACGGGCGCGCAGGTCAAGGTGACGTCCGATTCGGCGATCGCGTTGGAGGCCGACGGTCTCGTGGTGCCCGGCGTCGGCGCGTTCGCGACATGCATGGAAGGTCTGCGCGCGGTCAAGGGCGACCGCATCATCGACGACCGGCTGGCCGGTGGCCGCCCGGTCTTGGGCATCTGTGTCGGTATGCAGATCCTGTTCGAACGCGGTGTCGAATTCGGAGCCGAAGCGCAGGGCTGCGGGCAGTGGCCGGGTACGGTCACTCAACTCCAGGCCGAGGTGCTGCCGCACATGGGCTGGAACACCGTTGAGGCAGAACCTGATTCGATGCTCTTTGCGGGCATGCCCGAAGAGGAGCGCTTCTACTTCGTGCATTCGTACGCCGCGCAGAGCTGGGAGTTGCCCGCGGACGCACTGTTCAAGGCGCCCAAGCTGACCTGGGCCACCCACGGGGGACGATTCCTCGCCGCGGTGGAGAACGGCCCGTTGTGTGCCACCCAGTTCCATCCGGAGAAGTCCGGTGACGCCGGAGCCCGGCTGCTCAACAACTGGGTCGGGTCATTGACGTGAACGCCGTGACAAGCCCTGCGCCGCAATGATGACCGCACCGCGGTTCTCGTTTGCCCGGCTGGCCCTCTTCACCGTGGGTGCCGGAGTCGTGGTGCTGGCCGTCTCGGCGGTGATCGTGATCGGACTGGCGAAGGTGTCACCGGTCGCTGCCCTGATCGTTGCGCTTCTGGCGCTGATACTGGCAATTGTCGCGATGGGTATTGTTGCCAACCGGATGGTCGACCGCGTGGCCCGCGCGATGCGCGAAGAAGCAGACCAATCAGAAATCGAAGGAGATTGATCCCCAGCATGAATGCACGACTTGAACTGCTCCCGGCGGTCGATGTGGCCGACGGCCAGGCAGTACGGCTGGTGCAGGGTGCCGCCGGCAGCGAAACCTCTTACGGTTCGCCCCGCGAGGCGGCCCTGACCTGGCAGCGCGACGGCGCGGAGTGGGTGCATCTGGTTGATCTCGACGCCGCATTCGGTCGCGGCAGCAACCGTGAACTGCTGGCGGAGGTGATCGGTGAACTCGACGTGAAGGTGGAACTGTCGGGCGGAATCCGCAACGACGATTCCCTGAAGGCCGCGCTGGCAACCGGTTGTGCCCGCGTCAATCTCGGTACCGCCGCACTGGAAGACCCGCAGTGGTGTTCACGCGCCATCGCGGAATACGGCGACCGCGTCGCGGTCGGCCTCGACGTTCAGCTGGTCGACGGGTCCTACCGCCTGCGTGGCCGCGGGTGGGTGTCTGACGGCGGCGACCTGTGGGACGTCCTCGAGCGCCTCGAGCGTGATGGCTGCAGCCGCTACGTCGTGACCGACGTGACCAAGGACGGCACCCTCACCGGACCGAACCTGGAACTCCTGCGGGAGGTCACCGCCAAGACGAATGCACCGGTGGTTGCCTCCGGTGGCGTCTCCGCCATCGAGGATCTTGTTGCGATCGCCGGACTGGTTGGCACGGGCGTCGAGGGAGCGATTGTCGGCAAGGCGCTCTACGCCGGGCGCTTCACCCTCGTCGAGGCGCTTGCGGCGGTCGCGTCGGCATCATGAGTTCGGCGCTCGGAGGGACCCTCCCACCCGATCTCGATCCGGAGCAGTTGCTGGCAAGCGCTGCTGCGGTCCTCGATCAGAGCACCGACCGGTTTTTGTCGGGCGTTGGTGCACCCAGCGCGGTGTCCAAGGGGCATAACGACTTTGCCACCGAGTTCGATCTCGAGCTGGAGCGCACGATCTCGGCGGAGCTGGAGCAGCGCACCCAGATCGCCGTTCACGGTGAGGAATTCGGTGGACCGGACCTGACCGAGGGCACGGTATGGGTGGTCGACCCGATCGATGGCACCTACAACTACTCGGCGGGATTGCCGATCGCAGGCATGCTGCTGGCACTGGTCCACGACGGACTGCCGGTACTCGGACTGACGTGGCTGCCGTTGTCGGGCTTGAACTATCAGGGTTTTGTCGACGGTGAACTGCTCTGCAACGGTGTCCCCGTGCCGCCGCGGCCCGAGCAGAAGCTCAGCGAGGCGATGCTGGCGTTCGGAGCGTTCAACATCAACGGTCGCGGCCGGTATCCGGGTGCGTACCGGGTGGAGATGCTCGGTGAATTGAGCAGGCGGACAGCGCGTCTGCGACTGTTCGGCAGCACCGGATTCGACCTTGCGCTCACCGCGGGTGGACAACTCGGTGGCGCGATCACCTTTGGCCACCACGCCTGGGACAACGCAGGCGGTGCCGCATTGGTCCTGGCGGCCGGTGGTCGGATCAGCGACATCGAAGGCCGGCCATGGTCGGTCACATCGCCGTCGATCGTGGCGGCCAGTGCCGGGGTCCACGAGGAGCTGATCGAATTGATCGGCCGGATCGGGGATCCCCAGGCTTTTGAACCTCCGAAGGAGAAGTACATATGACGGTCGCGGTTCGGGTCATCCCATGTCTGGATGTCGACGCCGGCCGGGTGGTCAAGGGCGTCAATTTCCAGAACCTGCGTGATGCCGGAGATCCGGTGGAGCTTGCCGCCGCCTACGACAAGGCCGGGGCCGACGAACTCACCTTCCTCGACGTCACAGCGTCGAGCGGCAATCGCGGCACGATGATCGACGTGGTCAAGCGCACCGCCGATCAGGTCTTCATCCCGCTGACGGTCGGTGGTGGTATCCGCACCGTCGCCGACGTCGACCGCCTGCTTCGCGCCGGCGCGGACAAGGTCAGCGTCAACACCGCGGCCATCGCCAATCCTGATGTGCTCGGTGAGATGAGCAGGCACTTCGGATCGCAGTGCATCGTGCTGTCGGTTGATGCCCGCACCGTGCCGGAGGGTCAGCCCCCGACTCCGTCGGGCTGGGAGGTCACCACCCATGGTGGCCGCGAGGGCACCGGAATCGACGCCGTGGAATGGGCGCGCCGCGGCCAAGACCTCGGGGTAGGGGAGATCCTGCTCAACTCGATGGACGCCGACGGCACGAAAAACGGTTTCGATCTCGCGATGATCACCGCCGTGCGCGCTGCGGTGAAGGTGCCGGTGATCGCCAGCGGCGGTGCAGGCGCGGTGGAACATTTCCCGCCCGCTGTGCGTTGTGGAGCAGACGCGGTGCTCGCGGCCTCGGTCTTTCACTTCGGTGAGCTGACCATCGGGCAGGTCAAGGACGCATTGCGCGCCGAGGACATCCCCGTCCGTTAAGACATGCACTGTGCTGAATCAAGCACTGCACCAATAGGTTTCGTATACGGGAGTGACAACTATGCCGCTGGACACCGGGATCGCCGAGCAGCTCAAACGCAATGCCGAGGGCCTGATCTGCGCTGTGGTGCAGGAAGCCGGCACCGGGCAGGTGCTGATGGTCGCGTGGATGGATGACGACGCGCTGGCCCGCACCCTGGAGACCGGTGAGGCCACGTACTTCTCGCGGTCGCGGGGCAAACAGTGGATCAAGGGTGAGACCAGCGGCCACACCCAGAAGGTGATCGAGCTGCGCCTGGACTGCGACGGCGACACCGTCCTGATGACGGTCGAACAAACCGGCGCGGCCTGCCATACCGGCGACCACACCTGCTTCGACGCCAACGTGCTGTACACCGCACCGGCCTGAGAGCTCGCACATACCCGTAGGTGGTCGGCTGTTTCGACCGCTCCGCCCGTAGTGGGTCAGAAATTGCTGGTCAGGGACTTGTCGGTGGTCGCTGATAGAACTGTTCTATGACGTCGGGGGTGGCAGATCTCATCAACCGTATCGAGGGCATGTCCCTTGATGCGGAAGAGATCGTTGCTGTCCGTGAAGTGTTGTCCCGCAGTCTTGTTGACGTATCGCTGGCGAACCTGTCGGACAAAGAGGCTGTTGAACTCGCGCAAACGATCGAAACCCAAACCCGCCGTGATGAAGCCGTGAAAGTGCGGATCGCAGTGGAGTTGCGGGAGCGGTCGGTCGCTGCCAAACAAGGTTTGAAGCACAACAAGTTTTTGCGGCGCCAGCTACGCATTTCTTCGACCCAAGCCAGTGCACGGTCCAAACGGGCTGAACGCGTAGGGGAATGGCACACCCCGTCTGGTGAAGTACTCGCGCCGATATATCCGCACACCTGGCAGGCGCTGCGCGATGGTGCGATCGGGATAGCGCATTACAGCGTCATCGACGACACGTTGCGTAATCTGCCGGGCAGTATTCGCAGCAACCTCGAATTGTGGTCTGACGGTGAACGGTTGATGGCCGAAGCTGCCCGCACGATGGATCCTGACGAACTCAAGCGGGTCGGGCTGTATCTGCGCGATCATTTGGATCCGGACGGCGATTTCGACGATGCGGACCGAGCCCAGAAGCGCGGGTTGTCGGTGTCCAAGCAGGGTGCGGACAAGATGGCCGAGATCACCGGCACCCTCGATCCTGTGACCAAAGCGCTGTGGGACGTTGTGGCCACCAAGTGGGCTGCGGCCGGGATGAATAACCCCAACGATCCCGAATCGCCGTCCGGACCATCCGATAAAGCCGACAAAGACACCGTGCAGGCCGCAGCCAAACGCGATCACCGCACGCCCGGGCAGCGTAATCACGATGCATTCAAACGGCTGTTGGAGTTGGCTGTCGGACAAGGGACTCTGGGTCAGCACCGCGGGCTACCCGCGCGGGTCATCGTCACCATGACACTGGACCAACTCGAAAAAGAATCCGGTGTCGCGACCACCGCCTCGGGCGGGGTGATGCCGGTGCGTGACGCGATCCGGTTGGCCGGGGTGAACCGTAAGTTCCTGGCGTTGCTCGACGACAAGCACCGCCCCCTGTTTCTGGGTCGGGAACAACGCCTGGCTACTGCTGATCAGCGGATGGCGTTGATCGCCGCTGAGCGGGGCTGCTCACGCCCGGGGTGTGATGCTCCGGCCACTGAGGTGGCGGTCCATCACACGCGGGAATGGTCCAAGGGTGGATGGACTGACATCACTGTGTTGACGTTGGTGTGCGATCCCGACCATGCGCAGGTCCACGATGGTGAGACGGGGTGGATCACGGAGATCATCAATGCAGATACCGGTCCACCGGGCTGGCAGGGCCGGATCGGTTGGCGTCAACGCGGAAGCCTGGATTTGCCGCAGGCCAACAACACTCATTTCCCGGACAAGTACTTCACCAACCCGGAGATGTGGAACCCGAACAGTGACGCTGATGCCGAGTGGTTCATGCAGCGTGCCCGCTCCATCTTTGAGGAGAAGGCTGAGCCGGCACCGGTGTTCAACGTCGACTTCGGCTGGCGCCGCGTCAAATACAACGCTGCTTGACACATCTCACCGCTTGAAACATTTCACCGCCTCGCAAGTGCCATCGACGCTCTCATCTGACTGAATCGCAGCACAGCGCGCTCGCCGATCACCTGCTGGTAACGATCGATCACTTCACCGACAAAACCGTCGACGCCGGCTGCGGGAAGTCGGTCGGTCCAGTCCGTGCCACCGACCGAAAACCATTGTGCGAACGCCTCGGTGGAGTCGAACTGCCAGCGCAGATCCTGCACATCGAGATCGGTGACGGTGAAGCCGGCGGTTGCGGCGAATTCGCGGAACCGGTCTGGTTCGACATGGAAGTACGGAGCCTGGAAGTCGACGAAATGTTCGCGCCACGATGAGCTCGCCGCCACCTCCATGGCCACGTCTTCGATACTGAGACGGTCTGTTGCGCAAACGATCTGGATGACGGCCCGGCCGCCATCGTCCAGACTGCGGGAAATGCCTTGCAGTGCAGCGGTTTGGTCTCCGATCCAGTGCAGCGCGTTGAACGACACCGCGATGTCGAAATCGCGCTCGAACGGCAAGGCCAATGCGTCATCGACATGGAATTGCACCCGGAGCATGCCGACAGGCACTCGGGTGAGGGCCTTGTCGATCATGCGTCGGGAAGCGTCCACACCCACGACCGAACCCGATGGCAACCGCTGGGCAAGTTGCATTGTGATGAACCCGTCGCCGCAGCCGACGTCGAGCAGGCGCTCATCACCGGCGAGTTCGAGATCACCGATCGAGACCTCGGCCACCATTTTCTGCAGCGCACTGACGTCGGCATATCGGTCGCCGTCCCAATCGGCCACGGTCAGCCTCCCTCGCAGGTCATGTACGTGGGGTCAAGTGTGCCGCCGGCGCCGCTCACTCGGTCGCCGTCCCAATCGGCCACGGTCAGCCTCCCTCGCAGGTCATGTACGTGGGGTCAAGTGTGCCGCCGGCGCCGCTCACCTGGTTTGGAATAGGTCAATTCGCCACCCGTCCGCTGAAGTCTGACGTGACTCGTCCGCCTGGTCACCCACTCGGAACCGAGCGGAGTTATGGCACATTCGTTTCATGCCACTCATCCAGATCTCCCAGACACCCGGACTCAGCGATCGGGTCAAGCGTGAAACCATCGCCGCGGTCACCGAGGCGTATGCCCGTGCGACCGGGAAAAACCCCGATTCTGTGTGGGTGACGATCACCGAGGTTCCGCGGTCGCACTGGGGTGTGGGTGGGGAGCCGCTCGGTCAATAGCGAGCGACTGGGACAATCGGAGACGATGGCAAACATGACCACCGCTGCAGCCACTGCAGGCGGCTTCACAGACACCACAACGCTGGCCCAGTTCCTGGAGCTGGCAGCCGACCATCGGGTTGTGCCGGTGACCCGCAAGGTCCTGGCCGATTCGGAGACACCGCTGGGTGCGTACCGAAAACTCGCCGGTGACCGGCCAGGTACCTTCCTGCTCGAGTCCGCGGAGAACGGCCGCTCGTGGTCCCGATGGTCGTTCATCGGTGCCGGCTCGCCCGCTGCGCTGACCTCGGTCGACGGCCAGGCGCAGTGGTGGGGGACCCGGCCTGCCGGCGCACCGTCGGGAGGCGACCCACTTGTCGCCCTCGCCGAGTCGCTGCGAATCCTGGCCACTGATCGGTTCCCCGATCTGCCGCCGCTGACCGGTGGATTCGTGGGCTTTCTGGCCTACGACGCGGTCCGTCGCCTCGAACGTCTGCCCGACACGACGGTGAACGATCTCCAGTTGCCGGAGATGCTAATGCTGCTGGCAACCGACATCGCCGCCGTCGACCATCACGAAGGCACCATCATCCTGATCGCCAACGCGGTGAACTGGGACGGCAGTGCCGATCGGGCCGAGGAGGCGTACGCCGACGCGGTGGGCCGCCTCGACACGATGACGGCCGCGTTGGCCGCACCCGCGCCGTCGACCGTCTCGACGTATCACCCCGCAGAACCGGAGTTCACCGCTCAGCGCACTCGCGAGGAGTACGGGACGATCGTCACCAGCCTGGTCTCCGAGATCGAGGCGGGCGAGGCCTTCCAGGTGGTGCCGTCGATGCGTTTCGAGATGCAGACCGACGCCGATCCCATCGATGTCTACCGCGTCCTGCGAACCACCAACCCGAGTCCGTACATGTACTTGCTGCGGGTTCCGGGCAATGGTGGACCCGACTTCACGATCGTCGGATCCAGTCCTGAAGCTCTTGTCACCGTGAAGGATTCGGTAGCCACCACCCATCCGATCGCGGGTACCCGCTGGCGTGGGGAGACCGAGGCCGACGACCTGCTGCTGCAAAAAGACCTACTCGCCGACGAAAAAGAGAACTCCGAGCACCTCATGCTTGTCGATCTCGGACGCAACGACCTCGGTCGGGTGTGCGAGCCGGGCACGGTGAAGGTGTCGGACTACCGGCACATCGAGCGCTACAGCCACGTCATGCACCTGGTGTCCACGGTGTCGGGGCAACTGCAGGACGGCAAGACCGCCCTCGACGCGGTGAACGCCTGTTTCCCGGCCGGCACCCTGACAGGTGCGCCCAAGGTGCGGGCGATGGAACTGATCGACGAACACGAGAAGACCCGGCGCGGCCTGTACGGCGGCATCGTGGGCTATCTCGACTTCGCGGGTGACGCCGACACCGCCATCGCGATCCGTACCGCGGTCCTCAAGGAGGGACGCGCATATGTGCAGGCCGGTGGCGGCGTAGTGGCCGACAGCGAGGCCGACTACGAGTACAACGAGGCCAGCAACAAGGCGCGTGCGGTCCTCAAGGCGATCGCGGCGGCCGAGACGATGACACCGATCGCGGGTACCGACGATGAGTGAGAGCAAGTCCGCGGGCAAGGCTGCGTCGACCGGTCGGGGAGCGAGTGGTCGTGGCCGGAGGCTGGCGATCATCACTGTCCTGCTCGGATTAGGTGCCTTGGCTTTCTGGGCGGCCTCCCGGATGACCTGGGCCGAACTGATCGCGGCCGACGGCATGGCGCCGCCACGAACGTTCACGGTCAAGGGTTCTGACTGGACACCACTCCTGACCCCGCTGGCGATCGTGTTGCTCGCCGGGATCGCGGCAGCGGCATCATTGCGCGGCTGGGCGTTGCGGATCACCGCGTTTGTCGTCGCGGCGGTCGCGGTCATCGGTTTCCTGCCCGCGTTGACGCTGCTGACCGGAGACGACCACGTCGGCTATGCGGTGGATGTGATCGAGTTGCCGTCCCGCTATGAGGCGCTGCAGGTCGACACCAACACCTTGCCTGGTCTGGTCGTGATCGCGGGAGCGCTGGCCGCCGTGATCGGCGCAGTCGTGATGCTGCAGACCGCGTCCCGGGATGCGCCGATGTCCTCGAAGTACAAGTCACCTGCGGCGCGCCGCGCCGAGCTCGAAAAAGAAGTCTTCGCCAAGCGCGACGCCGAACAGAATGCGGCTGAAAACAGCTCTGGCGAAGCGGGGGCCCCGACCCCCGGCGAGACCGGCTCGACGCCAGGTGACGGCAACGAACGGATGCTCTGGGATGCCCTCGACACCGGCGACGATCCGACCATTGACCCGCCGGATCGCGAAAGGTGACGGTTCTCACTTTGGTTGGCGGTACCCCGAATCCACCGCTAACCGGGTCGCAGCTACCCTTTGTTTACTGAAACACGAGCTGCTGGGGTCTTGCGCGACCGACTATATCTCGTCAGTGGCGTGAGAAAGGGGTTGATGATGAGCAAGCAAACCGTCCTTGATTCGATATTGGCCGGAGTGAAGGCCGATGTGGCAGCACGCGAGTCTGTGATCGACTTCGCTGCCATCAAAGCCGCCTCCGCGGCAGCACCGGAGCCCATCGACGCGACCGCAGCGTTGCGTGAGCCCGGGATCGGTGTCATCGCCGAGGTCAAGCGCGCCAGCCCGTCGAAAGGCGACCTGGCCGTCATCATCGACCCGGCCGCGCTGGCGCAGGCCTACGAGGCCGGCGGGGCGCGGATCATCAGCGTGCTGACCGAGGAACGTCGGTTCCGCGGATCGCTCGCCGATCTCGATGCCGTTCGCGCAGCGGTCCAGATCCCGGTCCTGCGCAAAGACTTCATCGTGGGCCCCTATCAGATCCACGAAGCCCGTGCCCATGGCGCGGACGTCATCCTGCTGATCGTCGCTGCCCTGGAGCAGAACGTGCTCAGCTCTTTGCTCGACCGCACGGAGTCCTTGGGGATGACCGCGCTGGTCGAGGTGCACACCGAGGAAGAAGCAGATCGAGCGCTGCAGGCCGGAGCATCCGTGGTCGGCATCAATGCGCGCAATCTCAAGACCCTCGAAGTCGACCGCGACAGCTTCGCCCGGATTGCTCCCGGATTGCCTTCCAAGGTGATCCGGATCGCCGAATCCGGGGTTCGCGGAACTGCCGATCTGCTGGCATACGCCGGCGCCGGCGCCGATGCGGTCCTGGTCGGAGAAGGCTTGGTCACAGCTGGTGACCCTCGTGCGGCCGTCTCGGAACTGGTGACCGCCGGAACCCACCCGTCCTGCCCCAAACCAGTCCGTTAGGCCCCTGTCTTCATCATGACCTCGCCGTCTGCCGCATCAGCTTCCTTCTATTCCGAACTCCCTCAGGCCAGTGCCGGTCTGGTCAACAGGACATCGGTCGAACCCGATCGCGGTGGACATTTCGGTGTCTACGGCGGACGGCACGTGCCCGAAGCCCTGATGGCCGTGATCGAAGAGGTCACCGTCAATTGGGAGAAGGTTCGTACCGACGACGAGTTCCTGCGTGAACTCGATCGGTTGCAACGTGACTACAGCGGGCGTCCGTCGCCGCTGTACGAGGCCAAACGCCTTTCCGAGTATGCCGGTGGCGCGCGGATCTTCCTCAAGCGAGAAGACCTGAACCACACCGGATCTCACAAGATCAACAACGTTCTCGGCCAGGCATTGCTCGCCAGGAAGATGGGCAAGCAGCGCATCATCGCCGAGACCGGCGCCGGTCAGCACGGCGTGGCGACTGCCACCGCATGTGCGATGTTCGGTCTCGAATGCATCGTCTACATGGGTCGCGTCGACACCGAACGTCAAGCACTCAACGTGGCGCGGATGCGTCTGCTGGGTGCGTCTGTGGTCGCCGTCGACACAGGTTCGGCCACACTGAAAGACGCGATCAACGAGGCCATGCGCGACTGGGTCACCAACGCGCACAACACCTATTACTGTTTCGGCACCGCCGCCGGACCCCACCCGTTCCCGGTGATGGTCCGCGATCTGCAGCGTGTGGTCGGTCTCGAGGCCCGTGAGCAGATCCTGCGCTCCGCCGGCCGGCTGCCCGACGCCGTGGTCGCCTGCATCGGTGGCGGTTCGAACGCGATCGGCATCTTCCATCCCTTCATCGATGACAAAGACGTGCGACTGGTCGGCTACGAGGCCGCAGGCGACGGTGTCGAAACCGGACGCCATGCCGCCACGTTCACCGGTGGAACACCGGGTGCGTTCCAGGGCGCCTACTCGTACCTGCTGCAGGACGAAGACGGCCAGACCATCGAATCCCATTCCATCTCAGCAGGACTCGACTATCCGGGCGTCGGCCCCGAGCATGCATACCTCAAGGACATCGGCCGCGCGGAATACCGTCCGTGCACCGATAGCGCGGCCATGGATGCCCTTGCCCTGCTCAGTCGCAAAGAGGGCATCATCCCGGCGATCGAGTCGGCGCATGCCATTGCCGGTGCGCTCGAGCTCGGCGTCGAGCTTGGGGAGGGCGCGATCATCGTCGTCAATCTCTCCGGGCGTGGCGACAAAGACGTTGACACCGCGGCCAAATGGTTCGGACTTCTAGACGAGGACACAGACAATGCCTGAAGCCGACTCTCGGCTCGGACCACTGTTCAATCGCTGCCGCGCCGAAGGGCGCAGTGCGCTGATCGGCTACCTACCGGTGGGATACCCGGACCTGCCCGGTTCGCTGACATCGATGCGGTCGATGGTCGAAGCCGGTTGCGACATCATCGAAGTCGGGGTCCCGTACTCCGATCCGGTCATGGATGGCCCGACGATCCAGGATGCGGCTGAACAGGCGCTGCGCGCTGGGATCCGGGTCCGTGACGTGTTCACCGCTGTGGAGGCCATCGCCGACGCCGGTGGCAGCGCCGTGGTGATGACGTACTGGAATCCCGTGCTGCAGTACGGGATCGACCGGTTCGCTCGCGATCTGGCCGGTGCCGGTGGTCTGGGTCTGATCACGCCGAACCTCATCCCGGACGAGGCCGACGACTGGATGGCGGCCTCCACCGAACACAAGCTCGACCGGATCTTCCTGGTCGCTCCGTCGTCGACGGAAGAGCGGCTGGCGATGACACTCGAAGCGAGCAGCGGCTTCATCTACGCCGCCTCGACGATGGGCGTCACCGGCGCCCGCGACAACGTGTCGTCGATGGCCCCGGAGTTGTGTGCCCGGATCCGTGCGCATTCCGACATCCCGATCGGTGTCGGACTCGGCGTGCGCAGCAAGGCGCAGGCAGCGGAGATCGCCGAATACGCCGACGGTGTGATCGTCGGCTCGGCGCTGGTCTCCGCGGTGGCCGAAGGTGATGCCGCGCTACGTGGCCTCACCTCCGAACTGGCCGAGGGCGTGCGTATGCGCTCCGGGGTTCGTTCGTGAACACGGAGCCGCTGGCTTACATCCCCAGTCCCTCCCAAGGGGTCTGGGATCTGGGACCCTTCCCGGTCCGGGCGTACGCGCTCTGCATCATCGTCGGCATCATCGTGGCGATCTTCTGGGGCAACAAGCGCTGGGTCGCCCGCGGTGGCCGCGACGGTGAAGTCCTCGACGTGGCGATCTGGGCGGTGCCCTTCGGTCTCATCGGTGGCCGGATCTACCACGTGGCGACCGACTGGAAGACCTACTTCGGCGACGGACCCAAAGACCCGATCGATGCGCTCAAGATCTGGGACGGCGGCCTGGGCATCTGGGGTGCGGTCGCCTTCGGCGCGCTCGGCGCCTGGATCGGTGCCCGCCGGGCCGGCATCAAGTTGCCGCCCTTCGGTGATGCGATCGCTGCGCCGATTCTGCTGGCCCAGGCCATCGGCCGCCTCGGCAACTACTTCAACCAGGAACTCTACGGCGACAAGACCGACCTGCCGTGGGGCCTGAAGATCTACGAACGCGTCGACTCCTCCGGCTATGTCAGCCCGGGCCTGATCGACGGCAAATCCAACGGCGTCGTCTACGCGATCGTGCAACCGACGTTCCTGTACGAGATGCTCTGGAACATCCTGATCGTGATCGCGCTGGTCGTCATCGACCGGCGTTTCCGGATCGGGCATGGTCGACTGTTCGCGCTGTACGTCGCCGGATACTGCGTCGGCCGGTTTGTCATCGAGACGATGCGCACCGATACGGCCTCGCTGATCTGGGGTGTGCGGGTCAATCTGTTCACCGCTGCGGTGGTGTTCGCCTGTGCGGCGATCTACGTGGTTCTCGCTCCGAAGGGTCGCGAGACCCCGTCGGAGATCTATCACCCCGGCGCAGCACCGGATTCGGAGTCCGGGCCGAGCGAGGATCCCGTCGAGGGCTACGTCGAAGACGACCTGACGGACTCTGAGGCGGGGGACCGGGTGGACTCTGCTGACAAGGTACGTAAATCCAAGCCGGACACCGAAAGCGAGACCGGCGAACGCCAGGTTTGACCCCGATGTGAATCAGCCGCCTTTCGGCTTAACTGCTAGCATTAGCAGTCGCACCAACGTCAATTCTCAGGTGCGTGTTCATACCACGGGCCAGTGACGTCCTGAGGATTGTTTGCTGGTTCCCTCGGATGTCCGGGGGCTAGGCGTGGAGGTTGGATTTGCTGTTCTCTCAGCTCCCCAAGGCCCAGGGTCTGTACGACCCTGACTCAGAAGTCGACTCGTGCGGTGTCGCGATGGTCGCCGATATACATGGGCGTCGAACTCACGAGATCGTCGCAGACGGCCTGCTGGCCTTGGAGAACCTGGACCACCGTGGAGCTGCAGGGGCCGAGACCAACAGTGGTGACGGTGCCGGGATCCTGATCCAGGTACCCCATGCATTCCTGCGCAAAGTGGTCGACTTCGTCCTGCCACCCGCCGATCCGATCGCAGGCAACACCTTCGCGGTCGGCAACTGCTTTCTGCCGATGCAGCCGGAGGCGCGGGCCCGTGCGATCGCCCGGGTGGAGGAGATCGCCGCCGAAGAGAACATCACCGTCCTGGGCTGGCGCGAGATGCCGGTCGAGGTCGATGCCGCCGACATCGGCGGTACCGCCCGCGCCTGCATGCCGTACATGAGCCAGCTGTTCGTCTGCGCGCCGCTGCGTGCCGATGACACCGCGCCTGCGGGCCTGGATCTCGATCGCCTCGTCTACCCGCTGCGCAAGCGTGCCGAACGGGTCACGCCGGAGATCGAGGCCGACGGCAGCGGGCTCTACTTCGCGTCGCTGTCGAGCCGGACCATCGTCTACAAGGGCATGCTCACCACCAAGCAGCTGCCGGCCTTCTACACCGATCTGCGTGACGAACGGGTCTGCAGCGCCATCGCGATCGTGCACTCGAGGTTCTCGACCAACACGTTCCCCTCCTGGCCGCTGGCTCATCCCTTCCGATTCGTCGCCCACAACGGTGAGATCAACACCGTGCGCGGCAACCGGAACCGGATGCGGGCCCGGGAGGCGATGCTGGCCACCGAACTGATCCCCGGCGACATCACCCGCGTGTTCCCGATCTGTAGCCCTGACGCCTCGGACTCGGCCTCGCTCGACGAGGTCCTCGAGATCCTGCATCTCGGTGGCCGCAGCGTTCCGCACTGCGTGATGATGATGGTCCCGGAGGCATGGGAGAACGTCACCGACATGGATCCCCGGCGCCGGGCGTTCCTGCAGTTCAATGCCTCGCTGATGGAGGCCTGGGACGGCCCGGCGTGCGTCACCTTCACCGACGGCACCATGGTGGGCGCCGTGCTCGACCGCAACGGACTGCGGCCCGGACGGTGGTGGCAGACCGCGGGCGGCAAGGTGGTGCTGGCCTCGGAGGCCGGCGTGCTCGACATCCCGAACGACGAGATCATCGCCAAGGGGCGGCTGGAGCCCGGCAAAATGTTCCTGATCGACACGGCGGAAGGTCGACTGGTTCCCGACTCAGAGGTCAAGGGACAGTTGATCGGTGAGAAGCCGTATGAGGAATGGCTGCATGCCGGCCTGCTGGAACTGGCACGGCTGCCCGAACGTCCACGGTTTGTCCCGAGTCACGAATCGGTGGTGCGCAGGCAGGTGACATTCGGGTACACCGAAGAAGAGCTCCGGGTGCTGATCACACCGATGGCGGCCTCAGGGTACGAGGCACTCGGGTCGATGGGCACCGATACCCCGATCGCGGTGCTCTCGCAGCGGTCCCGTCTGCTCTACGACTATTTCGTGGAACTGTTTGCGCAGGTGACCAATCCGCCGCTCGACGCCATTCGCGAAGAGATCGTCACCTCGATGGCGCGCGTGATGGGACCGGAGCAGAACGTGCTCGATCCGTCGGCTGCTTCCTGTCGGCAGATCCTGTTGCCGTGGCCGGTACTGGACAACAACGAGCTCGCCAAGATCGTGCACATCAACGACGAGGGCAACCACCGTGGCCTGTCGGCAAAGGTGCTGCGCGCCCACTATCCGGTGGCCGAGGGTGGCCCCGGACTCGAACGTGCCCTGGCGGATCTGCGGGCGCGGGCCAGTGAGGCCATTGCGGCCGGACACTCCACGCTGGTGATCAGTGATCGCGAGACCACGCGTGAGAATGCGCCGATTCCGTCGCTGCTGGCGACCTCAGCGGTTCATCACCATCTGGTCCGCACCAAGGAGCGGACCCGGGTGGCGCTGGTCGTCGAGACCGGCGATGCCCGGGAGGTCCACCACATCGCCCTGCTCATCGGTTTCGGTGCCGCAGCGGTCAATCCGTATCTGGTGTTCGAGACGATCGAAGACCTTGTCGCAGAGGGCGAATTGACGGGTGTCACCCCGTCCCAGGCGGTACGCAACTATCTGCAGGGCCTGGGCAAGGGGGTGCTCAAGGTGATGAGCAAGATGGGTATCTCCACCGTCGGGTCCTACACCGCCGCACAGTGTTTCGAGGCCGTGGGCCTGGCGGGGGATCTGGTTCAGGAATACTTCACCCGCACGAAGACCAGGATCGGTGGCATCGGTCTCGACGAGATCGCCGAAGAAGTCCGGATCCGTCATCACCGGGCCTACCCACCGAACGCGACGGAGCAGGCCTATCGCCCCCTCGAGATCGGTGGCGAATATCAGTACCGGCGCGAAGGTGAGCTTCATCTCTTCAGCCCGGAAACAGTGTTCCTGCTGCAACATGCGGCCAAATCAGGCAGGACCGAGGTCTACCGGAAGTACACCGATGAGGTGAACAGGCTTTCCCGTGAGGGCGGCACTCTGCGTGGCCTGTTCGAGTTCGACTCCGATCGTGAGCCCGTCCCCCTCGACGAGGTGGAGCCGATCGAAGAGATCATGAAGCGGTTCAACACCGGGGCGATGAGTTACGGCTCGATCTCGGCCGAGGCGCACGAGACGATCGCGATCGCCATGAACACCATCGGTGGACGTTCCAACTCGGGTGAGGGTGGAGAGGACACCGATCGGCTCTACGATCCGATGCGCCGCAGCGCGGTCAAGCAGGTCGCCTCCGGCCGGTTCGGCGTCACCAGTGATTACCTGATCAACGCGACCGACATCCAGATCAAGATGGCCCAGGGTGCGAAACCCGGTGAGGGTGGCCAACTTCCGGCGTACAAGGTCTATCCCTGGATCGCCAAGACCCGGCATTCCACGCCGGGTGTCGCGTTGATCTCGCCGCCGCCACATCACGACATCTATTCGATCGAGGATCTGGCCCAGCTGATCCACGACCTGAAGAACGCCAACTCCCAGGCGCGGATCCACGTCAAGTTGGTCAGTGCCATGGGTGTCGGCACGGTGGCCACAGGTGTCTCCAAGGCGCACGCCGACGTGGTGCTGATCTCGGGCCACGACGGGGGTACCGGAGCCTCACCGCTGACATCGCTCAAACATGCCGGAACCCCCTGGGAGATCGGCCTGGCCGACGCACAGCAGACGCTCATGCTCAACGGGCTGCGCGACCGCATCACCGTGCAGTGTGACGGCGCGTTGCGGACCGGTCGCGACGTGATGGTGGCTGCACTGCTGGGCGCCGAGGAATACGGATTCTCCACGGCGCCACTGATTGTCGCCGGTTGCATCATGATGCGGGTTTGTCACCTCGACACCTGTCCGGTGGGGGTGGCGACCCAGAATCCAAAGCTGCGCGCGCGGTTCACCGGCCAGGCCGAACACATCATCAACTTCTTCAAGTTCATCGCAGAGGATGTCCGGGAGCATCTGGCGATGCTCGGTTTCCGCACCCTCGACGAGGCAATCGGACATGCCGAGGCGCTGCACACGGCACCGGGTGTGGCGCACTGGAAGTCGAAGGGGCTCGACCTCTCGGCGATCTTCGCGGTGCCGGAGACGACATCACCCAAGCGTCGGATGCGGGGCCAGGAACATGCGCTCGACAAGGCACTCGATCAGACGCTGATCCAGCTGGCCGAGGGCGCACTCGAGGACGCTCACCGGGTGACCCTGGAGCTTCCGGTCCGCAACGTCAACCGAACCGTCGGCACGTTGCTCGGCTCGGAGGTGACCCGTCGATACGGCGCGTCCGGCCTGGCGGAGGACACCATCACGGTGGCCCTGTTCGGGTCGGCCGGTCAGTCACTCGGTGCGTTCCTGCCGCCGGGCGTGACCCTGGTCCTGACCGGTGACGCCAACGACTACGTCGGAAAAGGCTTGTGCGGCGGCAAGATCGTCGTGCGGCCCGATCCGGACGCACTCTTCATCGCCGAAGACCAGGTGATCGCGGGCAACACCATCCTCTACGGCGCCACCAGCGGCGAGGTGTTCCTGCGCGGACGCGTCGGCGAACGGTTCTCGGTGCGCAACTCTGGTGCCGTCGCGGTGGTCGAAGGGGTTGGGGACCATGCCTGCGAGTACATGACCGGTGGCCGGGTGGTGATCATCGGGCCGACCGGACGCAATCTCGCGGCGGGCATGTCGGGCGGCATCGCCTATGTATACCAACTGGATTCGTCCAAGGTGAACACTGCGATGGTCGACCTGCAGAGTCCGGATCCCGACGACCTGCTCTTCTTGCACGAACGAATCACCAAGCACGTCGAACTGACCGGTTCGTCTGTCGGGGCCTCGATGCTCGCCGACTGGCCCCGGCGCAGCCGAAAGTTCACCAAGGTGATGCCCACCGACTACCAACGTGTCCTCGACGCGGCCCGGATGGCGGAAGCCGAAGGCCGAGACGTGGATTCAGCGATCATGGAGGCAGCTCGTGGCTGACCCGCACGGATTTCTGGAGGTCGACAAGGCCGAGGCCGCGACCCGGCCGGTATACGAGCGCGTCAACGATTGGCGCGATGTATATGCCGATGCAGATCCGCTCATCGAGATCGCCCACGTCTCCGAACAGGCCCGTCGGTGCATGGACTGCGGGATCCCGTTCTGCCACTCCGGAACTGCCGGTTGCCCGTTGGGCAACCTCATCCCGGAGTGGAACGATCTGGTCCGTCGGGGCCGGTGGGATGTGGCCAGTGACCGGCTGCACGCCACCAACAACTTCCCGGAGTTCACCGGGAAGATCTGTCCGGCGCCGTGTGAATCCGCCTGTGTGCTTTCGATCTCGCAGGCCACCACCGGTGGCAGCGTCACCATCAAACGCATCGAGAAGACCATCGCCGACGAGGCGTGGCGCGAGGGATTCGTCCGGCCGCTGACGTCGAAGACCACGTCGGGGAAGTCGGTGGCGGTGGTCGGGTCGGGTCCGGCCGGGTTGGCTGCGGCACAGCAGCTCACCCGGGCGGGCCATGCGGTGACCGTCTACGAACGGGATGACCGACTCGGCGGTCTGCTGCGGTACGGAATCCCCGAATACAAGCTGCAGAAGGCCGATGTCGAGCGCCGCCTGTCGCAGATGCGGGATGAGGGCACCGAGTTCGTCGTCAGCTGCAACGTGGGCGTCGATCTGACCGTTCCCGAGCTACGTGAGCGCTACGACGCCGTCGTGCTGGCTGTGGGCGCGCTGAAGGCCCGCGACAACACCGCGGTGCCCGGCCGTGGCCTCGGTGGTGTGCACTTGGCGATGGAGCATCTGGTGCCCGCCAACAAGGAGTGCGAGGGCGACGGACCGACGCCGATCTCGGCGCACGGCAAACACGTGGTGATCATCGGCGGTGGAGACACCGGCGCGGACTGCCTCGGCACGGCCCATCGGCAGGGTGCGGCCTCGGTGACCCAGCTCGACTACAACCCGGAGCTACCCGAAGAGCGCGACGACGACCGGTCACCGTGGCCGACGTGGCCGCTGATCCTGCGTAGTTCGTCGGCGCATGTCGAAGGCGGAGAACGCCGGTTTCAGGTGGCGGTGCAGCGGTTCATCGGCGATGAGCGCGGCAACGTGGCCGCGATGGTCCTGGCCGAGGTCACCGTCGAGCGCGACGAGGACGGACGCCGCACGATCGTCCCGGTTGGTGACGAGTTCGAATTGCCCTGCGAACTTGCCCTCTTTGCGATCGGCTTCGAGGGTGTCGAGGACATGCAGCTGTTGTCGGATCTGGAGCTTGCGCCCAACCGCCGCGGCGCGCTGGGCTGCGGCAGTGACTGGCAGACAGATGCGCCGGGGGTGTTCGTGTGTGGCGATGCACATCGGGGTGCCTCGCTGGTGGTGTGGGCGATCGCCGAAGGTCGCGCGGCCGCACGCGGGGTCGACGAGTTCTTGATGGGTGAATCGGATCTGCCGTCGCCGGTACATCCGGCAGCACTGCCGCTGTCTGTCCGCTGACCGACAGCGTTGTCCCGGTGAGTGGGGCGTGCCGTTGACATCGAGGGTGATCTGTCTGGAATCTGACGCGTTTATCCCAAACACAGGTGTGGTGCAGAAAACAACTCGTGACGTTCTGGTGGCTCACGTAGAACGGTCCGACGCTGCGGACTAGGCTCGTAGGAGTGAATCGTCGTACCAAAATCGTATGTACCCTCGGACCTGCAACTGCCACTGATGAACGTGTTCAGGAGTTGGTGGAAAGCGGCATGGATGTCGCGCGACTGAACTTCAGTCATGGCAAACATGAAGACCACCGGGAGATGTACAACCGGGTACGGAAGGCCTCCGACGCCACCGGGCGCGCGGTGGGCATTCTCGCCGACCTCCAGGGCCCCAAGATCCGTCTCGGTACGTTCGCCGACGGCCCGGTGCTCTGGCCGGCTGGCAAAGAGGTGCGCATCACCGTCGAGGATTGTGCCGGAACCGCGGAGCGGGTTTCGACCACCTACAAGCAACTCGCCGCTGATGCCACGCCCGGTGACCGACTGCTGGTCGACGACGGCAAGGTCGGCCTGACCGTGGTTGGCGTCGAGGGCAACGACGTCATCTGCACGGTCACCGAAGGTGGGCCGGTCAGCAACAACAAGGGTGTGTCCCTGCCGGGGATGAACGTCTCGGTGCCTGCGATGTCCGACAAGGATGAGGCCGACCTCGAGTTCGCGTTGGCGCTCGGCGTCGATCTCGTCGCACTGTCGTTCGTGCGGTCGCCTGCCGACATCGAACTGGTGCACGCGATCATGGATCGGGTCGGCCGACGGGTCCCGGTCATCGCGAAACTCGAGAAGCCCGAGGCCATCGACAACCTCGAAGCGGTCATCCTGGCCTTCGACGCGGTGATGGTGGCCCGCGGCGACCTCGGTGTCGAACTGCCGCTCGAAGAAGTTCCCCTGGTGCAGAAGCGGGCCATCCAGATGGCACGCGAAAACGCCAAGCCGGTGATCGTTGCAACCCAGATGCTCGAATCAATGATCGAGAACTCACGCCCGACGCGCGCCGAGGCCTCCGATGTGGCCAACGCCGTGCTCGATGGCGCCGACGCCGTGATGCTCTCGGGGGAGACCTCGGTGGGCAAGCACGTCATAGAGACGGTCCTGACGATGGCCCGCATCGTGTCGGCCGTCGAGAACAGCCCACGCACGGTTCCGCCGCTGTCGCACGTGCCGCGGACCAAGCGGGGAATCATCTCGTACGCCGCCCGCGACATCGGTGAGCGTCTGGACGCCAAGGCTCTGGTCGCCTTCACGCAGTCCGGGGACACCGTCCGCCGTCTGGCCCGCCTGCACACGAAACTTCCGGTGATGGCGTTCACGCCGCTGCCCGAGGTGCGCAGCCAGCTCTCGATGAGTTGGGGCACAGAGACTTTCATCGTCCCCGCATGTGACTCGACCGACGCGATGATCCGCCAGGTGGACAAGGCCCTGCTGGAGATCGGTCGGCTCAAGGTCGGCGACCAGGTTGTCATCGTGGCCGGTGCCCCTCCCGGCACCGTCGGCAACACCAACCTGATCCACGTCCACCGGATCGGCGAAGACGACCACTGACCCGGCCGGCGGTGCGGGGCATCCTCTACAGTCTGAGCCTGTGAGTGATGCCCCGGGTACGTCGTCGGATCTGTCCAAGCTGCTCTCGCTGTTCGATCTCGAGGAGCCCGAGCCGGATCTGTACATCGGGGTGCACCCGACACAGGTGGGTGCCCGGACCTTCGGCGGTCAGCTCCTGAGTCAGGGTGTGGTTGCCGCAGGCAGAAGTGTGCCGCGGCCGACGCCGGTCCACGCGATCCATGCGCATTTCATCCGCGGGGGTGATGTGACCAAACCGCTGGAATATCACGTGACCCGCCTGCGCGACGGCAAGCCGTTTGCCAACCGGCTGGTGACCGCGATGCAAGAGGGTGAAGAGATCTTCTCGATGCTTGTCGCCTTCCAGGACAACAAGGCCGGACTCGAACATTCGGTGCAGATCCCCGAGGTCGAGTACCCGGAGGATCTGCCGCCGCTCGGCGAACATTTCAAGGGTTACGAAGACCGGGTCGCGACCTTTGTGAATGCGATGCATCCCATCGACATCCGCTTCGCCAACGACCCGAGCTGGAAGGCCCGCGAAACCGGCGAGCGCCTCGTGCACAACCGGGTGTGGATGAAGACCGACGGTCGCATGCCCGACGATCCGCTACTCCATATCGCGGCGCTGTGTTACGCCTCCGACACCACGGTGCTGGACTCGATCATCACCACCCACGGATTGTCGTGGGGTATCGATCGATTGTTCGCCGCGACCGTGAACCATTCGATGTGGTTCCATCGTGAGTTCCGCTTCGACGACTGGCTGCTGTACGCCAGTGAGTCCCCGGTCGCTGCCGGATCCCGGGGGCTCGGTACGGGCCGCTTCTTCACCAGGGAGGGTGTGCTGGCGACCACTGTGGTCCAGGAAGCGCTCATCAAGTACTTCCCGCCCCGCAACTGATCGACACCGCAAACACCGATCAGGCAGACTCGGGTCCATGCAGCCTGTGCAAGCGGTGCCCCAGTATTGGCCGGCCCCGGGGAATGATCTGGAGCCGCGCAACTGGCAGCGGCGCACCCGCCGACCGGTCATCGTCATCAGCACGGTCGCGGGTGTGATCTTCGCAGTTGTCGGGATCGGCGCGGTCGTGATCGGTTCGCTGCCACGAGATTTCACTGCCGAAGGTGCGGTGGTGCTGACCGCCGGTCAGTACGAGGCATCGGCGGGCGATGTCTGCGGTGGCACCGGCGAGTTCGAAGACATCAGAGCGGGCGCGCGGGTCCGGATCCTCGATACCGACCTGACCATTCTCGAGCAGTCATCGCTGACGGCACCACAGTTGTCGGCCGACACATGCCGGCTCGAGTTCTCGGTCCCGGGTATCCCCGAAGGCCGTGACCGCTACGTGGTGGAGGTCGGCGACACCTTCCGGTATGAGACCACCGAAGACGGACTCGAGCGCGGCATCATCTTCGAGCCGTGAATCGGGCCCGAGTTCAGACCTGACGGTCCTTGAACACCGGGGTCTGGCGCTTCATCCCGGCCTTGCGGGCGATCGCGTGGTTCACACCGCGCAGCAGGCGGAGCTGCAACACCTGCTCGACAGGGAACGAGAAGCGCGGTGAGCGGGACCAGGTCTTCTCGAACAGGCGCTTCGTCGACGACACCGAGTCAGGTGATCGCTCGGCGATCTTCTCGATCAGGTCCATGGCGGCGGCGTGCGGATCGTCGGCCACCCCGGTGACGAGCCCGATCTCCTTGGCCTCGGCCGCCGAGAGCATCTCACCGGTCATGGTCAGGCGTTTGGCGATGTCGATGCCGGTGAGCTGCGACAACGATGCCGAAGCCGACATGTCTGGGATCAGGCCCCACTTGGCCTCGAGGACCGAGAAGTCGGCGTCCGGGGAAGCAAAGCGGAAATCAGCACCTAGTGCGATCTGCAATCCGCCGCCGTAGCAATGACCGTGCACCACCGCGATCACCGGTACCGGGACCCGTCGCCACTGCCATGCCGGATCCTGAAAACCGTTGGACCCCAACAGAATATTGGGAACAAACGTGCGGTAGATGCTCTTTTCCTTGCCGGCGAGGCTGGCGAAGTCGAGGCCCGCACTGAATGACTTGCCCGCGCCGCTGATGATGACCGCGCGCAGTGTTCTGTCCTGTGCGGCCATCTTGGCGGCCTTGGTCAGCCCCGCGAGCAGTGTGAGGGTGAGGCCGTTGTGTTTGTCGGGACGGTTGAGTTGCACGTGAGCGACAGGACCGAAGGTCGTCTGCTCGACCCGGTACGTGACCGAACCGTCCGCGGCGGGGCTCGCTGCCGGGTCGGCTGCGATGGTCAGAGGTGTCGGTCCGGACGTGGCGTCTGGAGTGGACATGACGTGCTCCTTCAGGTCTACGGTACGAAATTTGCGGTACGCGGATCACGGTGTCGCCTCATGCCAGTGTGAGGCGAGATCCAGAACCCACGGAAGCTATGTTACCCACGGGTAACTCTGTCTTGTCGAATCGTGGGTAACCCGAAACCGGCAGCATCGACAAGTCGGCAGGGCTACGTTTTCGGTAAAGGCATGTCCGATACGGCAGCGCGGGGGATGCGGTGCTGGGTCAGCTGTCCGGTCGACCGGACCGTCAAGGAGTTCAGATGAACGAGAACACCACAGACACCGTCTTCCATCACGAGTCGGGGGTCGCTGTCCGCACCACAGTCGAAGCCTTTCAGGAAACGGCCAAAATGCATCCCGACCGGGTGGCACTGCGGACCCCGGGAGGCATCCAGGAGATCACCTGGCGCGAATATGCCGAGCGGGTCGAAGCGATCGCGCTGGGTCTGGCGCGGCTGGGAGTCAAACGCGGTGACACCGTCGGACTGATGCTGGCCAACCGGCCGGAGTTCCACCTGGTCGACACCGCGATCACGCATCTCGGGGCAGTTCCGTTCTCGGTGTACAACACCAGTGCTCCCGAACAACTCGCGTACCTGTTCACCGATTCCGCCACCCGGATCGTGATCACCGAACAAGCTTTTTTGCCGGTGGTCAAACAATCCGGCGTGAAACTGGACCACATCATCACCGTCGACGGCCCGGCCGAGGGGGCACTCGAATTGCGTGAGGTGGAAGCGCAGCCCGATGAGGCGTTCGACTTCCAGGCTTCCTGGCGCGCAACCGAACCCGATGATCTGGTCACGTTGATCTACACCTCGGGTACCACCGGTCCGCCCAAAGGTGTCGAGATCACCCACCGCAACGTGATCGCGGCCGCCGCGTCGGTGACCGACGACGTCGATGCGGGCTTCGATGATCGGATCATCTCGTATCTGCCCGCGGCGCATATTGCGGACAGGGTGTCGACGCATGGGTCAAATCTGTTGCGCGGCGTACAGATAACGTCGGTCGTGGACCCTCGGGAGTTTGCCTCTGCTTTGCCGGACGTGCGTCCGACCGTCTTCTTCGGTGTGCCGCGGGTGTGGCAGAAGATCAAGGCCGGGATCGAGGGCAAGATCGCCGAGGAGACGAGTCCGGTCAAGTCGAAGCTGGCGGCCTGGGCGCTGGATGTGGCGGCCCGGGCAGCCAAAGCGGATCTTGCAGGCAAGCCGCGGGGCAAGGCGCTCGACGTGCAATATCAGCTTGCCGACAGGTTGGTGTTGTCCAAGGTGCGGGCTGCGCTGGGGCTGGACGAACTCAAGGTTGCCATGTCGGGAGCCGCCTCGATACCGGTTGAAGTGATCGAATTCTTTGTCGGACTGGGCATTCCGGTTACCGAGGTCTGGGGGCTGAGCGAGACCACCGGCGCTGCCACGAAGACCTCGGTCGACAACCTCAAGGTGGGGTCGGTTGGCAAGCCGGTCGGGGGAGTGGAACTCAAGATCGCCGATGACGGTGAGGTCCTCGTGCGGGCTCCGATCGTGATGCGGGGCTACCGCAACAATCCGGAAAAAACTGCAGCCACGATCGATGCCGATGGTTGGTTGGCGACCGGCGACGTGGGCACGATCGATGCCGAGGGAAATCTGACCATCGTTGATCGCAAGAAAGAACTGATCATCAACGAGTCGGGAAAAAACATGTCGCCCAGCTCCATCGAGAATGCGGTGAAGGCTTTCTCCTCACTGGTGAGTCAGGTGGTTGCGGTAGGCGATGACAAGCCCTACATCACTGCGCTGGTGGTGCTCGATCCCGACGTGGCCGCTTTGCTGGCGAAATCGCTGGGGATTCCGAATGCCCAGATCGCGGATCTGGCCGCCCATCCGGCGATCGTCGATGAGGTCACTGCGGCGGTCAAGGCCGGAAACGCGAAGTTGTCGCGGGTTGAACAGGTCAAGCGGTTTGTGGTGGTGCCGACGGCATGGGATCCCGGTGGCGACGAGCTCACTCCGACGATGAAGTTGCGGCGCAAGCCGATTGCGAACAAATATGCCCAGACGATCGTCGACCTGTACGCCGACCCACCCGGGCCCGGCGTCATCACACTCAGCTGAGCAGTGCCGACGGACAAGATCTCTTTTGGTCCGCGGTGTGGTTCAAATGGGTGGTGTCCCAGTGGCAGTGGCCTGCAGCATCGCTTGGGCCGACCATCGTTGAAGAGCGACGGCGTCGCGGCGGGAGAGGCCGGCGATGTCGGTGAGCCACACCAGCGCTTCGATCCCGACTGCGCTCCGGATTGCCAGTACTAATCGCCGCAACTGTTCATCGTTGATCTCTCCGTGCAGCGGTGTGAGGGCCTCCTGTATCCAGCCGATGGCGCGACCCTGACGCAGGGGCAACGCGTCACGCTCGGCCTGCGTCGCTTCGAGGGATAGTCGCAGCATGGTCCGCTGCTGGGCCTCGGTGTCGACAATCAACTGGGTGAATGTCTCGATGACCTCGGCGAGGCGTCCGGCGGCGTCCGCGGGTGGATCGGATCCGAGTAGGGACTCGGCGGCCGTCTCGGGGTGGGCCGCGGCCAGTAGGGCGCGTTGATTGGGGAAGTAGCGATACGCAGTGGTACGGGAGATGTCGGCGGTGGCCGCGACCTCGTCGATGGTCGGGGTCTCGCCCGCGGCGACGAGCGCTTTCGCTGCGCCGACGAGGGCATCCCGGGTGCGCTGTTTCTGGGCTGTGCGCCCGGTGGATTCGTAGGAGATCGACACGCCTTCATGGTACCGTAGTCCCTACATGGGACATGTGTTCCATGAAGGCAGATGAGGTGCCGCGATGACTACAGCGAGTTCATCCGTTCCGATCGTCCGGGCGGCAGTCGATGGCGACAAGCGGTGGTTCTACGGCGGTGGTGTCCATACCTGGAAGGCGACTGCCGAGGAGACGAATGGGCAATTCCTCCTGTTCGAAGATCTGATGGATCTGGGGAAGGCGACCCCGCTGCACACACATCCCGCCGACGAGATGATGTATGTGCTCGAAGGTGAGATCCGCGTATATCTTGACGGGGCCGAATACTCGCTCAGCACAGGTGGATTCATGTTCGCCCCGCGCGAGGTCCCGCATGCTTTCCTGGTTGCCTCCGACGTTGCGCGGCTGCTGTTTTTCCACACCCCCGGTTGTTGCCAAGGGTTCTATCTGGGGGCCAGCGAATCGCTCGACGACGGGCATGCAGGAGGGGTCGTCGATTTCGACCGTATCCGCGTATCCGCGCAGGAGAACGGCGGGATCGAAATCCTTGGGCCGCCTCCGTTTTCGTAACCGTGAATCGCCGGATTCGAGCCGACTGGACTTTGTGGGAGATGATGGACCGGTGATCGAAGCAGTGGTGTTTGACATGGACGGCGTGCTGATCGACTCCGAGCCGATCTGGGAACAGGTCCGGCGGGAGGTGGTCGCCGAATACGGCGGTACGTGGCTTCCGGAAGCGCAGACGGCGTTGATGGGGATGAGCACCCCGGAATGGGCTGCCTACCTCAGCGCCGACCTCGGGGTGGGCAAGCCTCCGGCCGAGGTGGCGCAGATTGTCATCGACCACATGGTTGCGCGATACGAAGAGCACCTGCCGGTGCTGCCGGGCGCCGATGAGGCGGTCCGCCGATGTGCCGGCCGGTGGCGGCTGGGGCTGGCGAGTTCGTCGCCGCGCAGGTTGATCGATGCGGTCCTGCAGACCGCGGGATGGACCGATCTCTTTGCGGTCACGGTCTCCACGGAAGAACTCGATCGGGGCAAACCTGCCCCGGATGTCTATCTGCATGCGGTGGCCGCACTCGGCGCCGAGCCCACTGCCTGCGCCGCCATCGAGGACTCGTCGAACGGTATGCGCTCGGCAACCGCGGCCGGGCTGGTGCTGATCGCTGCCCCGCGCCCGGAATACCCGCCCGCAGACGATGCTCTCGAGCCGGCTGCGATGGTCATCGGGGGTATCGATGAACTCGACGTCGACGCGGTGGCGGCGTTGGTCTGAGCTACCTCGGCGTGATGGGTGGCATCGTCGACCACGGAAAATTGATCCACTTGTCGGTGTAGCGCCAGGTGTAGTCGGCGCGGATGACCGATGCCGGCTTCTCGTACAGCACCGCTGTGCGGACTTCGGACGCGTGGTCGCGACAGAAGCTGTGGACCAGTTCAAGGGTTCTTCCGCTGTCGGCGACGTCGTCGACCACGAGAACGCTCAGTCCGTCGAGTTCGGTGGCATCGAGGATCGGCGGCAGGATCACCGGACTGTCCAACGTGGTGCCCACGCCCGTGTAGAACTCGACGTTCATCGTGAACAGCGCTTTGCAATCGAGGGTGTAGGCCAGTGCCCCGGCCGGAAGCAGGCCGCCGCGTGCGATCCCGAGGACAACTTCGGGTACGTAACCGGAGTCGGCGATCGTTTGGGCGAGTTCGCGGCTCGCATGGCCGAACAGGTCCCATGTCAACACTTCTCGATCCGTCATCGAGCTATCGTTGCACGCCCGGCCCGTTTCGCGATCTGCTGGGCATGATTTTGAATCGGTCGCGAGCGCGTCCGGCATCAACCCGATCGAACTCGCCAAGTGCACAGTGGGACTCGTGGAATGCCCGGTGAAAATGCCTAGTGGAGTCGCGAATTGATATCGAAGAGCTTGCCGAGAGCGACGAGTTCGGTGGTCAGAACCAGGGCCGTTGAGCACACCGCGAGTAACGAAATCAGTACGAACAGTTGCATGACCGCGGCATCGGCCGGGGACGCCCCGCCGAGCACCATGCCGACAAACGCCCCCGGAATCGTCACCAGCCCAACAGTTCGGGTCTGGTCGATGGCCGGCACGAGCGCGGTCGCCGCTGCCGTGCGGCAGATCTCCATCCGGGCGTCATATGTGGAGAACCCCAGGGACAGTGCCGCTTCGACTTCGCCGTGACGAGCCTTCAACTCGTCTGCCGCGCGGCGCCCGGTCAACGATGTGGTGTTCATCGCGCCACCGATCATGATGCCCGCGCTCGGAATCACGGCCAACCCCGACGCAGGCAGTACGCCAACGAGCACCAGTGTGCCGACCACAACGATCGTCATCGCCGCCACCGGAAGCAGAGTCCGCCAGATCTCGCGAAGGGTGGGCCGGTGACCGGTGACCCGGCCTGCGGCGGTCCACGCCGCGATGATCGCCATCAAGAGAACGAATCCGGCCGACGCCCACAGATTGCGCATCAGCAGCCCCAGAACGAGTGCCAGCACACCCAGTTGAACCGTTGCGCGAAGTGACGCCCGGGCAATGGCCCATGGCAGTCGGGTTCGTCCCGCATAGGCCACGAGTACGGCGGTGACGGCCAACAGGGCTATCGCAACCACGAGCACGGGTCCGATGCGAATAACCGTATCCGACATCACACCCCCTGACCTTTCGACAAAATCAGCCGGTACCCGAGCCCGGTCCGCGCGTTGTATCCGACCGTAGTCCCTGGTGATTTCGATGTTCCGCGCTGCATCGGCCCGACGAATTCTCGCTGCGAAGGCCCAATGACACTTGGCATCAGGGCCTCGACCACAGACACTGGAAAGACGAGACACGATACACACGTGCGAGTCACACATTTGCTCGCCTGAAAGGTGCTGCCATGTCGCAGGTTCAGCGAATCATCGTTGGTGTTGACGGATCGGAACATTCTCTCGAGGCGGTGCGCTGGGCCGCCCTTGACGCTGCACTCAGGGGAGCGTCTCTGACCATCGTCACGGTGATGCGGGATCGATTGCCCAGCCTGGCCGATGCGATCAATCTGAGGTCAGACCGTTCCAGAAGTCTTCGGCGCAAGACCGAAGAGACCCTGGAAGTGGCAGCCGAGGCGGCGCGGCAGGCTGCCGGTACCGGAGATCTCGAGGTCAACACCGCGATCGAGGTGGGTGAAGCAGCAGACGTGATGCTGAAGTTGGGTGAGCAGCAGGTGATGCTCGTGGTCGGCTCACGAGGACTCGGTGAGTTCACCGGCGGGCTCATCGGATCGGTCAGCACGCACATCGTCACGCATGCCCGGTGCCCGATCGCCGTGGTGAAGTCGGGCGACCACACAGCGCGACAGTCCGTGTTGCCGGTGGTGGTCGGGCTCGACGGCACCGAGCACAGCGAACCGGCGTTGGCCCACGCACTGACCGAGGCCTCGATCCGTGGCGTCGAATTGGTTGCGGTTCATGCCCTGATCGATTTTGATCCCGCTCACGCCAACTCGGGTGGATTCGCTGATCCGAAGCTGCCCGCCGACCCGGGCGACGACGTGGTGCTCGCCGAGAGCCTGGCCGGATGGCAGGAGCAGTTCCCGGATGTACGTATTCGTCGAGAAACGGTCCGGGACCGCCCGGTACGTCACCTGGTGCGCGAAGCCGATCAGGCGCAGTTGATCGTGATGGGAAGCCGTGGTGGGGGCGGGCTGCCGACGATGCTTGTCGGTTCCACCAGCCAAGCGGTGCTCCATACCGTGCAGACCCCGGTGCTGATCGTGCCCACGGCCCGGTGACATGCGGTGCCGTCTCGTGCAAAGGTGGCCGGTATCAGTGTTGCTGAAGTGAAGGTCGCAGGACGGCTGCGCCGGCGAACCGTCCGGCCTTGAGGTCGCGTAGCGCGGTATGCGCCTCGGCCAGTGGATATTCGGTCGTTTCGATCTGCAGTTCGTATTCGTCGGCGAAATTGAGAAATTCGCGTGCGTCGGCCCGCGTGTTGGCTTCGACGCTATGAATGTTCTTCTCGTGGAAGAGATGTCGCTGATAGTTGAGAGCAGGTGTGTCGCTCATGTGGATGCCGGCCAGTGACAATGTTCCCCCGCGGTCGAGCGCTTCGAGTGCGGTGGGCACGATGTCGCCGACAGGGGCGAACACGATGGCGGCGTCGAGGGGTTCCGGTGGTGGGTCATAGGCGCCCTGGACGGAGGCGGCACCGAGGTCGAGAGCGAGGTCTCGTGCCTCCTGACCGCGTGTCATCACATGCAGGGTCGCGCCCAGATGCAGCGCGACCTGCGCCACCAGGTGGGCACTGCCGCCGAAGCCGTACAGCCCCAGACGTCCTCCCGGTGGCAGTGCGGCTCGTTTCAGTGCCCGGAAGCCGATGATCCCGGCACACAGCAGTGGCGCCAGTTGTGTGGGGCTGTAGCCCGTCGGGAGGGCAAGGGCGTAGTCGGCAGGTGCAACCACGTAGTCGGCATAACCACCGTCGCGGTCCCATCCGGTGTATAGCGAACTCAGACAAAGATTCTCAGAGCCCCGACGGCAGTAGTTGCAGATTCCGCAGGTGTACCGGAGCCAGGGGACGCCGACCAGCTCGCCGACCCGAAAGTCGGTTGTGGTGCCGGGAGCAATCTCCACCACGCGACCGACGATCTCGTGACCGGGAACAATGCCGCGGCGGTGCACGGGGAGATCGCCTTCGGTGACATGGAGATCGGTTCGGCAGACCCCACACGCCTCGACCGCGAGTAGGAGTTCACCGGCGTTCGGGGTCGGTCGAGGTTCGTCCACCCACTCGATCGGCGTATCTTCCACAGGTCCTGGAGTTCTCACTCGCCAAGCGTGCATCTGGTCTACCTCCGGCCTCGAAGGGCTTGTTTACAGGACAGATTCGGTCTCAGCGGTTCGTGCTTTCGTCGTCACCGTGGGTGGCCCGCAAGTGCCTGCCGCGCTCGACGAACTTCGCGTCGGTTTCGGCGTTCTTGTCGGACGCTGTGGTGTCGCGAGGCGGAAGCTGTATTGACTCTTCGGCCGCCAGGCCTGCCTGTAGTTGTCTGCCGCGCTCGAGTTCCGCATCGAATTCGGCCCCGAACAGCAGCGCCAGATTGGTGATCCACAGCCACAGTAGGAAGACGATCACGCCGGCGAGTGCGCCGTAGGTCTTGTTGTAGCTGCCGAAGTTCGAAACATAGAGGGCGAAGAGCACCGACGCGACGATCCAGGTGAGGATGGCGATGACGGCGCCCACGCTGATCCACCGGAACTTCGGCTGTTTCACATTCGGGGTGGCGTAATAGAGGATCGCCACGGTCAGCACCACGAACAGCAGGACAACGGGCCAGCGGGCGATGTTCCAGATCGTCAGTGCGGTGTCCCCGAGTCCGATGGTGTCGCCGATCGACGAGGCGACGGGACCGCTGACTGCGAGCATCAGCCCGACGGCTGCGGCCATCAGCAACGCGCCAAGCGTCACCAGCAACATCAACGGTCGCAGCTTCCAGATCGGTCGGCCTTCTTCGACCTCGTACATCCGGTTCATCGCCCGGCCGAAGGCGCCGACGTACCCCGATGCCGACCACAGTGCACCGACCAGACCGATGACCAGAGCGAACCCGGCAGACGGTGCATCGACCAATTGCTCGACCGGACCTCGCAACGTGTCCACTGCCGATGAAGGCCCGAGGTCATCGACCATCTGCAAGACGGAGTCGACTGTCTTCTCGCCCTGTCCGAAAATGCCCAGCAGTGAGACGAGGGCGAGGAGTGCGGGGAACAGTGAGAGCACGGCGTAGTAGGTGAGTGCAGCGGCGAGGTCCGTGCATTGGTCCTTTGAGAACTCGCGAATCACCTTGCGCATGACATAGAAGATTGACGGCTTCGTCAGGTCTGTCGGCGACTCGGGTTTGCGCGGATCGTCAGGTTCGGGTGTCGAGGTTGCGAACGCTTCGTCGTCGTGTGTGCTGGGCATGTCCACAGGTACCCGCGATGGCGGGCTGTGAAACTGCTGATCTCAGAGCAGATCCAACTCTGTCAGCGCGGTGAAGGCTTCGTCGGCGGTGTACCACAGCGCTGTGATGTTGTTGCGAGCTTCGAGGGCTGTTGCCGGATTCTGCAGACTCAGCCCGTTGGTGAACGTCAACACGTTGTAGCCGACGTCGGCAGCGCGCAGCATCGCTCCGGTTGCCACGCCTGCCCCGACAAGACGGTCGAGCCCCTCGCCGACGAAATAGAAGCGGAAGAGGGGACCGAGGTCTGCGGCCGGCCCGTAGGCCGCAATGGTTTCGTTGACGATCGAATCGCCGTGGATCGCGATGGTGTCGACGATCGTGAAGTAGTCGCGGGCCTGTGCCGGTGTCGATCTCGCGTCGGCAACCGCATAGGCGAGATCCACCGTCAGGTGAGCGTTGTAGCCGACCATCGCGGTCCGGGCCGGGGAAGCAACACAGTCACGAGCGAGGTCGAAGTAGCGTTCCCACTGCGGCGGCACTGCTGTGCCGGTGAACTCCGCGTGCAGGGCGTCGAGGAAGCGGTTGAGCAATGCCAGACTGATCACCGGTGCCCACTGCGGATGTTCGAAGGCGTTCTCGGTGTGCTGTAGCGGCGCGACGGCATCACGCTCCACGCTGTCGAGGCCCACCGCGAACAGTCCACGACGGTCGCCGCGTTCGACCAAGATCTCGGTGATCGACTCGAGGTCGGCAATCGCGCTGTCCAACTGGGCCAGGGGAGTCGCCGCGCGCTGATCCGAGGTGTCGGAGAGCTCTGTGATCCGACGGATATCGTTGTCCGACAACGGTTGTCCGCACGCAACGGTCGGTGCCGCGGACGCCGGGCTCGCACCGAGAGGCATTATCGATGTGGCACATGCGACCACAACGGTGCCGATGGCAACGCCGAGCCGTCGTGTCATGGGCTGCGGTTACCCGCCGAAGGCTCCGCCCAAACGTGTATGTAGTGAACTGCGAGAGAATTGTCGGACACCTGATCTAGACTCGAATGTATGTTCGAGT
>NZ_JBXCJB010000008.1:0-1179 GCF_056786475.1 Williamsia sp. Y844
AGCTGGGTGTGGTCGCAGAGACCAGAGAGAAGCGACTGTTTACTAAAAACACAGGTCCGTGCGAAGTCGTAAGACGATGTATACGGACTGACGCCTGCCCGGTGCTGGAAGGTTAAGAGGACCGGTTAATCACTTCGGTGGTGAAGCTGAGAATTTAAGCCCCAGTAAACGGCGGTGGTAACTATAACCATCCTAAGGTAGCGAAATTCCTTGTCGGGTAAGTTCCGACCTGCACGAATGGCGTAACGACTTCTCTGCTGTCTCAACCACAGACTCGGCGAAATTGCATTACGAGTAAAGATGCTCGTTACGCGCGGCAGGACGAAAAGACCCCGGGACCTTCACTATAGCTTGGTATTGTTGTTCGGTTCGGTTTGTGTAGGATAGGTGGGAGACTGTGATACATGCACGCCAGTGTGTGTGGAGTCGTTGTTGAAATACCACTCTGATCGTATTGGACATCTAACTTCGGACCATGATCTGGTTCAGGGACAGTGCCTGGTGGGTAGTTTAACTGGGGCGGTTGCCTCCTAAAATGTAACGGAGGCGCCCAAAGGTTCCCTCAGCCTGGTTGGCAATCAGGTGTTGAGTGTAAGTGCACAAGGGAGCTTGACTGTGAGACGTACATGTCGAGCAGGGACGAAAGTCGGGACTAGTGATCCGGCACCGGCAAGTGGAAGCGGTGTCGCTCAACGGATAAAAGGTACCCCGGGGATAACAGGCTGATCTTCCCCAAGAGTCCATATCGACGGGATGGTTTGGCACCTCGATGTCGGCTCGTCGCATCCTGGGGCTGGAGTAGGTCCCAAGGGTTGGGCTGTTCGCCCATTAAAGCGGCACGCGAGCTGGGTTTAGAACGTCGTGAGACAGTTCGGTCTCTATCCGCCGCGCGCGTAAGAAACTTGAGGAAACCTGTCCCTAGTACGAGAGGACCGGGACGGACGAACCTCTGGTGTGCCAGTTGTCCTACCAAGGGCACTGCTGGTTAGCTACGTTCGGAAGGGATAACCGCTGAAAGCATCTAAGCGGGAAGCCTGTTCCAAGATGAGGTTTCTCACCACCTTTGCGTGGTTAAGGCCCCCTACAGACCATGGGGTAGATAGGCCAGAACTGGAAGCCCGGTAACGGGTGTAGGTGACTGGTACTAATCGGCCGAGGACTTACAACCAAAACATGACT
>NZ_JBXCJB010000009.1:0-987 GCF_056786475.1 Williamsia sp. Y844
TGAGTCGCCGGGTCTAGACCCGAAGCGGAGTGATCTACCCATGGCCAGGTTGAAGCGACGGTAAGACGTCGTGGAGGACCGAACCCACTTCAGTTGAAAATGGAGGGGATGAGCTGTGGGTAGGGGTGAAAGGCCAATCAAACTCCGTGATAGCTGGTTCTCCCCGAAATGCATTTAGGTGCAGCGTCGCATGTTCCTCACTGGAGGTAGAGCTACTGGATGGCCGATGGGCCCTACAAGGTTACTGACGTCAGCCAAACTCCGAATGCCAGTGAGTCAGAGTGCGGCAGTGAGACTGCGGGCGATAAGGTTCGTAGTCGAGAGGGAAACAGCCCAGATCGCCGGCTAAGGCCCCTAAGCGTGTACTAAGTGGAAAAGGATGTGGGGTCGCGAAGACAACCAGGAGGTTGGCTTAGAAGCAGCCACCCTTGAAAGAGTGCGTAATAGCTCACTGGTCAAGTGATCCTGCGCCGACAATGTAGCGGGGCTCAAGTACACCGCCGAAGCCGCGGCACTCACACAATACATTCTCTTGTTCCTGCGGGGACTTGAGCAGTGGTGTGGGTGGGTAGGGGAGCGTCCTGCATCCATGGAAGCATCGGAGTGATCCAGGTGTGGAGGGTGTGGGAGTGAGAATGCAGGCATGAGTAGCGAAAGCGAAGTGAGAAACTTCGCCGCCGAATGACCAAGGGTTCCTGGGCCAGGCTAATCCGCCCAGGGTGAGTCGGGACCTAAGGCGAGGCCGACAGGCGTAGTCGATGGACAACGGGTTGATATTCCCGTACCCGTGTAGTCGCGCCCGTGATGAATCAGCTGTACTAACTGCCCAGAATGTTCCTTACCGCCTTCGGGTGGCCTGGAATCCTATGCGCAGGACCTTGGTTGGTAGTAGTCAAGCGATGGGGTGACGCAGGAAGGTAGTGGGGCCAGTCAGTGGTTGTACTGGTGTAAGCCTGTAGGGCGTGTTCTAGGCAAATCCGGAACACA
>NZ_JBXCJB010000010.1:0-821 GCF_056786475.1 Williamsia sp. Y844
CGCCCTATTCGGACTCGCTTTCGCTACGGCTGCCCCTCACGGGTTAACCTCGCCACCGAGCACTAACTCGCAGGCTCATTCTTCAAAAGGCACGCCATCACCCACCGTCGACTAAACGACGCATCGGCTTTGACGGATTGTAAGCGCACGGTTTCAGGTACTATTTCACTCCCCTCCCGGGGTACTTTTCACCTTTCCCTCACGGTACTAGTCCGCTATCGGTCACCAGGGAGTATTCAGGCTTATCGGGTGGTCCCGACAGATTCACAGCAGATTTCACGGGCCCGCTGCTACTTGGGTGTCTACTACAACAGTTGTCATGTTTTCGTCTACGGGACTCTCACCCTCAACGGCAGGCCGTTCCAGACCACTTCGACTAACACAACAATTTTTTACTGTCGGCCGATCCGGCAGAATCGACAAAATAGATCCCACAACCCCACACAGACAACCCCTGCCGGGTATCACATCTGCATGGTTTAGCCTCATCCGCTTTCGCTCGCCACTACTCACGGAATCACATGTTGTTTTCTCTTCCTGTGGGTACTGAGATGTTTCACTTCCCCACGTTCCCTCCACACACCCTATATATTCAGGTGCGGGTAACACGACATCACTCGTGCTGGGTTTCCCCATTCGGACACCCTCGGATCACAGCTCGGTTGACAGCTCCCCGAGGCTTATCGCAGCCTCCTACGTCCTTCATCGGCTCCTGGTGCCAAGGCATCCACCGTACGCTCTTAAACACTTACAAACATTTATCAAAACAAAAATAAAGATGCTCGCATCCACTGTGCAATTCTCAAACAACACACACCAAC
>NZ_JBXCJB010000011.1:0-622 GCF_056786475.1 Williamsia sp. Y844
GGGAGATCGAAGATGCAGGTGGGGACGATGAAATCGGCCCCGCCTATCTGCTGCGCACCAATGAGTTGCTGCGTAACACCGAGCTGGCGATGGCCCAGCAGTCACGGATGGAATGGGAGCGGTACGCCGCTGTCGCGATGCTGCACCGACAGTTAGTGGAGCCGACCGCTGGGACCGAAGCGGAGATGCGGGCGCTTGATCCGCTCGCACAGTGTGCGGCGAGATTGTCTGCAGCACAGGGCCTGACCCAACGAACTGCCGAGTTGCAGATCAACCGCGGGGTGGCGCTGCGCGACCGCCTGCCTGCCGTCAATGCGCTGTTGAAGGCCGGACGTATCGCCGCGCACCACATCCCCGATATCATCGCCCGCACCGAGCTGATCGAAGGCTCAGCCCACATGGCCGATATCGATCGCGGCATCGCCGAAGCGCTGCGTCGGCGGGGGTCGTGGTCGAAGAATCGGATGCGAGACATGGTTGATGCCATCATCTTTCGTCGTGACCCAGATCTGGTTCGTAAGAACCGGGAGGATGCTAAAAACAATCGTGGGGTGTGGGCCAACAACACCGACCACGGTATGGCCGTCATGGACGCACTCTCCACCGCCGAAGAGATGACGCT
>NZ_JBXCJB010000012.1:0-570 GCF_056786475.1 Williamsia sp. Y844
CGTCCTTCATCGGCTCCTGGTGCCAAGGCATCCACCGTACGCTCTTAAACACTTACAAACATTTATCAAAACAAAAATAAAGATGCTCGCATCCACTGTGCAATTCTCAAACAACACACACCAACTGCATCCAACACCCCAACCCACACTCTTCAGCGCGTGTTGATAACAGGCGGACCGCAATCGGCATCCATGTCTAACCCTAGAAAAAACTCATCTCCACTCACGCGGAGGTGTGTTCCCTCAGGACCCAATAGTGTATCGATGCTTCACACAGTCACCTGTGTAAACGCCGGCAGCCCTTCTTTAACGAAAGACTCTGGCATTGTTAGTGTTTCACCCATGAGCTCCCACCACTGAACATTCGCCAGTGAAACGGGGCCACCACACTCACACACCCCGGTAAAGAGGTGAGGCGCTGGTACAAAGCAGCACATCGAGCATGGTTTATGTTGCTCCTTAGAAAGGAGGTGATCCAGCCGCACCTTCCGGTACGGCTACCTTGTTACGACTTCGTCCCAATCGCCAATCCCACCTTCGACGGCTCCCTCCCACAAGGGGTTGGGCCAC
>NZ_JBXCJB010000013.1:0-558 GCF_056786475.1 Williamsia sp. Y844
GTGGCCCAACCCCTTGTGGGAGGGAGCCGTCGAAGGTGGGATTGGCGATTGGGACGAAGTCGTAACAAGGTAGCCGTACCGGAAGGTGCGGCTGGATCACCTCCTTTCTAAGGAGCAACATAAACTCATTCTTCGTGCTGCTTTGTACCAGCGCCGGCATCACTCCTTTGCGGGAGTTGGTGGTGTGAATGAGTGGCCCCATTACGTCAGCAAATGTTTGGCGGTGGGAGCTCATGGGTGAAACGCTAACAATGCCAGTCGGTTTCATTTACGAAACCGTTTCGGCGCCTGTTCCTCGTGAGAGGGCAGGGCATTGACACACTATTGGGTCCTGAGAGAACACACGTGTTCTTTCTAGGGTTAGACAAGATATCGGCTGATTTTCCGCCTGTTATCAAGCGAGTGTGAAGACATTTGTTTGGGGTGTTGGGGTCAGTTGGTGTGTGTTGTTTGAGAATTGCACAGTGGATGCGAGCATCTTTATTTTTGTTTTGATAAATGTTTGTAAGTGTTTAAGAGCGTACGGTGGATGCCTTGGCACCAGGAGCCGATGAAGGA
>NZ_JBXCJB010000014.1:0-526 GCF_056786475.1 Williamsia sp. Y844
CGTCCTTCATCGGCTCCTGGTGCCAAGGCATCCACCGTACGCTCTTAAACACTTACAAACATTTATCAAAACAAAAATAAAGATGCTCGCATCCACTGTGCAATTCTCAAACAACACACACCAACCACATCCAACACCCCAAACAAATGTCTTCACACTCGCTTGATAACAGGCGGACCGCAATCGGCATCCATGTCTAACCCTAGAAAAAACTCATCTCTGCTCGCACAGAGGTGTGTTCCCTCAGGACCCAATAGTGTATCGATGCTTTATATGGTCACCCACATAAACGCCGGCAGTCTTTCTTTAACGAAAGACGTTGGCATTGTTAGTGTTTCACCCATGAGCTCCCACCGCCAAACATTTGCTGACGTAATGGGGCCACTCATTCACACCATCATCTCCCGCAAAGGAGTGATGCCGGCGCTGGTACAAAGCAGCACGAAGAATGAGTTTATGTTGCTCCTTAGAAAGGAGGTGATCCAGCCGCACCTTCCGGTACGGCTACCTTGTTACGACTTCGTCC